>JBMOOG010000032.1:0-182312 GCA_049324535.1 Pseudomonadota bacterium | reverse complement strand
CAGGCTCAAGGACTGGCGCCGCATCGCCACCCGCTACGACAGGTGCCCCAGGGTTTTCCTCTCTGCCGTCACCCTCGCCGCTACCGTCCTGTTCTGGCTTTGACAATCAATGAGTCTGGAGCCTAAGATCGGCGTGGCGATGCCCTGTGTTGGTATCGCCACACCTTCCCGAAAATCGACTGTGACTCCTCTGGGCAGCTTTCACTTGTTGGTATTCTTGTTGGTATCAGCCGAATTTTTCCTTTGTTTTTCAATGCAAAAGACTCCCCTACGGGCTGCCAGGCGCCTTCCCCCTTCCATGGCGATCCCCGTTTGGCATGGGTCATGCCCGGCGACGGTTGATGGCCGTCGGCCGTGCGGGGTTGTGCAGCCTCATGCGGCCGCGGCCCGCACGCTTTGCGGCGTAGAGCGCGGCGTCGGCGTCGGCCATCATACGGGCGGCGTCCGGCGCGTCATAGCGGTTCGAGAGCGTCACCCCGATCGAGGCGGAGACCCGCGCCGCCTGATCCCCGACCGGGACCGGCCGCTCGATGGCCGTGATGATCCGCCGCGCGAGCTGGCGGATGGGACCGGGATCGGTCAGGCCCCGCAACAGGATCACGAATTCGTCGCCGCCGACGCGGGCGATGAGGTCGTCCGACCGGGTCGCCTGGTTCAGCGCCTGCGCCACATGGGTCAGGACCGCATCACCCGCGGCATGGCCCAGCGTATCGTTGACCTGCTTGAACAGGTCGAGGTCCAGAGCTGCCAGCGCAAAGTGCGCGCTGCCCTCCGCGGCGACCTGCGCGGCGCGTGCGAGTTCGTCGAACAGCGCCCTGCGGTTGGCCAGCCCGGTGAGCGCATCGGTCTGCGCGCGCGCCTCGGCCCGGCCCCGCGCCTCGTGCAGGCGGGCGTTGACGGCGGCAAGCTCGGCCATGACCGCATCCTTCACCTCGGTCAGGAACAGCAGCTCGACCGTCAGGTCGGTGGGGGCGAAGTCCGACATGGTGAGACCGTAGGTTCGAACCGCGTCGGCGGCATGGATGCCGAGCGACAGGTCGAGAAGCGTGCCCTGCCCGCCAAGGTCGATCGCGAGGGCGCGGAACGGCGTCCGCGCCCCGGACCGCAGCGCGATGTCCAGCCGCAGCCCTTCCGGCGTGGCAAGGGGACCCGAGGCGGGGCGCAGGCGGTCGAAGAGGTCGGAAAAGGCGGCGCCTGGCCGGATCTGCGGCCCGAGTTTGCGCAGCGTCGGTCCGGCGGCACGCACCCGGCCGTCGGGCGCGAGCCAGAGCGCGAGCGGCATCAGCCGTCCGAGCCGGTCCGCGTCGAGCCAGAGCGGCGCATCGAACGGTGCGCCGCCCATCACGCGGCCCCCGGCAGGGCGAGGTCGAACGGGCGCCCGGCGGTGAAGTGATCATCGAGGAGGTCCACCCGCAGGGTATCGCCCCCGGGCTGGTCGATGAGCACGAGGGCGCCGTAGTCGTCGGCCATCGCGCGCAGGGCCCCTGCAAAGATCGCCGGGCATTCGGCCATGTTGCCCTTCACGCGCACGATGAATCGGCCGTGTCCGGCCTCCTCGACGTCGATCGAGGGAAAGTAGACGTCCGGCAGCGCCATGCGCACCCGGCCCGGAAGCTCGCCCAGCGAGAGCAGGAAATCGGTGAAGGTCGCGCCCCCGAAGCGCAGGACGCGGCGCACGGGTTCCAGCATGGCCAGATGGATGCCGAGATCCTCGAGCAGCGCGTTGCGGTCCCGGCGCAACCGGCGCGCCGCGGCGTCCACCAACCGGTCCGCCGGACAGCAATCGGCCCCGACCGAGAGATCGAACCCGTCCAGCGCGAGCCCGGCATCGGCGGCAACCAGCGACCAGAGGCCCCCGCCGTAGGTCTGGACAAGGAAATGCCGGATCGAACGGTTGATGAGGCGGTGCATGGCAGAGCTTCCGTGTTGGGCGCCATGCTGCCCGCTTCGCGTTAACGGAAGGCCAACGGCGTCAGAAGTCGGTGGGCGCGCCCCCTTCGGCCTTGCGCCGGGCCACGAAGGCATCCAGTTCCTCGCGCCGCGCCGGGTCCATCGGCGGCGGCTCGAACTCGGCCAGGATCGCCTTGGCGATCCGGTGCGCGCGCTCGGCACTCCAGACGCCGCCGTCGATCTGCCAGGCTTCGTAGTTGCGCCAGTCGCTGGCGATCGGGGCGTAGAAGGCGGTCGTGTAGCGCGCCTGCGTGTGGGCGCAGCCGAAGTAGTGACCGTCGGGGCCGACCTCGGCGATGGTCTCGACCGCGATGTCATCCGGCGATGTCGCCCAGATCTGGGGTTCCATGTAGCGCTGGATCATCTGAAGGACCTCGCAGTCCAGCACGAATTTCTCGAGGCTGGCGATCAGCCCGCCCTCGAGCCAGCCGGCCGCGTGATAGACCATGTTGGTGCCCGACTGAACCGCCGCCCAGAGGCTGTTCGAGGTCTCCCACATCGACTGCCCGTCCGGCACGTTCGAGGCGCAGACCCCGGACGACCGCAGCGGCAGCCCGTAGAACCGGGCCATCTGCCCGGTCATCTGGGTGGCGCGCATGTATTCGGGAGTGCCGAAGGCCGGCGCACCCGACTTCATGTCCACGTTCGAGGTGAAGGTGCCGATCATGCAGGGCGCACCCGGCGCCACGAACTGGATGAGCGCGATCGCCGACATCGCCTCGGCGATCGAAAGCGCCACCGCCCCTGCCATAGTGACCGGCGCCATCGCACCGGCCAGCGTGAAGGGCGTGACCACAACCGCCTGCCCCGCCCGCGCCAGGCGCAGCGCCCCGTCGATCATCGGAAAATCGTGCTTGAGCGGCGAGACCGAGTTGATGTTGGTAAACATGTGCGGGCGCGCCCGGAAGCCGGCCTCGTCGAGGCCGGCGGCGATGCGCACCATCTCCATCGCATCCTCGACCCGCTCGCGTCCCAGCGAATAGGCGTGGATCACCTTGTCGGTCAGCACGAGCTTTTCGCGCAGGCAGTCGAGATGGCGGATCGACGGGTGCACGTCGATCGGTTCGACCGGGTAGCCGCCGGCGAAGTGGATGCAGTTGAAATACTGGGTCAGCCTGATGAAGTCGCGAAAGGCGTCCATCGACCCCGGCAGCTTGCCGCGTTCCAGATCCCAGGAGTTCGGCGGCGAGGACACGTTGCCGAACAGGATGTGCCGGCCGCCGAAGGGCAGCACGCGGTCGGGGTTGCGCGGGGTGATGGTGAACTCGGCCGGGCAGCGGCGCACCATCTCCATCACGAAGTCCTCGTCCATCCGCACGGTCTGGCCCTCGACCCGGCAGCCGGCGCGGGCGAAGATCCCCAGCGCCTCGTCGTTCAGGAACCGGATGCCGATGTCGCGCAGGATGCGCATCGCGCCCGAGTGGATCGCGGCGACGCCGTCCTCGGTCAGCGGCTCGGTCGGACGGTCGCGGTTGACCGGGATCCGCCAGGGCATCTGCTCGATGGCGTGACCGCCACCGCGCGCCGCATGACCCGCCCGGCCGCCCGACCGCCTGCGCTTTGCATCGTCCGCCATTGCATCCCCCGACGAAGGCCCGCCCCGGTTCCGGGCATGGGCGAGGATGGGCGCCGCCAGCGGCAGGGGTCAGCAGAATTCCCGACACCGGGATGTCGTTTTTGGAGAGCGGCCTCCGGCGCCGGGTCAGCCGTGCCGCGTGAGCCAGTCCGGCAGGTGGCCGATGTCCGGCAGCACGGCCTCGGCCAGGGGCGCGAGGTCGTCCGCGCCGGCGATGCCGGTCAGCACCGCAACCGTGCGCATCCCCGCCGCCTGACCCGCCACCAGATCGTGCCGGCTGTCGCCGACCATCAGCACGTCCGAAGGGGCGAATCCGTGCTGCGCCGCGAAGGCCAGAAGCGGCCCCGGCGCCGGCTTGGTCCCGTGGCCGCTGTCATAGCCGGCCACGAACCCGATCATGTCGCCGATGCCCGACCGCGCGAGATGGGCCCGGGCCGCGGCCTCGGCGTCGTTGGTCACAAGCCCCAGCGCCAGGCCGCGCGCGGCCAGCACGCCCATCAGCGCCGGAAGCGGGACGGCCGGTGCCATGGCGGTGTCGGCGGCGACGGCGTTCATGCGGGCGGCCAGCGCCGCCGGATTGGCGGCCGGCAGCACCGGCAGAAGCGCCGCGGCGATCTCGTCGGGGGTATGGGCAATGACCGGGCTGTCGGGATGGAAGTTCCCGGTCGCCGGATCGAATCCGAGAGCCGCGGCGATGCGCTCCGCCTGCCGGGCGTCGCCGCCCGACAGCTCCTCGATCATCGTGCGTGCCCAGGCGCCCCAGGTCGCGCGAAAATCGAAAAGCGTGCCGTCCTTGTCGAAGATGATCCCGCGCAAGCCGCCCATCGCGTCCTCCCGTCCGGGCGCGACCGTGACCGATGGCGGCCGGGGATGCAACCGCTCAGGTCCAGTGCGGCAGATCCCCGCCGGGAAGCGCCGCCCGCGCCCTGAGCGCGGCCTCGGGCGCAAGGCCGGCGTCCGCGGCGAAGGCCAGCACCTGCGCATCGTCGGCCAACAGGAAATCCAGCACCGAGGCCAGCATCTCGGGGTCGGCCGCCCGGGCGCGCAGCGTGGCCGGATCGAGCCCGCTTGCCCCGAGGAAGGCCCCGAGCCGCTCCGCGTCGCCAGCGATCCAGCCCAGCGCCCGAAGCGCCACGGTTTCCGCGGATTCCCGCCCGTTCATGCCATCCCCCGTCCCGCTCCGGTCCACCCGAAAGACTTTCTTAACCATTGGCGACCGAAGATGGCCTCGACGGGCGGTCAGGTAAAGCGCGGAGACCTCAGGTGTCGGGCAAAGTCCTCATCGTTGACGATGTGGCCACCAACCGCATCGTGCTGAAGGTCAAGCTTGCCACGGCGCATTACGAAACGATTCAGGCCGCCACCGGCAACGAGGCGCTGATGCTCGCGGCCGAACTGGTGCCGGACCTGATTCTTCTGGATGTGGAGCTGCCGGACATGGACGGGATCGAGGTCTGCCGGCGGCTTCGCGCCGCTCCGCAGACCCGCGACATTCCGGTGGTCATGATCTCGGCCTTCCGGGACCGGGACCGGCGGATTGCCGCGCTGCAGGCCGGCGCCTCGGAAATCCTCTGGAAACCGGTGGACGAGCTGGTGCTTCTGGCGCGGCTGCGCAGCCTCTTGCGGGCGCGCGAGAATTCGGCCGAGCTGGGGCTTCGGGCCGAGACCTGCCGCGAGCTCGGCCTGGCCGAACCGCCGGCGGCCTATGTCGGCCGCGCCACCATCGCGCTGCTCGACGACCGGATCGAGGAGGCGCTGCAATTGAAGCGCCGGCTGTCCGCCTTCACGCCGGACCGGCTGGTCATCCTCGATCGCGACGCCGCCTTCGCCCCCGGAGCCCGCGGCACGCCGGATGTCTTCGTGCTGCAGGCCCGGATGGGCCGGGCCGGCGACTGCCTGCGCATCCTGTCGGAACTGCGATCCCGGCACGCGACGCGCGACGCGGCGATCTGCCTTGTCGTGGGGCCCGGCGACCAGGAAACCGCGGCCATCGCGCTCGACCTCGGGGCCGATGATCTGATCGACGCCGGGGCCAGCCCCGAGGAAATGGCGCTGCGTCTGCGGGCGCAGGCCCAGCGCAAGCGCGACATCGAACGGCTGCGGGCACGGGTGGACGACGGGCTGCGGATGGCGGTCACCGACCCGCTGACCGGACTGCACAACCGCCGCTACGCGCTGGCCCAGTTGGGACGGCTGGCCGCCCAGGCCCGGCAGGCCGACCGGCCGCTGGCGGTGATGGTGCTCGACCTCGACCGCTTCAAGGAGGTGAACGACACCCATGGCCACGCCGCGGGCGATGCCGTGCTGGTCGCGGTGTCGGACCGGTTGCGGGCGAATCTGCGCGCGGGCGACCTTCTCGCGCGAATCGGCGGCGAGGAATTCCTGCTGGCCATGCCCGAGGCGCCGCTCCCCGCGGCGCGCGAGGCGGCGGAGCGGCTGCGCCGCGTCATCGCCGAGACGCCCGTCGCGCTCGCCAGCGGCCAGCGGGTGACGGTCACGGCCTCGGTCGGGCTGGCGCTGGGCGATCCCCGGGATGCGGCGGCGGTCGATCTGCTGATCGACGAGGCCGACGCCGCCCTGCTCGCATCGAAGTCGCTCGGGCGCAACCAGGTCCAGATCGCCCGCCCGGCGGCGTGAAACGGCGCGCGCCCGGCCCGGCGCGCCCGGCTCAGTCGTGATCCGGCTCAGTCGTGACCCGGCGCGTGGTCGCGGTCGCGTCCGGCCCCCCCCCGCTCCAGCATCGTCTCGATCCGGTCCGCCAGCGCGCGGCGCTGGTCGGCGGTCATGCTGCCAAGCCGCTCAAGGAAGAGCGACTGGCCGAGCGCGATGCGCTCGACCGTGCGGTCGGTGCGGCGCGACATGATCGAAAGGGCGGCGGCGGGATCCCAGGGGTCCGTCCGCAGAAGACCGATCATCCGCTGCAGGTCGTCGCGCGCCTCGCGGCGGCTGTCACGCAGGCCGGGAGTCTGGCGCAGGAACGACTCGCGCAGCGCCTTGCGGTCCTCGGGCGCAAGCGCCCCCGTGAACGGCCCGAGGCCCACGTCCGCGACCGGAACCGGGGGGCCGTAGCGCAGGTACCGCAGCGCCGCGCCGCCGATGATGCCGACGAGCAGCAGGTTGAGGGCCAGCGACAGGACCAGGGCGATGCGCATCCCGCGCGGCGCGCGGGGGGCGGGCGGCGCCGCCGGTCCGGCCTGCGGTGGCGTGGCCCCGCCGCCCTGCGGCTCCTTCTCCGGGGTGTCGGTCATTGTCCGTCCTCCATCGTCAGACCGGCGTCGCCGAGATCGGGCATCAGGTCCACCGTGGTGGCCGGGGCGAGATAGCCGATCAGCCCGTCCGCGGCGTCGCCGAGCGAGCCCGGCCCCGAGAAGCCGATCCAGACACCCGCCACCGCGGCCGTCGCGAATCCGCCCATGGCCGACCAGCCACCCAGGAGATCGACGAGCCGCCGCAGCCCGCCACCGCTCCGCGCCCGGACCGCGGGTGCGGGAGCGGGCCGCAGCGCAAGCGCCTCGGCCTCGACCCGCGCCAGCAGGGCTGCGGACGGTTCGGGTGCGGCGGAGCGCGCCGCGGCAAAGAACGCATCCAGCCGATCGTCGTGTTCGGTTGCGTCAGTCATGACCGTACCCCAGTTCCTCGCGCCGCCCGTCCAGAGCCCTGGCCAGCGCCCGCTTTCCCCGCGCCGTCAGGCTTTCCACCGCCTCGACGCCAATTTCCAGAATCTCGGCGATCTCGGGGTTGGACAGCCCCTCCAGATGCCGCAACACCACCGCCTGCCGCTGGCGATCGGGCAAGAGACCAAGCGCGGCCTCGAGCGCCGCGGCACGGTCCGCGTCGATCATCCCCTCGACGACGTCCGGCCGGCCATCGGCGGGCTCGGGCACCTCGTCGATGCCCACACCGCGCCGACGGCGCAGACGGTCGGTGCAGAGGTTCGTCGTCACCCGGTAGAGCCAGGTCGAGACCTGCGCCTCGCCCGACCGCCAGCTTCCGGCCACCTTCCAGAGCCGCAGCATCGCTTCCTGCGCGACGTCCTCGGCCTCGGCCCGGTCGGCCAGCATCCGCACCGCCACCCGGAACGCGACCGGCACAAGGCGCCGCGTCAGTTCGAGCGCGGCCTGCGGATCGCCGTTGCCGTACAGCACCAGCAGCGCCTCGTCCGAAGCCTCGCTCGTCGCGTCCAGGGCCATCCGTCTCACGAAGCCAATCTATCGCAGCCGCCCGCCATTGGCCATCGGCCGCGCCCGGACGACACCGGACGCGGCCGATGCCGGTCAGTTGTCGTCGCCGTCCATCCACGGCATCCGGCCGCCGCCGTGACCGCCCTGCATGCCGCAGTCGCCGTCACCCCCGCGGCCGTGGCCGGCCATCGGACCGTCCTGGCCCGGCATTCCGCCCATGCGCCGGCGATCCGCCATGCGCTCGCGCATGTTGGTCATCTCGTCTTCCGTGATGGCGCCGTCGCCGTTGGCATCCATCCGCTGGAACAGCCGCTCGGGCATCGGGCGGGCGAGCAGTTCCTCGACCGAAAGCTGGCCATCGCCGTTCACGTCCTGACGGGCGACGCGTGCGGTGGCCATCGCCTTGGCGCGCTCTTCCATGCGGGCCATCTCCTGCGCCGCGAGTTCCTCGACCGAAATCAGTCCGTCGGCGTTCTTGTCCACGCCGGCCACCCGGGACGAACGCCACGCGGCGATCTCCGCCTCGGTGATCTTGCCGTCCTTGTCGGCGTCCACTTCGGCGAAGACAAAGCCCATCGGACCCTCGCCCGGACCCATCTCGGCCCGACCGGCGCCCATGCCCATGCCCGGCCCCTGACCGGCGCCCGCGCCCTGCGCGCTCACCACGGCTGGATGCGCGAGGACCCCCGCGCCAAGGGCCAGGACCGCCGCCGCCATCATCGCATTCTTGCGCATCGTTTCCATCTCCTCTCCGGGCCACACCGGCCGCATGATGGTTCCTGAACGCGCGGCGATCGGCTTTCCGTCGCCGGTCCCGGCCCGGCCGGAAATTGCCGTCTTTTGCGACATCTTTTCCCACCCCCCTTCCCGGGGCTTCCCCGACCGCCCAAATCGCGCGATAAGTCGTCGATCAGGAGAGCGCACCATGACCCAGACCGCCGCCGATGCGGACCGCCTGCCCTGCCCTGCGGGCAACGATGAGCGCCCGCTGCGCCGGGCCATGGTCAACGGCTGGCGGCGACGCTGCCCCTGCTGCGGATCGGGACCGCTCCTGCGCGGCTATCTCACCGTCCGCGACACCTGCGCGGTCTGCGGCGAGGATCTGAGCCACCAGCGCGCCGACGACGGGCCGGCCTATCTCACCATCCTGATCGTGGGCCACCTTCTGGCTCCGGCGCTGCTTCTGGCCTTCGTCGAGTTCCGCCCCGACCCCTGGGTCATGGCCACCGCCTTCGCGGTCGGCTGCGTGGGGCTGTCGCTCTACCTTCTGCCCCGGCTCAAGGGTGTGATGGTGGCCATCCAGTGGGCCAAGCGGATGCATGGCTTCGGCGCCGAGCCGGCGAGTGCCTGACGCGGACCCGTCCCGTCCGGGCGACACCGGGCCGGCGTCCGGCGTGCCCATCCGCGACGCGGCCAGCGTGATCCTGCTGCGCGGCCCGGCCAGCGCGCCCATGGTCCTGATGGGCCAGAGGGGGTCCGGCGCGGTCTTCATGCCCGACAAGTTCGTCTTTCCCGGCGGTGCGCTTGACCCCGCCGACCGCAGCGTTGCGCCGCGTGCCCCGCTGTCCCCGCTTTGCGCCGAGCGGCTTTCGCGGGACGCGCCGCAGGGGATCGGACCGGCGCTGGCCGCCTGCGCGATCCGCGAGCTCTGGGAAGAGACCGGGCTGGTGCTCGGGCGGCCCGGCCGGTGGGACGACCCGCCGCCGGGCTGGGAAGGGTTTGCCGCCTCGGGCCATCTGCCGGACGCCGCCGCGCTGCGCTTCGTGTTCCGGGCCATCACCCCCGCCGGCCGGCCACGCCGGTTCGATGCCCGCTTCTTCCTTGCTCGGGCCGAGGCGATCGCGGGCGACCCGGACGATTTCTCGCGCGCCTCCGACGAACTGTCGCACCTGCACTGGGTGGCCCTGTCCGAGGCGCGCCACCTCAACCTGCCCTTCATCACCGAGGTGGTGCTGGCCGAGGTCGCCGACCGGCTGGCGGGGCGGCGGGCCGACGCGGGGGTTCCGTTCTTCGACAACGCCGGGCCGGAGGCGACCTTCCGCCGGCTGGACTAGAGCGGGCGTCAGCCAAGCCCCACGACCAGCACGATCAGCGACAGCACCACCAGCCCGAGGCCGGCGGCCTCGCGCAGGCGGAGCCGTTCGTGAAAGACCAGCACCGAAGCCAGAAGCGTGAAGACGATCTCGACCTGGCCGAGGGCGCGCACATGGGCCGCGTTCTGAAGGGAAAAGGCGGTGAACCAGCCAAGCGACCCCAGCATCCCGGTGAGGCCCACGAGGGCCGTGCGACGCCAGCCGCGCCCGACCCGGGCGATCTCTCCCGGCTCGCGCCAGGCCAGCCAGGCCGCCATGACCACCGATTGCAGCACCGTTGCCGCGGCAAGGGCGACCACCGCCCGGCTGAAGAAGGGCAGCGCGTCGATCGCGACGGTCGCCCCCCGGTAGCCGATGGCCGAAAGTCCGAAGAGACCGCCGGCCAGAACGCCGTAGAGGGCGGGACGGCCGAAGAGCGGCGCATCGGCTTGCGGCGAGCGCGACAGCAGGAGTACGCCCGCAAGACCGAGGCCGATGGCCACCCAGCCGGCCGGTGCGACCGACTCGGACAGGATCACCGCCGAGAAGAGCGCGACCTGCACCGTCTCGGTCTTGGTGAAGGCGATGCCCACCGCGAAGTTGCGCATCCCGAACAGCGCGACCGTCAGGAAGGTGGCGAGGATCTGGGCGATGCCCCCCATGAGCACGAAGCCCCAGAAACCGGGGCCCGGCCGCGGAAGGGCGTCGCCGTGGATCCCGAGGGCGGCGGCGGCCGCGAGACAGGCCAGAGGCGCCGCAAAGAGAAACCGCGCGAAGGTCGCCCCGGCGGCCGAGAGTTCGGACCCGCTCAACTGCTTTTGCAGGACGAAGCGCAGGGTCTGCATCGCCGCGGCGGCGATGGTGATCGGGATCCAGAGGCTCATGGCCCCTTGTGACAGCCGGCGGCCGGTTGCGCCAGAGCGCCCGCGTCAGTCCTGCGGGCGCAGCGGGTGGGGCACCGGATCCTTGGCGCGCAGGAAATAGGCCCGGAAGATCTGGCCATAGCTGCGGTAATGGTAGCCGTCGTTGCGGCGCAGCAACTCGTCGCGCCGGTCGCGGTAGAGACCGGGCAGACGGTACCAGGCAACCTTCGGCCTTGCGTGATGAAGCGCGTGCAGGTTGTTGTTCAGGAAGAGGAATCCGAGGATGCCGCCACGCTCGACGATCACCGAGCGGCCGCGCGGAATGTCATGGGCGCGGTGTTCGAGATAAGTGCGGATCTTCAGGACCGACAGCGCCCCGTAGGCCGAGACGAGATAGGCCCAGAGCGGCATCGACGCACCGGACAGCCAGAGCGCCACCAGCGCGAGGCCCGCGCCATGCAGAAGCCAGTCGCGCAGCACCCGGCGGTTGCCGGCCCGGATCGCAGCCAGGTCGGCGCGAAGGAACAGGGCATAACCGATCGCCGGACCGACCAGCATGCGGCCGAACAGCGTGTTGTTGAAGCGCAGCAGCGCCCTCACCGGCCGGGACAGGCGCGCCCAGACCTTCGGATCGAGGAAATTCGTCTCGGGATCGTCGTAGGGATCGGTCAGATGTTCGTCGCGGTGGTGGTCGAGGTGCGTGTCGCGAAACCGGCCATAGGGAAAGGCGAGCCCCACCGGCAGGAACACAAGAAGGTGGTTCAGATGCGGATTGCGGAACGGATGGCCGTGCAGCACCTCATGCTGGAGCGAGGAATGCAGAACCAGGCTCAAGAGCGTCACCGCCATGCCCAGCGGCAGCGAGAGCGCGGCCGCCCAGGTCGTCCCGACCGCCCAGAGCGCATAGCAGAGAACCAGGAGGGCCAGCGTCGGCCATTCGACCCCTTCCCTGCCGCCTGTCTGCATGTCGTCCCTCAACCCGTTCTGCCGCTTCGCAAACTACCGCTTGCGCCGAGACGGGATAATCGGGAGGATGCGCAACATATCGTCACGGTTGTTTTGATTTTTCACCTGATGCGCCAGAAAGTCGACAAACGGGACCGAAGCGATCTCTTTCGGACGCGCCTTGCCCGGGCCCTGGCCGAGCGCGGCGAAACCCAGAGCGGGCTGGCCCGTGCCACGGGCGTGGACCGGTCCACCATTTCGCAGCTGCTTTCGACCGAGGGCGCGCGCCTGCCCAACGCCCAGCTCGTCGCGGAATGCGCGCTCGCGCTGGGCGTCTCGACCGACTGGCTGCTTGGACTGACCGAACGGCCCGAGCGTCTGGCCGAGATCATGGCCGCGTCCCTGTCGATGACCGAGGCGCCACGGGCGCTGATCGACGAGACGATCTTCGGCTGGCACCGGGCGGCGGCCGGCTACAAGATCCGGCATGTCCCGGCGACCCTGCCCGACATGCTGAAGACCCGCGACATGCTCACCTGGGAGTACGAGCCGCAGCTCGGGCGCAGCGCCGAGCAGGCGATCGGCGCGAGCGAGGACCGGCTGAACTGGATGCTCAGCCGCAATTCCGACTACGAGATCGCGGTGGCCGAGCACGAGCTCTGGGCCTTCGCCCGGGCCGAGGGCTACTACCGGGAGCTGTCGCCCGAGATCCGTCGCGCACAGATCGCGCGGCTCCGGCTGCTCTACGGCCGGCTCTACCCGTCGCTGCGGATCTATGTCTACGACGCCCGCAAGCTGTTCTCGGCGCCGGTCACCATCTTCGGGCCGCTGATGGCGGTCCTGTATCTCGGCCGGCACTACATCGCCTTCCGCGACAGCGCGCGGGTGGCCGACATCACCGCGCATTTTGATGGCCTCGTGCGCGAGGCCGAGATCGGCGCGCGGGATGTGCCGGCGCTGCTGGACGATCTGGAGCGCGCGATCTGACGCGAACCGGCACCGCCGGTCGCGACGCGGTCCTGCGCCCGCTCAGAGCGGATGAAGCGACGCCGGATCGTAGCCATTGAAGGCGAGCACCTCGCGCGCGGCGGCCATCAGGTCGGCCGAGGGCTGCGGCCTGCGGGCGAGGATGCGGGCGTAGCTGCGGTCGGGTGCGCCGATGACGGCGATGCGGTCGTCGGCGTCCGCCCACAGCAGCCAGACCGGCCGGGTTCCCGCCGCGCCCGTGCGGGTGAACCGGCCGGGGCCGCTCACCGTGGCCGCGTCGAGGAAGGCGCGGGCGCCGCCGGGGCCGCAGGCGGTGCCGGTGATGCGGAAACGCCCCGCACCATCGGGCGCCCAGGTCTCGGCCAGGGGGCCGCAGGCGGGACCGGTCTCGGCGACGACATGCCAGGCGTCGGCCATGCGCGCCGGGTCGAAGAGCGCCATCGAGGCCACGCCCGGACCGGCGGGCGTCTGCGGGCGTGGCGCGCAGGCGACCAGCGCCAGGGCAGCGACGGTGGCAAGGGTCGGGGCGCGCATCGGTCCTCCTGCAAGGGCTCGCCCGGTTGTCGCCCGGCCGGCGCCGGTCCGCAAGCCTCAGAACGGCATCGGGTGGTCCTTGTGGGCCGCCTCGATGGCCTCGACCACATCGGCCGGAAGCGTCAGATCGGCCGAGGCCAGCGCCCGGTCGAGCTGGTCGAGCGACGTCGCGCCGATGATCGGGATCACCGGGAAGGGTCGGGTCCGCACGAAGGCCAGCGCCATGGCCACCGGGTCAAGACCCGCCGCGCGGGCTATGGCCAGATAGTCGGCGACGGCGGCCTCGGCCCGCGGCGTGACCCGGCCGCCCAGCGTCGCGTTGATCGACCGGCGCGAGCCGGCCGGGATCTCTCCGCCGGCATACTTGCCGCTGAGCAGCCCGGCGGCGAGGGGCGAATAGGCCAGAAGCGTGACCTCCTCGGCATGGCCGAGTTCGGCCATGTCGGTGTCGTAGAGCCGGCACAGCAACGAGTATTCGTTCTGGACCGACAGCGGCCGGGGTCCGACCCCGGCCTCGGCCAGCCGCAGCCACTGCGCCATGCCCCAGGCGGATTCGTTCGACAGGCCGAAGGCCCGGATCTTGCCCTCGGCCACCAGGTCGTTCAGCGTTTCCATGCAGGCGGTCATGTCGTCGAGCACGCGCGCGACGTTCTGGCGCGAAGGGTCGAAGCGCCAGTTCTTGCGGAAATGGAAGCTGCCGCGGTTCGGCCAGTGAAACTGGTAGAGATCCACGTGGTCGGTTTGCAGCCGGGCAAGCGAGGCGTCGAGTGCGCGCCGGATCGAGCCGGGCGTGATCTCCTCGCCCCCGCGGGCCAGCCCGCCTTCGCCGGTGATCTTTGTGGCGATCACCCAGCGGTCCCGGCCGCCGTGGCGGGCAAGGTAGTGTCCGATGATCTCTTCGGTGCGCCCGATCGTCTCGGCGCGGACGGGGTTCGTCGGATACATCTCGGCGGCATCCATGACATTGACCCCGGCCTCGGCCGCGCGGCGGATCTGGTCGTGGGCCTCGGCCTCGGTGTTCTGGCTGCCCCAGGTCATGGTGCCGAGGCAGAGCACGGATACCTGCGGCCCCCCGCGGCCGAGCGTGACAGTCTTCATCCTGTCCCTCCTGTGTCGCCCGCGCAAGCTAGCGGCGCGGGCGGCGGGGGCAAGGGATCAGGGCGAGATCATGGACGGATTTAGGTGTAACCGCTTTCCTGAAGCTCGGTCAGCCGCACCACGCCCGAGGGCATAACGGTGGCCTAGGGGATGAGGTCGATCGTCTTGCCGGCCTTCTTCTCCATCCCGGCCAGCGAGTTGCCGCAGGCGGCGAAGGCGAGGTTGTCCATCTCCATGTGCATCTGGCCGAAGCGGTCCTTCACCGGGCTGTCGGCCGTGTACATGACCAGCCCCGGCCCGTAGGCCACCACCTCGACGTCGACGGTATCGCCCTGCGACTTGTAATACGACGCGAGGTTCTGGACGTTGTTCAGCGCCATGTTCAGCACCGCGGGGTCGTTCTGGTCGACATGGATCGCGACCTTGTGGTGCTTTCCCTCGGCCAGCGCGAGGCTGGTGGTGGCGGCCAGGACGGCGAGGGCGATGAATGCGCGTTTCATGGGTGCTCTTCCCTTGATCGGCCGTCAGATCCGGATAGGCGATTTTCGCGATCTGTCGCGTCCTTTTGTCGCGGGTCGGCCGCCGGGGGCGGCGAGGGGGACAGCGCGAGGCGGCGCTTGGCACTGGCCCTTGGCCGTTCAAGCGGCTAAATGGGCGCCGGACGTCATCCAAGGGCGCGCGCATGGCACGGATTCTGATCACTTCGGCGATCCCCTACATCAACGGGATCAAGCACCTGGGCAATCTGGTCGGCAGCCAGCTTCCGGCCGATCTCTATGCCCGTTACATGCGCGCCCGCGGCCATGAGGTGATGTTCATCTGCGCCACCGACGAGCACGGCACGCCCGCCGAGCTTGCCGCCGCCAAGGCCGGAAAGCCCGTCGCGCAATACTGCGCCGAAATGCACGAGGTGCAGGCCGGGCTGGCGCAGGGCTTCCGTCTGTCCTTCGACCACTTCGGCCGGTCGTCCAGTGCCCGCAACCACGCCCTGACCCAGCACTTCGCCCGCCGTCTCGGTGAGGAAGGGCTGATCGAGGTGCGCGCTGAGAAACAGTTCTTCTCGCTCGACGATGATCGTTTCCTCCCGGACCGCTACATCGAGGGCACCTGCCCCAACTGCGGCTACGAGAAGGCCCGCGGCGACCAGTGCGAGAACTGCACCAAGCAGCTCGACCCCACCGACCTCATCCATCCGCGTTCGGCGATCTCGGGCTCGACCCGGCTCGAGCTGCGCGAGACGCGGCATCTCTTCCTGCGCCAGAGGGCGATGAGGGATAAACTCGAGGCGTGGATCGAGTCCAAGACCGACTGGCCGGTGCTGACCACCTCGATCGCGAAGAAATGGCTGAACGACGGCGAGGGCCTGCAGGATCGCGGCATCACCCGTGACCTGAGCTGGGGGGTTCCGGCGCAGTTTCCCGGCGCCCCCTGGGAGGGGATGGAGGGCAAGGTCTTCTACGTCTGGTTCGACGCGCCCATCGAATACATCGCCGCGACCGCCGAATGGGCCGACCGCCATCACCACCCGGACAGCGCCTGGGAGCGCTGGTGGCGCACCGACCGGGGCGCGGCCGACGTGCGCTACGTGCAGTTCATGGGCAAGGACAACGTGCCCTTCCACACGCTGTCCTTCCCCGCGACGATCATGGGATCGGCCGAGCCGTGGAAGCTTGTGGACTACATCAAGTCGTTCAACTACCTGAACTATGACGGCGGCCAGTTCTCGACCAGCCAGGGCCGGGGCGTGTTCATGGATCAGGCGCTGTCGATCCTGCCGGCGGACTACTGGCGCTGGTGGCTCCTCAGCCATGCGCCCGAGACCTCGGACAGCGAATTCACCTGGGAGAACTTCCAGACCAGCGTGAACAAGGATCTGGCCGACGTGCTGGGCAACTTCGTCAGCCGCATCACCAAGTTCTGCCGGTCGAAGTTCGGCGAGGCGGTGCCCGACGGCGGTGACTGGGGACCGCGGGAAGAGGCGCTGATCGCCGAGCTGACCGCGCGCATCGGCGCCTACGAGGCGACCATGGAGGCGATGGAGGTCCGCAAGGCCGCCACCGAGCTTCGCGCGATCTGGGTCGCGGGCAACGAATACCTGCAATCCGCCGCGCCCTGGACGGTGCACAAGACCGATCCGGCGGCGGCGGCGGCGCAGACCCGTCTCGGGCTGAACCTCACCCGTCTCTACGCGGTGCTGTCCGCGCCCTTCATCCCGGACGCCTCGGCTGCGATCCTGTCGGCCCTCGGCACCGAGGACCGGAGCTGGCCCGGCGACGTCGCGCAGGCGCTGGCCGTCCTGCCCCCCGGCCACGCCTTCACCACCCCGGAGGTTCTGTTCCGCAAGATCGCGGACGAGGAACGGGAAGACTGGCAGCAGAGGTTCGCCGGCGTGCGGACCTGAGGGTCCGACCTGCGGGGCTCAGAGCCCCGCAAGCGCCGCCCGGCGCGGAAGGAAGATGGTCAGAAGGCCCATCAGCGGCAGGAACGAACAGATCCGGTAGACGGCCTCGATCCCCCAGCTGTCGGCCAGGACCCCCAGCACCGCGGCGGCGATGCCGCCCATGCCGAAGGCGAAGCCGAAGAAGACCCCCGCAATGGTCCCGACCCGACCGGGCACCAGTTCCTGGGCAAAGACCACGATCGCGGGGAAGGCCGACGCCAGGATGATGCCGATGGCCACCGTCAGGACGCCGGTCCAGAAGAGGTTTGCGTAGGGCAGCGCCAGGGTGAAGGGCAGGATGCCCAGGATCGAGATCCAGATGACCGCGAGCGGCCCGACGCGGTCGCCCAGCGGTCCGCCGATCGCGACCCCCACCGCCATCGCGGCGAGATAGAGGAACAGCATCAGCTGCGACGACTGCGTCGAAAGGCCGAAGCGTTCGATCAGGAAGAAGGTGTAGTAGCTCGAGATCGAGGCCGTGTAGATGTTCTTGGTGAAGACCAGCATCGCCAGCACGACCAGCGCCACGGCGACCTTGCGGCGCGGCAGGGGCACCGCCTTGCGCGTGGCCGCGGCCCGGCTGCGGTGATGGCGGGCATACCAGCCGCCCACCCGCCACAGGATCGCCATTCCGGCCAGCGCGATCACGGAAAGCCAGGCGATGACCGGCCGGCCGAAGGGCACGACGAGGAAGGCGGCCAGAAGCGGTCCGGCCGAGGATCCGAAATTCCCGCCCACCTGGAACAGCGACTGCGCGGTGCCGTAGCGCCCCCCCGACGCGAGGCGCGCCACCCGCGACGCCTCGGGGTGGAAGATGGCCGAGCCCACGCCGATCAGCATGGCGCCCGCAAAGAGCGCGGCATACTGGCTGGCATTGCCCAGAAGCAGCAGGCCCAGGAAGGACGACCCCATGCCGATGGTCAGCGACTGCGGAAACGGCCGGCGGTCGGTCACGCTGCCCACCACGGGCTGCAGGAGCGAGGCCGTGCCCTGGAAGGCGAAGGTCAGAAGGCCGATCTGCCAGTAGTCCAGCGCGAACTCGGCATGCAGAAGCGGATAGATCGCCGCCAGCAGCGACTGCATCACGTCGTTGACGAAATGGCACAGGCTGACCGCCATCAGCACCATGTAGGCGGCATCCTGGGATCTGTCGGTGGTCTGGCTTGTCATGTGCGGGTTCCGGCCGGGGACGCGGCGGCGCACACTCTGGCGCAAGGGCGGGTCCGGGGCCAGAGGCCGGAGCCGGTTATCATGTACCCGTTACAATCGGACCGCGATCGCGGCGCGGCGGTCCGTCGGGAAGGACGCCGGGCGCGGCATGGTGCGCGCCCGGCGGTGGCCGGCCTGGAATCAGGCGAGCTTCAGGTTGGTCGCGCTTTCGCGGCCGTCACGGCCGGCTTCGATGTCGAAGGTGACCTTCTGGCCATCCTTCAGTTCGCGCAGGCCCGCGCGCTCGAGCGCGGTGATGTGGACGAACACGTCCTTCTTGCCGCCATCGGGGGCGATGAAGCCGAAACCCTTGGTGGCGTTGAACCATTTCACGGAGCCAGTGGCCATCGTGTGTCTCCTAAGCAGTGGTGCCGCCCGCGGAAGTGCGGCGGCCTTGGCGCAGTCAGACCAGATCGCTTGACTGCGTCCCGAAGGAGGCATCGTGGTCGATGTAGGCAACGTCGCGCGGATGCAATGCCGCAAAACGCCTGCTTTTGCAAGCGCAATCGCCCTCCGGCGCTGGTGCCCGCGGCCGGACTTGAACCGGCACGGCCTTGCGGCCTGGGGATTTTAAGTCCCTTGTGTCTGCCATTCCACCACGCGGGCACCGGGCGACCATAGCGGGCCGCGAGGTCTGGTAAAGGCCGGTCTTTGCGCTGTCACCGACTGGCGATAGTCTCGGGCGCACCCGAGGGAGGACCGTCCATGCCCCGCCTGCCGCGCCTTGCACCCGCCATCCTTTCCGCCGCTCTCGCCGCACCGGTCGCGGCCCCCGTGGCCGCCCGCGAGATCGCCGGCACGCTGAGCTATGTCCAGCGGATCGCGCTGCCCCCGGACGCCGAGGTGGTGATCGAAGCTCGGGACGCGGACGGAGCCGTCGCCGCGCAGGCGCGGACCGGCACGATGGGCGCGCAGGTGCCCCTGCCCTTCCGCATCGAGGCGCCGGACGACATCGACCTGACGCTGCGTGCGGCGATCGTCGTGGCCGGCCGCCCCGCCTGGATCGGGCAGCCGGTCGCGATCGCGGCGGGCCAGCGCGCGGAGGACACCGGCGATCTGCTCCTCTTCGCCCACAGCGCCTTCGGTCCCGAGCTCCTTGACTGCGGGACCGCGTCCTTCGGCGTCGAACTCGGGGCGGAGTCCGCGCGCCTGCATCTCGGCCCGAGGGTGCTCGACCTTGCCCGGGATCCCGGCGGGGCGGGCTACGGCGATGGTGCGGGCAACCGGATCGAGCGCGCGGGCCCCGACTGGACCGTCCGCCTCGCCGACGCGACCTTCGGCCCCTGCCGCATCGCCATGCCGGATCCGAAGCCCTGGCGCGCCGGGGGCAACGAGCCCTCGTGGCAGGTGACCATCGCCAACGGCCAGTTGTCTCTGGCCCGGCTCGGGACCGAGGGCACGGTGACCGCAACCCTGCCCGATGCCGTGACCGAGGGCGACACCCGCCGGTTCGACATCGCCGACAAGGGGCTGGTCCTGCGCGTGACCGAGGCGCCCTGCCTTGACGCCATGACCGGAATGCCGCACCCACAGACGGTGGTCCTGCAACAGGGGGACGCGATGCTCAAGGGCTGTGGCGGCGATCCGGCGGTGCTTCTGCGCGGGCCGGAGTGGCGCGTGACGAGCCTTGACGGGTCGCCGGTGCCGGATGGCGCCGAGATCACCCTGCGCTTCGACGGCGCGGGCCGGGTCGCGGGCCGCTCCGCCTGCAACCGCTACGTCGGATCCTACACGCTGACCGGCGAGTCCCTGACCTTCGGTCCCGCGGCCGGCACCCGCATGGCCTGCCCCGACCCGCTGATGGCGCTCGAGCGCGAGTTCTACGCGATGCTGTCGCGGGTGACCCGTTTCGACATCGCCGAGGGCGGCGGCCTGCGGCTCATCGCCGGCGACGAGATCGTGGCCGAGGCCCGTCCCTGAACCCCGGGGGCGCGTCGCGCTGGGAACGGTCGCGAGGTCCTGCCCGGCCCTCGCCGGTCACAGGCCGGTGTCCTTCACCGCCTCCATGGCCACATAGGTCGAGGTCGCCGCGACATGCGGCAGCGCCGAGATCCGTTCGCCCAGCACCCGGCGGTAGTCGCCGATGTCCGACGTGCGCACCTTCAGCAGATAGTCGAAGGCCGCCGCCATCATGTGGCATTCCTCGACCTCGGGCAGCGCGCGGACCGCGCGGTTGAAGGCCTGGAGCGCCGCCTCGCGCGTGTCCGAGAGCCGCACCTCGACGAAGGCCACATGCGCAAGCCCCATGCGGATGGGCGACAGCACGGCGCGGTAGCCGGCGATGACGCCCAGTTCCTCAAGCCGGCGGACCCGCGCCTGAGTGGGTGTCTTGCTCAGGCCGATGCGGCGGGCGAGCTCGACCACCGGCAGCCGGCCGTCTGCCGAGAGTTCGCGCAGGATGGCGCGGTCGAATCCGTCAAGCTCGGGAAGTCCATTCGGCATGTCATGCCCCTGATTATCGATTCATTTCGCCTGCCTTTAGCACAATTTCAGTCAGCATGACTTGCCGAATGCGGCTATCATGGGTCATCCGACAGGAGACCACCATGCACGATCTCTGGACCGCCGTCGAAACCGGCACCCTGACCCCCGAGGCGGATCTCGTTCCCCGTCTGTCCGAGGAGGCCGGGCTTGACGCCGACGCGCGGGCGGCGATCACGGCGCGGGGGGCCGATCTGGTGACGCGCATCCGCGCCGACACCCGGCCGGGCCTGATGGAGGTGTTCCTGGCCGAATACGGGCTTTCGACCGACGAGGGTATCGCGCTCATGTGCCTGGCCGAGGCGCTGCTGCGGGTGCCGGACGCCGAGACGATGGACGCGCTGATCGAGGACAAGATCGCGCCCTCGGACTGGGGGCGGCACCTCGGGCGCTCGGCCTCGCCGCTGGTCAACGCCTCGACCTGGGCGCTGATGCTGACCGGCCGGGTGCTCGACGATCGCGAACCGGGGGTCGTCGGACACCTGCGGGCCGCGCTGAAACGGTTGGGCGAACCGGTGATCCGGGCGGCCGTGGCCCGCGCCATGAAGGAGATGGGCCGGCAGTTCGTGCTGGGCGAGACCATCGGTGCGGCCATGGAGCGGGCCCGGACGCTGGAGGCGCAGGGATACACCTACAGCTACGACATGCTGGGCGAGGCCGCGCGCACCGGGGCCGATGCCCGCCGCTACCGCGAGGCCTACGCCGCCGCGATCGGCGCGATCGCTTCGGCCTGCGACAAGGGCGACATCCGGGCCAACCCCGGCATATCGGTCAAGCTCTCGGCGCTGCATCCGCGCTACGAGGTCGCGCAGGAAACCCGGGTCATGGCGGAACTCGTGCCGGTCGTGCGCGATCTGGCCGCGCAGGCGGCGCGCGCGGGCATGGGCTTCAACATCGACGCCGAGGAGGCCGACCGCCTGACCCTGTCGCTGCGGGTGATCGAGGCGGTCCTGGCCGACGAGGCCCTGGCGGGCTGGGACGGTTTCGGCGTCGTGGTGCAGGCCTACGGGCGGCGCGCCGGGGCGGTGATCGACGGGTTGCACGCGCTGGCCACCCGGCTCGGTCGCAGGATCATGGTGCGGCTGGTCAAGGGCGCCTACTGGGACGCCGAGATCAAGCGCGCGCAGGTGCTGGGGCTGTCCGACTTTCCGGTGTTCACCCGAAAGGAGGCCACGGATGCAAGCTACCTTGCGAACGCGCGCAAGCTTCTGGGCATGACCGGGCGCATCTATCCGCAGTTCGCCACCCACAACGCCCACACCGTCGCAGCCCTGCTGCACATGGCGCGCGCCTCCGCGGTGCCGTTCGAGGCCTTCGAGTTCCAGCGCCTTCACGGCATGGGCGAGCGGCTCCATGACATCGTGCACGCCGACGAAGGCACGCGCTGCCGGATCTATGCCCCGGTGGGGGCGCACCGGGACCTGCTTGCCTATCTGGTGCGCAGGCTTCTGGAAAACGGTGCGAACTCGTCCTTCGTTCACCAGATCGTCGATGCCTCGGTTCCGGCCGAGCGGGTGGCGGCCTGCCCGCTCACGGCGCTCGACCGGCTTGCGCCCGCGGCGATCCCGAGCCCGGCCATCCGCCGCGGCCCCGACCTCTTCCTTCCCGGACGGCGCAACGCGCAGGGCTTCGATCTGACCGACATCCCGACGCTTGGCCGCATCGAGGCGGCGCGCGCGCCCTTCGCCTCGGCGCTCTTCGAGGCCGCGCCCCTGCTTGCGGTGCCCGTGCCCGCGGGGCCGACGCACAGGGTGCTGAACCCGGCCACGGGCGCCGTGGTCGGCACCGTGCAGGAAACCCGCGACGCCGAGATCGAAGCGGCGCTGGCCGCGGCCCGGCCGTGGCGCGCGCCGGTCGCCGAACGCGCAGCCGTCCTGCGACGGGCCGCGGATCTCTATGAACAGGACTACGGCGCGCTCTTCGCGATCCTCGCCCGCGAGGCCGGAAAGACGCTGCCCGATGCCGTCTCGGAACTGCGCGAGGCGGCCGATTTCCTGCGCTACTACGCCGATCGGGCCGAGGACGCGCCCGAGCCGGGCGCCTTCGCCTGCATCAGCCCGTGGAATTTCCCGCTCGCGATCTTCTCGGGCCAGGTCGCGGCGGCGCTCGCCGCGGGCCACGCGGTGCTCGCCAAGCCGGCCGAGCAGACCCCGCTTGTCGCCGCGCGGGCCATCCGCCACCTGCATCAGGCGGGGGTGTCCCGCGACGCCCTGCAACTTCTGCCGGGCGACGGGGCCACCGTCGGCGCGGCCATCACCTCGGACCCGCGCGTCTCGGGCGTGGTCTTCACCGGGTCCACCGAGACGGCGCAGATCATCCGGCGGGCCATGGCGCGGCACCTCGCGCCCGGCGCGCCACTCATCGCCGAGACCGGCGGCCTCAACGCGATGGTCGTGGATTCGACCGCGCTTCCCGAACAGGCGGTGCGCGACATCCTCGCCTCGGCCTTCCAGTCGGCCGGACAGCGCTGTTCGGCGCTGCGCTGCCTCTATGTGCAGGAGGACATCGCCGAGCCTCTGACCACGATGCTCCTCGGCGCGATGGAGGAACTGCGGCTCGGCGATCCCTGGGATCTTTCCACCGACGTCGGCCCGCTGATCGACGCCGAGGCCGAGGCCGGCGTGCGCGCGCATGTCGAGGCCGCGCGGCGCGACGGGCGGCTTCTGCGCCAGCTCACGACGCCGAAGGGCGGCCACTTCGTCGCCCCGGCCGTGATCCGCGTGAACGGGATCGCGGACCTTCGGCGCGAGATCTTCGGCCCCGTGCTGCATGTGGCCACGTTCCGGGGGCCGGACCTTGCGCAGGTGATCGAGGCGATCAACGCCACCGGATACGGCCTGACCTTCGGCCTGCACACGCGGATCGACGGCCGCGTGCAGGAGGTGACCAAGGCCGTCCGCGCCGGCAACATCTACGTCAATCGCAACCAGATCGGCGCCGTGGTCGGCAGCCAGCCCTTCGGCGGCGAGGGCCTCTCGGGCACCGGTCCGAAGGCCGGCGGGCCGGACTACCTGCCCCGCTTCTGCCGGGTCCCGGCACCGTCTGCGGCAGCGGCCGCAGAGGAGGCGGCGGCCGCGGAGGACGAGGCAGCGGTCGCGGCCCGGCTTGCGGCCGCGCAACCGCAGCCCGACCGGCTCGCGACGGCCGACCTGCCCGGACCGACCGGCGAGTCGAACCGCCTCTCCCATCACCGGCGCGCGCCGGTCCTCTGCCTCGGCCCCGACACCGCCGCCCAGGCGGCGGCAGTCCGCGCGCTCGGTGGCCTTGCGGTCGAGGCCAGGCTGCCGCCCGCGGCGCTTTCGCGGCTCGCGGGCTTCTCCGGCGCGCTCTGGTGGGGCGACGAGGCGACGGCGCGCGACTACGCGCTTGCGCTCGCGCACCGCGCGGGGCCGATCCTGCCCCTTGTCACCGGGATGCCGGACCGCGGCCATGCGACGGTCGAACGCCATGTCTGCATCGACACCACCGCCTCGGGCGGCAATGCGGCGCTTCTCGCCGAGGCCGGAGAGGCTTGACGCAGACCATGCGCCCGGCGAGGCTCGCGCGATGTTCCCGTTCCGCGATCACAACCCGGCCGAACGCACACCCTGGGTGACCTGGGCGATCATCGCGATCAACGTCGCGGTGTTCCTCGTCCAGTGGCCCTACATGGAAAGCGACCGGATGCTCGCGGCCTTCTGGGCCGGCAAGGCCATGGTGCCGGCCGCAGTGACGCAGGGTGCCGACCTCTGGACCCCCCTGACCTCGATGTTCCTGCACGCGGGCTTCGCCCATATCGCCGGCAACATGCTCTTCCTCTGGGTCTTCGGGGACAATCTCGAGGACCAGATGGGCCATCTGGGGTTCCTGGTCTTCTACCTGGCCTGCGGGCTCGCCGCCGCCGCCGCCCATATCGCCTCCTCGCCCGGCTCACCCATCCCGACGGTCGGGGCCTCGGGGGCGATCGCGGGGGTGATGGGGGGCTACCTGCTGCTGTTCCCGAAGGCGCGCATCGACGTGCTCTTCATATTCGTCGTGATCTTCCGGATCATCCCGATCCCGGCCTGGATCGTGCTCGGCGCCTGGTTCGCGCTGCAGGTGGTCGCGGGATACGGCGCCTCGGTCGAGGGCGGCGGCGTCGCCTACTGGGCCCATGCCGGGGGCTTCGTTGCCGGCATCCTGCTGACCCTCCCGCTCTGGAGCCGGCGCGGGGGGCTCCTCTTCTGGGGCCGGACGCATGGCCTGCCACCCCATCCGGGCGTGACCTATTCGCCCTCGACGATCCCGGTCATCCGCCGGCGCCGCTGACGCGCCCGCCCCTTCTTCTTCGCGCCAATACCCTCGGGGGGAGGGCCGCAAGGCCCCGGGGGGCGGAAGGCCCCCCGCCCTACTTCTCCTCGCGCAGGATCCGGCACAGCGGCTCGAAAAGCTCGGCGTTGCCGGCGATGACCGCACCGGATTCGAAGATGTCGCGCCCCTCGCGCACCGGCCCGACGAAGCCGCCGGCCTCGCGCACGATCACCAGGCCCGCGGCCATGTCCCAGGGGTTGAGCCCACGCTCCCAGAACCCGTCGACCCGACCCGCCGCCACATAGGCGAGATCGAGCGCCGCCGCCCCCCAGCGCCGCACGCCCGCACAGACCGGCATGAGGCGCGCCAGATCGGTGAGCGTCGCCGGCAGGGTCGAGCGGCCGCCGAAGGGGATGCCGGTGGCGAAGATCGCCTCGATCATCACCCGGCGCCCCGAGACGCGGATGCGGCTTTCGTTCAGCCAGGCGCCCTGCCCCTTCTCGGCAAAGAACATCTCGTCCTTGGCGGGGTCGTAGATGACGCCCGCGACCACCTCGCCCTTGTGCTCGAGCCCGATCGACACCGCCCAGTGCGGCAGGCCGTGCAGGAAGTTGGTGGTGCCGTCCAGCGGATCGACGATCCAGCGCCGGGTCGGGTCGGCCCCGTCCTCGCCGCCGGTCTCCTCGCCCAGCCAGCCATAGGTCGGCCGCGCCGACATCAGCTCTTCCTTGATGATCCGCTCGGCCTCCTTGTCGGCCTTCGAGACGAAATCGCCCGGCCCCTTCGACGACACCTGGAGGTTCTCGACCTCGCGGAAATCCTTGACGAGGCTCCGGCCGGCCTTGCGCGCGGCCTTGATCATCAGGTTGAGGTTGGCACTGCCTTGCATCGCGGGCTCCTGTGGGGTTGCCCGCGTATAGGCCGGCCCAGCCGGCTTCTCAAGGCCCGGGCTTGCCGCAGGTCACGCCCGCTGGAGCTTGACCGGCTCGGTCCGCGCCAGCCGCAGGAAATGCGCCATGTAGGGCCGGGTCGCGTCCTCGGTTCGGGTCGCGGCATACATGCGCTTGGTCAGCCCCTTTTCGGTCACCGGCCGCGTCACGTAGTCGGGCCGGTACTTCACCTCGCGCAGCACCCAGTCGGGCAGGACCGACACGCCGCGGTTCGACGCGACCAGCATCAGGATCACCGCGGTCAGTTCCACCTGCCGCACCGCGCGCGGCTCGACCCGCGCCGGGCCGAGCAGTTCCGAGAAGATGTCGAGCCGGCTGCGGTCCATCGGATAGGTGATGAGCGTCTGGTCGCGGAAATCCTCGGCCTCGATGAAGGGTTTCGCGGCCAGCGGATTGGCGCTCGAGGCGACGAACACCGGCGCATAATCGAAGAGCGGATGGAACACGACGCCCGGAATGTCCTCCGGGTCGGACGAGATCACCAGATCGACCTCCTCGCGCACCAGCGCCGGCAGGGCGCCGAAGGCGAGACCGGGGCGGATGTCCACGTCCACCTCGGGCCAGGCGCGGCGGAACTGCTCGAGCACCGGGAAGAGCCAGTCGAAGCAGGCGTGGCATTCGATGGCGATGTGCAGCCGGCCGGTCTTGCCGGAGCGCAGGGCCCGGAACTCCTCGGAGAGCGAGTCGATCTCGGGCAGGATCCTCTCGGCGGCCCGCAAGAGCCGCTGACCCGCCGCCGAGAGCCGCAAGGGTTTCGACCGACGCACGAAGAGCTCGACCCCGGTCTGGTCCTCGATCCCCTTCACCTGATGCGAGAGCGCCGACTGCGTGATGTTGAGCTGGTCCGCGGCCCGCGCCAGTCCGCCGGCATCATGGATCGCCTTGATCGTCCGCAGGTGCCGCAACTCGAGATGCATTATGCGGATTAGCTCATACTCATGTTGAAGATTATGAGTTTGTCTCACATGTTCAAGCGTGACACAAGTGGTCCAGCCACCGAGGATTTCCCATGACCGTGCCGCGCATCTCGTTCGAGTTCTTCCCGCCCCAGACCATCGAGGCCTCGTTCCGCCTGTACGAGGCCGCGCAGGTGCTGGCGCCGCTGCGGCCGTCCTTCGTGTCGGTCACCTACGGCGCGGGCGGCACCACCCGCAAGCTGACCCACGAGGCGGTCGGCGCGATCGGGCGCAACTTCGGTCTGAACGTGGCCGCGCATCTCACCTGCGTCGATGCGACCCGGGAGGAGACCCTCGCCATTGCCGAAAGCTACGCGGAACAGGGCGTGCGCGAGATCGTGGCGCTGCGCGGCGATGCGCCCAAGGGCGCCGAGCGGTTCACGCCGCACCCGCAAGGGTTCGCGTCGTCGGTGGAGCTGGTCGAGGCCCTGGCGGCGACCGGCAAATTCAAGGTGCGCGTCGGCGCCTACCCGGAACCGCATCCCGACAGCCCCGGCACCGCCGCGGACGTGGCCTTCCTCAAGCGCAAGATCGACGCGGGCGCGTCGAGTGCAATCACCCAGTTCTTTTTCGAGGCCGACACCTTCCTGCGGTTCCGCGACGCCTGCGTGAAGGCCGGAATCGATGCCCCGATCATCCCGGGCATCCTGCCGATCATCTCCTGGGACGGGGCCAAGCGCTTTGCCGCCCGCTGCGGCGCGCATGTTCCGCCGCGGCTCGACGAGGCCTTCGAGACCGCCCGGCGCGACGGGCGCGAGGATCTGCTGGCGCTGACGCAGTGCACCACGCTCTGCGACCGGCTGATCCGCGAGGGCGTCGAGGATCTGCATTTCTACACGCTGAACCGCCCCGGGCTTACCCGTGACGTCTGCCATGCGCTCGGCATCCAGCCCGAGGTGACGCTGGAAAAGGTGGCCTGACCGCCGGGCCGCAGCCTCAGCCCGCGCGCGCCGCGGCGATCGCCGCCCAGATCCGCGCCGGAGTGAAGGGCATGTCCAGCCCGCGCACCCCCAGATCCCAGAGCGCGTCCTGTACGGCGTTGCCGACGGCGGCGATTGCGCCCACGGTCCCCGCCTCGCCGCAGCCCTTCATGCCCAGCGCATTGGCCGTCGAGGGGACCGGCACGCTTGCAAAGCGGACGAAGGGCAGATCCGTGGCCCGCGGCATCGCGTAGTCCATGAACGATCCGGTCAGAAGCTGGCCGGTCTCGTCATGGACCGTGTGCTCCAGCACCGCCTGTCCGATCCCCTGCGCCACCCCGCCGTGCACCTGACCCTCGGCCAGACGCGGATGCATCAGGTTGCCGAAATCGTCGGCGACCGTGTAGCGGCAGAGGTCGAGCGCCCCCGTCTCGGGGTCGATCTCGACCTCGGCCAGATGCGCCCCGTTCGGATAGCTGCGTCCGGGAAGCGTCGCGCGCACCTCGTGGCGCAGGAGATCGCTGCGCCCGGCGGCCCGCGCGGCGGCGGCGGCGTCGATCAGCGTCACCACCCGGTTCGAGCCGGGCGCGCGGAAGCCGCCATCGTCGAAGGCTGCGCCCAGCAGATCGAAGGCGTCCGCCACGAAGGGCGCAAAGGCCGCCGTCATCGCGTCCACCGCGGCGAGGGTCGCGTTCGACTGCACGGTCACCGAGCGCGACCCTCCGGTTCCGCCGCCCTGGGCGATGCGGTCGCTGTCGCCCTGCACGATGCGGATCGCCGCGAACGGGATGCCGGTGCGGTCGGACAGGAACTGCGCCAGCACCGTCTCGTGCCCCTGCCCGTTCGACTGGGTGCCGACATAGAGGCTGACCGTGCCGTCCTCGTGGAACTCGACCGCCGCACCTTCGGTCGGATCGCCGAGGATGGCCTCGATGTAGTAGCAGGTGCCAAGCCCGCGCAGCCGCCCGCGGGCGGCGCTTTCGGCCCGCCGCGCGGGAAAGCCCGCCACATCCGCCTCGGCGCGCGCGACGGCCGCGACCCGGGCGAAGTCGCCCACGTCGATCAGCTCGCCCGCGACGTTGCGGTAGGGGAAGGACCGGATGTAGTTGCGCGCCCGCAGATCCCAGGGATCGACCCCGAGCTCGCGCGCCGCGCGGTCGATGGTGCGCTCGAGCGTGGTGATCGCCTCGGGCCGCCCGGCGCCGCGGTAGGCATCGACCTGGGTGGTGTTGGTGTAGATGCCGCGGGCGCGGACATGGGCAAGGCCGATGTCGTAGACCCCGGTCAGGACCTTGGCCGAGACCGAGGACTGGATGAACTGGCCGAAGCCCGAGTTGCAGGCGCCGAGGTTGCTCAGGATATCCACGCGATAGGCGGTGATCTTCAGATCGCGGTCAAAGCCCAGCTCGGCCTCGGCGATCAGGTCGCGCCCGGCGTTGTCGCTCTGCATCGCCTCGGAGCGGTCCGACATCCAGCGCACCGGCCGGCCGAGGGTGCGCGCCAGATGCCCGACGAGCGCGTATTCGGGATAGGTCATCGCCTTCATGCCGAAGCCGCCGCCGACATCGGGCGTCGTGACCCGGACCGCAGAGGCGGGCAGACCCAGGGCCGCGGCAACCTCGTCGCGGATGTCCCAGACGCCCTGCCCGCTCATCGCCAGATGGAGTCGCGCGCCGTCCCACTCCGCCCAGGCGCCGCGCGGCTCCATCGAGTTGACGGTGATCCGGTTGTGGCGGACCACGAGCCGGACCCGATGGGCCGACCCCGCCAGCGCCGCCTCGACCGCGGCCGCGTCGCCCAGCGACCAGTCGTAGGCGACATTGCCCGGCGCCTCGGGGTAGAGCTCGGGGCCGCCGGGGGCGAGATCGACCTTGGCCTCGCGCTCGGAAAGATCGAGTGCCACCAGCTCGGCCGCATCGCGCGCCGCCGCCAGCGTCTCGGCCACGATCACCGCGACCGGCTCGCCCACGAAGCGCACCCGATCCTCGGCCAGAAGCGGCCGCAGCGGAGCGGCGCCCCGGGTGCCGTCGCTGTTCGTCAGCACCGAGGCCGCGATCGCAAGATCGACCCCGGCCGCGCGCAGGTCGGCCGCGCCGATGGCGGCCACGACGCCGGGCCCCGAGCGCGCCTCGGCGAGATCGGGCGGCGCAAGGTCGGCATGGGCCACGGGCGAGCGCAGCACGTAGGCGTGCAGCGCGTCCGCGGGGGCGGTGTCGTCGATGTAGCGACCCGCCCCGGTGAGGAAGCGCAGATCCTCGATCCGGTTGACGGTCTGGCTTTTTCCGAACTGGGACATGGCGCGGCTCCTCCGGTGCCCGTCCAATCTAGCGGTCGGGCCGCCGAGGTCCAGAGACGGGGCCAAAAGGACGGGGCCAAAAGACGGACGACCCGCCGCCGGAGCCCGGCGACGGGTCGCGATCAGGTCCGGCCGCGGTCAGCGCAGCGCCATCACCGTGGCCAGCTGCAGATCGCCGAAGCCGTTGAAGCGGGTGTTGGTCGCCGTCGAATAGGCGCCCATGCCGTGGATCAGCACGTAGTCGCCCTCGGCGGTGTCCGCGGGCAGCATCACCTCGCCCGGAAGCCGGTCCACGCTGTCGCAGGTCGGGCCGAAGACGACATGGGCGACCGGCGCGCCGTCGCGGCGCCGGCCCTCGGGCGAGACGACCTCGATCCGGTCGATGATGCCGGTCAGCGGCAGTTCGTCGAGCGCGCCATAGACCCCGTCGTTGAGGAACACATGCTCGCCGTCGCGGATCGCCTTGATGCGGGCGGCCAGCGTCATGCTTTCGGCGACGAGCCCGCGGCCCGGCTCGCAGACGAGCGCCGGCGGCGCGTTGTCGAAGGCCTCGTAGGCGACGCGGCCGATCAGGGCGAAGATCGCCTCGAGCTGCGGCGTCACCGCGTTCAGCCGGTGCGAGGGGAAGCCGCCGCCCACGTTCAGACGGCGCGCGGTCACGCCCGAAAGGCGGCAGATCTCGGCCGCGGCGCGGATGTAGGCGTCCCAGGCCAGCGGATCGGTGCATTGCGTGCCCGGGTGGAAGGTGAGCGAGGGAATGAAACCCGCCTTCTCGACCGTCGCCAGCAGCTCGGCCGCCAGTTCGACCGTCGCGCCGAACTTGGCACCGAAGTTGTAGGCCGCCCCCGAGACCGGCAGCTTGAAGCGCACCGAGATCTCGGTACCCTCGGCGGGGACGATCTCGATCAGCTTGGCAAGCTCGGACCGGCTGTCGACCGAATAGGACTGCACGCCGTTCTCGACCGCGAACGCGATTTCATGCCGGGCGCGGACCGGGTTGTTGTAGTGCATGGCCGCGCCGGGCGCGAGACGGCGGATCATGGCGATCTCGACGGGCGAGGCCACGTCGAAGCCGCGGATGCCGGCGGCGACCAGGTTCTGGATCACCATCTCGTCCGGGTTCGACTTGACCGCATAGGTCACAAGGCCCGGAAAGCCGTCGATGAAGCGGCGCGCGGTCGCCTGCAACACCGTCGGCGCGAAGAACATCACCGGATTGTCCGGCTGTTGCGTACGGATCATCTCGGACGGATTCGCCCAGATCGTCTTGGAAAGCCCCATCGGCCTGCTCCCGCCAACAGAGCGCAGCCACCTCTTGCCCCGGCTCGACGGGTCGGGAGACGCTTACGCGTTTCTACCAACCAGGCCAGGTGCGTATGAGCCGCCCTTTTCCTGAACGAAGTGCGCGGTATTTGGTTCACGAACTGACCGATCAAAAGAGTAGATTTGCCGGAATTTGCCGATATAATGACGAAGACGGAAATCAAATCGCCGGTGATGCATTTTGGACGACCTTGACCGCGCCATCCTGGGCCAACTGGGGGCGGATGCCCGAATCTCGGTGGCCACGCTTGCGCGCAAGCTCAAGGTCGCGCGGTCCACCATCCAGGCCCGGCTGGAACGGCTGGAGACCTCGGGCGTGATCGCGGGCTACACGGTCAAGCTCGGCGAGGCGGCGCGCCAGGGCCGGATCCGGGCGACGGTGCTCCTGACCATCGAGAACCGCGCGCAGGCCGCGATCCTGACCCGGCTGAAGTCCATCCCCGAGGTCGAGCGGGTGCACACCACCTCGGGCCGGGTCGATCTGCTGCTGCAGGTCGCCGCCCCCTCCACCACGGTGCTCGACGGGGTGCTGGACCAGATCGGCGAGATGCCGGGGGTGAAGTCGTCGGAAAGCCTCATCCACCTCTCGACCAAGATGGACCGGGCGGTCTGACCGCGCTCAGTCGCGGCGCAGGTCGAAGAGATCGACGAAGCGCTGGCCCAGCGCCGGGTCGCCGTCCAGCGTCACCGCTCCGGCGGCCAGCGTCTCGGGCAGCGGCCGGCGGGCGTAGACGGCCGAGGCCACCGCATTGGGCGCTCCGCGGAACACCAGATCGCCCTGCGGCTCGGCCGCCGGGCTGGCGATGAAACGCCCGCCTTCCAGCCGGGCATCGAACCGTTCGGCCCCGAGATCGAAGCCGACGGCGATGCGAAGCGCGCGCGCCGCCTTGCGGTCGATCATCGCCCCCATCGAGATCATGAGAGCGGTCGGGCTGATGAAGAGCCGCGGATCGTGCCCCGGCATGCCGGCACCCCAGCGGCAGAGCGCCTCGATGACCGGCCGCAGCCGGCGCCCCGGCGCCGTCAGATCGTAGACCGGAACATCGGCCGGCGGCGGAAGCCTCCGGCGCACGAGCACGCCCTGGGCCTCGAGCTCGACCAGCCGGCGCGTCAGGATGTTGGCGCTGATCCCCGGCAGGCCGTCGCGAAGAGCGCCGAACCGCTTGGGGCCGAGCATCAGTTCGCGCACGACGAGAAGCGCCCAGCGGTCGCCGACAAGGTCGAGCGCGTGGGCGGCGATGCACCCTTCCTCATAGCTCTTGCGCGATGTATCGCCGGTTTCAGTCATGTTCTGCAATCTATCAGTTGTTTTTTGTAACCGACAAGCTCAGTCTTCCGGGACCGATCGTCGCAGGGAGGAATCGCCATGAGCTATATCGACGGCTTCGTCATCCCCGTCCCCACCGCCCGGCGCGAGGACTACCGCGCGCATGAGGCGAAGTGGTGGCCCTCCTTCCGGAAGCTCGGGGCGCGGTCGCTGACGGTCGCCTGGGGCGATGATGTCCCAGCCGGCAAGCAGACCGATTTCCTGCGCGCGGTTGCGACAGAGCCCGAGGAAACCGTGGTCTTCGCCTGGATGGTCTGGCCCGACAGGGCCACCCGCGACGCCGCCTACAAGACGATGATGGCCGAGATGACCGGCCCGCCGCCCGATATGCACTTCGACGGCAAGCGCATGATCTGGGGCGGGTTCGTCCCGATCCTCGAAGAGGGGGCCGCGTGATGGCGCATCTTGGAACCCCGTGCTGGTACGAGCTGACCACCCCGGATCTCGACGGCGCGCAATCCTTCTATTCCGGGATTGCGGGCTGGACCTTCGCGTCGGCCGGGATGCCCGGTTTCGACTACCGGCTGGCCAGCATCGGCGGCGACATGGTCGCGGGGGCGATGCGGCCCGAGAGTCCGGACATGCCGGCCTTCTGGATGGTCTATGTCGCGGTGGACGACGGCGAGGCGACGGTCGCCGCCATCCGACGGGCGGGCGGCACCGTCCACAAGGACCTTGCCGAGATTCCCGGCACCGGGCGCTTCGCGATCGCCGCGGACCCGCAGGGGGCGGTCTTCGGCCTGCTCGAGCCCCTGCCGGGCGGCTCGGGCGGCGCCTTCGACCAGCGCAAGCCCGGTCATGGCAACTGGCACGAGCTGATGAGCCGCGACCCGAAGGCGGCCATGGCCTTCTACGCGCAGGTGTTCGGCTGGACGCCCTCGCGCAGCCTGGACATGGGCGCGATGGGGTCCTACGACATCGTCGCGCATGGCGGCACCGACATCGGCGGCATGATGCGCCTGATGCCCGGCATGGACCGGTCGTTCTGGCTGCCGTATTTCGGGCTTGACGGGATCGACGGCGCGGTCGGGCGCATCGCTGCGACGGGCGGGCGGGTCCTGAACGGCCCGATGGAGGTGCCGGGCGGCGCCTGGATCATCCAGGTGCAGGATCCGCAGGGCGCGATGGTCGCCTTCGTCGGGCCGAGGTGAGCACGCCATGACCGGCAAGCACCGCATCGTCACCTGCCTCTGGTTCGACGGCAACGCCCGCGAGGCGGCCGAGTTCTACGCGGCAACCTTTCCCGACAGCCGTGTCGGCCGCATCCTGAGGTCGCCGGCCGACAATCCGTCGATGCCCGAAGGCGGCGAGCTGACGGTCGAGTTCACCGTGCTCGGCCAGCCCTTCGTCGGCCTGAACGGCGGCCCGTCCTTTCACCACAGCGAGGCGGTGTCGTTCCAGGTCTTCACCGACACGCAGGAGGAGACCGACCGGCTCTGGGATGCGATCGTGTCCAACGGCGGCGCGGAAAGCGCCTGCAGCTGGTGCCGCGATCGTTTCGGAGTGTCGTGGCAGATCGTACCGCGGGCGCTGATGGCGGCCATCCACGATCCCGACCCCGCGGCGGCGCGCCGCGCCATGCAGGCGATGATGACGATGCGCAAGATCGACATCGCGGCGATCGAGGCGGCGCGGCGGGGCAACTGACCCCGGCCGGTCAGCGCGGCAGGGCGCGCGCGATGATCGAGGCCAGCATGGCGTCCCGCTCGGCGGGCGGAAGGGCCGCGACCGGCCGCATGGGCTGCGAGCCGATCAGGTCGGCCAGACCGTGCGCCACCGCCCAGACCGCCGCCACATCCTCGGTCGGCGCTCCGTCCGGGCCGACGCCGCCGCCGGCCGCCGCGACCTGGTCGAGCAGGTGGCGATAGGCGGCTCCCGCCGCCGCGACCAGTTCGTCCGACTTCCGGTCCGGCCGTGCCGACGAGAACATCAGCCGGAAGAGGGCCGGGCTCGACAGCGCGAAGTCGATGTAGCCCAGTCCCGCCGCGATGAGCTGGCTGCGCGGATCGCCGGCGGCGGCCGCCTCGCGCCGGGCCTGGGTGTCGAGAAACCGGCGAAACCCCTCGGCGGTGAGCGCCGCAAGAAGCCCCGCCACATCGCCGAAGTGATGGGCGGGCGCGGCATGGCTCACGCCCGCGCGCTTGGCAACCGAACGCAGCGAGAACCCCTCGGCGCCGGTATGGGTCAGCTCCTCTTCCGCCGCGCCCAGCAGGGCCGCGCGCAGATCCCCATGATGGTAGCGCCGGCCCGCGGGCTGCGCCGGGGTGGCGCCGGAGGCGTCGGCTGCGGCCTCTTCGGCGGCCGCCCGGTGATCGAGGTCGTCGGACATGCCCTCTTCTAGCCCCAGATCTTGCCGCTGTCAAAACTTGAACTTGACATTGTAAAGAATCCCAGCGAGAAACTGTCCATTGTCAAGATGGAGCTCGCCATGACCCCGGACATGCTGTTTCAGGTGGCCAATCCGCTCGCGCTTGCCGGCTGGATCGCGCTCGCCCTCGCGCCGCTTGCGCCGCGCGCCGCGCTTCTGGTCGCCGGATGGGCGATCCCGCTCGTGCTGGCGGTCGGATACGGCGCGGTGATGCTTGGGCATTTCGCCGGCGCCACCGGCGGATACGGATCGCTGCCGGCGGTGATGGCGCTTTTCGACCAGCCCTGGATCGCGCTTGCGGGATGGGTGCATTACCTGGCCTTCGACCTGCTGATAGGCGCATGGCAAGTCCGGACCGCCCGAGCCGAAGGGATCGCGCATGGTCTGGTCCTGCCCTGTCTCGGGCTGACCTTCCTGTTCGGCCCGGCGGGCTTTCTCGCCTTTGCCGCCCTGCGCGCCACCTACGGCCGCTTTTCCCCCATGACGGAGTCCCACGCATGACCGCGCTTGACCTTGGCCCCGCCCCGCCGCGGCGCTCGCCGCTGGAGGGTCTTTTCGCCGATGCCCCGGCCTTTGCCCGGCTCGGCAGCTTCCTCGCCCTGTCGCTCGTCGTGACCCTCGCGGCGGCCCGGATCGACCCGCGACCGTTCCAGGGCGAGTCGATCTGGCTCAAGCCGATCAAGTTCCAGCTTTCGCTGTCGCTCTATCTGCTGACGCTCGCGTTCTTCGCGCGCTACCTGCCCGCCGGCATGCGGGCCAGCCGCGGCTGGCGGATCTACGCGCTGGCGGTGGGTCTGGCCGTTTCGGCCGAGATGCTCTGGATCGCGGGCGCCGCGGCCCTCGGCACCGGGTCGCACTTCAACGTCGGCTCTCCGCTGATGGCGGCGCTCTACCCGCTGATGGGCGTGCTCGCGGTGCTGCTGACCTCGGCCACACTGGTCATGGGCGTCGCGATCGGCCGCAACCGCCACGCGGGCCTTGCCCCGGCGCTGCGCCTGGCCGTGGCGCTCGGGCTGGGGCTCACCTTCGTGCTGACCGTGCCGGTTGCGGGCTACATGGCCGCCGGCACGTCGCATCTGGTGGGCACCCCCGCGACCGGGGCGCGGCTTGCCCTGCTGGGCTGGAGCGGCGAGGTGGGCGACCTGCGGGTCGCGCATTTCTTCGCCGCGCATGCCATGCACATCCTGCCGGTGGCGGGGCTCATCGCGGCGCGGGGGCTTCCCGACCGCGTGGCGCGAATGGCGGTGATCGTGGCCGCGGTCCTTTATGTCGCGCTGGTGGCGGCGACCTTCGGACAAGCGATCGCCGGCCAGCCCTTCATCGCGGTCCGGGGCTGAGGCGGCTTCCCCCCGCCCGAGCCGCGCGCTAAGAACGGTCCCGCACAAGCCGGGGCCGTTCACGCATGCCGATGGAAAAGACTTTTGACGCCGCCGAGGCCGAGGCCCGGATCTACGCCGCCTGGGAGGCCGCCGGTGCCTTCCGCGCCGGCGCGAACGCGAAGCCGGGCGCGCCGGCCTTCTGCATCATGATCCCGCCGCCGAACGTCACCGGCAGCCTGCACATGGGCCATGCGTTCAACAACACGCTGCAGGACATCCTGACCCGCTGGCACCGGATGCGCGGCTTCGACACGCTCTGGCAGCCGGGCACCGACCACGCCGGCATCGCCACGCAGATGGTGACCGAGCGCGAGATGGCCGCCCACGGCGAGCCCACGCGCCGCGAGATGGGCCGCGAGGCCTTCGTGCGCCGTGTCTGGGACCAGAAGCGCAAGTCGCGCGGCACCATCATCGGGCAGCTCAAGCGGCTGGGCGCCTCGTGCGACTGGGACCGCGAGGCCTTCACCATGTCGGGCGCGCCGGGGGCCCCCGCGGGCGAGGAGGGAAACTTCCACGACGCCGTTATCCGTGTGTTCGTGGACCTTTACAACAAGGGCTTCATCTACCGTGGCAAGCGGCTGGTGAACTGGGACCCGCATTTCGAAACCGCGATTTCCGATCTCGAGGTCGAGCAGGTCGAGGTGGACGGCCATCTGTGGCGCCTGCGCTACCGGCTGGCCGACGGCGTGACCTACGAGCATCCGGTCGAGTTCGGCGAGGATGGCGAGCCCACCCGCTTCGAGACGCGCGACTATCTGGTGGTCGCGACCACGCGGCCCGAGACCATGCTGGGCGACACCGGGGTCGCGGTGAACCCCGCGGACGGGCGCTATGCGGCCCTGGTCGGCAAGGAGCTGATCCTGCCGCTGGTCGGACGCCGCATCCCGATCGTCGCGGACGCCTACGCCGACCCGCAGAAGGGCACCGGCGCGGTGAAGATCACGCCGGCCCACGACTTCAACGACTGGGCGGTGGGCGAGCGTTGCGGGCTGCGCGCGATCAACGTGATGACCACCCGCGCCGCGATGCACCTGCGCGAGAACGCCGATTTCCTTGCCGATGCGCAGCCTTCCGAGGCGGCGCTCGCGCTCGACGGACTGGACCGCTACGAGGCGCGGCGCGCGATCGTGCGGCTGGCCGAAGAAGGCCACTGGCTGGACGGGATCGATGCCGACCGCCACATGGTCCCCCATGGTGATCGTTCGAAAGTTGCTATCGAGCCCTATCTGACCGACCAGTGGTTCGTCGATACGGCCAGAATTGTGCAACCGGCGCTGGACGCGGTGCGCGACGGGCGCACCCGGATCACCCCCCTTTCGGGCGAGCGGACCTATTTCCACTGGCTCGAGAACATCGAGCCCTGGTGCATCTCGCGCCAGCTCTGGTGGGGCCACCAGATCCCGGTCTGGTATGACGCCGACGGCACGCCCTATTGCGCGGCCACTGAGGCCGAGGCGAAGGCGATGGCCGGTGGGCGGGCGCTGACCCGCGACCCCGACGTGCTCGACACCTGGTTCTCGTCGGGGCTCTGGCCGATCGGCACGCTGGGCTGGCCCGCGGACACGCCCGAGATGCGGCGCTACTTCCCGACCTCGGTGCTGGTCACGGGCTTCGACATCCTGTTCTTCTGGGTCGCGCGGATGATGATGATGCAGCTCGCCGTCGTGGGCGAGGTGCCGTTCCATACCGTCTATCTGCACGGGCTCGTGCGCGACGCGCGCGGCAAGAAGATGTCGAAGTCGCTGGGCAACGTGATCGACCCGCTGGAGATCATCGACCAGTACGGCGCCGACGCGCTGCGCTTTGCCAGCGCCTCGATGGCGAGCCTCGGGGGCGAGCTGAAGCTCGACACCACCCGCTTTGCCGGCTACCGCAACTTCGGCACCAAGCTCTGGAACGCGACCCGCTTTGCCGAGATGAACGGCGTCTTCGACGCCACGGTTCCGGCGGGGGACATCCCCGCGGCGACCCTGACGGTGAACCGCTGGATCCTGACCGAGACGGCGCGGGCCCGGATGGCGGTGGACGCGGCCCTGGCGGAGTTCCGGTTCAACGATGCGGCCTCGACGCTATACGCCTTTGTCTGGGGCAAGGTCTGCGACTGGTATGTCGAATTCGCCAAGCCCCTTATGGACGGCGACGGCGCGGCCGAGACGCGCGCGACCATGCGCTGGGTGCTCGACCAGTGCCAGATCCTGCTGCACCCGATCATGCCCTTCATCACCGAAGAGCTCTGGGGCCTGACGGCGCCGGCGGGCGGACGGGCGAAGATGCTGATCCACGCCGACTGGCCGACCTATGGCGAGGATCTGATCGACGCCGAGGCCGACCGCGAGATGAACTGGGTCATCGGCGTGATCGAGGAGATCCGGTCGGTGCGGGCCGAGATGCGGGTGCCGGTGGGGCTGAAGCTGCCCCTGGTGATCGTCGGGCTGGACGCGCGCGGTCGTGCGGCCTGGGACCGCAACCTGCCGATGATCGCGCGTCTTGCGCGGCTCGATACCGTGGTCGAGGGTGCGGCGCCGAAGGGATCGGTGACGATCGCGGTCGAGGGCGGCACGCTGGCGCTGCCGCTGGAAGGTGTGATCGACATCGCTGCCGAAAGGGCGCGGCTGTCCAAGGCGCTCGACAAGCTCGGCAAGGATATCGGCGGGCTGCGCGGGCGGCTGGCCAACCCGAAGTTCGTGGCCTCGGCGCCCGAAGAGGTCGTCGAGGAGACGCGCGGGCAGCTCGCCGCCGCCGAGGACGAGGCGGGCCGGCTGGAAGCGGCGCTCCGGCGCCTCGCCGAGGCGGGCTAGGCCGTGGGATCCTGGCTCGACCGCATCGCCGAACGCCGGATGCTCAAGGCCCGGGCCGAGGGCAAGCTGTCGAACCTGGCCGGCGAGGGCAAGCCGCTTCCCGACCGGCCGGAAGAGGCCTTGATCGATCCGGGCACGGCGGTCGGCTTCCGCATCATGGCCGAGGCCGGCGCGCTTCCCGAGGAGATCGCCCTCGCCAAGCAGATCGCGGGGGAACGCGCCGGCCTCGCCGCTCTGACGGATGAGGGCGAGCGCCGGCGGGCGCTGGCCCGGATCGCCGATCTCGAGATGCGCAAGGCGATGGCCGAAGAGGCGCGTCGCAGGTTTTTCGGGGGCTGACGGCCCGGCCCCGCTTTCCCGGACATTCGGAGGCGCCATGATCCCGCTCAACCCCCTGGTCGCAGGCCTTCCCGCCACCGTGCCCTTCGTCGGACCCGAGGCGCAGGAACGCCGCCGCGGCAGGGCGTTCCGCGCCCGGCTGGGCGCCAACGAAAGCCGGTTCGGCCCCTCGCCCGCTGCGGTCGAGGCGATGGCCCGGGCGGCCCGCGACGTCTGGATGTACGGCGACCCGGAATGCCATGACCTGCGCGCGGCACTGGCCGCGCATCACGGCGTGCGGCCGGAAAACATCGTCGTGGGCGAGGGCATCGACGGGCTTCTGGGCACGCTGGTGCGGATGCTCGTCGCACCCGGCGAGGCGGTCGTGACCTCGGACGGGGCCTATCCGACCTTCAACTACCATGTCGCGGGCTTTGGCGGGGTGCTGCACAAGGTGCCCTACCGGGACGACCGCGAAGACCCCGAGGCTCTGGCCGCGGCCGCGCAGGCGACCGGCGCGCGGCTCCTCTATCTGTCGAACCCGGACAATCCGATGGGCACCTGGCACGAGGCCGACACCATCGCCCGGATGATCGCCGGACTGCCCGATGACCGGCTCCTGATCCTCGACGAGGCCTACATCGACCTTGCCCCGCAGGCTGTGGCTCCGCCGATCGACCCCGCCGAGGAGCGGGTGATCCGGATGCGTACCTTCTCGAAGGGGTACGGCATGGCCGGCCTGCGCGTGGGCTATGCCATCGGGCACCCGGACCTGATCGCGGCCTTCGACCGCGTGCGCAACCATTTCGGCATCGGCCGGATCGCGCAGGCCGGGGCGCTGGCGGCGCTGGCCGATCAGCCCTGGCTCGCCCATGTCCGGGCCGAGGTCGGCCGGGCCCGGGACCGCATCGCGGCGATCGCCCGGGACAGCGGGCTTGCCCCCCTGCCCTCGGCCGCGAATTTCGTCACCATCGACTGCGGCGCCGACGGCGCCCTTGCCCGACGGGTGCTGGCGGAGCTGGTCGCGCGGGACGTCTTCGTGCGCATGCCCTTCGTGGCGCCGCAGGACCGGTGCATCCGGATAAGCTGCGGCACCCCCTCGGATCTCGATCTGCTGGCCGAGGCGCTTCCGCAGGCGCTGTCGGCGGCCCGCGACGCTTCGGCGCGTTGATCGGGCGCCGATTCCGGGGCATCGGGTCCGGGCACGAATGGTGCCCCCCGGATGAAGGTTTTGACCGATGCAACAGTCGCTCCTCATGGAGAAATACCCGGTCTACGAGCTGACACTGCCCAAGGCCGAGACCACGGCCGAGAGCGTGGACGAGATCATCGCCCGGCTGAAGGCCAGGATCGACGCCCATCCGAAGGTCGCCTGCATCGCCACCTTCGACCATTTCGCGCACACGCGGGCCATCGGCGGCACGATCGCCGAGACGATCCGCGACGCCAAGAACATCGTCTTCTGCTTCGGCGTGGCCCTGCCCAATGCCCATGTGCTGGCCGTCCGGCCGCGGGCGATCGGCGTGGCGGATCTGGGCGAGGCGTTCCACCTGACCTTCCTCGAGCCGCCGATGGAACTGGCGACGAAGGGGATGGAAGCCTGGTGCAAGGCTCTCGCCGACCGGTCCTGACCCTCACGCGCAGGTGACTTGCCCGCGGTTCGCTCCTGTCGCAGCCTGCCTGCGACAGGAGGACCGACATGCAGACCACGAAACGCGCCCTGATCCTGAGCCCGCTCGCCTTTGCCCTGGCCCGCGGCGCCTATGCGCAGACCATGGACCATTCCGGCCACGACATGGCCGCGATGGGCGCGGCACCCGCCGACGCAAGCCCCGCGACCAAGGCCTTCGTCGAGGCCAACGCCCGGATGCACGCCGACATGGCGATCGACTACAGCGGGGACACCGACGTCGATTTCATCCGCGGCATGATCCCCCACCACCAGGGCGCGGTCGAGATGGCGAAGATCGAGCTGCAATACGGCACCGATCCCGAGGCGCGCCAGCTGGCCGAGGCGATCATCGCCGCGCAGGAGCGCGAGATCGCCTGGATGCAGGACTGGCTGAAGAAGCGCGGAGCCTGAGGCAACGCCGGGCGGGGGCGCTGCCCCCGTCCCCGGAAAGATCCGGGGACTCCCCCGGGGTATTGGTGCGAAGAAGAAACCCCGACCGGCTTCTTCTTCGTGAAAAATACCCTCGGGGGTCCCGGGGGCGGAAGGCCCCCGGCCCGTCCCCGGGGTCCAACCGCCGGCCAGAGCGTCGGCCTAGTCGGCTGCGATCGCTGCCGCCGCCGCGTCGAGCGCACCCGGACCGTGCGGCACGCCCAGCGCGCGCAGGCCGGCCTCCATGACCGACAGGACGCCGAGCGTCATGTGGGCGTTCACGTGGCCCATGTGCGCGACGCGCAGGAAGTCGCCATAGGCTGCCTCGCCGGGCGCGGCCATCCCGAGCCCGATCCCGAGCGTCACGCCCGCCTCGGTCTCGCACCAGGCCCGCAGCCGTTGCGCGGCGCCCTGCCCCATCCGCGCAGCCGTGACCGAATGGCCGCGCCGGTCGGGATCGGCGACGTTGAGCGCGATGTCGCCGCCCTGACCCCAGGCGTCGAAGGCCGCCCAGACCGCGCGCGCAAGCCGCCGGTGGCGCGCCCAGGCGGTCTCCAGCCCTTCCTCGTCCAGAAGCATGGTCAGCGACTCGCGCAGGCCGAAGAGATGATGGGTCGGCGCGGTACCGCAGAAATGCTGCCAGAACTCTTCGGCGAAGGCGCGCGGACGCCAGTCCCAGTAGGGCGTGCGCAGGTCCGAGCCGGCGCAGGCGGCCAGCGCCTTGTCCGAGAACCAGACAAAGCCCAGCCCCGGCGGCACCATCAGGCCCTTCTGGCTGGCCGCCACCATGACGTCCACGCCCCAGTCGTCCATGCGGAACTCGTCGCAGCCAAGCGAGGCGATGCAGTCCACCGCCAGAAGCGCCGGGTGGCCGGCGGCGTCGATGGCGGCGCGGATCGCGGCGATGTCGTTGCGCACCGAGCTTGCGGTGTCGACATGGGTCACCAGCACCGCACGGATCGCCCCGGCCCGGTCGGCGCGCAGCGCGGCCTCGATGCGGGCGGGATCGGCGGGGGCCGACTTGCCGAAGTCGATCAGATCGACCTCGACCCCCATCCTGCGCGCGCTTTCGGCCCAGCCGATGCCGAAGCGCCCGGTCGCCACGACCAGCGCCCGGTCGCCGCGCGAGAAGAGGTTCGCGTTCGCCGCCTCCCACGCACCGTGGCCGTTCACGATGTAGAGCGCCACATGGCCGGTGGTGCAGGCCACGCGCCGAAGGTCGGGCCAGAGCGTCGCGACCATGTCGTGCAGCGCGCCGGCATAGATGTTGGGCGCCGCCCGATGCATCGCGTTCAGCACCCGGTCGGGCATGACCGAGGGTCCGGGAATGGCAAGATAGGGGCGGCCGGCGACGAAGGGCATTCGGGTCTCCTGTTGGACGCCCCATCGGTAGGCGTGCCGCGCGGCAAGGTCAACGCCACCCCCGCCCGCTTGCCGCTTGCGCCCTTTCGGGCTAGACCGGTCGCGCCCTGACGCTGGCCTCAAGGACCGGATCGCGCGTGACCGACACCCCCGAATCCCAGATACCGGCCCCGGGACTGTTCCGGCGGCTCTGGACGGGCTACCTGCGCCGGCACAGCCCGACCATGGCGCTCGCCTTCCTGTTCATGATCGCCGAGGGCTCGACGCTGGGGCTTCTGTCCTGGATGCTGAAGCCGCTCTTCGACCGGGTGTTCACCGGCGGCGACGCCAACGCGGTCTGGTGGGTCGGCGGCGCGATCTTCGGCCTGTTCCTGATGCGCGCGACCACGACCGTCGTCAACCGGACCCTGATCGCCCGGGTCTCGACCGCGATCGCCGCGCGGATGCAGACCGATCTGCTGCGCCATACGCTGACGCTGGATGGCCGCTTCTTTCAGTCGAACCCGCCCGGTGCGCTGATCGAACGCATCCAGGGCGACACCGCCGCCGTGCAGAACGTCTGGACGAACTTCATCATGGCCTTCGGGCGCGACGTGGTGGCACTCGTCACGCTTTTCGGCGTGGCGATCTCGGTCGATCCCTGGTGGACGCTCTCGGCCATGGTCGGGGCGCCGCTCCTGATCCTGCCAAGCCTCGCGGTCAAGCGCTATGTCCGCCGCAAGGCCATCCAGGTGCGGGCTCAGGCCAGTCTGCGCGCGACGCGGCTGGACGAGGTGTTCCACGGCGTGAACGCGATCAAGCTGAACCGCAACGAGGACCACCAGATCGACCGGTTCGGCAAGGTCGTCCGCTCGATCGCCCGCGCCGAGGTCAAGGCGGCGGCCAGCCGGGCGACGATGCCGGCGCTGATCGACGTGGTCACCGGGCTCGGGTTCTTCCTGGTTCTCGTGCTGGGCGGCCGGCAGATCGCGGGCGGCGAGCGGACGGTCGGCGAGTTCATGTCCTTCTTCACGGCGATGGCCCTTGCCTTCCAGCCCTTGCGGCGTCTCGGCGACATGGCCGGAAGCTGGCAGGTGGCCGCGACCAGCCTGGTGCGCATCTACGCGCTTTTCGACACCCGCGCGTCGGTGCGCAGCCCGGTGCCGGGGGTCCGCGCCGACCGCAACGCCACCGAGATCCGGTTCGAGGATGTCAGCCTGTCCTATGACGACGTGCCGGCGCTGAACGGGATCAGCTTCGTGGCCGAGGCCGGGAAGACGACCGCGCTGGTCGGTCCGTCCGGCGCCGGCAAGACCACGGTCTTCACGCTTCTCACCCGGCTGGCCGACCCGGACAGCGGCCGGATCCTGCTGGGCGGGCACGACCTGCGCACGCTCGACCTCGGATCGCTGCGCGACATGTTCTCGGTGGTGAGCCAGGAGCCGGCGCTCTTCGACGAGACCATCCGCGACAACATCCTCCTCGGCCATGACAGGCCCGAGGAGGCGGTGCGCCGCGCGGCCGACGCGGCCCATGTCTCGGCCTTTGTCGAGGCCCTGCCCTTCGGCCTCGACACGCCCGCCGGGCCGAGAGGTTCGGCGCTTTCGGGCGGGCAGCGGCAGCGGGTGGCGATCGCGCGCGCGCTGCTGCGCGATGCGCCGATCCTGCTTCTCGACGAGGCGACATCGGCGCTGGATGCCGCCAGCGAGGCCGCCGTGCAGGAGGCGCTCGATCGCCTCTCGCACGACCGCACGACGCTGGTCATCGCCCATCGGCTCGCCACGGTCCGCCGGGCCGACCGGATCCTGGTTCTCGACCGCGGCCGAGTGGTCGAGGAGGGCACGCACGAGGGTCTGCTTGCGGCGGGCGGTCTCTATGCCGAGCTGTGCCGCCTTCAGTTCACGGAGTGACGCGATGGACAACGAAGCCGAGGACCGGCGGGTGCTGCGGATCACCGGCAGGGACCGCGCGACCTTCCTGCAGGGGCTTGTCACCAACGATGTCCGCCGCTTGGCGGAGGGGCCGGTCTATGCGGCGCTCCTGACTCCGCAGGGCAAGTATCTGGCCGATTTCCTGCTGGTCGCCGAGCCGGATGCGATCCTTCTGGACGTGAAGGACAGCCTGGCCGACGCCCTGGTGCGCCGCCTGTCGATGTATCGCCTGCGGGCCGATGTCACCATCGAGGACAGCGGCCTGCACGTCCACCGCGGCCTTGGCACGGTGCCGGCCGATGGGGTGGCGGATCCGCGCCACCCGGCGCTGGGCTGGCGGGCCTACCGGACCGAGCCGGCGGGGCCGTCCGGGATCGACTGGGATGCGATCCGGGTCGCTGCGCTGGTTCCGGAAAGCGGTGTCGAACTGCGGCCGGAGGAGACCTACATCCTGGAGGCGGGCTTCGAGCGTCTGCACGGCGTCGATTTCCGCAAGGGATGCTATGTCGGCCAGGAAGTGACCGCGCGGATGAAGCACAAGGCCGAGCTGCGCAAGGGTCTGGTCGCGGTCACGGTTGCGGGAAGCGCGCCCCCCGGCACGCCGATCCTGGCGGATGGCAAGGAGGCCGGCGTGCTGTTCTCGCAATCGGGGGGACGCGGCATCGCCCACCTTCGCTTCGACCGCGCCACCGGATCGATGATCGCGGGCGAGGCGCGGGTTGCCCTGGCCGATCCGCAGGCCATCCGGTCCTGATCTTCGCGGCGCCGGCGACGCGGGACTTCGTGACAATATCGTGACAAGCGCTTGAACTTTTCCGGGCGCCCCCCACATCTTGCCCGCGTTCCCGAGACGGAAGGACTAGATTTGGTGTCCGCATCACAGTGGTATGTCGTTTTTGCATGACAGGCTTGCGATTTCCTACATACCGAATCATGGATGAAGCGCCATATTCAGCCGCACGCGGGAAACGCAAGACCAATAAAAAGCAGGACGGAATTATGCGCGATTACGTGGACGGAACCGCTTTCAACTTCGAACAGGGGCAGCGGTCCCGCAAGCTGTTCGCGGCGGTCGTTCTGGCTGCGCTGGACGACGCCATCGCCGACGACAAGAAATACGGCAACGGCCCCGAGCAGATCGCGCGCTGGGCCCGGTCGCGCGACGGGCGGGAAGTGCTGAGCTGCGCCGGGATCGACCCCAACGAGCGGGTGGTGAAGGGCCTGATGGAGTTCGTGTCCAAGGGTGTGCGCACCTCGGTCGCGCTGTCGCGCGAGGAAAGCGAGCGTCGCCACGCCGCCGAAGAGGCCGAAGCCGCCTGACGCCGCGGCCCCCTTTGCCGATGAGGTCAGCGCCCCCGCCCGGGGGCGTTTGACTTTCCGGATGGCCGTGGCCGCATGAAGGCGCCGACGCGCGCCGGGCAGCGTTTCGCCGGGGACGGCGGGCGCCTCCGGCGGAGCGCGGCCGAACCGGCGTGCCGCACCGGGGAACGCGTGCCGCCGGCCTGTTCCCGGCGGCCCGCTGCACCGGGAGGTCCGGGTCGCGCGCTATTCGAAATCGCGGCTGTCGAGGACCCGGTGGATTTCGCGGCGCACCAGCTTGCGCACGTTCTGGGTGATCCGCTCGCCGAGGGGGCCACGCAATTCCTGACGGAGCACTTCGGCCACCAGAAGCCGCAGCGTCTCGAGGTCGATCGCGGGCTGCCCGGAGGCGGGGCCCGCCCCATCGTCCGGTCGCGAACCGGGCGCCCCCCCGCCCGCATCCGCGCCGACAGCGTCCGGCGGTTCCAGGGATGTGGGCACCGGCGGGGTCGGCGCAAGGTCCGGCTCGGCCTCCACAACCGCCGGGCGCCGCACGAAGATGCGCGAGCGCGACGTTTCGGGGACGTCCTCGGCCGGGTGGGGATCGGCGATGCCGGGCAGGTCGGCCGCGTCCTCCTCGGGGCCACTGGCGACTTCGGTCGCCAGATGCAGGCGGCGCGCCGAGACGGAGAGTTCGGCGCCCGCCTCCGCAACCGGCGTCTCGGCCGGCGCCTCCCCGGCGTCCTCGGATGGTGCGTGCCGCCAGCCCATGGCCGCGGCCGCGGCCGTTTCCGCGTCCAAGTCGTCCGCTGCCGGGGGCGCGTCGGCGTCCATGCCCGGCGCGATCGCGTCCGGCGCATCCGGCGCGAGCCAGAGCGGAGCCCGGTCAGTGGCCACGAGGCTGTCGTCCTCGCCGCCGTCCGCCTCGAAATCCTCGTCGATGCCGGCGACCGCCGCCTCGAGTTCGGCGATGGTCGTCTCGAGCGATGCCAGATCGTCGGCCAGGGGTCGCGGCGCGTGGCCGGCACCCGCATCGGCCCACGCGTGGCCCGTGTGCGGCGCGGGCTCGTCCGACGGGTCCGGATGATCGAAGGGCCCGGACTCGGGGGGCTCGGGCTCGGGCCCCGCGCCCGCGCCCATTGCCCAGCCGCCGGCCTGGTCCAGCGCGTCGTCGGCACGCCGGCTCTGGCCGATGGGGCCGACCGCCCCAAGGGCGGCGAGAACCATGTCGCCGCGAATGCGGCCGGAATCGAAGCCGATCGCCTCGTCCCTGGCGTCGCCGGGCCGGTCATCGTCCGACGTCGCGCCCGGGTCACCCTCCACCACGCGCAGGGCAGGCGTCAGCACCAGAGCCCCCGGCGCGGCCTCGGTGGCGCCCGGCGCCGGCGCTGCCCCGCCGGAGCGATGCGAGCGGTCCTGGGCCACCAGGCGGCGGATCGACGAGAGCACGTCCTCGACTTCGCGGTTCATCGTCGGATCAGACATCGACATTCCTCAGCCAGCGACCATGTTCAGCGGAACCGGCCGGCCAGGCACCCGCTGCCGTACCCCGACCCTCAGTTCTTGCCCGTCGCCTTGAGGATACGGTCGAGGCTGCGGCCCTGTACGCTGGAGACCGGAGCATTGCGGACCGCATTGTAATAGGCGTCCGGATCGAAGGACGGAACAGGAAGATTGAGCCGATCGGCCGTCAGCAGACCCATAGCCGACAGAAGTGAATAATAGGCTACCTGCAGATTGGCGACCGCCGAGATCCGGCTGGACTGCGCGTCCAGCAGGTCCTGCTCGGCGTTCAGCACATCGAGCGTGGTGCGCGATCCCAGGGCCGCCTCTTCCTTGACGCCCTGATAGGCCACGGTAGCGGCGCGGATCTGCTGGTCGATCGCCGAGATCTGCGACCGGGCCACCGCAATCTGCGCCCAGGCATTGGCCACGTTCTGCGAGATCGAGACCGAGGTCTGCAACAGGCCCGCCTTGGCCGCATCCCGCCCGGCAATGGCCTTGCGGTGCGCCGACGACAGCGCTCCCCCGGCGTAGATCGTCTGGTTGAGCGAGAGGCCGGCCGAGCTGGTGTCGTTGCCGAACTCGTCCCGCGTCACCTGGCCGGAAAGGTTCACCGTCGGCAGGCGCTGGGCGGCGGCGGCGGCCACCTGAAGCTCGGCCACCTTCACCTGATGCTGGGCCTGCAGGATGGCCGGGTGGTTGCGCTGGGCAATGGCCGTGGCCTCGTTGACGCTGCGCGGCAGGGCCGGCGCCCGCGGCGGCACCGACAGGGCACCCGGGTAGTGCCCGGTCGCGGCCCGGTAGGCCTCGCGCGCCGCCGCCAGCTGGCCCTCGGCCGCGGCAAGCGCGGCACGCGACGCGGCCAGCTGGGCCTCGGCCTGCGCGACATCGGTCCGGGTGACCTCACCCACATCGAAACGGTCCTGCGCGGCCTTGAGCGTCTCGCCGGTCACGCGCACCGAATTGCGGTTGATCGCCACGCTCTCGACGGCGCTGCGCACATCCATGTAGGCCTGAACCGCGGAGAGGAGCACGTTCTGCTCGACGCCGACCAGCGCCTGACGGGTGCCAAGCACGCTTTCCCGGGCGATCTCGCGCGAGAGCTTGCCGCGACCGAAGTCGAGAACCGTCCACTGCAGGCTGAGACCGACCGAGTTCGTGGTCCCTTCGCCGGTCCGCGGCGACTTGGCATACTGCGAGGAGGCGACCCAGCCCAGCACCGGCCGCAGCGCCGCAAGGGCGGCGGCCACATCCTCGTCGGCGGCGCGCAGCACCGCCCGGTTCTGCGCCAGCAGGTTCGAATTGCGGTAGGCCGAGATCAGCGCGTCGGCAAGCGTCTCGGCCCCGGCGCGCATCCCGCCCAGCAGGCCCAGCGACAGCGCCGCGACCGCCACCACACCCTTCAATGTCCGTGCCATTCCTGCCACCTCGTCACTCCGCGCTGCTCGGCGGATATCCCGTTTCTTGTGTCGCACGCCCGCTCAGAGCCGGAACTCGCGGCGGGCGGCGAAGCCCGGAAGCACCGGGGCCGAAGCGTTGAAGGCGTCGCGCCAGGCCACGCGCCCGTCGATCCGGTGGCCGATCCGGCAGCGCCCGAGCGCGCCCTCCATGAACACGCAGCCGATCCGGCCACCCTCGCGCAGCTGGTCGAGCAGGGCCTCGGGCACCACCTCGACACCGCCCTCGATCACGATCACGTCGTAGGGGCCGTGCCGCGCGGCGCCCTCGGCCAGCGCGCCCTCGATCACCACGGCGTTGTCGGTGCCTTCGGACGACAGGGTCGACTGCGCCTGGATGGCGAAGGCGGATTCCTCCTCGACCGCGATCACCATCTGCGCCATGCGCGCGATCACCGCCGTCGAATAGCCGAGGCCGCAGCCCACATCGAGCACCAGGTCGGTCGGCAGGATGTTCAGCGCGTCGAGCATCTTGGCCAGCGTGCGCGGCTCGAGCACCACCCGACCCCGACCGATCTCGATGTTCTCGCCCACATAGGCCGCCTCGCGCAGCGCCGCGGGCACATAGACCTCGCGCGGGACTTCCAGCATGGCCGCGATGATCGGGTATTTGGTCACGTCGTTCGGACGCACCTGGGTGTCGACCATCATGACGCGGCGGGTGGAAAAATCGGCCATTCAGGGGTCTCTGAGCACTGAAATCCTGTTTCACCAACCTCTTGCCACAGAACGCCGGGACGGGCAACTGCGCAAGGACGCCGCACGGGCGGTCAGTCCGGGACCGGGCCGCCCAGCAGCGCCCCGATCCGGTGCGCCTGCTCGGCCACCAGATCCGGGTCGCCCCGGGATTCGATGTTGAGGCGCACCAGATCCTCGGTGTTCGACCGCCTCAGGTTGAAGCGCCAGTCCGCGAACTCGAGGCTGAGGCCGTCGAACGCATCGATGCGGCGCGCCGCGGCCTCGTGGAGCGCGCGAACGCGACCGATCGCCGCGTCGGGATCCGGGGGGCGGAAGTTGATCTCGCCCGAGGACGGAAAGCGCGCCCGCCCCTCGGCCGCGATCTCTGCCAGGCCGCGGCCCTCGCGGCCCAGTCTGGCCAGAACCGCCAGCCACGGCAGCATGCCGCTGTCGCAGGCGTGGAAATCGCGGAAGTAGTGGTGGCCCGACATCTCGCCACCATAGACGGCGCCGGTGCGGCGCAGCGCCTCCTTCATCCGCGAATGGCCGGACAGCGCCGGCAGGGCCCGGCCGCCCGCCCGGTCGATGGCGTCGCGGATCGCGAACACCACCCGGGTGTCGTGGACGATCGCGGCGCCGGGCTCGCGGCGCAGCATTTCCCCGGCCAGCATCGCGACCAGAATCTCGCCCGGCAGCGGCGCGCCGGCGGCGTCGCACAGAAAGCAGCGGTCGAAGTCGCCGTCCCAGGCGATGCCGACACCGGCCCCGGCCGCGCGCGTCGCCTCGGCGGTCATCGCAAGGCACTCGGGCCGCATCGGGTTCGGCACGCCGTTCGGAAAGGTCGGGTCGGGGTCGTGCAGGATGCGGCGGACATCAAGCGTGACGCCCCGCGCAGCGAGCGCCGTCACGATCGCGTCGAAGACCGGCCCGGCGGCACCGTTGCCCGCGTTGGCCAGAAGCCGCGGCAGCGGGCGGCCGGGCACCGGTGCCGCAATGGCCAGCAGGCGGTCAACATACTCCGTACGACGCCCGGGCGCGGCCGGACCCGGCACCGCCGCCGGTTTGGCGACCGCCCCCGGACCGGCCTCGGCCAGGGCGCGCAGCCGAGCGAAGTCCTCGGCCGACAAGGGGGACGCGCCGCGCCGAACGATCTTCACGCCGTTGTCATGGACGGGGTTGTGCGACGCAGTGACCATCGCGCCGGCGCTTGCGCCCAGCGCCGCGGTGGCGTCATACACCTCCTCGGTCCCGCAGAGCCCGAGATCGACGACCGGCGACCCGGCATCGGCCAGACCGCGCATGAGCGCGGCCGCAAGCTCGGGCGAGTGCGGCCGGACATCGCGGCCGACGACGACCGGCCCCGGGCCCGACAGGGCGGCAAGCGCCCGCCCGATCCGGTAGAGCACCTCGGGGTCGAGGTCGCGGCCGACCCGGCCCCGCACGTCATAGGCCTTGAAGCAGGTCAGCCGCGCAGGACCGGTGACGCGGGTCGCAAGATCAGCCATCGTTGCTCCGATCGGCGGCTGGCGCGAGCCTAGACGCCGCGCCGGGCCCGGGCAAGTGGCGCCCCCTTGCCCGGCGATGCGCGATCGACTAAGTGATCCTCACTTTCCTGCGGCGGGTTGGCGGAGAGGTTACGCAGCGGATTGCAAATCCGTGTAGACCGGTTCGATTCCGGTACCCGCCTCCACTTCCCGACATTGTTCCCGGTACACCGTGGTCGCTTGAGCCCGCGCGGCCGCGCCGCTAGGACGGTCCGGCAGGAGGGTCGCGATGACGGTCAGGGTTGCCATCAACGGGTTCGGACGCATCGGGCGCACGGTTCTGCGCGCCTGGACGCAGGGCGGCTGGCCGACCATCGACATCGTGGCGGTGAACGACATCGCCGCGCCCGAGATGTGCGCCTATCTCTTCGAATACGACAGCGTCTTCGGCCGGTTCCCGGGCGAGGTCCGGCTGGGCGACGGCGACCTGACTGTGAACGGGCGGCGGTTGCGCCTCACGCGGTACGCCGACCTGTCCGAGGCCGACCTGTCCGGCATCGACGTGGTGATGGAATGCACGGGCCGCGCCGACACGCCCGAGGTCGCCGGGCGCGGGCTGGCCGCCGGCGCGCGGCGCATCCTCGTGTCCGGTCCGTCGAGGGCGGCCGAGTTCACCGTCGTGCTCGGCGCGAACGAGGACGGACTCGGCGCGCAGCGCATCGTGTCGAACGCCTCCTGCACCACCAATGCGCTGGCCCCGCTGGCCCGCTTTCTCGATGCCCGGTTCGGCATCGAGACCGGGTGGATGACCACGATCCACTGTTACACCGGCAGCCAGCCCACGCAGGACGCGGCCGGGGGCGATTTCGCCCGGTCGCGGGCGGCGGCGCTGTCGATGGTGCCCACGACCACCTCGGCGCAGCGGCTTCTCGATCGGGTGCTGCCCGATCTGGCCGGGCGGATCGAGGGGGCGGCGGTCCGGGTGCCCTCGGCCTCGGTCTCGGCCGTCGATCTCGTGGTCGGAACGCGCCTGCGCCCCTCGGTGGCCGAGGTGAACGCGGCGCTCATGGCCGCGGGCGGCGTCATCGGCTGGACCGACCGGCCGCTGGTGTCGTCGGACGCGCGCGCGCGGCCCGAAAGCATCGTCATGGCCCTGCCCGAGACCCGCGTCACCCGCGGCGGCCTGTTGCGGGTCTTCGGCTGGTACGACAACGAATGGGGCTTCTCGAACCGGATGCTGGACGTGGCCGCCCGGATGGGCGCCTGATCCGTCAGCCGGGCATGCGCCCCCCGGTGGCCATCGTGACCTCGCGCGCGGCCGCGGCGACCTCGGCCCCGATCCGGTCGGCATCCGCCAGACTCATCCGGAACGCCGGCCCCGACACCGACAGGCCCGCGACCGGCTCGCCATAGGCGTTGAAGATCGCGGCGGCCACGCAGCGCATGCCCTCGGCCCGTTCCTGATCGTCGATCGAGAAGCCCCGCGCCCGGGTCACGGCCAGATCGTCGAGAAGCCGCGCCGTGCCGGTGATCGACTGCGCGGTAAAGCCCTTCAGCCCGCCGCGCTCGGCAATGCCGCGCACCCGCGCCTCGGGGTACCAGGCCAGAAGCGCCTTGCCGATCCCCGAGACATGCATCGGCGACAGCGTACCCGGCGGGAAGAAGGCGCGGATCGCCTCCTGCGCCTCGACCTGGCTGAGGAACAGCACCTGGTCGCGATGCTCGATCCCGAGGTTCGCGGTCTCGCCCGTGGCCCGCATCAGCGCATCCATAGGCTGGCGGGCGCGCTCGACCACCTTGGTGCGGCGCAGGAACCCCGACCCCACCCGGAAGGCGCCGCCGCCGACATGCCAGAGCTGGGCCGGTTCCTCGAGTTCGACAAAGCCGTGCGATTGCAGCGTGGTCAGCGCGCGATAGACCGTGGCCGCCGACTGGTCGGTGCGGGCGGCAAGCTCGGACAGGCTGAGCCCCGGCGCCTCGCTCACCACCCGCAACAGCATCAGCGCCCGGTCGAGCGACTGGACAGTGTTCTGGTCGGTCTTGTCGTGGAAGGCCTTGGGGCGGCCGCGCGGGCGGCGGGCGGTGGCGGGCTTCTGAAGGGAATCGGCGCGGTCCATGCGATTTTTCCGGGGCGCTGAAAGGCGATTTTCGGCAGTTGAAAAACACTTTCATCAATCAGATCAAGAGTCAAGAGATTATTTCACATCGTGAAAAACAATTCCGAAAAAATTGCACCGACGGCCGGCGCGGCCTATGACAGGCTATCCAAGGGAGGACCCTACCTATGTCGCAGCAGAACCCGGTGTTCATCCCCGGCCCGACCAACATCCCGGAATCGATCCGCAAGGCCGTCGACATGCCGACGATCGACCACCGCTCGCCGCTCTTCGCCGAGATCCTGCACCCCGCGCTCGCCAACGTCCGCAAGGTGCTGAAGTCGAAGGACGCCGAGGTGTTCTTCTTCCCCTCGACCGGGACCGGCGGCTGGGAAACCGCGATCACCAACACGCTGTCGCCGGGCGACAAGGTGCTGGCCGCGCGCAACGGCATGTTCTCGCACCGCTGGATCGACATGTGCCGCCGCCACGGGCTGGACGTGACCGTGATCGAGACGCCCTGGGGCGAGGGCATCCCGGCCGACCGCTTCGCCGAGGTGCTGGCCGCCGACACGGGCCACGCGATCAGGGCGGTGCTGGCCACGCACAACGAGACCGCGACCGGGGTGCGGTCGGACATTGCCGCGGTGCGCCGCGCGATGGACGATGCCGGCCATCCCGCGCTCCTCTTCGTCGATGGCGTGTCCTCGATCGGCTCGATGGACTTCCGCATGGACGACTGGGGCGTGGATGTCGCGGTGACCGGCAGCCAGAAGGGCTTCATGCTGCCCGCGGGCCTCGCCATCGTCGGCTTCTCGAAGAAGGCCCGCGCCGCGGCCGAGACGGCGGCCCTGCCCCGCACCTTCTTCGACATCCGCGACATGGAGCGCAGCTATGCCGCGAACGGCTATCCCTACACGCCGGCGGTGGGCCTCCTGAACGGGCTCAGGCTGTCATCGGACATGCTGCTGGCCGAGGGGCTGGAGAACGTCTTCGCCCGCCACCACCGCATCGCCGAGGGCGTGCGCCGGGCGGTCTCGGCCTGGGGTCTGTCGCTCTGTGCGGCGCAGCCCGGGCTCTATTCGGACACTGTCAGCGCGATCCGCACCCCCGAGGGGTTCAACGCCACCCGGATCGTGGAGCTGGCCGCCAGGAAATACGGCGTCGCCTTCGGCACCGGCCTCGGCGAGGTCGCCGGCAAGGTGTTCCGCATCGGGCATCTCGGCAGCCTTACCGACGTGATGGCGCTGTCGGGGATCGCCACGGCCGAGATGGTGATGGCCGATCTCGGGCTTGAGGTGACGCTCGGCGCTGGCGTCGCCGCCGCCCAGGACTACTACCGCAACCATGCGGCCGACGCGGTCCGCGCCGCCGCCTGAGACGAGAGAGACGATGTATATCCCGACCTATGACGACATGCTGGCGGCGCACGAACGGATCCGACCCCACATCCGCCTGACGCCGGTGCGGACCTCGGACTATCTGAACGAACTCGCGGGCTGCGATCTGTTCTTCAAGTGCGAGAACTTCCAGGAACCCGGAGCGTTCAAGGTGCGCGGCGCCGCCAACGCGGTCTTCGGACTGACCGACGAGCAGGCGAAGAAGGGTGTGGCCACCCACTCCTCGGGCAACCACGCCTCCTGCCTCAGCTATGCCGCCATGCTGCGCGGCATTCCCTGCAACGTGGTGATGCCGCGCACGGCGCCGCAGGCCAAGAAGGACACGGTGCGCCGCTATGGCGGGGTGATCACCGAATGCGAGCCCTCGACCAGCTCGCGCGAGGCGACCTTCGCCAAGGTCCAGGAGGCCACGGGCGGCGATTTCGTGCACCCGTACAACGACCCGAGGGTGATCGCCGGCCAGGGCACCTGCTCGCGCGAATTCATGGAACAGACCGGCGGGCTCGACATGGTGGTGGCGCCGATCGGCGGCGGCGGGATGATCTCCGGCACCTGCCTGACGCTGTCGACGCTGGCGCCGGAATGCAAGGTGATCGCGGCCGAGCCCGAACAGGCGGACGACGCCTATCGCAGTTTCAAGGCCGGCCACATCATCGCCGACGATGCGCCCAAGACCATCGCCGACGGGCTCCTCGTGCCGTTGAAGGACCTGACCTGGCATTTCGTGAAGACCCACGTCAGCGCGATCTACACCGCGTCCGAACAGGAAATCGTCGATGCGATGAAGCTGATCTGGAAGCACCTGCGGGTGGTCATGGAACCGTCGAGCGCGGTTCCGCTGGCCACCGTGCTGAAGAACCCCGAAGTGTTCCGCGGCAAGCGTGTCGGTGTCATCATCACCGGCGGCAACGTGGATCTGGACAAGCTGCCCTGGATGAAGGGCTGAGGAGGACACGCCATGAACAAGCAGACACCGTTCGCCGGTCTCGAGGTCGGCTATGACATCCCCGCCCTGCCGGGCATGAGCGAGGCGGACATCCAGACGCCCTGCCTGATCCTCGATCTCGATGCGCTGGAGCGCAACGTCAAGAAGATGGGCGACTGGGCCAAGGCCCACGGCGTGCGCCACCGCAGCCACGGCAAGATGCACAAGTCGGTGGATGTCCAGAAGCTTCAGGAAAGCCTCGGCGGCGCCTGCGGCGTCTGCTGCCAGAAGGTGAGCGAGGCCGAGGTCTTTGCCCGCGGCGGCATCAAGGACATCCTGGTGTCGAACCAGGTGCGCGATCCGGCCAAGATCGACCGGCTGGCGCGGCTGCCGAAACTGGGCGCGCGCACCATCGTCTGCGTCGATGACATCGCCAACGTCGCCGACCTGTCGGCCGCGGCGGTCAAGCACGGCACCACCATCGAATGCCTCGTCGAGATCGACTGCGGCGCCGGCCGCTGCGGCGTCACCACGACGCCCGCCGTGGTCGCGATCGCCAGGGCGATCGCCGCGGCGCCGGGCCTCACGTTCTCGGGCATCCAGGCCTATCAGGGCGCCATGCAGCACATGGACAAGTACGAGGACCGCAAGGCCAAGATCGACATCGCCGTGGCGATGGTGAAGGACGCGGTCGAGGCGCTGAAGGCCGAAGGGCTCGACTGCGCGATCGTCGGCGGCGCCGGGACCGGAAGCTACTACTTCGAAGGCACCTCGGGCGTCTACAACGAGCTGCAGTGCGGGTCCTACGCCTTCATGGACGCCGATTACGGCCGCATCCTCGACAAGGACGGCCGGCGCATCGACCAGGGCGAATGGGAGAACGCGCTGTTCATCCTGACCTCGGTGATGAGCCACGCCAAGCCCGACAAGGCGATCGTGGACGCGGGCCTGAAGGCGCAGTCGGTCGACAGCGGCCTGCCGGTGGTCTTCGGCCGGACGGATGTGAAATACGTCAAGTGCAGCGACGAGCACGGCGTGGTCGAGGACCTGCAGGGCGTGCTCAAGGTGAACGACAAGCTGCGGCTGGTGCCGGGCCACTGCGACCCGACCTGCAACGTGCACGACTGGTATGTGGGCGTGCGCGGCGGCAAGGTCGAGCTCGTGTGGCCGGTCTCGGCCCGCGGCAAGGGCTACTGACCGGGGCCCGGGGGGCGCTGCCCCCCGCACCCCCCGGGGTATTTGCGCAAAGAAGAAGGGAGAAGGGCGATGCTGATCGTGCCCGAGGCGCTGATCGCTGATCTGGTCACGCCGGAAGACGCCTATTCGGCGGTCGAGGCGGTCTTTGCCGAGATGGCCCGGGGCGGAGCCTGCAATTTCCCCGTCATCCGCGAGGCCCTGGGCGAGGGCCGGCAATACGGGTTCAAGTCCGGGCTCGACCGGGCGGGCGGCGTGCTGGGCGTCAAGGCCGGGGGCTACTTCCCCGGCAACGCCGCGCGCGGCATCACCAACCACCAGTCGGTGGTGGCGCTCTTCGATCCCGAGAGCGGGCGGCCGACGGCGCTGGTGGGGGGCAACCTCCTGACCGCGCTGCGCACCGCCGCCGCCTCGGCCATCGCCATCGACCGGCTGGCGCGCCGGGATGCGAAGGTGCTCGGCATGGTCGGCGCCGGCCATCAGGCGCAGTTCCAGCTGCGCGCGGCGGCCCGCGTGCGCGCGTTCGAGCGGGTCGTGGCCTGGAACCTGCATCCCGACATGCTGCCGAAGCTCGGCGCGGTGGCGGCCGAGCTGGGCCTTCCGTTCGAGGCCGTGGACCTGCCCCGGCTTGGCGCCGAGGCGGATGTGATCGTGACCATCACCTCGTCGCCCGCGGCCTCGCTTCTGGACGCGCATGTGCGGCCGGGCACGCATCTGTCCTGCATGGGCACCGACACAAGGGGCAAGCAGGAGGTCGAGCCGACACTTCTGGCCCGGGCCGCCGTCTTCACCGACGAGGTGGCGCAGTCGGTCTCGATCGGCGAGGCGCAGCATGCGGTCGCTGCGGGGCTGATCGCCGAGACCGCGATCACGCCCCTGGGCGATGTGCTGATCGGCCGGCATCCCGGCCGGACATCGGCCGACGCGATCACGCTCTTCGACGGGACCGGGGTCGGGCTTCAGGATCTGGCGGTCGCAAGCCGAGCGGTTGCGCGCGCGGTCGAACGGGGGCTGGCGACCACTGTCGCGATCTGACGGCGGCGCCGGGGTGTGCGCGCCTCGGGCGGCGCCGGGCGCTTGACGCGAACCGGCGGCCGGGGCGCCGGGGCCTTGCGCCGGCCGGCGCGCAGCGGGCAGTATCAATGCGCCCCAGCCACGGAAACGCCGACCGATGTATGTCCCGCCCGCCTATCGCGAAACCCGCGCCGATGTGCTGCACGCGCTCGTGCGGGCCCATCCGCTCGGCACCCTGGTGACGGCGGGCGCGGCGGGGCTGACGGCAAACCTCATTCCCTTCGCTCTGGTCGAAACCGCCGGGGGAATGGTCCTGCGCGCCCATCTCGCGCGCGCCAATCCGCAATGCGACGACCTGCGCGCCGGCGCCGAGACGCTGGTGATCTTTCAGGGACCCGAGGCCTATGTCACCCCATCCTGGTATGCGGCCAAGGCCGAGCACGGGCGGGTGGTGCCGACCTGGAACTACGCGGTCGTGCAGGTGCGCGGGCGGCCGCAGGTCTTTGACGCGCCCGACTGGCTTGCCGCGCAGGTGGGGCGCCTGACCGAGGGGCACGAGGCCGGGCGGGCGCATCCCTGGGCGGTGAGCGACGCGCCCGAGGCCTTCATCGCCGGCCAGTTGCGGGCGATCGTCGGGCTGGAGATCCCGATCGAGCGGATCGAGGGCAAGTGGAAGATGAGCCAGAACCGCAGCGAGGCCGACCGGTCGGGCGTGGCGGAGGGCCTGCGCGCCGAGGGCGCCGAGGCCGCGGCCGATCTCGTCGTGCCGCGGCCCTGAGAGGCAGGGGGCCCCCGCGTGGCGGAGACCCCCGCGATTCACCAGGTCAGGCTCAGTGGTCCGCGACCGCGGCCGCGCGGCGCAGGTCCTGCGCCGTGCCCGAGGCGCCGTTGAACCAGACGTTGAGCGCCACCGCCGCGACCGTCGCCAGCAGGATGCCGGATTCGATCAGCGGGTGGATCGCGTGCGGCATCCACATCTTGAACTCGGGCGCGACCAGCGGGATCATCCCGAAGCCGAGCGCGATGGCCACGATGAAGAGGTTGTGGCGGTTCGTCGCGAAATCGACCCCGGCTGCGAGGATGCGGATCCCGGTCGCCGCGACCATCCCGAACATGACGAGCCCTGCGCCGCCAAGAACGGCGGTCGGCAGCGATTCGACCAGCGCCCCCATCTTGGGGATGAGGCCGAGCACGATCAGGATGAGACCCCCCGCCACGCAGATGAACCGGCTCTTGATGCCGGTGACGCCGACGAGGCCAACGTTCTGGCTGAAGGAGGTGTAGGGGAAGGTGTTGAAGAGCCCGCCGATGACGGTGCCCAGACCGTCGGTCCGGAGGCCCGCGGCCAGCCGCCTGGGGGTGATCGTCACCCCGGTCATGTCGCCGAGCGCAAGGAACATGCCGGTCGATTCGATCATCACCACGATCATCACCAGCACCATGGTCACGATCATCACCGGATCGAAGGTCGGCAGCCCGAAGTGGAAGGGCTGGATCAGCGCGAACCAGCCCGCCTGCCCGACCTTGTCGAAATGCATCATGCCCAGAAGCGCCGCGAGAACCCCGCCGACGACGATGCCCAGAAGCACCGCGATGTTGGCGACAAACCCGCGCCCGAAGCGGGCGATGACGAGGATCGCCACCAGCACCACCGCCGAGATGGCGATGTTGCCGGGGGCCGCATAGAGCGGGTTCGGCGCAGTCGCGGCCAGCGAGAGACCCTTGGGCATCGGCGCCAGCGTGGTGCCGCCGGCGTCGATCAGCGTCTGCACCGAGGCGAGCCAGTCCCTGTGCGCCGGATCGACGAGCCTGGGCGCGGTCGGACCGACCGGGTTGCCGAAGACCCAGTTGATGCCGATCCGCATCAGCGTCACCCCGATCACCAGGATGATGGTGCCGGTGACGACCGGCGGGAAGAAGCGCAGGAGCTTCGACATCAGGGGGGCGAGAAGCATGGCGATGAGGCCGGCCGCGATGATCGCCCCGAAGATCGCCCGCGCGCCGTCGGGGCCGGGATTCGCGTTGGCGATGGCGACCATCGGCCCGACGGCGGCGAAGGTCACGCCCATCATCACCGGCAGGCGGACGCCGAACCATTGCGTGACGCCCAGCGACTGGATCAGCGTGACGAGACCGCAGGCGAAGAGGTCGGCCGAGATCAGGAAGGCCACGTCCTGCGGTTCGAGCTTCAGGGCGCGGCCGACGATCAGCGGCACCGCGATCGCGCCGGCGTACATCACCAGCACGTGCTGGAGGCCGAGTGTGGCGAGCTTGGGGACGGGCAGCAGCTCGTCCACCGGATGTGTGGTCGTTTCAGGCATCGGGGTCCCTCTCCCGGGGGCGCATGTCCTGCCCGTCCGTCCGCGCCCCCTCTGGCCGGTCCGGGTTCAGTCTGCCGTCACCGTCCAGTCGGACGGGTAGCGGTATTCTTCAAGGTTCGGCCCGTCGCCGATGCGGTCGACGACCGCAAAAAGGCCGGGTTCCGCCAAAGGCGTGAGCACGCCGTGCCAGGTGTTGCGCAGGATGTTGACGCCCTGCCCCGGCGCGGTGAGGAAGGCGCGCGGCCGGCCCGGGACGCCGTCCATGTCCGGGGCCACGATCACGAGGAAGGGATTGCGCGTCATCGGCAGGAAGGCCTGGCTGCCTTCCGGATGGCGCTCGACCAGATCGAAGCGATGGGGCAGCCTCACCGGTCGGCCATCGAAGACCGAGATGCCGGCCCGGCCCGAGGCGAAGTCGAGACGGGCGCGGTCGTGCCAGCGGCCGCAGAGCCCGGCGTTGATCAGCCGGTCGGGCGCGCCGGCGGCCTCGATCACGTCGCCGAAGGGCGCGAAGGCCGCGGCGTTGAGCGGCTCGGGGCGCAGCGTCCGGGTCATCGCGGCCGGCCGGGGGCTGCCTGCCCCCGGACCCCCGGGGGTATTTGCCCGAAGAAGAAACCAGGGCCGGTCATCGCGGCGCTCCGAAGGCGCCCGGGCCGCGCAGCCGGGCGTGGCGGTTCACATCCTTGTAGAGAAGGTAGCGGAAGGGCCCCGGCCCGGCGGCATAGCAGGCCTGCGGGCAGTAGGCCCTGAGCCACATGAAATCGCCGGCCTCGACCTCGACCCAGTCGCGGTTGAGCTTGTAGACCGCCTTTCCCTCGAGCACGTAGAGGCCGTGCTCCATCACATGCGTCTCCTCGAAGGGGATGAGGCCGCCGGGCTGGAACGACACGATGTTGACGTGCATGTCGTGGCTGAGGTCGGACGGGTCGGCAAAGCGCGTCGTGGCCCAGCGGCCTTCGGTGCCGGGCATCGGGATCGGGGCAAGGGCGCGGTCCGAGGTCACGAAGGACGACGGCGGCGCGAGGCCCGGCGCGGGCTCATAGAGCTTGCGCACCCAGTGGAACCGCGCCGGCGTCGCCCCGGGGTTGGCAAGCCGCCAGTCGGCTCCGGGGGCCAGAAAGGCATAGCCCCCGGGCGCGAGGTCATGGACCTGACCGTCGAGGTGGAGCCGCGGTGCGCCTTCGGTCACGAACAGCACGCCCTCGACCCCGGGATCGGGTTCGGGCGCGTCCGAGCCGCCGCCGGGCGCCACCTCCATCACGTATTGGCTGAAGGTCTCGGAGAACCCCGTCATCGGCCGCGCGATGAGCCAGAGCCGGGTGTCGCGCCAGCCCGGCAGGAAACTGGTGACGATGTCCGAAAAGCAGCCCTTCGGGATCACGCAATAGGCCTCGGTAAAGACCGCCCGGCCGGTCATCAGGCTCGTCTGTGGCGGCAGGCCGCCCGGGGGCGCGAAGTATCCGGTCATGGCAGCAGGTCCTTGAGGCGCAGGGCGGCGATGCGTTCGACCTGGGCGCAGGCCTCGGCGAATTCGTCGTCGGAGGGTTGGTCGAGCCGGCGGCGGAAGGCGCGCAGGATGCCGGCCTTGTCGTGGTCGCGCACCGCGATGATGAAGGGAAAGCCGTGACGGGCGACATAGGCGGTGTTCAGGCGGGTGAACTCCGCGCGCTCGGCGTCGGTCAGCGCGTCGAGCCCGGCCGAGGCCTGCTCGGAGGTCGATTCTGCCGTGAGGCGCCGGGCCTGCGCGAGCTTGCCCGCCAGATCGGGGTGGGCGCGCAGCACGGCCAGTCTCTCGTCGCGGCTGGCGCGGCGGAAGGCGCGGGCGAGCGCGGAATGCAGCCCCGCCGCGGTGTCGTGAACCGGACCAAGCTCGCCCTCCCAGGCGCGTTCGGCGATCCAGGGCGAATGCTCGAAGATGCCGCCGTAGCGCGCGACGAACTCGGCCTTGTCCATTCTGGACGGGATCGGGTGGCGGGCCGGCGGGTGCGTTGCGGCCCAGTGGCGGGCAATGTCGATGCGGCGGGCGAACCAGACGCCTTCGTGGCCCTTCGCATAGTCGAGGAACCGCTTCAGCCCCATCACCCGGCCCGGACGCCCGATCAGCCGGCAGTGGAGCCCGACCGACATCATCCGGGCGGCGCCGGCCGCACCTTCGGCGTAGAGCGCGTCGAAGGTGTCCTTCAGGTAGCGGAAGAAGTCGTCGCCGGTGTTGAACCCCTGCGGCGTGGCAAAGCGCATGTCGTTGGCGTCGAGCGTGTAGGGGATCACCAGCTGGTCGCGTCCGTCCAGGTTCAGCCAGTAGGGCAGGTCGTCGTCGTAGGTGTCGGAAATCCAGTCGAAACCCTGCTCGGCCGTGAGCCGCACGGTGTTGACCGAACAGCGCCCCGTGTACCAGCCGGTCGGGCGCGCACCGGTCACTTCGGTGTGCAGCCGGATCGCCTCGGCGATCTGGGCGCGCTCCTCGGCCTCGGGCATGTCCTTGTGTTCGACCCATTTCAGCCCGTGGCTCGCGATCTCCCAGCCCGCGTCCTGCATCGCCCGGACCTGTTCGGGCGCGCGGGCGAGCGCGGTGGCGACGCCATAGACCGTCACCGGCAGGTCGCGCATCAGTTGGTGCAGGCGCCAGAACCCCGCGCGGGCGCCGTAGTCGTAGATCGACTCCATGTTCCAGTGGCGCTGGCCGGGCCAGGGCTGGGCGCCGACGATCTCGCTCAGGAAGGCCTCGGAGGCGGCATCGCCATGCAGAATGCAGTTCTCGCCGCCTTCCTCGTAGTTCAGCACGAGGCTGATCGCTATGCGCGCGCCACCGGGCCAGGCCGCGTCCGGCGGGTTGGCGCCGTAGCCGATCATGTTGCGGGGATATCGGGTCATCGGGACCTCCGTGGCGCTGCACACAGTGTTAGGCGCAAGCCCGCGCGATGTTTATCAAAAAATCCCGAAAGGATTTCATGGCGGAATCGGGGGTCGCATCCGGCGCGGGCTTTGCCATAGTCGGCGCGATGCAGGGAGACTGGGCCATGGCCGACGGCTATCTGACGACGCATGTGCTGGACACGGCCCGAGGCTGCCCCGCCGCGGGGCTGCGGATCACGCTGGACCGGCTGACCGAAGGCGGTCCGGTGCGCCTGGCCGCGCTGACGACCAACGACGACGGCCGGACCGACAGCCCGATCCTGCCCAGGGGCGCGATGGAGCCCGGCCGCTACGAGCTGACCTTTCACGCCGGCGACTATCTGCGGGCCACCGGCCAGGCCGGGGCCGAACCCCTGTTTCTCGATGTCGTGCCGATCCGCTTCGGCATCGAGGACGGCGCGGCGCACTATCACGTGCCCCTGCTGCTGTCGCCCTTCGGCTATTCGACCTATCGCGGAAGCTGAGCCGCCGGGCCCGGCAGGTCGAGCCCGATCAGTTCGCGGGCCAGATCGGCCCGGCAGCGCGCGATGATGAAATCGGTGAAGAGCCGGATCTTCGGGTCGCGCAGCCGCCGGTGCTGGGTCAGGCAGGAGAGCTGCACCGGCAGGGGTGGCGTCCGTTCGGCGACCGGCACCAGGCGGCCGGTGCGCAGGTGATCGGCCACCTCGAAGATCGGCTTCATCACGATGCCGCGCCCGTCAAGCGCCCAGCCGGTCAGCACGTCGCCGTCATCGGTCTCGAACGGGCCGGTCACCTCGAACCGCCGCGCGCCCTCCGGCGTGGTGAGCGTCCACTGGAATTCGCGCGCCCCGGGAAAGCGCAGACTCAGGCAGTCGTGCCCGTCGCGGATCAGGGCTTGGCCGTCCTCGGGGTGGCCGCGACGCGCCACATAGCCCGGCGAGGCGCACAGGATGCGCGGGCAGTCGGCGACCACCCGCATCTTCAGCGTGCTGTCGTCCGGCGTGCCGAGATGGAAGGCCAGGTCGATGCCCTCGGCCACCAGATCGATGTTGCGGTCCGACAGGCGCATGCGGACGTCGATCTGCGTGTATTCGTCCTTGAAGGCCGGCACATGCGGCGCGATGAACCGCCGCCCGATGCCGAGGGGCGCGGCCACGAAGATCGAGCCGCGCAGGTTCTGGGTCGAATCCATCACCGCGGCCTCGGCCTCGTCGATCGCGTCGAGCACCCGGCGCGCGCCTTCGTAGAAGATGCGGCCGTTGCCCGTGGGCTGAAGCCGGCGCGTCGTGCGGTTGAAGAGCCGCACGCCGAGGTGCTTTTCCAGTTCCGCGATCCGGGCCGAGGCCACCGCCGGTGACACCCTCTGGTCGCGCGCCGCCGCACTCATGCTGCCCAGATCGTAGACACGCACGAACATGCGCAGGTTGTTCACGTAGGACATGCGCCCTCCCCCCGCCCGGACCATCCCCATTTTCTGGCGTGACTTGAAAGTGTTCGGGCAATCTCAGGATTAACAGGACAATCGCCGCCGGTATAGCCTGATGCGAAACCGGCCAAGGGAGTGCGCGGGATGCTCGACTACGCCATCTGGTCCGAATGGGCGCAATTCGCGGTGCGCTGGCTGCATGTCATCACCGCCATCGCCTGGATCGGGTCGTCCTTCTACTTCATCGCGCTCGACCTCGGACTGCACCGCGACCGCAACCTGGCGAGCGGCGCGGACGGCGAGGAATGGCAGGTGCACGGCGGCGGCTTCTATCACATCCAGAAATATCTGGTGGCGCCGTCGCACATGCCCGACGACCTGATCTGGTTCAAATGGGAAAGCTACGCGACCTGGCTGTCGGGCTTTGCCATGCTGGCGCTCCTCTACTACCTGCACGCCGACCTCTACCTGATCGACCCGGAGAAATGGGACATGCCGGTCTGGCAGGCAGTCCTGATCTCGATGGGCTCGCTGGCCTTGGGCTGGGTGCTCTACGACCGGATCTGCAAGTCGCGCTTCGGCGAGGACAACACCCGGCTGATGATCGGGCTTTACGTGATCCTGGTCGTCATGGCCTGGGGCTACACGCAGGTCTTCACCGGTCGCGCCGCGCTTCTTCACCTCGGCGCCTTCACCGCCACGATCATGACCGCCAACGTGTTCCTGATCATCATCCCGAACCAGAAGATCGTGGTCGCCGACCTGATCGCCGGCCGCAAGCCCGACCCGAAATACGGCAAGATCGCCAAGCAGCGCTCGACCCATAACAACTACCTGACGCTGCCCGTGATCTTCTTGATGCTGTCGAACCACTACCCGCTGGCCTTTGCGAGCCCCTGGAACTGGGTCATCGCCAGCCTCGTGTTCCTGATGGGCGTCACCATCCGCCACTGGTTCAACTCGCGCCATTCGCGCGCCGGCAGCCCCTGGTGGACCTGGGCCGCCACCGCGGTCATCTTCGTGGCGATCGTCTGGCTGTCGTCGATCCCCGCCCCGGCGCCGGCCGATGCCGGGGATTCCGCATCGGCCCTCACCCCGGCCGAAACGCGCCTTGCCGGGGCGCCGGGTTTTGCCGAAGTGACCGATATCGTCATGGGCCGCTGCACCATGTGCCACGCGGCGGAGCCCGGCTGGGAGTGGATGCGTCACGCCCCGAAGGCGGTGGTTCTCGACACGCCCGAAGCCATCGCCCGCCATGCCCGCGAGATCTACCTGCAGGCCGGCATCACCCATGCCATGCCGCCGGGCAATGTCTCGTTCATCGAACCGCAGGAACGCCAGGCCATCGCCGACTGGTACCGGGCGGCAACCGGAGGCTAACTCCCGTCCACACCGAGCGGGGCCGGCTGGCTCCACGGAATGCTGCGATAGTCGATGCCGCCGCCGGGCGGCGGCTTCACGATCTCGAACCAGGGGGACAGGTCGAAATCGCGCGGCGTAAAAAGCGCACTGTCGCGGATGTGATAGATCTCCCGCCGCGAATAGGTCGAACCCTCGCCTTCCTCGACCACCGAGATTTCCGGCAGGATCGGGAAGCCCACCGACTGATAGGCCTGCGCGATCAGCGACGAACAGATCGCCCGCGTCGGATCGCCCGAGCCGAAGGCGATCATGCGGCGGCGCCAGCGCACCGGCACCGGCGGGGTCGGAAAGAAATAGCGCAGAAGATCGAGGATGTTGCGCATGTCGTAACGCAGCCCGATCCGGCCCACCATGAATTCGACGACCTGCAGCCGCTCGGCCCGTGCCAGTCCCCGCGCCCGGCAGATCCGCGTGTTGCAGCGCGCGTATTTCGACAGTGGCACAGCCGTGCAGCCGGCCTCGATCGTCACCTCGACGAGACGGGGCCGCTCGGACCCGTCCTCGGGCTGGGGCATCCGGTCGCCCACGAACATCGCCGCGTGCGACCACGTGGATTGCGTCAGATACTTGATCGCGTTCGAGATCCTCTCGCGCCCCTCGACCAGAAGCACGTCGCCCGGCTCGAGCGTCCGGCAGAGGCTTTCGTAGTCCGAGGGCGTGTAGGGATGATAGCCGGCGCTCGGCCGGTTCAAGCGGCGCGCCATCCAGCGGCCGAGGCGATCCAGGGCGGTGTCGGCGGTGTGTACGACGGTCATCTCTCCGTCCGGCACGACGGTCATCCCGACCGTCATCCTAGTGATGACCGCCACGGACGATCCAACAACATTTTCGTCAGTGGTTGCCCCTCGCGGGACGTCCCCGGGCGAAACGATTGTCTGGTCCGCGGCGGTCGCATCCGGGATAAGCGCGCCATACCGCATGGCCATGCCCGCCGACTGATGACTCGCGCCGACCCCTGCCCGCCCCCCCTGCCCGTGCGTCCGGCCCGTGCATCCGGCCCGCGCATGTGGCGCGTCGCCATCGCGCTGACGCTGCTTGCCGCGATCGGCGCACCGATCGTCGTCCTGTCGCGCGGCGCCGGCCTGTCGGACCTCGACGACCTGCGCGCGACGGGTGGCGCTATCGGCTTTCGCTCCGGCTGGTCCCGCCGATTCCCTTCTTCGTGGTCAGTCTGGCCAGGGGCCGGACCGCGATGCCGCTGCGCTGCTACGTCGTGGCCATCTTCGTCGGCATGCAGAGGGCCACGGCGATCTGCGTGAACACGGGCGTCGCGCTCGGGCGGCTGCGCAGCCCTTCCGACATCCTGACCCTGCCGGAGGCCGGATCGCTGGTGCCACTGGCGGCGCTGCCGTGGGTTGCGCGGATCGGCGCGGGAATCCTGCACCGAAGCCATCGGGACGGGTGCTGGACGCGGCCCCGCCACGGGCCTAGCCGCGCCCGGTCCCCGCGACGCCGGCCCTACGGCCAGACACCGAGCGGCCCGAGATAGGGGGTCTTCTTCCCGGTGTGCCGGTCCATCCGGCCGAGGATCGAGCGCAGGAAGACCACCGCTTCGGCGAGATGCGGGCCCTTGTTCAGCATCACGCATTCGGCCCGCTGGCCCATCGCCGCATCCGTCGTCTCGGCGCGGCTGGCCTGGCCGTCCTTGATCATGCCCTCCAGAACCTGCGTCGCCCAGATCACCGCCACCTGCGCGGCCTCGCAGAGCCACAGGATCTCCTCCTGGATCTCGGAAAGCCGCTCGAAGCCGATCTCGACCGCCAGATCGCCGCGCGCGATCATCACCGCTGCCGGGCCCCGTCCCGCCGCCGCCACGATCAGATCGGGCAGGTTGCGCACGGCTTTGGGCGTCTCGATCTTCAGCACGATGGCCGGCATCGGCGCGCCATGCGCCTCGATCGCGGCCTGAAGCGCCCGCACGTCCTCGACCGTCTGGACAAAGGAAAAGCCGACCATCTGCGCATGGTCAAGCACGAAGGGCAGATGCGCCCGGTCCTCGTCGGTCAGGGCCGGGATCGTGAGGTCCGACCCGGGCAGGTTCACCCCCTTCTCGGGCTTCAGCCTCTCGCCCTTGGCGCGCGCGCCGGTGACGCGCAGCGTGGCGCGGCCGGGCGCGGTCTCGATCACCTCGGCGCGCAGCTTGCCGTCGTTGATCCAGACCGCCTGCCCCGGCACGAGGGCCGCGACCACCTCGGGGTGGCTGAGGACGGCCGCGGGCCGCTTGCCCGCGTGCCCGGCCCCGGCCAGAAGGGCGAACCGGTCGCCGGGCATCAGCCGGGTCTGCGCGGCGCCCTTGACCGAGACGATGCGGATCTTGGGGCCGCCGAGGTCCATCGCGACCGGCACCTCGCGCCCGGCGGCCGCAGCGGCCGACCGCGCGGCGCCGATCATCGCCGCCCAGGCCGCGGGGTCGTCATGGGCGCAGTTGATGCGCAGGCAGTCCGCCCCGGAGGCGACCAGCGCCGACACCAGGTCGGGATCGGTCGCCGCCTCGGACGGCAGCGTGACCATGACCCGGGTCTCGGGCCCGTCGGCGCGCGCCCCGAACATCCGGTCGCGCGCGGCCTCGATCCGCGCGCGGCCCTGCTGGAAGGCGGCGGGATCGGGGAAATCCGCCGGCCCGTCCGCGCCGGCGATCCGGTCGAGCGCGGCAAGGGTGGCGTCGAGCGTCGCGCCGACATGGGCTTCGCAGCGCCCGAGCGACGACAGCCCGAGCGCCGCAAGCCGCGGCTGCACCGGGCGCAGGTCCGCATGGCGCAGCGCCAGATAGTCCGCAAGGTTGCGCGCCGACGCCGCGAAATCGGGCCGGGTGATCCAGCCCTGCCAGCGCGCCATGCGCCCCTCCGCCCCGGCCCGGATCCGTGCCCGGACCTCGGCCAGATCCGCGCCCAGCGCCCGCGCTTCCTGCACCCTTGCCTCGTCGATTCCCATCTCTGGTTTCCTGCCGGCCGAGACCGTTACTCTCGCGCCCCGCCGTTACAGAAATGCGTCGGCCCCGGCCTTGCAAGACCCCTCACGCCCGCATAAGAACCGCGCCAGTCTTTCCGCCCGGCAGCAGAGGAAGCGATGACCCTTCTGGTGATGAAGTTCGGTGGCACCTCGGTGGCCGACCTAGACCGCATCCGCAACGCCGCCGCCAAGGTCAAGCACGAGGTCGAGCGCGGCCATGACGTGATCGTCATCGTCTCGGCGATGTCGGGCAAGACCAACGAGCTGGTCGGCTGGGTCGAGCAGACCTCGCCCCTCTACGATGCGCGCGAATACGACGCCGTGGTGGCCAGCGGCGAGAACGTCACCGCTGGGCTCATGGCCCTCGCGCTTCAGGAAATGGACGTGCCGGCCCGGAGCTGGCAGGGCTGGCAGGTGCCGATCAACACGACGAGCGCCCATGCGGCGGCGCGCTTCGTGTCGATCCCGCGCGAAAACATCGACCGCAAGTTCGCCGAGGGCATGAAGGTCGCGGTGGTCGCGGGCTTTCAGGGGCTGTCGCCGGAAGGTCGGATCACCACGCTGGGCCGCGGCGGGTCGGACACCACGGCCGTGGCCTTTGCCGCCGCCTTCGGCGCCGAACGCTGCGACATCTACACCGACGTAGACGGCGTCTACACCACCGACCCGCGCATCGAGAAGAAGGCGCGCAAGCTTGACCGCATCGCCTACGAGGAGATGCTGGAACTCGCCTCGCTGGGCGCCAAGGTGCTTCAGACCCGTTCGGTCGAACTGGCGATGCGCTACAAGGTGCGCCTGCGGGTGCTGTCCTCCTTCGAGGACACCGACGAGACATCTGGAACCCTGGTCTGCGACGAGGATGAAATCATGGAATCGAAAGTCGTCTCTGGCGTCGCATATTCGCGCGACGAGGCCAAGGTCACGCTGCTGAAGGTGGCCGACCGGCCGGGCGTTGCGGCGGCGATCTTCGGCCCCCTGGCCGAGGCCGGCGTGAACGTGGACATGATCGTGCAGAACATCTCGGAGGAGGGGTTCACCGACATGACCTTCTCGTGCCCCTCCAACCAGATCCTGCGGGCGAAGAAGGCCATCGAGGACGCCCAGGCGGCGGGCAGCTACGAATTCGGCGAACTGGTGGTGGATGACGGGGTGGCCAAGATCTCGGTCGTGGGCATCGGCATGCGCAGCCACGCCGGCGTCGCCGCCCAGATGTTCGCCGCCCTCGCCGCGGAAAACATCAACATCAAGGTCATCACAACCTCCGAGATCAAGATTTCGGTTCTGATCGACCGGAAATATATGGAACTCGCCGTTCAGGCGCTTCATGATGCCTTCGGATTGGACAAGGCGGCCTGAGACGGGGGGTCATGCCCGAAAGGACCGAGTCGGAAAGCCGCAAGCTTCTCAGACGCTTGCGGGACACCCTTGCCGAACCCGGCGCGGGCCAGGAGCGGCTCGACCGGATCACTCACATCATCGCGGATTCGATGGGCACCGAGGTGTGCTCGATCTATCTGTTCCGCGACCCCGAGACGCTTGAACTCTGCGCGACCGAGGGTCTGAACAAGGCCGCAGTCCACCAGACCCGGATGCGGATGGGCGAGGGTCTGGTCGGGCGCGTCGCCCGCACCTCGATGCCGATCAACACCGGCAACGCCCCGGCCGAACGCGGGTTTCGCTACATGCCCGAGACCGGCGAGGAGATCTATTCCTCGTTCCTCGGCGTGCCGATCCAGCGGCTCGGCGAAAAGCTGGGCGTGCTGGTGGTGCAGTCCAAGGCCGCCCGCCAGTTCTCGGACGACGAGGTCTATGCGATCGAAGTCGTCGCGATGGTGCTGGCCGAGATGACCGAACTCGGCGTCTTCGCCGGCGAGGGCGAGGCGCTGAAGCGGCTCCACCAGCGCCCGGTGATGTTCCGCGGCGCCACCGGCCAGGAAGGCTCGGCCGAGGGCCATGTCTGGCTGCACGATCCGCGCGTGGTGGTCGCGAACCCGGTGGGCGACGATCCGCGCAAGGAAACCCGGCGCCTGCGCGCCGCCGTGGACGAGCTGCGCCAGTCGGTGGACCAGATGCTGGACCGCGTCGATCCGCAGGACCAGGACCATCTCCAGGTTCTCGAGGCCTACCGCATGTTCGCCAATTCCCGCGGCTGGCTGCGGCGGATGGAGGAGGACATCGCGCGCGGCCTCTCGGCCGAGGCGGCGGTCGAAAAGGAGCAGTCGGCGGCACGGGCGCGGCTCGAACAGGTGCCGGACCCCTATCTGCGCGACCGGCTGCACGACCTTGACGACCTGTCGAACCGGCTCCTGCGGATCCTGACCGGACAGGGCCGCGACACCGGAGCCGAGATGCCGGCCGACCCGATCCTCGTCGCCCGCAACATCGGTCCGGGCGAGCTCCTCGAATACGGGCGCAAGCTCAAGGGCGTGGTGCTCGAGGAAGGCTCGGTCGGCAGCCACGCCGCCGTGGTGGCGCGGGCGCTGGCGATCCCGCTGGTCATCCATGCGGACCGCATCACCACCGAGGCGCTGAACGGCGACCACATCCTCGTCGATGGCGACCAGGGCATCGTGCATCTGCGCCCCGAGGACAGCGTGGCCTCGGCCTTCCGCGACAAGATCGCGATGCAGGCCGCCGCCACCAGCCGCTACGCCAGCCTGCGCGATCTGCCGGCGGTCGGCAAGTGCGGCACGCGCATCGGCCTGCACATGAACGCGGGCCTGATGGCCGACCTGCCGTCGCTGGTGGGCTCGGGCGCCGAGGGCGTGGGGCTGTTCCGCACCGAACTTCAGTTCCTCGTCCGCAACCATGTGCCGGGTCGCGACGAGCTGGCCGCGCTCTATTCGCGGGTGCTGGACGCCGCGCAGGGCAAGCGCGTGGTGTTCCGTACCCTCGACATCGGATCGGACAAGGTGCTGCCCTACATGCGGCGGGTCGAGGAGCCGAACCCCGCGATGGGCTGGCGCGCGATCCGGGTCGGGCTGGACCGGCCGGGCGTCATGTGCATGCAGTTGCAGGCGCTCCTGCGCGCGGCCAAGGGGCGGCCCCTGTCGATCATGTTCCCCTTCGTGGCCGAACCCGCCGAATTCGAGGCCGGCCGCGCGCATCTGGACGACGCGATCCGCCGCGAGAAGCGGCTGGGGCACCAACTGCCCGAAAGCATCCGGCTGGGGGCGATGCTCGAAACCCCGTCGCTCGCCTACGCCCCCCGCAGTTTCTTCGAGGCGGTGGATTTCCTGTCGATCGGCGGCAACGACCTCAAGCAGTTCTTCTTTGCCGCCGACCGCGAGAACGAACGGGTGCGGCGGCGCTACGACACGCTGAGCACGAGCTTCCTCGCCTTCATCGAACAGATCGTGGCGCGCTGCGCCGAGACCGAGACGCCGCTGTCGTTCTGCGGCGAGGATGCGGGCCGCCCGGTCGAGGCGGTCTGTCTGGCGGCGATGGGGCTGCGGACCCTGTCGATGCGCCCGGCCTCGATCGGGCCGGTCAAGCACCTGATCCGCAGCCTGCACCTTGGCGAGCTGCGCCAGGTGATCGAGGCCGAGCGGGCCTCGGGGGCGGCCAGCGTGCGCCCGGCCGTAATGGAGTGGCTGGCCCGTCAGCCGATCTGACCGGGCCGCGCCAGCGGCCCGGCCCGCAGCCCCCGCTCAGCCGCCCCCGGTCAGCCGCCGCGGTCGAGCCTCAGCCGGTTGAGTTCGGCCCGGAACGCGCTGTCGACCGCCTCGGACCCGTGATCGCGCGCCAGACGCATCAGCGAAAAGCGGACGTCGGCCATTTCCTGATAATAGCGCATGAAGGCGTAGTTCACCCCTGCCCCGGCCGCGGCGCCCAGAACCGGCACCGCCTTGGTGGCGAGCTGGCGCCCGAGCATCGTGGCAAAGACCGGCGCCACGCGCGCGATCACCGCCTGGAGGGTTGCGCCGTTCACCCCGAGACGCGCGCCCACGAAGGATGTGTTCACCCCGTCGTCCGCCTCCTGCGGCCCGCCGGACCCGAAGGTCTCGATGCAGGCCAGCCGCACGTCCTCCGAGGCCGGATCGAAGCCGTGGCGCGCGGCGATCTTCTGCATGGCGCCGAACATCAGCGCCACCGTCGCCGGCAGCTCGACCAGCGCCGAGGGCAGACCGCCGAAGCCGCCCGCCGCGCCGCTCAGCGCGGCGGCAAGGCGGTGGGTCCGCGGCTGCACCCTTGGCACCGCCCGGCTCGATCCGATCCCGGCCGCCGTGCGGAAGGCGGCGGTCAGCGCCGCGACCGTCGCATCGTCCAGCGCCTTGCGGGCCGGCACGGGCAGCCGTTTCAGCCGCCCTTCGATCCCGCTCCCCAGCGCGGTCACCGCGCGCATCACCGGGCCGCCCGCCGCCTGCGCCTTGCGGGCGATCGCGGCGATCTCGTGGGCGGCATCGCCCGGAAGCGCAGGGGCAGCGGTCTCGCTCATGACCTCAGAGAATGGGAAGACCGCGCCGGAATTCAACCTCCGGCGTCGCTGAACTTCTCGACCGGGCCGCGCACCCCCGCCCAGGCCCCCGGCACCAGTTCCAGCGCGAGGATCCTCTCGGGGTTGGTGGGCGGCGGCATCTCCACCCCCTCGATCCGGCGGAAGCCGAACCGGCGGTAATAGGGCTCGTCCCCGACAAGGAGCACCCGCTCCCATCCCAGCCGCCGCGCCTCGGCGAGGCTCTCGTGGATCAGAAGCCCGCCCAGCCCCTCGCCCTGATGCGTCGGGTGGACGGCGACCGGACCGAGCAGCAGCACGCGCCGGCCGCCGACCCGGACCGGCCAGTAGCGGATCACCGCACAGAGGATCTGGTAGTCGTCGCGCAGGGTGAGGCACAGCTCGCGCACCGGATCGACCCCGTCGCGCAGACGGTAGGACGACAGCGCCGTGCGCCCCGGCGCGAAACAGAGGTCGTAGAGCGCCTCCACCTCCCACCAGTCGGCCTCGGTCTCCTCTTCCAGCCGATACACCCGCGCCTCCCGGAATCGTCTGGAAACGCGGGTAGCACGGCCCTAGATCAGGGGCAAACCGGAAGGAAGCGCCCGATGTTCTACCGCCCCGAAGACGGCCACGGCCTGCCGCACAACCCGTTCTCGGCCATCGTCGCGCCGCGGCCCGTGGGCTGGATCGCGACGCGCTGTTCGACCGGCGACAACCTCGCGCCCTATTCCTTCTTCAACGCCGTGGCCTACGCGCCCCCGCAGGTGATGTTCTCGTCGCTGGCCGACAAGGACAGCCTGAAGGCCATCCGCGAAACCGGCGTCTTCTGCGTGAACATCTGCGGTCGGGCACTCGCCGAGGCGATGAACCTCAGTTCGGGCAGCTATCCCCGCGGCACGGACGAATTCGCCCTGGCCGGGCTCGACAAGGCGCCCTGCCACACCATCGACTGTCCGCGCGTCGCGGCCGCGCCGGCGGCGCTCGAATGCCGGATGACCCAGGTGATCCAGCTCGCCGGCAAGGCCAACTTCCTCGTCCTCGGCACCGTGACCGGCGTCCATATCGACGACGCGGCCCTGACCGACGGCCGGCTCGACGTCACCCGCTACCAGCCGGTGGCGCGGCTCGGCTACGACGATTTCTGCGCGGTGGACAGGCTCTTCCAGATGATCCGGCCGGGCTGACCCGGACCCGCCCCGCCCGGTCTTCTTCTTCGTGCCCAATACCCCGGGGTCCGGGGCAGCGCCCCGGCCCTACCGCCGTCGCCCCGTGAGCAGGGTGTAAAGCCCGCTCGCCACGATCAGCCCCGCGCCGATCCACATCAGCAGGTCCGGCCTCTCGCCGAAGACGATCGCGGCGAGGATCAGCGCGAAGAGAAGCCGCGTGTAGCGGAAGGGCGTCACCACCGACACGTCGCCGATGCGCATCGCCGCCGTCACGCCGTAATAGGCGGCAGTGCCGAACAGCACCGCCCCGGCCAGGTCGGTCGCCGCGCGCCCGTCCGGCCAGGCGGCCCCGCCCGTCACCGCAAGGATCAGCGCCCCGGTCGGGATCAGCATGAAGAACCCGTAGACGCCAAGCTGGAGGTTCGACAGCACCGGCGGCGCGGCCCGCGTCGCAAGGTCGCGCGCCGCAAAGCCCAGAAGCCCCAGCACCACCCACATCGAGGCCGGCACGAACCCGTCGGTCGCCGGCCGCAGGATCACCAGCACCCCCGCGAACCCGATCGCGATCGCCAGCCACCGCCGCCAGCCCACCGTCTCGCCGAAGAAGACCGCGGCCCCCGCCACCACCACCAGAGGCGTCGCCTGCAGGATCGCCGAGGCGTTCGACAGGGGCGTCAGCGCGATGCCGAGCGTGTAGCCGAGCCGGCCCACCACCTCGTTCAGGGCCCGGATCGCGATCGGGCGCGACAGGATCGCCGGGTGCAGCACCGGCCGCCCCGAACGCCGCGTCAGCAGGATGAACACGCACATGCCGCAAAAGCCGAAGATCATCAGGATCTCGCCCACCGGCAGCGTGCGCGCGGCGGATTTCACGAACATGTCCTCGAAGGCGAAGCCCGCCATGGCGGCCACCATCAGGGCCGCGCCGCGCATGTTCTCCAAGGTGGCCTCCTGCCTGTCGCCCGCCCGTCATATCCGGCGCCGACGCGCGGTGCAAACCGGACGGCCGCGCCCCTGCCTGCAAAAGCGGCAGCGGCCGGGCCGGGCGGCCCCGCGGCGCCCGCCGCCCCTTCCGCCGCGCGCCGCCTGCCCCTAAGCTCGGCGGGCAGGACACGGGCGGAGGGTCGGACATGCAGACGATGATCGGGGTGATCGGCGGATCGGGGCTCTACCAGATCGAGGGTCTCGCGGACGCGCAATGGGTGGGGGTCGAGACACCCTGGGGCCTGCCCTCCGACCAGATCCTGACCGGCACGCTCGACGGCGTGCCAATGGCCTTCCTGCCCCGCCACGGGCGCGGCCATGTCCACGCGCCCTCGGACGTACCCTACCGCGCCAACATCGACGCGCTGAAGCGGCTGGGCGTCACCGACATCATCGCGGTCTCGGCCTGCGGGTCCTTCCGCGAGGAGATGGCCCCGGGCGATTTCGTCATCGTCGACCAGTACATCGACCGCACCTTCGCCCGCCCGAAATCCTTCTTCGGGCGCGGCTGCGTGGCGCATGTGGGCTTTGCCCACCCGACCTGCCCGCGCCTTGGCGCCGCCTGCGCCACCGCCGCGCGGGCGGCGGACGTGAAGGTGCACATGGGCGGCACCTATCTGGCGATGGAAGGCCCGCAGTTCTCGACGCTCGCCGAATCGCGGCTCTACCGCGACTGGGGCTGCCACGTCATCGGCATGACCGGCATGCCCGAGGCGAAACTCGCCCGGGAGGCCGAGCTCTGCTACGCGAGCGTCGCCATGGTCACCGACTACGACTGCTGGCACCCCGACCACGACGCCGTGGACGTGGCGCAGGTGATCCGCACGCTGACCGGCAACGCCGCGCAGGCGCGCGCCATGGTCGCCGGCCTTCCCGCGCTCCTCGGGCAGAGGCGCGAGCCCTGCCCCCACGGCTGCGACCGGTCGCTCGACTTCGCGGTGATGACCGCCCCCGACCGCCGCGACCCGGCACTGGTGGCGAAACTGGATGCCGTGGCCGGGCGGGTGCTGAACGCCTGATCCGCCTCAGAGGTCGAGCGACCCCTGCCGCCCGGTGTCCTCCTCGCGTGCGGCGCGCTTGAAGGCGTCGTCGCGCCGCGCCGTAAGCTGGACGGCGCGTTCGCGCATCTGCATCGCCCGTTCGACGGTCAAAATCTGAAGCGGCGGGACGGGGGGCGAAGTCTTCTTCGTTGTGCAGGCGGGCGGATGCGGCCTTGGCGACAACGGTAAGACAACACGAACCGTGGGCGCCATGGTTACTTCATGCTGTCAGATCTGGTTGAGCTTGCTGCTCTTCATCGGAATTTCGAACATAGCACCGCCTCCGACCAGACCGGCTTGCGTTTCTATGGTTTCCCATAGAGCCAACAGGCGTTCCATTTGTTTCGTTAGTTTGGCCTTCTGTAGCCCCGAAGCGAAGAAGAACCCCACAAGCTTCGAGCTCTTGAACGCCTGCTGTTCAGCCTTGTTCTTCGCAATCCGGCGGTCGCCTGAGATGATGACCCAATGGCCCTCAGCGCTCAATGCCCCGATCCACTCAGCATCCTTGACCGCGGGGCCGAACTTTTCTCTCAGATGCACGACTTCGTGTTTTCCAGCGAAAAGAGCTGCGAGCGCTTTCGCCATGGCCGGAGGCAGGTTTTCATCGACCATTACCTTCAAGCGGCCATCAGCTCCTCATGGAATCTGACCGCATCCTGGACCACCGATTTCTCAACTTCGTACATCGCCGCTACGCGAGGCACGGAGCCTTCCGCTTTGACGGATTCCGCGAGGACAATCGTTGGGACACCGGATGCCGACGCAATTGGCTGGCCAAAGGATCTTGTGGGGTCGACGACAATGCTGTCCTTACCACGATAAGGCCGCCACCGTGTTACGATATCACCTTCCAGGTCCAGATCCTTGAAGCTCTGCTCGACAACCTGCTTGAAGACATACTGCTTGGCCTTCAGATCAAGCAACTTGGGCTCAGCAGAGGCATCAAGGCTCTCGAGGAAGATCGTGCGCCCATCGGTCCGGAATCGACCAGATGAAAAGGGGCGATCCGTTTGTATGCACTGCCGAGCATATTCAAGGCAGTTCCGAACTGCCTTCAGCCCAATACCCTTCTCGAGAAAAGCCCGTACGAAACGAAGTTCGATCAGGTCGCGAAAGCTCAACTCGATTTCATCGTCTATCTTGGGGATATCTGGCTCCAAGATCGGGGCAACATACTGAATTTTCTCATTTTTCTTGTAGCTATACCCATCCAGCCAACGCCGCAGCGTCCGCGGTGGCGCCTTCAGGAGGCGTGCTGCATCTGCCACAGAGTACAGGCCAACTCCGATGAACCTCTGGCTGATGTCTTGGTCAAGCATGTCAGGAATTAGTAGCGGCATTGCTGCCTTTGGCAATAGCGTTGTCTTGGCGGGCCATCGCCCTCAGCATCTCTGCCGCCACGCCGTTTCTGGAGCGGAGGACATCGGCGAAGCCCGCCTCGGCACTGTCGTTCCAGTGCCAACTGTCGTCGAACGCCTCGATCTGCGCCGCGCCTCTGACCGGTAGCAAAGGTGATTGCCCATTCGCCCGCCCTTCGCGCCGCGCTCAGTTCAGGCGCATTCCGGTTGCGAAAACCTTAGCGGCTTCGCCCGGCCGCGCAAGGCGGGCGCGAAGCCCCGTCCGAAATCCCGCCCGTGCTTTGCGTCGCGCGCGGGCCGTGCTAGGACCACCCGGCCAGCCCCCGGAGAGCTCCATGCCGAAGACCGTCAAGGACTACATCCGCACCATCGCCGACTTCCCGCACGAAGGGATCATGTTCCGCGACGTGACCACGCTCTTTGCCGATGCGCGCGGGTTCCGCATGGCGATCGACCAGCTCCTGCACCCCTACGCCGGAAGCCGGATCGACAAGGTCGTGGGGCTCGAGGCGCGGGGCTTCATCCTCGGCGGCGCCATCGCGCACCAGCTGTCGAAGGGGTTCGTGCCGATCCGCAAGAAGGGCAAGCTGCCGGGCGCGACCATCGCGCAGGCCTACACGCTCGAATACGGCGAGGCGGTGATGGAGATCCACGACGACGCGCTGCAACCGGGCGAGAAGGTGCTCTTGATCGACGATCTGCTGGCCACCGGCGGCACCGCGCAGGCGGGGATCCGGCTTTGCGAGAAGCTCGGCGCCGAGGTGGTGGGCTGCGCCTTCGTCATCGACCTGCCCGACCTCGGCGGGCGCCGGCTTCTGGAGGACATGGGCATGAACGTCCATGTCCTGTGCGAGTTCGCCGGCCACTGACGGTCCGCGGACTTGCCGCCGGGCGCGAATGCGGGCAGGCTGGGCCGCGGGGGCGCAGGGCCGGGACGGACAGCCTTGGCGGATCGGGGTGACGGGCGGCGGGTGCCGCGCCCGGTGATGGTGGTGCTGGTCGCCTTCTGCGTGCTTCAGGCGGTGTTCTTCGCGCTGACCCTGGTCGTCCCCCGGCCGCAGGACGTGACCGGCAACCCGGCGGCGGGGATCGCGCTCTTCCGCGTGTCGGCCTGGGAGGCGATCCGGCTGCCCTGGCTTGCCTTCGCCGTCGCACCGGGGTTTCTCTACGCCGCCTGGCGGGTCGCCGACCGCGGCAGCCGGGCGCTATACGCGGCCGCGCTCGCGTTCAGCCTCGGGGTCGTCGCGCTGATGGCCACCGAGCCGATGCGGGTCTTCGACGCCTCGATGACCGATGATCCGGCCCGGGTCTGGGTGCGGCTGGAAATCGGGCGCTGGGCGACGTTCCTTCTGTCGCTGGCGGCGCTTGTGGCGCTGCGGCTGGCCCGGCGGCTCGAGATCAGCGCCTGATCGCGCCTTGCGCCGGCCGCGCGGGGCTGCGACTGTGCCGGCCATGCGCGCCCTCCTGTCCGACCACGGCCACTGGCCGACCGTGGCGCTGAGCCATGCGATCGGCGCGGCCGGCGGGGTCGCGGCGCAGGCCGCGCACCTGCCGCTGCCGTGGCTGATCGGCCCGCTGGTGGCGGTGGCCGCGACCGCCATCGCCGGGCTGCGTCCGCTCGGGCACCATGTGCAGGCGCCGCAGCGGCTGCGGATGCTGTTCGTCCCGATCATCGGCGTCTCGATCGGCACGAGCTTCCGGCCCGAGATCCTCGAGGAGATCGACACCTGGTGGCCGTCGCTGGTCGCGCTTTGCCTCTACATACCGGCGCTGCATTGGGCGGGCTACCGGCTGATCCGGGCGCTGGGGTCCACGGACCGGGTGACCGCCTTCTACGGCACCGCGCCGGGCGGGCTGATCGAGGCCGTCGAGATGGGGATCGCCCACGGCGCCGACGCGCGCATGCTCACCCTTCTGCAGTTCCTGCGGCTCATTCTGACCATCATCCTGGTGCCGCTTGCCTTCACCGTCATGTCCGGCCATGCCGTCGGCTCGGCCTCGGGGGTGGCGCTTCCCGGCGCATGGGCCCCGCTCGGCCCGGCCGATGTGGCGATCCTGTCCGCCTGCGGGGTGGCCGGCGCCCTTGCGGGACTGCGGCTGCGGCTGCCCGCCGGGCATGTGACGGGGCCGCTCCTGCTGTCGGGCCTCGCGCATCTGGCCGGCTGGACCGATGCCGCGGTGCCGGGCTGGCTGGTGGTGGTGACGCAGCTCGTCATCGGCACCTCGCTCGGCGTGCGCTTCGCGGGCATGCAGCGGGTCCTCCTGTTCCGGGCGCTGCATCTGTCGGCCCTGCATGCGGCGCTGACGCTGACGGCCGCTGCCGCCGTGGCCTTCGCACTGGCGCCCCGGGTCGGCGAACCGGCGGCGGCGACGTTCCTGGCCTTTGCCCCCGGCGGTCTGGCCGAGATGGGCCTGATCGCCCTGTCGCTCGACATGAGCGTGATCTACGTCACCGCCCATCACGTCCTGCGCATCCTGCTGGCAGTCAGCGTCGCGCGGGTCTTTTCCCGCCGCATCCTGCCCGGACCGGGCGCCGCGCCCTAGAGATCCTCGACCAGCGCCACGCCCGTCAGCGACTTGATCGCGCCCCGGATCTGCGGCGTGATCGGGTAGTCGCGGCCGGCGCTGATCTCGATCTCCTCCCCGGTCTGACGGTTGGCCACGCAGAACGCGATCGCACCCAGCGCCTTGCCCCGGGCCTCGGCGCCGACCTGCGCCAGAAGGCTGGCCACGGCGGTCGCGGCCGCGGGTTCGTCCAGATGGATGCGCAGCCCCGCGACGCCGGCCTCGGCCGCCAGCCGGTCGGCCGGTTCGGCGCCCCGGGCAAGAAGCTTCAGGCTTTCGCCTTCGAGCGTGGCCTCGACGGTCAGCACCACGGCCATGCCCGGCTCGAGATAGGCGCGCGCCGCCTCGAGCGTGTCCGAGAACACCGTCACCTCGTAAAGCCCGGTCGGATCCGACAGCGCGACGAAGGCAAAGCGGTTGCCCTTGGCCGACTTCTTTTCCTGCCGGGCCGAGACCATGCCGGCGATCCTGGCCACGAGGGGCCCCCGCTCGGCCTCGCGCGAGAGTTCCGCGAAGGACAGCACCTTCTTGCGCCGCAGCGCCGGCATGTAGTCGTCGAGCGGGTGGCCCGAGAGATAGAACCCGACCGCCTGGTGCTCCTCGGCCAGACGCTCTCCGGGCGGCCAGTCCTCGACGGTGGCGAGGCGCGGCTCCGGCAGGTCATCCCCCGCCTCGCCGAAGAGCGACACCTGGCTCGAGGCGCGCGCTTCGTGGACCGCGGCCGACCAGGCGATCAGCGCATCCAGCGAGAGGAAGACCCGCCGCCGATTCCGGTCGAGCACGTCGAAAGCTCCCGCCCGGACCAGCATCTCCAGCGGCCGCTTGCCCACCCGCTTGAGGTCCACCCGGCGGGCGACGTCGAAGAGCGTGACGAAGGGCCGGTCGCCCCGGGCCTCGACGATCATGCGCATCGCGTCCACGCCCACATTCTTCAGGGCGCCGAGGGCGTAGACGATGCGCCCGCCGGGCACGCTGAAGGTGGCCTCGGACCGGTTGATGCAGGGCGCGACCGTCTCGATGCCGAGCTTGTCCGCCTCGCGCTTGTAGACGGCGAGCTTGTCGGTCAGGTGGATGTCGCAGTTCATGACCGCGGCCATGAACTCGACCGGGTGGTTGGCCTTGAGCCAGGCGGTCTGGTAGCTGACCACCGCATAGGCGGCGGCGTGGGACTTGTTGAACCCATAGTTCGCGAATTTCTCAAGCAGATCGAAGACTTCGCCGGATTTCTTCGGGTCGATCCCGTGGGTTCGGGTGCAGCCCTCGACGAACTTCGGCCGCTCCTTGTCCATCTCCTCCTTGATCTTCTTGCCCATGGCCCGGCGCAGAAGATCGGCCCCGCCCAGAGAGTAGCCCGCCATCACCTTGGCGATCTCCATCACCTGTTCCTGATAGACGATGATGCCCTGCGTCTCCTTCAGGATGTGGTCGATGGTCGGGTGGATCGACTCGATGGGGCGCAGCCCGTTCTTCACCTCGCAATAGGTCGGGATGTTCTCCATCGGGCCGGGCCGGTAGAGCGCGACCAGCGCCACGATGTCCTCGATGCAGGTGGGCTTCATGCGCCGCAGCGCGTCCATCATCCCCGAGCTTTCCACCTGGAAGACGGCGACGGTCTTCGCCGCCGCGTAGAGCTCGTAGGTGGCCCGGTCGTCGAGCGGGATCGCGTTGATCTCGTCCACCGCGCCCTCGGGCGGCTGGTAGAGCTGGCGCCCGTCCGCCGCGATGTGCAGGTGCCGCCCCTGCCCGCGGATCAGGTCCACCGCGTTCTGGATCACCGTCAGCGTCTTCAGGCCGAGGAAGTCGAACTTCACCAGACCGGCCTGCTCGACCCATTTCATGTTGAACTGGGTCGCGGGCATGTCGGACCGCGGGTCGCGGTAGAGCGGCACCAGCTCGTCGAGCGGCCGGTCGCCGATCACGACGCCCGCGGCGTGGGTGGATGCGTTGCGCAGGAGCCCCTCGATCGCCTTCGCGTAATCGAGAAGCCGCGCCACCACTTCCTCGGCCCGCGCAGCCTCGCGCAGGCGCGGCTCGTCCGCCAGCGCCTTCTCGATCGAGACGGGCTTCACGCCCTCGACCGGGATCATCTTCGACAGCCGGTCCACCTGCCCGTAGGGCATCTGGAGCACCCGCCCCACGTCGCGCACCGCCGCCTTGGACAGAAGCGCGCCGAAGGTGATGATCTGGCCGACCTTCTCGCGGCCGTAGCGTTCCTGAACGTAGCGGATCACCTCCTCGCGCCGGTCCATGCAGAAGTCGATGTCGAAGTCCGGCATCGAGACCCGCTCGGGGTTGAGGAAGCGCTCGAAGAGCAGCGAGTAGCGCAGCGGATCGAGGTCGGTGATGGTCAGCGCATAGGCCACCAGCGATCCCGCGCCGGACCCGCGGCCGGGCCCGACCGGAATGCCCTGGGCCTTCGCCCACTTGATGAAGTCGGCGACGATCAGGAAATAGCCGGCAAAGCCCATCTGCTCGATGATGCCCAGCTCGAAGCGCATCCGCTCCTCGTACTGGGCCACCGGCGCGGCATGGGGGATCACGGCCAGCCGCGCCTTCAGCCCCTCCCAGGACTGCCGGCGCAGCTCCTCGACCTCGTCGTCGGCAAAGCGCGGCAGGATCGGCTTGCGCTTGCGGGCCGCGAAGGCGCAGCGGCGGGCGATCTCGACCGTGTTCTCCAGCGCCTCGGGCAGGTCGGCGAACAGCGCGCACATCTCGGATTCGGACTTGAGATAGTGCTGCGGCGTCAGGCGCCGGCGCGGTTCCTGCTGATCGACATAGGCGCCCTGGGCGATGCAGAGCATCGCGTCATGGGCCTCGTACATCTCGGCCTTGGGGAAATGCACGTCGTTCGTGGCCACGAGGGGCAGACCCAGCGCGTAGGCGAGTTCGATCAGCCCCCGCTCGCTCTGGCGCTCGGCCTCGGGCAGTTGCCCGCCCTCGCCCGGATGCCGCTGCAACTCGACGTAGAGCCGGGCGGGAAAGGCCGCCGCCAGCCGTTCGGCCAGCCCCCGGGCCTTCGCAGCCTGTCCGGCGGCCAGAAGCCGACCGAGCGGCCCCTCGGCGCCGCCGGTCAGGCAGATCAGGCCGGCGGAATGCGCGGCGACCTCGTCCGGCGTCACGAACGGCGTCGGCCGGTCCGGGGTGAGGTAGAGGCACGAATTGAGCTTCAGAAGGTTCTGGTAGCCCGTCTCGTCCTGCGCCAGAAGCACGATGGCCGCCGGGGGGCGAGGCCGCTCGCCCGGGGCGGCCGGGTCGTGGGCGAGGTCGATCTGGCAACCGATGATCGGCTGGATCCCCGCCCCCTGCGCCAGAACCGAGAATTCCAGCGCGGCGAACATGTTGTTGGTGTCCGTCACCGCCACGGCCGGCATGGCGGCCTTCTCGCACAGGCCGATCAGCTTCTTGACCGGCACGGCCCCTTCAAGGAGCGAGTATTCGGTATGGACGCGCAGGTGGATGAATCGGGGGGCGGGCATGACGCGACCCTAGCCGCGCCATGCCCCCCTCTCAAGCAGCCGTGCGCATGGTGCCGGCGGGACGGACCGGCGCGGTGAGGATCGCAAGGATCGCGGCGCCGGCGGCCAGCGCCAGGCCGGACAGCAGGGCGTGGTCGCTCCAGCCGGGCTTGACCACCATGACGAAGACGATCACCGCCTGGATCACGTATTCGACCCGGGCAAAGCGCAGCATCGCGCGGCCGGTTGCGACGGCCTCGGCGAACCGGCCCTCGGCGGCAAACCGGCCGGTGGCCGCGGCCGCCGGGCCGAGCTTGCCCGCGCCGATCGCCGAGGCGGCGACGAAGCCCAGAAGGCCGATCACGATCCAGGCATCCCAGCGCCAGTCGCCCAGCCCGATCATGGCGAGCCCGAGCGCGAAGACGATCAGGCTGCTCGGAACGAAGATGCTCGGCGTCAGCACGGTTGTCAGGCGCACCCTCGGGGTGGCGCCGGCGGCACGAAGCGCAGACGCGGGGGGGTGGACAGGAAGGGCCGCAACCGGAGTTGCGGCCCGAAGCCTGGGACACGGGGTGCCGTTGGACCGGGCGTTCCGGGCCAAGGGCCGGTCAGCCGTGCTCGACCTTCTTGAGCTTGTCGATGCCGAGCATCTTCATGGTCGCGGCCTCGTAGAAGGGTTCCGAGGTGCCCTTCTTGACCTTGCGCATGAAGTATTTCTCGAAGCCGATCTTGGCGAGGTGGACCCACTTGCCCGACGAGGCCCAGTTGACGTTGCGCGGCGGGATCTGCGGCTGGGCGACGAAGGCCACGCCCGAGTCGCCGAAGTCGGCGAGGCAGACCGCGTTCCAGGTGCCGACCTGATCGGGCTCCTTGCCGCGCAAGAGGTTGCCGATGTTGTGGGCAGTGGCGGTGACCATGGATTCGATCATGAACCCGGTCTTCGGCACGCCGCAGGGCACCGGCGTCGGACCCATGGGCGGGATCGCGATGCAGACGCCGACCGCGAAGATGTTCTTGAACTTCGGGTTCTGCTGGTGCTTGTCCACGATGGTGAAGCCGCGCGGGTTCGAAAGGCCCTCGATGCCGCGCAGCGGCTTGATGCCCCGGAAGGCGGGCAGCATCATCGCGAAGCCGAAGGGCAGTTCCTTCTCGGCCTTGACGCTGCCGTCGTCGTTGATCTCCTCGACCGTCATCTTGCCGGCCTCGACCTTCTTCACCCGGGTCGAGGTCATCCACTTGATGTGGTGGTCGCGCATCTCGGATTCGAGGAGGCCCTTGGTGTCGCCCACGCCATCAAGACCGAGATGGCCGATGTAGGGCTCCGAGGTCACGAAGGTCATCGGCACCTTGTCGCGGATCTTGCGGCGCCGCAGCTCGGTTTCCAGGATGAAGGTGAATTCGTAGGCCGGGCCGTAGCAGCTTGCCCCCTGCACGGCGCCGATGATGACCGGGCCCGGATTCTTGCAGAATTCCTCGAACTTCTGATAGGCGATCTCGGCGTGGTCGACGTGGCAGACCGAGTCGGTGTGGCCGCCGTGGGGGCCGAGCCCCTCGATCTCGTCGAAGGCCAGTTCCGGGCCGGTCGCGATGATGAGATAGTCGTAGCTGACCGAGGATCCGTCGGCGAGCTCCATCCGGTTCTCTTCGGGGATCAGCTTCTCCATCGGGCTGGCCTTGAAGCCGATGCCCTTCTTCTTCATCGTCTTCTCGATGTCGATCGTGATGTCGTCCCGCTTGCGCCAGCCGACGGCGACCCAAGGGTTCGAGGGCACGAAGTGATACTTCGGATCCTTGGTGACGACGGTGATGGTGTCTTCCCTGCGCAACTGGTCCTTCATCTCGTAGGCCATGATCGACCCGCCGAGACCCGCACCCAGAACGACGACATGGGCCATGATCGGTTCCTCCCTCCGCGCCGGCCCGCCCGGCCGACCTGTCCCCCCTAGCACATCGCCCGAATTCCGCGCCTGTCAATAACCGCTTCATTGTGTCGCAGAGCCTTGAACGGGAAAGGCCCGGCACAGGGCCGGGCCTTCATCAGGGTGTCATGAAAACGGGCCGGTCACTTCGGCAGATCGCCGGTGATTCCCTCGACGTAGAAGTTCATCCCCAGAAGATCGCCGTCCGACGCGGTCTGCCCCTCGGCCAGCCAGGCGCTGCCGTCCTGCTTGTTGATCGGTCCGGTGAACGGGTGGTAGGTGCCCGCCGCGATGTCGTCGCGCATCTTCTCGGCCTCGGCCTTGACCTCGGCCGGGACCGCGTCGGTGATCTCGCCGATCAGCACCTCGCCGCCCTTGATGCCGGCCCAGACATCGGCCTGCTGGTAGGTGCCGTCGAGCAGCGCGCCCACGCGCTCGATGTAGTAGGGACCCCAGTTGTCGATGATCGAGGTGACGCGCGGGCTCGGCTTGTATTCGGCCATGTCCGAGGCCTGGCCGAAGCCGATCACCTTGCCGTCGGTCTTCTTCGCCTCGGCCAAGGGCGCCGTCGAGTCGGTGTGCGACGCGATCACGTCCACGCCCTGGTCGATCAGCGCCTTGGCGGCGTCGGCCTCCTTGGCCGGATCGAACCAGGTGTAGGCCCAGACCACCGACAGCTCGACCGCCGGGTTCACCTTCTTGGCGTTGAGGTAGTAGGAGTTGATGCCCATCACGACCTCGGGGATCGGGAACGAGGCGATGTAGCCGATCTTGTTCGACTTGGTCATGCGGCCCGCGATCAGGCCCTCGACGGCGCGGCCTTCGTAGAAGCGGGCGTTGTAGGTCGAGACGTTCGGATGCTCGCGCTTGAAGCCGGTGGCGTGCTCGAACATCACGTTCGGGAACTTGGCGGCGACGGCGTTGGTCGCGTCCATGTAGCCGAAGGAGGTGGTGAAGATGATGTTGCAGCCCGAAAGCGCCATCTGGGTCAGCACGCGCTCGGCGTCGGCGCCCTCGGGCACGCTTTCCTGCCACTGGACGTCGACCTTGTCGCCGAACTTCTCCTTCACCGCCAGCGCGCCCTGGTGGTGCTGGTAGGTCCAGCCGCCGTCGCCGATCGGGCCGACGTAGACGAAGCAGGCCTTGACCTTGTCCATGCCGGCGGCGAAGGCGCCGCCCGCGGCCATCAGGCCGAGGCCGAGCGCGGCGGTGGCCAGTAGGGTTCTTCTCAGCATCTCTCTCTCCTGTTGCAGGGGCGGCTCTGGCCGACCCGTTGGTGTTGCGCCGCGTCTCAGCGGGCGGCGTGGAAGTTCTGTCCGAGGCTCGCGGGCGCGTTCAGCGCCGCCTTGCCGCGGCCCGAGGACATGATGACCAGCACGAGGATGGTTACCAGATAGGGGGACATCGACAAGTACTCGACGGGAATGCGGCTGCCCGCGGCCTGAAGATTGAGCTGCAGGACGGTGATGCCGCCGAAAAGCCAGGCGCCGAGCAGCACGCGCCAGGGCTTCCAGCTGGCGAAGACCACGATGGCAAGCGCGATCCAGCCGGCGCCCGCGGTGATCCCGTCCACCCACTGCGGCACCCGCACCAGGCTGACATAGGCGCCGCCCAGACCGGCCATGGCGCCGCCGAAGGTGATGGCGCCCAGGCGGATCAGGTTGACCTTGTAGCCGAGCGAATGGGCCGCATCATGGCTTTCGCCGACCGCGCGGATCACCAGCCCGAGCCGCGTGGCCCGCAGCACCCACCAGACCAGCGCCACGAGCGCGATCGAGATGTAGACCATCGCGTCATGGTCGAAGAGGATCGGCCCGAGCACGGGGATGTCCTTCAGCGGGCCGAGCGGGACATGCGGGGTCGGCGGCGGCTTGATGCCGTTGTAATTCTGCCCCATCAGCGACGACAGCCCCAGCCCGAAGAGCGTGAGCGCAAGGCCCGTCGCCACCTGGTTGGCCATAAGCGACTGGGTCAGGAAGGCGAAGACAAGGCTGAGCACCGCGCCCCCGGCCGCGCCACCGACAAAGCCCAGAAGCGGGCTGCCGGAATGGACGGCGGTGATGAAGCCGCAGATCGCGCCCATGATCATCATGCCCTCGACCCCGAGGTTCAGGACGCCGGACTTTTCCACCACCAGCTCGCCCAGCGCGGCAAGAAGGATCGGCACCGAGGCCACCATCAGCGAAGAGAGCAGGATCACCGGATTGATGCCACCGAAGTCCATCATTTGCCTCCCATGCCAAGGCGGATGCGGAAGTTGGTCAACACGTCGACGGCCAGCAGGAAGAAGAGAAGCATCCCCTGGAAGGCCTGGATCGCGGCCGAGGGCAGGCCGAGGTTCGTGGCCGCCATCTCGCCCCCGATGTAGGTGAGCGCCATCAGAAGCCCCGCGAGAAAGATCCCCAGCGGATTGAGCCGGCCGAGGAAGGCCACGATGATCGCGGTGAAGCCGTAGCCCACGTTGAAGTCGATCGAGATCTGGCCGGCCGGCCCGGTGACCTCGTAAAGCCCGGCCATGCCGGCGAGCGCGCCGGAGATGCCCATGCAGAGGACCACGAGCCGGTTGGGGCTCACCCCGTGGAAGCGCGCCGCGCGTGGCGCCTGGCCCGACAGCTTGATCTGGAAGCCCAGGATGTGGCGCTGGAGCAGGATGTAGGCGAGGATCACCACCCCGACGGCCGTCACCACCCCCCAGTGGATGCCGCTGCCCACGATCAGTTCGGCGTTGCGCGCCGCCGGATAGGACGAGAAGTTGCGGCTGCCGGGAAAGCCCATGCCCTCGGGGTTGCGCAGGAACCCGGTCGAGGCCATGGCGAGGATGGTCTGCGCGACATAGACCAGCATCAGGGACACGAGGATCTCGTTGGTGTTGAAGCGGGTCTTGAGGATCGCGGGGATCATCGCCCAGAGCCAGCCGCCGAAGGCGCCGGCGACGATCATCAGCGGAAAGATCCAGCGGCTTTCGGTCGGAAAGGCCGCAAGACCCACCGCCGCGCCGAAGATCGCGCCCATGATGTACTGGCCCTCGGCCCCGATGTTCCAGATCCCGGCCCGGAAGCCCAGCGCCAGCCCGACCGCGATCAGGATCAGCGGCCCGGCCTTCACCAGAAGCTGGCCGCGCAGGTAGAAGGCGAATTCGCCGAAGAGCGGATCCCAGAAGATCGTGCGGATCACCTCGATCGGATTCTTGCCGAGCAGGGCGAACATGATCCCGCCCGCGACCATGGTCAGCGCCACGGCCAGCAGGGGTGTCCCCCAGGCCCAGATGCGCGAGGGCGACCGGCGCCGTTCAAGCCTCAACATGGATGTGCCCCTCCGCCGCATGCATTCCGTGCGCGCCGCCCAGCATCAGCCCGATCTGGTCGACAGTCAGTCCCCGGGTCGGCACCGGCGCCGACAGCCGCCCCGCATTGAGCGCCGCGAACCGGTCGGCGATTTCCAGAAGCTCGTCGATGTCCTGGCTGATCGCGATCACCGCCGCCCCGCGTGCGGCGAGGTCCAGAAGCGCCTGCCGGATGAAGGCGGCCGCGGCCGCATCCACACCCCAGGTCGGCTGGTTGACGACGATCACCCGCGGCTCCTGAAGGATCTCGCGCCCGATCACGAACTTCTGGAGGTTGCCGCCCGAGAGCGCCCGGGCCGCGACATGGACACCGGGGGTGCGCACGTCGAAGGTCTTCACGATTTCCTCGGCCCAGCTGCGGGTCTTGCCCCAGTCGATGAAGCCCTTCGTGGCCAGGTCCATCCGCCGGCGCCCGGACAGGAGCGCGTTCTCGGTCAGGCTCATGTCGGGCGCCGCGGCATGGCCGAGCCGCTCTTCGGGCGCGGTCACGAGACCCGCGGCGCGGCGGCTGTCGGGGCCGCGCGGGCCCAGATCGGTGCCGTCCAGCGTGATGACGCCCGGGCCGGTCCGCACCTCGCCCGACAGCGCCAGCAGCAGCTCGTCCTGCCCGTTGCCCGCGACCCCGCCGATGCCCAGCACCTCGCCCCGGCGGACGGTCAGGGTCACGTCCTTCAGGCTGGTGCCGAACTGGCTGAGCGAGGCGATGCTCAGGCCCTTGACCGACAGCGCGACCGGCCCCGGCTCGGCGGGCGTCCGCTCGGGCGGCGTCAGGGTCGCGCCGACCATCAGTTCCGCCAGTTCGCGGGCCGAGCGTTCGCGCGGGTTGCAGCTTCCGACCACCTTGCCCCGCCGCAGCACCGTCGCCTCGTCGCAGAGGCTGCGGATCTCCTCGAGCTTGTGGCTGATGTAGAGGATCGAGGTGCCCTCGGCGGCCAGTTGCCGGAGCGTGCCGAAGAGGATGTCCACCTCCTGCGGCGTCAGCACGCTCGTCGGCTCGTCCATGATCAGAAGCTTCGGATCCTGCAGGAGGCAGCGCACGATCTCGACCCGCTGGCGCTCGCCCGCGGAGAGGTCGCCCACCAGCCGCGACGGATCGAGCGGCAGGCCGTAGCCCTCGCTGACCTCGCGGATGCGCCGGGCGAGTTCGCGCTGCGGCGGCGGGTTGTCCATGCCGAGCGCCACGTTCTCGGCCACGTTCAGCGCCTCGAACAGGCTGAAGTGCTGGAACACCATGGCGACGCCCGCAGCCCGCGCGGCGCGCGGCTCATGGGGCGCATAGGGCGCGCCGCGCAGCGTCATGGTGCCGCTGTCCGGGCGCACCAGCCCGTAGATCATCTTGACCAGCGTCGACTTGCCGGCGCCGTTCTCGCCCAGAAGCGCGTGCACCTGGCCCGCGCCGATGTCGAAGGAGACGTCGCTATTGGCGACGACGCCCGGATAGGCCTTGGTGATCCCTCGGATCGAAAGCAGTACCGTCCCTGTCATCTGGCGCGTCCTTTTCGGGTGTCGTTGCGCTCGTGTCGTTCAAGATTTCGGCGGCGACGCCGATGGCAATCGCCTGCGGGTGCTTGCCGAGCCCCGGGGCTCCGATCGGGCAGCGGATGCGCGCGATTTCGGCAGGCCGGTGGCCAAGTGCCGCAAGACGCGACCGGAATCGCGCGGCCTTCGACGCCGACCCGATCAGGCCGAGACTGCGGAAGCCGTGCCGCAGGAGCCGGTGGCAGAGCTCGAGATCGAGCGCATGGCTGAAGGTCAGCACCAGATGCTCGGCCCCGCTCGGCGCCTCGGCCACCAGATCGGCGGGGTCGGCCGCGTGGCGGATGGTGACGCCCTCCGGGATGGATGCGGGAAACCGGTCAGGGCCGGTGTCCAGCCAGACGATGCGCAGATCCGGCAGGGGCGCGAGCGTCGCGACGATCGCCCGCCCGACATGGCCCGCGCCCCAGACCCAGAGCGCGCGCTGCGGACGCGCGACCGGCTCGACAAGCCAGCCGTGCACGAGAAGCGTTCCGACGCGCTCGCCACGGCGCGCCCGCGCCAGGATCCGGGCCACGGCAAGGGGCGGCTCGGCCGGGCCGCCGGGAAGACGGCGCGCGACGGCGGCCACCCCTTCCGGAAGGTTGGCGGCGTGGAAGCGCTCGCTGACCAGGACCACGGCCCCGCCGCAGCACTGGGCCAGTTCCGGGCCGAGCGCGAGCCGGTCCATACGGCCGTCCTCGCCGGAGCGCAGCATCGCCCGGGCGCGGCGCGCGGCCTCCCATTCCAGCGCCCCGCCGCCGATGGTGCCCGACTGCCCGTCCGCCCAGACCAGCATCGCGGCCCCGGCCTCACGCGGGGCCGACCCCTTCACCTCGGCCACGACGACGCGCACGACGCAGCCGTGCGCGGCGACCGCGGCCGCCAGCGCGCCCGGATCGAAGCTCATGGCCGCTCTCCGCGGGCGCGCGCCACGGCCGCGAGGATCCGCTCGGGCGTCGCGGGGGCGTCGAGCGCGGGGTAGTGCGGCCCGCAGGCCGCGCAGGCGTCCGACAGCGCCATCAGCGCGGAAATCCCGTGCATGAACGGCGGCTCGCCCACCGCCTTCGACCGGAAGATCGTGTCCTCGCGGTTGGCCCCCGGATAGAGGGCGACGTTGAACACCTCGGGCCGATCCGAACAGGCCGGGATCTTGTAGGTCGAGGGCGCGTGGGTCATGAGCCGCCCCTTGCCGTCCCAGACCAGTTCCTCGGTCGTCAGCCAGCCCGCGCCCTGCACATAGGCGCCCTCGATCTGGCCGATGTCGATCGCGGGGTTCAGGCTCGCGCCGCAGTCGTGCAGGATGTCGGCGCGCAGGATGCGGTTCTCGCCGGTCAGCGTGTCGATCACCACCTCGGTCACCGAAGCGCCATAGGCGAAGTAGAAGAACGGCCGGCCGCGCCCGGCCCTGCGGTCCCAGGACAGCTTCGGGGTCGCGTAGAAGCCGGTCGACGACAGGCTCACGCGCGACTGGTAGCAGCGCGCCGCCGCTTCCGCGAAGCTCAGGACCGCCCCGCCAACCCGCACCTCTCCGCCCTCGAAGACGACCGAGGCGGCCTCGGCCTGGTTCTCCCCGGCCAGATGGGCCGCCATCCGGTCGCGGATGGTCTCGCAGGCGGCCTTCACCGCCATGCCGTTCAGATCCGACCCCGACGAGGCCGCCGTGGCCGAGGTGTTCGGCACCTTGGCCGTGTCGGCCGCGGTGATCGCCACGACCGAGGGGTCGACCCCGAAGATCGTGGCCGCGACCTGCGCCACCTTGCGGTTCAGCCCCTGGCCCATCTCGGTCCCGCCGTGATTGAGATGGATCGAGCCGTCCTGGTAGACGTGCACGAGCGCTCCGGCCTGGTTGAGATGGGTCAGCGTGAAGCTGATCCCGAACTTGACCGGCGTCAGCGCGATCCCGCGCTTCAGGATCGGATTTTTCGCATTCCAGGCGTCCACCGCGGCGCGCCGGGCGGCAAAGTCGCTCGATTCCTGCAAGCGCGCGACGAGGCCGTTCAGGATGAAGTCCTCGACCTCCATGCCGTAGGGCGTCGTCTGCGGCTTCTTCTTCGCGGAAATACCCCGGGGGTCCGGGGGCGGAGCCCCCGGATCACCGGACCCGGCGGGCGGAGCCCCCGGATCACCGGACTCGGCGGGCAAGGACTCCGCCTTCTCGGCGTCGGCGTAGAAGTTGCGCCGGCGCACCTCGGTCGGATCGCGGCCGAGCGCATGGGCGATGTGGTCGAGAACCCTCTCGATGCCCAGCATGCCCTGCGGGCCGCCGAAGCCGCGGAAGGCGGTCGCGGACTGGGTGTTGGTCCTGAGCCGGTGACTCTCGATGCGGACATTCTCGAGATGGTAGGCGTTGTCCGCATGCAGCATGGCGCGGTCGGCGACCGGAAGCGACAGGTCCTGGCTCCAGCCGCAGCGGGCGAGCTGGAGGAATTCGATCCCGAGGATGCGGCCCTCGTCGGTGACGCCCGCGCGGTAGTCGATGCGGAAGTCGTGGCGCTTGCCGGTGATGACCATGTCGTCGTCCCGGTCGTAGCGCATCTTGCAGGCGCGCCCGGTCAGCCGGGCCGCGACCGCGCAGGCCACCGCGAGCGCGTTGCCCTGGCTTTCCTTGCCGCCGAAGCCGCCACCCATGCGCCGCATCTCGACCCGCACCGCGTTCATCGGCAGGCCGATCGCCTCGGCGACCTTGTGCTGGATCTCGGTCGGGTGCTGCGTCGAGGCGTGCACAATCATGCCGCCGCCTTCCTGCGGCAGGACGAGGGCAGCCTGACCTTCGAGGTAGAAGTGCTCCTGCCCGCCCATCGCAAGCCGGCCCTCGATCACGTGGGGCGCGCCCGTGATGGCCGCTGCGGCGTCGCCCTTCTGCCAGACGACCGGCCCGCCTTCGAAACGGCTGCCGGCGGCCAGCGCGTCCTCGACGGTCAGGAGCGCCGGGAGTTCCCGATAGTCGATCCGGCCGAGCCGCGCGGCCTTGCGCGCCAGAAGGTGGCTTTCGGCCACCACACAGAAGACCGGCTGGCCGACATAGTGGACCGTGCCGGTGGCCAGAAGCGGCTCGTCATGGACCGAGGGCGAGACATCGTTGGCAAAGGGCAGATCGTCGGCGGACAGCACCGCGACGACGCCCGGCGCGGCGCGCACGGCCGAGAGATCCATCGCGAGGATCTCGCCATGCGCCACGGTCGAAAGGCCGAAGGCGAGGTGCAGCGTGCCCGCCGGCACCGGCAGGTCGTCGACATAGCGGGCGCGGCCGGTGACGTGCAGCTCGGCGGAATCATGGGGAATGGGCTGCGACACGCTCATGCCCGCACCTCCAGCACATCGGTGGCCATGCCCTGGCTTTCCAGCCAGTAGCGCATCAGCATGTTGCGCGCCGCCTCCAGACGGTAGCCGGCGCTGGCGCGCATGTCGGTCATCGGCGCGAAGTCCTGCGCGAATTCGGCCATCGCCGCGCGCACCGTCGCCTCGGACCAGTCGCGGCCAAGAAGTGCGGCCTCGACGGCGCGGGCCCGCTTCGGAATCCCCGCCATGCCGCCGAAGGCGATGCGCGCCGCGGTGACACGTCCCGACTGGCGGGTGATGTTGAAGCAGCCGCAGACCGCGGAGATGTCCTGGTCGAAGCGCTTCGAGAGCTTGTAGGCGGCGAGATCGGGCGCCGCGTCGGGGATCCAGAGCGATTCCACGAATTCGCCGGGCCGGCGGTCCTGCCGGCGGTATTCGAGGAAGAAGTCCTCGAGCGCGATCGTGCGCCGGTCCTCGCCCTGACGCAGGGTGAGCCGCGCACCCAGCGCGATCAGCGCGGGCGGTGCATCGCCGATGGGCGAGCCGTTGGCGATGTTGCCGCCGATCGTGGCCGCGGCGCGCACCTGTTCGCTGGCGAAGCGGCGCAGGAGTTCGGCGAAAGCCGGGTGCGGGCCCGCCATCGCCGCGCGCAGGACGGCGATCGTCACCATCGCGCCGATGCGCAGGCCGCCGGATTCGGGCGTGATGGTGGCGAGGTCGGCGCATCCGTTCAGGAAGGCCACCTCGGACAGATCGCGCAACTGCTTGGTCACCCACAGACCGACGTCGGTCGCCCCGGCGATCAGGGTCGCCTGCGGATGGGCGGCATACCAGCGGGCCAGCTCGTCGGCGCTGCGCGGGCGGAAGGCGGCCGCGGCGACGGCGGGGGGGCTGTCGGCCCCCCCGGCCCCCCCCGAGGATATTTCGTCCAGTGAGACGGAGCGAAGCGCCTCGCGATCGGCGGTCATCCAGTCCGGGACCGGGGCATCGGCCGCGGCCTCGGCCGCCCGCACGATCGGCGCATAGCCGGTGCAGCGGCAGAGGTTTCCGGCCAGCCGGTCGTTCCAGTCCCGCGCGCCCTGCTGATGCGCCACCGCCATCGAGACCACGAAGCCGGGGGTGCAGAAGCCGCACTGGCTGCCGTGATGCTCGACCATCGCCGCCTGGACGGGGTGCAGCTCGCCCTTCGGGCCCGAGAGGCCCTCGACCGTGCGCACGGCCTTGCCGTGAATCTGGGGCAGCAGCAGGATGCAGGCGTTGAGGGCGCGCGAGCCGCCGGCATCGGTCACCATCACGGTGCAGGCCCCGCAGTCGCCCTCGTTGCAGCCTTCCTTGGTTCCCGGGAGCCCGCGGCTTTCGCGCAGCCAGTCGAGCAGTGTCCGCGTCGGCGATTGCCCCGTGATGCGGACCGGCGTTCCGTTCAACAGAAACGCGATGTCGGTCATGTCCGAACCCGCCGCCTTCTCCCCGTGAGGCCTGTCTGCGGTCCCGCCCGATGCGGCGTAAAGCGGACCCGCGCCTTTCCCTTGCCCCATGAAGCGCTACGCAGCGCCGTCTGGCAAGTCTGACGTTTCGCCGGAAACCAGAAGCTGTTTCTCTCGATTCCCTGACAATCCGCCCCCCGGGACGTGTGCGGCTTCCCGCTTATCGCGGCCGGGCGCGCAAGGTAGCGCTGGCGCGGCGCGGGCTTGCCGTGTAGCCCCTCGGGAAAGCCAGCCTGCGGAACCGCGCCGTGGAACTGTTTCTTTATGTGTTCATCCTGGCCGTCCTCGTGCTGGCGTCCTGGCAGTTCTTCCAGGCCCGGGCGTTCCGGGCACGGGCCCTGTCCCTTGCCGCCCGGCTGCGCGAGGGGCCGCAGGCGGCGGCCCTGACGGGTCTTCCCGCCGAAGTCCTGTGCTATGCGAGCCGGGCCGGTGCCGAACCGGGGCTCGGACTGCGGGTCGCGGCGCTCGGCCTCGAGGGCGAGATGCGCGTGAACGGCGTCCTGCGCCGGTTCGAGGCCTGGCAGGTCATGGCCCTGGGCCGGGCGGGGTTCCTCTTCGACGCGAGCCGGTCCTTCGGCCCCTGGCCGCCCGACCGGGTGGTCGAGACGCTGATCGCCGGGGACGGCCGGGTGGAGGAGCGCCGGCTGGTGTCGCTGCCGCTTGCGCGCCGCAAGGGCCGCGAGACGGCGCTGGCGGCGGCCTATCGCTACCTGGCCGATCTACCCTGGGCCCCGGACGCCATGATCGGCAATCCGGCGCTGCACTGGCGGTCGCAGGCCGAAGGGGCCGTGCTCGTCAGCCTGGAGACACCGGCGGGCGAGGCGCGGGCCGGCTATCTCTTCAACGCCGAGGGCGACGTGGTGTCGATGGCGGCGGCGGGCGTGCCCGATGGCGCCGGCGGACAATGCGACTGGAAGGCCAGCTATTCGGATTATGCGCAGGTCGGCCAGCGGTGTGTTCCGCAGCGGATCGAGGTCCGCACGGCCGGGCCGGACGGCGGCGTGCTGCGCCGCGCGAGCCTGCGCAACATGCAGCTCTCGATCTGACCGGCGCCACCGCGGCCGGCCTTTCCTTCCGCACGGCCGCATGGCAGGGTCGCGGCCATGATGTCGGATTTTCTCATCATCGGCGGGGGGATAGCCGGGGTTTCCGCGGCCGACCGCCTTTCGGAGCTGGGCCGGGTGACGCTGCTCGAGGCCGAGCCGCATCTCGCGTATCATGCCTCCGGGCGCTCGGCCGCGCTTTACGAGCCGCGCTACGGCCTGCCGCCGGTCGTGGACCTGTCGCTGGCGAGCGGCGGGCATTTCCATGCCACGCCGGGCCTTCTGGCGCCGCGCGGCCTGATGATCGTCGCGGGCCCCGCAGAGGCGGAGGCCTTCCGCCGCGATGTGGCGGTGATGCGGCTCGATCCCATCAGCCGCGACGAGGCGCTCGACATCGTCCCCGTCCTCAACCCCGACACCGTCACCCTGGCCGCAATCGCCGATCATGCTTGGGACATCGACACCGATCGCCTGGTGCAGGGATTCCTGCGCGAGGCCCGGGATCGAGGTGCGCGGATCGCGCTTTCCGCGCGGGTCACCGGCATCGGGCGCACGCGGACCGGGTGGCGCGCCGAAACCGCTGCCGGAGCCTTCGAGGGCGCGGTTCTGGTGAACGCCGCCGGGGCCTGGGCGGACGGGATCGCGGCGATGGCGGGGGTTCGGCCGCTCGGTCTCACGCCGTTCCGGCGGTCGATGGCCCGCATCCCCGCGCCCGGTGGCCATGACGTGTCGGCGTGGCCGATGCTCTTCGGGGCGGGGGAAAGCTGGTATGCCAAGCCCGATGCCGGCGCCCTGATCGTGTCGCCCGCCGACGAGGATCCGCAGGAGCCGCACGACGCCTGGGCGGACGACATGGTGCTGGCCGATGGGCTTGCCCGCTACGAGGCGCATGTGACCGAGCCGGTCACGCGCCTGCTGGCGAGCTGGGCCGGGCTCAGGACCTTCGCCCCCGACCGGGTGCTGGCGATCGGGCGCGCAGCGGACGATCCGTCGTTCTTCTGGATCGCCGGACAGGGGGGATACGGATTCCAGACCGCGCCGGCGGCGAGCCGGCTGGCCCGCGACCTGCTCGGCGGCCGTACACCCGAGCTTGCCGCCGCGACGGTGGCGGCGCTTGACCCCGCACGCTTCGCGCGGGCTTGATCCGCATCAAGGCCCGGCGGGGCCGGCCGTGCGAACACCCGCCGGCCAACGGCAGCGAAGAGGAGACCGTGAATGACCACCTATTCCGACGAGATCAGCCAGATGCGCGACGAGCTGCGCGTCCTCTACAAGGCCGCGCCCGACAGCACCAAGGGCTTCTCGGCCCTCTCGCTCGCGGTGAAGGAAAACGGGACGCTCGATGTCCGCCAGAAGGAATGGATCGCGCTGGCCATGTCGCTGGCGATCCGCTGCGAGCCCTGCATCAACTTCCACATCGAGGCGATGATGAAGGCCGGAGGCACGCGCGAGGAGCTGATCGACATCCTCGCCATGAACATCCAGATGGCCGGAGGTCCGGGGCTGATGTATTCGGGCCACGCGCTGGCCTGCTGGGACGAACTCGCGGCGAAGATGGGCTGACGGGCGCCCCGGCGGGGTGCGGATCCGGCCACGACGGAAACGCCGGGCGGGTCCGTTTCATATTCGCAATGCCGAATTTGAAAGGTCCGATCATGAAGACTGCGCTTGCTTTCGTCCTCGCCCTCGTCGCCGCGCACGCCCTTGCCCAGGGCGGCGGCGGGGTTCCGCATTTCATCGAGAACTGGGACGGCGACGCCGATGGCGCGGTGACGCTGGCCGAGGCCACCTCGAAGCGCGGCGACATCTTCCTGACCTTCGACGCCGACGAGGACGGCCGGCTTTCAGTCGAGGAGTATGCGCTTTTCGACGAGGCGCGGGCGCAGGATCAGGCGCAGGTGCGCCAGGGCAAGGCGGAGGGCGCGGGGCAGCTCCGGCGTGAGAACGCCGGGATGGAGCGGGCCTTCAACGACGTCGATGGCGACGGCTTCGTCAGCCGCGAAGAGTTCCTTGCCCGCACCCCGGACTGGTATGCGCAGATGGACCGCAACGGCGACGGCACCGTCACCCGCGACGACTTCGGCCGCGGCAACTGACGCGGGATCGGGGGGGGGGGGGGGGGGGGGGGGGGGCGGGGTCGCGGGGGCCCTGCCCCCGCACCCCCGGGATATTTCGTCCAGTGAGAGGGACGCGATCCGGCTTTTCCGCCGGGGTCCGTGTCCCGGAGGTGGCCCTTTGCGGAGCGGGGACGCGGGGACTTTCGCCCCGCGGCCCGGCCTAGCCGTCCTGCCGGATGCGCAGGTTCTGAGGATCGTAGGGGCTGTCCTCGGTGACGACGGCGCGGAAGGTCTGGCGGAACATGCGGACCTGAAGCTCGGTTCCCGGCAGGGCGAGATCGGGGCGCACGTAGCCCATGCCGATCTGCTTGCCGAAGGCCACGGACCAGCCGCCCGAGGTCAGGCGGCCGACCTTCTCGGCCCCGTGCAGCAGCGCCTCCTTGCCCCAGGGGTCGGCATCCGCCGGCCCGTCGATGAGAACCGTGACGCATTTCGCGCGGATGCCGGTCTCGACCATCGCCTCCTTGCCGAGGAAGGACTTGGAGAGATCGACGAAGCGGTCGAGGCCGCCTTCGAGCGGGGTCGCGTCGCGGCCGAGCTCGTTGCCGAAGGCGCGGTAGCTCTTCTCCTGGCGGAGCCAGTTCTGGGCCCGCGCGCCCACGAGCTTGAGCCCGAGCGGCTCGCCCGCCGTCATCAGCCGGTCGAAGAGGTAATTCTGCATCTCGATCGGATGATGGAGTTCCCAGCCGAGTTCGCCCGTGTAGGCCACCCGGATCGCGCGGACCGGCACCATGCCGAGCTCGATCCCGCGCATGGAAAGCCAGGGGAAGCGCTTGTTCGACAGGACCGTGTCGGGATCGGCATCCTTGACGATCTCGCGCAGGATGGCGCGGCTCTGCGGCCCGGCCAGCGCGAAGACGCCCCATTGCGTGGTGACATCGTGGATGTCGATCCAGCCGAAATCCGCCATGCGGTCCTCGGCGCATTTGCGCAGCCAGTCGCCGTCATAGGCCGTCCAGGCGCCGGCCGAGACGAGGTAGTATTCGTGTTCGGCCAGGCGCACGATCGTGTATTCGCTGCGCGTCGTGCCGGCCTCGGTCAGGGCATAGGTGAGGTTGATCCGGCCGACCTTCGGCAGCGCGTTGCAGGTGAACCAGTCGAGGAAGGCGGTCGCGCCCGGGCCCCGCACCAGATGCTTGGTGAAGGCGGTGGCGTCGATGAGGCCCGCCGTCTCGCGGATGGCCTTCGCCTCGGCGACCGCGTAGGGCCACCAGGTGCCGCGCCGGAAGCTGCGGCCGTCGTGGTCGAAGGTCGGCGGCGCATCGAGCGGCCCGAAATAGGTCGGGCGTTCCCAGCCGTTGACCTGCCCGAACTGGGCGCCGCGGGCCTTCTGCCGGTCATAGGCGGGCGACGTGCGCAGCGGCCGGCAGGCCTCGCGCTCTTCGTCGGGGTGGTGGAGGATGAAGACGTGCTCGTAGCACTCCTCGTTCTTGCGCGCGGCGTATTCGGTGGTCATCCAGCCGCCGTAGCGGCGCGGATCGAGGCTGGCCATGTCGATCTCGGCCTCGCCCTCGACCATCATCTGCGCAAGGTAGTGGCCGGTTCCGCCCGCCGCGGTGATGCCGAAGCTGAAGCCTTCGGCCAGCCACATGTTGCGCAGCCCCGGCGCCGGCCCGACCAGCGGGTTGCCGTCCGGGGTGTAGCAGATCGGACCGTTGAAGTCGTCCTTGAGACCCACCGTCTCGGAGGACGGGATCCGGTGGATCATCGACAGGTATTCGGCCTCGATCCGTTCGAGGTCGAGCGGGAAGAGATCGGCGCGGAAACTCTCGGGCACGTCGTAGAGGAAGCGCGCCGGGGCACCGCGCTCGTAGGGGCCGAGGATCCAGCCGCCGCGCTCCTCGCGCACGTACCATTTGGCGTCGGCGTCGCGCAGCACCGGGTGCTGGGGGTTCGACTTGCGCCATTCGACCAGCATCGGGTCAGGTTCGGTCACGATATACTGGTGTTCGACCGGAATGGCCGGGATCTTGATGCCGAGGAGCCGCGCGGTGCGCTGGGCGTGGTTGCCGGTCGCGGTGACGACGTGTTCGGCATGGATCTCGAACGTGTCCTCGGAGGGGACCAGCATGCCCCCCTTCTCCACCATCATCCGGCCCGAGACGATCCATTCCGCGCCGGTCCAGCGGTAGCCGTCGACCTGGGCGCGGCGGACGATCTCGACCCCGCGCTGACGCGCGCCCTTGGCCATGGCCTGGGTCACGTCGGCGGGGTTGATGTAGCCGTCCTGCGGGTGGAAGAGCGCGCCCTTCAGATCCTCAGTCCGCACCAGCGGCCAGCGGTCGCGGATCTGGGCCGGGGTCAGGAACTCGTGATAGACGCCGGCGGTCTCGGCCACCGACGAATAGAGCATGTATTCGTCCATCCGCGCATCGGTCTGGGCCATGCGCAGGTTACCCACCACGTAAAAGCCGGGATTGAGTCCGGTCTCCGCTTCCAGCGTCTTGTAGAAATCGACGCTGTACTTGTGGATGTGGGTGGTGGCGTAGGACATGTTGAACAGCGGCAGGAGCCCCGCCGCATGCCAGGTCGAGCCCGAGGTGAGCTCGTCGCGTTCGAGCAGCATCGTGTCCCAACCGGCCTTCGCCAGATGATAGGCGATGCCGGTGCCGACCGCCCCGCCCCCGACAACAAGCGCCCTGACATGGGATTTCATCGGCCCTCTCCGTCGCTGATCCGCTGACCCTATGTGCCAGAGCCGGCCCAGCCCCGGTAGGCTCACTCGACACTTCGCGGGGGAAAAGCGACATCGGCGGGAACCGGATGGTCCCGGTCCCCACCGTCATGGTTTGTCCGAAGACCCCGGGATACCGCCGCCGACGGCAGCCCGGGGCGCTGCCGGTCTCAGTTCTCGCCGAGAACGGCGCGGATGTAGGCCCGGAAGTCGGAGGCCGTGCGCAGATCGTTGGAGTTGGTGTTGATCTGCGAGAGCGCCGTGGACTGGGCCGGCGAAAGCGCGGACAGATCGGCGCCCGGCACGAGCTTCAGAACCTGCGCGGTGATGGCCGGCGACAGATCGTTGCTGCGGACCATGGCGGAAGCGGAGCCGGCGAAGGCGGCGAGCAGGCCGGCGGCGGCGATGACGATGTGACGTTTCATGACAAGACCCTTTTCCTTTGTCTCGGTGCGATCCCCGTTGCCGGGGCCAGGTCCCTGTGACCCGGTGAGACAAGGCTTCCCCAGCGCGGCGCCGCCGTCGAATCACGGCTTCCTCACGCCGCCTCACGCGGTTTTCGGCGGTGGCGCCTGTAACGCTTGCGTTGTCCCGAACGTGTGATCCGACACCGGACCCATTGAAACACAAAGGCTTTTTCCCCGAGCGTTACAGGGCGCGGCCATCACCTTGCTGCGAGACGGCGTGAGCGGCGGCAAGGCATCGGCCTTCGTGCAAAGCCTTGTGCGCCTGCGCACAATCGACTTTCCGGGGGCTTTCGGCCGGCTCGGAGGCGGCCAGGGCAACCGGCACGGGCAACGACCGCCCGCCAAGGGGCGGCCGGCGCGGCGAATCGGGGCCGCGCGATGCAGTTTCGCCGCGATCCCGCGTGCAGCCGCGGGCGGTTCCGCCACGGCCCGGTCCCCAGCCCTGCGGCCACCCGGCCCGACCCCGGTTTCCGGCATTCTGCCGAAAATCCCGTCAGGATGCGCAGACTTTGACCAGTTCATGACGTTCCGACGCTTCATTACGGCGGCGCCAGCGGGGAGTCTGGGAGAAAGGAAACGCGGAGACATTCCCATGAAGAAGATCGTCGTCGTCGGAGCGGGCAAGATCGGCTCGACCATTGCGGACCTCCTTGCGCTGAGCCGGGACTACGAGGTGACGCTCGTGGACCGCGGCCAGGCCGAGCTCGACGCCTGCCGGACCGCCGCGCAGGTGCGGCGCGCGGTCGTGGACGTGAAGGACGGCGCCGCGCTCGACCGGCTGCTGGCCGGCACCTTCGCGGTGCTGTCGGCCGCGCCCTTCCATCTGACCGTGGCCATCGCCGGGGCGGCCGCCCGCGCCGGCGTGCATTACTTCGACCTGACCGAGGACGTGGCCAGCACCCGCGCGGTGCGCGAGCTTGCCGCCACCGCGGCCGCCGCCTTCGTGCCCCAGTGCGGCCTCGCCCCCGGGTTCATCTCGATCGCCGCCCATGACATCGCGCGGGGCTTCGACACGGTGGACACGATCAACCTGCGCGTAGGCGCCCTGCCCCGCTTCCCCAACAACGCGCTCAGCTACAGCCTGACCTGGAGCACCGAGGGCATGATCAACGAATACTGCGAGCCCTGCGAGGCGATCGTCGAGGGCCGCCGCGTCGAGGTTCCGCCGCTCGAGGAGGTCGAGCACATCGTCATCGACGGCATCAGCTACGAGGCCTTCAACACCTCGGGCGGGCTCGGGTCGCTGTGCGAGACCTACGAGGGCCGGGTGCGCAACCTGAACTACCGCACCATCCGCTATCCGGGCCACGCGGCGATCATGAAGCTGCTTCTTCAGGATCTGCGGCTTTCGGCGCGGCGCGATCTCCTGAAGGACATTCTCGAATCCGCCCTGCCGCAGACGCTTCAGGACGTGATCGTGATCTATGTCACCGTCTCGGGCCAGAAGGGCGGCCGGCTGATGCAGGAGACCTTCGCCCGCAACGTCTTCGGGCAGAACCTCGGCGGGCTTGCGCGCAGCGCGATCCAGATGACCACCGCCGCCGGCATCTGCGCGGTCCTCGACATGGTGGCCGACGGCACCCTGCCGCAGAAGGGCTTCATCCGGCAGGAAGACGTGACGCTTCGGGCCTTCATGGACAACCGCTTTGGCCGGGTCTATGCCAACGAGGCCCCCGCACTGGCCGCCTCGCCGCTGGGCCAGGCGGCCTGATTGCCCGAGAGGAGACCCGACGATGACGACCCAAGCGACCGCGCAGCCCGTGCGCGCCGACGGCACCCTGGTGAGCGAAGCGAGGGGGCTGCTGAAAGCCCTCGGGGTGTCCGACGTGTCGCTGACCGGCGGAACGCTGGCCGCGCGGACGCCGATCACGGGCGAGATCCTTGCCCATGTGGCCGAGGATCCGGCCTCGGCGGTCGCGGCGCGCGTGGCCTCGGCCCACGCCGCGTACCTCGCGTGGCGCAAGGTTCCCGCGCCCAAGCGCGGTGAACTCGTGCGCCTTCTGGGCGAGGAGCTGCGGGTCCACAAGGCGGACCTCGGGCGGCTCGTGTCGATCGAGGTGGGCAAGGTCACCTCGGAGGGCCTCGGCGAAGTGCAGGAGATGATCGACATCTGCGACTTCGCCACCGGCCTTTCGCGTCAGCTTTACGGCCTGACCATCGCGACCGAGCGGCCCGAGCACCGGATGATGGAAACCTGGCACCCGCTGGGCGTGGTCGGCATCATCTCGGCCTTCAACTTCCCGGTGGCGGTCTGGTCGTGGAACGCGGCGCTGGCGCTGGTCTGCGGCAACGCCGTGCTGTGGAAGCCCTCGGAAAAGGCGCCGCTGACCGCAATGGCCACCCAGGCGATCATGCTGCGCGCGATGGCGCGGGCGCGCGCCGAGGGCATCGAGGTGCCCGAGGGCCTGAGCGCACTGCTGGTCGGCGGGCGCGATCTGGGCGAGGCGATGGTCGATCACCCGCAGGTGCCGCTGATCTCGGCGACGGGGTCCACCCGCATGGGCCGGGCGGTCGGCCCGCGGGTGGCGGCGCGCTTCGGCCGGTCGATCCTCGAACTCGGCGGCAACAACGCGGCGATCGTCTGCCCCTCGGCCGATCTTGACCTGACGCTGCGCGGGGTGGCCTTTGCCGCCATGGGCACCGCGGGCCAGCGCTGCACCACGCTGCGCCGGCTCTTCGTGCACGACAGCGTCTATGACGCGCTGCTTCCCCGGCTGAAGCGCGCCTATGCCTCGGTCCGCGTCGGGCACCCGCTCGAGGCCGGCACGCTGGTCGGGCCGCTGATCGACGGCGCGGCGGCGACCGCGATGGAAAAGGCGCTGGCCGCGGCGAAGGCCGCGGGCGGCACCGTGCACGGCGGCGACCGGGTCGCGATGCCCGCCAATGACGCGCATTACTATCGGCCGGCGCTGGTCGAGATGCCGGGCCAGGTCGGCCCGGTGCTCGAGGAGACCTTCGCGCCGATCCTCTACGTGATGCGCTATTCGGACTTCGGGCAGGTGATGGCGCTGCACAACGGCGTGCCGCAGGGCCTGTCCTCGTCCATCTTCACCCAGGACCTGCGCGAGGCCGAGGGCTTCCTCTCGTCGGAAGGGTCGGACTGCGGCATCGCCAACGTCAACATCGGCCCCTCGGGCGCCGAGATCGGCGGGGCCTTCGGCGGCGAGAAGGAAACCGGCGGCGGCCGCGAAAGCGGATCGGACGCCTGGAAGGGCTACATGCGCCGCGCCACCAACACGCTGAACTACGGCCGCAGCCTGCCCCTGGCGCAGGGCGTCGTCTTCGACGTGGACTGACGGTCGCGACCGGTTCCGACTGCGGCGGCCGCCGCCGCAGTCATATCGCCGCGCGTGCCGACTCAGCGGCGTTGCCGTCCCGGCATTTCGCGCTACTGTCGGACCAAGCCAAGCGTCGAATCACCGCAGCCAATCCGGGAGGTCGCAATGAACCTGAGCGACAGCCGCGACATCCGGGCCCCGCGCGCGGACGTCTGGGCCGCAATCCTCGATCCCGAGGTGCTGGCCGCGTGCATACCCGGATGCGAAAGCATGACCGGATCGGTGGCCGAGGGGTTCGAGGCGGTCGTGGTCCAGAAAGTGGGACCGGTCAAGGCGCGCTTCACCGGCGTCGTGTCCATATCCGACGTGGTCGAGGGCCGGTCCTGCCGGATCAGCGGCGAGGGCAAGGGCGGTCCGGCCGGTTTTGCGAAGGGCGGCGCCAGCGTCGGCCTTGAGGACATTCCCGAGGGCACGCGGCTGACCTACGAGGTCGAGGCCAGTGTCGGGGGCAAGCTCGCCCAGCTCGGCAGCCGCATCATCGACGGCTTCGCCAAGAAGCTGGCCGACGATTTCTTCGAACGGTTCCAGAGCGCGATCGAGGGACCGGACGAGACAGTCACGGACGGCGCCGCCGGGGAGGGCGAGGCCGGGCCGGAACGGAAAAAGGGCTGGATCAAGCGCTTGATCGGCTGAACGCTGCAAGGGAGGAAGAGGATGACGACAGTCACGCTGACGGTGAACGGCACGTCCGTCACCCGCGACGTCGAGGGGCGCACGCTGCTCGTGCAGCTCCTGCGCGAGGGCCTGGGCCTGACCGGCACCCATGTCGGGTGCGACACAAGCCAGTGCGGCGCCTGCGTCGTCCATGTCAACGGTGAGGCGGTCAAGTCCTGCACGGTCTTCGCGGCCGATCTCGACGGCGCCGAGGTGCGCACCATCGAAGGCATGGCCGCGGCGGACGGCACGCTCTCGCCGCTCCAGCAGGCGTTCCAGGACCACCACGGGCTGCAATGCGGCTTCTGCACGCCCGGCATGGTGATGTCGGCGGCGGCGCTTCTGGCCGAGAACCCCAAGCCCAGCGAGGCCGAGATCCGGCACTATCTGGAAGGCAACATCTGCCGCTGCACCGGCTACCACAACATCGTGAAGGCGATCATGGCCGCGTCCGGGCAGGATGTCGGCGCCATCGCCGCCGAGTGAACCCGACACGCATTCTGGCAGCCATCTCAGGGAGGAGATCATGCCGAAAGATCATGGCATCGGCGCCCGTTCCAAGCGGCGCGAAGACGTCCGGTTCCTGACCGGACAGGGCAATTACACCGACGACATCAACATCCACGGCCAGACCTACGCCTGGTTCATCCGCAGCCAGGTCGCCCATGGCAAGATCCGCAAGATCGACGCGCGCGCGGCCGAGGCGATGCCGGGCGTGCTCAAGGTTTTCACTTCGAAGGACTTCGAGGGCAAGGGCGGCGTGCCCTGCGGCTGGCAGGTGACCGACCGGCACGGCAAGGCCATGCTCGAGCCCAAGCACCCGATCCTTGCCGAGGGCAAGGTGCGCTATGTGGGCGACGCCATCGCCGTCGTCGTGGCCGAGACGCTCGAGCAGGCCCGCGACGCGGCCGAGGCGGTCGAGATCGACATCGACGAACTGCCGCCCGTGCTCGACATGAAGAAGGCGGTTCAGGGCGGGCCCTTCGTCCATGACGAACTCGGGTCGAACCTCTGCTACGACTGGGGCTTTGTCGAAGAGAGCAAGGCCGCCGTGGACGAGGCGTTCAAGAAGGCGGCGCATGTCACCACGCTCGAACTGGTCAACAACCGGCTGGTGCCGAACGCGATGGAGCCGCGGGTGGCGATCGGCCATTACAACCGCGGCACCGATGACTATACGCTCTACACCACCAGCCAGAACCCGCATGTGATCCGGCTTCTGATGGGCGCCTTCGTGCTGTCGATCCCCGAGCACAAGCTGCGGGTGGTCGCGCCCGACGTGGGCGGCGGCTTCGGATCGAAGATCTTCCATTACATCGAGGAAGCCTTCGTCACCCATGCGTCCAAGGTGGTGAACCGGCCGGTCAAGTGGACGGCGCAGCGGTCGGAAAGCTTCATCACCGATGCGCATGGGCGCGACCATGTGACGAAGATCGAGCTCGCGACCGACAAGGACGGCCATTTCCAGGCGATCCGGACCGAGACCTATGCCAACATGGGGGCGTATCTGTCGACCTTCGCGCCCTCGGTGCCGACCTGGCTGCACGGCACGCTGATGGCCGGCAACTACCGGACGCCGCTCATCTACGTGAACGTGAAGGCGGTGTTCACCAACACCGTGCCGGTCGATGCCTATCGCGGCGCCGGACGGCCCGAGGCCACGTTCCAGCTTGAGCGCGTCATCGACAAGGCCGCGCGCGAGCTGGGCATCGACCCGATCGAGATCCGCCGGCGCAACTTCGTCCAGCCCGACCAGTTCCCCTATCAGACCCCCGTGGCGGTGCAGTACGACACCGGCAACTACCAGGCGACGATGGACAAGATCGTCGAGATCGCCGACATCAAGGGCTTCGAGAAGCGCCGGGCGGAAAGCGCGAAGAAGGGGCTTCTGCGCGGCCTGGGCGTCAACGCCTACATCGAGGCCTGCGGCATCGCGCCGTCGAACCTCGTGGGCCAGCTCGGAGCACGGGCGGGGCTTTACGAATCCGCCACGGTGCGGGTGAACGCCACCGGCGGCATCGTGGTGATGACCGGCAGCCACAGCCATGGCCAGGGGCATGAAACCGCCTTCCCGCAGGTGCTCTCCGAGATGATCGGCATCCCGGAAAGCCAGATCGAGATCGTGCACGGCGACACGGCCAACACGCCGATGGGCATGGGCACCTACGGATCGCGGTCGATCGCGGTCGGCGGATCCGCCATGGTGCGCGCCGCCAACAAGATCATCGCCAAGGCCAAGAAGATCGCGGCCCATCTGATGGAGGCCTCCGAGGGCGACATCGAGCTGAAGGACGGCAAGTTCTCGGTCGCCGGCACCGACAAGTCGGTGGACTGGGGTTCGGTCTGCCTTGCGGCCTACGTGCCCCACAACTACCCCCTGGCCGAGATGGAGCCGGGACTCGAGGAGACCGCCTTCTACGATCCGTCGAACTTCACCTACCCCGCCGGCGCCTACGCCTGCGAGGTCGAGGTGGACCCCGGCACCGGCAAGGTGACGATCTGCTCCTTCGCGGCCGCCGACGATTTCGGCAACGTCATCAACCCGATGATCGTCGAGGGCCAGGTCCACGGCGGGCTGGCGCAGGGGATCGGCCAGGCGCTTCTGGAAGGCGCGAGCTATGACGAGAACGGCCAGCTTCTGACCGGCAGCTACATGGACTACGCCATGCCGCGCGCCTCGGATGTTCCGTCCTTCGTCGTGGACCACTCCTGCCAGACGCCCTGCACCCACAACCCGCTCGGCGTGAAGGGCTGCGGCGAGGCCGGCGCCATCGGATCGCCGCCGGCGGTGGTCAACGCGGTGATCGACGCACTCCAGCGCGGCGGTTTCAAGCACGTCACGCACATCGACATGCCGCTGACGCCGTCGCGCGTCTGGGCGGCGATGCAGGGCTGAGGGGGATAGACCATGTATGCGTTCGACTTCGTGAAGCCGAAAACGGTGGCCGAGGCGGTCAAGGCGCTGGGCAAGGCCGAGGCCAAGGCCCTGGGCGGCGGCCAGACGCTGATCCCGACGCTGAAGCAGCGGCTGGCCTCGCCCTCGGTTCTGGTCAGCCTCTCGGGCATTGCCGAGATGAAGGGCGTCTCGGCCAAGGGTGGCGTCTTGACCATCGGCGGCGGCACCCCCCATGCCGTGGTCGCGCGCGAGGCGGCCAAGGCCTATCCGGCGCTCGCCGCGCTTGCCGCGGGCATCGGCGATCCGGCGGTGCGCAACCGGGGCACGATCGGCGGCTCGATCGCCAACAACGACCCAGCCGCCTGCTGGCCGGCGGGCGTGCTCGGGTCGGGCGCGACCGTCGTCACCGACCGGCGCGAGATTGCGGCCGACGACTTCTTCACCGGACTGTTCGAGACGGCGCTGCACGAGGACGAGATCGTCACCGCCGTGCGGTTCCCGATCCCGGACAGGGCCAACTACCAGAAGTTCCAGCAGCCGGCCTCGCGCTTCGCCCTGACCGGGGTCTTCGTGGCCCGGTATCCGTCGGGCGTCCGCGTCGCGGTCACCGGGGCGTCGAACGGCGGCGTCTTCCGCTGGTCCGAGGCCGAGGCGGCCCTGTCCAAGTCCTTCAGCGCGGACGCGATCAAGGACCTGTCGGTCGATGACGGGGACATGATCTCGGACCTGCACGGGACCGCGGCCTACCGGGCCAATCTGGTCAAGGTGCTGACCGGCCGGGCGGTGACCGCCGCGGGCTGAGACTGGCCCACCGGAAAGCGAAACAATACGCGGTCGTTACGCGTGATTGATCCCGCCCCGTGTCCTTCGGGGGCGGGATTTCGCTTTGCGCCTGCGGCCCCCGCCGCTACAACGCCCGCGTGCACGAGTGCGAAGGCCCCTTCCATGCAGATCGAACCGACCTCCCTTCCCGGCGTCCTCATCCTGACGCCGCGCCGGTTTGCCGACGCCCGCGGCTGGTTCTGCGAGGTCTGGAACGCGGCGACGCTGGCCGCGCAGGGCATCGACATCCCCTTCGTGCAGGACAACCATTCCTATTCCCGCGACGCCGGCACGATCCGCGGCCTGCACTACCAGCGCCCGCCGCATGCCCAGGCCAAGCTCGTGCGCTGCGGGCGCGGCCGGATCCTTGACGTGGCGGTGGACATCCGCGCCGGATCGCCCGCCTACGGGCGGTGGGTCGGCGTCGAACTGTCGGCCGAGAACGGGCGCCAGCTCCTGATCCCCGAGGGTTTCCTGCACGGGTTCGTCACGCTCGAGCCCGATTGCGAGGTGCTCTACAAGTGTTCGGACGCCTATGCGCCCGACTGCGACGGCGCCGTGCGCTTCGACGACCCCCTGATCGGGATCGACTGGGGAATCGACCCGGCGCGCGCGATCCTGTCGGACAAGGACCGCGCGGCGCCCGCCTTCCAAAATTTCGCCACACCCTTCCACTACGAGGCCTGACATGAAGATCCTTGTGACAGGCGGTGCCGGCTTCATCGGGTCGGCGGTGGTGCGCCATGCCGTGCGGCAGGGCCATGCGGTGGTGAACCTCGACAAGCTGACCTATGCCGGCAACCTCGCGAACGTGGCCGAGGTGTCGCAAAGCCCGCTTTACGCCTTCGAAAGGGCGGACATCTGCGACCGGCCCGCCATCGACCGAATCCTTGCCCGGCACCGCCCCGATGCGATCATGCATCTGGCGGCCGAAAGCCACGTCGACCGGTCGATCGACGGCCCCGCGGCCTTCATCCGCACCAACATCGAGGGCACCTACACGATGCTCGAGGCCGCCCGCGCCTACTGGATCGGACAGGGCCGGCCCGGCGGCTTCCGTTTTCACCACATCTCGACCGACGAGGTGTTCGGCACGCTGGGACCGACCGGCTATTTCACCGAAGACACGCCCTATGCGCCGAACAGCCCCTACTCCGCCTCGAAGGCGGCGAGCGACCATCTGGTGCGCGCCTGGCACGAGACCTACGGCCTGCCGGTGGTGATGACCAACTGCTCGAACAACTACGGCCCCTATCACTTCCCCGAAAAGCTGATCCCCGTGGTGATCCTGCGCGCACTTTCCGGCGCGCCGATCCCGGTCTACGGGCAGGGTCTCAACGTCCGGGACTGGCTCTATGTCGAGGATCACGCCGACGCGCTCCTCACCGTGGTCGCGAAGGGTGCGGTCGGCCGCAGCTACAACATCGGCGGCAACAACGAGGCGACGAACATCGATCTGGTCCGCCGGATCTGCGCGATCCTCGACGAGCGGCGTCCGGGCAATCGTCCCTACGCCGAGCAGATCACCTTCGTGGCCGACCGGCCCGGCCATGACCAGCGCTATGCGATCGACGCCAGCCGCATCCGCGACGAACTGGGCTGGAAGCCGTCGGTGACGCTCGACGAAGGTCTGCGCCTCACCGTGGACTGGTTCCTTGCCCACGAGGACTGGTGGCGCGCGCTGGCCGACCGCGACGGCGTCGGGCGGAGGCTTGGCACCGGATGAAGGCGCTGGTCTTCGGCACCACCGGACAGGTCGCGATCGAACTGGCACGGGCGGCCGGACCGGCGGGCATCACGCTGGAGGCGCTGGGCCGGGATCGCGCCGACCTGGCCGACCCGGCCGCCTGCGCGGCCGCGGTGCGCGCGGCATCGGCCGACGTGATCATCAACGCCGCCGCCTACACGGCGGTGGATCAGGCGGAGAGCGAGCCGGAACTGGCCCGAAGGGTGAACGCCGAGGCTCCCGGCGCGATGGCGGCGGCGGCGGCGGCGCGGGGGCTGCCCTTCCTGCACGTCTCGACCGATTACGTCTTCGACGGCGGCGGCACCCGACCCTGGCGCGAGGAGGACAGGGTGGCGCCTCTCGGGGTTTACGGGGCCACGAAGCTTGAAGGCGAGCGGAGGGTGGCGGCGGCCGGTGGCCCGCACGTGATCCTGCGCACCGCCTGGGTGTTCTCGGCCCATGGCCGGAACTTCGTCCGGACCATGCTGCGGGTCGGCGCCACACGCGACAGCCTCGGCGTGGTCGATGACCAGCGCGGCGGTCCGACCCCCGCCGCCGACATCGCGGCGGCGCTTCTGGCCATTGCCGGCGCCTTCCGGGCCGGGCGTGGCGAGAGCGGCCTTTTTCATTTCTCGGGCGCGCCGACGGTAAGCTGGGCGGATTTCGCCGAGGCCATCTTCGCGCGGGCCCGCCTGCCGCACCGGCCGGTCGTGCGGCGGATCGCGACCGCCGACTATCCGACCGCGGCCCGGCGCCCCGCAAATTCGGCTCTGGACTGTTCGCGGATTGCCCGGGTCTACGGCATTCGCCAGCCCGACTGGAGGGCGGGTCTCGACGCCGTGCTGGCCGAACTGGAGGAACGGACATGACGACCGACCGCAAGGGCATCATCCTGGCGGGGGGCTCGGGGACGCGGCTCTATCCGATCACCCACGCCGTCTCCAAGCAGATGCTGCCGCTCTACGACAAGCCGATGATCTACTATCCGCTGTCGGTCCTGATGCTGACCCGTATCCGCGAGGTGGCGATCATCTCGACGCCCCGCGACCTGCCGCAGTTCCGGTCGCTCCTCGGCGACGGAGCGCAATGGGGGATGCGCTTCGACTACATCGTGCAGCCCTCGCCGGACGGTCTGGCGCAGGCCTACATCCTGGCCGAGGATTTCCTTGCGGGCGCGCCCTCGGCGATGGTCCTGGGCGACAACGTGTTCTTCGGCGAGGGCCTGTCGGACAAGCTCAAGTCGGCCGATGCGCGCCGGTCCGGCGGGACCGTCTTCGGCTACAGGGTCTCGGACCCCGAACGCTACGGGGTGGTCGAATTCGACCGGGAGGGTCGGGTGCTGTCGATCGTCGAGAAACCCGAAACGCCGAAAAGCCCCTACGCGGTGACCGGCATCTACTTTCTGGACGGCGACGCGCCGCGCCGGGCGCGGGCGATCCGGCCCTCGGCGCGAAACGAGCTCGAGATCACCGACCTTCTGAACGGCTATCACGCCGAGGGGCTGCTGTCGGTCGAGCGGCTGGGCCGGGGTTTCGCCTGGCTCGACACCGGAACCCACGAAAGCCTGCTCGAGGCGGCCGAGTTCATCCGCACCATCGAGGAACGCCAGAACCTGAAGGTGGGCTGCCCGGAGGAGATCGCCTTCCTGAACGGCTGGATCGGCGCCGATGCCCTGCGCGCCCTGGCACGACCCTACCTCAAGACCCAGTACGGCCGGTATCTGGCCCGCGTGGCCGACGAAGCCGAGGCCGGGCACTGACCGGCACCCGGCCGGGGACCGCCCCGCGTGCCCCAAAGGTTATTTTGGCCGGCATGACCCTCCGTTCCGGAAAGCGACCCCGGATGTCGGCTTTTCCGTAGTGCCGGGGCCGGCGGCGGGCGATGCAGGATCCGAGGGGGCCGGCATTGGTCATGGACGGTGCGACATTCGACTATGTGATCGTCGGCGCGGGCTCGGCGGGCTGCGTGCTTGCCGAGCGGCTGAGCGCCTCGGGGCGGCACCGGGTGCTGGTGCTCGAGGCCGGGGGCACGGACCGGCGCCTTTTCGTCGCGATGCCCCTGGGCTACGGCAAGCTCTTCTACAATCCGGCCGTCAACTGGCTCTACCGGACCGAGCCTGATCCGGGGCTTCTGGGCGTGCGCGACCATTGGCCGCGCGGCCGGATTCTCGGCGGCTCGAGCGCGATCAACGCCATGGTCTGGATCCGCGGCCATGCGAGCGACTACGACGACTGGGAAGCCGCGGCCGGACCGGACTGGGGATGGCCGGTGGCGCTGGCCGCCTATCGGGCGATCGAGGACAACGAGGCCGGGGGCGATGACTGGCGGGGGGTGGGCGGGCCGTTGTTCATAGCCTCGGGCCGCGACAACCTGCACCCGCTGGTCGGCGCGTTCATCGCCGCGGCGGGCGCGGCCGGCCTGCCCCCGAACCCGGATTTCAACGGCGCGCAGCAGGACGGCGTCGGACCCTACCAGATGACCATCCGCGGCGGGCGGCGCAATTCGGCGGCGCGCGCCTTCCTGCGCCCGGCGATGCGGCGGCCGAACCTGGCGGTGCTGATCCATGCGCAGGCGACGCGGGTTCTGTGGGAGGGCCGACGCGCGGTCGGTGTCGAGTATCGGCGGCACGGCCGGACGGCCACGGTCCGCGCGCGCGAGGTGATCCTCGCCGGCGGCGCGATCAATTCGCCGCAGCTTCTGCTGCTGTCGGGGATCGGACCCGGCGCCGAGCTGCGGGCGATGGACCTGCCGGTGGTCATCGACAACGCCAACGTGGGCCGACACCTCTGCGACCATCAGGGGCTGAACTACACCTGGCGGATGCGGGTGCCTACCTACAACGAGGTGTTGCGGCCCTGGTGGGGCAAGGCCCTGGCGGGGGCGCGCTGGCTGGCGACCGGGGGCGGGCCGCTGGCCAAGTCGATCAACCATGCGGGCGGATTTTTCCGAACCTCGCCCGGGCTTTCGCGGCCGAACATGCAGCTTTACATGCAGGCCTTCTCGACGCTGATCCCCCGCGAGGGCGAGCGGCCGGTGCTGAGCCCCGACCCCTGGCCCGGGATGTCGCTGGGCCTGTCGAACTGCCGGCCGCGCAGCCGGGGCGCGATCCGTCTGGCGAATCCCGATCCGATGGCCCATCCGACCATCATCGCCAACGCCTTCAGCCACGCGGAGGATGTGGACGAGATGTTGAAGGCGGTGAAGATGCTGCGCCGGATCGCGGCGCAGCCACCGCTGCGGGACCTGATCGACGCCGAGTTGCGGCCCGGACCCGAGGTCGTGCGCGACGAGGATCTGGTGGCCGATTTCCGCGCGCGGTCCGGCACGGTCTATCATCCGTCCTGCACCGCGCGGATGGGGCGCGATCCGGCGGGTTCGGTCGTCGGGCCGGATCTTCGGGTCCATGGGACCGAGGGCCTGCGGGTCTGCGATGCCTCGGTCTTTCCGACGCTGATCGGCGGCAACACCAACGCGCCGGCGATCCTCGTGGGCTGGATCGGGGCCGAGCGGATCCTGCGGGACGCGGCCGGCTAGAGCATCCCCGGCACGACCAGGTCCGGCGGACGGTGCCCGTCGGCGAAGGTCTTGATGTTGATGATGACCTTCTCGCCCATCTCGATGCGGCCCTCGACGGTGGCTGATCCCATGTGCGGCAGCAGCACCACGTTGGGCAGCTCGCGAAGCCGCGGGTTGATCTCGTGGCCGTGCTCGAAGACATCAAGCCCCGCCCCCGCGATCTCGCCCGCGCGCAGCATCCGGGTCAGCGCATTCTCGTCGATCACCTCGCCGCGCGAGGTGTTCACGATGACCGCCGTGGGTTTCATGAGCTTGAGCCGGCGCGCGTTCATCAGATGGAAGGTCGAGGGCGTGTGCGGGCAGTTGACGGAAATCACGTCCATGCGCGTCACCATCTGGTCGAGGCTTTCCCAATAGGTGGCCTCGCATTCGGCCTCGACCTCGGGGCGCAGGCGGCGGCGGTTGTTGTAATGGATCTGCATCCCGAAGGCGCGGGCGCGGCGCGCGACCGCCTGGCCGATGCGCCCCATGCCGAGGATGCCGAGCCGCTTTCCGGCGACCCGGCCGCCCATGAAGGCGGTCGGCGCCCAGCCCTTCCAGTCGCCGGCCTGCATGACGGCCAGACCTTCGGGGATGCGGCGGATGACGGCCAGGATCAGCGCCATGGTCATGTCGGCGGTGTCCTCGGTGACGACGCCCGGCGTGTTCGACACCAGGATGCCGCGCTGGCGCGCGGTCGCCACATCGATGTGGTCCACCCCGGCGCCGTAGTTCGCGATCAGCTTCAGCCGGTCGCCGGCCTGGGCCAGCAGATTGGCGTCGATCGGGTCGGTCACGCAGGGCACGAGCACGTCGCAGCGGCGCATCGCGGCGGCCAGTTCGTCCCGCGACATCTTGACGTCGGGGTCGCGCAGTTCGACGTCGAACAGCTCCTTGAGCCGGGTCTCGACCGGGTCGGGAAGCCGTCGCGTGACGACAACACTCAGACGTTGTGACGACATTGCGCGCGACTCCTCGCTTCCCCCGGCCCGGCCATGGTGGCAAAGTGCCGCCGAACGGGGCAGGCCACAAGTCCCGAATGGGCGCGACGCCATGACGCGCGCCAGCGCCCGGACGAGCAAGAGGCACGAGCATGAGATTCGCGATCGCGCTGTCTGTCCTGGGGGTGGCGCTTGCCGGCCCGGCCCTCGCGCAGACCGCAGCACCGGCCCCGGCCTCCGCCGAGGCCGACGGCAGCGTCACCGGTCTTCCCCTGCCCCGCTACGTCTCGCTGAAGACCGGCGAGGGCAACGCGCGGCGCGGCCCGAGCCTGACCCACCGCATCGACTGGGTGTTCCGTCACCGCGACATGCCGCTGCGGGTCACCGCCGAATTCGGCAACTGGCGCCGGGTCGAGGACGAGGACGGTCAGGGCGGGTGGATGCACTACAGCCTTCTGTCCGGGGTCCGCACCGTGGTGATCGAGCCGGCGCTGGCCGATCTGCACGCCCAGCCGGCGGAGGATTCGCCGGTCGAGGCGCGCGCCGAAGCCGGCGTGATCGGTCGGCTGGGCGCCTGCCAGCCCGACTGGTGCCGGATCACCATCGACGGCGCGCGGGGCTGGGTCCGCAAGACCGATCTCTGGGGCGTGGACCCGAACGAGCTGCGCGACTGATCCGCTGGCGATTCCGGTCCGGCTGCGCTATCGCGGTGCCGCGCACGAAGGAGGAGCCACCCTCGCGATGACCGGCACCGCGACCGCCCGCCTGAATCTCTCCGCCGGGATCGCCTCGGTCGGGGTCGCCCTGTTTCTCGTCGCGCTCAAGCTCTGGGCGCTGGGCGCGACCGCAAGCCTCTCGGTCGCGGCATCCCTGGCCGACAGCGCGCTCGACCTCATGGTGTCGCTCGCCGGGCTGGCCGCCATCGTCTACGCGGCGCGGCCGGCCGACGAGGATCACGCCTTCGGCCACACCTCCGTCGAGGATCTGGCCGCGCTCGGCCAGTCGATCTTCGTCCTCGCCTCGGGCCTCGCGATCGGCTGGGCGGCGACGGCGCGCCTTCTCGGCACCGCGCCCTCGCCCCTGCGCGACGAGGGGCGCGGCATGGCGGTCATGCTGCTCGCCGTGGCGGTCACCGCCGCGCTGGTCCTGTGGCAGCGCCGGGTCGCGCGCAGGACCGGCAGCCGGGTGGTGGCGGCCGATTCGCTGCACTACGTGTCGGACCTGCTGCCGACGCTGGGGGCGATCCTCGCACTCTGGCTCTCGCACCGCTACGGGCTCATGCAGGTGGACAGCATCGTGGCGCTTGTCGCCTCGGCCATCATGGTTTTCGGGGCGCTGCGCATCGGCAAGGCGGCCTGGGACGCGCTGATGGATCGCCGCGCCGATCCGGATCTGATCGAGGGCATCGCCGCCCTGGCCCGCGACTGGCCCGGCGTGAAGGGGTTTCACGACCTCAAGACCCGCACCGCCGGCAGCCGGGTGTTCGTGCACCTGCACATCGAACTGGACGGCGACCAGTCGCTGCGCGAGGCCCACGCGATCGGCGCGGGGCTTCGGCGCAAGATCATCGAGACCTGGCCGCAGTGCGACGTGATCATCCACAAGGACGTGGCCCGCGAGACCTGACCCGGCGGAGCGGGCCGGGAGGCCGGCCCGCGCGCAGCGCCTGCGCTCAGGCGGCCAGCCCCCTGCCCTTCAGAAGCGGGCCGACCCCCGGCATCCGGCCGCGGAAGGCGGTGTAGAGCTCGGCCGGATCGCGCGATCCGCCGGCCGACAGGATGAACCGTTCCAGCCGCTCGGCGGTGGCCGGATCGAAGACATCGCCCGCCTCCTCGAAGGCCGCGAAGGCGTCCGCATCCATCACCTCGGACCACATGTAGCTGTAATAGCCCGCCGAATAGCCGTCGCCCGAGAAGACATGCGCGAAATGCGGGGTCGCGTGGCGCATTCCGATCGCGTGCGGCATGCCGATCGAAGCGAGGATCCGCGCCTGCTCGGTCATCGGGTCGGCGGGGGGCGCGCCTTCGTGGAAGGCCAGATCGACCAGGGCCGATCCGAGATACTCGACCGTGGCGAAGCCCTGGTCGAAGGTGGTGGCCGCCAGGAGCCGGTCGCGCAGATCGGCCGGCATGGGCGCGCCCGTCTCGACATGGCGGGCGTGGGCGTCCAGAACCTCGGGCACCTCCAGCCAGTGCTCGTAGAGCTGGCTCGGCAGCTCGACGAAATCGCGCGCCACCGATGTTCCGGAAATGAAAGGATGGACCACATCCGACAGCATCTGATGCAGCGCATGGCCGAATTCGTGAAAGAGCGTGCGCGCATCGTCAAAGGACAGGAGCGCCGGTTCGCCGCGGGCGAAGTTGCAGACATTGACCACGATCGGCCGGACCTCGCCGCCCAGGGCGCGCTGGCTTCGGAACGCCGAGCACCAGGCGCCGGACCGCTTGGACGGACGCGCGAACCAGTCGCCGATGAAGACGGCCATGTGCCGCCCCTTGCGCCTGACCTCCCAGGCGCGGCAGTCCGGATGGTAGAGCGTCCCCTCCAGAGGCCGGAACTCCAGCCCGAAGAGCCGGTGCGCCACGTCGAAGGCGGCCGCGATCATCGCGTCAAGCGACAGGTAGGGCTTGATCTGCGCCTCGTCGAGGTCGTGCTCGGCCAGCCGACGGCGTTCCGCGTAGAAGCGCCAGTCCCAGGGCTCCAGCGGGGCGTTCAGCCCGTCGGCGCGCATCATGGTCTCAAGCACCGCCTGATCCTCGGCGGCGCGCGCCCGGGCCGGCTCCCAGACCTGCATCAGAAGCGCGCGGACCGCCTCGGGCGTCCCCGCCATCTCGGGCTCGAGCTTGAAGGACGCGAAATCCGCGTAGCCCAGAAGCTGCGCGCGCTCGTGGCGCAGCGCGAGGATCTCGGCGGCGATGCCGCGGTTGTCGGTCGCCCCGCCGGTCTCGCCCCGCGCCGCCCAGGCGCGCCAGGCGGTCTCGCGCAGGTCGCGCCGCGTCGAATACTGAAGGAAGGGCACGATGAGCGACCGGTTCAGCGTCAGGACATGGCCCGCCTGACCGCGCTCCTTCGCGGCCTCGGCCAGGCCCGCCACGACGAACCCGGGCAGCCCGGCGAGATCCTCGGGCGCGAGCGCCATCCACCAGTCGCGCTCGTCGGCCAGCAAGTTCTGCGAGAAGGCCGTGGACAGGACAGCCAGCCGCTCCTTCACCGCCTTCAGCCGGTCGCGGTCCGCGCCGGTCAGGGCCGCACCCGCACGCAGGAACATGCGCCGGTAGAGCTCCAGCACCCGCGCCTCCTCGGCCGTCAGGCCCAGCCCGTCGCGCCGCGACCAGAGATCCTCGATGCGGTCAAAGAGCGCCGCATTCATCGTGATCTCCGAGGAATAGGCGGCCAGTCTCGGCGCCAGATCGCGCTGCAGGGCCTCGCGCGCCGGATTGGAATCCGCGCCGGCGAGGTTGAAGAAGACGCCCGACACCCGGTCCAGCGTCGCTTCGGCCAGTTCCAGCGCCGCGATCGTGTTGGCGAAGGTCGGCGGCTCGGGATTTTCGGCGATGCGTCGGATGTTTGCCCGGCCTTCCTCAAGCGCCCTGTCAAAGGCGGCGGGGAAGTCCTCGTCGCGGATCGCGGCGAAGGGCGGCAGGCCGAAGGGCGTGTCCCAGCCGGACAGCAGCGGGTTGGTCATGGGCGTCTCCTCTGTTCCCGGGCTCGGCGCCCCCGGGGCGCCTTGCCAGTCCTCAGTCTCACTGGTCCAAATATCCCCGCCGGAGGCGCAGCCTTCCACCCGCGCCCGGTCAGCCCCCGCCGCGCGACCGCAGATGCCGCTCGAAGCGGCGCAGCGCGAGCGACAGCCCGATGGTCATGGTCAGATAGAGCAATGCCACCAGATTGTAGGTCTCGAAATAGCGGAAATTCCCCGCGGCGGTGACCTTGCCGAGCTGGGTGATGTCGGCCACCCCCAGCACGGAGACGAGCGAGCTGTCCTTGACCATCGCCACGAAGTCGTTGCCCAGGGGGGGCAGGATGGTGCGGAAGGCCTGAGGAAAGACCACGAGCCGGAAACGCTGCCAGCCGTTCAGGCCCAGCGACTTCGCCGCCTCGACCTGCCCGGCCTCGACCGACAGGAGGCCGGCCCGGAACACTTCGGCGATGAAGGCGGAATAGGCGATCGTCAGCGCAAGGATCGCCCGCCACAGGAGCGGAAAGTCCCGCGTCCGCATCTCGGGCAGGCCGAGGGGCACGACGGCCGCATTCCAGAGCGCCACCAGAGCGGGCGCCAGAACGAAGGCCACATAGAGCAGGAGCACGATGATCGGCACGCCGCGGATCACCTCGACGTAAAGCCGCGCCGCCTGCCGCAGGACCCCGCGCTTCGACAGCAGCGCCAGCGCAAGGCCGAGCCCCAGCCCCGAGGCTGCGGCGAAGGCGACCACCGTCACGAAGGCGGTGATGCCGATCCCCTTCGAAAGCGTCGCCAGCGCCCGGCTGTAGACCGGATCGGACAGGACCAGCCAGAACAGCCAGACTCCGGCGGCCGCGACGATCACCAACCACCAGGGAACCTCGCTGTCGGGCTGCGGGGGCGGGACCACCTCAGACCGGCCCGGCCGCCGTTCCGGCCGTCACTGGCCCATCGTGTAGTCGAGGAACCATTTCTTGTTCAGCGCGTCCAGCGTCCCGTCCGTCTTCATCGACGCGATGGCGGCGTTTACCGGTGCCACGAGGTCGGACCCCTTCGGGAAGATGAACCCGAAGTCCTCCTGGCCGAGCGGCTCGCCCACAAGCTTGAGCCCCCCGTTCGAGGCCGCGACATAGCCCGCGCCCGAGGTGCCGTCGGTCAGCACCATGTCCACATCGCCCGCCTTCAGCGCCTCGACCCCCGCGCCGAAGGTCTCGAAGAGCTTGATCCGCGGGTTGGCCTCGTTGCCGTCGAGCACCTCGTACACGCCCACGTAGAAGGGGGTCGTGCCCGGCTGGGCCGCCATCAGCAGGTCGGGGTTGGCGCCGAAGGACTTGGCGTCCGTGAAGCGCGCCTCGTCGCCGCGCACCATCATCACCATTTCCGAATGCATGTAGGGATCGGAGAAGTCCACCTTCTCCTTGCGGTCGTCGCGGATGGTGATTCCGGTCATGCCGATGTCGTACTGGCCTTCGGACACCGCCGGGATCATCGCGTCCCAGCTGGTGTTCTGGTAGGCCACCGTGATGTTGAGCCGCTTGGCGATCTCGGCCATCGCGTCGTATTCCCAGCCGATCGCCTGGCCGTCCTTGTCAAGGAATTGCAGCGGCGGATAGGCGTTCTCCGTCACCACGGTGACGGCGCGCCCGCCCAGATCGGGCAGGTCGGCGGCGGCGGCGGGCAGTGCGCCCGCAAGGGCAAGCGCGGCGGCAAGAACGGCGGCACGTTTCATGGTTCACTCCCGTAATCGGTCGGAGCGCAGACTAGTGCCCGGCCGCGCGCCCTGTCCAGTGCGGCCAGGCGCGCCTAAGGGCCGACGCGGCCCGGTTGCCCGCAAACCGGGCAGTCCGGTCGCGCCCGGGTCGCGATGCGGCGCGTCTCGCCCCAGAGCCCGTCGTAGATGAGCACATGCCCGCGCAGCCCCTGCCCCGCGCCCGTCAGGTGCTTGACCGCCTCGAGCGCCATCATCGCGCCCAGCACGCCCGGCAGGGGACCGACGACCCCCGCCTCGGCGCAGGCCGGCGCCAGACCGGGCGCCGGGCGTTCGGGAAAGACGCATTGATAGCAGGCCCCGCCGCGGGCAGGATCGTAGAGGCCGATCTGCCCCTCCCACTGGGTGATCGCGGCCGAGACGAGCGGCACGCCGGCCGCCACCGCCGCCCGGTTGGCCAGATAGCGAGTGTCGAAATTGTCCGACCCGTCGAGGATCAGGTCCTGGCCCGCCACGAGGTCGGCGGCGTTCGCCTCAGTCAACCGCTCGGCCCGCACCTCGACGGTGACGTTCGGATTGATCGCGTGCAGCCGTTCGGCGGCGGCTTCGGCCTTGGGCCGCCCCGCATCGGCGGTCGCGAACAGGATCTGGCGCTGGAGATTCGAGACCGACACCGTGTCATCGTCGATGACCGTGATGCGCCCGATCCCGGCGGCCGCGAGATAGAGAAGCGCGGGCGAGCCCAGCCCGCCGGCGCCGATCACCAGAACGCGCGCCGCCTTCAGCCGCCGCTGGCCGGTGCCCCCGATCTCGCGCAGGACGATGTGGCGGGCGTAGCGGTCGAGCTCGTCATCGGAGAGCCGGTCATCGGCGGTCGGGGCCTCGGCGGGGGCAGGCGGCGCCGGAGGATCCGCGGGCCGGGACCGCGCCCGCAGCGCCGCAAGCCCCTGGCGGTAGGCGAGCACCAACGCCGCCACGACGCCGGCGGCGGCCCAGATGCGGGCGTCGCCGCCGATGGCCCCGCGAATCACGTGACCGTCGGGCAGCGCGAGATGCGCCAGGATCGCCGCCGCCCAGAGCACGACGACCAGCGCGACCGTCACGCGCGCGGGCAGGCGCAGCGCCCAGGTCAGCACACCCAGTGCGACAGCCAGAACCAGCAGCATCATCCCCGCACCCGCGTCATGCCCGGCCCGTCGATCCGAAGCCGCCGTGCCCGCGCCGGGTGTCGTCCAGCATCGCCACCCGCCGGAATGCGGCCCGGACGACCGGCGCCACGATCATCTGCGCGATCCGCTCGCCATGGCCGATGGTGAAGGGCTCGGCGCCGTAGTTGATGAGCAGCACGCCCAGCGGCCCGCGATAGTCGCTGTCGATGGTGCCGGGCGTGTTGGGAAGGCTGATGCCGTGTTTCAGCGCGAGGCCCGAGCGCGGGCGGATCTGCACTTCGAACCCTTCGGGAATGGCGATGCGCAGCCCGGTGGGCACGATGGCGCGCTGCATCGGCGCCAGCCGGAACCCCGCCGCACGCTGGTCGGGCGGCAGGTTCGCGCGAATGTCGGCGCCCGCAGCGCCGGCCGTCGCGTAGCCCGGAAGCGGCACGGCCGGATCCGCCCAATCCTCGTGGACGATGTCGATCACCGGTGCGGGGTTCTGGAACATGGGAAGGGCTGTCGGCGTGTGCTCAGGGTCGGACCGGTCCGGACGCTAGCGCCGACCGTCGGCCTTGTCCATCGACCGGCTCGTCTGCGCCCATGGTTTAGTGGCGAACCGCGCCGGACCCTGCTACCTGAGCGGGATCAGAGGAGATGGCGATGTCCGACCCCGACCCGATCGAAGACGCCGTAGCCGCGGCACTGGCGCTGCCGGACCCCGATCCTGCGCAACCGCCCGCGGCCCCGCCGCCCGACGCGGCCCCCGGCGCGGCATCCGGGGCGGCATCCGGGGCGACCGGGGGAGCCGCGCGGATCCTTCTTGCCGCGCTGGCCTTCGCGGGATCCGCGCTGCTTCTGATCGGCCTGCGGCCGCTCCTGCCGATCGACGAGACGCGGTATCTGACCGTTGCCTGGGAGATGTGGCAGGGCGGGTCCAAGCTCGTGCCGCACCTGAACGGCGACCTCTACACCCACAAGCCGCCCCTGCTGTTCTGGCTCATCGACCTAACCTGGCTCGTCGCCGGGGTCAGCGAGCTGGCCGCGCGGCTGGTCGCGCCGGCCTTCGGGCTGGCCTCGGTGGTGCTGACCGGGCTTCTGGCCCGCCGGCTCTGGCCGGCGGCGCCGCAGCGGGCGGGCGCGGCGGCGGTCATCCTGGCGACCACCGGCCTCTTCCTGGCCTACGGCTCGCTCACCCTGTTCGACACGATGCTGACCACGGCCACGCTCGCCGCGATGCTGGCGCTGGTGGCGCTGCGCCGGGCGGCCGACGGCCGCGCCGCATGGCGGGCAACGCTCGGGCTCGGCGCGGCGCTCGCGCTCGGGGTCTACGCCAAGGGACCGGTGATCCTCGTGCATGTCGCTCCGGTGGCCCTGCTGATGCCGCTCTGGGCCGACCGTGACAGCCGGCCCCGGGCGGGCTTCTGGTATGGGCGGCTCGCCGCGGCGCTCGGGGTGGCTCTGGCGCTGGTCGCCCTCTGGCTCGGCCCGGCGCTCATACTCGGCGGCCCCGACTATCGCACGGAGGTGCTCTGGAAGCAGAGCGCGGGCCGGATGGTCGCGTCCTTTGCCCATGACCGGCCGTTCTGGTGGTTCGCCGCGCTTCTGCCGGTCTACCTCTGGCCCTGGGCCTGGCGGGCCGAGAGCCTCGCGGCCCTTTCGCCGCGCCGCATCCGGGCCGATGAGGGCGGGCGCCTGGTCGCGGTCTGGGCGGTGGCGGCCTTCGTCGCATTCAGCGCGATCAGCGGCAAGCAGATCCATTACCTGATCCCCGAGCTGCCGGCCGTGGCGCTGATCCTCTCGGCCGGGGTGGCGGGGGCCAGCCCGCGCTGGCAGCGCATCCCGGTGCTGCTGACGGCGGCCCTGATCCTTGTCGCGGCCGGCGGTGTCGCCTTCGGGCCTCTCGGCCCGCTGCCGCCCGGCACCCTGCCCGTGCCGGCGATCGAGACCCTGGTCGCGATCGCGATCGCGGCGACGCTGGCGGTCGCGGTGTTCCGCATCCGGTCGGACCTGGCCGCCTTTGCCCTGATCGCGCCCTTCACCTTCGTGGCGGCCGAGGTGCTCCTGTCGCCCACCCTCCGCGCGGGTTTCGATGCCGGCCCCATCGGACGGGCGCTGGCCACGCGCGAGGCCGCGGGCATGGCCGTGGTCGATGCCGACTATCAGGGCCAGTTCGGCTTTGCCGGCCGGCTCACCGTGCCCGTGACCGAACTCGCCCGGCCCGAGGACGCGGCCGCCTGGGCCGCGGCGCACCCGGGCGGCGCGGTGCTGTCGCGCCAGCCGCTCGATCTGCCCGCACTGGGGACCTACCCCTTCAACGAAAGGGTCTGGACGCTTTACGCCGCGCCCTAGGCCCGCCGCCCGATGCGCCAGGTCTCCGGCGCCGGGAGGCGACCCGCGCCGCACTTGGCGGCGGTGATCCGGCCGGGGAAGCCCGACGAGGCTTCGGCCGCCTTGGCAAGCCCTGCCAGCCACGCGGCGTTGCCCGTGTCCGAGGTGGCGCTTCCCCCGCGCGCGTGCCAGCCCAGAAGCGCCTTGGCGATGCGCCGGGTGGCGAGAGCGGTCGCGACGCTGGTCCCCGCGATCGCGAGCGCCGAGCCGCTGTGCGATCCCGCGCCGATGAGACCGGCAAGCGCGCAGCCGTCGTCCGAGGGCATGGCGGCGACCGGGCCCGAGGCCGCGCCGCCCCGCGGGAAACCCCGCCCGGTGCTGGCGTAATCGGCCGGGCGGCCGTCGCTGGCACGATAGCTTGACACGGTGACGATGACCGGCGATCCGGCCAGCGCATTGAGCGTGTTGTGGCGCGTGACCGGGCCCGGACCGTCCGTGTCGGCGGGTGGCGCCCCGTCCAGCGGATAGGAAGCGCTGTCGATCCGCCGCCCCGCATCGTCGACGGTCCGATAGTCCGGATGATCGAAATACGACAGACGCCCCGCCGAGCCGGTCAGGGTCAGCGACTGGTCGGTCTGCACGAAAAGGATCGCGCGGCTTGTGGCCGCCTTGCGGGTCAGCGTGATGCGCCAGGCCCCCGCCGGCGCCTCGGGTCCGGGGGCCCCGCCCGGACCCGGCGGCACCGATCCCCCGGTCGGCGCCACGCAGAGGACATAGACGAAGCGATGCCGCTTCGGTGTGCCGGTCAACAGCCCGTCGTCGGCCTTGCGGCAGTAGAGGCGCGCCACGGGCCTGCCGGTCGCGCCGTCGATCAGGCTGCGCATCTGGCCGTCCTGCCCCTGCGCCATCGTCAGCGCCGGCCCGCCGGGCGGCATGACCGAGACCGCAAAGGGATGCCTTTTGGCCGCGGCCCCGGTCCCCGGACGGATGTCCGACCAGATTTCGACATGGTTCGACGACCGGTCCTCGGGCTGCACCCGCCAGTCGATGCCGTGGCGGCCGCCCATGTCCGCGAAATCAAGGGTTGCATGGCCGCGACCGAGGTTGTCGTTGCCCGCCGGCATCACGACCCGCAGGGGCGACAGACCCGCGCTGCGCCGCCAGTTGACCAGAGCCGTCACGAAGGATTCGATCCGGCTGGTGCCGTCCTTCGGCCCGGCCGCCAGCGCGTAGGACAGGTTGATGACGATCGGCCAGCCCAGCGCGCCCTTGCGCGTTGGGGGGTGGCCCGACGCCCGCCAGAGCGCATCGGCGCGCGCCACGATGTGGTCGATGGCGTGGATCACGAAGAATTCGAGAAAGGTCCCCGAGGGCCCGACCGTGAGCCCGGTGGGAAGCGTGACGCCGATGATCGGCAGGCGCCGGGCCTCGGGCGGCGGGCGGGCCGGATCGAAGCCGGTGGCAAGATCGAGCACATGCGTCCCGTGCGATGCCCGCAGCGCCAGCGACCGGTCGCCGCGCGCATGGTTGACGTTCACGAGGCCAAGTCCCCGGTTGACCGCGTCCTCCTCGGCATGGGCTGCCATCGCCGCGTCGATGTCCGCCTGACCGATCTCGCGCCCGAAGGGCAGCCATGTCTGGCCGACGTAGGCGGCGCCCTGCTGCCAGGCGCAGAGAAACCGGGTTCCGGCCCCGAGCCGGAACCTTTCGTGCGCCGGCGCGAGGGCGGTGTCGATGATGCCCACGATCACCGCGTCCGCAGGCGGGGGCCTGGTCAGGGTCGGCACCGGCGGGGTCGCCGGCGGCGTGCCCTGCGGCGGCCAGGCGAAGGCCGGCAGCGGCACATCGGAGACCATGTGGCCGGAGAGATACTCGTCGGCGATCGGCCGTCTTCCCGCCGCTGCGGGCTGAAAGGCCGGGAAAAGCAGCGTCTGGGCCTGCCCCGGTAGCCCGACGCCCCGGACCTCGATCCCCGCCGAGGCGGGTGTCCCGCGCAGGTCGGTCTCGATGTACCAGTCGACGTAGGGCGTGCGGGTGGCCGCGTGCGGGTCGGGCTGCCAGCCGGTCCAGGTCAGGGCCATGACCGCGCCCTCATGGCCATTCGGCCTGGGCCAGCCGCCAGATCTCGCCGAGAACGCTTTTCACGGGCTTTCCGACCGGCGGCGCGGACATCACCGAACCGAGCCAGGCCAGCCGGAACTCGTCGTCCTGGCCGAAGATCGCCGGGTTGCCGTCCAGCTGCATCTGGGTCGCCCGCGACGGCGCGATCGTCATGGGTGCCGGAGGAGGCGGCAGGCCGAAGGCCAGGCGCGCCACCGCCTGACCGACGAGACCGCCGATTACCGCGCCGATGGCGAGATCGACGGGGAAGTGCAGCCCGGCGATGCAGCGGTTGACCGAGATGCGATGCGCGATCCGGAAGGGCATCTCGGCGAAGGTCGGCGGCGCCCATGCGGCATGCCGCATCAGCCGGTCAAGAACGGTCGCAAGGGCGAAGGCCTCGATGGCGTGCCCGGCCGGAAAGGTCGAATGATCGGGCGTCTGGATCACCGGCTGCACCTGCGGCGCGTAGTCGATCGGGCGCGGCATCCGGCAGAAATGCTTGAGGGGCATCTCGATGTGGATGGCGAGCCCCTGCACCGCCTCGAGGAGTTCCAGCGTCCAGCGCCGTCTCCCGGTATCGAGCAGACCGGTAAGCCCGAAGAACGACAGGATGTCGTCCTGCTGGGCGAGGATCTCGCTCAGCCGGTCGTCGCGCAGGTCGGCATGGGCGCGCACCAGCGGCAGCTGCGCCGCAAAGAACGGCCGTCCGGGGCGGGTCAGCGACAGGATCGGAACCGGCCCCTGAAAGAGCGTGGCCGAAGGGCTGGCACCCGAGACCGAGAAGGCCCCGTGCAGGAGCGCGTCGATCACGTCGCCCCGGGTCTCGCGCGTCAGATAGGTGGTCTCGTGGTCCGGACCCCCGAGCGGCTGCGGCGGCAGCGGGCCGGACGGCGCGCCGTCCCAGTAGCCGACGATCCCGTCATGGGTGGTGACGAGCGCGTCGCTCAGAAGTGCCGAGGAGGGGCCGCCGGCGTGATCGGTGCCGAAATCGTCGCCGCCACGGCCTCCGCGGCCTCCGCGCCCGCCCCTTCCGCCTCGGCCACCCCTTCCGCCCCGGCCACCTCTGCCTGATGCGCTCATGTCCGGCCTCCACGCTGCCGCCCAAGGTCGGTCCCGGGGTGACGCTGCGTCAATGGCGGACGGGCCGCGCCCTGCATTTTTCACGCTGCATTCACGATAGCGGACGGCAATTGGCGAAAACCTGCGTATGTGGCATGATTGACCTTGGGTCAATTCAAGGCTGCATCGGCTTGGGCACTCTCCAAGGCGCGACAGGGGAAGCGATGCAAGCGGTCGGAGGGATCAGGATCACGCTCTGCGGGCGGCTTCGGGCAGTGTCCGCCGCGGGGCAGGACGTGACCCCGCGCAGCGCCAAGGCGCAGGGCCTGCTGGCGCTTCTGGCCACCAGCCCGAACCGGGGGCGCGCGCGTGGCTGGTTGCAGGCGAAGCTCTGGAGCGACCGGCCCGAGGCTCAGGCCGGCGCCAGTCTGCGGCAGGCGCTGACCGAGGTGCGCCGCGCGCTCGGGCCGCTTTCCGACTGCCTGAAGGCCGACCGCCAGTCGGTGGCGCTCGATGCGGACCGGGTCGAGATCGACGATCGCGGCCCGGGCGAGTTCCTCGAAGGGCTGGACCTGCGCGACCAGGAGTTCGAATCCTGGCTGCGCGACGAACGCGCGGCGCGGGCGCCCGCACCCCGCGCCAGCCCCTTTGCGGCCGACCTCAGCCCCCCGGTCCCCGACCATCCAGCCGTGCTGTTCCTGCGCGCGCCCGACATGCCGCGCGACCACCAGCTCTTCGCGGATGTGTTCACCGATTGCGTCGCGCGCAGCCTGTCCGAGGCGATGACGGTCGATGTCTTCACGGCCGCAAGCCGGGCGGTACCCGCGCATGCGGTCGCGGTGCTGGTGCAGGTCTTCGCGCAGGGCGACCGGATCGGCCTGCGCGCCACCCTCCACGACAAGGGCACGCAGCGCCTGCTCTGGGCGGGCACGCGGCTTTGCGGTCACAGCCAGGGGATACCGTCCGACGATCTCGACGTGATGCACCTCGGCAACCAGATGATCGACGCGCTGGCCGAAACGCTGATGTTGCGCGCGCGGGGAGACGCCGCGCGACGCGACAGCAACATCATGGGCCGGCTGGCGCTGCGCAAGATCTTCTCGATGCGGGCCGACCAGCTCGACGAGGCCGACCGCCTGCTGGACGCGGCCCATGCCATCGACCCGCGCGGGACCTTCCTGGCCTGGCGGGCGCAGTTGCGGGTGATCCAGCATTTCGAACGCCACAGCCGCGACTGGCCCCCCCTGCGCGAGGCGGCCGAGGAATTCTGCGCGCGCGCCCTCTTGCAGGAACCTGGCAATTCGCTGGTGCTGGCGGCGGTGGCGAACGCGCGGCTGACCATCGACCGCACCCCCGCGACCGCGATCGAGCTTGCCCGGCGCGGCGTGCAGATGAACCCGGCAAGCCCCCTGGCCTGGGACAGTCTGGCGGTCGCGCATCTGGTGGTCGGCGATGTCGCGGCCGCGCATCGGGTGGCCGCGCGGGTGCAGCAGCTTGGCGCGCATGCGCCGAACAAGTTCTGGTGGGACATGGGGCTGTGCATCACCCACACCCTGGCCGGCCGCATCGACGAGGCGGTGCGGGCCGCCGAGGCAAGCCATGCCTTCGCCCCCGACTTCCGCCCGCCGCTGCGCTACCTTGTGGCGCTTTATGCGGCGCAGGGCCGGCTGGAGCAGGCGCGGGCCGCGGCCGAGAGGCTGCGGCGGATCGAGCCGGACTTTTCCGTCGACAGCCTCCTAGGCGATCCGGATTACCCGGTGCACCTTCTGCGCCGGTCGGCCGTCCTCGACGCGGACCGGCTGCGCGCGACCGGTCTCTGACCGTCGCTTTTCACGAACCATTCACGATGGGCTCACGCGCCGCTGACGCGGTCGGGCGCAGGCTGTCCCCGCGGGGTGGCATCGGGGCACCCCGACAGAACGCCCGCTTGGGCAAAGGGGGAAACCATGAAGACCATCATCAGACTGGCCGGAACCAGCGCCATGATCGGAGCCCTGGCCGCGTGCGGCGGCGGGGGCAGCGGCGGCGGCGTGACAAGGCACTATGCCGACACCGCCGGCACCGTCGGCAAGGCTGTGCAGGACGGCAAGACGCTGACCGCGCAATCGGGCGGCAGCGTCGGGGCCAATCTCAACTACACCACCGGCGACACCGGGCTGACCGCCACCGCACCCAAGTTCCGGGTGTGGAAGAACGCCAACGGCGAACTCAGCTATGAGGTCGATGGCGTGGTGCAGGACTTCACCGCCGCCCAGCGCGATATCGATCCGAACGACGGCAACACCTACGGCTACACCACCAACGGCGTGAACAACGTCTGGAGCAGCCTCTACAACTACACCGGGACGCTCGACGAGGCTGTGGATCCGAACAACCCCAGCTATCTGACCGTCTGGGGCTATCAGACCAACCAGATCAACCCGAACAGCCAGCCCGACCTCAAGGGCTTTGCCGTGGTCGGCACCGAAACCCGGCCCAAGGATCTGGCGCCCCTGGTCAGCGCCACCTACAGCGGCCGCGCCCGGATGGACGCCCATCCCGATACCGGCTGGGTCGACAACCAGACGAGCCGCACCCGCATCCGCAGCGACATGAACCTGGCCGCGAATTTCAGCGCGGGCACGATCTCGGGCGCGCTCACCAACTTCACCATCCAGCCGCCGGGCCAGGCCGAGGGCGCGGTGGCGGGGTCGGTGTCGATGGATGCGACCACACTGTCGGGCAACGGCTTTGCCGGGAACCTCACCCCGGATGCGGCCTTCCTGACCTCGCTCGGCGCCAACGCCAGCCTGTCGGGCACCTACGGCGGCACCTTCTATGGCCCGGCGGCCGAACAGGTCGGCGGCACCCTGTCGGCCACCGGATCGGCGAACGGCCAGGGCTTCAACGCTATCGGCTACTACACCGGCACCAAGAACTGAGAAAGGCGGGGATCGGGCGGCACCCGCCCGCCCCCGCCCCCGCGCGGGCGCGACCCAAGCCGTGCCCGCGCACCTGACGGCTTGTCGCGGCGCCGGTGGGGACGGCCGGCCGCCCGGGGCTTGGGGGACGTCCCGCGCCGCCATCGGCCTTCGCGCCGAAGTCGCGGCCAGAGCTTGGGAGACTGCCATGATCCGCCTTCACCGACCCGCCGCGCGGGCCCCGGCCCGCCTTGCCGCAGCCCTTGCGATGCTGGCCGCCCTGGCCGCACCCGCCGCGGCCCAGACCCATATCGACCGCCTCGCCGCCGGCGATTTCGCGGGCGCCCGCGCCGCCCTGCGGGCCGAGGTCGCCGGCCGCCCGGATGCCGCCCTGCACATGGCCTTTCTCGACGGGCTGATCCTGACCCGGCAGGGCCGGATCCGGGAGGCCGCCGAGATCTACCGCCAGATCCTGAAGGCCGAGCCGCGGTTCGAGCCCGCCCGGCGCGAGCTGACCGCGATCCTGGCCGCCACCGGCCAGACCGAGGGCGCGATCTTCCACGCCGAGCGTCTCCTGTCCACCACGCAGGACCAGAGGCTGCGGGCGGAACTCACCGGGTTGATCGCGGCGCAGTCGGCCGGCAAGCCGCGCGGCATCACCACCCGGTTCTCGATCCTGCCCTCGACCAACGCCAACGGCGGCACCGAGGCCGATACGGTGATCGTCGGCGGCCTTCCCTTCACCCCGGACGACGGCGCGAGGGCCCAGTCGGCGGTCGGCGTGAACATCGGGGCCACCGCCTGGAACCGCTGGCAACTGGGCGAGCGGTCGGATGTGACCGCCTCCGCCGGCTTCGACCATCGCCGCTACAACAACCGCCATGTCGCCGACCAGACCGACGTCTTCGCGCGGCTCGACTTCGGCTGGACCGGCGCGCGCTACCGGCTGAGCCTCGGCCCCGTCGCGGAGCTGACCTGGAAGGACGGCGACCGCTACCGCGGCCGGCTGGGCCTGGCCGTCAACGGGCAGTACCAGATCGCCCCGCGCCTGCGCTTCGGCGGCAGCCTCGGCGTCTATCGCCAGCGCCACCCGGCGGACCGGTTCCTCGACGGCACGCTCGTCACGGGATCGGTCAGCCTGCAACGGGTGGTCGCGCCGGATCTCAGTCTCTTCGCCTCGATCCCCTTCACCCTCGAAACCACCCGGGCGCCGCACCAGACCCACCGCGACCTCGGGCTGACGCTCGGCGTCGAGAAGGCGTGGAAGGGCGGGCTCATCACCGGGTTCAGCCTCGGCCAGTCGCTCAACCGCTACAAGGGCGACTATCCGGGCTTTGGCACGCCGCGGCGCGACCGGGTGACCACGGCGACGCTGGTGCTGCGCCACAGCGACCTCCGGATCGGGCCCTTCGTGCCGGAGCTGTCGCTGACGCTCACCCGGTCGTCCTCGAACATTCCGTTCCACGACTACACGCGCCGGGATGTGGGCCTGTTTCTCAGCCAGCGGTTCTAGGACTGCGCGGCGGCGGGCCTGAGAAGCGCGGCGATCGCCTGGACCTCGGGGGCCGCGTCCTGGGCGAGCCGGTCCTCGATGGCGCGGAAATGCGCAAGCACCGCCGCGCCGGTCGCGGTCAGCCGCGCCCCGCCGCCGCCAGCGCCGCCGCGCGCGCTTTCCACCACCGGTTCGCGGAAGGCCGCGTTCATCGTCTCGACCAGCATCCAGGCGCGCTTGTAGCTCATGCCCATGGCTCGGCCGGCGGCCGAGATCGATCCGGTGTCGCGGATCAGTTCCAGCAGGTCCGCCTTGCCCGGCCCGATCATGGCCTCGGGCGAGAAGACGATGCGCAGCCGCAGCCGCGGATGGGCGGACCCGGTCATCCCCCGGCCTCGAGCGCGGCCGCAATGCGCGCCGCCAGCCGCCGCGCCACCTCGTCCTTGGGCAGCCGCGGCCAGGTCTCGGCCCCCTGCGCGTCGATGATCGTCACCGCGTTCTCGGCCCCGCCCATGATACCGGTCGCGGGGCTCACGTCGTTGGCCACGATCCAGTCGCAGCCCTTGCGGGCGCGCTTGGCGGTGGCGTGGGCGATCACATCGTCGGTTTCCGCGGCAAAGCCCACGACCAGCGCCGGGCGGCCCTGCGTCATCTTCGACACGCCCGCGAGGATGTCGGGGTTCTCGGCAAACTCCAGCGCCGGAGGCCGGCCCGAGCCGTCCTTCTTCATCTTCTGCCCGGCGGCGTTGGCGACGCGCCAGTCGGCCACGGCCGCGGCCATCACCGCCGCGTCGGCCGGCAGCGCGGCCTCGACCGCCGCCAGCATCTCGCGGGCGGTCTCGACCGCGACCACCGCGACGCCCGGCGGCGGCGGCACGGTTGCGGGGCCGGTGACGAAGGTCACCCGGGCGCCCAGATCGCGCAAGGCGGCGGCGAGCGCGGTGCCCTGCGCCCCCGAGGACCGGTTGGCGATGTAGCGCACCGGGTCGATCGGCTCATGCGTCGGCCCCGAGGTCACCAGCACATGCCGCCCGGCCAGCGGTCCGCCGCCCAGCGCCGCCTCGACCGCCGCGACGATCTCGAGCGGCTCGGCCATGCGCCCGGGCCCGTATTCCCCGCAGGCCATGTCGCCCGGGTTCGGGCCGACGGTCAGGACGCCATCGGCCGCAAGCCGCGCGGCGTTGCGCGCGGTCGCGGGGTGCTGCCACATCCGCACGTTCATTGCCGGCGCGATCAGCACCCGCTTGTCGGTCGCCAGCAGGAGCGTAGAGGCCAGATCATTGGCCAGACCGGCTGCCATCTTCGCCATGAGATCGGCCGTGGCCGGCGCCACCACCACCAGATCGGCGGCGCGCGAGAGCTGGATATGGCCCATCTCGGCCTCGTCGGTCAGGTCGAAGAGATCGCGATAGACCTTCTCGCCCGCCAAGGCCGAGACGCTCAGCGGGGTGACGAATTCCGCCCCGGCACCGGTCAGGACCGGCGTCACCGCGGCCCCCCTTTCCCGCAGCCGGCGGATCAGTTCCAGCGCCTTGTAGGCCGCGATGCCCCCGCCGATGATGAGAAGTATGCGCTTTCCGGCCAGCATGGCATCCTCCGCCGACTGCCTCAGCATTAGGCGCGGCGAGGCCGAAAAACAAGCACGGGCTGGGGTTTACTTGGTGAAGGTCAGGCAGGGATCGGGCCGCGGGGTCGGATCGGTCACGATCCAGACATCGTAGGGCAGGCCCTCGGTCGGCACGCCCTCGCCGCGCTCGACCTGCCCCAGTGAGACCATCGCGACGTCGGGGGCCGCCTTGCGCAGCGCCGCGGGCAGCCCGTTGTCGGTCCGGGCATGGCCGCTGCCGGTGATGACCGCGACCGGCCCGCCGGTCTCCTCCAGCGCCCGCAGCGCGGTGCGGGCAAAGGCGGCGTCGCGCAGACGCTGCACCTCGACCATGCCGGGCAGCATGGCCGCCGGCATCGCCTTGCAATGCGCCTCGTCCTGTTCGGCCACGCGCGCGGCCCAATCGTCGGGCGCCAAGGGTTCGGTCAGGCCGAAGCGGGCGGCCTCCGGTCCGAACACGGCGGCCGCCCCCTCCTTCATCGCGCGCGGCAGGTCCTTGTCGGGCACCGCCGCGCCATAGATGCGCGCCTGCGGTGCGGCGGCAAAGATCGGGTAGTAGAGGGCAAAGTCCGGCCAGCCGGAGCCCTGCCATCCCAGCGCCTTACCAAGGGCGCCGGCGTCGCCGCGCAATTCGGGCGTGACCTTCGCCGCCTGATCGGCGCTCAGCATCTCGAACACCAGCGCGCGCGGTTGCAGAAGGCGCACCGCCTCGGCCTGGTTGCGATGATGGATCGGGTTGTCATGCACCTCGCCCAGGATGACGATGTCGCCCGTCACGGCACCAAGATCAGCCGGCGTGATCTCGCCGCCCAGGGCCGGACCCGCGACAAAGGCCGACAGAGCAAGCGCCACGAGCCTCATGCCAGAAGCGACCGCACGTCCGCATGGTTCGCCAGCAGATGGCGGCGCATCTTCGCGAAGGCGGCGCTCTCCAGCTGGCGCACCCGCTCCTTCGAAAGTCCCAGTTCCTCGGCCAGGCTTTCCAGCGTGCGCGGCTCGTCGCGCAGCTTGCGCTCGGTGACGATGTGGCGCTCGCGCGCGGGAAGCGACCCGAGCGCCCCGGCCAGCCAGTCGCGCAGGGCGCTGCGGTCGTGCCGCTCGGCCGTCAGTCCCTCGGGATCGGGCTCGTCCGAGGGCAGCGCCTCGATCCATTCGCGCCCGTCCTCGTCGTCGCCCTGCGTCGCGTTCAGCGACAGGTCGGTGCCCGAGAGGCGGCCCTCCATCATCTCGACATCCGCCTCGGATACGCCCAGCGTGCGCGCGACCGCGCCGCGCAGCGCCAGCGGGTCCAGCGGATCGCCGCGTCCGGCCGCCTCGCGTTCGAGCTGGGCCTGCACGCGCTTGAGGTTGAAGAACAGCGACTTCTGTGCGGTGGTCGACCCGGTGCGCACCATCGACCAGTTGCGCATCACATAGTCCTGAATCCCGGCCTTGATCCACCAGACCGCGTAGGTCGAGAAGCGGACGCCGCGCCCGGGATCGAACTTCTCGGCCGCGCGCATCAGGCCGAGGCCCGCTTCCTGGACAAGGTCGTTCATCGGCGCGCCGTAGCGGCTGAAGCGCGACGCCATGGCGATGGCCAGCCGCATGTAGGCCATGACAAGCCTGTGAAGGGCGGCCTCGTCATGGCCGTTGCGCCAGGCAAGGGCGAGTTGGTTCTCGGTCTCGGCGTCAAGCCACTCGGCGCTGCGGGCCTGACGCGACACCGTCGGGGACACGGACAGATCAAGGGCCATCGTGCAATCTCCGCTGGACAAGGAGCGGACGCGGTATCTGGTCGCTCCCCTCTAAAACGCGCGGCGGATGCAAACGGTTCAGTCCGGCCCATCGCCTGTGTCATGAAATTTCGTGATGGCGCACCGCACGACCGCGAATTTGCCCCCGCTGGCCCGATCGGTCACTCTGCCGGCCAGGAAGGAGACCCCGCATGTATGATCTCGCCATCGGAGACCGGAGCTACTCCAGCTGGTCGTTGCGCGGCTGGCTGCTGTTCGAGAAGTTCGGCCTGCCGGTGCGCTGCCATCTGGGCGTCCTCTACAGCGACGACATCAGGCGCGTTCTGGCCGCGTTCGCCCCCGCCCGCCTGGTTCCGGCGATGCGCACCCCCGAAGGCGCGGTGATCGGCGAGACGCTCGCCATCGCCGAGACGCTGGCCGAACGCCACCCCGAGGCCGGTCTCTGGCCCGCCGACCCGGCGGCGCGGGCGCAGGCGCGCTACCTGGCCGCCGAGATGCACGCGGGCTTTGGCGCCCTGCGCGAGGCCTGCCCGATGAATCTGAAGGTCAGCTACGCCGAGACCCCGGTCGGCCCCGAGGTCGCGGCCGACCTCGCGCGCATCGAGGCGATCTGGGCGCGGGCGCGCGACCGGTTCGGCGCGGGCGGCCCCTGGCTCTTCGGCCGCTATTCGGCGGCGGACGCGATGTTCGCACCCGTCGCGGCGCGCATCGCCACCTACAACCTGCCGGTCGGCCCCGAAGCGGCCGCCTATGTCGCGGCGCATCTCGCCGACCCGGCCTTCCGGCGCTGGCGCGCGATGGGGCTGGCCGAGAACCGCGACCAGCCCTTCTACGTCCGCGACTGGCCGCAGCGCCCCTGGCCCGGCCCGGTGCCGCGGCCCGCGACGCCGGCCGACGGCCCGTCGCTGAACGACGTCTGTCCCTACTCGGGGCGGCCGGTGACCCATGCGCTGCAGATGGACGGCCGGACCTGGGGCTTCTGCAACGCCTTCTGCCGGGACAAGACCCTGCACGACCCCGAGGCCTGGCCGGCCTTCCTGGCGATGGTCGCTCGGGCCGACGGACCGCGTTAACCCTCCCTCAACCCTTTCGGCGCAGATCGTTAACAGGTCTGGCGGAGGGCGGCGGATGGTGGCGCGCACCTACACGGTGGCGTTCGAAGGGGTCGAGGCGCGGCTGGTCGAGGTGCAGTGCGCCGTCTCGGCCGGCCTGCCGCAGTTCTCGGTGGTGGGCCTGCCCGACAAGGCGGTGTCCGAGGCTCGCGATCGGGTGCGGGCGGCGCTCGCCTCGCTGTCGGTGGCGCTGCCCTCGAAGCGGATCACGGTCAACCTCTCGCCGGCCGATCTGCCCAAGGAAGGCTCGCATTTCGACCTGCCGATCGCGCTGGCGCTCCTTGCGGCGATCGACCTTCTGCCGCGCGAGGATGTCGAGGCCACGGTCGCGCTCGGCGAGCTGTCGCTCGACGGGCGGCTGGTGGCGGTCGCGGGGGCGCTGCCTGCCGCGATGACGGCGGCGGGCGAAGGCAAGACGCTGGTCTGCCCGCAGGCCTGCGGCGCGGAGGCGGCGTGGGTCGGCGCGGCAACGGTAATCGCGCCAAAGACGCTGGCCGATGCCATGCGCCACTTCACCGGGCAGGCGCCGCTTGCTCCGGCCGTTCCAGGCGCGGTCGCCGCCGGCCACGCGCCCCGCGACCTGCGCGACGTCAAGGGCCAGGAGCGCGCCAAGCGCGCGCTCGAGATCGCGGCGGCCGGGCGCCACCATATCCTGATGGTCGGCCCTCCCGGATCCGGCAAGTCGATGCTGGCCGCGCGGCTGCCCGGCATCCTGCCGCCGCTCGATCCCGTCGAGGCCCTCGAGACCTCGATGATCCATTCGCTGGCCGGCCTTCTGGCCGATGGCGGGATCCAGAGTGCGCGCCCCTTCCGCGAGCCGCATCACACCGCGTCGATGGCCGCGATCGTCGGCGGCGGCCGGGGGGCGAAACCCGGCGAGATCAGCCTGGCGCACAATGGCGTCCTCTTCCTCGACGAGCTGCCCGAATTCCAGCGCATGGTGCTTGAAACCCTGCGCCAGCCGATCGAGGCCGGCGAGGTCATGGTGGCGCGGGCGAACGCCCATGTGCGCTACCCCTGCCGGTTCCTCCTCGTCGCCGCCGCCAACCCCTGCCGCTGCGGGCATCTGGGCGACCCCGCCCAGGCCTGCGCCCGGGCGCCCGGCTGCGGCGAGGACTATCTGGGCCGCGTCTCCGGGCCGCTCATGGACCGGATCGACCTGAGGCTCGACGTGCCGGCGGTATCGCTCGCCGATCTCGACCTTCCCGACGGGGGGGATTCGTCGGCCACCGTGGCCGCCCGGGTGGCGCGGGCCCGGGACCGGCAGGCGGCCCGCTACGCGAACGCCGGCGTCGCGCGGCTGAACGCCGACGCCGAGGGCCGGCTTCTGGAGGAGATCGCCGCACCCGACGCCGAGGGGCGCGCGCTGCTGCTGAAGGCCGCCGACCGGTTCGGCCTGTCGGCGCGCGGCTATCACCGGGTGCTGCGGGTGGCGCGCACCATCGCCGATCTGGACGGGTCAGAGGGCGTGCGCCGCCCGCATGTGGCCGAGGCGCTGGGCTACCGGCAGGGCGTCCGGGCGCCGGCCTAGGCGGCCGCGGCGGGGGCATGACGGCGCAGGAAGGCCGCCGCGTCCTCGACCGCGGCATCGGCCTCGGGAAGAAGTCCGGCCATCACCGGCCAGGCGTGCGGCACCTGCGGGACCAGGCGCAGATCGACCGACGCCCCCTGCCGCCGCAGGTGTTCGGCCAGGCGCCGGCTGTCGTCGAGCAGGATCTCGCCGCGCGCGGCCCAGAGCTGGACGGGCGGGCAGGCCGGAAAGGCGGCAAGGAGCGGCGAGGCCCGCGGATCGTCCGGCGGGTGGTCGCCCAGCGCATGCCCGGCCAGTTCGCCGAACCGCTCGGCCGGCAGCAGCCGGTCGGTCGCGGCGTTGGCGCGCAGGCTTTCCCCCGAACCGGTCAGGTCCACCCAGGGCGAGAACCCGACCACCGCAAAGGGCGGCGTTCCCTGCGCGCAAAGTTCGGCCAGCAGCCCGAAGGCAAGCCCGCCGCCGGCGCTGTCGCCGGCCAGAGCGATCCGTTCCGGGGGCAGCCCCCGGCGCACCAGCGCGTCCCAGGCGGCGCGCACGTCCTCCTGCGCGGCCGGAAAGCGATGCTCGGGCGCCAGACGGTAGACCGGGCCGACCGCCACCATGCCCGCCGCCCGGGCCAGGCGCCCGATCACGGCGCGATGCGTGCGCGGCGAGCCGACGGTGAAGCCGCCGCCGTGCAGGTAGAGGATGACCGGCGAAGGCCCCGCGCCGGGCGGCGTGAAACGCAGCATGGGCGGCGTTCCCGGCGTCTCTTCGACAGCGACATCGGCCGGGGAGCGCAGAAACAGGCGGCAGAAGAAGGCGAACTCGCGCCGCGCCTGCCCGATGTCGCGGATGCGCCGCAGGCGCGGTCGCGCCGCAAGCCGCAGGACAGCGTTGGTCAGCACGAGCCGAAGGCTCACCGGGCCGCCCGCCGCGCCTCGATCGCCTCCCAGATCAGAGCCGCGGCGTTGGTGCCGTCGAAGCGCTCGAGTTCCTGGATGCCGGTGGGCGAGGTGACGTTGATCTCGGTCAGCCAGTCGCCGATCACGTCGATGCCGACGAAGATCTGCCCCTTCTCGCGCAGGACCGGACCGATGCGCGCGCAGATCTCGCGGTCGCGCGCCGTCAGGCCGATCTTCTCGGGCCGCCCGCCCACATGCATGTTCGACCGTGTCTCGCCCTCGGCGGGCACGCGGTTGATCGCGCCCACCGGCTCGCCCTCGACGAGGATGATGCGCTTGTCGCCTTTGACCACGTCGGGCACGTATTTCTGCGCGATCAGCGGCTCGCGCGAGATGCCGGTGAACAGCTCGTGCAGCGAGGCGAGGTTGCGATCGTTCGGGTCAAGCCGGAACACGCCGGCACCGCCGTTTCCGTAGAGCGGCTTCAGGATGATGTCGCCATGCGCCGCGCGGAAGGCACGGATGGCGGCCAGGTCGCGGGCGACCAGCGTGGGCGGCGTCAGGTCGGGAAAGTCCAGCACCATCAGCTTTTCGGGCGAGTTGCGGACCCAGAACGAATCGTTGACCACCAGCGTCCCGGGGCGGATGCGGTCCAGAAGATGGGTCGTGGTGATGTAGCCCATGTCGAAGGGCGGATCCTGGCGCAGCCAGACCACGTCGAGGGTGCCGAGATCCACCTCGGCCTCCTCGCCAAGGGTGAAGTGGTTGCCCTTCTCGCGCCGCAGCGTGATCGGCCAGCCGCGGGCCAGAACCCGCCCCTCGCGATAGGACAGTCGGTCGGGCGTGTAGTAGAAGAGACGATGCCCCCGGGCCTGCGCCTCGAGCCCGATCCGGAACGTGCTGTCCGCATCGATGTTGATCGGACCGATGGGGTCCATCTGAAGCGCGACCGTGAGCGACATGGCTCCCCTCCCTGATTGCCCGCCATAGATGGCGCGCCGGGCCGGTCGATGCAATCCCGCGCGCCGCGGGCCGCTCAGTGCAGGGTCACGTTCTCGACGATGGCGATCCGTCCCAGGGCATCGACCAGGGCCACATCGACGCGCACCGCCGTGTCCTGCCCGCAGGGCTCGCCGGCCAGATACTCGGCCGCGGCGGACCAGATCCGGCGCATCTGCCGCGGGCCGAGGCGTTCGGAGGCGATGGCGTGGGTCGCCGCACGTTTCACCTCGACCACGATCACGCCGGATCCGTCGCGGTGCACGAGGTCGATCTCGCCGCCCCGGCCGCGCCAGCGGCGGGCCGCCAGCGGAAATCCCGCCGCAACGTAGTGCCGCGACACCTGGTCCTCGGCCGCAAGGCCCGCATGATACGACCACGCCCCGCTCATCGGGCGAGCTCCAGTGCCCGCTGATAGACCGTGCGCCGGGGCAGGCCCAGAGCCTCCGCCACCGCCGTCGCGGCCTCCTTCACCGTCATCGTCGCCAGTGCTTCCCGCAAGGCCGCCTCCAGGTCCGCCGCCGTGACCACAGGTTCGGGCGCGCGCTCCACGACCAGGACGATCTCGCCCTTGACCGCGCGGTCCCGGAACCGGTCGGCCAGATCGCCCAGCGTCCCGCGGCTGACCTCCTCGAATCGCTTGGTCAGTTCCCGGCAGACCGCTGCGCGCCTGTCCTTCCCCAGAGCATCCGCCAGAACCGCTAACGTTTCCCCAACGCGCCTCGGCGATTCGAAGAACACCAGCGTGGCCGGCACCGCGGCCAGCTCTGCCAGCCACCGCCGGCGGGCCGACGCCGTCGCGGGCGGAAAGCCCGCGAAGAGAAACCGGTCCGTCGGCAGCCCCGACACCGAGAGGGCCGCCAGGACGGCCGAGGGACCCGGCGCCGCAAGCACCGGATGGCCCGCCGTGATCGCCGCCCGGGCCAGCTGGTAGCCGGGGTCGGCCACCAGCGGCGTGCCGGCCTCGGAGGTGTAGGCGACCGAGCGGCCTTCGCCGAGCAGACGCAGCAGCTTCGGCCTCACCTCCTCGCCGTTGTGGTCGTGGTAGGCGATCATCGGGCGTCCGCGCAGGGCTATCCCGTGGATGTCCATCAGGTGTCGCAGCGTGCGGGTGTCCTCGGCCGCAAGCACGTCGGCCTGCGCCAGGATGTCGAGGGCGCGCAGGGTTATGTCGCGCGCGGCCCCGATCGGCGTCGCCACGAAATAAAGCCCGGGGGCCAGCGGTGGCCGGTCCGGGTCCGGCCTGTCGTCGCCGTTCATCTGTCGCGCCTCCGCTGGAAAGTTTACTTCGCCGCCCCGACCGCTTAGGGTCGCGGTTGTGTGCATTCCCGCGACAGGATGAGGTCCGCCGCATGTTTCCCGTTTCGCCTTCCCGCCGCAAGTCGCTCGCCCGGATCGCTGCGCTGGCCCTCGCCGGCCTCCTCGCCGCCTGCGGTCCCATGCCGATGGGCTCGGGCCCCTCGGTCGGCCGCGGCGAGGCCGTGCCCGTCGCGCTGATCGTCCCGGGCGCCTCGGGGGCGGCGGGCGACGCGGTTCTGGCCCAGAACCTCGAGAACGCGGCCCGGCTCGCCATCGCCGACCTCGGCGACGTGGCGATCGACCTGCGCGTCTACAACACCGGGTCCGACCCGGCCTCGGCGGCGCAGGCGGCAACGAAGGCCGTGGACGAAGGCGCGAAGATCATCCTCGGGCCGGTCTTTGCCGAAGCCGCGAATGCGGTGGGCGTGGCGGTTGCGCCGCGCGGGGTGAACGTCCTGTCGTTCTCGAACAACACCGACATCGCCGGCGGCAATGTCTTCGTGCTCGGCCCGACCTTCGCCAACACCGCCGGGCGGCTCGTTTCCTACGCCGCGGCTCAGGGCAAGCGCAGCATCCTGACCGTGCACGACAGCACCCCGGCCGGCGAGAGCGGCCGCCGGGCGATCGCCGCGGCGCTGTCGCGCTCGGCGGCGCGGTCGGCCGGCGAGGTCACCTACGAATTCTCGCAGCAGGGCGTGGTGCAGGCCGTCCCCTCGATCGTCGCGCAGGCGCGGTCCTCGGCGGCCGACGCCATCTTCTTCACCGCCGATTCGGCCGGCGCGCTGCCGCTGCTGACCCAGCTCATCCCCGAGGCCGGGCTGCGGCCGCCGGCGGTCCAGTTCATCGGGCTGACCCGCTGGGACATCCCGCCGGCGACGCTGTCGCTGCCGGGTGTGCAGGGCGGCTGGTTCGCGCTGCCCGACCCCGGCCTGTCGCAGCAGTTCCAGGCGCGCTACCAGGCCGCCTACGGCCAGCCGCCCCACCCGATCGCGGGCCTCGCCTACGACGGCATCGCCGCCATCGGCGCGCTGGTCAAGCAGGGCTCGGCCGACCCGCTCGGCCATGCCGCCCTGACACAGGGTTCGGGCTTCGTGGGCGTGAACGGGATCTTCCGCCTGCGCCCCGACGGCACGAACGAACGCGGTCTGGCGGTTGCCACGATCCGCAACAACCAGGTGGTGGTGATTGACCCCGCACCTCGCAGCTTCGGTGGCGCCGGCCTCTGAGCCGGTCGCGCCCGGCCTCGCCCCCGTAGACACCGAGGCGCTCTGCGCGGCGCTGCGTCCTGCGCTGCGCGGGATCGAGGACGCGCGCGACCGGCGCGCCCTGATCGTGCGGGAACTGGCTGCGGCCCGGCGGGCGGCGACGGCGCGGATCGAGGCGGCCTTTCTGGACGCGCCGAGGACCGCCCGTCCGGTCATCCAGGCCCATGCCGCGCTGACCGATGCCCTGGTCCGTGTGGCCTTCGAGATGACCACCACGATCCTGCACCCGGCCCCGTCCCTGACCGAGGGGGAACGGCTGGCGGTGATGGCGGTCGGCGGCTACGGCCGCGCCGAGATGGCGCCGCATTCCGACATCGACCTGCTGTTCCTCAGCCCCTGGAAGATCACCGGCCGCGCCGAGAGCGTCATCGAATCGATGCTCTACATCCTGTGGGACCTGCGGCTGAAGGTGGGTCACGCCAGCCGCACGGTGAAGGAATCCCTGCGGCTCGCGCGCGAGGACGTGACGATCCGCACAGCCCTTCTGGAACACCGCTACGTCACCGGCGACACGCGGCTGGCCGGGGAACTCCACGACCGGCTGCGCGCCGAGCTCTTCAAGGGCACCGCGCCGCAGTTCATCGAAGCCAAGCTGGCCGAGCGCGCCGAGCGCCACAAGCGGCAGGGCGGCCAGCGCTACGTGCTCGAGCCGAACGTCAAGGAGGGCAAGGGCGGGCTGCGCGACCTGCAGACGCTCTACTGGATCGCCAAATATCTCTACCCGGTCGAGACCGCGGCGGAACTGGTGCAGGCGGGGCTGTTCACGGCCGACGAGTATCGCACCTTCGCCCAGGCCGAAGACTTCCTCTGGGCGGTACGGTGCCACCTGCACCTCATCACCGGCCGTGCCACGGATCAGCTGACCTTCGACCTGCAGGTCGAGGTGGCGGCGCGCATGGGCTATCGCGACGGCGGCGGACGCCGCGGGGTCGAGCATTTCATGCAGGACTACTTCCGGCACGCGACGCTGGTGGGCGAACTGACCCGGGTGTTCCTGACCGCGCTGGAAGAGCGCCACGTCAAGAGCGCGCCCGGGCTGATCGGCCGGCTCCGGGGCCGACGCAAGCTTCCGGACGGATACCGCGTGGACCGCAACCGGCTGAACGTCGCCGACACCCGGGCCTTTCTCGCGGACAAGCTGAACCTCCTGCGCATCTTCGAGGAGGCGCTGCGCACGGGGCTTCTGATCCACCCCGACGTCATGCGGCTCATCGCAAGCAACCTCGACCTGATCGACGACGAGATGCGCGAGGACCGCGAGGCCAACCGGATCTTCCTCGACCTGCTCCTGAAACACGGCAACCCCGAGCGGGCGCTCCGGCGCATGAACGAGCTTGGCGTGCTCGGCGCGTTCATCCCGGAATTCGAACGCATCGTGGCCATGATGCAGTTCAACATGTACCACCACTACACGGTGGACGAGCACACCATCCAGTGCATCTCGGTCCTCGCCCAGATCGAACGCGGCGAGCTGATCGAGGAGCTGCCGCTGTCGTCGTCGATCCTGGCCGAGGGGATCAACCGCCGGGTGATCTATGTGGCGCTGCTGCTGCACGACATCGGCAAGGGACGGCCCGAGGACCATTCGCTGATCGGCGCCCAGATCGCGCGACGGCTCGCGCCGCGGCTCGGCCTGAACGCCGAGGAGAGCGAGACGGTGGAATGGCTGGTGCGCCACCATCTGCTGATGTCCGACATGGCACAGAAGCGCGACATCGCGGACCCGCGCACCGTGCGCGACTTTGCCCGCGCGGTCCGAACGCGCAAGCGGCTGGACCTGCTAACGGTGCTGACCGTCTGCGACATCCGCGGCGTCGGCCCGAACACCTGGAACAACTGGAAGGCCATGCTGCTGCGCCGGCTTCACGCCGAGACGGCGGATGCGCTGGACCAGGGGCTCGAGACCGCGAACCGCGCCCAGCGCGAGGACGAGGCCAAGCGGGCGCTGCGCGAGGCGCTGGCCGACTGGGACCCGAAGGACCTGCGCCGCGAGACGGCGCGCCACTACAGCCCCTACTGGCAGGGGCTGTCCACCGACACGCAGGCGGTCTTCGCACGGCTTCTGCGCGACCTCCCGGACGACTCGATCCGCGTCGACATCGAGCCCGACCCCGATCACGACGCCACGCGGGCCTGCTTTGCGCTGGCCGACCATCCGGGCATCTTCTCGCGGCTCGCCGGGGCGCTGGCCCTGGTCGGCGCCAACGTGGTGGACGCGCGGACCTACACCTCGAAGGACGGCTACGCGACCGCCGTGTTCTGGGTGCAGGATTCCGAGGGGACGCCCTACGAGGTCGAGCGGATTCCGCGCCTGCGGACCATGATCGAGAAGATCCTCCGGGGCGAGGTCGTGGCCCGCGACGCGCTGAAGGATCGCGACCGGATCAAGAAGCGCGAGCGGCAGTTCCGCTTCCCGACGACGATCACCTTCGACAACGAGGGATCGGACATCTACACGATCATCGAGGTCGACACCCGCGACCGGCCGGCGCTGCTGTTCGATCTGACGCGGACGCTCGCCAACGCCAACATCTACATTGCCAGCGCGGTGATTGCGACCTATGGCGCTCAGGTGGTTGACACCTTCTACGTCAAGGACATGTTCGGATTGAAGCTGCACGCGGGATCCCGGCAGGACTCGCTCGAGAAGAAGCTGCGCCAGGCCATCGCCGAGGGCGCCCAGCGGGCCCAGGGAGAATGAGGCCGGTCCGGCTGATCCGCGGCTTCCTGACCGTCGGGTTCTGGACGCTGGTCTCGCGCATCGCCGGCTTTGCGCGCGACGTGCTGACGGCGAATTACCTCGGCACCGGAATCGTCGCCCAGGCCTTCCTCGTGGCCTTCACCCTGCCCAACATGTTCCGCCGCTTCTTTGCCGAAGGGGCCTTCAACACCGCCTTCGTGCCTCTGTTTTCCAAGAAGCTCGAGGCGGGCGAGGACGCGCGCCGCTTTGCCGAGGACGCCTTCACGGGCCTCTTTCTGGTGACGCTGGCGGTCACGGCGCTGGCGATGGTGGCCATGCCCTGGCTCGTGCTGGCCATGGCCTCGGGCTTTGCCGGCAGCGAACGGTTCGATCTTGCGGTCGAATACGGGCGGATCTGCTTTCCCTACATCCTGCTCATCTCGCTCACCGCGCTTCTGTCGGGGCTCCTGAACGCGGGGGGCCGGTTCATCGCGGCGGCGGCCGCGCCGGTGCTTCTGAACGCGATCTTCATCACAGCGATGGTCGTCGCCCACCGTCTGGGCTGGGACATGGGGCTGACGATGGCCTGGGCCACACCGCTCACCGGCCTTGCGCAGCTGGCGCTGGTGTGGATTGCGGCCGCCCGCATGGGCTTTCCGCTGCGGCTGCGGCGACCGCGGATGACGGCGGACCTGCGGCACCTGCTGGCCATCGCGGCGCCGGCGGTGCTGGCGGGGGGCGTGGTGCAGGTCAACCTGCTCGTCGGCCGGCAGGTCGGCAGCTTCTTCGACGGCGCGATCGCCTGGCTCTCCTACGCCGACCGGCTCTACCAGCTGCCGCTCGGCGTCGTCGGGATCGCCATCGGGATCGTGCTGCTGCCGGACATCTCGCGCCGGCTGAAGGCGGGCGATGTGGCCGGCGGGCGGCACGCGCTGGGCCGCGCGACCGAGTTCGCGCTGTTCCTCACCCTTCCCGCCGCCGTGGCCCTTGTGGTGATCGCACAGCCGCTGATCTCGGTGCTCTTCCAGCGCGGCGCCTTCGGGGCCGAGGCCACGGGGCCGACGGCGCAGGCGCTGGCCGTCTACGGGCTCGGCCTGCCGGCCTTCGTGCTGCAGAAGGTGCTCCAGCCTCTGTATTTCGCCCGCGAGGACACGGTCACGCCGTTCCGCTTCGCGATCTGGTCGATGGTGGTGAACGCAGCGCTTGCCATCGGGCTTGCGCCGATCATCGGGTTCATCGCCGCGGCCTGGGGAACCACGATCGCCGGATGGGTGATGGTCGCGCAGCTCTGGTGGGGCACCCGGCGCATGGACGAGGCCGCGCGGGTGGACGACCGGGTCAGGGACCGGGTGCCGCGGATCTTCGCCGCCGCGGCGCTGATGGGCGTTGCGCTCTGGTTCGGCGCGCGCTGGCTTGCGCCGGGCCTCGCCGCGCCGGGCGATCCTGGCTGGGTGCCGGGGCTGCGCTACTACGCGCTGGCGGGCCTCGTGGGCCTCGGCGCGGCGAGCTATCTGCTTGCCGCCTGGCTCCTCGGCGCCTTCCGCTTCGCGGACTTCCGGGCGGGTTTTCGTCGTCAGCGCTGACGCAGGTGGCGCAGCACCCGGGTCGGTCCGCCGGGCGCGACCAGAAAGGACAGGGCAAAGCCGGTGACGAATCCCGCAACATCGGCCACCCAGTCCAGTCCCGCGCCGAAGATCAGTCCGAACAGCAGCTGGATGCCCAGAAGGAAGCCGATCAGCGAAAAGGCCCGCATCCGGTTTTCGTTGCGCTGGCCGAGCCGCGCCCAGATCAGCCAGGTGAAGGCCCCGATCAGCCCGTAGACCGCCGGATACCCGCCGAAGAGGGCGATCTCGGCCCCCGGCGTCAGTGAATAGGCCAGGGCCCCGACCAGCGCCGAGCCGAAGAAGATCGCCAGCACCGCCCAGGGCCGGAACACCTCGGCCACCATCTTTCCGATCGCCAGGATGAAGACGGCGACGAAGAGCGCGTGCGTGAGGCTGCCGTGGACGAAGGGATAGGTGAAGAAGCGCCGCCACATTTCGAAGGGCCACACGCCCGTTTCGGCCATGCGTCCCAGCATCGCCGGCGCCAGCGCGAACTGCTGGAGCGCGTCCTGCCGCCATCCGATCCCGGTCGGGCCACCCGCGATGCCGAGGCTGCCCGCACTGACCACCAGCTCCATGGCGACGACCGGGATCAGAAGCAGCCAGACCACCGCCGGCAGCGGGTTCAGGGGCGACTGGTCATAGCCTTCGCGCATGGGCGGCCTCGCGGGTGTGTCGGTCTTCTTGCGCAATACACGCTTGCCCGCACCGGCGCCAGAACCGGCACGGGTCTCGCGGGGGTGTGACCGGCGCCGGCTGCGGTGTCCCTCGCAGTCCCTTCGCGCCCTGCGCGGCTCGCCGGAACCGACGATGCGCCCCGAACCGGATGCGGGCCGGCGGCGCCTCGCGGGCCACCGGGCGTCCGGTCCGGGGGCGGGTTGACGGGTCCTGCCCCCTGCGCTACCGGGGCAGGACCATCCAGCCGGAGCCGCCCGATGTCCGCCACCGTCAATGCCGCCTTCCAGCCCCGCATCTTCTCGGGCATCCAGCCCTCGGGCGGGCTGACGCTGGGCAACTATCTCGGCGCGCTCAAGCGGTTCGTGGAAAAGCAGGACGAAGGCATCGAGACGATCTACTGCCTCGTGGACCTGCACGCGATCACCGTCTGGCAGGATCCCGAACGGCTGCGCGCCCAGACGCGCGAGGCGGCCGCCGGCTTCATGGCCGCCGGCATCGATCCGTCGCGCTCGATCCTCTTCAACCAGAGCCAGGTCGCGGGACATGCGCAGCTGGCCTGGATCTTCAACTGCGTCGCCCGCATGGGCTGGATGAACCGGATGACGCAGTGGAAGGACAAGACGGCGGGCAAGAACGCCGAGAACTCGTCGCTCGGGCTCTTCGCCTATCCGTCGCTGATGGCGGCCGACATCCTGCTCTACCACGCCACGATGGTGCCGGTGGGCGAGGATCAGAAGCAGCATGTCGAACTGGCCCGCGACATCGCGGCCAAGTTCAACCACGACTACGGGCTGGACTTCTTCCCCCTGCCCGAGCCGGTGATCGAGGGCGCCGCGACGCGGGTCATGTCGCTGCGCGACGGGACGAAGAAGATGTCGAAGTCCGACCCCTCGGACGCCAGCCGCATCAACCTGACCGACGATGCCGACACCATCGCGTCGAAGATCCGCAAGGCCAAGACCGACCCCGAGCCGCTGCCCGAGACCATCGACGCGCTGAAGGACCGGCCCGAGGCGCGCAACCTGGTGAACATCTACGCCGCGCTCGCCGGATCGACGCCGCAGGTCGTGCTGGACGAGTTCGCCGGAAAGGGCTTCGGCGCCTTCAAGCCGGCGCTGGCGGAACTGGCGGTGTCGGTGATGGGGCCGATCGCCGGCGAAATGGCCCGGCTGATGGCCGACCCGGCCGAGATCGACCGCATCCTCGGAGACGGTGCCGAGAAAGCCGATGCGATCGCCGCGCCGATCCTTGCGCGCACCTACGAGATCGTGGGGATGATCCGGTCGCGCCCCTGAGCGTCACGCGCGCGTTTCAATCGGCAGGCAGAGTGCGACGCGGCGACGTGGATCGCCCGCGGCGCCGTCCCTCCCCTGACGGCGCGCATCCCGAAGCCCGCAGCGTCCGCTCACTCCGCAAGGGCTTGGCGGCCCCGGTCGACGCCGGGGCCGCTCTTTTCATTGGTTTTCGCACAGTGCGCCTGCGTTATTCGATACTTCTGTGCGCGCAATATTGGTCTATCTTGAGGGGACACAACGAATGGTCCCCCTCATGCCCTATACCGCCCCCGCCGGTGCCGCCATCGGCCATGTTCACCTCAAGGTCGCCGATCTGGATCGCGCCATCGGCTTCTACTCGGGCCTTCTCGGCTTCGAGCTGATGCAGCGCTTCGGCACCTCGGCCGCCTTCCTGTCGGCCGGTGGCTACCATCACCACATCGGGCTCAACACCTGGGAAAGCCGGAACGGCACGCCGCCCCCTCCCGGCCATACGGGCCTTTATCACACGGCCATCCTCTATCCGACGCGTGCCGATCTGGCGCGGGTCCTCCGGCAACTGGTCGAGGCGCGCTATCCGCTCGACGGGGCTTCGGACCACGGGGTGAGCGAGGCGATCTACCTGCGGGATCCGGATGGCAACGGGGTCGAGCTCTACCGCGACCGCCCGCGCGAGGAATGGCCGCGCACCCCGAACGGCGATCTTGCGATGGTCACCAGCCCGCTCGACCTCAAGGCGCTTCTGGCCGAGGCCTGAACCGCGGTCACGACAGAAGGTCGATCTCGGACGCGTCGATCACCAGGACGAAGTCCCACAGCGCCGACAGCTCCTCTTCCTGGCGCCGGCGCTCCTCGGGGTCGTCGGCGCTCAGACGCTCGACCCGCAGACCCATCGGCTCGAAGCCGCTGGACGGAAGGCTGCTCAGGATCACCGGCTGGACCCCGCGCTCGATGGCGATGGCTGCGAGGCGCGTGGCAAGCGCGAGCCGGTCCGCGACCGGCCGGTAGACCCGGACACCGAGGCGTACGCCGGCGTCTTCGGGCCGCGGCCAGAGCGCCGGCGATGGCGCCAGGCCGGACGCCGGGCCGGCAAGGTCGGGCATGCCCGCGGACGGCCCCGGCGCGCAGAGCACCCGATCCAGATCGAGCGGCTCCTGCGGGGCGATGCGCAGCATGATGTCGAGCCAGGCGTCGCGCGTCATGCCCAGACCTCCGCGATCAGCCGGGCGGCCTCGTCGGTGCCCGGCGCGGGCAACTCGGCCCGGCTCAGGGCCGCGCGCATCGCCTCGGCCCCGCCACGGTCAAGACACTCGGCAACCGCGTCGGAAAGGGCCAGCAGGTCCGTCGCCGCCACCACGCGCGCCAGGCCGCGGTCGGCTGCGGCCCGGGCCCGGCGATCCTGATCGTCCATGAAGCTGGCCATCTGTGGCATGAAGATTGCCGGAACGCCGTGATAGAGGCATTCATGCACGGTGTTGTAGCCGGCCGCCGCGATGGTCAGGTCGGCCTCACGCGCCAGATCGACCGCGCGCAGCGTCTGTACGACGCGCGTGTTGGTCCATCCCCGCAGCGCGGGCGGGATGCGTCCGCCGGGCCAGAGCACCACCAGATGCAGGCAACCGGGCCGACGCTCGGCCAGGGCCGCGATGAACTGCAACTGGACCCCGCGGTCGGCGGCGACCCCGCCGCCCAGCATCGAGACGATCAGCTCGCGCACGGGATGGTCGAAGGCGCCGCGCAGGCGGTCGCGAAGGCCCGGATCCGCCGGTCCGGGATCGCGCAGGATCGGCCCGACGCGGAACAGTCCCGGCCCGTGGCTGTAGTCGGTGTTCAGCTCGCCGAAGGCCTCCTGCGGCAGGATGATCCGCCGGAAGATCGTCTCGCGCTGGAGCGCCTCGGACGCGATCTGGCCGGGCTGCCACAGGCCGCGGCGGATCCACAGCGCCGGTATGTCCTTTTCGAGGATCGTGCGGCGCACCGAATCGAACACATAGCCGCCGTCGAAGACCAGACGGTCGCATTCGCCCAGAAGGCGCCCCAGCCGCAGGAAGTTGACCGCGTCGTTCGCGCCCTCCATGTCCGGCTCGGCGCTCTTCTGCACCAGGGGCAGGCAGGGATAACCGGCCGACTGGACCAGCGAGACGCAGCTGGGGAATGCCGCAAAGGCGATCGCGTCGCGATCCGGCATCCGGTCGGCGATCGCGGTGCAGCGGCGCGCATGGCCAAGCCCGTTGCCGTTGGTCGGCAGGAACACCGTGCGCGCCACCGCGACGGCGGGGGACGCGCCGCGCTCGCGCGGGGCGGGCAGGCCGACCAGCGCCCCGAAACCCGCCATGGCGGTGTTGCCCAGCCAGTCCGACGACAGGATGCGGCGGCCGATCTCGGCGCGGTTGGGAAGGACCGCCTGGACGAGATAGGCCGCAAGACCCGCCGGATCCCCGGTGCCGCGCAGCGCGGGCGCCCCGGCCGCCATCAGGGTGGCCGCCGTGGTCCCGTCGATGACCGGACGGCCGGTCGCCAGAAGCCGCAGCGCCAGGGCCGAGACGCGCTCGGACACCACCGCATCGCCGAGAACCGCCAGCATCTCGGCCCGCCGGTCGATGGAGGGCGGCAGAAGCTCCTCGTGCGCCACCGGGGCCAGGTCCGCAAAGCGCGACGCCCGGATCGCCGCCGCCGCACTCAGGGGCAGATAGAGGTTCAGGTCGAAGGCGGCGTGGTGGCGCAGGGCGCCCAGGGCCGGCAGGCAGGCGGGGTCGTCGAGGTAGTCGGCCGGAAAGCTCAGCCAGAGCCGCGGACGGGCCGGCGCGGGCCGCGCGGCATCCTCCCGCAGCGCCCCGGTCACCGCCGGCAGGATGCCGTCCGCAACCAGCGGCCGCCGCCCGATGGCCGCCAGATCGACGACCTGCGGTTCGCGCCCGAGGACGTAGGCCAGACGCGACTGCGCCGAAAGCGCCTCCTGCCGGGTTGCGAAGCACCCGAGCCCGATCACCGGCACCTCGGAAGGCAGCGCCAGCCGCCGCAGGCCCAGAAGAGTCGCATCCGAGAGCGACTCGGCGCCGAGGATCAGGAGATGGCTGACGGGATGCGACCGCGGGTCGGCCAGCAACGGCGCAAGATCGAGCCGCAGCCGGGCGTTCGGGGCGGCGCCGAGGGTATCGGGGTCGATGATCGCGGCATGGCCCTGCGCGCGCAGCTCGGACGCCAGCACGATGCGGGCGTCAAGCGCGGCGTCGTCGCGTCGGCCGGCGTCGATCAGGATCATGCGGCGCGCTCCTGCGGCCCGTCCAGAACCCGGTGCAGCAGCGCCCGGAACTGGGCGGCGCCGTGCCGCGCAACCCAGTCCTGCCCGCGCGCGACCTGCGCCGCGTAGCGCGGCGGGTCCGCGACCAAGGCCGCGACGATCGCGGTCACCTCCTGCGGCGCCGCGGACAGCACCGCTCCGCCGAAGCCCGCGGCCGTGTCCGGGTCGGAGATCACGACCTTGCCGGCGGCCAGCCCCTCGGCCAGCACCCGGCCGAAGCTTTCGCGCCAGGTCGGTGCCGTGAAATGGATCTGGAAGTCGATAGAGGCCAGGTGATCCGGGACGGGCACCGAGCGGAAGGCGTGCATCTGCCAGTGCGGCCGCACCAGCCCCTCGGCCATGTAGAGATCGGCGCCGAGGACCACGTTGGCCTCGGCCTGCGGCGGGAAGCAGGCATCCATGACAGCGAGCGCTGGAAACTTCTCGAATCCGGGGCGCGAGTGCCGGCCGCGGCGGTCGCGCGGCCGGCCTGCGGGCAGCGCGGGGAAGTCGCAGACGTTGAACCAGTCCTCGTCCAGAACGCCCCAGCGCCCCCTGCCCCCGCCCGCCGCCAGCCAGTCGCGCACCCCCGCCCGGTTGATGGCCGAGACCGGGGCGAGGTCGCGGCGCAGGCACAGCGAGGCCCGCTCGACAAGGCGCAGGCAGTGGCCGACGTCGAAGGCCTCGGCGCCGCCGGGGCGCAGGAGGTTCTCGTGCGTGACCACGATCACCCGGCGGGCAACAATCCGGGTGCGGAGCTCCGTCTCGAACTTGAGAAAGACCGGGTTGTGGATCACAACCACATCCGCCGCGACGACGGGCGGGTTCCAACGGGGCGCGATGCCAAGCTGCTGGAAGGCGGCCTCGAGGACCGGGGCCGGCTCGTCCCCCGCGAACATCGCGGTCTCGAGACAGGCAACCGTCGGCCGGACGTCCTCTGCCAGCGCCAGCAGTTCCTGCGCGACCGCGGCGCTGGTTCCCCCGGGAAAGCGCGGATCGATCAGATAGGCGATGGAGGGTCGGTCCTGTGGCATGGTCCGTTGCGGCGGCCGTTCAGTAGGGCCGGACGACCGACAGGCTCGGGCCCTGAAGGTCCGCGGGCTGCCGGGCCGCGAAGATGTCGAGCACCGAACGCGCGTAGCGCGCCTGGAACGCCTGAAGCTCGCGGGCCAGCGGATCGTCCCCAAGGGTCAGACCCGGATTGCTGCGCAGATAGGCGGCCAGACCGGCCCAGTCCGCGCTCGACATCAGCCGATCGATCTCGCGAAGCTGGTTCAGGTCGTAGGCCGCCCGCAGCGGCGACGCCGCCACCAGCATGAGCAGTGCCGTCACAACGGCGATGAGTCTGGGTTCTGCCATCTTGATCCTCCGGGCAATGCGCGTGTCCGGCTCAGGGTCCGGGAAGCGCGCGCAACTGCTGGACGAGCCGGTCCCGCAGCCTGTTCAACTCGGCCTGCTGCCTGGCCTGCTCGGTCGCCGCGGCCGACGGCTTTTTCGCGGTCGTCGTCCGGGCCTTGGTCTTCGTCTTCGCGGCATCCGGCTCGGCCGCGCCCGCGATCCAGAGTTCGACCGACCCGACGGGCGGCGGCGACTTGGCCGAGGTGAAATCGCGCGCTTCCGCCTTCATGGTCGCGGCCAGGGCGGCCGCGGCCTCGGCGTCCTGCGGGTGGTAGTAGCGCACATGCGTCCGGATGATCCTGAGGGCCACCTCGCGCGTGCGCACGACCTTGAATCCGGCCGCGCCGATCTGGCGCGCGACCGCCTCGGCCTTGCCCGTTCCCGCCGAGGCGGCGGCAAGGACGCTGACCTGCACGCCGGCCGCAGGCGGCGGCGCGGGTGGCGGCCCGGCCGGCGTGGGGCCGGGATCGGCGGACGCAACGGCGGAGAGCGAGGCAGGCGGCCCGACCGCGGGAAGGGCCGCAGGCGACGGGACCGTCGGCGCCGTGTCCGCGACGATCCCCGTCACCGGGGGCGGAGGCGGCAGGGCAAGGGGAAGCGCGACGACATCCCCGATCGCGACGGGTGCCGGCTCGGGCGCGGGCGGACCGGACAGGGGCATCGCCGCCCGGGGGGTGGACGGCGCGGCGGCCGGACCCGGGGGGTCGGAGCGCAATGAGGCCGCCGGTGCGGTGGGGACTTCGCGCATCAGGGCCGCCGCCATGTCGGTCTCGATGCGCGGTCGTACAACCGGCCGTACGGCGGCGGCCACGGTCTCGACGGCCGCCAGAGGGGCGGTCACGGGGGCGGCCACGACGGGGGCAACAGAACGCGCGGGCTCGGCGACTGGCGCCACGGCGGGTGCGGTGGCCACGGTCTCGGCGGCCGCCGGAGGGGCGGTCACGGGGGCGGCCACGACGGGGGCAACAGAACGCGCGGGCTCGGCGACCGGCGCCACGGCGGGTGCGGTGGCCCCGGCGGGTGCGATGGCCGGGGGCGGGGTCGCGAGCGTCTCCTGCGCGCCGGGGGCCAGTCCGCGCAGAACCAGCGGCGCCAGCACCGTGGCACCCAGCCCGACACCCAGACCACCGGCGAAGGCACCCGCCACCAGAAGCGCCCGCGGCAGGACGCGCCGTTCGGGGCGGCCGGCCACCGGGGCCGGAACCGGCGATTGCGGCACCAGGGCGATGGCCGTCGAGGGCCGGGCCCCGGAGTCCCGGGACGGCGCGGGCGTGGGCGGCGCGGCGCCGGGCTGGACGGACACGGACCGGGGCCGGTCCGCCGCCGGATCGCGGTTGTCGCCGCCCGGCGCGGGGACGTTCGGCACGGGCGCATCGAGCGTTCGCGCCCGCAGCGCCGCCTTGGTGCGAAGCGCCATCTCCAGCCGCAGCGCCGCGGCCTGCTGTCCGTCATCGGAGGCCGGCTCTCCCGACGCCCTCGCCGCCTCGCGTTCGGCCGCGCGGCGCCGGATGACCTCGGCCGGATCGCGATCTTCCCAGGGCTTCGAGGATCGCAGCAGACCATCGGTCTTCGCTTCGCCCGCCGCCGATCCGGCCTGCGCATCCCCCGGAGCCGGGGATTGCGCGCTGGCACGGGCGCGTCGGGCCTCTTCGAGACGCGCGCGGAAATCCCGAGCGTTGAGAAGGGTCTCAACACTCGGCAATGCTTCGGGCGCACCGGCGGCCGGTGCGTCGTGCAGTCCGCGATCCATTCCCCACCCACCCATTGCAGCATTCGGACCGCAGCGGTCCGTCGTCCGTCCGGCCCAGGGTCGCAACCCGCCGGCTGGGGAAAGCCGGTGCCGTCTTGACGCCATGACAACCTAACGCCGGTCCGCCGCGATCACAAACATTAACGAAACGGCCCCGCGGCCTGTCGCGAGGATCGGCATAATCCCGCGCGGCGGGACGGACCGAGGCTCAGCCGCGTCCGCGCAGCCGGACCAGCCCCAGAGACAGGGCGATGCCACCCAGGACCAGAACCGCAGCGATCGCGAAGCGGGCGTTCAGGGATTCCCCGAGGACCAGCGCTCCGCCCGCCATGGCGATCAGCGGCACGCTCAGCTGCGCCACCGCCGCGGTGCTGGCCGCGAGGCTCGGCAGGACCGCGTACCAGAGCGCATAGCCGAGGCCGGAGGTGATCGCGCCGGAGACCAGGGCCAGACCCGCGCCGCGCGCCGTCGGCCAGGACAGGTCCGGGACCAGAACCGCCACAAGGACGGCGACCGGCGCCGCCAGCAGGAAATTCGCCGCCGTCGTCGCCAGGGGATCGACCGCGTGCCGGCCACGCAGCGAATAGAGGCCCCAGCCGAAGGCGGCGGCGGCCATCAGCGCCGCCCCGGCCGGATCCGGGGCGCCCGGAACGCCGGGCCGCAACAGCCAGACAAGGCCGGCGAAGGCCACCAGCGCGCCCAGCCACCGCCACGTGGGCATCGGCTCGCCGGCCCGAAGCGCCGCCAGAAACATGGTGATCTGCACGCCGCCGAACAGGATCAGGGCCCCGACGCCGGCATCGAGGCTCCGATAGGCGAAGGAAAAGCCCAGCATGTAGAGCGCGAGCGCCGCCGCCGACCAGGGCCGGTCGGGCGCACCAAGGCCAAGCGGCCGGCCGCGCGCACGCACCAGCGCCGCAAGAACGGCCGCGCCCGACACGAGGCGCAGCGCCGCGAATCCCGCCGGACCGATGGCGCCCCCCGACAGCGCCAGACGGTTCAGCACGGAGTTTGCCGCGAAGGCGGTCATGGTCAGGCCGACGAGGAGAAGGAGCCGCATGGGCGCAGCCTGACAAGCCGGCGGTGCGCGGGCAATGCCTTTCTGCGGTCAGGCCGACAAGGCAGGAAGGGGGCCCCGAGGGCCCCCTTCCCGTTCCGTCCCGGTGCGGGACCGATCACATCATGCCGTCCATGCCGCCCATGCCGCCCATGCCGCCGCCGGCGGACGCCGACTTGTCGGCGGGCTTTTCGGCGATCATCGCCTCGGTGGTGATGAGCAGGCCCGCGACCGATGCCGCGTCTTCCAGCGCCGTGCGCACGACCTTGGCCGGGTCGATCACGCCGAACTTGAACATGTCGCCATATTCCTCGGTCTGGGCGTTGAAGCCGAAGGCCTTGTCGTTCGATTCACGCACCTTGCCGGCGACGACCGAGCCGTCGACGCCCGCGTTCTGGGCGATCTGGCGCAGCGGCGCCTCGAGCGCCTTGCGCACGATGACGATGCCGGCGTCCTGATCGGCGTTGGCGCCCTTGAGGCCGTCAAGCTTCTTGCCGGCCTGGATCAGCGCCACGCCGCCACCGACGACGATGCCTTCCTGAACCGCCGCACGGGTCGCGTTCAGCGCGTCGTCCACACGGTCCTTGCGCTCCTTCACCTCGACCTCGGTCATGCCGCCGACGCGGATCACCGCAACGCCGCCCGCCAGTTTCGCCACACGCTCCTGCAGCTTCTCGCGGTCGTAGTCCGAGGTGGTTTCCTCGATCTGCTGGCGGATCTGGGCGACGCGCGCCTCGATTTCCTTCTTGTCGCCGGCGCCGTCGATGATGGTGGTGTCATCCTTCTTGATGATGACCTTCTTGGCGCGGCCGAGCATGTCGAGCGTGACGTTCTCGAGCTTCATGCCGAGATCGTCCGAGATCACCTGGCCGGCGGTCAGGATCGCGATGTCCTGCAGCATGGCCTTGCGGCGGTCGCCGAAGCCCGGCGCCTTGACCGCGGCGATCTTCAGCCCGCCGCGCAGCTTGTTGACGACGAGCGTGGCCAGCGCCTCGCCCTCGACGTCCTCGGCGATGATGAGGAGCGGCTTCTGCGACTGGATGACCGCCTCGAGCAGCGGCACCATCGGCTGCAGCGACGACAGTTTCTTTTCGTGGATGAGGATCAGGCAGTCGTCGAGCTCGGCCACCATCTTGTCGGCGTTGGTGACGAAGTAGGGCGACAGGTAGCCGCGGTCGAACTGCATGCCCTCGACGACTTCGGTCGAGGTCTCGAGGCCCTTGTTCTCCTCGACGGTGATGACGCCCTCGTTGCCGACCTTCTGCATCGCGTCGGCGATCTGACGGCCGATTTCCGCCTCGCCGTTGGCCGAGATGGTGCCGACCTGGGCGACTTCGGCGCTGTCGGCGACCTTGCGGGCCGCGGCCTTGATCGCCTCGACGACCTTGGCGGTGGCGAGGTCGATGCCGCGCTTGAGATCCATCGGGTTCATGCCGGCGGCGACCGCCTTCATGCCTTCCTTGACGATGGCCTGGGCCAGAACGGTGGCGGTGGTGGTGCCGTCCCCGGCCTCGTCATTGGTGCGCGAGGCGACTTCCTTCACCATCTGCGCGCCCATGTTCTCGAACTTGTCGGCCAGCTCGATTTCCTTGGCGACCGACACGCCGTCCTTGGTGATGCGCGGGGCGCCGAACGACTTCTCGATCACCACGTTGCGGCCTTTCGGGCCGAGCGTGACCTTCACCGCGTCGGCGAGGATGTTCACACCGCGCAGCATGCGGTCGCGGGCATCCGAATCAAACTTGACGTCTTTCGCAGCCATCTTGGCTTCTCCTCGAAATTCTGGGGGTCAGGGGATCGGAGGCTCAGGCGATGATGCCGAGGATGTCCGATTCCTTCATGATCAGCAGTTCTTCGCCGTTCAGGGTGACTTCGGTGCCCGACCACTTGCCGAACAGGATGCGGTCGCCCTTCTTGACCGACATGGGGATCAGCTCGCCCGAATCCTTGCGGGCGCCCTCGCCCACGGCCACCACTTCGCCTTCGGCCGGCTTTTCCTTGGCGGTGTCGGGGATGATCAGCCCGCCCTTGGTTTTCTCATCGCTCTGCACGCGCTTCACGACCACGCGGTCATGCAGGGGTTTAAAGGCCATCTGGCAACACTCCCTCTGGGTTCCAGGTTACAATCCGGTTAGCACTCAGTGTTGGCGAGTGCTAACGGCGGCTAGTTAGGCAGTCGGCGCCAGCCTGTCAACACCGCCCCTGCCGGAAATGCGCCACAATGCTATGGTCCCCCGGGGGGCGACCAACCGCACCCATCGCCCCCGGGAGGCCCGATGCTGCGTCTGATCCTTGCCCTCTGCGGCGTTCTCGCCGGCGCCGTCCCGCTCTACGCCGCCTGCGTCGGGGCGAACCTTCTCGAGCGGATGCCGCCGGACGCCCGCGCGGCGCTCGATGCCCGCATCGCCGACGATCCCTTCGCCGAAGGCAACCACTGGCGTGCCGTCCGCGGCACCAGCACCATCGACATCATCGGCACGATGCACATCCGCGACGACCGCATGGTGCCGATCGTCGAACGGCTGGCGCCGATGCTGGCCGGGGCCGACGGGCTGCTGCTCGAGGCGACCGAGGCCGAGATGCGGCAGCTCCAGTCCGAGATGGCGCGCAATCCGGCGCTGATCTTCGCGCAGGGGCCCACCCTGCCCGAGCGGCTGGACGAATCCGAATGGCAATCGCTTTCGGCGGCGCTGCGCAAGCGCGGCTTTCCGCCCTTCCTCGCCTCGAAGATGCGGCCCTGGTTTGTGGCGATGCTGCTGTCGATCCCGGCCTGCGCGCTCGACCGGTCCGGCCAGCCCTCGGAGGGTCTCGACGACCTGCTTCAGGCCGAGGCCCGCAAGGCCGGCGTGCCGGTGACGGCGCTCGAGCCCTGGGACACGATCCTGCGCGTCTTCGCCGCGATGGAACAGACCGACCAGATCGACGCGCTGCGGACCGCGCTTCTGGTCGCGGAACAGTCGGACGACTTCTTCGCCACGATGGTCGCGGCCTATTTCGACCAGCGTCACCGGCTGATCTGGGAGCTGTCGCGCGATCTCAACCGCCTCGCGCCCGATCCGGCCGCCGCCGAACGGGATTTCGCGCTCATGGAGAAGGTGCTGCTCACCGACCGCAACCGGTCCTGGATCGACCCGATTGAGGCGGCGGCCGAGGGACGGCACATCGTGGTGGGTGTGGGGGCCGCGCATCTCTCGGGGCCCGATGGCGTGATCCGGCTTCTGCACGAACGCGGATGGACGGTGGAACGCGCGGAGTTCTGACCGAGCCATCGCCGGTCCCTGGCGCGCCCGACCGTCCGCATCGGGGCTGACAAGCCCCGCATCCGCCCCTATAAGGCGCGCGAACCCGTGACAGCACAGGCACAGAACCATGACGATCAAGGTCTTCGGCCACAAATCCCCCGACACAGATTCCACCGGCTCGCCCATCATCTGGGCCTGGTACCTTTCCGAGGTGAAGGGAACCCCCGCCAAGCCCGTTCTCCTCGGCGAGCCGAACACCGAGGCGGCCTTCGTGCTGCGGCACTGGGGGCTCGACAAGCCGGAGATCATTGCCGATGTCGGCCCCGAGGACGAGGTGGTGATCGTCGACACCAACAACCCGGCCGAACTGCCCGCCTCGATCAACGACGCGAAGATCCGCGGGATCATCGACCACCACATGCTGGTCGGCGGGATCAGGACGAAGACCCCGATCGACATAACGGTGCGGCCGCTCGCCTGCACGGCCACGATCCTGCACGACCTGATGGGCGATGCCGTGGCGCGGGCGCCGAAGGCGATCAAGGGCGCGATGCTGTCGTGCATCCTGTCGGACACGCTCGAGTTCCGCTCGCCGACCACCACGGCCCATGATCGCGCCGTGGCCGAAAAGCTCGCCGCCGATCTCGGTGTGTCGATCCCCGACTATGCGGCCGAAATGTTTGCCGCCAAGTCCGACGTCTCGGCCTTCTCGGACGCCGAGCTTCTGCGCATGGACAGCAAGGAATACACCGTCGACGGCAAGGAACTGCGCGTCTCGGTCCTCGAGACGACCGCGCCGAAGGTCGTCCTCGACCGCAAGGCCAGCCTGATGAAATCGATGGAGACGGTGGCGAAGGAAGACGGCGCCGACCAGGTGCTTCTGTTCGTTGTGGACATCCTGCGCGAAGAGGCGACGCTGCTGGTGCCGAACGATCTGGTCCGGCGCCTGGCCGAGGCGTCCTTCGGCGTCAAGGTCAGCGGCGACACCGTCGTGCTGCCGGGTATCATGAGCCGCAAGAAGCAGATCATCCCGGCGCTGAAGCTCTGAGCCCGCGCGGGCGGCTGGACCTGCGGTTCCGCCGCCCTAGATGTCAGGCAGGCCGGCCGGGAGGACAGGGCCATGACCGCACTCATCCAGTCGCTTTCCGATGTGTCCGATCGGTTCGAGGCGGTGTTCTGCGACCTCTGGGGATGCCTGCACAACGGGCGCGAGGCGTTTCCCGAAGCGGTCGCGGCGCTGACGGCCTATCGCCGGCGCGGCGGCACGGTCGTGCTTCTGACCAACGCCCCCCGCCCGGCCTCGGCGGTCTCTGCCCAGCTCGACCGGCTGGGCGTGCCGCGCGAGTCCTGGGACGCGATCGCCACCTCGGGCGAGGCCGCGCAGGAGGCCATGCTGCGCGGCGCGGTCGGCCGCCGGGTCTGGCACCTCGGCCCCGCCAAGGACGACGCCTTCTTCACCGAGATTCCCGAAGAGCTGCGCAGCCTTCCGCCCGTCGAGCGGGTCGCGTTCGACGAGGCCGAGGGCATCGTCTGCACCGGCCCCTTCGACGACCTGACCGAGACGCCGGACGACTACGTGGCAACCTTCCTTGCGGCCAAGGCGCGCGGCCTGAAGATGCTTTGCGCCAACCCCGACATCGTGGTGGATCTCGGCGAGACCCGGATCTGGTGCGCCGGCGGACTGGCCGAGCGCTATCAGGAGATGGGGGGCGAGGCGCTTTACTACGGCAAGCCGCATCCGCCGGTCTATGACCTCGCGCGCCGCAAACTCGCGGCCCTGACCGGACGGGAAACCGAGCCGGGCGCCATCCTGGCGATCGGCGACGGCATCGGCACCGACATTGCCGGCGGCATCGCCGAGGGGCTCGAGACGCTTTTCGTCACCTGCGGCCTCGCCGCCGAGGAATTCGGGCCACGCTGCGACCAGCCCGACCCCGAACGCCTGAACGCCTGGCTTTCCCACATGCAGCTCAGCCCGACCTTTGCCATCGGGCGGTTGCGGTGACAGTCGCCCGGAAAGATTGTTGCGCTTTTTGACGCAGATTCGGACATAAGTTGCGCGCCACCTTGCGCCGCATCGCAGCATCTGCCATTCTGCGATGCGAAAGACTCAGGCGGTGGGCTCAATGATGCTGGACAATCTCCCTCGCGGCACGATCTGCATCGAAGATCTGGAAATCGGCATGACCCGGTACCTGCAAAAGCAGATCACCGACCGCGACATCGCGCTCTTTGCCGAGGTCTCGACCGACCGCAACCCCGTCCACCTCGACGAGGACTATGCGCGCGAGACGATCTTCGAAGGCCGCGTCGCCCATGGAATGCTGACCGCCGGCCTGATCTCGGCGGTGATCGGCGAACAGCTGCCCGGCCACGGCTCGGTCTATCTGTCGCAGAGTCTGAAGTTCATGGCGCCGGTGCGTCCCGGCGACACGGTGATCGCCGAGGTGAAGGTGACGGCGATCGACCACGCGCGGCGGCGTGTCACCCTTGAAACCCATTGCGCCGTGGGCGATACGGTGGTGCTGAAGGGCGAGGCGCTGGTTCTGGCACCAAGCCGCAAGTTCGACTGATCCGGCGGGCCGCCCGCCACGACGGGGGCCGATGCGGACCTTTTCCACCTGGCTGGGACTGTCGCCCCGCGACAAGGGGGCATCGGTCGCCATGGGCAACTTCGACGGCGTGCATCTCGGCCACCGCGCCGTGATCGACCGTGCCCGCCGGGATGACGCCCCGCTCGGCGTCGTCACCTTCGAGCCCCACCCGCGCGAATTCTTCGCCCCCGATGCGCCCCCGTTCCGGCTGATGAACGCCGAGGCCCGGGCGCATCGGCTGGAAAAGCTCGGGGTCGAGCGGCTTTACGTGCTGCCCTTCGGCGCCGAGCTGGCCGCGATGACCCCCGAGACCTTCGCCCGGGACGTGCTGGTCAACGGGGTCGGCGTGCGGCAGGTCACCGTCGGGCAGGATTTCCGCTTCGGCAAGGGCCGGGCGGGCGACGCGGGCACGCTGCGCGATCTCGGGTCCCGGTTCGGCTTTGACGTGGCGATCGCCGATCTCCTGGCCGTGGACGGCGTCGAGGTGTCCTCCACCGCGATCCGGGCCGCGCTGGCCGAGGGCCGGCCGCGCGACGCCGCCCGCATGCTCGGCCACTGGCACCGCATCGAGGGCGCGGTGCTGCACGGCGACAAGCGCGGGCGCGATCTCGGCTATCCCACCGCCAACATGGCGGTGAACGGGCTGCACCTGCCGCGGCTCGGCATCTATGCGGTCAAGGTCGATGTGCTGACGGGGCCGCATCGCGGCACCTACGACGGGGCGGCCAGCCTCGGCGTGCGGCCGATGTTCGGGACGAACCGGCCCAACCTTGAGAGCTTCCTCTTCGACTTCTCTGGCGATCTCTACGGCGAGCATCTCTCGGTCGCGCTGGTCGACTGGCTGCGCCCCGAGATGGTCTTCGACGGGTTGCCAGCCCTGATCGCGCAGATGAACGCCGACTGCGACCGCGCCCGCGCGATCCTCGCCGCGCTCTGAGGCCCCCTTCCCTTTCCGCGGTCCCGCCGCCATTGTCGCGGCCATGACCTCGCCCCTGCGCCCCCGGTTCTGGACCCTGCCGCTGCGAAGCCTCACGCCGCCCGAGTGGGAGGCGCTCTGCGACGGCTGCGGCAAGTGCTGCCTGAACAAGCTCGAGGATGCCGACACCGGCGAGGTCGCGTTCACCCGCATCTCTTGCCGGCTTCTCGACGGCGAGACCTGCCGCTGCATGGACTACGCCAACCGCAAGGCGATCGTGCCCGAATGCGTGGTGCTGACGCGGGCCAACCTCGACGACATCGCCTACTGGATGCCCGAGACCTGCGCCTACCGCCTGCGCCACCAGGGGCTGCCGCTGCCGGACTGGCATCCGCTGGTGTCCGGCGATCCCGAATCCGTGCATCGCGCCGGCCAGTCGGTGCGGGGCTGGACGATTTCCGAACGTCTGGTCGCGGACGAGGACTGGGAAGACCACATCATCGAGGAGCCCTGATGAACTTCGCCTCGGACAACACCTCGGCCGCCGCGCCCGAGATCATGGCGGCCGTCGCCGCCGCCAACACGGGCTACGCGATGCCCTATGGCAACGACCCGATCATGGAACGCGTGCGCGCGCGCATCCGTGCGACCTTCGAGGCGCCGGAGGCCGCCGTCTATCTGGTCGCCACCGGAACCGCGGCCAACGCGCTGTCGCTGGCGATCCTCACCCAGCCCTGGGGCGCGGTCTTCTGCCACCGCAACGCCCATGTCGAAGAGGACGAATGCGGCGCGCCCGAGTTCTACACGGGCGGATCGAAACTGGTTCTGGTGGACGGGCCCCATGCCCGGATGGACCCGCAGTCCCTGCGCGAGGCGCTGGCCTTCACCGCGCGCGCCGGCGTGCACAACGTGCAGCGCGGCATGGTGACGATCACGAACGCAACCGAGAACGGCACCGTCTACACCCCCGACGAGGTGCGCGCGCTGACCGACCTGGCGCGGTCGTACCATCTGCCGGTCCACATGGACGGGGCGCGCTTTGCCAACGCGCTGGTGGCCACCGGGGCCACGCCGGCGGAGATGACCTGGAAGGCGGGGGTCGATGTGCTGTCCTTCGGCGGCACCAAGAACGGCTGCCTCGGGGTCGAGGCCGTGGTGATCTTCGACCCGGCCCGCGCCTGGGAATTCGAGCTGCGCCGCAAGCGCGGCGGGCACCTTTTCTCCAAGCACCGGTTCTTGTCCGCCCAGATGGACGCCTACCTGACCGACGGGCTCTGGCTCGATCTCGCGCGGCGGGCCAATGCCGCGGCCACGCGCCTGTCGCAGGGCATTCTGGCGCTTGCGGGGGCGCGGCTCCTGCACCCGACCGAGGCCAATGCGGTCTTCGCCGCCTGGCCACGCGCTGGCCATGCGCGGGCGCAGGAGGCCGGGGCGCGCTACTACTTCTGGCCCTTCGACCAGACGCTCGAGGGACCGGGCGACGAAGCGCTCTCGGCCCGTCTCGTCTGCTCCTGGTCGACGACCGAGGCCGATGTGGACGGCTTCCTGCGGCTCGCCAGCCGGCCAGCGTGAAAACTCCGTGAAAAGCGACAGGGCCGGGGCCGGCCCCCTTGCCGGACCGCGCCATTGGCGCAGGATCGGGGGGTCGTGTGCGCCAGGGTAACGACTCTCTCGCAACCATCCAGTGGCCGGCGCGCACGACGCCCAACGCTGGACCGAAAGACAACACCATGTTCCGAAACGCGATTCTCGCGGCGGCGCTGGCCGTGGCCGCCTGGCCCGCTCTCGCCGATCCGCTTCCGAACGGCGCCAGGCCGCTTGGTGCCAAGGCGCTGCACAAGCTCTATTCCGGCACCACGCTCAACTGGAAAACCTCGCGGGCCTGGTTCGCGCCGGACGGCACGCTCAAGGGCGTCGCCGACAAGGGCAAGCTGGGCGAGACGCTCTTCTGGGGCACCTGGACCGTGAAAGGCAACGAGGTCTGCATGTCCGGCCCCTTCCGCAATCGCATCACCGGCAAGGAGGGCCAGTTCCGGGACTGATGGACATGGTACATGGGCGCCGACGGAAAGCCCTGGACCCTGTGGAGTGTCCACTTCGACGGCTCGCCGCCCGATACCAGGAACGGATACTATACGGACGAGATCGGCAAGATGCGCCGCGGCGACGGGGTCAGCGCGCTCTTCGACAAACTCTGGAAGGGCTGACCCTCAGGCCCTTTCCAGGTTGGCCGCGATCAGACCCGCGGTCTGGGCGGGGTGCGTGAGGGGGACCATGTGCCCCGCCCCCTGAACCGTCGCCACCCCCACATCCGGCAGGCGCGCCGCGATCGCCTCGCAGACCGCGCCGGCGATCGGGGGCGACCGCGTGCCGTGGATCAGCATGACCGGCATCTCCAGACGTTCCAGCGCGCCCTCCGCCAGAAGGCCGCCGCCATCCGCCTCGGTGAAGGCGACGGTCTCCGGGATCAGCCGGATGCGCGCGATCAGATAGTCCCGCATCCGGGGGCCAAGTCCATCCCAGTCGTCCGAGACGCCCCAGACCGCGTTGAACGCCCGCGCGGCCGCAGCGCGGTCGCCACGGCGCAGGGCCTCGTCGAAGGGTGCGAGGTCGCGCCGTGACTGCCGCCATTCCGGCGTGTCCAAGGCCGCGGCAAAAAGCACCGGCTCGATCAGGGTGAGGCTGCGGACCGCCTCGGGACGCGCCTCGGCCGCGGCCAGCGCCACGACACCGCCGAGAGAGTGGCCAATCAGGTCCACCGGTTCATCCATGAAGCCGAGCGCCGAGTCCCGTGCAGCCGCCAGATAGTCGCCGCCGCCCGGCCAGTCCGCCGACAGCCCGTGCCCCGGCAGATCGAAGGCGCGCAGGCGCAGCCCGGACAGCCGCTCGGCCACCCCGACCCATTCGGCCGAATGCGCCAGCGCGCAGTGGATCGCCAGCGCGGGGCGCGGGCCCTGCGACAGGTCCTGCCAGAAGACCGGCCCGTCCGCCGCCGTGACGGTCACGCGCGGCCCGCCAGATGCGCGTCCAGATCGTCCAGCCGGTCCTGCCCCCAGAACATCTCGCCGTCATCGACGACGAAGAACGGCACGCCGAAGACGCCCGCCTTGACCGCATCCTCGAGGTTGCGCGCGTAGGCCTCGGCCCCGGCGAGCATCCCGGTCAGCGCGAGCTTCGGGTCGAAGCCGCAGGCCGCAAGCCGATCCGAGATCACGTCATCCTCGGAAATGTCGCGGTTCTCGGCCCAGACCGCGCGGCCGAAGGCGTGGACCAGGGCGCCCACGTCGCCCCCGGCCGCCTGGGCCGCGACAATGGCATAGGCGGAAGGCGCGGCGTTGACCGGCCAGAACATCGGCTGCGGGTTCAGGGGCATGCCGGCCTTCGCCGCTTGCCGGCGCAGCTCCTGCAACCGGTAGGCCCGCCGGCTTTCGTGGCGCTGGGCCAGCGGCTGGCCGCCGGTGCGCGCGAAGAGCGCCCCGGTGTCTACTGGCCGATAGGTGATGGTCGCGCCGTGCCGGGCCGCGATCGCGGCCGGCCGGGTGCCCGCCAGATAGACGTAAGGCGACAGCGTCGAAAGATAATAGTCGATATGCGCCATCTCGGTCCCTCGCGGTTTGCGGGCAGGCTAGCCGGGTGGTAAGGGCTGTGCAACGTCACGAATCCGTCAACCGGCCGCCGGGGAGTGGAGCCAGGATGCCCGCCATGACCGAACCGAAACTCATCTCGGGCAACGCCAACCGGCCGCTCGCCAACGCCATCGCCCGGCGCATGTCGATGCACCGCGGGATGAGCGTCAGCCTCGTCGACGCCCGTGTCGAACGCTTCAACGATCAGGAGATCTTCGTCGAGGTCTTCGAGAACGTCCGCGGCGAGGACATGTACATCATCCAGCCGACGTCCAATCCGGCGAACGACAACCTGATGGAGCTCCTCATCATGACCGACGCGCTGCGCCGGTCGTCGGCCAACCGCATCACCGCGGTCATCCCCTATTTCGGCTACGCCCGTCAGGACCGCCGCGCCAAGGCGCGCACGCCGATCTCGGCCAAGCTGGTGGCGAACCTGCTGACCGAGGCCGGGGTGGACCGGGTCCTGACCATGGATCTGCACGCCGCGCAGATCCAGGGCTTCTTCGACATACCGGTGGACAACCTCTACGCCGCGCCGATCTTCGCGCTCGACATCGAGCACCACTTCAAGGGCAAGCTCGATCAGGTGACGGTCGTCTCGCCCGACGTCGGCGGCGTGGCGCGGGCCCGGGATCTCGCACAGCGCATCGGCTGCGGGCTTGCCATCGTGGACAAGCGCCGCGTCAAGGCCGGTGAGGTCGCCGAAATGACGGTGATCGGCGATGTCGGCGGACAGATCTGCATCATGGTCGACGACATGTGCGACACGGCCGGGACGCTCAGCAAGGCCGCCGACGTGCTGATGGCCGGTGGCGCGCAGGAGGTCCACGCCTATGCCACGCACGGGGTGATGTCCGGGCCGGCGGTCGAACGGATCAACGCCTCGGTCATGAAAAGCGTCGTGATCACCGACTCGATCGAGCCGACCGAGGCGCTTCGCCGCGAGAAGAAGATCCGCATCGTCCCCACCGCGCCGATGTTCGCCCAGGCGATCCTGAACATCTGGAACGGCACGTCGGTGTCGTCGCTGTTCGAGACCGAGACGCTCGGCCCGATCTACGAGGGCATGTACACGCGGAACTGACCGGCGCACCGCCGTCCCGCCGTCCTGCCGGACGGCCAGGCCTAGATCTGCCAGTCGTCCTCGCCCCGGATCTCGCCGATGGCCTGCCAGTCGGCGCGCACGCGCGCCACACGGGTGTCGCCCCAGGTGCGAAAGACGATCGTGAAGCCCTCGAGCGTCACGGCCTCGGCCGAAATGTCGGCGCGCTGGTTGGTCTTCTGGTCCATGTCCCACATCGACAGGCTGACCTGAACCGCGGGTTCGGACAGGAAGGGCTCGGAGAACGTCACCTCCCGCCGCAGCTCGCGGGGGCCGTGACCGGTCCACATCGTGCCCCCGTCCTGATAGTCGGAGAACAGCACCAGTGTCCCCTGGTCGATGCCGATCAGATGGCTGGCAAGCCGGCGCATGTCCGTCCTCTCCCGATGGCGCCTGGGGCGCGTCCTGGCCCGCCGCTACCCCGAAAAGACGGAAATTTCAAGGAAACCCAATGACGAAAGGCCCCGGCATGGCCGGGGCCCTCGCGCCTGTCCGCGACCGCGAGGGCCGCGCTCAGTGCGGCTCCAGACCGATGTGGCCGCCCAGTGCCACCATGTCGGCCATCAGCTTGACCAGTTCGTCGGTCGGGCCGGCCATGTTGGCGGTGGTCTCGGCTTCCTGCCGCGCACGCACCTCGGCGACCATCTCGGAGTAGATGGCCTGGGTCATGTCGCCCCGACCGACCGACCGCTCGGCCAGCACGGTGCAGCTGTCCGCCGTGACCTCGGCAAAGCCGCCGGTGACCACGAACTCGGTCTCGCCGCCCTCGCCCGTCACCTTCAGGACGCCGGGCTTGAGGGTGGTGATGACGGGCGCGTGTCCCGGCATCACGGTCATTTCCCCTTGCGAGCCGGGGATGCGGATCTCGCGCGCCCGGACCGACGTGAGCCGGCGCTCGGGCGAGACGAGATCGAACTGCATGGTCTCGGCCATGTCGACTCCTTACGCCGCCTGCGCGGCCAGACGCTGCGCCTTGGCGATCACTTCATCGATGTCGCCGACCATGTAGAAGGCGGCTTCCGGCAGATGGTCATACTCGCCGTTCACCACCGCCTTGAACGAGGCGATGGTCTTTTCCAGCGGAACCTGCACCCCGTCCGAGCCGGTGAAGACCTTCGCCACGTCGAAGGGCTGCGACAGGAAGCGCTGGATCTTCCGGGCGCGGGCCACGGTCAGCTTGTCCTCTTCCGACAGTTCGTCCATCCCGAGGATGGCGATGATGTCCTGAAGCGACTTGTAGCGCTGAAGGATCCCCTGCACCGCCCGCGCGACGTTGTAGTGCTCTTCGCCGACCACCGCCGGGTCGAGGATGCGCGAGGTGCTGTCGAGCGGGTCCACGGCCGGGTAGATGCCAAGCTCGGAGATCGCGCGCGACAGAACGGTGGTGGCGTCGAGGTGCGCAAACGAGGTCGCCGGCGCCGGGTCGGTCAGGTCGTCAGCCGGAACGTAGATGGCCTGCACCGAGGTGATCGAGCCCGCCTTGGTCGAGGTGATGCGTTCCTGCAGCGCGCCCATGTCGGTGGCGAGCGTCGGCTGGTAGCCCACGGCCGAGGGGATACGGCCCAGAAGCGCCGACACCTCGGAACCCGCCTGGGTGAAGCGGAAGATGTTGTCCACGAAGAACAGCACGTCCGTGCCCGACTGGTCGCGGAACTGCTCGGCCAGGGTCAGGCCCGACAGCGCCACGCGCATGCGCGCCCCCGGGGGCTCGTTCATCTGCCCGTAGACCAGCGCCACCTTCGATTCTTCGAGGTTGTCCGGCACGATGACGCCCGACTCGATCATCTCGTGATAGAGGTCGTTGCCCTCGCGGGTCCGTTCGCCGACGCCGGCGAAGACCGAGAAGCCCGAGTGCACCTTGGCGATGTTGTTGATCAGTTCCATGATCAGAACCGTCTTGCCCACGCCGGCGCCGCCGAACAGGCCGACCTTCCCGCCTTTGGAATAGGGCGCGAGCAGGTCGATGACCTTGATCCCCGTGACCAGGATTTCCGAGGCGGTGGCCTGCTCGTCGAAATCGGGCGCCGGCTGGTGGATCGGCCGGTGCTCGCTGGCCTTGACCGGGCCCTTCTCGTCCACCGGGTCGCCGATCACGTTCAGGATGCGCCCGAGCGTCGCGTTGCCGACCGGAACCGAGATCGGGGCCCCCATGTCGGTCACCGGTGCGCCGCGGACCAGGCCCTCGGTCGCGTCCATCGCGACGGTACGCACCGTGTTCTCGCCCAGGTGCTGCGCCACTTCCAGAACCAGGCGCTTGCCGTTGTTGGTGGTTTCCAGCGCGTTCAGGATCGCCGGAAGGTGGTCATCGAACTGCACGTCCACGACGGCGCCGATGATCTGGGTCACGCGGCCCTGCGCGGCGGCGGAAGCTTTCGGGGCTTTTGCCATGTCGGTCTTTCTCCGGGTTCGTCAGAGCGCCTCAGCGCCCGAGATGATTTCGATGAGTTCCTTGGTGATCGCGGCCTGACGGCTCCGGTTGTACTGGATCGTCAGCTTGTTGATCATGTCGCCGGCGTTGCGGGTGGCGTTGTCCATCGCGGACATCCGCGCACCCTGCTCGGAGGCCGCGTTTTCCAGCAGCGCCGAGAAGATCTGCGTCGCCACGCCGCGCGGCAGCAGCTCGTGAAGGATACCTTCCTCGTCCGGCTCGTAGTCGTAGAGCGCGCTCGCCGCCCCTCCGGCGTCGTCGAAGGTCGCGGGGATGACCTGCCGGGCGGTCGGCACCTGGCTGATGACCGACTGGAAGCGGTTGTAGAAGATCGTCGCCACGTCGAACTCGCCCGCGTCGAAGCGCGCAAGCACGTCGGCGGCGATCTTGCGCGCGACCGGGTAGCCCAGCTTCTTCACTTCGGACAGATCAACATGGCCGACGAAGTGGTCGCCGAAGTCCCGCTTGAGCTGCTCGCGCCCCTTCTTGCCGACGGTCAGGATCTTGACCGTCTTTCCGTGGGCGATGAGGTCGTTGGCCTGGGCCCGCGCCAGACGCACGATCGACGAGTTGAAGCCGCCGCAGAGTCCCCGTTCCGACGTCATCACCACCAGAAGGTGCACGTCCTCGGCGCCGGTGCCGGCCAGCAGGCGCGGCGCCGTGGCCGAGCCCGCGGCGCCGGCGGCCAGCCCCGCCATGACCGCCGTCATCCGCTCGGCGTAGGGCCGGGCGGCTTCGGCGGCCTCCTGGGCGCGGCGCAGCTTGGCCGCGGCGACCATCTGCATCGCCTTGGTGATCTTGCGCGTGGATTTCACGCTCGCGATCCGGTTCTTCAGATCCTTAAGGCTGGGCATGCCCCTGTCCTTTCACCTGCTCTGCCGGTCAGGCGAAAGCGCGCGCGTATTCGTCGAGCGCCGCGCGGATGGCCTTGTCGAGATCGCCGGCGACCTTGCGGTCGTTCTTGGTGATGTCGTCGAGAAGCGCGCGGTGGCTGGTGCGCAGGAACTTCAGAAGCCCGGCTTCCCAGCGGCCCACGTCCTTCACCGCGACCTTGTCCAGATAGCCGTTGGTCCCAGCAAAGATCACGCAGACGATCTCGGCGTTGGTCATCGGCGAATACTGGGGCTGCTTCATCAGCTCGGTCAGACGCGCGCCGCGGTTCAAGAGCGACTGGGTTGCGGCGTCGAGGTCGGAACCGAACTGCGCGAAGGCCGCCATCTCGCGGTACTGCGCCAGCTCGAGCTTCACCTTGCCCGCCACCGACTTCATGGCGTTGGTCTGCGCGCTCGAGCCCACCCGACTGACCGACAGACCGGTGTTCACGGCCGGACGCACGCCCTGATAGAAGAGCTCGGTCTCGAGAAAGATCTGGCCGTCGGTGATCGAGATCACGTTGGTCGGGATGTAGGCCGACACGTCACCGGCCTGGGTCTCGATGATCGGGAGCGCCGTCAGCGACCCCGAGCCGAAGTCCGCGTTCAACTTGGCCGACCGTTCCAGCAGTCGCGAGTGCAGGTAGAACACGTCGCCCGGATAGGCTTCGCGCCCCGGCGGACGGCGCAGAAGCAGCGACATCTGGCGGTAGGCGACGGCCTGCTTGGAGAGGTCATCGTAGATGATGAGGGCGTGGCGGCCGTTGTCGCGGAAGTATTCCGCCATGGCGGTCGCCGAGTAGGGCGCGAGGAACTGCATCGGCGCGGGGTCCGACGCGGTGGCGGCGACGACGATGGTGTAGGCCATCGCGCCGGTTTCCTCAAGCTTCTTCACCAGCTGCGCCACGGTCGAACGCTTCTGCCCGACGGCGACGTAGATGCAGTAGAGCTTCTTCGATTCGTCCGAACCGGCGGCCTCGTTGTAGGACTTCTGGTTCAGGATCGTGTCGAGCGCGATCGCGGTCTTGCCGGTCTGGCGGTCGCCGATGATCAGTTCGCGCTGGCCACGGCCGATCGGGATCATGGCGTCCACGGCCTTGAGGCCGGTCGCCATCGGCTCGTGAACCGATTTGCGCGGGATGATGCCCGGGGCCTTCACATCGGCCACGCGGCGCTCGGAGGCCTTGATCGGGCCCTTGCCGTCGATCGCGTTGCCCAGCGCATCGACCACGCGGCCCAGCAGGGCGTCGCCGGCCGGCACGTCCACGATCGCCTTGGTGCGCTTGACAGTGTCGCCTTCCTTGATGTCCCGGTCCGAGCCGAAGATCACGATGCCGACGTTGTCCACCTCGAGGTTCAGCGCCATGCCCCGGATGCCGCCGGGGAACTCCACCATCTCGCCCGCCTGGACATTGTCGAGGCCGTGAACGCGGGCGATGCCGTCACCCACGCTCAGCACACGGCCAACCTCGGCCACCTGGGCTTCCTGCCCGAAATTCTTGATCTGCTCCTTGAGGATCGCAGAGATCTCAGCAGCTTGGATTCCCATTATCGGACCTCTTTCATGGCATTCTGGAGTTGGGCGAGCTTCGAGCGGATCGAGGTGTCGATCATCTTCGAGCCGACCTTGACGACGAGACCGCCGATGAGACCTTCATCGACGGAGGTTTTCAGCAGCACGGTCTTGCCGACCGATGCCTTGATCTGGGATGCGAGCTTGTCGGCCTGCGCCTTGCTCAGCGGCTGCGCCGAAGTGACCTCGGCGGTCACTTCGCCCTTGGCCTCGGCGATCAGGCCGCGCAGCGCGGTGACGAGCTGCGGCAGCACGAAGAGCCGGTGGTTCGCGGCCATCAACCCGAGCGTCGAGGCGACGGTCGGCGAGAGCTTCATCGCGGCGGCCAGCGCGGCGACGGCCTTCGCCTGCTCCTCGCGCGAATACACAGGAGATGCGATGAGATCGCGCAACTCGGCGCTCTCCGAGAGCGCGGCGTCCAGCGCGGCAATGTCGGCTTCGAGAGCAGGAAGCGCGTTCGCCTCCCTGACAAGCTCGAACGCGGCCGTGGCGTAGCGCCCGGCGATCCCTGCGGAAATCGAAGCTGGTTCGGACACGTCCACCCTTCCGATCTTTGGTCCCCCGGCCAGCCCAGGCGCGTCATGCGCAGACCGGCCCCGCGTCCTGCGCACCCGGCGCGGACCCGAATTTCGGCGCGGGTGTAGCAGACCAACCCATGGCTCGCAACCGCCTTGCTCAATCGTTCGTGATGCCCGCGATAAGATGCATGGCCCGGTTCGGATTCCCGGCGGGGGTGCGACATTTGGCCTCGGGTCGGACGGGCCGGCCGTCGCCCGCCGCGGCCGCCATCCGCCCTCGCGGCCCCGGGGTGATTCAGGCCGGCTCGGCGCTTGGCTTCGGCAGGCCCTCGAGCACGCCGATCGGCTTGCGCACCACCGCCCCAAGCCCCGGACGGCGCGGGGCGTGGACCTGTTTGGACACCTCGAGCATCAGCACGCCACCCGCCACCATCGAGGGCAGATAGCGGCCGAAGCGTTCCCAGGCGGGCGCGGTGCGCAGCCAGAATCGCCGCTCGCTGGGTGGGGCGAACAGGGCCGCAACATGGCGCTCGGCGGTGAAGCTGTGCCGCCGAAGCTGAGCATCAAGCTGGCCCATCGAATAGGGCCGGCCGGACCCGAACGGGGTGCGATCGCGCCGGGCCCAGAGCCCGGACCGGTTCGGCACGATGAACAGCGCCCGCCCGCCGGGGCCGAGCACGCGCCAGCATTCGTCCAGAAGCTCGGTCGGGTGCTCCGAGGTCTCGAGCCCGTGCAGGACCACCAGCCGGTCCACCATGCCGGTCTCGATCGGCCAGCGCGTCTCCTCGCACAGCACCGAGACATTCTCCATGCCGGTCGGCCAGGGCATCACCCCCTGCTCGCCGGGCATCAGACCGATCACCCGGCGCGCCTCGGCGAGGTAGGGCCGCAGCAGGGGCACCGCAAAGCCGAAGCCCACCACGGTCTGGCCCTTGGCCTCGGGCCAGAGCGCGACCAGCTGATCCCGCACCGCGCGCTGCGCCACCCGACCGAGCTGCGTGCGATAGTAGAAATTGCGCAGATCGAGAACGTCGAGATGCATTGCACCGGCGTCAGGGTTGGGCAACAGTCGCTCCGACAATACGGCAACGCGGAAAAAAGGCCATGCCTCTGGAACTGGTGACGGTACCCTGCCTCGCCGACAACTACGCCTACCTCATCCATGACGAGGCGACCGATGCGACGGCGGTCATCGACGTGCCCGAGGCCCCGCCCATCCTGAACGCGCTGGCCGCGCGCGGATGGCGGCTGAGCCACATCCTGATCACCCACCACCATTCCGACCATATCGACGGCGTCGAGGCGCTTGCCGCCGCCACCGGGGCGCGGGTGATTGGCGCCGCCGCGGACCGCCACCGGCTGCCGCCGCTCGACGAGGCCGTGCGCGAGGGCGACACCATCCGCATCGGCATGGAGGCGGGCAAGGTCATCGATGTGCCGGGCCACACGGTCGGCCACATCGCCTTCCACTTCCCGGACTCGCGGCTCCTGTTCACCGCCGACAGCCTGATGGCGTTCGGCTGCGGCCGGCTCTTCGAGGGCACCGCCGCGCAGATGTGGGACAGCCTCTCGAAGCTGGCCGCCCTGCCCCCGGACACGCTCGTGTGCTCGGGCCACGAATACACCGCGTCCAACGCGCGCTTCGCGCTGACGATCGAGCCCGGCAACCGCGACGCGGTCGCCCGGTCCGACGCCGTGACCGCCGCCCGCGCGGCGGGCCGCGCGACGGTCCCCGCGCTTCTGTCCGAAGAGCTCGCGACCAATCCCTTCCTGCGCGCGCGCCTGCCCGCGGTGAAGAACGCGATCGGACTGCCGCAGGCGACCGATGCCGAAGCCTTCGCCGAGATCCGGGCCCGGAAGGACCGTTTCTAGGCTGTCCGGGGATCGGCTGCGCCGCGCCTGCATCACATTTTGCGTCATCGGGGCCCGCAGTCGCAATATCGGCAAGAAAAGGCTTGAAGCCGTCGCAATTCCACCAAACCTTAAGGCTATGAAGAAAAGGTCGGCCAAGGGGCCGCGGCCCTGCGACCGGCTCTGGATTGAGAGGAGCACGCGACGTGCCGTCATTCACCAACTCGCTCGAAAAGGCCATCCATGCGGCGCTGGCGTTCGCCAATGCGCGCAAGCACGAGCTGGCGACGCTTGAACACCTGCTCCTCGCGCTGATCGACGAGCCCGACGCGGCCAAGGTGATGCGGGCCTGCGCCGTCGATCTCGACGCGCTGAAAAAGACGCTCGTGGACTTCATCGACGACGACCTCTCGACGCTGGTCACCTCGGTCGAGGGATCCGAGGCGGTGCCGACCGCGGCCTTCCAGCGGGTGATCCAGCGCGCGGCGATCCATGTGCAGAGCTCCGGCCGCAGCGAGGTGACCGGGGCGAACGTCCTGGTCGCGATCTTTGCCGAGCGGGAATCGAACGCGGCCTATTTCCTGCAGGAGCAGGACATGACCCGCTACGACGCGGTGAACTTCATCGCGCACGGGGTCGCCAAGGACGCCTCCTTCGGCGAAAGCCGCCCGGTGACCGGCGCCCAGGACAACGACGAGCACGAAACCACCCAGCCCGAGGCCGAGGCGAAGGAATCGGCCCTGTCGAAATACTGCGTCGACCTCAACGCCAAGTCGCGCAAGGGCGAGGTCGATCCGCTGATCGGACGCGAGGCCGAGGTCGAGCGCGCGATCCAGGTCCTGTGCCGCCGGCGCAAGAACAACCCGCTCTTGGTGGGCGATCCGGGCGTGGGCAAGACCGCCATCGCCGAGGGCCTCGCGCTGAAGATCACCCGGGGCGAGACGCCCGACATCCTGAAGGGCGCGACCATCTTCTCGCTCGACATGGGCGCGCTGCTCGCGGGCACGCGCTACCGCGGCGATTTCGAGGAACGGCTCAAGGCCGTGGTCAAGGAACTCGAGGATCACCCTGATGCCATCCTCTTCATCGACGAGATCCACACCGTGATCGGTGCGGGCGCCACCTCCGGCGGCGCGATGGACGCCTCGAACCTGCTGAAACCGGCGCTTCAGGGCGGCAAGCTGCGCTGCATGGGCTCGACCACCTACAAGGAATTCCGCCAGCACTTCGAGAAGGACCGCGCCCTGTCGCGCCGGTTCCAGAAGATCGACGTGAACGAGCCCTCGGTCGCGGATTCGGTGAAGATCCTGATGGGTCTGAAACCCTATTTCGAGACCCACCACGACCTGCGCTACACCAACGACGCGATCAAGACGGCGGTCGAACTGTCGGCCCGCTACATCCATGACCGCAAGCTGCCCGACAAGGCCATCGACGTGATCGACGAGGCGGGCGCGGCCCAGCACCTGCTGTCCGAGGCGAAGCGCCGCAAGACCATCGGCCCGCGCGAGATCGAGGCCGTCGTGGCCAAGATCGCGCGCATCCCCCCGAAGAACGTCTCGAAGGACGACGCCGAGGTGCTGCGCGATCTGGAAAAGACGCTCAAGCGCGTGGTCTTTGGTCAGGACAAGGCGATCGAGGCGCTGTCCTCGGCGATCAAGCTGGCGCGCGCCGGCCTGCGCGAACCGGAAAAGCCGATCGGCAACTATCTCTTCGCCGGGCCGACCGGCGTCGGCAAGACCGAGGTCGCCAAGCAGCTCGCCGACACGCTCGGTGTGGAACTCCTGCGCTTCGACATGTCGGAATACATGGAAAAGCACGCGGTCTCGCGGCTGATCGGCGCGCCTCCGGGCTATGTCGGCTTCGACCAGGGCGGCATGCTGACCGACGGCGTCGACCAGCACCCGCATTGCGTGCTCCTGCTCGACGAGATTGAGAAGGCGCACCCGGACGTCTACAACATCCTCCTGCAGGTGATGGACCACGGCAAGCTCACCGACCACAACGGCCGCCAGGTCGATTTCCGCAACGTGATCCTGATCATGACCTCGAACGCCGGCGCCGCCGAACAGGCCAAGGCCGCCATCGGCTTCGGCCGCGCGCGCCGCGAGGGCGAGGACACCGCAGCGATCGAGCGCACCTTCACGCCCGAGTTCCGCAACCGTCTGGACGCGGTGATCTCCTTCGCGCCACTCCCGCGCGCGGTGATCCTCCAGGTCGTCGACAAGTTCGTGCTTCAGCTCGAAGCGCAGCTCATGGACCGCAACGTGCACATCGAACTGTCGCCCGAGGCGGCCAACTGGCTGGCGGAAAAGGGCTATGATGACCGCATGGGCGCGCGCCCCCTGGGTCGCGTGATCCAGGAGCACATCAAGAAGCCGCTGGCGGAAGAACTGCTGTTCGGCCGGCTGACCAAGGGCGGCACGGTCCGCGTCGTGCTGCGCGACGGCGAGATCGCGCTCGACGTGAGCGAACCGGAACGGCCGAGGCTTGCCGGATCGAAGCCGCCGCTCCTGACCGCGGACTGAGTCCGGGGCCAGGGGCATCGCCCGCAAGGCCCGGGCGGCATCGCCCCGGCCATCGCCCTGCCGCCACACCGCCGCCGGTGCACCGTCCTGGTGCACCGGTTTGTCTCACTGGTTCAAGTATCCCGGGGGTGAGGCCGCAGGCCGAGGGGGCAGCGCCCCCTCGCCGCCCCCGCCGCCCCTTCAGCGCTCGGTCAGCTTGAGTTCGATCCGCCGGTTCGCGGCCCGGGCTTCGGGGCTGTCGCCTTCGGCTACCGGCTGGTATTCGCCAAATCCGGCCGCAGCCAACCGGTCCGGCGGAAAGCCCAGTTCATCCACCATGTAGCGCACAACGGCCAGGGCTCGCGCCTGGCTCAGTTCCCAGTTGTCGCGGTAGCGCCCCGTGCCCGACAGCGGCGTGTTGTCGGTGTGGCCGTCGACCCGGATGATCCAGGGAATGTCGGAGGGAATCGCCGCGGCCACGTCCTGAAGCGACCGGACGACGCCCGCGATCTGCGCCCTGCCCTCCTCGGACAGATCGGCCGAAGCCGGCTGGAACAGCACCTCGGACGAGAACACGAAGCGGTCGCCCACCACCCGCACCCCCTCGCGCCCGGCCAGAACCTCGGACAGGCGTCCGAAGAACTCGGACCGGTAACGGGCGAGTTGCGCGGTCTCGGCCTTCAGGGCCGACGCCTCCTCCTCCAGCCGCTTGCGCTCGGCGGCCTCGAGCTCGGCCCGCCGGCGCTGTTCCGCCGCCACCTGCGCCAGCGCCGAGTTAAGCTGGCTGCCCAGCGCCTCGATCTGCACCTTGGCGTCGGCATCCTTCGCCGCCGAAGCGTCGAGAAGTCCCTGAAGCGTCTGCAACTGGCCGCGCAGCGCCGCAAGCTGCTCGTTCAAGAGGGCCACCTTGCGGGCGTTCTCGGCCGAAACGGCCTTTTCGTTGGCAAGCGCCGTGTCGGCCGCGGCGAGAAGCGCCTTGCGTTCCTCCTCGGCGGAGAGCGCGCTCTTCGCCTGCGCCTCGGCGGCAAGCTTCGCGGCCAGAGCCGCGGCCAGTTGCCGTTCGACATCGGCCTGGCTGGTCCTGCCCGATTCGAGCGCCGCCTTCGCCGCCGCCAGTTCGGCCGCCGTGGTCTGCCCGGCCAGCACCGCCGCCGCCAGACGCGTGTCGAGATCCTTGCGCGCGGCTTCGGCCGCGGCGAGCCGGGTCAGGGTTTCCTCGGCGCGCCGGCGCTGTTCCTCGAGCGCGAGCGTCATGGCGGTCAGCTCGTCCGTCGCGCCCTTCAGCTTCTCGCGCAGCGCCTCGGCGGCTGCCGCCTCGGCGGCGCGCGCGGCTTCGGCGTCGCTCAGCTTCGCTTCCCCCGCCGCTCCCCGCGCCCGCAGGTCCGCAACCAGCGCCATCAGCGCCTCGCGCCGCGCCGCGGCCAGCCGCGCCGCCTCGGTCTGGGCGTCGATCTCGGTGCGCGCCTTCGCAATCGCAAGATCGAGCGCCTCGCGCTCCGACACCAGCCGGTCGCGCTCGGCGCTCAGGCTTGCGGCCTCACCCCGGGCCTGATCCCGCTCGGCCAGAAGGCTGGCCACCTGCGCCTCAAAACTCGCGATCCGGCCCTGCGCATCGGAGAGTTCAGCGGTGCGCGCCCCAAGCTGGGCGGTCAGGGCCGCGATCTGCGCCGCCCGCGCCTCGGCCTCGCTGCGCACCCCGGCCAGATCGGACGAAAGCGCCGCGACCTGCCCCGACAGGTCGGCCGACTTCGCACGCTCGGCCCCCAGCGCCTCGGACAGGCCCGCAAGCTGGGCGGCCAGGGCGTCGAGCTCGTGTTCCTTGGTGTTGATCGTGTCGCGCAACGCGAACTGGACGATCATGAACACCGAGAGCACGAACATCAGCACCATGACCAGCGCCGACATCGCATCGACGAAGCCCGGCCAGATCGACTCCGATCCGCGCATGCGCCGGCGGGCGAGCGCCATCACCGGCCCCCGGGCGCGTGACCCAGCGCCTTGACGGCGCGCGTGAGCTGGGCGAGGTCGGCCCGCAGCTCGCCCATGCTTTCCTGCCGGCCCGCCGCGACCTCTTCGAGAAGCCGCAGGAGCTGCACGTCGATCGACCGCAGCCGCATCCGGCTTTCGGCGTCACCGCCGTCAAGCCCCGGGTCGGCGGCATTCGCCGCCATCATCTGCGCCATCTTTTCCTGCGCCGCGGCGATGCGCTCCAGCAGACCCTGCGCCGAGGCGTCGGTCTCGATCCGTCCCATGACGCGTTCCAGCGCCGTCGCCACCGCGCCAAGCCGGTCGTTCACGGCCGTGCGCGCGGCGTCGGTCTGGCTGAAGAGGGCCTGCATCGCCTCCATCTGCTCGGTCAGGTGATCGAGAATGCCCGCGACCGACCCCTGATCGACGCCGCCATCGGCATCGGCCGAGGCGAAGCTCAGCCGGGTGAAGGACGAGAGCCACTCTTCCAGCTCGCGGTAGAACCGGTTCTGGCCATGGCCCGCGAAGAGTTCCAGAAGCCCCACGACCAGCGATCCGGCCAGCCCCAGCATCGAGGAGGAGAAGGCCGTGCCCATGCCGCCGAGCTGCTGTTCCAGCCCCGCCATCAGCTTCTCGAAGACCTGCACGCTCGACTCGCCTTCCTTCGGCGCCAGCGCTCGGATCGTGTCCACCACGGCCGGAACCGTGGTGGCCAGCCCGTAGAGCGTGCCGAGAAGACCGAGGAAGATCAGAAGGTTGGTGAGATAGCGCGTGATGTCGCGCGCCTCGTCGATCCGGGTGGCCACGGATTCGAGGATCGAGCGCGCGGACGAGGAAGAGATCTGCGACCGCGCCCCCCGGGACCGCAGAAGCGCCGCCAGCGGTGCCAGAAGCTGCGGGGCCGCGGTCATCTCGTGCCCGGGGCGCTGCGAGGCGAAGCCCTCGATCCAGCTTACAGACCCCATGAGCTGCGCCACCTGCCAGAAACAGGTCAGCACGCCGATGACGAAAACGACGCCAATAAGACCGTTCAGCCAGGGGCTGTGCAGGATCACCGGCAGCAGCAGGGGCGCGATAAGCCAGAGGCCCGCCGCGACCAGCGCGACGACGATCAGCATCATCACCACCTGACGCACGGGCTGGCTGAAGAAGGGTTCAGCCGCTGGTGCCGCTCTGCTCACCGGATAGTGCCCCCTGCCCGACCGGTTCTCGTTGGTCGCGACAATAGGGTGCGCGCATGGCTTTTCCAAGCGGCTTGCCGCCCGGCCGGTGCGCGGCGCGGACAGTTCCGTGTGAACGCCCCGCTGCGCCCCTGTTCGCCGCGGGATCGCCGCGTTATGGCTGGACGTGTCGGGCGAGACAGGGCGGGACAACGGGCGATGCGCAGGCTGATCTGGATCGTGGCGGTCCTGACCGCGCTCTATGGCGGTTATTGGGTGGTGGGTTCGCGGGCGGCGCTGAGCGGCGCCGAAGCGGCGCTCGCGCAGCTGAAGGCCGAGGGCGCCGCCGACTACGCCGATGTGTCGATCGCGGGCTTTCCCTCGCGCTTCGACATCACCGTGACCGACCCGGCCTTCCGGGCCGAGAGGACGGACTGGGGATGGCGCGCCGACTTCCTGCAGATTCTCGCGCTTTCCTACCGGCCGAACCACATCATCCTCGTCCTCCCCGACCGCCAGGATCTCGATACCCCGTCCGGCCCGGCCACGCTGACCGGCACCGGGTTCCGGGCCAGCGCGGTGTTCGGGGCAAACACCGACCTGCCGCTCGATCACGCGCAGGCGGTGGGCGAGACGCTGCGGATCGCCGGCACCGGCTGGGCCGCGTCGGCCGGCGCTCTGCGTGCGGCGATCCGCCGGGCGCCGGACGGTCCGGCAAACGCCTACGACCTCGCACTCGATCTGCCCGGGATCGCCCCCGAGGACGGGCTGGCGGATACCCTCGCACCGCTTGCCGATGCCCCGGGCGCGACGGGTCAGGTCGTCCTGCGGGCCAGGGTGACGCTGGACGGCCCCCTGGACCGGACGGGGACGGCGCGCCGGATCACCGGGCTCGATCTGACCGAGGCCACCGTCTTCTGGGGCAAGGTCGATGCCTCGGCCAGCGGAGCGCTTGCGATCGACGCGGACGGCGTGCCGGAGGGCCGGATCACGCTGACCGCAAGGAACTGGGAGCCGATCCTGAACTTCGCGGCCGACCGCGGGCTGATCGACCCGCGGACGGCGCCGACGCTGGCGGCGATGCTCACGCAGCTTGCGCTTGCATCCGGCGACCCCGGGACGCTGTCGATCCCCCTCGTCCTTGCCGGCGGGCGCATGAGTCTCGGGCCGCTTCCTCTTGGCCCGGCCCCCCGGTTCTGAGCGCTAGCGGCAGTAGGGACCGCGCCCGCGCGCCGTGTCGAAGTGGAAATGGTTCTCGTGATAGCCGTCCGAGCCCGGGCCGAGCGTGGTGTTGAACGGCCCGCACGCCGCCTTGTGGATCCGCCGAAGCACCTTGCCCTGGGACGCGCCGCGCCAGCCGTCCAGAACCGAGAGGGCGGTGCCGTTTCTCAGCACGATCGCCGCGATGTCGATGGCCCGGCCCCGACCGTGCTCGCTGATCCGGCCGCCCTTGCGGTTGTTGCGCGGCCGGCAGGAATAGCTGGCCGCGACCTCCAGCCGCTCCACCCCGCCGCCCAGCCGCCCCACCGCCGGCTTCAACCCCGACTCGATCCACGCATGAAGGGCGCGCGCCGTGGTGCAGTCGATCATGGCCGGGGTCGAGAGGGCTATGCCACCCACGGCCGTCACCTTCACCCCGTCCTGCAAGCCGCAGCCTTTCTCCTTGGCCGGAATGGCCGGGATCGGCGTGCCCCGGATCGCCTCGACACCGCAGACCGAGCCCTTGGCTCCGACCGGATCGGGGTGGGCCTGCGGCCGCATCGCCACCGCCTGCGACAGCCGTTGCAGGTTCTCGGGCCGCTCGGGCGGGGCGATGGCAGCCAGGCGCGGCAGCGCCGACGGCCGCGCCGCGACCTGGACCACAACGGGCAGGCGCAGGAACTCGGGCGGACGCAGCCGCGGACGGGGTGAGGAGGGCAGCGCCGGACCCGAAACC
>JBMOOG010000031.1:0-22052 GCA_049324535.1 Pseudomonadota bacterium | reverse complement strand
TCGCCAGCGTCACCGCCGATGGCGCCTTCGACACCCGCAAGTGCCATGACGCGATCGCGGCCCGTGGGGCCGCCGCGATCATACCGCCCCGCAAGAATGCCAAACCCTGGAAGCCCGACACCGCCGGTGCGGTCGCACGAAACGAAGCCCTCCGCGCATCACGCCGCTTCGGACGGACCATCTGGCGACGATGGAGTGGGTATCACCGCCGAAGCCGTGCAGAGACCAAGATGCACTGCATCAAGCTCCTGGGCCAACGCCTCACCGCGAGGGACTTCAACCGTCAGGTCGCAGAGTTCCAGGTCCGGGTCGCCGTGTTGAACGGCTTCACCGCGCTCGGAACACCCATCACGGAAGCCGTGGAATGAGTCCGTCCGGGGAAAGGGGAGGTCCACACATCACCCGATTTGTGCAACAGAGCCGTCTGGACCCTAATGCCTCGTCTGGACCACAAGGCAGATATGTCGCCTGGCGCGGTCGGAGCAGGACAAGGCTGGGTGGAGGCCCCCGACAGCGCAGGCCTGGCTGGCCCTGCGGCCAGTGTCATTCGGCGGCGTGATCTGCCGCTTCGGCCGCGCGGCGGTCGGCGCGTTTTCCGGCGCGGCCCTTGGGGCCGGGAGGTTTGCGGCCAGGTCGCGTGTTGCGGGCTCGCGGTTTGCCGGCGCCGATCGCTCGGCAAGTCGGGCGTCCTCGATCCCCCTGGGCACCGGCCGATGCCGCGGCGAGGTGCTTGTTCTCGGTGATTGGTGCGTGGGTCGCGCGCTGCTGACCCTGACCGGGAAGCTCGTCCGGGTCTGCAGGACGGACCGGTTTGGGCAAGCGCCGGGGAAAAGGGGATGCGACCCTGGACCTCCCGGGTCGTGCGCGCTCAGCCCTCTGCCTTGGCGATCAGCCCGCCGATCCAGCGGGCAGCGGCCCAGGTGGCGGGCAGGCCGAGCGGCAGCGACAGCCAGAGCGCGGTCGCGGGCGGGATCGCGGGCCAGCCGAGAGCCTGCCACATCAGCCCCAGCAGGAACAGGTTGATGGCCACGGCCGCGGTGGCGAAGGGCCACAGCACGCTCCGCAGTCTCCAGGACCGGCGCGGGTCAGTGGCTGGTGCCGTCCTCGAAGGTGATCTTGTTCCAGACATTGTATTTTCCCGAGGGCTTGACCATCGGCAGGCGCCGGATCTCGGTCAGCGTCGCGGCGTCGTAGACGATGACGGCGCCGTCCATTTCCCAGACCGAGACCAGAGCGTGGCTGCCGTCGCGGGTGAATTCCGTATGGGCCACGGTCTTGCCCGGGTCCGGAACCAGGACCTTGACCATCTCAAGCGACTGCTTGTCGATGATGTGCATCTCGCCCTTGTGCGGGCCGGTGAAGACATCGGCCCAAAGCCAGGGCGTACCGTCATGGCTGCGCAGGAAGAAGCCGGGGCCGGAGGTCTCGATCACCTTGACCAGCGACCAGTCCTCCATGTCGATGATGCTGATCCTCGGCTCGTTCAGGTGGGGGATCGCGACGACCCGGTGGCCGTTCCTTTCCCAGCTGATGCCCGATCCGAGATGCGGCATGCCGGGAAGGGGCAGGCTGGCGATTTCGCGCCCGACATCGAGATTGACGACGACGCCGGTCTCGCCCTCGCGGTTGGCGCCGATCAGTTCCCGGTAGTCGGGCGAGAAGAAGAAGTCATCGAGCGGCGCCGTCACGTCGATGCGCCGGCGGGCGAAGAGGCCACGCTCGACTCCGACCGCTTCCTGCATGCCGTTCTCGTTGTTGTGGACGAACCCTTCGGAATAGGGGCCGCCATCTTCGGTGAAGGCGACTTCCCATATCTCCGGCACGTCCTTCAGCGCCAGAACGAAGGTGCCGCGCTGCGGGGCCTGGTAGACGGCGGAGACGCGCGAGGGCGTGCCCCGCCGGCCGGCAACGTCGAAGACCCTTGCCACGGTCAGATCGACCGCGTTCAGGATCGTGAGCGTGTCCGGCAGGTAGTTCGCCACGGCCAGGAACCTGCCGTCGGAACTGATCGCGATGTTGCGGCTGTTCAGGCCCGCGCGGACCCGGCCCACCTCGGCCAGCGACCAGAGGTCGTATTTCTGCACCCAGCCGTCGCGCGACATGACGAAGACGAACCGCCCGTCGGGGCTGAACTTGGGTCCGCCGTGGACGGCGAAAGGGGTCTCGAACCGGTCGAGCACGTCGAACGTATCGCCGTCCAGAACCGAGATGTGGCTGTCGCCGGTTTCCACGACCAGCGTGACGTTCAACGGGTCGGCGGTGAAGACCGGAGCGCCCGCGGGGGCATAGCCGGCGTTCATCGTGCGCGAGCCGTCGATTTCCGCCTTGCCCCAGACCGGTGTCGGGATCGGCTGGCTGACATAGGCGGCGACGGCGGCGATCTCTTGGGGGGACAGCGTGTCCCGGAAGGCCGGCATCTGGGTCATGGCGCGGCCTTCCGCGATCACGGCTTGCAGCCGGTCGCCCTTGAGCCGGCCGAGGCTTTCGGGGATCAGCGCGGGGCCGGTGCCGCCCAGCCGTGTCTCGGCATGGCACGAGGCGCAGAGGTCGCGGTAGATCATCGCGCCATCCGGCCCGGCAGCGAGGGCGGGCGCGCCGAGGAGGGCCAGAAGGCTAAAGGAACTGATGCGCGGGATCATGACGTTTCCCCCGGAACGGCGTGACCGTCAGCCGCGGGGACTGCTCGACACCGATTTCGGAATTGGACAGGTAGCAGGCGGGATCTTCCGCCCAGGGGTCGCCGGAGACCTGCAGGGCGCGGATGCGGGTGTTGCCGCCGCAGATGTCGCGATAGGCACAGGCCCCGCAGCGGCCCTTGAGCGGCCGGGGCCGCCGGCGAAGCGTGGCCAGCATCGGGTCGGCACCGGTCCAGAGGGCCGAGAAGGGCGTGTCCTTGACCGACCCCACGGTATAGTCGGACCAGTAGGTATCGGGGTGGACCTTGCCCTGCGGGTCGATGTTGGCGACGCCGAGACCACTGGAATTGCCGCCCCAGGCTTCGAGGTGGCGCGCCACATGGGCAGCGCGCTGTTCCGGGAAGTTGCGTTCGACCCAGCGCAGGAACCACACGGCATCGGCGTCATTGTTGCCTGTCACGATCTCCAGCGGCAGGTCTTCGGCTACGGCGATCCAGGCCCGGTCCAGCAGCTGGTCCATCGCCCAGCGGGTGCGCGCATGGGCAGCGTCCTCGCCCCGGTTCTTGTCGCCCCGGCCGGCATAGACGAGATGCGAGAGGTAGAACTTGTCCACGCCCTCGGCATCGCAGAGGTCGATCATCGCGGGCAGCAGCTCGGCGTTGTCCTCGGTGATGGTGAAGCGCAGCCCCACCTTGACGCCACGCGCCTTGCAGGCCCGTACCCCGGCCAGTGCCGCATCGTAGGCGCCGTCCACGCCCCGGAACCAGTCGTTCTTCGCACCGATCCCGTCGAGCGAGATGCCGACGTAGTCGAAGGCGAGATCGGCGATCCTGTCGATGTTCTCGGCCAGCTTCGTGCCATTGGTGGACAGCGACAGATGCCGGAACCCCAGTTCCCGCGCGCGGGCCGCCAGCGCAAAGAAGTCGAAACGGCTGAGCGGCTCGCCGCCCGACAGGATCAGCGCCGGAACCCCGAAGGCGGCGAGATCGTCCAGAACGCCCATCGCCTGTTCATGGGTCAGCTCGCCCGGAAAGGGCACGTCGGCCGAGGTCGTGTAGCAATGTCGGCAGCGCAGGTTGCAGGTGCGCGTCAGGTTCCAGATCACCACCGGCCGGACCGGACCCGACCGCTGGCGGACAGGGGTGGGGTGGACGAGTTCGCGCATGTATTGCGTCAGGCGAAACATCAGCCTTCTCCGGCAAGTCGCATGCCTGACTTCTTCAGGATGCGGGTGGAATAGAGGATGTCATGCGACCGGCAGGCGTCTTTCACCAGCGCGGCGACCTCGTTGCGTTCGGCCTCGACTTCGTCGCGGGTGTGGCCATGCAGCATGGCGAAGAGGTTGTAAGGCCAGTCCGGCAGCGCGCGGGGCCGGAGATAGCAGTGTGACACGAAGGGAAGCGCGCCGACCCTGGCGCCAAGTTCCTCGGCGCGGCTGTCCTCGATGTCCCAGACGCTCATGCCGTTGGCGGCAAGACCGAGGGCGTAGTGATTGGGCGCGATCGCCACGCGCCGGATCACGCCTTCGTCCTGCATCGCCTGCATCCGCGCTATGACATCCTCTTCCGGCATGAACAGCCATCGGCCGACTTCGGCGAACGGATGCGTGGTCAGCGGCAGCCCGCTGGCCGTAGCCCTGAGAATCCGCCGGTCGGTCGCGTCGAGCGTCATGCCACTACCCTGAAGCCGATGAAGAACTCTTTCAGTTTCGGGAACTGCAGGACCTTCAGCCCTGTCGCCCCTTCGATCCGCGCCGCCGCTTCCGCGATCTGGTCCGGCCGTTCGCAGGCCAGGACGAACCACATGTTCAGCCGGTGCTGGCGTTCATAATTGTGCGCGACCTCGGGAAAGGCATTGACCAAAGTCATGACCGCATCGAACCGGTCCTGCGGCACGGCCATGGCGCAGAGGCAGAAGGCGCCGCCCATCGCCTCGGCGTCGAGGAAGGGCCCGAACCGGGTGATCGCGCCGATCTCGCGCAGATGCGCGATGCGGGATATGACCTCGGATTGCGGAATTGCGGCTTCGGCGGCAACTGGGGCGAAAGGCTCGTGGACCAGCGGCAGGCCATCCTGCAGGCGGTTGATGAGAAGGCGGTCGGTGGCGTCCAGCGACTCGGGGGGGAGGATTGCGCGCATCAGGCAGCCTCGGACAGGCGGGCCCCGGACTGCTTGAAGCAGCGAGTGGAAAACAGGATGCGGTGGTCGGCACCGGCCAGCGCGGGAAGCGCGCGGGCACGGGCCAGCACCTCCAGCGCCTGCGAACGGGACCGGGCGTGGATCATGCAGTAGAGCCGGTAGGGCCAGACCCCGGCAACGGGGCGGCGTTCATAGGCCAGCGTCACGCCCGGCAGGGCCGCCAGCGCCCGGCCGGCGGCCTCGACACCGGCTTCGGGCAGATCCCAGACCACCATCGCGTTGGCGGTGAATCCGAGCGGACGATGACGGACAATGACGCCCAACCGGGTCAGGATGCCCGCCGCCAGAAGGGCGCCGATCCGGGCGATGACGGCGGTTTCGTCGCGGCCGAGCCTGAGCCCCAGGGCCGCATAGGGCCGCTCGGTGATTTCCATTCCCTCGGAAAGCATCGCGAGCAGCGGCCGGTCGTCCGGCCGCAGGACGGCGGTTTCGACCTTGCGCGCAGTGTTCATCGCCACCGGCCCCCCGGCAAGCGGAAAGCCGAGATCGATGTTGAAGGGCCGCACCAGCCGGAGATCAAGAAGCGGCAGGCCGGTTGCCGCCCCGATCCGCGCCAGCAACGCCGCAAGCCCATCCGTGTCGGGCGCCGTGGCGACGAACCAGAGGTTCCAGTCGGCCTCGCGCTGGTAGGAATGGTTGACACCGGGCTCGTCGCCGACGATGGCGGCGACCTCGTCCAGGCGTTCGTCGGGCACCGCCAGCGCCGCAAGCGTCGAGGCCCCGGCGGTATTCGGGCGCACCGTGGCGCCGACGCGGGCAACCTTGCCTTCGGCCGTCAGGCGCAAGAGGCGCGCGATGACCTCGGGTTCGGGTATCCCGAGTGTCGCGGCCATGATCGCGAAGGGGCGCGAAACCAAGGCCATGTCGCGCTGGAATTCGTCCAGCAGTCGCGCGTCCAGCGGGTCGATCCGGTCCATGCTCAAAGCCCCGTCCGGTGCGCGCGCGCGGTGAAGAAGATGCCCGAGGGCGATTTCGCGTCGATCTCGGCGATCCTTTCGCGGCTGTGGGTGTCGTAGATCAGCACCTTGTTGTCATCGCGCGAGCTGATCCAGACTTCGGCGCCCCGCGGGGCGAATTCCATGTGCAGGATCGCCTTGCCCGGGTTCAGCGTCGCCGCCACCTGGTGCGAACGGGAATCGATCACCTGCACCACGTCGTTGAGCGGCGTGGCGAAGTTCACCCAGACATAGGGGCTGGCCGGCTGGGCGATGATGAACACCGGCTGGCCGTGGACCGGGGTCGAGGCGATCTCCTTCTGGCTCTGCCGGTCGACCCAGAGAACCTCGTGCCGTCCGACGGCGGGCAGTGCGTACTGGCCTTCGGTGAAGGCCCAGCCCTGGAGGTGCGGCATCTTGTAGACGGGCATGTCCTCGCCGTCCTTGCCGTAGTCGGTCAGGAACCGCTGGGGCGCGGGGGCGTCCGACCAGAGATCGAAGGCGGTGACGCCCTTTTCGCCGAAAAGGCCCACCAGATAGGTGTGCGCGTCATCGGTCAGCACGGCATCGAAGGGGTTCCTGCCGGCGTTGCCCAGCGGGTGGATGACTGGCTGCGGGCCGCTGAAGTCGCCGAGGAACACGTCGCCGGTGTCCCAGACCGTCCAGGCGAAGCGGCGACCGGGCACGTCGACAAGCCCGATGGTCTTGCCCGCGGCGGGAATGTCGGCCACCTGCGCCAGCGTGTCGGCGTCAAAGACCTTGACCCCGCCCGGCTCGTAGTTCGACACCGCGATCAGCCGGCCGTCGTCCGAGATCGCGCCCCCGATGGAATTGCCGGCCTGCACCGTGCGCGCCACCACCCTGCGCTCCAGCATGTCCACCTTGGAAAGCCCGCCGTCGCGGCCGAAGACATAGGCAAAGCGTTCGTCCGGCCCGTAGGTCATCGAGGCGTGCGACAGATCGCCCAGACCTTCGATGCGCCCGACGGCGGCACGGTCCGACCGGTCGATGACCAGAACGCTGCCGCTGGCGCGCTCGATGACCAGCCCCAGGTCGCCGGTCGCGCCGGCGCCGGGCAGGGCCTCGGTCGCGGGTGCGGATGCGGCCGACAGGAGAAGCGCCGCAAGGGCCAAGGCTGCGCGGGTCATGGAACTTTCCTTTCCAGAAGATAGTCGGCGATCCAGAGCGCGTCGTCCTCGCTGAGGATCGGCCGCCAGGGAGGCATGGCCGTGCCGGGAATGCCATCGAGGATGATGGCGGCCAGCCCTTCGGGCGCGGCATGGGCGAGCGCGTCGCGTGTGAGCGGCCGGCCAAGCCCTCCCTTCAGCGTAAGCCCGTGACACGATCCGCAGTCCTGGATCACCATGTGTTCAAGCGTGCGCGCCCGGTCCGGGGTGATCGCGTCCGTCCCGGCCAGAGCCGGCGGGGCGATGAGCATCCCCACTAGCAGACCGAGGCGGACGGCGTCACGCATCGGCGGCAACGTGCAGGGCGGCCAATGCGGGCAGCGGGTCGTCATAGAGCGACACGACCCGGCCGATGAGGAACAGCACCGGCGCCGCCGGATCGGCGGCGGCGACGTCCGTCGCGACGGCGTCCAGCGTGGACAGGATGCGTCTCTCGCGCGGGGTGGTGGCCGAGGCCACCGCCAGCACCGGCAGGTCTCCGGGCAGGCCGTGCGCGACAAGTTCCGCCGCGATGGCGCCGATGCTGGCCGCGCCCATGTAGACGACCAGCGTGGTGTCCGGGCTGGCCAGGGACGGCCAGTCGAGATCGAGCGCCGCGTCGCGCGCGCGATGTCCGGTGACATAGCGCACGCCGGTCGCCAGTCCGCGATGGGTCAGCGGCACGCCGGTCGAGGCGGCGGCCCCCTGCGCCGAGGTGATGCCCGGGACATAGGCAAAGCGGATACCGGCGGCCCGGCAGGCCTCGGCCTCTTCCGAACCTCGGCCGAAGATAAGAGGGTCGCCGCCCTTGAGCCGCGCCACCGTCAGGCCCTGGCCGGCCAGAAGCACCAGAAGGGCATTGATTTCCTCCTGCGGCACCTTGTGGAATTTCGGCAACTTGCCCACGTCGATGCAGCGCACTGTCGACGGCACCAGGTCCAGGATCTCGGGGCTGACCAGTCGGTCATGCACCACGACATCCGCCGACCGGATCAGTCGCAGCGCCTTCAGCGTCAGCAGTTCGGGGTCGCCGGGTCCGGCGCCGATCAGATGCACGCATCCCCGGGGGCTTTCGTGGGTCAGGTCTTTCATGGCGACGATCCGGCTCTTTGGACTGGGGAGAGGTCCGGGCGGTGGCGTGCCGCCCGGACCGGCGCAGGTCAGTAGATGTCCTGCTTGGTGTTCAGGACGTTGAACTTGCCGGTGGGGGTGATCAGGCGCTTGTCCTTGATGACCTTCTTCAGTTCGAGCGTCTTGTCATCCACCACGACGATGGCCGATTCCTTGTCCTTGGCGTTCCAGACCGAGAACCAGACCTCGGTGCCGTCCTTGTTGAACTCGGGTTGCACCACGCGCGGCTGGCCTTCCGGGATCCCCGCCCATTCGCCGATCGGCAGGGTGGTGAATTCCGGATCCTTGGCGGTGTCCCCGGTCATCTTCGAGATGTCGAAGACCGCGACCGATGACGAGGTTTCCGCATCCGGGTTCAGCGGCGCATCGACATAGAGATGCGTCGAGTTCGGGTGCGTCTTGATGAAGAGCGACCCGCCGCCCAGGGCATAGAAGCTGTCCACCAGCTTCCAGGCATTGTCGGGATGCCCCTCGGGGTCGGTCCCGATAAGCGCGACCGAGTCGTCGCCAAGGTGCGACGAGGCCCAGACGGGGCCGAAGACCGGGTGCACGAAGTTCGCGCCGCGCCCCGGGTGCGGGGTCTGGCCGCCCGTTTCGATCAGCCCGACGAGCTTGTCTTCCTTGGTGTCGACGACCGCGATCTTGCCGCGGGCGTTGGCCGCCACCAGGAAGTAGCGGTGCGTGCTGTCGAAACCGCCGTCATGCAGGAACCGTTCGGCCTCGATCTCGACGGTCTTGAGGTTCTTCAGGTCGGTGTAGTCGACGAGCAGGATCTTGCCCGTTTCCTTCACGTTCACGATGAACTCGGGCTTGAAATGGCTGGCCACGATCGACGCCACCCGCGGTTCGGGGTGATAGGTCTGCTCGTCGTAGATGTTGCCGCGGGTAGAGACGATCTTCAGAGGCTCGAGCGTCTGGCCGTCCATGATGACGTATTGCGGCGGCCAGTAGCTGCCGGCGATCACATACCTGTCTTCCCAGCCCTCGAATTTCGAGGTTTCGACCGAACGCGCCTCGGACCCGATCTTGATCTCGGCCACCGTGGCGGGCTTTTCCAGCCAGAGGTCGATCATGTTGACCTTGCCGTCACGGCCGATCACGAACAGATAGCGGCCCGAGGCCGAAATCCGGCTGATGTGGACGGCATAGCCGGTGTCGATCACTTCCTTGATCTCATAGGTGCCGCCGTCGATCAGCGCCACCTGGCCGGAATCGCGCAGCGTCACCGACATCAGGTTGTCGAGGTCGAGATCGTTCATCTTCTGCGTGGGCCGGTCCTTGGGTTCGACCAGCACCTTCCAGCTCGCCTTCATCTCGGGCATGCCGAATTCGGGCGGCGCGGGCGGATCGAGCATCACGTAGCGCGCCATCAGGTCGACCTGCGCCTCGGTCAGTTCGCCCGAGGTGCCCCAGTTCGGCATCCCCGCGGGCGAGCCGTAGGTGATGAAGCTCTGCACATGCTCGTAGCCGAGTTCGCGGGTGATGTCCGGGGTCAGCGGCTTGCCGGTCGCGCCCTTGCGCAGCACACCGTGGCAGCCGGCGCAGCGTTCGAAATAGATCTGCTTGGCCTGGTCGAACTCTTCCTGGGTCATCACCGGATCGCCCGGCTTGCGGCCCGGCATTTCGACGCCGATCTGCGCCAGCGTCGTCATCGAGGGTTCATAGGCGGCGGCGGGTCCGTCGGCGTGTTCCTTGGGCTTGTCCTGCGCAATGGCGGGCGCAACCATCAGTCCGAGGGCGAGAGCGGCGCTTCCCCACAGGGAGGTCCTGGCTCGGGAGGCTCGGGGTTTCATGAGAGGTCTCCATCTGGCTGGTGAGGCTGGCGGCACCCTGCGTCCGCGACCAGAGTCGCTCATTGACTTTCATCAAGGCCCCGCGACCCGTCCGGGCGCAGGGTCCGCGGGACCAAGCCCGCCCGGAACGCTCCATGCGCCTGCTCCTCTGCCTTGTTTTCGGCCTGGCCTTCGCGCTGGCCCCCGGCCGGGGCACGGCCGGGAACGAGGAGTCCCTTGTGCCCGATGCACAGCGCATCGCGCGCCTGCTGCCCGGCCCCGGGGTCCCGACGGTCGAACGGATCGACGCCGGCGTGCCGGGATGGACTGTCCGCCACGGGGAAGCCATCGCGGGCTATGTCGGATCGACCTGGGAAATCGCGGGGTCGGTCGGCTATTCGGGCCGACCGCTGGACGTGCTGGTGGCGGTGAGCCCCGCCGGGCGCATCGCCGGCGCGGAACTGGTGCGCCAGAGCGAGCCGGTGCTGACACTCGGGATCTCCGAGGCCGACATCGCCGCCTATGTGGCCGGATTCCGGGGCTATGACCTGGCCGCGCCTGCCGGATCGCGGGCGCCGGGTCTTCCCGACATCATCAGCGGCGCCACCGTGTCGACCGGCGTGATCCGCGACGGGATCCTGCGCAGCGCCCGAACTCTGGCCCTGGCGCGGGGCGTTCTGGGCGATGCGCGCGGCGTGGATCGCGTCAGCTTCGTGCCGATGACCTGGGACGAACTGGTTGCCGCCGGCGCGGTGCGTGGCACTTCGGTCAGCATGACCGAGGCGGCGCGGGCGCTGGCCGGGGCAAGGGTACCGGTCGAGCCCGGGCCGGGCGACTTCCTGCGGTTCTGGGTGGCGCTGGCTGATCCGCCGACGATCGGACAGAACCTGCTGGGCCAGCAGGAATACACCCGCGCCGTGGGGACGCTGCCGCCGGGACGGTCGGCGCTGATCGTGATGTCATCGGGGGTGCAGTCGCACCGCGGCACCGACTGGAAGCGGACGGGTCTGTTCGACAGGCTGAGCCTGCGGCAGGGCGATCTGGCCTGGCAGCCGGAGGCGGACGGGTTCCACATGGTGCGGCGGCTCGCACTGCCCGAGGCCCCCGCGATGAAAGAGATCAGCGTCTTTGCGCTGCCGGACGGGTTCGACGCGACACGGCCCTTCACCGTCGCCCTGCGCGCGGCCCGCCCGGATGCCGCCGGCGGCGACGTGGTGATGCCGGTCGAACTCGGCTATGACCTCCCCGGGCCGTTCCGGCTGGCGCCGCCGCCGGCCGAGGTTCCTCTCTGGCAGCAGGCCTGGACGACGCGCCGGGCCGCCGTCGTCGTCGTGGGCGGGATGCTGGCGGTACTGACCGTGGCGCTCTTCGCGCAGGAATGGATCACGCACCGCCCGCGGCTCTGGCTGTTCGGGCGGCTCGCGTTCCTGTCGACGACCTTGGTGGTCCTCGGCCTCGGGCTCGGCGGCCAGCTGTCGGTCGTGCAGGTGGTGGCCTTCGTGCAATCGCTCCTGACCGGGTTCCACTGGGAAACCTTCCTGATCGAGCCGGTGATCTTCCTGCTCTGGGCCTTCGTGGCGCTTGGCCTGCTGTTCTGGGGCCGCGGCGTCTATTGCGGCTGGCTTTGCCCGTTCGGCGCGTTGCAGGAACTGATGAACGCGGCGGCGGTCCGGCTTGGCCTGCGCCAGATCGCGGTGCCGCAGGCGCTGCATGAACGGCTCTGGGTCATCAAGTACACGCTCTTTGTCGCGATTCTGGCGCTGAGCTTCCATTCGATGCATGACGCTCTGGTGCTGGCCGAAGCCGAGCCGTTCAAGACCGCGATCGCCATGCGGTTCGTCCGGGCATGGCCCTTCCTGCTGTTCGTGGCCGCGATCCTTGCGGCTGGGCTCTTCATCGAGCGGTTCTACTGCCGCTATCTCTGCCCCCTGGGCGCGGCGCTGGCGATCCCGGCCAAGCTGAAGATCTTCGACTGGCTGCACCGGCGCCCGCAATGCGGCCGCGAATGCCGGCTGTGCGAAACCAAATGCACGGTGGGCGCGATCGACGCCATCGGGCGGATCAACCCGAACGAATGCGTTCTCTGCCTTCGCTGCCAGGTCATCATGAACGATGCCGCGCAATGCCCGGTGCTGAAGCGGCGCGCCCGCGCCCCGGAAGGAGCAACCCCATGACCGCGATCCGCCGCCTCTTCTCGGAAGGCTTCCGGGTGTTCTTCCTTCTGGCCGCGGTGGCCGCCATCCTGCCGATGATCCTCTGGGAGGTCTACCTTGCGGTCCATGCGGCCGGCGGCATGGTCAGCGCACTGCCCTTTGCCCAGGCCCCGCACCTGTGGCACGCGCACGAGATGATCTTCGGTTACGTCGGGGCCGCCATCGCGGGTTTCCTGCTGACCGCCGCGCCGAACTGGACCGGCGAGCGCGGTCCGCGCCCGGCCTTCCTCGTCGTGCTGGCGGGGGTCTGGCTGGCGGGCCGGGCCGCGATGTGGGTTTCCGCCTCGCTGCCGGCCGGTCTTGTCGCGGTGGCCGATCTGGCCTTCCTGCCGCTGCTGGCGGCGAACCTTGCCGGCATGATCCTGCGCCGGCCCAAGGCGCGGCAGGCAATCTTCCTCGCCCTTCTGGCCCTGCTGTGGTGCGCAGACCTGATGACCCATCTCGAATGGGCGGGTTGGACAGCGGACACGGTCTGGAGCGGCCTGCGCATGGGGCTTTTCACGCTTGTCGCCCTGATCGTCATCCTTGGCGGCCGGGTCACGCCGGGGTTCACCCGCAACGCGATGGTGCAGTCGGGTCGCGCCGAAGGGCTGCCGACGGACCGCCTGCCTGTGGCCGGGGCCGCCATTGCCGCCGCGCTGTCGCTGCCGCTGGCCGTCGCGCTGCCGCTGCCCGATCCCGTCGCGCCAGCGCTGGCGATCGCCGCCGGAACCGCGGCGCTGCTGCGGCTGGCCGGATGGCGAGGCGGATGGACCGCCCGCCGCCCGATCCTGTGGACGCTGCATCTGGGCTACGCGATGGCCGGGGTCGGTCTGGTCGCCTGGGGCCTTGCCGGGCTGGGGGTCGGGTCGGAAGTCGCGGCGCTGCATGTCATCGGCATCGGCGCGGTTGGCGGGATGACGATCGCCGTCATGTCCCGGGCGACGCTTGGTCACAGCGGCCGGCCACTGGTGGCCCCGACCGGACTGGTCGCCGCCTATGCGCTGGTGCCGGCCGCGGCGGCCCTGCGTTGGGCCGGATCGGCCTGGCCCGATCTCTATTATCCCTGCGTGCTCGGTGCGGGCGCCTTGTGGATACTGGCCTTTACCGCCTACCTGGCTGCGCTCTGGCCGGCGTTCTGGGGCGAGCGGGCGCCGCGTGCGCCGCTGCCGCCCGAGGCCGAGACCCGGGCGCGCGCGAGGCTTGCCGCCCTGGAAGAGGCGCGGCCATGAGCCTGGTCCTGTCCCGCCGCCGCTTTCTGGCGATCAGCGCTGCCGCGGCCTGCGGAGCCGGTCGGGCCGGAGCGGCCACCTGGCAGGGCCAGGGACTCGGTGCGGCGCTCTCGGTACGGATCGAGGGCCTGGCCCCCGCCGCCGGCCCCCGGCTCTTCGGGCGCATCGAGTCGGAGATTGCCCGGATCGGGCGCACCGCCTCGCTCCATGCCGATTCGGAACTGGCGCGGCTCAACCGCGATGGCCGGTTGGCCGGGCCGGGTGCGGGGCTGCGCGAACTTCTGGACCTGGCGGGCCGGGTCCATGACGCGACCGGGGGCGCCTTCGATCCGACCGTGCAGCCCCTTTGGCTGGCGACGGCGCAGGGCGGCGACATGGCGGCTGCGGCTGAGCTGGTCGGCTGGGCCCGGGTCCGCATCCGTCCCGACGCGCTCACGATCGGGCGAGGGCAGGCGCTGACCCTGAACGGGATCGCGCAGGGATGGGCGGCCGACCGAGTGGCGGACCTCCTGCGCGCGGAAGGGTTTGGCAACGTGCTGATCGACATGGGCGAGATCGCCGCGCTTGGCCGGCGAGGCGACGGCCTGCCCTGGCGCGCGGGGATCGCCGGACCCGGCAGCGGAATGATCGCGACGCTGGACCTGTCCGATCGCGCCCTGGCCACCTCGTCGCCCCGAGGCACGCTGATCGGGGACGGCCGACCGCATATCCTTGGTCCAGCAGGCCAGGGGCCGCTCTGGTCCACGGTTGCGGTCTCGGCGCCGCGGGCGGCGGTGGCGGATGCGTTGTCCACGGCGTTCTGCCTGATGGACCGCGCCGCGATCGACCGGGCGCTGGCGGCCTTTCCCGGCGCTCGGGTCGAGGCGATCGTCTGACACCCCGGCTTCGAGAATTTCCGACGGTATCGGTTGACTTTTGTTAAGGCCCGCACCCCTGCGCGGGTCCAGACAGGTGGCACGTCAACGCTCCGGGAAGGATCAGCGCCATGCGCGAAGTCATGACCAAGAGCATGGCCCGCAACATCTTCTACGGCGGGTCCCTGTTCTTCATCGCCATCTTCGTGGGCCTTTCGGTTCACTCGCACATCTACATCCGCAATGTCTCGACCGACCGCTCGACGCTGACCGACAGCGTCGCTGCCGGCAAGCACATCTGGGAACGCCACGCCTGCATCAACTGCCACACGATCCTGGGCGAAGGCGCCTATTTTGCGCCCGAACTCGGCAACGTGATGAAACGCTGGGGCGTCGCGCCCGGCGATCACGAAGGCGCCTTCACCGCGCTCAAGGGCTGGATGGACGCGATGCCCACCGGCATCGAGGGCCGCCGCCAGATGCCGCAGTTCAACCTGACCGACGAGGAATACCGCCAGCTCGCGGACTTCCTGCTTTGGACGAACACCATCCGCGCGCAGGACTGGCCGCCGAACGACGCGGGCTGAGGAGACACAATCATGAAATACCAATCGCAGAAGATCGCGCTGGCCTACTTCACGGTGGCGCTGGCGCTGTTCGCGGTGCAGGTCAGCATGGGCCTGATCCTGGGCTGGATCTACGTCAGCCCCAACTTCCTGTCCGAAATCCTTCCGTTCAACGTCGGGCGGATGCTGCACACCAACAGCCTCGTGGTCTGGCTGCTCACGGGCTTCTTCGGCGCCGCCTACTATCTGGTGCCCGAGGAATCCGAGCGCGAGATCCACTCGACCCGGCTTGCCTACCTGCAACTGGCGATCCTGGTGATCGGCACTGCCGGGGTGGTTGTGACCTATCTCTTCAACCTCTTCGACGGCAACTTCCTTCTGGGCAACGAGGGCCGCGAGTTCATCGAGCAGCCGCGCTGGGTCAAGGTCGGCATCGTCGTGGCGGCGCTGATCTTCCTCTACAACGTCACGATGACCGTCCTGGCCGGCAAGAAGACGGCGATCACCAACATCCTGCTCCTCGGGCTGTGGCTCCTGTCGCTCCTCTTCCTCTTTGCCTTCTACAACCCGTCGAACCTCGCGCTCGACAAGCAGTACTGGTGGTGGATCGTCCATCTCTGGGTCGAGGCGACCTGGGAACTGGTGATGGCCTCCATCCTCGCCTTCCTGATGCTCAAGCTGACCGGTGTCGACCGCGAGGTCGTCGAGAAGTGGCTCTATGTCATCGTCGCGCTGGCGCTCTTCTCGGGCATTCTCGGGACCGGGCACCACTACTACTGGATCGGCATGCCGGGCTACTGGCAGTGGATCGGCTCGATCTTCTCGACGCTCGAGGTCGTGCCCTTCTTCGCGATGATGTCCTTTGCCTTCGTCATGGTCTGGAAGGGTCGGCGCGACCACCCGAACAAGGCCGCACTCCTGTGGTCGCTCGGCTGCGCCACGCTGGCCTTTTTCGGGGCCGGGGTCTGGGGCTTCCTGCACACACTCCACGCAGTCAACTTCTATACCCACGGAACCCAGATCACCGCCGCGCACGGGCACCTGGCCTTCTTCGGCGCCTATGTGTCGCTGGTGCTGGCGATCGTGACCTATGCGATGCCGATCCTGCGTGGTCGCGATCCCTACAACCAGGTGCTGAACATGGCGTCGTTCTGGCTGATGTCGGGGGGCATGGTGTTCATGACCTTCACGCTCACCTTCGCCGGCACCATCCAGACCCATCTCCAGCGCGTGCAGGGTCAGGCCTACATGGACGTGCAGGACCAGATCTGGATCTTCTACGTCATGCGCTTCGGCTCGGGCGTGGCGGTGGTGCTGGGCGCGCTGCTCTTCATCTACGCGATCGCCTTCCCGCGGCGCGAGGTGATCGCGCCCGGCCCGGCCGAAGAGGCGCGCATCCGCGCCGAGCATATGGCGGGGTGATGCGGATGGACGGTACCCTTAATCCGAAGGGGGGGGCCCCGGCCCCCTTCTACCTGCCGCAGGGCGACGAATGCGATGTGTTCGTCGCCGCAGCCGCCGCCGATCTGCCGGTGCTGCTCAAAGGTCCGACCGGCGTCGGCAAGACCCGCTTCGTCGTTCACATGGCGGCGCGGCTTGGCCGGCCGATCTACACGGTGGCCTGCCACGACGACCTCGCCGCCGCCGACCTGATCGGTCGCTACCTCCTCATGGGCGGCGAGACGGTCTGGGTCGACGGCCCCCTGACCCGCGCGGTGCGCGAAGGGGCGATCTGCTATCTCGACGAGGTGGTCGAGGCGCGCAAGGATGTCGCGGTCGTGCTGCATCCCCTGACCGACGACCGCCGCATCCTGCCCATCGACCGCACCGGCGAGGAACTGGCGGCCGCGCCCGGCTTCATGCTGGTGGCCAGCTACAACCCCGGATACCAGAACATCCTGAAGACCCTGAAGCCCTCGACGCGCCAGCGATTTGTTGCGCTGGAATTCGGCTTCCCACGGCCCGACCACGAAACCCGCGTGGTCGCGCGGGAATCGGGCCTGCCCGAGGACAGGGTGCAGCCGCTTGTCCGGCTTGCCGGCAAGCTGCGCGCGCTCAAGGGCCAGGATCTCGAGGAAGGCGTCTCGACCCGGCTTGTCGTCTATGCAGCGACGCTGATCGCCGGCGGGATGCCGGTCATGCGCGCCGTGGACATCGCCATGATCGAGCCCTTGACCGACGAGCCGGATGTGAAGGCCGGGCTCCGCGATCTCGTGACCGCCGTTTTCGGGTGAGGCCGGCAATGTCACGGATCGAGTTCGAGCCATGGGAACCCGAAGAAACCGTCGGGAAACTGTGGCACGCCTATGCCAGCCGTCTGGACGGGGACTCCGTCCACGACGGAGCCCGTGTCCACCTCTGCGAGGTCGGCGGACGGCTGGCGGTCCTTTTCCGCGGCCTGGGGGGTGACCCGTCGGTCGAGATCAAGCCGGCCAGGGACGAGACCAGCCACCACCGGCTGAGCCTGCTGCGCCGGCTCGGCACCTGGGCCGACATGGTGCCGCGGGCCAGTTTCGACGGTGTCGCGTTGCGCCTGCCCGAAAGCCTTGCGGTCTTTCCCGCCCGCGAAGCCAATGCCGCGCTCTATCTCTGGCTTGCGGCCGCCGCGGTGGCGCTCGGCCAGGCGGCTCCGACCGCGGCCGCCGATCCCCTGCAGGCCGACCTTGCCGCGATCTCGACCGCTCAGGCGATGACCGCCGAGGCCCTGCGCCTCGCGCCGGGCTACAGGGATATGCACGCCGATCTGTGCGCCGCCACGCTGCGCCAGCGCCGCACGGCGCCGCTTCCGCCCGTCGAGGCCGCCGTCGAGGCGCGCATCCGGGCGGCGCTTGGCGAGAACCTGATCTGTCCGCCGCTTCCCGCGAAGGCCCCGCGCGGCTACCGGCCGTTTCGCCCGGTCGCGCTCTGGCCCGATCTGCGTCCCCTTGCGCGCAGCGAGACGACCGCGGTCGAGGCCCGCGCCACCGAGGGACAGCCCGAACAGTCCGGCGCCGAGACGGTCAAGCGCGCGCGCCGCCGCAAGGCCGACCAGGCCGAACGCAATGACAGCTTCATCCTGCACAAGTTCGAGGCCATCCTGTCGATGACCGAATTCCTGAACCTCAACCGTCGGGTCGAGGATGACGACGAGGATTCGGCCCGCAAGGCCGCTGACGACCATGACGAGCTCGGGCTCGGCCAGATCTCGAAAGCCCCCGCCACCCGGCTGAAGCTGCATCTCGACCTCGCCCCCGAGGACGCGGACCGCGAATCCCTGTCGGGCGTGTCCCTCTATCCCGAATGGGATGTCCGAAGCCGGTCCTACCTGCCGGCCCATGTCCGCGTGCTGACTTCGCCCGTCGGGGCCGCCACGGACCCCGCTCCCTTCCGGGACGACCCGCGCGCCGTAGCGCGCATCCGTGCGGTCCGCCGTCAATTCGAGGCTCTTCGTCCCGGTCTCGTCGCGACTCCGGGCCATGCCGAGGGCGACACCCTCGACACGGACCGCGCCGTGCGCGCGCGGGTCGACCTGTTTGCCACCGGGCAGGGCAGCGACCGGGTCTGGCGCCAGACCCGGCGCGAACGGCGCGACCTGGCAGTGTCGATCCTCCTTGACGTCTCGCGTTCGACCGAAAGCGCCATCCCCGGCCACGGCCACGACGGGCGTTCGGTGATCGAGGTCGAACGCGAGGCGCTGGCGGCGCTGGCCTGGGGGCTCGATGCCTGTGGGGACGACTTCGCGATCCATGCCTTTTCCTCGCTGAAGCGCGACCGGGTGTTCGTGCAGGAGGCCAAGGGTTTCGACGAACCGATGTCACCCGTGATCGAACAGCGGATCGCCGCGCTGAAGCCCGGGCACTACACCCGCCTCGGCGCCGCGATCCGCCACAGTTCGGCGCTCCTATCTCGGGAAACCCGCCGGCGCCGCCTGCTTCTGGTCATCACTGACGGCAAACCCAACGATCTCGACCATTACGAGGGACGCCACGGGATCGAAGACAGCGCCATGGCCGTTCGCGAGGCGCGCCGTGCCGGGCATTCGGTGTTCGGCGTCACCGTCGATCGCGACGGCAAGTCCTGGTTTGCGCGCATCTTCGGGCAGGGCGGCTTTGCGCTGGTTCCCGACCCAGACCGGCTGACGCGGGCGCTGCCGCAGATCTACGGCCAGCTGGTGGCGCGATGACCGACCATCCCGCCCCTCACCTCGTCGAACCGTTCTCGGGGGCTGCGGGGGGCGGCGCGCCCCCGCGGCTGCCCCCGTCGCGCAGTCCGCTCGACGACCTGCCGGGCGAGCTGATGATGTGGGTTCTCATCGTGTCCGAACTTCTGGTCTTCGGTGCGGGGCTGGTCGCGTTCCTGGCCGTCCGGCTGACGGACCCGGCCGGCTTTGCCGAGGCACAGTCCCATCTGCACCGGACGGCGGCCGCGATCAACACGGTGGTGCTCGTCACCTCGGGCTGGCTCGCGGCGCTGGCCACGCGCGCGGCGGCGGCCGGGCTGGTCGGGCGGGTGCGGTCACTACTCGCCGCGGCGGCGGCGCTGGGTCTGGTGTTCCTTGCGCTCAAGTCCACCGAATATGCCGACATCTGGGGCGCGGGGATCGGCTTCGAGACTCATGCCTTCTTCACCTTCCACATCCTGCTGACCGGGTTCCATGCCGCGCATGTGGTGGCGGGAATCATCCTGCTCGGCATCGTCGCCGTCCCGGCCACGCATCGCGCCACCGAGGCCGGTGCCGCCTTCTGGCACATGGTGGACCTGGTCTGGGTTCTGCTGTTCCCGGTGGTCTACCTGCTATGAGCCGTCCCACCCGTGCCTGGCTCTGGCTTGTCGCGCTTTCCGCGTTCTCGATGGTGGTCGCGGCGACCGGCCTGCATCCGCGCTGGCTGGCGGCGGTCGTGTTGCCGGTGGCCTGGGTCAAGGCGCAGATCATCCTCGACCGCTTCCTCGGCCTGGCGCAGGCGCCGGCGATCGCGCGCGGCTTTGCCCTGGCGCTTGCGCTCTACATGGTGCTGCTGATCGGGCTTGCCGTCTGGCCGGCGCCGGGGCAGTCCTGAGCCATGGGCTGGATCGAACTTGCCGCCGCCATGGCGCTCTTTCTCGTCTCGCACCGGATCCCGGCCATGCTCGGGATCCGCGAGACCCTGGTGCGCCGCCTGGGGCCTGCGGGCTATGTCGCGCTGTTCTCGGCGGTATCGCTCGGCCTGCTGTGGTGGCTGATCGTGGCGGCCGCCCGTGCGCCCCATGTCGGCCTGTGGGAAACCGGGGACGGGCAGCGCTGGCTGGTCAACCTGGTGATGCCCGTTGCCATCGCGCTGACGGTCTATGGCACGGCCGCGCCCAATCCCTTTGCCTTCGAGGGCCGCGCCACCGGTTTCGATCCCGACCGGCCGGGCATTGCGGGCTTGACGCGGCAGCCGCTTCTCTGGGCGCTGGCGCTCTGGTCGGGGGCCCACCTCCTGGCCAACGGCGATCTGGCGCATGTGATCCTGTTCGGCACCTTCCTTGCGCTGGCGCTGGCGGGCATGCCGATGGTCGAACGCCGGCGCCGCCGCTCGATGGGCGAGGCCGAATGGGCAAGGCTCGCCGCCCATACCGGCCTTATGCCGCTCGCCGCGCTGGTCCACGGGCGCTGGCACCCCCGGGGCCTGCCGTCCCCCGGCCGGACACTTGCCGCCCTGGCGACCTGGGCCGCGGTCTGGCACCTGCATGCGCCGGTGATCGGGGTCTGGCCCGGCCCCTGAGTTCCGACTGCCGCGGACGGCCGCGCTGAATCGTTCGGGTACGCTGAAACCGGCCCGCGCCCTCCCGGCCGGCGGTCAGCCTCCCTTGCCCCAGGCCAGCGCAGGGTCTTCTTCGGCATAGTCGCGCAAACTCGCCACGTCCTGGATCAGGGCGGTGTTGGCTTTCACCGTCACGCCCTGATCCTTCAGGCGCGCGAAGGCGCGGCTCAGGCTTTCGGGCTTCATCCCCAGCCGGCCCGCGATCAGCACCTTGTCATAGGGCAGCGTCACCTCGCAGGCCCCGCTGCGGCAGGGCGCGAGTTCCAGAAGAAACTCGGCCACGCGCTGCGCGCCGGTCTGCGCCTTCAACGCCTCGATCTGGCTGACAAGCCCGTGCAGATGGGCGAAGGTCGCCGACAGGATCGAGATCGCCACATCGGGATTTTCGCGGATATGGCGCAGGAAGGCATCGGCCTCGATGCGGATGAGGGCGCAGTCGGTTACCGCTTCGGCCGCGACCGGGTAGACGTCATTGCGGAAGGCCACCGCCTCGCCGAAGCTCGACCCCCTGGTGAAGACCCCGACCACCGCCTCGGCGCCCGACGGCGCGATGCGATAGAGCTTCACCCAGCCCTCTGCGACGATGTAGATGGCGCTGGCGCGCTCGCCTTGCAGAAAGATTGTCTCGCCGCGCAGGAAGTTGCGGACACGCGCGCTTTGCAGAAGGTTTCCGGCGACAGCCTCGGGCGCCGACGCAAGAAGCAGCGAGCGCCGCGCGATGGCAATGAAGTCCGGTCTCATGCAAGCGGCCCCATTCGGTCTGCTCCCGCAGGACTACCCCTCCTGCGGGGGCATTGCCAGTGCTTTGACGGCCCGCAGCCATCCGGCACCGGGGTATTCCCGGGCTCCGGTCTCCTTGATCGTCAAGGCGAGAACAGGGCGGTCGCGGCGAGGGCGCCGGCGGAGAGGAAGATCGTGAGGGCACGTGCCGCGATGGGCTGTGATCCGACGCGAGTCCGTCAGCCTGCCGAGCATGATCGCGATCGGGGTGCCGCGTCTGCTGCGGCGTCGATCGTATGGGACGCCCCTGCCGAGGGACATCGAACCCGGGATCGAGGGGTGTGACCTGGTGCGATCAACGCATCCCGGAACCCGTCCGCGTCATGGCCACGGTCCGGGACCAGCCAATCCGCTTCTGGCAGGCTGAATCGCGCCAAGTCTGCCGGCGACACGGCTGCCTACAAGGGGCTCTGTTGCACAAATCGGGTGCTGTGTGGACCTCCCCTTTCCCCGGACAGACTTATCCCGCGACCTCTGTGACGGGCGTGCCGAGTGCGGTGAAGCCGTTCAGGACCGCGACCCGGACCTGGAACTCTGCGACCTGACGGTTGAAGTCCCTCGCGGTGAGGCGTTGGCCCAGGAGCTTGACGCAGTGCATCTTGGTTTCTGCGCGACTTCGGCGGTGGTAGCCGCTCCATCGTCGCCAGATGGTCCGGCCAACCCGCTTCGATGTGCGCAGGATCTCGTTGGGTGCGACGGCTCCGGCGGTGTCGGGCTTCCAGGGTTTGGCATTCTTGCGGGGCGGTATGATCGCGGCGGCCCCACGGGCCGCGATCGCGTCATGGCACTTGCGGGTGTCGAAGGCGCCATCGGCGGTGACGCTGGCGA
>JBMOOG010000030.1:0-33573 GCA_049324535.1 Pseudomonadota bacterium | reverse complement strand
CTGCTGGTCGACAGCACCGGCCTCAAGGTCGAGGGTGAAGGCGAGTGGAACGCCCGCAAGCATGGTGGCACGAAGCGGCGCGTCTGGCGCAGGATCCACATCGGGATCGACGAGACGGAGGAGGATCAGGAAACGGTCCAGTGGACCGTTTCCCCGACGACGACTGGAAATCCGGGCCGCCGAGGTCACCTTCAGCGACGTCGGCGATGCGCCGATGCTGCCCGAACTCCTCGCCCAGATCCCGCCCGAACAGCAGATCGGCAGCGTCACCGCCGATGGCGCCTTCGACACCCGCAAGTGCCATGACGCGATCGCGGCCCGTGGGGCCGCCGCGATCATACCGCCCCGCAAGAATGCCAAGCCCTGGAAGCCCGACACCGCCGGGGCGATCACGCGAAACGAAGCCCTCCGCGCATCACGCCGCTTCGGACGGACCATCTGGCGACGATGGAGTGGGTATCACCGCCGAAGCCGTGCAGAGACCAAGATGCACTGCATCAAGCTCCTGGGCCAACGCCTCACCGCGAGGGACTTCAACCGTCAGGCCGCAGAGTTCCAGGTCCGGGTCGCGGTCCTGAACGGCTTCACCGCACTCGGCACGCCCGTCACAGAGGTCGCGGGATAAGTCTGTCCGGAGAAAGGGGAGGTCCACACATCACCCGATTTGTGCAACAGAGCCCTTTGAAGGTCAAGGCGTCCGGACCCGAGCATTCGTCTGCCAGCACCCGTCGAGGTTCTGGCCCCCGGGATCCTGCGCGAGACGGTCGCCTGTCGCCGCAGGGGGATTTCCCAGCTTTAGCCTGAGACCGAGCGAGAGGTCCTCGGCCCGTCCCCGCGCGCAAGAGGCGGCAGCCCGGCTTGAGGCCGCGCGCGCTGGGCACGTGCATGGCGCGGATGCCACCTACTCGTCGTCGTCGGATTCCAGCAGCCGCAGGATGTCCGGATCTCCCTGACCATCCAGGTAGTCGATGATTGCGGCGATCTGGTGAAGTTTCTGCTCTCGTTGCGGAACGTCGCGGTTTTCCAACAAGCCCTGCGCGCGGATCAGAGCCTGCCGCAGCCGGGCAGCGACAGGGTCCTGCGCGGCAAGGAGCGCGAAGGGTTCGCGACGGCGCCAGCGGAACAGGCCCGCAATGGCCGAAAGAGTGTTGCGGAACCGTATCTTGAAGTCTCGTGCCGCGACGCGATCGATGAGTTCCGTGCCCAGACGATCGAGGAAACGATCGACCAGCGGGCGGGTCAGAGCCCCGGGCGCCTCTTCGCGGCGGGAAAGCGCCATGGCGAGTGCGTTGAGCGTGTCGGTGTTGAGTTCGGTCCGGTCGAGACAGGCGAAGAGCCGGGTCAGGCGTTCAACACCAGTGACGGCCCGACCCGCCCCCTGTCGCAGCACACGGATGGCGTGGGGTGGCACGAGCAGCGGGTGCAGTTTTCCGCTGGCGTGCGCGTCGAGGGCGTCGAGGATTCGATCCTGCACCGCTTCGGGGCATCGGGCGAAGCACCAGGTCAGGGTGGCCAACAGATCGTTGTCGCGAGGCGGACGACGCAGGGTCGCCGCTGTGGCCTCGGCCGCGAGCCGTTCGAGCGCCTGTGCGAAGCCCTTGCGGATGTCTTCGGGCAGGCTCGCCGGCAGGCTGCCATCGGTGCCCACGAGCCAGAACCTCTCGCGCGGCGGATCGGGGTGCCGGCGCGGTCGGCGCAATTCGGCCGCCCAGCGGGTTGCCGAGCCGGGCAAGCCAGAAAGCTCGTTCCTCGCCAACGCAGCGGCCAAGCCGTTGCCGGCCCAGTAGCTGCCCAGCCAGAGGCCGATATGGGCTGCCTCAACGATTATGTTCGGCACTGGTGGTGGCTGACGGCGCAGCTTGTCGAGCACCTGCTCCGGGGACAGGTCCAGCGGTGCAAGTGTTTCCCAGTCGAGCGCGATGGGGCTGCGGATCAGCGGATCCCATTGGGGAGACGTAATGGCAAGGCGCGCCCAGCTCTGCCCGGGAGTCTGGCGGATGCGCAGAGATACGGGCACGTCCTGTCCTGGAGCGGTGTCCTTTTCGGCCCGCCAATGACGGACCTCGTTGCTGCCCTTGAGCACATAGAATTCGGCTGCCTGTTTGCCCCGCCCCCAGACAAAGCCACCCAGTTCCGGCGAGACATGTTCGCGGTTTGCCGGAACCACGGCATCCGGCGGGATCAGATGCGCGAACACGGGCTCTTGACCGCGCAGGATCGCGATGGCGACAGGCTCGAGCCGGTCGTAATAGTGCGGCAGGCCACGTTCGATCAGTCGACCGGCGCGCAGGCAGCCACGGGCCACGCACTCCGGTCCAACCGGAGTGATCTGGCCGAGTGATCGGGCGAGAGCCTCCGCCAGTTTGCCTGCGAGATCGGGAGCCAACGGCGTGCACAGGAAGGTCGCTGCGACCGGCGCTTCGGGAGCGGGCAGGACCGCCGCGGTCAGCCCCAGGGCTTCGGCGGACAGCGCCGGTGCCCTCGCCAGAAGCCACCCCCCGTTCCGATTGCGGAGAACCTCGGTTGTGTCATCCGCAACCTCGCCCGTGATGAGGCGCGGCCCCAGACGCGATGGCTCGCAGCGCGCCCAGGGCAGATGCGGATTGGCCGCACGGACCAGACCATTCGCCAGGTCGAACAACCCGTCGAGACCCAGCGCTGGGCGCAGCTGTCCCGGCCCGTCGCGCTGAGGGGCGCTATGCCCGGGGTGGTCGGGGTCCGCGCGCAGGGTGAGGGTCTGATCCTCGATCCCGGCCCCGACGTGCACGAGAAGCCGGAACCGACGATTGAGGTCTGTCGGAGCAATCAGGCCCTGCGCGAGCAGGTCGAGGAACAGCGCAACCGGACGCCAGAGCAACCGCGCCGGGCTGCGGGCAAGAGACAACGCGGCAATCAGTCCTGCCTGAGCGGATTCGCCGAAAGCAGAATGGTCCGGGGCGGCAGCCACGATCGCCTCTGCACTTCGCGTCAGAGCATCGCGGGCGGCCCGAAGGTCAAAAGCAGCGTGGGCGCCGATTCCTTGACGATCGACGGCGACGGCCAGCGGGCGGCGGCGGCCGGCTTCGCCCACAGGGGCGCCCCAGCCGTCGCCACGCCCGTGCGGTGCGATCTCGACCTGCGGGCCGGCGACGCGGCGCCCGTCCAGTGTGGTCACCACAGAGGCCGCAGTGCCGCCCCGGATCAGACGGACATTGGTCGGGCTTCGGTCGGTCTCGTCCTCTCCGTCCGCCGCCCAGTCGCGCGCGGCCATGTCGTACCGGCCGTTGAGGTCGAGCCCGATGAGCCGCCTCATGCCTCCCCCTCTCTGACGAGCAGGTCTTCGATGAAGCTCACCATCGCCCACAGCGCGTCCGACAGCGCTGGGCCGTCGGTGCCGAGTGTCAGAACCATTGCCGCACCTTGCAGCTCGAGATCGGCGCCCTCGTGTGTTGCGGCGGGCCGGATCGCCAGACCTGCACGCGCCTCGCCCCCCGCGCGCGCCAAGACCCCGGCCAGTTCCGACGCCTCGCCGGGCACCAGCCCACCAGCCGGCGCCCAGAGCGGCCAGACCGCGACCCTGTGCAGGATGGCCTGTGCCGCATCCAGCCGACCGATGCGCATCCAGAGCGAAGCACCAAGGTTGCCCAGACTGTCGTCGCGCAGCCCGGTCTGAAGCTCGGCGATCAGGCCACGTGAAGGCAGGTGAACCACGGCGAGCGGGCTGTCCGCCTCCAGCCAGCGACCGCGACGGTGCTCGTCCCGGAACCAGAGCGGCGCGGCCGCGACCAGTTGGGCGCCCGGCAGCTCCATCAGTGCGACGACCAGGGCGAGGGCGCAGAACTCGTCCCAGCTGCGCGCCTGCCAGCGCCAGAGTTCGTCTTGCACGCGCTTGTGGTGGATCAGCTCTCCCCACGCCGTCCAGATCCGATGATAGAGGGGGTTCTGTTGCAGGACGAAATTTGGAGCCACGCCCGGATCGGCCAGCCGGACGCCCCGGGCGGCAAGCTCGCGCGCAAGGCGCCGACAGCGGCGTCCGTAGGCTTCGACAAGCCGCGCGCGCCGTGTCTGACGCCGGGTCCGGTTGCGCTCGAGGTAGTCCCGCGCGTGGCTGATGGCCAGTTCGCAATAGGCACGCAGGACGCGGTTCTCCAGCGTGTCGAAATTCTCTTCCCGCGCGACGGCCAACAGGCGCTGATCCTCGCCCGCACGTTCGGCCAGCCCCTCGCCCGGCTGCCGGGCGAGCCACAGCATCGCGCGGCGGTCGATTTCCTGCACGCGGGCCACCGGCACCTGACGATGCACCCGGCGCAGGATCCGCCGCGGTGCGGCCTCGATCCGGTCGATCGCCCGGGCAACCTCTTCGGCGTGGCGGACGATCACATCCATGCGCGGCTCGTCCGGCCCCCGGCCGAGCCAGCGTGCGCGCAGCGTCTGCCATAGGCGCACGGGGTCGGCGAGGGCATCGCCCACATCCTCGATCCGGTCCCAGACGGCCTGCACGCGCAGCATCAGCGCATGCGATCTGTGTTCGTCCGCTGTGGCCGGCTCGTGCCCGTCAACCGGACGTTCCGGCGCGTCCGGCCAGTACAGCAGGGAACGCAAGGCTCCCCCCTGGTCAATTTGAACTCCCGGCCGATGGCGAACCGGGAAGGGCAGAAGCGAAAGCTGGGTCTCGACGCGAGATGCGCCATCGTCGCCACGCTGGTGCATGAGTGCGGTGGGCTCGGCCACATCGGTCCGCCCATCCAGCAAAGGCGTCGCCGATCTCGGATGATACAGCCAGACGGCGCCGGCATGACCGGCGGGCAAGGCCATGTCGCCGGAGGTCAGGGCCTGCCGCCGGTCGGGCGCATAGCGCGCCCAGGGTCGATGCCAGATCTCGACCACCACTCTAATCGTTCCGCATCAGGCCACGCCAGAAGAACAGGTTCGAGCCGCGCCCCTGTTCATCGCAGGTCGATTCCAGACGGTCGGCCAGCTCCTGGTCATCAAGACGCTTGCGGATCAGAGTGACGAGTTGGTCGAACCGGTCGCGGTGGCTGTCGATCTCGATCCCGCGCAGCTTCGGCAGGATGCGGAACTCCACCTGATCGGCAAGTGGCACACGCAGGTCGGCGCCGGCATTGCCCTCGAACGGATAATTCGCCGCATAGGCGCGGATCGCCTGGTTCAGACGATGCCCGAAGGGGCGGCCGAAGCCCTGCATGATCCGCGACAGATCGGCCACGGTTTCCCGCACCAGATCGGCCTGGGCCGATGGGATCGCCCCGGCGCCTTTCACCCAGCCGCGCCATTCGCGGAACCGTTGCGCCTCGCTCGACGGAGCGGCCGTCGCCGGCGCAGCGGCGGGGAAACTGGCCGGAGCCGGGAATTGCAGCACGTTGCCGCGGTCCAGAACCTTGTCGGACAGGCTTTGCGTGCTTTCGTCGTCGTTCATCGTGCCGACGAACAGGATGTTGTGCGCGGGAAAGAGCCGCGGCGGATCCTGCATGCCCCGGATGTCCACCGGGATAAGCGCATCCTTGCAGTCCTCCTTCGTCAGACTGTCGCGCCAGACCGGACGCGCCTCGAGCCGGCTCAGGAACTCCGAGAAGTAGTATTCCACCCGGGCAAGGTTCATCTCGTCGAGAAGCACAAGCGCCATGTGGTCTCGGAAGTCTGGCGCGCCCTCAGGCAAGTTGAGACTTTGCCATGGGTCGAGATGGGCCATGAGCCGCGCAAGCTCCGTGGCACGGTATCGGCTTTCGACATAGTTGTAGAAACCCAGAAGATCCTGCGGGCTGTCCCAGCGTGGTTCGACGGCGACCTGGAGGAAGTGGATCCCCATGGCCTCTGCGTAGCGCCGGGGAAGCAGGCTCTTGCCCGTGCCGGAAACACCGGCCAGCACCGTGAGTTGCGCAGTATCGTTGACCTTGAGCGCAGTGTGGAAGGCATGGAGCGTGCGCCGAGAGAAACTCAGCCCGCTGTCCTTCAGATGCCTTGCCACGCCATGCAGGGCATCGGTTTCGCTGCGTGCCGCCCGCCGTGTCACGACCGGAGAGGCAAGGCAGGCCGGGCTGGCCACGAGATCGGCGATCAGCGCGCTGGAGCCCTGTTGCTGGCCCTTGCCGCCGCCCGCGCCCTCCGCGGCCAGACCGTCGCGCACGGCCGTAAGCGCGGCGATCTCGGCCTCCAGTCTGGCCAGATTGCGTTGCGCCGCCTCTTCTGCCTCGCGGGCGGCCCGGGCCGCCTGTCGCGCCGACTGCAGGTCATCGCGCGCCCTGCCAACTGTCTCAGTAAGCGGCCCGGATTCGACCTTCAGCTCCTCCACCCGCTGCGCTAGGGCGGCCACCCGCGCCTCGGCTTCGCGGGCCTCGGCGATCTGCCGCAGGGCGGCATCCAGTTCCGACCGCACCCGCTCGATCTCCTCCCGGATCCGGAAAAGCTCAAGCTCTTCCTCGTCCTTCCGTCGTCTCAGCTCCTCGATCCGCGCCGGATCGAGCTCGGCGCGCAGCCGCTCGGCCTCTTCGCGCAGGGCGCGCAGGTCCGATTCGACCTCGGCCTTCACCAGGGCTGCCTCCGCGGCCTGCCGCTTGACCTCGTCGATGTCCTGCCGGGCGGCCTCGAGGTTCGAAAGCTCAAGCTGCAGTTCATCAAGCCGCTGTTGCAGCACCTGCACCTCTGTCGCCATACGGTCGCGGTCATGGATCTCCTGCTCGATCTCACGTCTGCGCACCTCGAGGCGTTGCAATTCTTCCCGCGCAATCGAGACACGCTCGCGGATGTCAGCATAGCGCGTGGCGGCCGGGAGGCGGTCGGACCGCACGAGGAAACCGGCCCACGTCAGCCCTGCCACCAGAGTCAGGGTGACGAGACCGAGCGTTGCGGCAAGTGACAGCGTGGCGATGTCTGGCATTGGTCAAAGATCCCGTGGGCTGGTCCGGTTACTGCTGCGGTGGTGCGACAGGTTCGCCAGAAGGCTGTGAACTTTCGTCAGACGGCTGTGATCTGATCGGTGGCAGGGCTTCGAGCTGAGCCTTGCGGGCGGTTATTTCCCCCTCGAGCCGGGCAAGTCCATCAACCGCTGCGTCCCGCGCCGCGCGGGCCGCAGCGGCGGCGGCGGCGTCGGCGGCAATCGCGGCGGCGGCGGCGCGCTTCTGCTCCAGCTCTGCCCGGGCAGCGGCGAGCTCGCCGGCCAGCATGAGCCGATCTTCCTGCGCCTTGGAAAGCTGATCCCGAAGCTCGTCAAGCTGGGCCTTGGCCGCATCGGCTCGCGCCAGGGCCTCGGCCTCGGCCTCCTTGGCCTGCCGAAGCCGGGCCTCTTCGGCACGCAACGCGGCGACCTGATCGGCAAGGCGCAAGGCTTCGGCCTCTGCCTGTGCAGCCGCGACGCGCGCGGCCTCGGCCCGGGCCTCATCGACCGCGATGCGGGCGGCACGCGCTTCGGTCTCGGAAAGGCGGGCCTCAGCCTCGCGCAGCGCGGCTTTCCCGGCCTCGATATCAGCGATCTGTGGCGCAGCGGCGGTCAGGGATTCCTGCACCTGGCGCTCTTCGGCCTGAAGACTCGCGACCCGCTCCTCGGCCGCCTTCCGGCGGTCTTCGGCATCCTTCGCCCGCTGTTCGACGGATCGGACAGCCTGTTCTGCCTGTTGCAGTCGTGCCTCGAGCTCATTGAGCGCAGCCTCGGCCTGAGACTTCTGCGCGGCAATGCGTCCGGCTTCATCGCGCAAGTTGGTTACGGTCGCCTGCAGTGTATCACGCTCTGCGCGCGCCGTGTCCCGGTTACGGATGGCAGCGTGCCTGTCGGCCAAAGCCTGGCGCGCCTCGTCCGAAGCGGCTCGGGATCCGTTCTGGGCGAGGTTCCGGTCCGCGGTCAGTCTGGCGATTTCGTCACGCAGTTTCGCATTGTCCGCATCCAGACTCTGTTTCTCTGCCGCGGCGGCCTGTGCTTTCTCTGTGGCCGTCTGTGCTGCCGCCTCCGCCTCGGCCTGAGCCTTCCGGGCAGCCTCGGCCGCGGCGACGGCGCTGTCGCGCTCGGCCTTGATGCGCTCGGCGTCTTCGGCAGCCCTTCGTGCGGCATCTCGGGCCACGTCCGCACTGGCACGTTCCTGTTCCAGCTTGGCGATGGCGTCCTTCAGCGCCGCCTCGCGCTGTTCCAGCCCGACGACGGACTGTTCCAGCCTAAGCACGGAGGCCTCACGCTCCGTCAGGCGCCGATGCTCGCCCGACAGGATCAGAAACAGAAGGAACCCCAGAAGCGTCACCCCGAAGGTCCCCAAGCCCGCCAGCACGAGCGGCAGGCGACGCGACGAGGGCAGGGGCGGCAGGTCCTCGGGCCTTCTGTTTTCAGCCCCGGAGTCCGAGATCCCGTTCGACAAGGTCAAGGCAACCCTCCATGTCACGTGCCAATTCGTCCACCCAGAAACGGCGAACCTTCCATCCCAGCCCGATCAGCTCGCGGTCGCGCAGCCGGTCCGAGGTCTTGCGCTCGCCTCCTGCGCCGGTGTGCCACTTGCGCCCGTCCACCTCGAGATCGAGCTTCACCGAGCCGTTGAACAACGCGAAATCGAGACTGCGCCGTCCCACCGGATATTGCGGAGTGACGTTCAGCCCGCGCGCCAGGAGGCGTTCATGGACGCGCCGCTCCCAGAGACTATCGAACCCGCGAGGTGGGCTCGCCGGCGGCTCGGTCGCACGGCGGGCCAGTATCTCGAGGTGAGCGATGCCGCAGTCGCGGGCCCAGGAAAGATCGCCGACGACGACCGCGACCGCGCGCGCCCGGCTTACCGCAACGTTGAATCGGCGCCGGTCCTTCTTCAGGAAATGGACGGCCGATTGCGCGGCCCCGGGACCGACCGCCAGCGACAAGAAGATCACGTCGGCCTCCCCGCCTTGCCAGCCGTCGACCGTATCGATGGTGAGTCGCAGTCGTTGCCGCGCCTCTGCGCTCAAGGCGCGTTCGGCCAGTCGGCGGATCAGTGCGACCTGGGCGTTGAAAGGAGAGACGACGCCGACCGAGCCTTCGAACCCCTCCTCACGGGCCAGAAGGGGCAGGCGGGCGGCGATCCAGTCCGCCTCGGCCCGGTTGATATTGCCACCGTCCTCGCGACCGCAGGAACCACGGACATCCTGCCAGTGCAGGCCAGGGCGCCAGTCGCGCGGTGCGGCGAACTGATCCTCCGACCGCCGAACGCGCAGCCTGCCACCGTAGAAGACCTCGCTCGTGTAGTCCACGATCGCCGGTGCCGAGCGGAACTGGTCAGGCAGAAGATGCACGGCGTCGCTGCCCAGACGGTGGCGGGCAAGATCGAACAACGAGTTCTGGCTTTGCGCCCAGGCCGCCCGACCGGCCTTGGGAAGACCGGCAGCATCCATCAGCGCGTGTTCCTGCTCCCGGCCGAGTGCGGGAATGAAGGAAAGCTGTTCCGGATCCCCCACCACGACTGCGCTGCGCGCCCGCGCCATGATCGCCAGCGCGGATGCGATGTCGCACTGGCTGGATTCGTCGAAGATCGCCAGATCGAAGAGCGCCGGCTGAAGCGGGATGCGCGCAGGCACCGACAGGGTGCTGGCCAGCCAGATGGGGCGGTGGCGCAGCACCAGACGCACGTCTTCCGCCGTCAGGTGCCGCATCCGGTCACGCCCGGGCTGGAATTCGATTTCGGCCTTGCGCTGCCGGAGAAAGCGCAGGCTGGGCTCATCGGGCAGGGTGATGCCCGTGGCCAGCGATGCCAGATGCGGCGCTGCATCGAGGTTGGCGGCTTCCTCCGCCGGAGGAAGACGGTCCAGTTCCTTGCGCAGGGCCTCGATCCGACGGATGATCTCGTCCAGGCGGGCATCGGAAGGCAGGGGCGCACGAAGGTCCGCAGGTCGCCGGGACGACAGGCGCTTCACCCAGGCCAGAAACTGCTCCAGCGGGGCGAGCCTCGCCGGCTGTTCCGGCGGAAGACCCGCCGCGGCGCGTGCGGCGGCAAGGCCTTCTCGCCTGTCGTGGAGATCGGCAAGCGCGAGCTGACGCTCGGCGCGGGTCGTTTCGCCACGCCGGTACTCGGCGTTTCGGCTGGCAATCTCGACGAGGATTCGGCGTCGATCGGCAGCGGCGTCCAGAGCATCCGTCGTCCCGGCGGCCCCGTCGGTCAATTGGGCAAGCGCGTCGAACATGCCGGTGTCGCGTTCCCCGCCGGCATCCCGGGTGCGCACCACGACCGGGCTGTCCGGCAGAAGGCGCGCCAGGCGGGACTCGACTTCATCGAGCGCGCGATGATTGCGGGCCGCGAACAGGACGGTCCTGCCGGCGGCCAGCGCCGACGCGATCAGGCTGACGATCACCTCGCTCTTGCCGGTGCCCGGCGGGCCCTGGATAGCGACGGACCGGCCCGACAGCGCCGCATCCGCTGCGCGGAACTGATGATCAGTCAGCGCGGAAAGCTCCACCGGGTCGGCCATGCGCCCGGGCGCGGTTGCCGGTGTGGTGATGAACCCGGATAGCGCCGTCACGGCAAGGCGTTCACTCGGCCATTCGGCCAGGCGGTCGAGATCCTTCGCAAGGCGGCGCGTGAAGGAGGCCTCGTCCGGCAGAAAAACCGCGGCGGCATTGCGCAGTCCTTCACCCGCAAGGCGCATCTCGGCGGCAAGCGCCCCCGGACTCAGTCCGCCGCCTCCGATGCGTGCCAGCAGATGCGCCAGGCGCCGCCCGAGGGCGGCAAGATCGGTCTCGTCCTCTTCCAGATCGAAGACGCGCAGGAGCGCTTCTTCACTCAGGCCGGTCAGCCGGCGTATCGGCCGCACCACAGCGGGGTTGAGCGTCGGTCGCACCCTGTCGGCCCTGAAGACCAGCTGGTTGTCTTCCAATCGCCAGTCCACGGGCAGCAGCAGCAGCGGCAGGCAGGTCGTGCCGGTCGTGTCGCGAAAGAGGCCGATAGGCCAGCCCACCGCCGCTGATCCGCTGGGTCCCGTTTCGGCCAGTGCCTGGAGAAAGCCGTCTTGCAGAAGGTTGACGGGAATTGTTGCCTCGCGCCCATCCCACCACGGACCATGAGTATCGAAGAGGTGCCACTTGCTGCCGTGCTGATCCGGGAAGGTCTCTACCGAACCGCGTGGATCGCGCCGTTGCGTGGCAGCGTAGTAGAGAAGAAGCGCCGCAGTGTCCGGCTGTGTCTGAGCGTCAGCGCCCGCTTCGCGGTTTCCGGCAACCACAAGCGTTGCAGGATTACCGGATGGCGCGGTCGCGGCAAGGCTTGCCGGAGCCGATCGCAGGACGTCGTCGATCGCGTCATTTCCGAGATCCAAAGGAGGGCGCGGACCTCTTCGGGCGGAGCTCGACCTGCGAAGCTCCGGCTGCATCGTGGCCAGCCAGCGATCATTCTTCGCAGAAATCACCCCGGATGTCGCCAGCCGATCCAGGGCCGCCAGAATCTCCGAGGCGTCGTGACGGACTCCATCCGCCTTGAGCTTCCAGAGCAGTTGACCGTTCGTCAGGCCCAGAGGCGCGAGTTCAATGAGACCTCTGATCCGGCTATCGATCGACATTCAGTCCGTTTCTTTATGGTTTCCAGCTGGTGCCAGACCGGAATTGCCACTGCTTAACAGGTGCTTGGGTAGCAGCAAGGATGTTTGGTTGCAACCGGCCGGCAGCGGTCGCGGATTACGAGAATGGTGAAGCCGCACGGGTCAGAAGCACGAAATTGAAAACCTGCGACCAGACCGTCCAGGTCACCTGCTATCAGGTGCCGGGGCTCTGGTGCACAAATCTGCTGAGGATCGATGTTGCAATACCCGATGTTCATCCGAATGAAACCAAGATCCCTCGTCGAATTTGGCGCGGTTGCGCCGACGGAGCAATGGGCGATCTGCGGAGCTGTTGAGATGCGCGAAGCTGATTGCCCAGTGCGGTGAGCTGGTCTGCAAACACAGTCCAAGCTGGACCATCGCGGAGCTGAGCAGTACGGCCTTTCGGGAGCGCCGGTGGTGATCGCACCTGCGCGGCCGTTCCGCAGAAGGATATCGTCTTCAAGTGGCGCCGTTGCGGATCAGCGGTCCTTGCGCCACTAGGGCAGACCGTCGCAGCGTCCCTACTCGTCTCGCAGCAATTGTATCGACCCGGAGGCGCGCACCGTTCGGCTCGACCCGCAAATGGTGACCGAGCCCGCCGCCATCGTGATACTTTCCCGGCGCGAGCGGCCCGGCCACCTTCACGGCCGTCAGCGCCGCCACACGGCTACGGCTGGGCCGTGGTTCTTTCTCTTCCCCCAATTCTTCCCCTAGGGAATGGCCGGTGTCTTTCCAGTCTTGGCGGAACGCTTCGGACAAGGGAATGAGAAAAGACCCTGAAATGAATGCCGTTTGCGGACAGGCATGGACCTGTCTGGAATAGGTTGCAGCGGACTCACTGTCCGCCAAACGCAAATCCTGAAGCCGACCACGGGCTTCATCGCAGTCTTCCTGTTTCACAGGGTTCCGGCAGCGCCATCCGCGCTTCGCAGGCCGCGCGCCGCCGCTCCGGGGGCGACGACTGGCGCGGGAGGGCCTGGCTTCCATTTCTGCCGCAACCCCGATCAGCCGTGACGCCAGACCTTGACGGATGAGATGAGCAGAATGGCGACCAGCACCGGGAGCAGGACGCTTTCCGGAACGAGGCCGAGGAGTTGCCCCCCGGCGGCGGCCCCGAGGACCGAACCCGCGGCCATGAGCAGGACGAATCCCCGGTTGCGCGACAGGACCGAAAAGCTGTCGTCGAGACTGTAGCGGGCGAAACCCACGAGCATGGTGGGCAGGCTTATGGCCAGGGACAGGCTTCCGGCGAGCTTCAGGTCAACCCCGAACAGAAGGACAAGCGTCGGGATCAGCAGTTCGCCGCCCGCAACCCCCATCAGCGACGCGACGATCCCGATGCCGAATCCGGCGACAAGACCGGCGGGAACCTGCATCCAGCCCGGCAGGAGCGCCGTCGCGGACGGGGAGGCCGAATGGCCGAGCGCCAGGACCGTGGCGATCAGGATCAGCAGCCCGGCCAGCACACGGTAGAGCGTGCGGGACGTCATCCGGACCGCAAGCCCGGCACCGATCCAGGCCCCGGCAAGGCTTCCCGCAAGCAGGTTCAGGATGATCGGCCAATGCGACAGCACCAGATCGAGCGGCACCGCGCCCGCACGGAAGGGCAGGGCGGCGGTCACGACGACGAGGCTTGTCGCCTTGTTGAGGATCACGGCCTCGAGCGCGGCAAAGCCGAACAGGCCGATGAGCAGAGGCAGGCGGAACTCGGCTCCGCCGAGGCCGATCAGCCCGCCGAGCAGGCCCACGGCCGCACCGGCCGCCACCACGGCCGCCGGGTTATGGCGAATGCCGTTCAGCGCCGGCATCGGGGGCGGGATCGGCGAGGGGGCGCGGCGACGGCCGTCCCGAGGTCGCGGCCGGTGCCGGCATCCCTCCGGCCGGTGCGGGCGGGGATGTCGGCGTTGCGACGGGGACAAGGAGCGGTCAACGGCACCTCCGGTTTCGGGTGTGGAGCCGAGTTGCCGGGACATCCCCGGCGCTGTCAAGCCGGGGCGGGTCGTGTCGCGGCGGCCGGGCGGCCTTCGGGGCTGCGTCGATCGCACGACCGGATGCGTTAATCGTAATATGCCGATTGACGCATGGGGTGGGGAGGTGTATTTGCGTCTGGACGCATCTGCGCGGGAGATCATGATGCCTCTTGCCATTCTTTCCGCCCTGGCCGAGCCGACCCGTCTCGGGGCGATCCGCATCCTTGCCGACGGGCGGGAACACTGCGTCTGCCAGCTGATGGCCCGGCTTAATGCAACGCAAAGCCGGATGTCGCGGCACATGCAAACTTTGAAACAGGCCGGTCTGGTCGTGGACCGGCGGGACGCGCAGTGGGTGCGCTACCGGCTGAACCCGGATCTGCCCGCCCCGGTCCGCGCCATCGTCACGGCCGTGCTGGCCGCCGCCGCAACCGAAGAAAGGACCGCCGCATGAGCGCCGATCTCTCGACCCCGCGCCCCACGCGCCCCGACTGGCTCTGGCATGCAGGCCTTGTGACCTTTGTTGCGGTCTGGGGACTGGTCTATCGCCAGCTGATCCCCTTCTCGGAATGGATCACCGGCCTCTTCCCGGTGGACCGGCACAGCCACACGGGCGAGGCGATCGCCTTCTTCTTCTACGACGTCCCCAAGGTGATGATGCTGTTGACGCTCATCGTCTTCGCGATGGGCGTGGTGCGCAGCTTCTTCTCGCCCGAGCGCACCCGCGCCCTTCTGGCGGGCAAGCGCGAGGGCGTGGGCAACGTGATGGCGGCGGGGCTTGGCGTGATGACGCCCTTCTGCTCCTGCTCGGCGGTGCCCCTCTTCATCGGTCTCGTCTCGGCGGGCGTGCCGCTGGGCGTGACCTTCTCCTTCCTGATCGCCGCGCCGATGGTGAACGAGGTGGCGCTGGCGCTTCTCTTCGGGCTGGTCGGCTGGAAGGTGGCGGCGACCTATTTCGCCTTCGGTCTGGGCATTGCGACGGCGGCGGGCTGGGTGATCGGCCGGCTGAAGCTCGAAGGCTGGCTGCAGGACTGGGTGCGCGACATCCATTCCGGCGCTTCGGCCCCGGACGCCTCGGACGACGCGGCGCTTTCGCTGGTGGACCGCTACCACCTTGGGATCGAGGCGGTGCGGGAGATCTTCGGGCGGGTCTGGATGTGGATCATCCTCGGCATCGGCATGGGCGCGCTGATCCACGGCTACGTGCCCGAAGACCTCATGGCCCGCATCATGGGCGCCGATGCCTGGTGGTCGGTGCCGGCCGCGGTGGTGATCGGGATCCCGATGTACACGAACGCCGCCGGCGTCATCCCGATCGTCGAGGCGCTTCTGGGCAAGGGGGCGGCGCTTGGCACGGTCCTGGCCTTCATGATGAGCGTGATCGCGCTGTCGCTGCCCGAGATGATCATCCTCAAGCAGGTGCTGACCCTGCGCCTGATCGCGGTCTTCGTGGGTGTCGTGGGCAGCGGCATCCTGGCGGTCGGCTATCTCTTCAACTTCCTGTTCTGAAAGGACATCCCATGGACATCAAGGTTCTTGGACCCGGCTGCGCCAAGTGCAAGGCCACCGCCGACCTCATCGCCCGCGTGGCGGGCGAGGCGGGGAAGGACGTCACCATCGAAAAGATCGAGGACATGCGCCAGATCGTCGGCTTCGGCGTGATGACCACGCCCGCCGTCGTCGTGGGCGGCAAGGTCGTGCACAAGGGCTCGGTCCCCTCGCACGACCAGGTCCTCGCCTGGCTGGGCTGAGGGGGGGAAGCTGGCAGATGAGCACGCGTAACAGCCTCGGTGGTCTTCTGATGGCAACGGCCTTTCTGGCGGCGGGGTCTGCCGGCGCGGCGGACATCCAGTGCCTGACCCCGGTCGATGTGATCGGAACCGAAGCCAAGATCCGCGCCCACGACTACAGCACGATCGTCTGGCTGAAGAACGCGCCCCTGTCGGGTCTGACGGTCGGCTATGGGCCCGGCTCGGATCCGAAGTCGGAAATCAGCATCATCGACGGGCATTATCACGTCGCCCAGCCCGACGGCACCGGGATCGCGGTGGCCATCGACCCGGCAGAACAGGGCGCGGCCATGCTGGTGCGGGCCACGCCGAAGGCCTGGACCGACGGCGGCACGCTGGAGGATCTGTTCGATCTTGCCTCGCTGAACGAGGCGATCAGTGCCCGCGTCCGCGATCTGGGCTGCGCGGGCGATGTGACGCTGCCCTTCCGCATCACCGCCCATGCCGACGAGGTGAAGTGGAGCGTGGATGGCACGCCGGAAAAGGCGCTTGGCACGATCACGGACGCCGAAGTGCTCATCGTCGGGGTCTATTCCAACCATGACAAGGCCAACACCTTCATGTCGCCCGGCTTCAGCCTGCACGCCCATGTGCTTGACCCGGCGACGGGGTTTGCCGGCCATGTGGTCGAAGCGTCGCTGGCCGATGGCGCAGCGCTGCAACTGCCCGCGGCCGACTGAGGATCAACCGGAACAAGTTCACACTACGATCGAGACAATCATGGCACCGCAGAAGAAATTCCACGCCGTCTTTTCCCTGATCATGGGGGCGATGATGGTGGTCCTGATGACCTTCGTCATCACCGCCGTGAACCTGGGCTTCGGCCCGCATTTCCTGGCCGCCTGGGGCCGGGTGTTCCTGATTGCCAATGTGATCGCCGTGCCGGTGATCTTCTTCCTCGCCCCCCTCGCGCGCAAGCTGACCGGCGGTCTGCTTGGCGTCCAGCCCTGAAAGGAAAGCCCATGAACGAAGCCGTGAAAAAGGATCTGGCGGAAGCGCGCGAGGTCTGCCCGACCACGTCGCAGCGACTCCTGAAGGAGGGCGCGCTCCTGGTCGACGTGCGCGAACCCGGCGAGGTGGCGCAGGTCGGCTTTGCCGGCTGCGACGTGGTCAACATCCCGCTTTCGCAGTTCGAGGACCGCTGGCCGGAGATCCCGCGCGACCGCGACGTGATCCTCGCCTGTGCCGTGGGCGAGCGCAGCCTCAAGGCCACCTACTTCCTGATGTATCAGGGCTATGATCGCGTGATGAACATGAACCCCGGCATCGCCCGCTGGGTCGCCCGCGGCTTTCCGATCACCGGTTCGGCCGAAGCGGTCGCGGCCTCCGAAGCCGCCTCAAGCTGCTGCGGCGGTCCGGCCGAGGCCGCGCCCGTGGCCGCGTCGTCCTGCTGCGGCGGCACCGCCGAGCCTGCGGCCTCAAGCTGCTGCGGCGGCGAGTCCTCCGCCAAGGCCGGCGGCTGCTGCTGAGCCCTTGTCCCCTGCGATGGTTGCGGGGGGCCAATCCTTGTCTGCATTCTCAGGACATCCTCATGACCTTCCTGCGCCTCACCGCCTTCGCCCTTCTCTTTCCGCTCGCAGCCCAGGCCGGAGCGCTGGAGGTGCAGCCCGTCACCGAGGGCGTCTGGGCTCTGGTGGGCGAAAAGGAACAGCGCAGCCCGACCAACTTCGCCAACAACGCGACCTTCGGCGTCGTGGTGACGGACGATGGCGTCGTGCTGATGGATCCGGGCGGTTCGTGGAAGGGCGCGGAAGAGATTCACGCCGCCATCAGGGGCCTGACCGACCAGCCGGTGAAATACGTCATCGACACCGGCGGGCAGGATCACCGCTGGCTGGGCAACGGCTATTGGCAGGCCCAGGGGGCGACCGTGATCGCGTCCGAAGCGGCGGTCGAGGATCACCACGCGCGCGAAAGCCAGCACATGCAGGCGCTGGCGCAGTTTCTGGGCGACAGTTTGGCGGGCACCGAGCCCAGCTTTGCCGATGTGACCTTTGCGGACAGCTACCGGCTGGAACTCGGCGGGATCGCCTTCGAGATCACCCATCCCGGCGCGGCCCACACGCCGGGCGACAGTTTCGTCTGGGTGCCGGCAAAGGATACCGTGTTCACCGGCGACATCGTTTATGTCGAGCGCATCCTGGGCGTGGGCGAGCAGTCGTCCATCACCACTTGGCCGGCTGCCTTCGAAGCAGTCGAGGCCACAGGTGCGGCCCATGTCGTGCCGGGCCACGGGCACGCCACCACGATGGACCGCGCCCGCGCCGATACCTATGATTACCTGATGAACCTGCGCGCGCGGATCGCCGCCCATATCGAGGCCGGGGGCGATCTGGCCGGGGCGGCGGAGGTGGACCAGTCGGCCTTCGCCCATCTGGAACAGTTCGACAGCCTCGCCCGGCGCAACACGCAGACGGCCTTCACCCAGATGGAATTCGAATGATGCTCGAATACCACGTCTCCGCCCGCCGCATCGACAGCCACGGCTCGGAAGCCGCGACCAAGGATGCGCGGATCGTGCTCGACACCGACCTGGCCGGGCGGCCGGATGCCTTCAACCCCGCCGAGTTGCTGCTGGCGAGCCTGGCCGCCTGCATCCTGAAGGGGACCGAGCGCGTGATCCCGATGCTGAAATTCGATCTGCGCGGCGTCGCGGTCAGCCTGCAGGGCGTCCGGCAGGACAGCCCGCCCCGGATGATCCGCATCACCTATGCGATCGAGGTGGATACCGACGAGACCGATGCGCGGCTCGACCTGCTGCTCCGCAACCTTCAGAAATACGGCACCATCATGAACACGCTCTCGGGCGCCACCGAATTGCGCGGAATCATCCGCCGGAAAGGCTGAGCCATGCCGCACGATCACGCCCACGACCACCGGCCGCCCGCCGACCTCGGCCCCGCCTTCCGCTGGGCGGTCGGGCTGAACGTGGGCTATGTCCTCGTCGAGGCCGCCGCCGGGTTCCTGACCGGCTCGCTGGCGCTTCTGGCCGATGCGGCGCACAATCTGACCGATGTCGCGGGGCTCCTGATCGCCTGGGGGGCGGCCGTGCTGGCGAAACGCGCCGGGACGCAGGCCCACACCTGGGGGCTTGGTCGCGCGACGATCATGGCGGCGATGGTCAACGCGCTGGCAATCCTGATCGGCGTGGGCCTGGTGATCTGGGAGGCCTCGCGCCGCTTTCAGACCGCCGTCGAGGTCCCGGGCGCGACGATCCTCTGGGTGGCGCTGATCGGGATCGCGGTGAACGCCGGCTCGGCGCTTCTCTTCATGCGCGCGCAAAAGGACGACCTGAACGCGAAGGGGGCGTTCCTGCACATGGCCGCCGATGCCGCCGTCTCGGGGGCGGTGGTGCTGGCGGCGGTCGGGATCCTCCTGACCGGCCAGACCTGGATCGACCCGGCCGTGGCCATCGCGGTCAGCCTGCTCATCGCCGGGACCGCGGCGGGGCTGTTCCGCGAGTCGCTGTACCTGAGCCTCGACGGCGTGCCGAACGGCATCGACCGGCAGGCGGTGGCAGACTGGCTCGGCGCCCAGCCGGGGGTCGAGGGCGTGCACGATCTGCACATCTGGGCGCTCTCGACCACGCGCACCGCGCTGGCCACGCATCTGGTCTGGAACGGCGCCGACAGCGACGCCTTTCTCGACCATGTCACCGATGAGCTCGAGCATGACTTCGGCATTGAACACGCCACCCTGCAACTGGAGTCGAGGCCATGCGAGCGAGCGGGCGCGTGTCTGGCGACATAAGTCTGCCGAGGATTTCAAACGCGGATCGATCCGCTCAGTCGCTGCAAAGGAAACGCGGCATGAGACCCTTGTATGCTGTCCGAAAGGTCATGCGATGCGCGCGGTGAGCCTTCACCCCGAAACCCATCTCGTTTCCAGGATCGGCTGGTTGCGCGCCGCGGTGCTCGGCGCCAATGACGGGATCGTCTCGACCGCGAGTCTGATCGCCGGGGTTGCGGCGGCTTCCGCAGGAACGTCCGAAGTTCTGGTGGCCGGCATCGCCGGTCTGGTCGCAGGGGCCATGTCGATGGCGGCCGGCGAATATGTCTCGGTCAGTTCGCAGGCCGACACCGAGAACGCCGACGTGGAGCGGGAGCGCGCGGAACTGGCCGGTCAGCCCGGGTTCGAGCTGGAGGAGCTGACACAGATCTACGTCGCCCGCGGGGTCGAGCCGGAGCTGGCCCGCCAGGTCGCCGCCCAGATGATGGCCAAGTAGGCGCTTGGAACCCATTTGCGCGACGAGATGGGCCTATCCGAGGTGACAAGCGCTCGCGCCATCCAGGCCGCCCTGACCTCGGCGCTGACCTTCTCGGTCGGCGCGGCGATGCCGCTGGCCATGGTTCTGATCTCGCCGGCGACGGCGCTGGTCTGGACGGTCACGATCGCGTCGCTGGTCTTCCTCGCCTTGCTGGGGGCCATCGGGGCCTATGCCGGGGGTGCGGGGGTCTGGCGTGCAACGGTGCGGGTCACGTTCTGGGGCGCACTGGCCATGGCGCTGACGGCCGGGATCGGCGCTCTGGTGGGCACGACGGTATGACCGCGGCGTCGCAATCCCGCCCCCGGATGTTTCTGGGGCACCGCTTCCACCCGCTCACTCTGGTGGCTAGCGCACCAGGACGACCGGTACCTTGCAGGCGCGGATCATGGCGGTGGTGGTCGAGCCGATGATGAGACTGCGGATGCGCGAATGGCCATAGGCCCCCATCACCAGCATGTCGAAGGGCGCGTCCTCCACCAGCTTGCCCAGCGCGGTTTCCGGCTGACCGGTCAGGACCGAGGTCTCGGCGGCGATCCCGGCCGCCCGGAGCATGGCCTTCGCATCCGCCAGCCCCTTCATCACCTCGGGCGTGGCGCTGCCCACGGTCACGACATGCACCGCAAGTCCCTGGAACAGCGGGCTGCGGGCGATGTGATCCACCGCCTTCATCGCCGAGGCGCCGCCGTCATAGGCGACCAGCACCTTCGCGATCGGCCTGAAGGCGCGCGAGGCCACGAAGACCGGCTTGTGGCTGGCCCGCACGATGCGCTCGAGGTTCGACCCCAGATGGCCACGCGCGAAATCCGCCGCCTCGCCGCGCTTGCCGATGAGGATCACCCGGGCATCGGCCTCGACATCGGCCACGGCTTCCACGATGTCGCCGTGGCGCAGGCGGGTGGTGACGTCGGTCACGCCGGCCTTTTCCACAAGCGCCGCCGCGTCCTCGAGGATCGCGCGGCCCCGGTGGCTGATGAGCTTGGCGCGCTGCGCGTCCAGCTCGGCCAGTTGCTCCATCAGGGCCGTCCGCGCGCCCAGCGCGATGGCGCCGGAATGGTCGTGGCTGTCCGACGCCTCGCGCCGGCCCAGCACGTGGATCAGTTCGACCGGCGCACCCGTACGGCTGGCGATCCAGGCGGCATGGTCGCAGACGCTGGCCGAATAGATCGACCCATCGACGAGCGCCACGATCTTCTGTTGCTGTGTCATGTCCCGGTCCCCCTCAATGCGCCATCAGCTTGTCCATCGCACCCGGCTTGTCGTGAATGGCAAGCTTGTCGACGATGGTCTCGGAGGCTTCGTTCATGCCGACGATCGCGACCTCGGCCCCGTCGCGGCGGAACTTCAGCACCGCCATGTCCAGCGCCTGCACCGAACTGATGTCCCAGATATGCGCGCGGCTGACGTCGATGACGACACGGTCCAGCGCCTCGCGGAAGTCGAAGGCGTTCATGAAATCCTCGACCGAGCCGTAGAACAACTGGCCCTCGACGACATAGGTCCGCTCGCGCCCGTCCTTCGAGATGGTCGAAGTCACCTTGAACAGCTGCGCGATCTTGCCGGCAAAGAAGATGCCCGACAGGAGGACCCCCACCAGCACGCCGATGGCAAGGTTGTGGGTCCAGACCACCGTCACCACGGTTGCGAGCATCACGATGGAGGATGACCGCGGATGGAGCCGCAGGTTCCGGATCGACGACCACGAAAACGTGCCGATCGAGACCATGATCATGATCGCCACCAGCGCGGGCATCGGGATCTGCGCCACCCAGTCACCGAGGAACACCACGAGGATGAGGAGCACCACTCCGGCCGTGAAAGCAGACAGGCGCCCGCGTCCGCCGGATTTGACGTTGATGATCGACTGCCCGATCATCGCGCAGCCCGCCATGCCGCCGATGAAGCCGGTCGCCGTGTTGGCAATCCCCTGTCCGATGCATTCCTGATTGCGGTTCGACCGGGTGTCGGTCAGGTCATCGACGATGTTCTGTGTCATCAGGCTTTCCAAGAGGCCCACCACCGCGACAGCGATGGAATAGGGCAGGATGATCCAGAGCGTCTCCAGCGTCAGGGGAATGTCGGGGATCAGGAAGACCGGCAGCGTGTCGGGCAAGGCGCCCATATCGCCCACCGTGCGCACGTCCCATCCGAACACCAACGTCAGCGCGGTCAGCACGAGGATCGTGACCAGCGGCGACGGGATCGCCTTGGTCACATGGGGGAAGAGGTAGATGATGGCCAAGCCTGCCGCGACCAGCGCGTAGGTCAGCCAGGTGACTTTCGTGGGATCGAGTTCCGGCAGCTGCGCCAGGAAGATCAGGATCGCCAGCGCGTTGACGAAGCCGGTCATCACCGACTTCGACACATAGCGCATGACGAAGCCAAGCTTCAGCAGGCCCGCGCCGATCTGGATCAGACCCGCGAGCACCGTGGCGGCCAGCAGGTATTGCAGCCCGTGGTCGCGCACCAGCGTGACCATCAGCACGGCCGTCGCGGCCGTCGCGGCCGAGATCATGCCGGGCCGGCCGCCGACAAAGGCGATGAGAACGGCGATCGAGAAGCTGGCGTAGAGCCCCACCTTGGGGTCCACGCCCGCGATGATGGAAAAGGCAATCGCCTCGGGGATCAGCGCCAGCGCCACGACAAGACCGGCCAGCACATCGGCCCGGACGTTGCCGAACCACTGCGCGCGGTAGGCATCAAGGGATATCATGCAAGGGTTTCCTGATCGGCTCGCGGGCAATCGGACCGCGCGTCGAGTTCTGTTTTCGGTGTCGGTTCAGGTTGTCCGGCGGATCGGCGGCCGGAAGAGCCACCCGGGAATTGCACCCGGGTCCATGTTCGTTGCCCCGGCGCATACACAGGTTGCCGGGCGATGCCAACCCTCGACCGTCCCCGTGTCCGTCTCCGGTCGGGTCGGGCCACGGGCGCCGCGCGGAATTTCAGGCGCCGAGGCGTCGCGCGGCTAGCCAGGAGGCGAGAGCCATCGCGCCCGCCGTGGCAAGGCACAGGGGCAGGCCGCCGAGCTGGAAGCTCAGGCCCGACAGAAGCGTGCCGACGAGGCGCCCCGCGGCGTTGGCCATGTAGTAGAAGCCCACATCCCGGGTGATCCGTTCCGCCGATCCGAAGGCGAGGATCAGGTAGGAATGCACCGAGGAGTTGACCGCAAAGACGAAGCCGAAGAGCAGCAGGCCCGCGATCAGCGTGGCGGTCAGCCAGGGCGCGGGTCCGCCCGCGGCCCAGGCCGCCGCGGCGAGCAGGAAGGGGATCGGCACCAGAAGCCCGGCCCAGAGAATGGCCTTGTGGACGGTTTCGGCCTCGGGCTGGCCCCTCGCGCCGAGGAGCCGGGGCGCAAGCGCCTGCACCGCGCCGTAGCCGATGATCCAGAGCGCGAGGAAACCGCCGATCAGGAAGAACGCCGTGCGCCGGCCTTCGGCCGTGCCATCGGACAGGACCGCCTGGAAATAGACCGGGATGCCCACCACGAACCAGACGTCGCGCGCGCCGAAGAGGAACATCCGCGCAAGGCTCAGGCGGTTCACGCGCGGGTCGCGCGACCGCCAGCCGCCCCAGGCTTCCTCGGATTTCATCCGCCCCGGCAGACCTGCCGGCAGGAACAGGACCACCGCGATCAGGATCGCGGCCAGCGCCGCCGCCATGCCCCAGACTGCGGCCTTGAACCCCGCCAGCGCCAGGAGCGCCGCGCCGAGGAAGAAGCCGAGCCCCTTCACCGCGTTCTTCGAGCCCGTCAGCAGGGCGACCCAGCGGAACAATCCACCATCGTCCTTCGGCGCCAGCAGCTTGACGGCGGATTTCGACGACATCTTGGCCAGGTCCTTGGCCACGCCCGACACCCCCTGCACCGCCATCACGAAGGCGACCGAGGCGGGGACGCTCCAGGCGGGGTCAAGCTGCGCAAGCGCAACGAGCGCCGCGATCTGAAGCGCAAGCCCGCCGTAGAGCGTGGCGGCCAGGCCAAAGCGCGCCGCCAGCCACCCGGCGCCAAGGTTCGTCACGATCCCCGCGACCTCGTACAGCAGGAACAGCCAGGCCAGTTGCACCGGCGAGAAGCCGAGGCTGTTGAAGTGCAGAAGCACCAGCATCCGGAGCGCGCCGTCCGACAGCATGAAGGCCCAGTAGGCCGCGGTGACGGCGGCGTAGGCGCGCAGGGGACTGGCCGCGGTCACAGCGACCCCGCCACCATCCGTGCGATGTCGGCCAGCCGGCAGGCATAGCCCCATTCGTTGTCGTACCAGGCGTAGACCTTCACCTGGGTGCCGTTCACCACCATGGTCGATGGCCCATCGATGATCGAGGACCGCGGATCGTTGGTGAAGTCGCAGGAAACGAGCGGGCGGTGCTCGAAGCCGAGGATGCCCTTGAGCGGCCCCTCGGCGGCGGCCTTGAAAAGCGCGTTCACCTCTTCGGCGGTGGTCGCCCGTTCGACCTCGAAGACGCAATCGGTCAGCGAGGCGTTCAGAAGCGGAACGCGCACGGCGTGGCCGTTCAGGCGGCCCTTGAGTTCGGGGTAGATCAGGGTGATCGCGGTGGCGCTGCCCGTGGTGGTCGGGATCAGGTTCATCAGCGCCGAGCGCGCGCGGCGCATGTCCTTGGCGGGCCGGTCCACGATGGTCTGGGTGTTGGTCACGTCATGGATCGTGGTGATCGACCCGTGGCGGATGCCAAGGGATTCATGGATCACCTTCACCACCGGGGCGAGGCAGTTCGTCGTGCAGCTTGCCGCCGTCACCAGCGCCTGCGAGCCGTCGTAGAGGTGGTGGTTCACCCCATAGACAAGGTTCAGCGCGCCGCCGTCCTTGACCGGGGCCGAGACGACGACCGTCTTCACCCCGGCCGCGTAATAGGGCGCGACCCTGGCGGCGGTCTTGAAGACGCCCGTGCAGTCGATCACCAGATCGACGCCGAGCTCGGCCAGTGGCAGCGCCTCGATGGTCTTCTCATGGGTCAGACGGATGGTCCGGCCGTTCAGGACCAGCGCGCCGTCCGAGGCCGCGACCGGCGTGCGCCAGCGGCCATGGACGGAATCGAACTCCATCAGAAGCGCGTGCTGTACGGCATCGCCCTGCGCGTCGTTCAGAAGGACGATCTCGCCCCCCGCGCCGGTGTCGATCAGGTCGCGAAGGACGAGCTTTCCGATGCGGCCGAGGCCGTTCAGGGCAATGCGGGTCATGGGATCAGGCCTTTGCGTCGCTGTCGGTGCCGATGGCGTCGACGCGGGATTGCAGCGACAGGCGACTGAGCGACGCGAACGGCAGCTCCACGAAGGCCGTGATCCGCCGGCGCAGTGCAGCATAGGTCTGCGCAAAGACCAGCGCCTTTTGGGCTTCCGTGCCGGTCGCCTTCACCGGGTCGGGGAGGCCCCAATGACCGGTAATCGGCTGGCCGGGCCAGGGTGGGCATTCCTCGGCCGCCGCCGTGTCGCAGACGGTGAAGACGAAGTCCATCACGGGCGAGTCCGGCTTCTGGAACTCGGAGATGTGCTTCGAGCGCAGACCCGCGGTGTCGTGGCCGTTGCGCTTCAGGATCTCGAGCGCGAAGGGGTTGAGCTCGGTGTTGGGGCGGGTTCCGGCCGAAAAGGCCTTGAACTTGCCGCGGCCCAGATCGCGCAGGAGCGCCTCGGCAAAGATCGAGCGGGCCGAGTTGCCCGAGCAGATGAAGAGCACGTCGAAATCGGTGTCGGGGGGCGTTCGTTTCATGGGCGCGGCGTCCTTCGCGGTGCGGTGCAGGGGGGCGATGAGGTCGGGCCGGGCGCGGCCCACATCCAGGGCGAGGTAGCCGATCAGCCCTTCGGCCGCGTCGAGATCGACCGCGTAGTAGAGCGACCGGCCGTGCCGTTCGACACGGACAAGGCCCGAGGCAGCCAGATCGGCCAGGTGATGCGACAGGGTGTTGGGCTTCAGGCCAAGCGCCTCGGCGATCTCGGTCGGTCGCGCGCCCTGCGGCGCAAAGCGCATCAGCAGGCGAAAGACCGCGAGGCGCCCCGGATGGCCGAGCGTGGCAAAGGCATCGGAGGCGCGGTCATGTTCCATAATTCCTGAATAGAGGAATCGTCGGGCCGCGTCCAATGACGGTTTCATGACACCGCGCCGGACGACAGGTCCGGGGCTGCCGGGATCGCTCAGGCTTCGACGTCCGGCAGATCGTACCAGTCGGGCTTTGACTGTACCCAGAGGTTGCGGATGATGCGCTTGCCCGAGGCGCCCTCGATCAGCCCGGCCGAGATGAGCCGGCGCCCGTCGGCGGTCTGTTCCTTGACCACCCCCGCCCCGCAGGTGCCGCAGAAGGCCCGGCGGCTGTCGGGCGAGGACTGGTACCAGACCAGCGCCTCGTCGCCGTCCGGCGCAAGATCGGCGCGGGCAACGGCCAGGAAGGCGTTGAAATTGCCGTGCAGCGTCCGGCAGTCGCCGCAATGGCAGGCCAGCGCCCCGGCGGCCTCGGCCGGCAGGGTCATCCGGACCTTTCCGCAATGGCAGGTCGCGTGCAGGCGCCCGGTCATGGCCCGCCCTCCGCCGCGGCGACCGCCGCGAAGGCCCAGTGGCGGCCCTTGCCCCGGAACAGCGCCTGATTGATCCAGACCATGCCGAAGGGCTCCAGCAACCGCGCCTTGGTCAGGTCGCCCGCGTCCAGCGCCTCGAACCCGAGGTCGGTCAGCAGTGCCGCGACCCGTGCCTTGGCCCCGTCCGCGTTGCCGGCCATGACCATGACCGGGCGCTGCGGCAGATGGTCGGTCTTGGCCAGGATCTCGGCGCCGATCTGGTTCAGGGTCTTGACCACCTGCGCGTCCGGCAGCCAGCCCTGCACGATCTCGCCGCCCGAGGTCGTGTGCCCGACCGTCAGCCCCAGCGCGCCCTCCACCATGCCGAGCGGGTTCATGCCGTCGATGACGGTCTTGCCCGCCATCGGCCCGAGCGCCCGGACCGCGCCTTCGGCCGCCCCCAGGGCAGCGCGAGGATGACCACATCCCCGGCCGCCGCCGCGGCCTCGGGCGTCATCGCCGTCGCTCCGGTCTCGGACGCGAGCGCCACGACCTCGGCCGCCCGCGGGTCGCGCGCGCCCATAACCAGAGCGTGACCCTTGCCCTTCAGACTCCGTGCGATGGCACTGCCGACATTGCCCGTGGCGATGATCGCGATCGGCATGGCCCTGTTTCCTTGCCTGCTGCGCTGCATCGCAGACAGGCCGCGGGGGAAGGAAATGATAACGAATAAGGATCATTTCTGAGTTAAGCACATCCGAACTCCGCAGGCTCGACCTGACCTGCTTCGGGTCTTTCTGGGGCTCTTGCGGCATCGCAAGGCGCTGGATGTGGCGGCGGAACTGGGCCTCACCCAGTCCGCCATCAGCCAGTCGCTGCGCCGGCTGCGCGACATCTTCGGGGACGAGCTGTTCCTGCGCCGCCCGCACGGGATGGAGCCGACCGCCACCGCACTGGCGCTCGAGGCTCCGGTGGCCGCGGCCGTCGATGCCCTGCGCGGGGCGCTCGGCGCGGCGCGGGCCTTCGATCCGGCGACGGCGACGGGCCTTGTGCGCATCGCCGCCCTCGATGCCGAGCAGGCCGTCCTGATCCCTCGTCTTGCCGCGCGGCTGCGCCGTCTGGCACCCGGCCTGACGCTGTCGGTCCTGCCGCTGGGGCGCGGCGCCGCGATGGAGGCCCTGACCGAGGGCCGGGCCGATCTGGTGCTGGGCTACGTCTGGGACCGGCCCGAGTCCGTCTCGGGTGCGCCGCTCTACGAGGAATTCTTTCTGGTCGCCGGGCGTCCCGACGCGCTGCCCCGCGCCCCGCACGTCAGCCTGGACGAGTACTGCGCCGCCGACCACGTGGTGATCGCGCCGGGCGGCGACCTGCACGGGGTGGTGGATGGCCAGCTCGAGGCCATGGGGCGCAGCCGCCGGGTCGTTCTCGGCCTGCCGGCCTTTCTGCCCGCGCTGGCTGCGGTTGCCGCCTCGGGCGCGCTGGTGACGCTGCCCGCCCGCGTCGCGCAGTCCTTTGCGCCCGGTTTCGGGCTTGTCACGGCCCGGCTTCAGGTCGAGCAGATGAAGGTGGCCTATCGCGAGGCCGAGACGCGGGCCAAGCTGGCGGCCGAGACGCTGGCCTACCAGTCCGGCGAACTGGCGCGGCAGCGCACGCTGTCCGACAAGGGCGTGGCCGCGGTCAGCGCGATGGATGACGCCCGGCACCTGGAACGGCTGGCCGAGGAAGAGAACATCGCGGCGCAGCAGGGCGTGGACAAGGCGCTTGCGGCGCTGGGCGGCGAACCGGATGCCCCGGTGGACAGCCACCCCGCGGTGCGGTCGGCGATGGTCGCGCTGGAAGAGGCCAAGTACAACCTCGGCCTCACCACGGTGACGGCGCCGGCCGATGGCATCGTCTATCAGGCGGCCTCCTTCCGGCCGGGCCAGTACGTGACCTCCGGCACCGCGCTTTTCGCGCTGGTCGAGACGGGCCAGGTCTGGGTGGACGCCAATTTCAAGGAAACCCAGCTCACCAACATCCGCGAAGGGCAGGAGGCCGAGATCGTGTTCGATCCGCTGCCGGGCCGGACCTTCCGGGCGCGGGTCGGGGCGATCGGCGCCGGGACCGGGGCGGAATTCTCGCTGCTGCCCGCGCAGAACGCGACGGGAAACTGGGTCAAGGTCACGCAGCGCCTGCCGGTGCGGCTGGCGCTCGAGGACATGCCCGACCTGCCGATCCTGGCCTCGGGTGTCAGCGCCGAGGTCCGGGTCGACACCGGGAAGGGCAACAGCGTCCGGGACCTCCTGACCGCCCGTGCCGGGACCCGATAGGGGCGCGCGCCGATGTCCGGCACATCCGAGACTGCGGCCGCCCCGACTCGACGACCCCATCCGCCGAGGCCATGATGGAAGCGGCGGCCGGGGCAGGGGACCCGGCCGTCTTTCCCCGAAGGGCCGGTGGCAGCGGCCCCGGCCGCAGGACGGAGAGCTGCATGGACGACCCGCCGACCGACCCGCCCGACCCGGTGCCAATTCCTGTGCCCATGCCCATGCGCGCCGCGCCGCGGACGGTCCTGGCGGTGAGCGCGCCCGACCCCGGCCTCCCGACCGTGGCGCTCTGGCGTCGCCTTCCCGCCGGCATCTGGGCGCTCGGATTCGTGTCCCTTCTCATGGATGTGTCGTCCGAGATGATCCACGCGCTCCTGCCCGTCTATCTGGTGGTGGGGCTCGGGGCCACCGCGCTTGCGGTGGGCATCATCGAGGGCATCGCCGAGGCGACGGCGGCGGTCACCAAGGTGTTCTCCGGGGCGCTGAGCGACCGGATCGGCCGGCGCAAGGAACTGGCGGCGCTCGGCTACGGGCTGGCCGCGCTGACCAAGCCGGTCTTTCCGCTGGCGCCGTCCATCGGCTGGCTGGTGGCCGCACGGTTCATCGACCGGGTCGGCAAGGGCATTCGGGGCGCGCCGCGCGATGCCCTGGTGGCCGACCTCGCGCCGCCGGACCTGCGCGGGGCGGCCTTCGGCCTGCGACAGTCGCTGGACACGGCGGGGGCCTTCATCGGACCGCTCCTGGCCATCGGGCTGATGTGGCTCTTTGCCGACCGCTTTGCCGCGGTTTTCTGGGTTGCCGTGATACCGGCCTTCGCGGCGCTGGCGCTGATCCTTTCGGTCGTGCGCGAACCGCCCCGCCCGGCCGGCCTGCGCCGGGTCGGGAACCCGCTCCTCCGGCCGGAGCTTGGGCGTCTGGGCGCGCTCTACTGGTGGGTGGTGGCGGTGGCGGCGATCTTCACGCTGGCGCGGTTCAGCGAGGCCTTCCTGATCCTGCGGGCCGAGCAGGCGGGCATGGCGCCGAGGTTCGTGCCCCTCGTTCTGGTCGTTCTGAACATCGCCTATGCGGCGACGGCCTATCCGATGGGCGCCCTCTCCGACCGGGTGAACCGTGTGGCGATCCTGATCGCCGGCCTCGGTCTGCTGGTGGCCGCCGATCTGGTCCTTGCCCTGTCGTCCGGCGTCGGGGGGCTGCTTGCGGGCGTGGTCGTCTGGGGCCTGCACATGGGGCTGACGCAGGGCATCCTCGCCACGCTGATCGCCGACAGCGCCCCGCCCGAACTGCGCGGAACGGCCTTCGGGATGTTCAACCTCGTGACCGGCGCGGCCCTTCTGGCGTCGAGCGTCCTTGCCGGGTTCCTCTGGGACGCGTTCGGCGCGCAGTGGACGTTTCTGGCCGGTGCGGCCTTTGCCGCGCTGACCATTGCCGGTCTCGTCCCGATCGTCGGCCGGCTGGCCGGCCGCCCCGGCACCCGACACGGGGAAAGACCGCCCGAACCCGGGGGGCGGCCCGGTCCCTGACCGTGCCCGGACCGTGCCCCGGCGGCCGACCGGCGCGCGGCCCTGGGCCCTTTACCAGACGTCCGGGTCCACGCCCTGGGCCGCGAGCGCCGCGAACTTGTCCTGCAGGAAGCGCTGGAAGGGCTGGTCGCGATAGGCGCCGGTGGCCACGTATTCCAGCCCGGACAGGTGGTGGAACGGCTTGAAATAGCCGGGCATCCGGAAGGCTTCGGCCGTGCGCGCATCGGTGGCGCCGGCGGCCTCGGCGGGAAAGAGCACCTGCGTCGGGGTGAAGTTCACCGCCCATTTCTGCGCAAGGTCGCGCTCTTCGCGTTCCTCGCCGTCAAGGTCGAGCACGGGCCGCGCGCCCCAGAGGTCGAGCTGCACCACGAGGAACTTCTCGGCGATCAGGCCGGTGATCTCGGGCCGTGCGAAGTTGACCGCGTGCAGCTCGCGGCAATAGGGGCAGCCGCGCTGCTCGAAGAGCACGATCAGTCCCTTGCCCTGCGCCGCCGCCTCCTCGAGATCGGCGCCGAGTTCGAGAAAGCTGTCGTGGAAGAAGGGCTGCTTGTGCAGCCCGTCGTCGCCGAGGACCGGCTCGGCGCGGGCCGGCCCCGTCCGTCCTGCCGCGAAACCGGCCGCCACCGCCCCGGCCGTAAGCGCAAAAAGGTCGCGTCGATGCATGGCTCGATCCTCCCTTCCCGAGGCGGGATGATAGCACGGATCGGGGGTGCGGGAAACGGGGGGGAATACCAGCTGCAAATTCCCTGATTGCGAGGCCGCGCTTCCTTTTGCATCATCCGCGAAACCAACACCCTTGGTGCTCTAATGTCAGGCCCGCAGCCGCGAACCAAGCTCCAACACTATGTGCCAAGATTCCACCTTAAGCGATTCGCGAACAGTGAAGGTCAAATTTGGGTATTCGACATCATTACGGGTGAGGCGCGTCTCGCAAATCCGAATTATGTCGGTGCGGAGAAGAACTACTACAGCCCTATCCAGATGGACGGATCTCGGTTCGATGAATTAGAGGAACTGCTCTCAAAGATTGAGTCTACGGCAGCACCGCTCATAGAGCCATTGGTTAGAGGAAGAAGGCTGATCGGAAGTGATCGCAAAGCCGTGGCCGATTTTCTTTCGATGCAGTACCTGCGATCGCCCATGATGATTGAAGCAATGGCGGACATGCTGGGTCAGTTGATCCACAAGCATCAGGAGGGAATCTTGCGCTCTCGGCCGCAGAGCGACGAGGTGTTCGACGAAATTGATCGCAAGACAGGGGTAAAGACGAGTCCGCCTCAGAGAGAGGAGATCCGCGAGAAACTCTTGCGGCATGGGTCTGTCCAAGTGAATGTCATGCGCGAAATTGGACTTCCGGTAGTTCTGGGTTACGAAAGGATTGCCAAAATATTACAGGACTTGACTTGGGTGGTATTCGACACGAGTCGGAATCATATGGTCACGTCTGACAGCCCAGTTGTCAAAGTCTATGACCAAAGGACATACCACTCCGTCTATGGCGACGGCGGCTTCCTAAATAAGTCTATGTATGTGACCTTTCCTCTCGGTCCGAACCGAGTTCTTGAACTTTTTTGGGGAAGTGGCGATCCGGGCGGGGTCCAGAAGGCAGATTCCCAAGGAGCCAAGCTCTACAACAAGCAAAGAGTACTCAGAGCCGTGAAGTCCATTTTCTCAAGCGCAAATGAGAGCGGAATCAGCAGACTAATAGTAAAATATGCCCAGGCGGCGCGCCCGCGAATAACATTCGGTGGACCGACACCTATGGTCAGCGTGAAGCGAAGCCTACCGGACTGACAATCCCCCCTTACCGGGTGAACTTCTTGTATTTCACCCGCTTCGGTTCCACCGAGTCCGGGCCGAGGCGGCGGATCTTGTCTTCCTCGTAGGCCTCGAAGTTGCCCTCGAACCATTCGACATGGGCGTCGCCCTCGAAGGCGAGGATGTGGGTGCAGAGCCGGTCGAGGAAGAAGCGGTCGTGGCTGATGATGACCGCGCAGCCGGCGAAGTCGTCGAGCGCGGCCTCGAGCGCCTGAAGCGTCTCGACGTCGAGATCGTTCGTCGGTTCGTCCAGAAGCAGCACGTTGCCGCCCGTGCGCAGGAGCTTGGCCATGTGCACGCGGTTGCGCTCGCCGCCGGACAGCAGCCCCACCTTCTTCTGCTGGTCGCCGCCCTTGAAGTTGAAGGCGCCGCAATAGGCGCGGCTGTTCATCTGCGCGTCGCCCAGCTCGATGATCTCGGATCCGCCCGAGATTTCCTCCCAGACGGTCTTGTTCGGGTCGAGCGCGTCGCGCGACTGGTCCACATAGGCGAGCTTGACCGTGTCGCCATAGCTGATCGTGCCCGCGTCGGGCTTTTCCTGCCCGGTCAGCATGCGGAAGAGCGTGGTCTTGCCGGCGCCGTTCGGGCCGATCACGCCGACGATGCCGCCCGGGGGCAGCGAGAAGCTCAGGTTCTCGATCAGCTGCTTGTCGCCGAGGTGCTTGGCGAGGTTCTCCACCTCGATCACCTTGCCCCCGAGACGCGGACCGTTCGGGATGATGATCTGGGCCGAGGTGATCTTGTCGCGCTCGGATTTCGAGGCCATCTCCTCGTAGGCGTTGATCCGGGCCTTCTGCTTGGCCTGCCGCGCCTTGGCGCCGGCGCGGATCCATTCGAGTTCCCTTTCCAGAACCTTCTGGCGGGCCTTGTCCTCGCGCGCTTCCTGCTCCAGCCGCCTGGCCTTCTGCTCGAGCCAGCTCGAATAGTTGCCCTCGTAGGGGATGCCACGGCCGCGGTCGAGTTCGAGGATCCAGCCGGTGATGTCGTCGAGGAAATAGCGGTCGTGGGTGACGATCAGGATCGTGCCCTTGTACTCGATCAGGTGCTTCTGGAGCCAGGCGATGGTCTCGGCGTCGAGATGGTTCGTCGGTTCGTCCAAGAGCAGCATGTCAGGCGCTTCGAGCAGAAGCTTGCACAGCGCCACGCGGCGCCGCTCGCCGCCCGACAGCGTGGTTACGTCGGCGTCGTCCGGCGGGCAGCGCAGCGCCTCCATCGCCACATCGACCTGGGAATCGAGGTCCCAGAGGTTCTCGGCGTCGATCTCGTCCTGAAGCCGCGCCATCTCATCGGCGGTCTCGTCGCTGTAGTTCATCGCCAGTTCGTTGTAGCGGTCGAGCTTGGCCTGCTTGGCCTTCACGCCCTCCATGACGTTGCCGCGCACGTTGAGGTTGTCGTCGAGCTGCGGCTCCTGCGGCAGGTAGCCCACGGTCGCGCCCTTGGCGGCCCAGGCCTCGCCCGTGAAGTCCTTGTCGATCCCGGCCATGACCCGCAGCAACGTCGATTTGCCCGACCCGTTGACGCCGACGACGCCGATCTTCACGCCGGGCAGGAAGTTCAGGCGGATGTTCTCGAACACCTTCTTGCCGCCGGGATAGGTCTTGGAGACGCCGTCCATGTGGTAGACGTACTGATAGGATGCCATCTGAGCCTCGCTGGACATGCCGGGAACCGGCGCTCTTCTAGCGGCTTTGGAGGGGGGCGGCAACCGGGGCGCTTCCGGGGCGCATCGGGCGACGATCGCCGCGTTGCGGGCCGAATTGTTCCCGATCGATCCTTAGGGTCAGGACCCATTAATTGGCTTGAGGCCGCCGGGCCTGCGTGATTCAAGCTCCCGGACTGACGGGGGTGATGATGAGCAACCTTTTCTGGCTGACCGACGCGCAGATGGAGCGGTTGAAGCC
>JBMOOG010000029.1:13330-36399 GCA_049324535.1 Pseudomonadota bacterium | reverse complement strand
TTTGTCCTCCCGTTCGGATCGTTGCGCCGACCGGGACGGTCGGCCGTGACAGGACGATAGCCACCTCATGGCGGACCACACAGCGCAACGCCGGGTCCGGGAGCGACTCGCCCATTACGGCATCTCCGCTGGCGAGGCTTATCAACTCTATAAGCACATGAATCTGAATGATAATTGGAGTGGCCAATGCAGGGCATGAGCGAGCGCCAGTACGCCGCCCGTGTCGGGCTGTCGCGGGGCGCGATCCAGAAGGCGAAGGCCGCCGGCCGGCTCGTCCTTCACGAGGATGGCAGCATCGACGCCCCAGCCTCCGACAAGAGGCGGGCCGAGACGACGGACCCGTCGAAGACCCGCAAGCCGCCCGCGCCGAAGCTGAAGCCGGTGCCCGAAGCTGCCGTCACAGCCGTAGGTGACACCCTGCGGGAACAAGGGCTGGCTGTTCCGGCCGTCGGCGGTGGCACGACCTTCCTGCAGGCCAAGACGGCGAACGAGGTGCTGAAGGCGCAGGAGCGGCGCATCAGGCTCCAGAAGCTGAAAGGGGAACTGGTCGACCGCGCCCGGGCAGAGACGCTGATGTTCCGGCTCGCGCGCGACGAGCGCGACGCATGGGTGACCTGGCCGGCGCGGGTGGCCGCGCAGATGGCATCGGAACTGAATGCCGCGCTCGATCACCCGGATACCACCGCGAACGGCGCCTCAGAAACGGCGGTGACGACCGCGCTGATCCAGAGACTGCTTGAAACCCATGTCCGCGCCCAGCTCGACAGCCTCGCCGATGTCCGGCCTAGGCTCGGATGAGAGTGCGGTCGACTTCGACGGAGCGGAAGGACTTCTTCGGGCATGGCGCAGCGGCATCCGTCCAGATCCGGACCTGACGGTTTCGCAATGGGCTGACCGGCATCGGCGGCTGGGTTCGCGGGCCTCGGCGGAGCCCGGCCGGTATCGCTCTGCGCGCACGCCCTACATGCGCGAGATCATGGACCGGCTCTCGCCCGGCGACCCGACACAGCGGATCGTGTTCATGAAGGCCGCGCAGGTCGGCGCGACGGAGGCCGGCAACAACTGGATCGGCTTCGTCATCCACCAGGCGCCGGGCCCGATGCTGGCGGTCCAGCCGACAGTGGAACTGGCCAAGCGGAACTCGCGCCAGCGGATCGACCCGCTGATCGACGAGAGCCCGGACCTTCGGGAGCGGGTGAAGCCTGCGCGCTCGCGCGACGCGGGCAACACGATGCTGTCGAAGGAGTTCGCGGGCGGCATCCTGATCATGACGGGGGCGAACTCGGCGGTCGGCCTGCGCTCGACCCCGGCGCGCTACATCTTCCTCGACGAGGTCGACGCCTATCCGGCCTCCGCTGACGAGGAAGGCGACCCGGTCACGCTGGCCGAGGCGCGGTCGCTGACCTTCGCCCATCGGCGCAAGGTGTTCCTGGTCTCGACGCCCACGATCCGGGGGCTGTCGCGCATCGAGCGGGAGTTCGAGGCATCCGATCAGCGGCGGTACTTCGTGCCGTGCCCGCATTGCGACGCGATGCAGTGGCTGAAGTTCGAGCGGCTGCGCTGGGAGAAGGGGCGTCCCGAGACGGCGGAGTATCACTGCGAGGGCTGCGAGCGGCCCATCGCCGAGCACCACAAGACGCGGATGCTCGAGCGCGGCGAGTGGCGCGCGACCGCCACCGCCACCGATCCGACGACGGTCGGCTACCACCTCTCGGCGCTCTATTCGCCGGTGGGCTGGCTCAGCTGGCAGCGGATCGCACGGGCCGCTACGCAAGCGACACAGGGCGGCGACGAGGCGATGCGGGCGTTCCGGAACACCATCCTCGGCGAGACCTGGATGGAGACCGGCGAGGCGCCCGACTGGCAGCGGCTGGCGGACCGGCGCGAGCGCTGGACATCCGGCACCGTGCCTGCGGGCGGGCTGTTCCTGACCGCCGGCGCCGACGTGCAAAAGGACCGGATCGAGGTCGACGTCTGGGCCTGGGGCCGCGGTCTGGAAAGCTGGCTCGTCGATCACCTCGTGCTCGAGGGCGGCCCGGGCGATCCGGCCTGCTGGCAGCAGCTGACCGACCTGTTGGGGCGGACTTGGACGCATGCGTCGGGTCAGCCCATGGCGCTGGCCCGGCTCGCAATCGACACGGGGTATGAAACCAGCGCAGTCTATGCCTGGTCGCGCCAGGCGGGGTTCGCGCAGGTGTCGCCGGTCAAGGGCGTCGAGGGGTTCAACCGCACGAGCCCGGTGACCGGGCCGACCTATGTCGACGCGACCGTCGCGGGCAAGCGGCTCCGGCGCGGCGCCCGGCTCTGGACCGTGGCCACCTCGACCTTCAAGGCCGAGACCTATCGCTTCCTGCGGCAGGGTGAGGCGGAACCGTCGCCCCGGTGGGGCGACGCAAGTCCGCCGAACGCCGACGCACCGAAGTGCCCGCCCGGCACGATCCATCTGCCGGACTGGGCGGACGGCGAATGGCTGAAGCAGCTGACCGCCGAGCAGCTGGTGACGGTGAAGGGCAAGCGTGGCTTCACGCGGATCGAATGGCAGAAGCTCCGCGAGCGCAACGAGGCGCTGGACTGCCGGGTCTATGCCCGCGCGGCGGCATGGATCCTCGGAGCGGATCGCTGGCCCGAGGCGCGGTGGGCCGATCTGGAGGCACAACTCGGTTTGGCGAAACAGGACGGGCCGGAGGCCGGTCCAGCGACGGCGCCGTCCGTCCCGAAACGAACGATGCAGCGCCGGCGCCCGGTGCGCTCGAGCTACATGAGGTGAGTCCCATGGCCACGGCCACAGAGCTCCGCGCCCGCCGCGACGCGCTGACCGCGCAGCGGTCCTCGGGCGTGGCGCGGGTCAGCTATGACGGCAAGACCGTGGACTATCGCAGCGTGGCCGAGATCGACCGGGCCGTCGAAGCGCTGGATCGCGAGATCGCCGCGGCCGAGGGGCATCGGATCGTTCGGCAGCTGCGTGTGACGACGACAAAGGGGCTCTGATCCATGGGCCTCTTCGACCGTTTCCGCAGGCGGGGTTCCGCAGGCCCCGCGTCCTCCGGGCTTACGCGGCTCCCCCGGAGCCACGGTCCCTCCGGACTGCGCGCCCGTCTGGAAGGTGCGATGGCGAAGCGGCGGCTGCGCGGCTGGAACCCGCCGCTCGAGAACATCAACGCGCTGGTCGCCTCGGGCGGCCCGCGGCTCCTGGCGCGATCCCGCGAACTGGTGGTGACCAACGGCTATGCCGCCAATGCCTGCGACGCCTTCACCGCCAACCTGGTCGGGGACGGGATCAAGCCGTCCTCGCTCATCGGAAACGCGGATCTCCGCGACAGGGTCCAGCGGCTCTGGCTCGCCTGGACCGACGAGGCCGATGCGGACGGGCTGACCGATTTCTACGGCCTGCAGGCCATGGTCGCGCGCGAGATGTTCGTCGCGGGCGAATGCTTCGTCCGGCTGCGCCCAAGACGCGCCGAGGACGGACTGCTCGTCCCGCTCCAGCTGCAGCTTCTCCAGTCGGAAATGCTGCCCTTCGAGAAGACCGAGACGGCGGCCAACGGCAACCGCATCCGATGCGGGATCGAGTTCGATGCCATCGGCCGGCGCGTGGCCTACCACTTCCGCCGTCGCCACCCCGGTGACAGCACCGACCAGGGGGCGGTGATCCCGGAGACGGTGCGCGTGCCGGCGGCGGACGTGCTGCACATCTACCGCCCCATCGACGCGGGCCAGATCCGGGGCTTGCCGCATATCGCGCCGGCCATGGTGCGGCTGTTCCTGCTAGACCAGTACGACGACGCCGAGCTTGACCGGAAGAAGACCGCGGCGATGTTCGCGGGCTTCATCACCAAGACCGCGCCGGAAGAGCCCATGATGGGCGAGGCCGACGCGGATCTCGACGGCGCGGCCATTGCGAGTCTCGAGCCCGGCACGATGCAGGTGCTGCTGCCGGGCGAGGACGTGAAGTTCTCGTCGCCCGCGGATGTCGGCGGCGGCTACGAGGCGTTCCAGTACCGCACGCTGCTGGCGGTTTCGGCCTCGCTCGGGCTGCCCTATCACCTCGTCACCGGGGATGTGCGGCAGGCGAACTACTCGTCCCTGCGCGCCGAGCTCGTCGAGTTCCGCCGCCGCATCGGCCAGCTGCAGCATGGCGTGATCGTGCACCAGTTCTGCCGTGCGGTCTGGAAACGCTGGCTGGAGACGGCGGTTCTGTCGGGCGCGCTCGACGCCGATCCGGCAGAGGTCCGGCTGGTGCAATGGATCCCGCCCCGATGGGACTGGGTCGATCCGCTGAAGGACATCCAGGCGCAGGTCTTGGCGATGGAGGCCGGCATCACCTCGCGGCGCAAGGTGGTCGAGGCGACCGGTTACGACGTCGAGGAAGTCGACCGCGAGAACGCGGCCGACGCCGCGCGCGCGACGGGTCTCGGCCTGCGCTACCGCACCAGCCCCGGCGAGACGCAAGGCGCCCGCGCGACGCCCGCGACGCGGCCGGACCCGAGCGAAGGCGGCGGCAACGACAGGGACGACGGCGCCGATGCGACCGATCCGGCCACCGAACAGGAGTGACGACATGGCAAGCTGGTATGCGATCCGCGTCCGGGGGCGCGGCCGAGAGGACGCGCGCGCGGAAGTGGCGATCTATGACGAGATCGGCGCCTATGGGGTCTCTGCGAAGGGCTTTCTCGCGGAACTGGGCGCGCTGCCCGGGGGGACGCCTGTCGATCTGCGGCTCAACAGCCCCGGCGGATCGGTCTTCGACGCGGTCGCGATCCACAACGCGATCAAGCGCCACGAGGGCACGGTCACGGTCTGGATCGACGGCATCGCCGCCTCGGCCGCCTCCTACATCGCCATGGCGGGCGACGAGATCGTCATGCCCGAGAATGCCTTCCTGATGATCCACGACCCGGCCGGCCTCGTGATGGGCACGGCGGAGGACATGCGCGCCATGGCCGAGGCGCTCGACAAGGTGAAGGGCAGCCTCGTCTCCGGCTACGCCGCGAAATCCGGCCGGACACCGGAGGAGGTCTCCGCGCTGATGGCCGCCGAGACCTGGTTCGACGCGGCTGACGCGGTGGCGCAGGGCTTCGCCGACCGGCTGATCGAGCCTGTCCGGATCGCCGCGAACTTCGACATCGGGCGCTTCCGCAACGCGCCGCCGGTGCTGGTCGAAGCGGTCGAGGCTGAGCCGGAGACAGACGACGACAGCGACGGCGCCGAGGTCGAAGCGAACGAGTATACCGACGACGCCACCGTCGGCGACGAGGTCGCGGACGCCGAGGACCAGCCGGCTGCCGCTTCCGACACCTCGGAGCCGCCCGCCGCAACCCCGCCACCGAGCGGTTCGCCGCCCGATCCCGCCGCGATCCGGGCCGAGGCCATTGGCCACGCCCGCGCCGTCGTCGATCTTTGTCGCCTCGCGGGCCAGCCGCAGATGGCCGGCCGCTTCCTCGAACAGGACGTCAGCCTCGACGAGGTGCGCGCCGCGCTCCTCGCCACCAAGGCCGAGGCCGAGCCCGAGATCGCGCCCCATCACCCGCGGCCCGGCCGCTCCTCGGCCGCGCGCCCCTGGGGCGAGGTCGTCGCCCGCACCTTCAAGCTGAAAGGATGACACCATGACCACGCTGAATGAGGCCACGCACCCCGGCGGCTTCCTCGTCTGGGAAGCCTTCCGCGACTACACCCGCGAGACGATCACCGTCGCGAGCGACACGCTCGAGCCCGGCACCGTACTGGGCAAGATCACCGCCTCGGGCAAATACGCCGCCCACGACCCGGCCGCCGCCGACGGCACCGAGACCGCCGTCGCCGTGCTCTGGGGCAAGGCGGACGCGTCCGGTGGCGACGTGCCGGCCGTCGCGGTCGTCCGCGGTCCCGCCATCGTCAACCGCCACGACCTCGTCTTCGCCGGCACGCCCAGCGAGGGCGAGATCGCGGCTGCCCACACGACGCTCCTCGCCGCGGGCATCCTCGTCCGCTGATCCAATCCCCTTATTCACGCGCGTCCGGACGCAAAACCGGCATCCACTTTTGCTGGGCGCGCTCCAGACAGGAGGCATCCTCATGGCCACCATGGACATCTTCGAAGGCGATGCCTTCACCATCGTCGAGCTCACGCGTGCGCTCGAGAACATCCCCTACAAGCCTGCGCTGCTCTCGGGCTCGGCCCTCTTCAGCCCGCGCGGCGTGCGTTCCCGCACCGTCGTGATCGAGAGCCGGGACGGTACGCTGTCGCTGATCCCGTTCTCGGAGCGCGGGTCGGCCTACGAGCAGCAGGTGCCCGACCGGCGCGAGATGCGCGCCTTCGTCTGCCGCCAGTTCAAGAAACAGGACGTGCTCTGGGCCTCCGAGATCCAGTCCGTCCGCGACTTCGGCTCGGAGAGCGCCACCCAGCAGGTGCAGACCGAGGTAGCCTATCGCCTGCGGAAACTCCGCCAGGACGCCGAGACGACCTTCGAATACCACCTGCTGAACGGGATCCAGGGGCTTGTGAAGGATCCGAAGGACCACGCCACAGTCGTGAACTACTTCACCGAGTTCGGCATCACGCCGGCGGCCGAGATCGACTTCGACCTCGACAATGCGACTCCCGCCTCCGGGGCGCTCCGCAAGCGCTGCCAGGCGCTGATCGAGAGCGTCGAGGACTCGATGGGCGGGCTCTCGGCCGGCGCGGTGCAGGTCCGCGCCGAATGCGGCTCGGCCTTCTTCGCCGATCTCGTGGCCCACAAGGAGGTGCGCGAGACCTATCTCAACACCGCCGCGGCAGCCGACCTGCGGGGCCGCGTCGCCGACGAGGTCAGCTTCGGCGGCATCACCTTCCGGCGCTACCGGGGCGGCGTCGGCTTCACGGTGCCGACCGACAAGGCGTTCTTCTATCCCGAGGGTATCGAGGGGCTGTTCGAGATCTACTACGCCCCCGCCGACACCTTCGAGACGGTGAACACGCTCGGCCAGCCGCTCTATGCCCGCACGATCCCCGACCGGGATCGCGACGAGTGGGTGCGGCTGGAGATCGAGAGCAACCCGCTGCCGATCTGCACCCGCCCGCAGGTGCTGCGCAGCGCAAGGCGGACCTGATGTCCGTTTTCGCCGCCGCCCTCGACGCGCTCTTCGCCGACGCGCATCTCGCGCGCGACGTCGTTTACACTGCTGATGGCGGTGCACCCGCGCTGGTCCGGGCGATCCTGCGCCAGCCGGACGACGTCACCGGCTTCGGCGACGCGCGCATCTGGTCGGAAACCACCCGGCTGGACCTGCGCCTCGCCGAGGTGGCGAACCCGCGGCCCGGAGATCGTATCGAGATCGACGGCGAGGCCTTCGTCATCCAGGGCGAGCCCGTACGCGATCGAGAACGGCTCGTCTGGACGGTGGATCTGCGACCAGCCTGACCGCGATGAAGTTGAAACTAGATATCACGCCCGATCTCGCGGCCGCCATGGCCGCCGAGGTGAAGGCCGGCGAGAAGGCTGTGACCGGCGCCATGCGCGAGGCCGGCACCGGGCTCAAGACCGCCTGGCGCGGCCAGATTACCGGGGCTGGGCTCGGACGACGCCTCGCGAACTCGATCCGCAGCCAGACCTATCCGAAGGCCGGCGAGAGCCTGAACGCTGCGGCGCTGGTCTGGTCCAAGGCTCCGGTCATCGTCGGAGCACACGACACCGGTCCGCTGATCCGCTCGAGAAGCGGGTTCTGGCTGGCGATCCCGCTGCCCGCCGCAGGCAAGCCCCTGCGCGGCGGCCGGATCACACCCGGCGAATGGGAGCGGCGCAGCGGGCTGCGCCTGCGCTTCGTCTATCGCCGCACGGGACCGAGCCTGCTGGTGGCGGAGGGGCGGCTGAACACGAAAGGTCAGGCGGTGGTGTCGCGATCGAAGACCGGCCGCGGGCGCACGACGGTGCCGATCTTCCTGCTGGTCCCGCAGGTCAAGTTGCCGAAGCGGCTTGACCTCGACCAGGACGCAGAGCAGGCGCTCGACAGCGTGCCCGGGCTGATCGTCTTGAACTGGGTGGAGGGGAGGATCCGATAGCGATCTCGACTGAGTGTGCTAAGAGATCAATGGTCTACGCCCCTGAGTATCGACAGCCAGTCCTCGAACTCGTCCAGGCCGTATTTGTTCTTGGCCAGATTGCACGCGAGATGCGTGATCGCGACATTTGCATCATCATAGGCGCCGTTGGCGCTGTCAGTTCGATCAGCGGAGGGCTGGAGCATCTTGTTGGCTCCACCGGCCATAAGCGCGCCACCACATAGGGCGCATCGTCCACCTTGTTCGCTCCACTTGCGGACAAGAAGGGCATTGAGATCGGAGAGGTTCGGCGCTGAACGTAGCGGATTAACCTTCACACCGAGCTCCCCGCCGCGTTTGACGCGATCGATGATCAGCATCGCCATCCGAAAGGCTTCTTGCTTGACCGATGGCTCGACCTCTGCCGACACGCTGCTGCGCAGCTCGAGGTAGTTGGTGACGTCTTCGCGAAGGTTCAAAGTGATGGGCTCGATTTCGAGCGCCATCACGGCCTCTCGCTCGGTGCCGGTCGCTTCGACGACTGCGCCCCTGTTGGCGATCTCGGAAAAAGATCGGTATGCAATCGGGATCGTGTCGTGTGCGGCCGGATAAGGCGGCCCGACCATGTTTGCGGCTGCCAGCACCGCCATCGAGTGGGGCCAGCGATCGCCCCACTGCGCATTGGAGTTCGCCCAGACGTCCGGAGGTACGATCTTGCGTGTCTCGAGGATCTGGTTGGGCTCGATGGTCACTGCCGAAATCAGGCGGCTGCGGTGTTCCGGCAGGCGCGTCATTTCGGTGCTGGTTGTACCGACGTAGACGAGAACGTCTCGACCTGCCACGAACTCGCGCCTGAGGCGATCGCCAACTGACCGCTTGGTGAAGGACACACAGGGCCACTCGTCACTGATCTGAGCCCATTCGCTCTTCAGGAACACTCGCCCGTCGGGTTTCATCATGTCGGATACTCGCATGCCCCTGAACCTGATCGGAAATTGGCGCCTTGGCAATTCGGCAAGTATTTCTCCAACCTAAGGTCGCGCTGTGCCCACTCCCCGTGAAACCATCCTCGTCGCGCTGCGTGCGCGGCTGTCAGCGCTGCCGGCCACAGTCCTGCGCGGCGAGGTGCTTCCCGAGCGCATTCCGGCCGAGGGCCTGCTGATCCTGCGCGACGGCGAGCCGGGGGAGCCGGAAGTCACACTGTCGCCGCTCGCCTATCACTACCAGCACCGCGCCGAGATCGAGGCGGTCGTGCAAGGCGCGGACCGTGACGCCGCCTTCGACACGCTGACCGCCAGCATCGGCTCGGCGCTCGCCGCCGACCGGACGCTGGGCGGGCTCTGCGATTGGGCCGAGGCGGAAGCCCCGCGACCGGTGGATCTGCCGGTCGAGGGCGCGGCCAGCCTGAAGGCCGCGGTGATCAGGGTGGTGCTGCACTATTCTACGGCCGATCCGCTCGGCTGACCCCGACAACCCGAGGAGAACACCATGGCACGAGCCCAGGGGGCGCGGGCGCTGATGGCGCTTGCGTTCGAGACGACCTATGGAGCGCCGCCCGCCAGCGGCTTCACCCGAATGCCCTTCGCCAGCACGTCGCTCGGCGCGGAGCAGCCGCTCCTGAACTCCGAGCTTCTCGGCTACGGCCGCGACCCGCTGGCGCCGATCAAGGACGCGGTGACAGCGGACGGCGATGTCGTCGTGCCGCTCGACGCCGAGGCTTTCGGTTTCTGGCTGAAGGCGGCCTTCGGGGCGCCGACGACGACCGGCACCGGCCCGTGGACGCATGAGTTCCAGTCCGGCGCCTGGACGCTGCCAAGCCTTTCCATCGAGACCGGCATGCCAGAAGTGCCGCGCTTTGCCATGTATTCGGGCTGCGTGCTCGACCAGATCACCTGGCAGATGCAGCGCTCCGGGCTACTTACGGCCACGGCGCGACTGGTGGCGCAGGGCGAGACGGTGGGCACGACCACCAGCGCCGGAACGCCCGCCGCGCTGGAGTTGAGGCGCTTCGGGCACTTCAACGGCGCGATCACGCGGAACGGGACCGCGCTCGGCAACGTGGTCTCGGCCGACATCACCTATGCCAACAACCTCGACCGCATCGAGACGATCCGCTCGGACGGCCGCATCGACGGCGCGGACCCGTCCATCGCGGCGCTGACCGGTCGGATCGAGGTCCGCTTCGCCGACAGCACGCTGGTGACACAGGCGATCAACGGCGAGGCCTGCGAGATGGAATTCGCCTACGTCCTGCCCTCGGGCGAGAGCTTTACCTTCACCGTGCACGCCGTCTACCTGCCGCGCCCGCGCATCGAGATTTCCGGGCCGCAGGGCGTGCAGGCCACCTTCGACTGGCAGGCCGCCCGCGACGGCGTCGTCGGTCGGATGTGCACCGCAACCCTGATCAACGACATCGAGGTGTACTGACGATGCTGACGCTCGACCTGACGAATGAACCGCGCTGGCATGACCTCGCGCCCGGCGTCCGGGTGCAGCTCCGCCCGCTGACCACCGCGCTGACGGTGGCGACGCGCAGCGATCCGGTCGTCGAGGCGGTGCCAGAGGAGGCGTCCGACGAGGAGCGGGCCGTCGCCTTCGCCAAGGCGCTGGCGCGGCGGGCCGTGCTCGCCTGGGAGGGTGTGGGCGATGCCGACGGCAACCCGATCGATCCCAGCCCCGCGGCCATCGACGCGCTGCTCGACTTCTGGCCGATCTTCGAGGCCTTCCAGCTGACCTACGTCTCCAAGGGTCTGCTGCTGGAGCAGGAAAAAAACGTCTCCGCGCTCTCGCCGAATGGTCCTTCGGCGGGGGCGAGCGCTACTGCCAAGCCTGCCCGCAAGCCTGCCCGGACTGCCCGGCGCGGCTGAATCGGCCACTGACCCATGAGGGCTGGCAGGTTTGGGACCTTGTCGGCCGTCTGGGAGGTCAAGTCCGGGTGCTGCCCGGCGCCGTGGTCGGCTGGGACATGTCCGCGGCGCTCGCGCTCGGTGATGCGCTCGGCGTGCCGCCGGCCGTGACGGCCGAACTGCTGCCCGTCATCGAAGCGGTGATGGTCGCCAAACTCAACGAACAGATGGGTCATTCCCATGGCTGAAAAAAGGGTCAGCGTCCGCCTCGCGGCCGTGGGCGGACGGCAGGTGCGCGCCGAACTGGAGGGCGTGGGCGAGGCCGGATCGCGTGGCTTCGGACGGCTGAGCCGGGAGATGGAAGCGGCCAACGCCCGGCTGGCGGCCTTCTCGCGGCGGGTCCGGGTCGCGGCCGCCGCCGCCGTGGCAGCCGCCGCCGCCGCTGGTGTGGCGATGATCCGCTCCGGCCTCCAGACGGTCGATGCGCAGGCCAAGCTGGCGCAGTCGCTCGGCACCACCGTCGCCTCGATCCAGACGCTGGAGCGCGCGGGCGAGTTGGCGGGCGTGTCGATGTCCGGCATCGAACAGGCGACGAAGGACCTGACCCGCCGTCTCAGCCAGGCGGCCGCCGGGACCGGTCCGGCTGCCGACGCGCTGGACCGGCTCGGGCTTTCGGCCAACGAGCTGATCGCACTCCCGCTGGACCAGCGTGTGGGTGCGATCAACGCGGCCATCGAGAGCTTCGTGCCTGCCGCCGAGCGCGCGGCTGTCGCGGGCCAGCTCTTCGGCGAGGAAGGCTCCATCGCGATGAGCCGGATCGACACCGCGACGCTGCGCCAAGCGACCGAGGACGTGCTTGCCTTCGGCGTCGTCGTTTCCGAACAGGACGCCGACCAGATCGAGCGCACGAACGACGCCATCTCCCGGCTTGGGCTGATCTGGCGGGGGCTGTCGAACCAGCTGGCCGTCGCCGCAGCCCCCGCGCTGGAAGCCGTCGCCAACGCCATGGCGGCGGTCGCCAGCCGGACCGGCCCGCTCGGCAACGTCATTCGCGGCCTCTTCGACAATATCGGCCGCTTGACCACCTATGCCGTGACCTTCGCGGCCTCCCTCGCGGGCCGCTGGGTCGCCGGGCTGGCCGCCGCCGCGCTGTCGGTCCGGGGCCTCGCCACGGCGCTCGTCGTGCTGCGGGGCGCGCTGATCCGCACCGGGATCGGGGCGCTCATCGTAGGCGCCGGAGAGCTTGTCTACCAGTTCACCCGGCTCGTGTCCGGTGCGGGTGGGTTCGGCGAGGCGATGTCGCTCTTGAAGGACCTCGCGGTCGAGGTCTGGGAACGGATCCGCATGGGCGTCGCAGCGGCGGGTGCAGCCGCCACGGCGATGTTCTTCGACCTGAAGGCGGATGCCGCGTCGGGCATGCAGAGCGCCATCGAGAGCGTGGTGGGCTTCGGCAACACGGCGGCGAACACGTTCGAAGGCGCCTTTGAGGCGATCAAGGCGATCTGGGGTCTGCTGCCCGCCGCCATCGGCGATCTCGCGTTCCAGGCGGCCAACAGCCTGGTCGATGGCGTCGAGGCGATGCTGAACGGGGTGGTCTCGCGGATCAACGGCTTCATCGGCGGCATCAACCAGGGGCTCGAAGCGCTCGGGTCCGAGCGCCGCATCGCGCTGGTGCCGGACCTCGACCTCGGCGAGATCGAGAACCGCTTCGAGGGTGCGGCGACTGCAGCGACCACCGCAGCGCAGGCGGCCTTCGACCGGGCCTTCGAGGACAACCCGCTGACCGCGCCCGATCTCGGCCTGACCGAGGCGGCGAACCGGGCGCTCGAATCCGCGAACCTGTATCGCGGTGCCGCACGCGATCTGGCCGAGGGCGCTCGCGCGCCTCTCGAAAGCTGGCAGGCCCTGCGCGACGCTGTGCGGGGCACCGATGAGGCCAGCGCCGATGCGCTGACCGAGGCCACCGGCGCGGCCGAGCGGCTGGAGACGGCGCTCGGCGATGCCGGGGGCGCTGCAACGGATGCAGGCGCGGCGGCCGGAGCTGCTGCTGCAGCAGCCGAGCCCGCGACCGAGGCGGCCGTCACCGGCTGGCAGGCGGTCACCGCCGCGCTGTCCGATTACGCCAGCAAGGCCCGCGACATCGGTGGCGACATCGGCCAGAGCCTGGTGGGCGCTTTCCAGTCGGCCGAGAACGCCGTCGGCGAGTTCGTGAAGACCGGCAAGCTGAACTTTCGCGATCTGGTCTCCTCGCTGCTGGCCGATCTCGCCCAGCTGGCGGCGCGGCGCTTCATCCTCGGGCCGATCGCCAATGCGCTCTCCGGTGTGTTCCCCGGGGCGGGCGGTATCTTCGCCAACGTCCTGCATGCGGGCGGCATAGTGGGCTCCGCGGGTCCGTCGCGCCTGGTCCCGGCCATGGCTTTCGCCACCGCGCCGCGCATGCATCGCGGCGGCACGGCCGGACTTCGCCACGACGAGGTCCCGGCGATCCTGCAACGCGGCGAACGGGTGCTGTCGCGGCGCGAGGCGCAGACCTACGGCGCGAGCGGCGGGGTCAACGTCACCATCATGGCGCGTGACGCCGATAGCTTCAGGCAGTCCCGCACGCAGGTCGCTGCCGACATCGCCCGCGCCGTGTCGCTCGGGCGGAGGGGCATGTGATGGCGTTCCACGAGGTTCGGTTCCCAGACAACATCAGTCGGGGCGCGCGGGGCGGTCCTGAGCGGCGGACACAGATCGTCGAGATCGCCTCGGGCGACGAGGAGCGCAACGCCAGCTGGGCGAACAGCCGTCGCCGCTATGATGTCGCCTACGGCATCCGGCGCGCCGACGATCTGGCGGCGGTCGTCGCGTTCTTCGAGACGCGCAACGGTCGGCTGCATGGCTTCCGATTCAAGGACTGGGGCGACCACAAGTCCTGTCTGCCGTCGCAGGTGCCAGCACCCACCGACCAGCCCATCGGCACCGGAGACGGCGCAACGACAGCGTTCCAGCTGGTGAAGCGCTACGCCTCGGGCGCACAGTCCTGGACACGCGCCATCACAAAGCCGGTGACGAGCACCGTGTGCATCGCGCTCGGCGGGGTCGAGCAGCCCTCCGGCTGGGGGGTCGACACCGCCACCGGCGTCGTCACCTTCAGCGCCGCGCCGGGCGCTGGCGTCGCGGTCACAGCCGGCTTCGAGTTCGACGTGCCGGTCCGCTTCGACACCGACGCGCTCGACGTGACGCTCGACCTCGAGCGGCTCGGCTCGATCACCTCCATTCCGCTGCTGGAACTGCGCCGATGACGACCCTCGTTCCCGCCCTGCAGGCCCATCTCGACGAGGGCACGACGACGCTCGCCTGGTGCTGGCGGATCGCCCGCGCCGACGGAGCCACCCTCGGCTTCACCGACCACGACCGGACGCTCGCCTTCGACGGCACCGACTTCGAGCCTGAGAGCGGGCTTACCGCCTCCGAGGTGCGCTCCGGCTCGGACCTGTCCGTCGATGCGCAGGACGCCGAAGGCGTGCTGACCTCGGACCGGATCACCGAGACCGACATCCTCGATGGCCGCTGGGACAACGCCGAGGTCGAGGTCTGGCGGGTGAACTGGGCGGACACGAGCCAGCGCGTGCTGATGCGGCGCGGCGCCATTGGCCAGATCCGGCGCGGGCGGCTGGCCTTTGTGGCCGAGGTCCGCTCGCTCGCCCACGTCCTCGGCCAGACGGTCGGGCGGACCTTCCAGGCGACCTGCGATGCAGCGCTCGGCGACGCACGCTGCGGCGTCGATCTGGAGGACCCGGCCTACCAGGGCACGGGCGCCGTCGTCGATCTCCTGCGCGACCGGGCCTTCACCGCCTCGGGACTTGGCGGCTTCACCTCCGGCTGGTTCACCTTCGGCACGCTCGAATGGACCAGTGGTGCGAACGCCGGGCGGCGCACCGAGGTGCTGGGCCACGACGTGACGGATGGCATCGCCGTGCTGACCATGCTCGAAGCGCCGGTGCGCGCGATCGCCGAGGGCGACGGCTTCACCATCCACGCGGGCTGCGACAAGCGCATGGAGACCTGTGGCGCGAAGTTCGAGAACACCGCCAACTTCAGGGGCTTCCCGCATATCCCCGGCCAGGACGCGGTGCTGCGCTATGCGACGAAGGATGGCGGGCACGAGGGTGGCGTGCTGTGACGCAACCTCTCGCAGCGGCCGACCCGGCGCGCGTCGTCGCCATCGCACGCTCCTGGCTCGGCACGCCGTACCACGACCAGGCCAGCCTTCGGGGCGTCGGTTGCGATTGCCTTGGGCTCGCGCGGGGCGTCTGGCGCGAGGTCGTCGGTCCCGAGCCGTTCCCGATCCCGCCCTACAGCCGGGACTGGGGTGAGACGGGCCCGCGCGAGGTTCTGGCCGAGGGCGCCCGCGCCATGATGATCGAGGTGCTGCCCGCCGAGGCCGGACCCGGTGCGCTGGTCCTCTTCCGCATGAAGCCCCGCGCCATCACCAAGCATGTCGGGATCCTCACCGGGCCTGACACCTTTCTGCATGCCTGCGAGCGGCTCGGCGTGATCGAGGAACCGCTAACTCAAAGCTGGCGGCGGCGCATCGCTTTCGCCTTCCTGTTCCCGCAACGCTGAGACCAGACCATGGCAACGCTTGTCCTCGGTGCCGCTGGCGCCGCCATTGGCGGTTCGATCGGCGGCGCGATCCTCGGCGTCAGCGCCGCAACCATCGGCGGCTTCATCGGCTCGACCATCGGCTCGCTCGTCGACAGCTGGATCATCTCGTCGCTGGCGCCCACGCAGCGCATCGAGGGCGCGCGGCTCGACAGTCTCCGGATCACGTCCTCAACCGAGGGCGCAGTCATCCCGCGGCTCTATGGCCGGATGCGGATGGGCGGCAACATCATCTGGGCGACGGATTTTCGCGAGGAGACGAAGACCACCACCCAGGGCGGCGGCAAGGGCGGCGGGGGCGGCAAGGTCAAGACCACCGAGTATCTCTACTATGCGAGCTTCGCCGTGGCGCTTTGCGAGGGCCCGATCACCGGCATCGGGCGCATCTGGGCCGACGGCAAACCGATGGACCTCTCCGGCGTCACCTGGCGCTGGTACCCGGGCGACGAGGCGCAGACGGCCGATCCGTTCATCGCGGCAAAGATGGGCGCGGCCAACACGCCCGCCTATCGCGGCACCGCCTACGTGGTCTTCGAGGAACTGGCGCTCTCGACCTATGGCAACCGCCTGCCGCAGCTCTCCTTCGAGGTGTTCCGACCGCTTGCCGATCCCGACACCGCCGAGGGGCTGACCCGCGCCGTCACCATGATCCCGGCCTCGGGCGAGTTCACCTACGGCCGCGATCCGCTGGCGCCGATCAAGGACGCGGTCACTGCCGATGGCGATGTCGTCGTGCCGCTCTACGCCGAGGCCTTCGGCTTCTGGCTGAAGGCGGCCTTCGGCGCGCCCACGACCACCGGCGCTGAGGCCCCGTTCACCCACGAGTTCCGATCCGACTCCGGGACGCTGCCGAGGCTCTCCATCGAGACCGGCATGCCGGAGGTGCCGCGCTACGCGATGTATTCGGGCTGCGTGCTCGACCAGATCACCTGGCAGGTGCAGCGCTCGGGGTTCCTGACCGCGACCGCGCGTCTGGTGGCACAGGGCGAGACGGTGGGCACGATGACCAGCGCCGGGACGCCCGCCGCGCTGGAACTGAAGCGCTTCGGCCACTTCAACGGGTCAATCACCCGGAACGGAACACCTACACCACGCTCAGGGGCAGCATCCAGGCGCGAACGTGCGATGGCTGAGGATCTTCACTCGCGCCCGGGTTTCACCGGCACCCCACCGTGTCAGGCTGCCTCGTAGTGCGTGAACACCTCCGTGCTGCCGTCACGGCGGATCAGGAACACGTCGTAAGCCTCGCGTTCGCTCTCCGGCCCCATGCCGGGGGAACCGTCGGGCATGCCCGGAACGGCCAGACCCACGGCGTCGGGACGCTCCTCGAGCAGACGCCGGATATCGGCGGCCGGCACATGACCCTCGATCATGTAGCCCTCGACCTGGCCGGTGTGACAGGAGACCATCTCTTGCGGGATGCCATTGTCGGACTTGTAGCGCATCAGCAGCGTGCCCATGCTCGCCTCGGTCGTGACGGTGAAGCCATCACCTTCCAGGATCTCGATCCAGGCCGAGCAGCAGCCGCAATTCGGGTCCTTCAGGACGTGGATCGACGGTCCTCCGGATTGCGCAAGCGACAGTTGGGGGAGCCCTGCAAGAAGGGCCGCGCCGCCGATCAGCAGGCCGCGTCGGGTGAGGCTGTCTTGTGTCATGTCGTTCTCCATGGGTTGAAGTCAGGTGCGCTCAGAGGTCGATCCGCCTGAGCCGCAGCGCATTGGTGATGACCGAGACCGACGAGAGGCTCATCGCCGCCGCCGCGATCATCGGCGAGAGAAGGAGGCCGGTCAGGGGATAGAGCACGCCCGCCGCGATGGGCACGCCTGCGGCGTTGTAGACGAAGGCGAAGAACAGGTTCTGCTTGATGTTCCTGAGTGTGGCGACGGCCAGCTTTCGCGCCCGCACGAGGCCCACGAGGTCGCCGCGCATCAGCGTGATCCCCGCGCTTTCCACCGCCACGTCGGCCCCGGTGCTCATGGCGATGCCGACATCGGCGGCCGCGAGCGCCGGGGCGTCGTTCACGCCATCGCCGGCCATGGCGACCGACTTGCCCCTGGCGCGAAGCTCCTCGACCAGCTTCTGCTTGTCCTCCGGCAGGACGCCGGCGCGGACCTCGTCGATGCCGAGCCTCATTGCCACCGCCTCGGCCGTTCGCCGGTTGTCGCCGGTGGCCATGATGATGGTGAGCCCCAGCGCGTGAAGGTCGCGGATCGCAGCCTCGGTCGTCTCCTTGATCGGATCCGCCACAGCGACGATCCCCGCGAGCGTTCCATCCACGGCGACGAACATCGCCGTCTTGCCGGCCGCGCGGAGCGTGTCGGCCTCCGCCTCGGCCTCGTCCGTCGAAAGCCCGAGATCGGTCATCATCGCCGCATTGCCGAGCGCGACCTTGCGTCCCCCGACACTGCCGTGGACCCCTTTGCCGGTGACCGCCTCGAAGTCCTGTGCGCTATCGGGCGTCAACCCGCGATCCTTCGCGCCGGACACGATCGCCTCGGCCAGCGGATGCTCGGACCCGCGCTCCAGTGCGGCGGCGAGGCCCAGCACCTCCGCCTCGTCGCCATGAAGCGCCACCACATCGGTCAGTCGCGGCTTTCCTTCCGTCAACGTGCCGGTCTTGTCGACGATCACCGTATCGACCCGCGCCATGCGTTCCAGCGCCTCGGCATCCTTGATGAGTACTCCGGCCTGCGCGCCCCGGCCGGCGGCCGTGGTGATCGAGATCGGCGTGGCGAGCCCCAGCGCGCAGGGACAGGCGATGATCAGGACCGAAACGGCCGAGGCGATCGCGAAGGCCAGCGCCGGCTCGGGCCCGGCCCAGAGCCAGACGCCGAAGGCGGTGATCGCCACCAGCACCACCGTCGGCACGAAGATCGCGGAAACCTTGTCCGCGAGTCCCTGGATCGGCGCCCGCGACCGCCGCGCGCCCGCGACCATCTCCACGATCTGCGACAGCACCGTGTCCGCGCCCACCTTCGTCGCGCGCACCGCCAGCGTCCCGTTCTTGTTGATCGTGCCGCCGGTGACGCGGTCGCCCTCGACTTTCTCCACCGGGACCGGTTCGCCCGTGATCATGCTCTCGTCCACTGACGACCGGCCCTCGACCACCTCGCCGTCCACCGGCACGCTGTCTCCGGGTCGGACCCTCAGAAGGTCGCCCTCGACGATGTTCTCGAGCGGTGCGTCGTATTCCGACCCGTCGGGCAGGATGCGGCGCGCCGTCTTGGGCGCGAGGTCGAGAAGCGCCCGGATCGCGTCGCCCGTGCGCTGTCGTGCGCGCAGCTCGAGCACCTGGCCCACGAAGATCAGCGCGACGATGACGACGGCCGCCTCGTAATAGGTGCCGACCCCGTGGCCCATCCGGTATTCGGCCGGAAACACGCCCGGCGCGAAGGTCGCGACCAGCGAGTAGAGATAGGCCGCGCCGACCCCGAGCGAGATCAGCGTCCACATGTTCGGCGAGACATTGCGGATCGAGTCTATCCCGCGCCGGAAGAACGGCAGCGCCGCCCAGAGGATCACCGGGGTCGCCAGCACGAACTCGGCATAGACCGAGAGGCGGTGCCCCATCCACCCACGCACGTCTAGCCCGACGAGTTCGCCCATGGTGATGATGATGAGCGGCACCGCCGCCGCCGCCGAGATCCACATGCGTCGCGTGAAATCGACGAGTTCGTGACTCGGTTCGTCCGAAGGCACCATGGGTTCCAGCGCCATGCCGCAGATCGGGCAGCTCCCCGGCTCGTCGCGCACGATCTCGGGGTGCATCGGGCAGGTGTATCGCGTGCCGGGCTGGGCCCTCTTTCCGGCCTTCTTCGCGTTGCCGGAGGCGTAAAAGTAGGGATCGGCGTCGAATTTCTCCTGGCACCCGGCGGAGCAGAAATGGAACGTCTCGCCGCCGTAGTCGCGCGTCCGCGCGCCCTCCTTGATCTCGACCTGCATCCCGCAGACCGGGTCGGTCGCGGTCTTTGCGCCGGGCTTGGTGTCGGAGGCAGCGGGATGGTGATGATGACTGGCCATGGATTGATGTCCTTTCTGTCCCGGTGTGCGGCCTCCAGTCGTTGGAAGGTCAAGAGGTGGGCTCGTGTCGTTCTTGTTCTTCTCGTGCGGAATGGTGGCTGCCATGCGCCGGTTCGTGCGATGGCGGGTTGAGCGCGAGGAAGACGCGCTCGAACAAGAAAACGGCGGTCATGCCGGCGATCGCGATGACGACGATCAGCGGGTCGCTCTGCCATTTGAGCGCGGCGAAGGCCGCAAGGACCACCGCGTCCAGTCCGATCGCCGTCAGCAGGACCCATCCCCGCGCGCCGATCTCCACCCGCAGGGTCCGCCAGACACCCCAGTGGATCAGCATGTCCATCACGAGGTAGAAAAAGGCGCCAAGCGAGGCGATCCGGCTGAGGTCGAAGAAGATCGTCAGCGCTCCGGCGATCACCACCGTGTAGACGAGCGTATGGTCGCGGATCGTGCCCGGCATGCCGAAATGGCTGTGCGGGATCAGCTTCATGTCGGTCAGCATGGCCAGCATCCGCGACACCGCGAAGATGCTGGCGATCACGCCCGAGGCGGTCGCGACCAGCGCGAGCGCGACGGTCAGGTAGAAGCCGATCCGCCCGAGGGCGGGTTCGGCCGCTTCGGCGAGCGCATAGTCCTTTGCCGCCACGATCCGGTCGAGCGGCAGGCTGGAGCCAACGGCGAAGGCGACGAGAAGGTAGACGACGACACAGATCGCGATGGAAATGACGATCGCGCGCCCGACGTTGCGGTGCGGGTCGGTGACCTCGGCGCCGCTGTTGGTGATCGTCGTGAAGCCCTTGAAGGCCAGGATCGCGAGCGCCACCGAGGCAAGGAAGCCCGCAGCTGCGCCGCCATCCGCGCCTTCCGCGGCCGCGAACGAAAAGCCGCCGGCCCAGAGCGCGGCAATGCCGAAGACCGCGATGCCGCCCACCTTGAGCACCGCCATGAGCTGCGACAGAAGACCCACGGAGCGGTTGCCTGCCGCATTCACGAGGTAGGCGAAGACGATGAGGCCCACGCCGATGGCAGGGACCAGCCAGCCTTCGGGCTCCAGATCGAGCCCCCGCAGGAGGTAGGTCGCAAATGTCCGCGCCACGAGGCTTTCGTTGATGACCATCGACAGCGCCATCAGCAGCGCGGCACCGGCCGCGACCGTCGTCGGACCGTAGGCCTTGGTCAGGATCATCCCGATCCCGCCCGAAGACGGCCAGGCGTTGGACATCCTGACGTAGGTATAGGCGCTGAATCCCGTCACCACGGCGCCAGCGACGAAGGCAAGGGGGAACAAGGGACCCGCAAGTTCTGCAATCTGCCCGGTCAGTGCGAGAATGCCCGCACCGATCATCACCCCGGTTCCCATTGCCACCGCGTCGAAGAGCGACAGGCTGTTCTTCCGGTATCGCTGAGCCATCACCTCTTCCTTTCTGCCTTCCCTCGTGTCGCCGCCCAGATCAGCGGCAGCCCGGTCACGAGGCCGAGACCGAGAACCGCCCATGTGGCCCGGCCAAGGTCACCGCTCACCGCCTCGCCGCCGAAATGCGCCAAGAGGAAGCTCGCCGGGATGATGCCGGCGAGCGTCGCCAGCGCGAAACGCCAGACATGAAGGCGGCTGAGCCCCGCGGCGTAGCTGATCATGTCGAAGGACACGAAGGGCATGAGGCGGCTCGCAAACACTGTCGCCGTCAAGGCGGTCTGCGAGCCGAGGAGGCCGGCATCGACCTTGTCTCCGAACACCCGCCGCAGGACATCGTGCCCCAGAACCCGCGCGAGGCCGAAGGCGATCAGCGCGCCAAGCTCGGCACCGATCACGACCTGAACCGTGCCCCAGACATGTCCGTAGGCCGCACCCGCCGCCAGCGCGATCGGTGCGCTCGGGATCGGGCTGGCCACGACCGCGATGGTCATGAGCGTGACGATCAGCACCGGCCCCCAGAGACCCGCGCGCGCGACCAGCGTCTCCAGCCGCTCGGGCTCGAACCCGTCCCGCACCTCGGCAAGGGCCGAAGGCGCGATGAGCCACACCCCGAGCAGAACGATCCCGAGGATCGCAAGACCCGTGAGAATGCCGGCGCGCAGGCGCATCTCACACCGCTGCGACGGCCTTCGCCAGCAGATCGCGGACCTGGCCTGCAACGGCGTGCAGCTCGGCGTTCTCGATCGCCTGCATGGACGCGACCGGGTCGATGGCGCCGACCTCCACGCCGCCCTCGACCTCCCGCAGGATGACGTTGCAGGGCAGCATCGCGCCGACCCGCGGCTCGACCCCGATGGCCCGATGCGCCATCTTCGGGTTGCAGGCGCCGAGGATGCGATAGGCGGGCATGTCGACGTCGAGCTTCTTTTTCATCGTCGCCTTGACGTCGATCTCGGTCAGAACGCCAAAACCGTGATCCGCCAGCGCCTTTCGCGCCCGAGCGTCGACGTCGTCGATATCTGCCTCGGGGATCATGCGATGGATCGTGTAGGTCATTGCGAAGTCCTTTCCTTCATGTCCGAAGATATTTGATCAGCGCGGCTATGGCCAAAACCAGCAGCACAAGGATCAGCAGGCCGAACAGCCAGCCGAACCCCATGCCCCAACCCATTCCGGCCCCCATGTCGTTCCAGTTCATCCTGTCGTCCTCCTGTCTTTTCGTAGGATGCGGGACGCCCATGCCGGACGCCCCGCCTGCGGTCGGACCTAAGCCGCGACCGCGAACTCGGTCATCATGCCGGTCGCGAGGTGCGGCATGTGGTGGCAATGCAGCATCCAGCGCGCGGCTTCGCCCGCGTCCAGCGCCACCTCCACCATCGACATCGGCGGCACATAGACCGTGTCGCGCAGGGCGCCGGCAACGCGCCGCCCGTTGATGCCGATGACCTGGAAGGCATGGCCGTGCAGATGCATCGGATGCCCCATCATCGACATGTTGTGGAACGAGAGCACGACCCGCTCGCCGCTGCGCGCGACAACCGGCTGGTGCCGGCCCCAGACGGCGCCGTTGATCGTCCAGACATAGGGCTGCATCGAACCGCCCAGCATCAGCATCGGGCTGCGATCCACGGGGCGCTCCGGCAGGGCGTCCACCGCGATCAGCCGGGCTTCCTGCGCAAGATCGGTGTCGAAGGCGGGCGCTTCAGCCTCTGCCAGGGCCTCGACGCGCCGCACCTCGGCGCCGGGCGTGGCGAGGATCAGACCGGTGCGCTCCCGCGCGCCTTCCCGCTGCGCGAGGATCGGCCAGGCGCCGGTTTCGCCCGGCAGGTCGATCTCGAGATCGAGCCGCTGTCCCATGGCGAGCCCGAACCGGTTTCCGGCCAGCGGCTGCACCGCATGACCGTCCACCGCGACCAGCCGCGCCGGTGCTACGCCGGTGTCGATCCAGAACACCGTGGCCGCCGCGGCGTTGATGACGCGGAGCCGGATGCGCCCGCCGCGCTCGACCTGCACCACGTCGGGGTCCGTCAGCGTCCGGTCGTTGGCAAGATAGGCGTCCCAGTCGAAGTCGTTCAGATCCATGGCCATGCCGCCCATCTGGCCGCCCATGCCCATCATTCCGCCCATGCCCATCTGGCCGCCCATGCCCATC
>JBMOOG010000029.1:0-13230 GCA_049324535.1 Pseudomonadota bacterium | reverse complement strand
GCCCATCTGGCCGCCCATGCCCATCATTCCGCCCATGCCCATCTGGCCGCCCATGCCCATCTGGCCGCCCGTGCCGCCCATCGGCATCCCCTGCATGGCTTCGGCGCCGCCGCCTGCCCCATGCGCACCATGGCCACCGCCACCGGCGCCGATCTCGGCCAGAACCTCCTCCGGGGCCTTGAACGAGAAGTCGTGCAGGAACAGCACGACCTCCTGCCGGTCGGCGGCGATGTCCTCGGCTGACCGCACGATCAGCGGCGCGGCCAGCAGCTGCATCTCCTGGACCGGGACATGGCTGTGCATCCAGTGCGTGCCGGGCCGCGCCTCGAAGTCGTAGGATCGTGTCTCGCCCGGCGCGAGCAGGGGCATCGGCATGTCGGGCACCCCGTCCTGCGCATTGGGCGGGATCTGCCCGTGCCAGTGGATGATCGTGGCGACGTCGAGATCGTTGGTCAGATCGACCCGGAACCGCTGTCCGGGGTCGAGCACCAGCCCCTGGCCGCCGGGCCCGGCGAGGCCGAGGACCGTGGCCGCGCGCCCGTCGATGTCGAGCGTGCGCGTGGTCGCGGCAAGGCGAAGAGGGGCAGGGGTTTGCGCGAGGGCGAACCGGGGCATCTGCGCAACCGCCGCGGCGGCCGCACCTGCGGCGAGAAAGCCGCGACGTGAGAGTGTCTTCATTGTCATCTCCTCGGGACTTTCCGTCCCGTGCGTCAATACCTGTGGAACGCCGCAGGCGTCGACCGGCGGCGCGCTCAGAGGCGACGGAGCCTGGGCGGGCGTTCGTTCAGTCCCGGGATATGGCTGACGTGGATTGCCTCGGCGGAAGGTTCCTGGTCCGCGGACCCGAAGGCGTGTTCGGCCACCACAGCCGGCATCGCCAGCAAGACCGACAGACCCTTGCAGACAAGCCTGCACACCGAGGCGTCCGCCGATCCGCAATGCCGGCCGTCGTCACAGGACGGGTGAGCGTCAGCGGACGCGTGCATCGCGCCTGCATGGAGCGTGTGGTCTCCCAGCAGGCCATCCATCCGCGCCGCATGGGCTGCGCTGATCGTCGTCACCACGGCGATCGCAAGTATGGCGAACAGGGACACAAGGCGCGCGAGCATGGCTCGACGATAAGCGTCACTCGTGATGATGTCCATTGCCGCGAACGAAGCGGCTCTGGCAAACCGTCACATCAAGGTGAAGCCGACGTCGCAGGATCGGGCCCGGAGACAGGACGATTGAGACGAAGCCCTCGAACTATCGCAGCGGGCGGTTTGCTCGCGGGAGCGCTCGTCGCCGTCTTTGCCGGCTTGCGGTTGGTTCCGCCCGCATTCAACACCGCCGCATCCGCCGATGTGTTCGCGCAAGGGCGGCAGATCTACGCTGATCAATGCGCCGCCTGCCATGGCGCGAACCTGGAAGGCCAATCTGACTGGCGCACGCCGCTTCCCTCGGGCCGGTTGCCCGCGCCGCCACATGATGCCAGCGGTCATACGTGGCACCATTCCGACGACGCACTGTTCCGGATCGTCAGGCAAGGGACCGCCGCAGTCGTCGGCCGCGGCTACGAAAGCGACATGCCGCGATTCGCCCCTCGTATCGCAGCTCAGACACCGGATTGAATTGCCGCCGTCTTACGCTTCTGTAAGAAGGGTAGCTTTTGGTTCGAAATTCGGGAACACTATCGAGATATTCAGTCCTGGCCCGTTGTCCCCAAGAACCACGCTGGCACCATGCAGGTCTGCGATGGCCGCCACAAGACTGAGGCCAAGGCCCGTGCCGGGAACCGACCGACTCGCGTCAAGCCGCACGAACCTCTCCAGTACCCTTGTGCGATCGGCTTCGGGAATGCCGGGGCCGTTGTCCGAAACCATGACGAAGGGATGTTCGCCGCTCAGGCCGACCGTGATTCGGATGGCTGCCGGGGCCGGGCAATGTTCGATAGCATTGTCGACGAGGTTCGTCAGTGCCTGCGAGAGCATATCCTCGTCGGCCTTCACCTCGATGCGCGTCGTGGGCATGTCGAGATCAATGGTGTGCCCCCTTTCCTCGGCGGAGGCTTGCAGGATATCGCAAACCGAAACGGCCAGCGCTGCAAGGTCGACCGGATCGTCACGCCTCTGCACCGTGCCGGATTGCAGGCGGGCGAGACGCAGGATCGCATCGAATGTCGCCGAGATGGCGTCGATGTCCATCAGGGCCGAACCGATCTCGTGCCGTGTCTCTTTCGGCACCTCGGAGGACAGCGCCTGCGGCTCGAGCCGCATCCGGAGCCGCGCGAGCGGCGCACGCAGATCGTGGGCGACATCGGTGGAGACCTGCCGGATCGACGCAATTCCAGCTTCGAGACGGTCGAGCATCCGGTCCACGCGGGCCGCGAGCGCAGCCAGGTCGTCGTTGCCGGCATCGCCAATCCTGCGGTCGAGTCTGCCTTCGCCGACCTCATCCAGAACCCGGTCCATCCTGTCGATGCGCCGTTCGTTCTTGCGGGCGATGATCACGGCGAGTCCAATGGACAAGAGTGCGGCAAGCAGCAGCGACCACGCGGTGGTCTGGATCAGGATTTCGCCGCTTTCCGCGACCCAGGCCTCGTCCCGCGCCGCGATGACCCAGCCGAGGTCGGTCCGTATTCCGTAAGCAAGATAGGCCTCGGCCGTCGCGGAACCGGTCGCGTCGGTCTCAGGGATGTCCTGGCCGACAAGAAGCCGTCTCTGGCCTTCGAACGGCTCGGCAACATGCAGCGAGCCGAGTGCCTGACCGGATCCGGCATCGACAAGGGCGTATAGGCTCGCGCCGTCGTGGCTGGACCGCACTTGCGCGAGGATCTGCTCCCGCAGGTCCGTCCTGTCCCCGGTCGCTGCGATCCGTGCAAGACTTTCCGCGCTGGATCGGACATCCGCCGCCAGCCGCGCAGTCATTTCGCGCGAAAGGAGGAGATAGGAGAGACCTCCCGCGGACAGGGTACCGATGGCGAACACTGCCGACAGTGCCAGCGCGAACCGCATCGACCATGACAGCGGCCGCGTCATGGCTGGAGCACGTAGCCGACCCCGTGCAGCGTCACGAGATAGTGTTTGTCGAATGGCTTGTCGATCTTGTTGCGCAGTCGGCTGATATGGGTCTCGACCACGCTGGTCTTCGGGTCGAAATGGAGCCCCCAGACCGACTCCAGCAGCACGGTCCGGGACTGAACGCGACCGGGCCGCTCCATGAAATGCTTCAGGAGCAGGAATTCGCGGGGCTGAAGGTCGATCTTCTCGCCATCTCGGGTCACTTCGCGTTTCAACAGATCGAGCCGGAGATCGCCGATGATCAGTTCCAGCACCTCGTCGCGAGAGGCCGGGCGGCGGCAGATCGTGTCTATGCGTGCGAGAAGCTCCACAAAGGCGAAGGGTTTGACGATGTAGTCGTCGGCGCCGCCGCGCAGCCCGGCAACGCGATCATCGACCGCGCCCATGGCCGTCAGCAGGATCGTGGGTGTGTCGATCTTGGCCGCGCGCAGCGACTTCAGCACCGAAAGCCCGTCCAGCCCCGGCATCATCCGATCGAGGATCAGAAGGTCATAGTTGTCCGACATCGCTTGCGCGAGCGCGTCCTTGCCGTTCGTCAAGTGATCGACGACATGACCTTCCCCGGACAGCCCCTTCACGACGTAGGCGGCTGTTTCGTGATCGTCTTCGGCCAGAAGGATCTTCATGCGGCGCGGTCTTTCCAAAGCTTTATCCCGGCCGTGGAGTTCGGCCGGGTTATGAGCTGGGTTCTGGAGGTGACGTTCAATCAGCCGTCGTTCGTTTCGCCGTCTTCATCGTCGTCGTCCTGGCTATCGCCCTGGTCCTCGTGATCCTCCATAGCCGAAGACAGCGCCGAGGCGAAGACTTCACCGGTCTTGGCATCGATCAGGACGGTCCAGGGCTGGCCGTCGCCGCCGATCACCACCGCCTCATAGGCTGCGCGCCCGTTTTCATCGCCGAAGGCGACGGCCGCCAGCGTGCCGGCATGTGCCTGAAGCGCCACATCGCTCGCCTGCTGGATCGAGAGCGAAGCGGTGCGGAACATGTCGAGCTCGCTCTGGTCCATGGTTTCGGCAGATGTCGCGAACGGCAGGGCGCCAAGGAGCGCGGCGGGCAGGGGGATCATTGTCTTGCGAAGCATGGGATAGGTTCTTTCAAGATCACAGGTCTTGTCGCCTGCAGTCAACAAGTGGGGACAAGCAACGTAGATCGCCTGTCCGGCCTTTTACACTTTCGTAAGAACCAAGACTTTAGGAAGTTTACGGTTTTCAAATGGGGTTTCAGGGAGATAAGCACATCCCGATCACCGAAATGCCGAACGGCGCGGAGTCCGGGGTGACCCGACCGACCTATCAATCCTTGCGAAGCGCCGCACCGATCCTTCTGGGTGCCGGACTTTTCGCCTTGGGGCTCTACGCGCTCTATCACCTCCTGAAGCCTGTCAATCCGGCCGACGTCACCGCGCAGATCAAGGCGACGCCGGTGGCTACACTCGCCGCCGCCCTTGGCGCCACTGCGATCAGCTACGTCGCGCTCATCTTCTACGACTGGTTCGGGTTGCGCTTCATCGGCAAGACGCTGGACCGTGGGATCGTTGCGCTGGGCGGCTTTCTCGGATACGCCTCCGGCAACACGATCGGTGTAAGCGTCGTCTCGGGCGGTGCAGTCCGCTACAGAATTCATTCCGCCGTCGGCCTGAACGGCTTCGAGGTGGCGGCCGTTTCAGGCTACATCGCCGTGGCCCTTGGGACAGGTCTGACGCTTGTCGGCGTCGCCGCGCTTGCCTTTCATCCCGGGGCGGTCGGCGCCCTGTCGCCCTATGCGCCATCGACCATACAACTCGTTGCCGCCTGGATTACTGCGGTTTCGGTCGCCCTCATCGCCTGGATGTCCGTTTCGCAGCGTTCTCTGAGCATTCGTGGTCATGAACTGCATCTGCCGCCGCCGGCCGACCTTGCCGGACAACTTGTCGTCACCCTGATCGACATCGCTGCCGCCTCGTTCGCCTTGTGGGTTCTTCTGCCAGCGGGAAAGCCCGACCACGCGACGTTCGTCGCCGTCTATGCCGCTGCGACCATGATTGGTGTGCTCAGCCACGTGCCCGGCGGGATCGGGGTCTTCGAGACCGTCGTCATCGGCACGCTTGCAGCATCCGTGCCTGTCGGGGATGCGGCCGCCGCGCTGCTGTTGTTCCGGTTGGTCTATTACCTGGTGCCATTCGCACTCGCCTTCCTGCTGGTCGCCCTGAACGAACTCCGGCTGGCCAGCGGCATCGGCAGCAGGCTTCTTGCGCGCGCGCCGTCCTTGCAACCGGCATTTGCCACGCTGCACGGCTTCGCGCCCGGTCTTGTGGCCGCCGTTGCCTTCGGGTTCGGGGCGCGGCCTGATTGCGAAGTGACCCCATGAGCCTTTCTCTCGACCAGATCCTGCCTTCGCTTCAGGCGCTCGGTATCTTCGGCTACTGGCTCATCGGGCTTGCCTCGATGCTCGAGGCGTTCTTCCTCACAGGTGTCGTCGTCCCCGGAACCCTGATCGTCGATGCGGGCGGCATCCTCGTTCAACGCGGGCTCCTGGACTTCTTCGACCTCGCCTGGTTCGTCGCGCTCGGATCCGTGCTCGGATCGGAGTTGAGCTACTGGACCGGCAAGCTGGCCATGAACCGCCTTCCCGGAAGACGCCGCATCGGGGAGTCAGCCGCCTTTGCCCGTGCCAAGGCACTTTTCGAGCGGCGCGGCGGAATGGCTCTGGTCATCGGGCGCTTCCTCGGGCCGGTCGCCGGGCTCGTTCCGCTCGTCGCGGGCATGGCCGGAATGAACCGCCGCCAGTTCCTGATCTGGAACATCGCAGGCAGCATTCCCTATGCACTCGCACATGTCGCCATTGGCTATTTCCTCGGCGATGTCATGGGTCGGATCGGGGGATCGCTGACGCGTGTCGCGGTTCTGACCGGCATCGTGCTTCTTGCTCTGCTCGTGCTTTGGACAACGCTATACTCTGCGCTGAAACTTCTGCCGGTCGCATCGGCAGTAGTGTCCGCCGCCCTGCGAAACCTTGTGGACATTCCCACGATGCGGCGCAGGATAGAAGCGCATCCCCGAGCCGCGCTCTGGGTTGAGGCGCGGCTTGATCGGACTTCCTTTTCCGGGCGGACACTCAGCCTTCTGACGGTGATCTTCCTGTACATCGGGGCGGTATGGCTCGACTCGGTGTTCGAGTTCCTCACCGGCGATCCCTTGGTACAACTCGACATGCGGCTATCCGAGCTGATCCATCATTTCCAGTCACCGGGTCCGATCCGCGTTGCCTCTCTGATCACCGCTGCCGGTGGCTGGCAGGTCGTCCTGCCAATGGTGGCGGCGGCGCTGATCTGGCTTGTGACCCAAGGGCGCTCCGCACTCGCGTCCGGCCTGGCGGTGTCGGTGATCGGAAACACCGCCTCCGTCGCCTTGCTGAAACTTGCCTTCGGTCGCCCGCGCTCGCCGCTTGGGGTTTTTGCCGAGACCTCGGGCAGCTTCCCGTCTGGACACGCGGCGGCCTCGGTCGCGGCCTACGGAATGCTGATGTACGTCATCTGGCGGGCGGGCCGGCTGCGCGCCGAGACGGCGCTCCTGTTGGCCGGCCTCATCGCCTTTGCCATCGGGATGAGCCGCATCTACCTGATCGAGCATTACCTCAGCGATGTGTTGAACGGCTGGCTGGTAGGTGCGCTTTGGGTCACGGTCGGTATCGCAGTCGCCGAATGGCGCTTGTCCAAGAGTTCCGTGCCGTCTCTTCCCCGGGCCAATGGGGCAAGGATCGCCGGTCTCATCGTGGCCGCAGGACTGGCCGCGATGGCCGCAGCAAACGTCTGGCGCTACGACCATCCCCGCAACGCCCCCGTCCAGACGGCAGACCAGGTTGTGAGCGATGCTGCCGGACTGACGCAAATCAACCTGTCGAGGCAAACCGAGTCGCTGATGGGCTCTCCGGTTCACCCGGTCTCCCTCGTCGTTTTCGCCAGGGACGAGGCCGCGCTTTCGGATGCTGTCCTCGCCACGGGATGGGCTGCATCACGCCTGCCGACGCCGGGTCTGGTGTTCGATGCCCTCTTCTCGGCGCTCCAAGGCAGCGAGGATCCGACCGTTGAGACCGTCTCGCACTTCTGGCGCGGTCAACCCAACGATCTGGCCTTTGTGCGGCGCGCCCCCGGGGCAATGACTGCACTGGCCGATCCGAAACTCCGCTTCTGGCGCAGCGAGTTCGTCACCGCAGACGGTCTGCGCGCCTTCGTCGGAACCGTGGGCATCGATGAGGCCGGAGAGACGGAGACGGCGCGGAATCCTGGGTCCAGCCTGGCGCCCCGTGAGGCGTTTGTTCAGGATCTTCTGGCCAATGGCGCGACTTTGCTTGCTCCGTCGAACACGACGAACAACATCGTGGCCCTTGTCCTGCCCTGAGAAAGATCAGCTTCTTACCAAAGCGTAAGAACCTCGCCAGACGCTCCGGGAAACCGCCTGTCATCACTGCGCCCGCGGACCTCGGTTGAAGGCCCGCCGCGCATTCAGACAGGACTTCACCCATGAACGCCACCCTCAGGAACCTTGCCTTGTCGGCGACGCTGATCGCCGTACCGGCAGCCGGGTTCGCGCTGGCCGAGATGTTGATCTCGCCCGCTGCACAGACGACCGCCGTTGCCCAGTCTCCCGGACTGGGCGATCTGTCGGCCTACAAGACCATCGTTGCCGACACCCAGACCATCGCCGCCACAGGCGATTTCACCGCCGCCGAGCACCGCATCACCGACCTCGAAACTCTCTGGGACCAGAACGCTTCGGCGCTTCGGCAGGCTGATCGCGCCGCTTGGAACAGCATCGACGCAGCTGCCGACGACGCCTTCTCGGCCCTGCGTGCCCGGACGCCCGACGCCGCAACCGTAGATGCGGTGCTTTCCAATCTCGCGAGCAAGCTCGCCGCACCAGTCCCGGCGGTGGCCTCCGGGCCGATCCAATACGTTTCGGGCATAGCCGTGACCGACGAGAGCGGCCGTGCAATCCCGTGCGAAGACCTGATCGGGCAGGTTCGCACCGCAATCGGCACAGCCACTCCGGCCGCCGCTGTGGCCGACCTGCAAGCCAAGGCGCTCGAGCGCTGCAATGCCGACGACGACGCCCATGCCGACACTTTTTCGGCTCAGGCGTTGGCCCTAATCAGATCGTGACTAGGAGACACAGATGAGCAAATCAATTCATAGATGGCCCGGCAAGGCGTGCTGCAAGGCTTGTGCACGCAAACTGGCGGCAATCATATGTGGCTCGGCTCTGGTAGGGGCGGCATTAGCGGACGCGGCAATGGCCGATGGCCTGTCATTCGGTGGCGGTGTGACCGCGACCTCGAACTATCTGTCAGACGGCGAGTCGCAGACCGGTGGCAAGCCCGCTTTGCAGCCCTACTTCGAAATCAGTTCGGGCGGCATCTACGGTGGGATATGGGGATCAAACATCCGCGATGCTGATGGCAATCGGGCGGAACTTGATCTGTACGGCGGCGTCCGCGGCGATACTGCGGCTGGTATCGGCTACGACATCGCCTACACCCAGCATTTCTACGACAAGACGCGCGATTTTTCGGCCGAGATTACCACGGCGCTGAGCTATCCGGTCACCGATCAGCTGAGCCTGCTGGGCGAAGTGACCTACGACCTTGGCGAAAAGGCGTTCGGGGAGACGATTGGTCTGGAATACGGCCTTAGCGATGCGTTGACCCTGTCCGGTGAAGTGGGCCGCTCGGACCCGAGTTCGGACACCTACGTCGCTCTCGGCGCGGGCTATGACTTCAGCGAAAACTACGGCATCGAACTTCAATACCAGAAACCCCAGTCGGCGAGTGGGAGCGTCGCACTCGCGCTCAACTACCGCTTTGGCGCCCAGGGAGAATGATATCATGAGCGACGCAACTTTCGCGGACTTCGACCCCCCGCTTCTACAGCCCTCCGCGGTCAATCGCGTCCCCGAAGTTACCTCGGGCTTCTGGCTGATCAAGCTGATGGCTGTAACCATGGGCGAAACCGCCGCCGATTTTCTGGCGGTGAACCTCGGCCTTGGGCTGGGCGCGACGACGGTCCTGATGACCGCTGTCCTGATCGCAGCGATGATCTGGCAGTTCCGCCAGAAGGCCTATGTCCCGGCCTGTTACTGGATCGCCGTCGTGCTGATCTCGGTCGTGGGCACGCTGATCACCGACAACATGACCGACGCGCTCGACATTCCGCTGCTCACCTCGACAATCGGGTTCACCATCGCGCTTGCCGCCACTTTCGCGGTCTGGTTCGCCGTCGAGCGGACGCTGTCGATCCACGAGGTTTTCAACTTCCGGCGCGAAGCCTTCTACTGGCTGGCGATCCTGTTCACCTTTGCGCTCGGCACCGCCGTCGGCGACCTCATTTCCGAGGCTTTCGGGGTCGGTTTCGCCGGAACCGGAGTTCTCTTCGGGCTGATCATCGCCTCGCTTGCACTCGGGTATTTCGGTCTCGGCCTCGATGGAATGTGGGCCTTCTGGCTTTGCTACATCTTCACCCGCCCGCTTGGCGCGTCCTTCGGCGACTTCCTAGCGCAACCCCCAGAATTCGGCGGCCTCGGGCTTGGGACCATCGTCACCAGCTTCGCCTTCCTCGCGGTTATCGCCGGGACGGTGCTGCTGATGACGACCCGGGCAGCACCTGAACTGGCGGAATGACCCTGACTCCTGAAACACTGGCGGCCCTGAACGGACCCGGGGCCGCTGCAACACCGAAAGGACCGGCGCAATGACGAACGCAATCCCGGCTGTATCGACATCCGCTCTCAGCAAATCCTACGACGACACGACGGTACTGCACCCGCTGACGCTCGAGGTTCCCAAGGGCGAGGTCTTCGGCTTTCTCGGCCACAACGGTGCCGGCAAGACGACCACGATCCGCCTTCTGACCACGCTGCTCGCACCCACCTCCGGCACTGCGCGCGTCGCCGGCCATGATGTCGTCTCCGATCCGCTTGGGGTGCGGGCCGCCATCGGTTACCTGCCTGAAAACGTGCGTCTCTACGACCGGTTCACGACGCGTGAGAACCTGACCTTCTTCGCCCGGCTGTCCGGCGTTGCGAACCCGGCAGACGCCGTGCGCGCCACGCTCGACTTTCTCGACATCGCGGCCCTGGCCGACCGCCGGGTTGGCACCTTTTCCAAGGGGATGCGGCAACGCGTCGGCCTCGCGCAGGCAATCCTGCACGATCCGCAAGTCCTGTTCCTCGACGAGCCGACCTCGGGCCTCGATCCGATGGGGGTGCGCCAGCTGCGCGGTATCATCGAAAAGCTGCACGCGCGGGGCATGACGATCTTCATGAACACACATCTTCTGTCCGAGGTGGCGCGCAGCTGCACCTCGATCGGGGTGCTGGCCCATGGCAAGCTGGTGTTCCACGACACCATGCAGGCCGTCGCGGACAAATACGACGAGCGCAGCCTCGAAGATCTCTATGTCGGTGTGGCTGAGCGCCGCCCCGAGGTGGCGGCATGACCCCGGCGCGGCTCATCGCCCGGCAATCGCTGGTCGGGCTCACGCGGGACGGGAGCGTCCTGATCCTGATTGCCTTTTTTGCGGCAATGGTGCTGGTCACGGCCTGGCTTGGCTGGTCCGCAACGAACACTGTAAATGCGATCTATGCCGATGCGGCCACGTACCTGTCCGCCTCGGGGCGGCCTGTGCCACCGAATCCGGTCAGCCAGTCCGCGCCGCTCGCGGTGCTGCGTAACCTCGGCGTCTACATCAGCCTGATTGGCGCCTTCGGGGCCATCGTGATCGGCCAGATTCTGATCGAGACTGACCGCCGCGCCGGGACCATGCCTCTGATCGGCGTCCGTCCTCTCGAGCGCCGCGATCTGGCTCTTGGCAAGATGCGGGCGCTGGTGACTGCGACTGGCGCGATGATCGTCGTCGCCGGGGTCATCTCGGTTGCAACTCTGTTTACCATCCCGTCACTGGTCGTCGGACCGGCGGACCTGATGCGCCTCGTGCTGTTTCTGGTTACCGGTTGGGCTTACATCACCATCTTCGGATTCCTGGCGCTTGGAGCCGCCGCACGCATGCCTTCCACCGCGAGCGGCCTGATCGCCGCAACTGTCGTCTGGCTGGTGGTCACGTTCGTCCTGCCCGAACTGACCGCGAACGTGCACCCGACCGCTGCGATCAACCCGGTCTCGACGCTGGCGGATACCCCTGACTCGGGTTTCTTCCATCTGATGTCGCGGGTCCTGGGGCCGTTGTCGCTGGCCGAGGGCTTCGCATGGGCTTCGGGGGATCTCCTGAGCTTCCTGCCTGATGGCCTGGCCCCGCGAGGTCCGGTTCCACCGGCGGTGACCTTTCCGGTCGCGCTGATCCTCGCCGGCCTCTTCGCGGCGCGCTCTTGCGCGAAACTCGATCTCAACGCCGGAGGCCCCGATGCCTGATCTCCTTCCCAGCCTTTCCGGAAGCGTCACGACGATCGCCTTGCGCGATGCCCGCGAGCAACTGCGCGACCGGTTTCTCCTCTGGGCGACGCTGGCCCTTCTCGCCGCCGCGACCGTATCGCTCGTGACCGGGGCCATCGCGCTCCATGGCGATGCTGCGACCTATGCCGCTGCGCGCGCCCAGCTTCTTGCGCTTGGCAAGGATGCCTCAGCCATAGCAGCGCCCGAGTTCTACCCGCTGAAACTCATGCGCGGAATGATCGAGCAGATCGAGATAATGGGCGCGGTCATCGCGCTCGTTGCCGGGTATCGTGCGGCGGCGGCCGAGCGGGGTCGGCAGACGCTGGCGCTGATCCTGACCCGGCCAATGCCGCACTGGGCCTATGCCCTTGCCAAGATCATCGGTGGCTTGGGCCTTGCGGCGGTCTCACTGGCCATCGTCTTCCTTGCTACGGCGATCCTATTGCCCATCGTTTCCGGGATCGGGCTGACCATGGGCGATGTCGCACGGCTTGCACTGACTTGGGCGGCTGGCGTCTTGTATCTTACGGCTCTTTTCACGCTCGGCTTCGGGCTCAGCCTCTGGGCGAAAAGCCCCGCGAGTGGCCTCATCTACGCCTTCGCGCTCTGGATCCTCGTCGTGCTCGTCGCGCCACAGATCGGCGACACCATGGACCCCGACAACCAGGTGGCGGGCGGCGTATTTGCCCAGCTTGCGATCCCCAAGGCCGAGCAGGACCGGATCAAGGCCGGGTTCGCCGGCTACGAGACCTTCCGCAACGGGATCGAAGTCGCCTCTGTCACCAAGCACTTCGAGCGCTTCACCTTCGCGGTCCTCGGCATCAAGGACACCTATACCGGTGCGCCGCTGGCCAAGGTGATGGCCGAGAAGCAGGGCGATCTTCTTTTCCTCTTCCTTTTCTCCCTCGGGCTGGGCGGTCTCGTGCTGCTGCGTCCGATCAACCCCGACCGTCTGACCAAGGAGTCCTGACATGAAGACGATCACGACAATGAGCCTCGCGGCGCTGCTTCTGTCCACGAGCCTGGCCAATGCCCAGACCACGACGACCGATACCGATGGCGACGGCGTGCCCGACATCTCCGAACCGCTTCTGCACACCGACCCGATGAACCCCGACACCGATGGCGACGGTCAGAACGATCTTGCCGACAACGATCCGGTGAACGCCGCCGATCCCACCGTCGCAGGCGGTGCTGCGGCGACATACCGGATTGGCGAAGTTCTGGTCGAGAACAACGTCGATCCTGCGACCAGCAAGGACGCGCCCGATCACCTCGAGATCCAGGTCCTGAACGATGGTGCCACCGATTTGTCAGGCATGACCGTCTATTACACGATCACCGACGCCGACAGCGGTGCAAAGGAAAGCTACATCTACCATCCGCAGGTGACCGTGCCCGCCGGAGGAGAGGCCCGCATTCATGTCGACGACGGCACCGTACCGGGCCATCTGCGGGCCAACCCCAACTCGCTTTACGTGACCAGCCTTGCCGGAAAGCATGTCATCGTCTCGGTTCAGGCCGATGGCTTCGCCGCCGTTCATGGAACTGCGGAGAAGGACCCGGGCGGCGCTGAAACCGCGGACTGACCGGTAGTATGGGCTCTGTTGCACAAATCGCCTGAGAGGATTCATGTCGTGAATCCAGCGTGATAGCTGGAGGCCATGAGCCGACCGACACCCCCGAGCTGCCAGACCCGGAACTGGCCGAGCTACGACAAGGCGTTGAAGCGCCGCGGCTCGCTGACGATCTG
>JBMOOG010000028.1:0-232725 GCA_049324535.1 Pseudomonadota bacterium | reverse complement strand
CCGACCGCGCGGCCCCGGCCGGCCTTTGACAGTTTCCTCGGGTGTTCCCGGGCTTTGGACATGGGCCGGGAACGAGAATGGAGGCACTACGTATGATCCACAAGAACTGGGCGAATCTGATCAAGCCGAACCAGCTTGACGTGAAGCCGGGCAACGATCCGCAGCGTCAGGCCACGATCGTGGCCGAACCGCTCGAGCGCGGCTTCGGCCTGACGCTCGGCAACGCCCTGCGGCGGGTGCTGATGTCGTCGCTTCAGGGTGCGGCGATCACCTCGGTCCAGATCGACAACGTCCTGCACGAGTTCTCGTCCGTCGCCGGTGTGCGCGAGGACGTGACCGACATCGTCCTGAACCTCAAGGGCGTCAGCCTCAAGATGGAGGTCGAGGGACCGAAGCGGCTCCAGATCTCGGCCAAGGGTCCGGGCGTGGTCACCGCGGGCGACATCTCGGAGTCGAACGGCATCGAGGTGCTGAACAAGGCCCATGTGATCTGCCACCTCGACGAGGGCGCGGATCTCTTCATGGAACTGACGGTGGACACCGGCAAGGGCTATGTCGCGGCCGACAAGAACCGCCCCGAGGATGCGCCGATCGGCCTGATCCCGATCGATGCGATCTATTCGCCGGTCAAGAAGGTCAGCTATGAGGTCCAGCCCACCCGCGAGGGTCAGGTGCTCGACTACGACAAGCTGACCATGAAGATCGAGACGGACGGCTCGCTCACGCCCGAGGATGCGGTGGCCTATGCGGCGCGGATCCTCCAGGACCAGCTCGCCATCTTCGTCAACTTCGAGGAGCCCGAGTCGGCCAAGGCCGGCGAGATCGAGACCGGTCTCGAGTTCAACCCGCTTCTGCTCAAGAAGGTGGACGAACTGGAACTGTCTGTGCGCTCGGCCAACTGCCTGAAGAACGACAACATCGTCTACATCGGCGATCTGATCCAGAAGACCGAGGCCGAGATGCTGCGCACGCCGAACTTCGGCCGCAAGTCGCTGAACGAGATCAAGGAAGTGCTCTCGGGCATGGGTCTGCATCTCGGGATGGAAGTCGAGGACTGGCCGCCGGAGAACATCGAGGATCTGGCCAAGCGCTTCGAGGACCAGTTCTGATCGACCCGACCGGGGGCCGTTCGACGGATGGCCCCCGACAATGCCCGCGCAGGCGGGGAAGGCATGGGCATGGTGCCCCAAGGTGAGCGGTCCGACACGGAAGGACCGCCGGACAAAGCAAAAGACGGAGACACGAGATGAACCACGGAGCCGGCTATCGCCGCCTGAACCGCACCCACGAGCACCGCAAGGCGCTCTTTGCCAACATGGCCGGGTCGCTGATCGAGCATGAGCAGATCAAGACGACCCTTCCCAAGGCCAAGGAACTGCGTCCGATCGTCGAGAAGCTGATCACGCTGGCCAAGCGTGGCGACCTGCATGCCCGCCGCCAGGCCGACGCCCAGCTCAAGCAGGACATGCACGTCAAGAAGCTCTTCGACGTGCTCGGGCCCCGCTACAAGGAGCGCCAGGGCGGCTACGTCCGCGTGCTGAAGGCGGGCTTCCGCTATGGCGACATGGCCCCGATGGCGATCATCGAGCTGGTCGATCGCGACCCGTCCGCCAAGGGCGCCGCCGACAAGGCGCGCACCGAGGCCGAGTCGGGCATCGAGGACTGACGCAACGTCATTTGTCGAAAACCAAAACCCCGCCGGTGTTCCGGCGGGGTTTTGCATTTTAAGGGTCCGCGGCGAATCGCCACGTTAAATGAAAGTCACGCCAAAGCCTTCGGGGCGCTTTCGCCGGAGAAACGCTCGGAAAAAGTCTCAATCATGGCGGCAAGTTGCGAATCCGCCACAGGGGTTGCCCCCAAAAACTCCAGCAAGTCGGTCCGGGCCGACCTCGGAAGCGTCATAAGTCTTGCAAACAGCCCCGGATTGATCGTACGCACTTTTACATATCCCCGTAATTGCGGATTGCTCCTCAATTATTGGTTGACTGAATGAATCGCAACCTGTCTAAAAAGACATGTCCTCTCGTCACGGTATCGATGTTCGACTGCATGAACTGGGGCTGATCGCTCCGGCCGGCTATTTCGTCGGCCTGCACATCCGGTTCACGTCTCCCCTGCTGACCTTCCAGACCTACGATCAGGTCTGGCTGGATCACTACACCAACAACGGCTATGTCCTGCGCGATCCCATGACCGCCTGGGGCTTCAGCACCGAAGGCAGCATCCGCTGGAGCGATCCGCGACTGCCCGATCCTTTCGGCCTGTTCAAGGAGGCCGCGCAGTTCGGCCTGCGCTACGGGGTCACCGTGTCCTACGGGCCGATCAGCTCGCGCACCATCGCCAGCGTGGCGCGCAGCGACCGCGAGTTCACCGATGACGAGATCCGCCGGGTCACGGCGATCGTGCACAACCTGCACGATCTGACCATGCCGCCCGAGGAGCTGACCCCGCCCCAGATCGAGGCCCTGCGCCACATCGCCGGCGGCGATCGTCACGCGGCCGCCGCGAACAAGCTTGGAATTTCCGAAAGCGCGCTCAAGGCGCGGCTCAATGCGGCACGACAACGGCTGATGGCGCGAACGACCGCCGAGGCGATCCAGCGTGCGAAAGACTACAAGTTGATCTAGCAATGCTGTGGGGGCAATGAACTAGATGACGGCGACGTCGAACATCACCGATACGGGTCTGCTGACGACGACCCTGTCGTTCGAGAATTTCCATGTGCATGGAGAGCTGTTCGCGAACATGCTCAGGGCGCGTCGCGAACTGTTCATCGTCCAGAACAAGTGGGACCTGCCCGAGGCCCTGGGGATGGAGTACGACCAGTACGACACCCCGGCCAGCCGCTGGGTCGTGGTGCACGATGCGGCCGGCCAGGTGATGGCCGGGAATCGCCTGACGCCCACCACGGCGAAATGCGGGATCTATTCCTACATGATCCGCGACGCGCAGCGCGGGCTGCTCGACACCATTCCGTCGAACCTTCTCTACGACGAGGCGCCGGTCAGCGACGAAATCTGGGAAAGCTCGCGGCTCTTCGTGGCAAGCAACGTGCCGGCCGGCATCCGGCGCCGGGTTCACGCCACGCTCATCCAGCAGATCGGGGTGTCGTCGCGCGGATTGGGGGCGTCGAAGTGCATCACCCTTCTGGCCGCCACCTGGCCGCGCTGGGCCAACCGTGTGAATGTGGACATGCGGGCGATGGGGCCGGTGCTGACCATCGATGGCATCGACAACCAGGTGGTGATGATGGACTTCAGCAAGGTCCTGCACTGAACCCCGACGCCCTTCCGGGCGCGCACGGCTCGGGCTAGACTCGCGCCCGTGCCCGATCTGTTCGATCCCCCACCGTCCGACCATGCGCCGAGCGACCCCGCCCGGCCGCTGGCCGATCGCATCCGTCCGGCGTCCCTGTCCGACGTGATCGGCCAGGAGGCGGTGCTTGGTCCCGAGGGACCGCTCGGCGCCATGCTGGCCGCCCGCAGCCTGTCGTCGCTGATCCTCTGGGGGCCGCCCGGCGTGGGCAAGACTACCATCGCGCGGCTTCTGGCCGACGCCTCGGACCGCGCCTTCGTCCAGATCAGCGCGATCTTTTCCGGCGTGCCGGAGCTGCGCAAGGTGTTCGACGCGGCCCGCCTGCGGCGGACGCAGGGCCGGGGCACGCTTCTCTTCGTGGACGAGATCCACCGCTTCAACAAGGCGCAGCAGGACAGCTTTCTGCCGCACATGGAGGACGGCACCATCCTTCTGGTGGGGGCGACGACCGAGAACCCGTCCTTCGAGCTCAACGCGGCGCTTCTCAGCCGCGCGCAGGTGATCGTGCTGAACCGCCTGACGCTCGCCGATCTGGAGCGGCTGGCGCAGCGGGCCGAACAGGCGCTTGCCCGTGCGCTGCCCCTGCGGCCCGAGGCGCGCGAGGCGCTGCTCGAGATGGCCGACGGCGACGGGCGGGCGCTTCTGAACCTGGTCGAGCAGGTGATGGCCTGGACCGTCGCCCAGCCCCTGACCGTGGACGAGTTGTCCCGCCGGCTGATGCGGCGGGCCACGAAATACGACAAGTCCGGCGACGAGCATTACAACCTCATCTCGGCCCTGCACAAATCGGTGCGCGGCTCGGACCCGGATGCGGCGCTCTACTGGTTCGCAAGGATGCTGGACGGCGGCGAGGATCCGCGGTTCCTGGCGCGACGCATCACCCGCATGGCGGTGGAGGACATCGGACTGGCCGACCCGCAGGCGCAGGCGATCTGCCTTCAGGGCTGGGAAACCTACGAGCGCCTCGGCAGCCCCGAGGGGGAACTGGCGCTGGCTCAGGCGGTCATCTATCTGGCGCTCGCCCCCAAGTCGAACGCGGGCTACACGGCCTACAAGGCCGCCCGCGACAGCGCCCGCGCGACCGGGTCGGAACCACCGCCGAAGCACATTCTGAACGCCCCGACGCGGCTGATGAAGGAGCAGGGCTACGGCGCCGGCTACGCCTACGACCACGATGCCGAGGACGCCTTTTCCGGGCAGGACTATTTCCCCGAGACGCTCCATCGGCGCCCGGTCTTCTACCAGCCGGTCGAGCGCGGATTCGAGCGCGAGCTGCGCAAGCGGGTCGAGTGGTTTGCGAAACTCCGGGAAAAGCGGAACTCCTGAGCGGGCGAGCGGTTGACAGCAGGGAAGTGGCGGGAAAGAAGGCGGGCATGAAACACACCTTCCTTCAGGTGGCGCTGGGTGGCGCTCTGGGCGCGACCGCGCGCTATCTCGTCAACATCGGGGCGCGTCGCTGGCTCGGGCCGGAATACCCCTGGGCGACGCTCGGGGTGAACGTGCTGGGATCCTTCCTGATGGGTGTGATCGTGGTGGTGCTGGCGCGCAAGGGCGGCAACCATCTCGCCCCCTTCCTGATGACCGGTGTGCTCGGCGGCTTCACCACCTTCTCGGCTTTCGCGCTCGACACGATGACGCTGTGGGAGCGCGGCGAGACCCTGCTCGCCTCGGCCTATGTGCTGGGGTCGGTCGCGCTGTCGCTGGCCGCGATCATTGCGGGTCTCGCGGTGGCGCGGGCGCTTGCATGACCGGGGTGCAGATCCTCACGGTGGCCGAGGGCGAGGGTGACACCCGCCTTGACCGCTGGCTGAAGAAGCGGTTCCCGCAGCTGTCGCAGGGCGCCGTCGAGAAGATGTGCCGGACCGGTCAGCTGCGGGTGGATGGCGGACGGGCCAAGGCCTCGGACCGGCTGTCCGACGGGGCGCAGGTGCGGGTGCCGCCGCTGCCGGAGGCGCCGCCCCCGCGTGCCGAGGCCGTCCCCGGAATTCCCGACGCCGACGCCCGGATGATCCAGGAGGCCGTGCTCTGGAAGGACGAGCACATCATCGCCCTGAACAAGCCGCCGGGCCTGCCCAGCCAGGGAGGCTCGGGGCAGGGGAGCCGGCATGTGGACGGGCTCCTTGATGCGCTGCGCTTCGGCTACAAGGACAGGCCCAAGCTGGTGCACCGGCTGGACAAGGACACCTCGGGGGTTCTGCTCGTCGCGCGCACCGACCGCGTGGCACGGGCGCTGTCGGAAGCGTTCCGGTCACGCGCGACCCGCAAGATCTACTGGGCGCTGGTCGCGGGCGTGCCGAGCCCCCGCAAGGGCACCATCCGCTTCGGCCTGGTGAAGGCCCCCGGCCGCGGAGGGGGCGGCGAGGGCGAGAAGATGATCGCGGTCCACCCGGCCAAGGTCGACCAGACCGAGGGCGCCAAGCGCGCCACCACCGACTACGCTGTGGTCGAGGCGCTGGGCTCGCGCGCCGCCTGGGTCGCGCTGGTTCCGGTCACCGGGCGCACCCACCAGTTGCGCGCCCACATGGCCGAGATCGGCCATCCCATCGCGGGTGACGGCAAATACGGCGGCTCCGGGCAGGAGAACCTCGGTGACGGCTGGGGCGCGCAGCTTGGCGGCGACATCAGCCGCAAGCTGCACCTGCACGCGCGCTCGATCCGCTTCGATCACCCGATCACCGGCAAGCGCGTCACCGTCACCGCGCCGTTGCCCGCCCACATGGCGCGCAGCTGGAAGACCTTCGGCTGGACCGAGGCCGACGCCCCCGCCGACCCGTTCGAGGACGACCAATGACCGCGCGGCGGTTGGTCATCTTCGATGTGGACGGGACACTTGTGGACAGCCAGGCGCATATCCTTGGCGCGATGGCCCGGGCCTTCACGACGCTGGGCCTCGCGCCGCCCGACCGGTCCCGGACGCTGGGCATCGTGGGGTTGAGCTTGCCAATCGCCATCGCGCGCCTCGCGCCCGAGGCCTCGGCGGCGACGGTCGAGGCGCTGGTCGCCGCCTACAAGGGGTCGTTCTCCGCGATGCGGTCCGAGGGCCTCTCGCCGCTCTATCCCGGCGCGCGCGAGGCGCTTGCGACGCTGCGCGACACGCCGGACATCGTGCTGGGCATCGCCACCGGCAAGTCGCGCCGCGGTCTCGATCATGTGCTGGAAGGCCACGGGATCGCGGGCTGGTTCGACACCGTGCAGGTGGCGGACGATCACCCGTCCAAGCCGCATCCGGCGATGATCGCCGCGGCACTGGCCGAGACCGGGACCAGGCCCGAACGGGCGGTCATGGTGGGCGACACCAGCTACGACATGGAGATGGCGCGGGCGGCGGGCGTCGGGGCGCTGGGCGTGACCTGGGGCTACCACCCGCCGGCGGCGCTGTCGGACGCCGGAGCGGCGCGGCTCATCGACGGCTTCGGCGCCCTGGTGCCCGAACTGCGCGCGATCTGGAGGGAGACATGACCGGCTGGGCAGCGAAGCGGTTCTGGAAGCAGGCGACCACCGAGGCGGTGCCGGGCGGGTTCACCGTGCGGCTCGACACCCGCCCCCTGAAGACCCCGGCCAAGGCCGCGCTTGTGGTCCCGACCCGTGCGATGGCCGAGGCGATCGCCGCCGAATGGGACGCGCAGGCCGACCGGATCGATCCGCGCAGCATGCCGGTCACGCGGTCGGCCAACTCGGCCATCGACAAGGTGATGCCGCAGAAGGACGAGGTGGTGTCACTGATCGCCGCCTATGGCGCGTCGGACCTGCTGTGCTACCGGGCCGAGACCCCGGCGGCGCTGGTCGCGCGCCAGTCGGCGGCCTGGGATCCCTGGCTCGCTCGGGCCGCGGGGGTCTGGGGGCCGCTCACCGTCACCTCGGGGGTGGTCCCCGTGGCCCAGCCCGAGACGACCGTCGCCGCGCTCCGGGCGCGGGTGCTTGCCTGTTCGCCCTTCGAACTGGCAGCCCTGTACGATCTTGTGGCGATTTCGGGTTCGCTGATCCTCGGCCTTGCGGTGGCCGAGGACTGGATGGACGTGGATTCGGCCTGGAAACTGTCCAGAATCGACGATGACTGGCAGATCGAGCACTGGGGCGAGGATGCCGAGGCCGCCGAGATGGCGGCGTTCAAGGCCGCCGAATTTGCCCATGCCGGCCATTTCTGGAAACTTGCTCGCATTCCGGCATAACGAAAATTGCGCAAGGCCGGCCGCCCGGGAAACGGGTCTTGCCTCTTCTGCCAAGTCGGGCCGGACGGGCGGCGCCGGCGGATTGCAGCCTTGACGCACTGTTCGGAATTGGCTCAGACTGCGACCCACTTGGGGACTGTCCTCATATAACCGATCCGGGCTCCGATGCGGGGCCGGACTCAGACCGCCCCCGGGCGGCAACTCAGGAAGAGGTAAGCATGAGAAAATCCGTATTCCTCGGCACCGCGGCGGCCGCCGGCCTTGTCGCGGGCGTCGCATCGGCGGGTACGCTCGACGACGTCAAGGCGCGGGGAGAGCTGATCTGCGGCGTCAACACCGGCCTCGTCGGCTTTGCGGCGCCGGACGCCAACGGCAACTGGACGGGCTTTGACGTGGCCGTCTGCAAGGCCGTCGCGGCCGCCGTTCTGGGCGATGCGAGCAAGGTCAAATACGTGCCGACCACCGGCCAGACCCGCTTCACCGCGCTGTCCTCGGGCGAGATCGACATGCTGTCGCGCAACTCGACCTGGACCTTCACCCGCGACACCGACCTCAAGCTCGACTTCGTGGCCGTGAACTACTACGACGGCCAGGGCTTCATGGTGAAGAAGGACCTCGGCGTCACCTCGGCGAAAGAGTTGAACGGCGCCACCGTCTGCATCCAGACCGGCACCACGACCGAGCTGAACCTGGCCGACTACTTCAAGGCCAACAACATGACCTACCAGCCGGTCACCATCGACTCGAACGCCGAAGGCGAACAGCAGTTCCTCGCCGGCGCCTGCGACGCCTACACCACCGACGCCTCGGGCCTTGCGGCGACCCGTGCCGCCTTTGCCAACCCGGGCGACTACGTGATCCTGCCGGAGATCATCTCGAAAGAGCCGCTCGGGCCGGCCGTGCGCCATGGCGACAACCAGTGGGCCGACATCGTCCGCTGGACCTTCTACGCGCTCGTCGCGGCGGAAGAGTATGGCGTGACCTCGGCCAACGTCGACGAGCTGGCCAAGTCGAGCCAGAACCCGGAAGTGCAGCGCCTTCTGGGGTCGAGCACCGACGATCTGGGCGCCATGATCGGCCTCGACAAGGAATGGGCCAAGCGGGCGATCAAGTCGGTGGGCAACTACGGCGAGATCTTCGCGGCGACCATCGGCGAATCGACCCCGATCGGTCTGGCCCGTGGCCTCAACGCGCAGTGGACCCAGGGCGGCCTGATGTACGCCCCGCCGTTCCGCTGAGAACGGACTGACAAGGACGCGCGGGCCCACTGGCCCGCGCGTCGCGCTTGAAAGGCCCGACAGGGGCGATTCCGGGGGCGTGGGCGCAAGACCCGCAACGACGGCGAGGCCGAAGGCGCGCCCGGACCAGGGGATAGACAATGGCGAGTATCGACAAGGCGCCCGGGCCGGCGTTCCGGCTGAGCATGCTCATCTACGATACCCGGTACCGGTCGCTGACCATCCAGGTGGTCGTGCTGTTCCTCGTGATGGCGGGTGTCGGCTGGCTGGTGGACAACACGCTGCGCAACCTGGCCGCGCTGGGCAAGGAGTTCAGCTTCCGGTTCCTGTGGCAGCGGTCCGGCTACGACATCGGGAATGCGCTGATCCCCTACAGCAACGACATGACGCACGGCCGGGCGCTTCTGGTCGGTCTCATCAACACGCTCTGGGTGTCCTTTCTCGCCTGCGTCGCCGCGACGGTCCTGGGTATCCTGATCGGCGTCCTGCGGCTGTCGAAGAACTGGCTCGTCGGGCGGCTCATGACCGCCTATGTCGAGATGTTCCGCAACATCCCGCTGCTGCTCTGGATCCTGGTTGCGATCGCGCTGCTGACCGAGGCCGCGCCGCCGCCCAACGCCTTCAAGGTCAACCCCGACACCGGAGAGGCGGCCGCGTCGATGGTGCTCGGCTCCTTCGCCTTCACCAACCGCTACACCGCCATTCCCTCGATCCACTTCGATCGCACGCTGGGGTCGCTCGACACCGCGCTGGCGCCGATCTCGATCGATTTCCTGGCCATCGTGCTGGTGCTCATCGTGTCGCTCTGGGTGAACCGCCGGCTTCTGGCCCATGCCACCAGGGTCCAGAATGCCACCGGTGTCCGGCCCGTGACCTGGTGGAAAAGCCTTCTGATCATCGCTGGGCCGCTTCTGGCGCTGCTGATCGCGCTGGGTTTCAACCCGGACGAGCCGGAGCTGAAGGGGTTCAACTTCACGAACGGCGTCAACGTCTCGAACGGGTTCGTGGCGCTCTGGGCGGGCCTGACCCTCTACACGGCGGCCTTCATCGCCGAGATCGTGCGGGCCGGCATCCTGGCGATTCCCAAGGGGCAGACCGAGGCGGCCTTCGCGCTGGGCCTGCGGCCGAACCGGACCATGAGCCTGGTGATCCTGCCGCAGGCACTCCGGGTCATCATTCCGCCGCTGATCTCGCAGTATCTCAACATCACCAAGAACTCGTCGCTGGCCATCGCGGTGGGCTATCTCGACCTGCGCGGCACGCTGGGCGGCATCACCCTGAACCAGACCGGACGCGAGCTTGAGGCGATCACGCTGATGATGCTCATCTATCTGATCATCTCGCTGTCGATCTCGGGGGTGATGAACCTCTACAACAGCCGCGTGAAGCTGAAGGAGCGCTGAGATGAGCGATACCGCAGCCGAAACGGTCGCCTACGTCCGCGACACCATGATCGACCCGCAGCCCGCCCCCGACGCGGGCACCGGAGCCACGCAATGGCTTCGCGAAAACCTGTTCTCGGGCTGGCTGAACGTCCTTTTGACCGTCCTGGGCGCGGCGGCGATCTTCTGGCTGGTCCAGCATTTCCTGCCCTGGTTCCTGCACGGCGTCTGGAACGCGAATTCGCTGGCCGAGTGCCGCCAGATCATCACCGAACGCTGGGGTGAAGGGGCGAGCGGCGCCTGCTGGGCGGTCATCCGCGCCCGCTGGCACCAGTTTCTGTTCGGCTTCTACCCCTCCGATCTCTACTGGCGGCCGATCCTGGTGTTCATCCTGATGTTCGTGGCCATCGCGCCGATCCTGTTCCAGTCGCTGCCGCGCAAGATGCTCTGGTTTTCGGTCGTGTTTCCGCTTCTGGCTATCTGGCTTCTGTGGGGCGGATCGGTCTGGCCGATCGTGATGACGGGCGCCGGCTTCGTGGTGGGTGGCGCCGTGTTCGCGTATCTGGCCCGCAAGAGCGTCATCATGGGCTTTGCCTTCGGCGCGCTGGCGGCGGTCTTCTTCTGGCTTTTCGCGGTCGGGCCGCTGGATGAGCTGCTGTCCCGTGCCCTGCCGATCGCGATCACCCCCGTGGCCTCGGACCAGTTCGGCGGCTTCCTTCTGGCGCTGACGCTCGGCGCGGGCGGCATCGCCATGTCGCTGCCGCTTGGCATCGTGCTGGCGCTCGGGCGGCAGTCCGACATGTTTCTCATCAAGACGCTGTCGGTGATCTTCATCGAGTTCATCCGCGGCGTGCCGCTCATCACGCTTCTCTTCGTGGCCTCGCTTCTCCTGAACTACTTCCTGCCGCCGGGGACCAACTTCGACATCATCCTGCGGGTGATGATCCTGGTGACGCTCTTTGCCTCGGCCTACATTGCCGAGGTGATCCGGGGCGGGCTCGCCGCCCTGCCGCGCGGGCAATACGAGGCGGCGGATGCGCTCGGTCTCGACTACTTCCAGGCGCAGCGCCACATCGTCCTGCCGCAGGCGCTGAAGATCGCGATCCCCGGGATCGTCTCGACCTTCATCGGCATGTTCAAGGACACGACACTTGTGACCTTCGTCGGGCTCTTTGATCCGCTGAAGGGTATTCCCGACTTCATCCGCGCCGACTTCGCCTGGAAGGGCGTCTACTGGGAGCCGTTCGTCTTCGTCGGAGCCATCTTCTTCATCTTCAACTTCGCGATGTCGCGCTACTCGATGTACCTCGAGCGCAAGCTGAAGCGCGAACACCGCTAGGGAGCAGACCGTGTCCGAACTTTCCATCGACCGCGCGATCGACCGCAGCCACATGAAGGTGTCCGACGAGGTCGCCGTCCAGATCACCGCCATGAACAAGTGGTACGGGTCGTTCCACGTCCTGCGCGACATCAACCTGACCGTGATGAAGGGCGAACGCATCGTCATCGCCGGACCCTCCGGGTCGGGCAAGTCGACGCTCATTCGCTGCATCAACCGGCTGGAAGAGCACCAGTCCGGTCAGATCATCGTGGACGGCACCGAACTGACCTCGGACCTGAAGAACATCGACAAGGTCCGGTCGGAGGTGGGCATGGTGTTCCAGCACTTCAACCTGTTCCCGCATCTGACGATCCTGGAAAACTGCACGCTGGCGCCGATCTGGGTGCGCAAGGTGCCGAAGAAGGAAGCCGAAGAGACGGCGATGCACTTCCTGCACAAGGTGAAGATCCCCGAGCAGGCGCACAAGTATCCCGGTCAGCTTTCGGGCGGCCAGCAGCAGCGTGTGGCGATCGCGCGGTCGCTGTGCATGAAGCCAAGGATCATGCTCTTCGACGAGCCGACCTCGGCGCTCGACCCGGAAATGATCAAGGAAGTGCTCGACACCATGATCGAGCTGGCCGAGGAAGGGATGACCATGCTGTGCGTGACCCACGAGATGGGCTTTGCCCAGGCGGTCGCGAACCGGGTGATCTTCATGGACCAGGGCCAGATCGTCGAACAGAACGAGCCCAAGGAATTCTTCAACAACCCGAAGTCCGAGCGGACCAAGCTGTTCCTGAGCCAGATCCTCGGCCACTGAGGCGGGCCGGGGCCGCGATCAGTCGCGACCCGACGGCACGAAGAAGTCGAGAACGCTGCCCTGTCCCGGCTTGAGGTCGGCCCAGTTGTCGATCTGGTAATCCAGAACCAGGGTCGCCCCCGTCGGATAGCGCGCGAAATCCGGGTCGTTCGGGGCGCGGGCCGGCAAGAGACGGGCCAGCTCGCCGATGCCGGGGTTGTGGCCGATCAGAAGCACGCTGTCACCCTTGGCCTTGCGAAGCACGGCCATCATCACGTCCGGCGAGGCGTGGTAGAGGCTGTCGCGGTACTCGATCACCGGCGTGACCTCCAGCGGCGCCGCCTTCACCCCCGCCCAGGTCTCGCGGGTCCGTGTGGCGGTCGAGCACAGGACCTCGTCCGGCTCGTAACCCCGCGACCCTAGCCATTCGCCAAGTTCGAGGGCCGCGCGCAGCCCCCGGCGGTTGAGGGGGCGGTCGTGGTCCGTCATGGCCGGGTCGTCCCAGGACGACTTGGCGTGCCGGGTCAGGATCAGGCGGCGGTGTCCCGGTGGGGTCATCTGTGAAACTGTCCCATGTGATAGGCCGATTGCCGGGCCAGCCTGCCATAGCCTTGCGAGATCGGGCAAGCGCGGCGCACGAGGCAGCCGCCATTCCGGCAGGATTCTCCCGCAGGTCCGTCGAGAAAGTCGTGGCAGGCCGGCACATCGTAGCCAGCACCCGTCAGCGCGCCCGGCGGACAGGCGCTCAGGCAGGGCCGGCCGGCGCAGCTGTCGCAGGGCGACCGCTCCGGCTCGGCGGGGGGAAGCGCCCCGGGAAGGACGACCGCCCCCCGGAAGGACACCATGAGCCCCTGCGTCCGGTGGACCAGAAGCGTCACCGGCGACGTCCACGCCCACCCGCTCCGCAGGGCCCAGGTGTAGAACGGACGCCAGGGCGGGCCGCCGAAGGGAAAGACCGCCTTTGCGCCCAGGTCGCAGGAGATGCGCCCGATGGCGCGCCGCGACCAGCGATCGACGGGATCGGGCCGGCCGTCGGTCCACTCGGGCTGCGCCGTGACATGCGCCCAGAACCCCGGTTCGGCCGGTCCGAGCAGCACGATGGTGCCGTCGGTCACCGACAGCCCGTCCTCGGGCCGGACCGGGCAATGGCCGAGAACCTCGAGCCGGTCGTCCGCTACCCGGGCCGCAAGGGCGGCAAGGTCGCTCACCGCGCGCGCGGCTTCACGCGCGGCTCGGTCGAGCGGATGATCGAGCCGGCGCCGTGGTCGGTAAAGAGCTCCAGCAGGCAGGCGTTGGGCTGTCGCCCATCGAGGATCACCGCCGCGCGCACCCCGGCCTCGACCGCGTCCAGTGCGGTCTCGACCTTGGGGATCATCCCGCCCGAGATGGTGCCGTCGGCGATCATCGCGCGCACTTCCTCGGGCGACAACTGGGTCACGACCTCGCCGGCCTTGTTCTTGACCCCCGAGACATCGGTCAGCAGCAGCAGCCGGTCGGCCTTGAGCGCGGCGGCGATCGCGCCCGCGGCGGTGTCGCCGTTGACGTTGAAGGTCTCGTTCGCCTGCATCCCGGTCGCAACCGGCGCCACGACCGGGATGATCCCGGCCGCGAAGAGATCACGCAGCACCTGGACGTTCATCTCGACCGGCTTGCCAACGAAGCCGAGTTCGGGGTCGTCGGCCACGCAGACCATGAGGTCGTCGTCCTTGCCCGAAAGACCGACCGCCCGCCCGCCTTCGTCCATGATCGCCTGCACGATGCGCTTGTTGACCAGACCGGTCAGCACCATCTCGACCACCTCGACCGTGGCCTGGTCCGTCACGCGCTTGCCGCGCACGAACTCGGACTTTATCCCGAGCCGCGCCAGCAGGTCGTTGATCATCGGCCCGCCGCCATGGACCACCACCGGGTTCAGGCCGACCTGCCGCATGAGCACGATGTCGCGGGCGAATTCGGCCATCGCCGCGTTGTCTCCCATCGCGTTGCCGCCGAACTTCACGACGACGACGGCACCGGCGTAGCGCTGGAGATAGGGCAGGGCCTCGGAGAGCGTGCGGGCGGTGGCGATCCAGTCACGGTTCATGTCTTGCTTTCTCATGCGCGGGGGTCCCCAGGGGCGTGCCGGTCCTTGTTAGTCGCTCGGTCGGGGCCTGCCAAGCGCCCTTGCGGCTGCGCGGCAGCGGGCTACTCTGGCGCCGGTGTCCTGGAGGATTGCGATGGCCGAGCGACAGAAGACCCTGCTGCTGACCGGTGCCTCGCGCGGGATCGGCCACGCGACCGTCAAGCGTTTTGGCCGCGAGGGCTGGCGGGTCCTGACCTGCTCGCGCCAGCCCTTCGATCCGCGCTGCCCCTGGCCGGGGGGCGAGGAAAACCACATCCAGATCGACCTCGCCGACCCCGCCGACACCATCAAGGTGATCGAGGTCATCCGCGAACGCCTCGACGGCCGGCTTGATGCGCTGGTCAACAACGCCGGCATCTCGCCCAAGGGGCCGGGGGGCGCGCGGCTCAACACCATCGACACCGATCTGAAGACCTGGGGCCATGTGTTCCACGTCAACTTCTTCGCCCCGATCGTCCTGGCCCGTGGTCTGAGCGCGGAACTGTCCGCGGCACGGGGCGCGGTGGTCAACGTGACCTCGATCGCCGGCTCGCGCGTGCATCCCTTTGCGGGGGCCGCCTATGCGACCTCGAAGGCCGCTCTCAAGGCGCTGACGCGCGAGATGGCGCATGACTTCGGGCCGCTGGGCGTGCGGGTGAACGCCATCGCGCCCGGAGAGATCGAGACATCGATCCTGTCGCCCGGCACCGAGAAGATCGTCGAGACCCTGCCGCTGCGCCGGCTTGGCCAGCCCTCGGAGGTGGCCGACGTGATCTGGTTCCTCTGCTCGCCCCAGTCGAGCTATGTCACCGGCACCGAGATCGAGGTGAACGCCGGCCAGCATGTCTGACAGGGCGGAGGCGCTGCCCCTGCGCCCCGTCAAACGTCCGGCCAAGCGCAACGCATCCATCCGCCGGTCCGGGTATCCCCTGCGGCGGCGCCGCCGTCAGGCGATCCCCGCGATGATCGCGCGCAGCGTCTCGATGCCTTCGCCCGTCTCCGACGAGGTGAGCACGATCTCGGGATAGGCGGCGGGGTGCTTGCGCAGCGCCCCCGCAATCTGATCGAGCAGGGCCGGCCGGTCCGAGCCGCGGATCTTGTCGGCCTTGGTCAGCACCACCTCGAACGTCACCGCCGAGCGGTCGAGGAGGGTCATGATCTCGTCGTCCACCGGCTTGACGCCGTGGCGCGCGTCGATCAGCACGAAGGCCCTCCGCAACGTCTGCCGCCCGCCCAGATAGGCGCGCAACAGCCGCTGCCAGGCCTCGACGACCGGTTTCGGCGCCTCGGCAAAGCCATAGCCGGGCAGGTCCACCAGATACCGGTCGGTCGCGATGAAGTAGTTGATTTCCTGCGTGCGGCCCGGGGTGTTCGAGGCCCGCGCCAGGTTGCGCCGGTTGGCCAGCGCGTTGATGAGGCTCGACTTGCCGACGTTCGACCGCCCCGCGAAACAGACCTCGATCCGGTCGGGCGGTGGCAGGGCCTCCATGCGGGTCACGCCCTTCACGAAGTCGATCGGCGCGGCGAAGAGACGGCGGCCGGCCTCGCGCGCGTCGGGCTCCGGCTCGGGAGCGAGAGGGAAGGCCATCGCGCTCATGGCGCGACCACCGCATCGCCGGGCGCGATCCGGCCGCCCTCGATCACTTCGGCGTAGATGCCGAAGTCCTGGTGCCCCCAGAGGGCGTTCAGCGCCGCCAGCGTCTCGACATCCTCGGCCCCGGTCTCGGGATTGACGCAGGTTGCCCGGCAACGGGTGATCGGCTGGCGGACTTCGACCACCGCCTCGCCGATGCGCAGCCGCCGACCGACCAGCGCGCGCTCGGCCTCGGCGTCCCAGCCTTCGACCCAGAGATTGCCGCGGAAGCGGTGGGGCGACAGGTCCTGACCGACCGCCGCGGAAAGGGTCCGCAGCCCGCCGAGCGACAGGATCGACAGCCAGGGGCCGGGGACATCGGTCATCGGATGGCCGGGGACATGGACGACATGCGACGGCGCGGGCCGCCCTTCGGGCCAGAGCGGGCGCAGCCAGTCGATCAGCCGTTCGCGGTCGCGGGCATCGTCCGGATCGATCGCAAGATCGGGACGCCGCGGATGGGCGAGATGCAGCCGGCCGTCCTCCAGACGCGCCCGCACCGCCATCAGTTCGGGCCCGGCCACGCCGCGCAGGAAGTTGAGCTTGCGCTGCCAGCCGTCGGGCTGGCCCTGGAACGTGGCGGCTTCGTGCGCGACGGCCCAGACCCGGTCGAAGGGCAGGGTGCGGCCGGGCGTCAGCGTGACCGCCGGCAGGTCCTCCCATCCGATCGCCTTGACCGGGTGGCGGATGATGCGGGCGAGATGCGCGCTGGTCATCCCGCCGTCACTTCCGCGACTTCGGCGCAGGTTTTTCGCTGGGGTTCGCGGGTTTGGCCGGTTCTGCCGCGGTGGCCTTCTTCTTCTTGCGGAATCCCTCGAGGATGTTGCCGAAGAGATCGGGCCGTTTGTGGTGCATGGTCATGATCGCGTACTGCTGCGCGAAGGTGATGGTGTTGTTGGTGATCCAGTACAGCACCAGGCCCGAGGCGAAGCTGCCGAGCATGAACATGAAGATCCAGGGCATCCAGGCGAAGATCATCTGCTGGGTGGGATCCGTGGGCGCCGGGTTGAGCTTCTGCTGGAACCACATCGAGATCCCCAGAAGGATCGGCAGCACGCCCAGCGAGAAGATGAAGAACAGCGACCCGGGCTCGGGCGTGGACCAGGGCAGCAGCCCGAAGAGGTTGAGGATCGACGAGGGATCCGGCGCCGACAGGTCGCGGATCCAGCCGATCCAGGGGGCGTGGCGCAGTTCGATGGTGACGAAGATCACCTTGTAGAGCGAGAAGAAGATCGGGATCTGGATCAGGATCGGCAGGCAGCCCGAGGCGGGGTTCACCTTCTCGCGCTTGTAGAGCGCCATCATCTCCTGCTGCATCTTCACGCGGTCGTCGCCCGCGCGCTCCTTCAGCTTCTCCATCTCCGGCTGGAGTTCCTTCATCCGCGCCATCGAGATGTAGGAGTGCCGCGCCAGCGGGAAGACCAGCGCCTTGATGATGAAGGTCAGGGCGATGATCGCCCAGCCCATGTTGCCGATCATGCCGTGCAGCCAGTGCAGCAGCCGGAACATCGGCTTGGTCAGGAAGTAGAACCAGCCCCAGTCGATCGCATCGATGAAGCCCTTGATGCCGTCCACGTCCTGGTAGTGCTTGAGCAGGTCCCATTCCTTGGCGCCGGCAAAGAGCCGGGTGGAGGCCTCGCCCTGGCCGCCCGGGGCGACCTCGATCACCGGCAGCCGGGTCTCGGTCTGGTAGATGTCGGCGCCGGGCACATGCTTGACCACCGAGGTGAAGGCCTGGCCGGGCTGCGGCACCAGCGTCGCCATCCAGTATTTCGAGGTGAAGCCCACCCAGCCGTCGGCCGCGACGTCGCGCGTCTCGGCGTTGCCTTCGCCGGCGATCACGGGCAGGTCGGCGATCTTCTTGTAGGCGATCTCCTGGAGCTTGCCGTCCGAGACGCGAATCGCGCCCTCGTGGGCGATGAAATAGCCCTCGGTCTTCGGAAGCGTGTGATGGGCGATGATGCCATAGGGCGCCAGGCGGACCGGCGCCTGGGTGTTGTTCTCGACCGACTGGGTGATCGTGAACATGTAGTTTTCATCGACCGCGATCTGCCGGTGGAAGACCAGCCCCGCGCCATTGTCCCATTTCAGGCGCACCGGCTTGCCCGGGGCGAGCGTGTCGCCCGATTCGACCGACCAGAGCGTGCGCGCGTTCGGCACCAGCGCGGGATCGAGCCCCCCGGCCGGCGACCAGCCATAGACGGCGTAATAGGCGGGCTGGCCCGTCCGGTCGCTCTCCCCGACCGGAGAGAAGAGGCGGACGTTCGGCGACCCCGCCGCGATCGTCTCATGGTAGCGGGCCAGCAGGAGATCGTCGATGCGCCCGCCCAGAAGTGAGATCGAGCCGGTCAGGCTCGGCGAGGCGATCGGGATGCGCGGCGCCTGGGCGGCGGTTTCGGTTGCGGCCGGCGCGGGCAGGGTGGCCGCCGGCGGCGCGGTGGCCGGCGCCTGTCCGGCGGCGGTCTGGGTTGCGGCGGGCTGTTCGGCCGGGGGCAGTTCGGGGGGCGCGAAAAGGGTGTACCAGACCACGATCACCAGGAAGGAGAGCACGGTCGCAAGGATGAGATTCTTGTTCTGATCGTCCATCGGGACACCATCCGGCCAGAGTCTGGGCCGGTTCAACAGAACGGGGGGCGAAAGGTCAAGCGGTTTCGCCGAAGGCCCCGGGGCCGCGGCGCTATCCGGCTCGGCGGCCAAGGCCCGGGGTCGCGGCAAGCCGGCTTTCGTGCCGGCGAAGCCAGTCGAAGGTCGAGGCCAGCGGCATCGGCCGGGCGATGGCAAAACCCTGGACATGCGTGCAGCCGAGCTGGGCAAGGATCGAATGCTCGCCGGCGGTCTCGACCCCTTCGGCCACGGTCGGCAGCCCCAGCCGATCGGCCAGCGACAGGATGGCCGCGATCATCCGTTGCTGGTCGGGCAGGCAGTCCACGCCGCGCACGAAGCTCTGGTCGATCTTCAGCCTGCGGGCGTTGAAACGGCGGATGGCCGTCAGCGTGGCGTTGCCGGTTCCGAAGTCGTCGAGGTCGATGCCGCAACCCAGCCGGGCGAGGTCGGCCACCGACTGCGCCACGACATCGCTCGCGCTGTCGGCGACGACGGATTCGAGCACCTCGATGCACAGGCGGCCGGGCGCGAGGTCGTGGCGGTCCAGGTCCCAGGCCAGCCGCCCGGCCAGTTGCGGGTCGCCGAGCTCCTCCTGCGAGAGATTGACCGCGACCTGCGGCACCGGCAGCCCGGCGCGGTCCCAGGCGCAGAGAGCCGCGAGCGCCTGCGCGATCATCACCTCGCTCAGCCGGGCGGAGAGGCCGGCGCCGCGGATCACCGGCAGGAACTCGGCCGGGGGAATCAGTCCGCGCTCGGGATGTTCCCACCGGGCGAGCGCCTCGAACCCGGTCACCCGGCCGGTGTCGGTCGAAAGCTGGGGCTGGAAATGCGCGACGATCCCGCCGTTTTCGAGCGCGGCCGCCACCTCGCGCTGAAGCTGGTCGCGGGCGCGCCGCCGGATCGAGAGATCGGTGTTGTACGCCCGGATCGCGCCGGGCCCCTCCTGCCAGGCGTCGTCGGCCGCGGTTTCGGCCGCCAGCAGGAGCGCGGCTCCCCCCGGCGCGGGCGCCCGTTCCGGCAGGCAGAAGCCCGCCGATACCGAGACGCGGATGGCTGCGCCGTCGATGACCTGCGGGATCGACAGCGCCTGCCGGACCTGCGCGGCCGTCTGTACCGCCGACTCGACATCCGGATCCCGGTCCGATGGCACGAAGGCCGCGAGGCGTGTCGCCGCAAGGCGCGCGACGGCCGCCCCGTCGCCGAGAAGCGCCGACAGACGGTCGGCCGCGCCGGAAAGGGCCCGTTCGGCGACGGCGGGGCCGGGCCCCGGGGCCGGAATGTCGAGGTCGATGACAAGGCAGAACTGCCGGCCGGCCAGCCCGTCCGCCTGATGGCGGTCATGGACGGCGATCAGCCAGGCGCGGTCGCGTGCCGCCGGGACCTCGGGCGGTCCGGCCGGGTCACGGGGCAGGCCGGACCGGACCAGGAACGGGGCCGCGGCGGCGCAGGCGATCGCCATGCCCTCGGGGCCAATCCAGAGACCGGCCAGCACCAGAACCGGAAGAAGCGCAAGAAGGCCCGGCCGCACGCCGGCCGACGACTTCAGGATCAAACCGCGAGCGTCCATGACCGATTTCCCGAGGGATCCCGCCGCGAGGGATCGGATCCCGGCCTAGCACGCTCTTCTGACCATGGGATTAACTGGCGCCGGGCTCCCCGTCGGCGGTGCGCATCAGGGTGGCGAAGTCGAAGAGCGACGGGTCGCACAGATGCGAAGGCCGCGCGTTCATCAGCGCCCGGAACATCACCTGCCGGCGGCCGGGGCTGCGCGCTTCCCAGCCGTCGAGGATCTGCTTGACCTGCTGGCGCTGAAGCCCGTCCTGGCTCCCGCAGAGGTCGCAGGGGATGATCGGATAGCGCATCGCCCGGGCAAACCGGTCGCAGTCCTCCTCGGCCACGAAGGCGAGGGGCCGGCAGACGAAAAGGTCGCCGTCCTCGTTCAGCAGCCGCGGCGGCATGGTTGCCAGCCGCCCGCCGTGGAAGAGGTTCATGAAGAAGGTTTCCAGGATGTCGTCGCGGTGATGGCCGAGCACGACGGTCGAACAGCCCTCTTCGCGCGCGATGCGGTAGAGATTGCCGCGCCGCAGCCGCGAGCAGAGCGAGCACATGGTGCCCCCCGGCCTGATCTTGTCGATGACCACCGAATAGGTGTCCTGGTATTCGATCCGGTGCGGCACACCCATGCGGGTCAGGAATTCGGGCAGCACGGTCGCCGGAAAGCCGGGCTGGCCCTGATCGAGGTTGCATGCGAGCAGATCGACGGGCAGAAGCCCGCGCCATTTCAGCTCGTGCAGGATCGCAAGCAGCGTGTAGCTGTCCTTGCCACCCGACAGGCAGACCAGCCAGCGATCCCCCGGGCGCGCCATGCCGTAGGTCTCGATCGCCTCGCGCACGTTCTGCACCAGCCGTTTGCGCAGCTTGCGGAACTCGACGCTCTTGGGGGCGCCCTCGAACAGGGGATGAATGTCGTCGGTGTCGTCGAGCATGGCGGGCGCTTGCCAGAAGGGAGCGGGTCTGGAATCGTGAATGGAGCATTCCGCGGGGGCGGGCAATGGCCGATCGACCGACACCACCCGAGCCGAAGCCCCCTGGTGGCCCCGGTTCGGCCTTCGGACTTCTGGTCTTCGGCTTCGGCCTTGCCGCGGGGCTGATGATCGCCTTCGCGGGCACCGGACTCGTCGAGCAGGGCACCGGTCTCATCCTCACCATCTTCCTCGCCGCGCTCGTCGTCATCGCGCTGACCGGGGCGCTGATCTTTCTCTTTCGCCGCCAGCTCCTGCGGAAGGTGACCGGTGTGGCCGAGGTCCAGCTCGAGTCCTTCGCCGAGCCGCTGGCCCGCGTCGCGCAGGGGGCGATCGACCGCGATCCACGCGGGGCGACGCTCGCCGCCCGCGACTTTGCCCAGCTGGCGCTGGCCCGCTACGGCTGGATCGCCACGCGGCGATGGGTGGTGGCCTCGCTGACCGGGCTGATCGCGGCGATGGCGGCCCTTGCCGGAACCGCGCTGCTCTTTCGCCAGAATGCGCTGATCGAAGCGCAGTCCGGGCTGCTGTCGGACCAGAACGCGCGCATCGCGGACCAGACCGCGCTCATCATCCAGCAGGTGCAGCTCGCCGAGGCCGAGCGCAACGCCGCCATCGCCGTCGAGATCACCGGCATTGCCGCCGAGGTCGGGAGGTCGGCCGAACGTTCGGCCAGGCGTTTCGCCGCCGAGGGCAGCGGCGGGGCCGCGCCGGCCGATCCGGCGGCGGATCTCGTGAGCGTCCTCGACCCGATGACCGATCTCGACCGCGGGCTGATGCTGCGGATCGTCTCGGCCTCGCGCGCGGCGCGGCCCTACCGCTTTCTCGACACCGGGCTTCTGCCCGACGACCCGGGCGACAAGATCCGGGTGGCGATGGCCGCGCGCGCGTCGGACCTGCCCGGGGCCTGGGACCGGATGGTGGCCGCCTACGGCTGGACGGCCGCGCAGCCCGAGGCGCGGCTGATCGACCGCCCGCAAAGCCCCGAGCGCGGGCAGCTTCTGCAGGTTCTGATGTTCGGGGGGCTGCGCAATCTCGAGGTGCTCAACCACTTCGGGATGGATCTCTCCTTCGCCTGGCTGCCGAACGCGGACCTGATTTTCCTGACCGGGCAGGGCGCGCGGCTGTCCTATGCCGACTTCTCGGGCAGCCACCTGCGGGGCTCCGATCTGGGCGGCGCGATGCTCGAGAACACCCGCTGGCGCCGGACCTGGATCGAGGGCAGCGATTTTTCCGTCGTGGAGGCGGACCGCCTGCGGCCGCCCTTCGAGGCCGGGAGCGCCCCGATGCCGAGCTTCCTCACCGGGGCCGATTTCTCGGACGCGGTGCTGATCGACACCCGGTTCCGGGGCGCGACGCTGACCGCGGCCGATCTGCGCGGCGCGCTGATCCTGCGCTGCGACCTTCGCGATGCGTCGCTGGCGGCGGCGGACCTGCGCGGCGCGGTGCTCCTCGCGTCGGCTCTCGACGGGGCCGACCTGAAGTCGGTCGATCTCGACGGGGCGATCGTCTTCGGGGCCGATCCGCTGGCAGCCCTTGCCGCCGCGGCGCGCCCGGAGACCTTTCGCGCCGACCGCTACCGCGTCGAGCCGGTCACGCTCGACGATGTGATGGCGCTGGGCATCGTGAACCGCACGCTGGAGCGCGCCGAGGTCGAGGCGGCGGCGGCCGGTGCGCCGCCCGCCCGCCTGGTGCGGGAAAGGCCGCTCGAGGACTAGGGCTGCCGACTAGGGCTGCCGGTCCGTCGGGTCCGTTTCGGCATCCGGCCGATGCCCGCGGCCGGCGCCCTCCCCGGCGGGGGGCACCGGGTCGTAGCCGTGGCCGCCCCAGGGATGGCAGCCCAGGATGCGCCGAGCCGCAAGCCAGCTTCCGCGGAATGCGCCGTGCCGGTCCAGCGCCTCAAGCGCGTAGGCCGAGCAGGTGGGCTGGTAGCGGCAGCCGTGGCCGACCCAAGGGCTGAGCACCAGCCGGTAGGCGCGCACGGGCAAGGCGACGAGATGGGCAAGCGGGGTCATGGCGTCTTCCGGGCCAGGGTCGCAAGCGCCCGCCGCAGGTCGTCGACCATGGCCCGGAAATCCCGGGTGACGGTGGCCTCGGGGCGCCCCACCAGAACATAGTCCCAGCCGGGCCGTCCTTCCAGTGGCAGCACGGCGCGGGCCACCTCGCGCAGGCGGCGCCGGGCCCGGTTTCGGGTGACGGAATTGCCGACCTTCTTCGAGCAGGTGAACCCGACCCGGATCGCGCCGCCCTCCTCGTCGGGGTCACGGCGCCGGGCCTGGAGAAGGAAGCCGGGCGTGCCCTGCCGCAGCGCCTGGGCGGCCCGCAGGAACTCGCTCCGCTTGCGCAGGGTCAGGCAAACGGAAACCGCCGGCGGAGCCTCCCCGCCGGGGCCGGTCTGGCCAGGCGCGGGGTCCGTCGGCGGCGTCATGGTGTGCGGCCTTTCGGCTCCGCTCAGGCGCAGAGCACCTTGCGGCCACGGGCGCGGCGGGCGGCGAGCACCTTGCGGCCACCCTTGGTGGCCATGCGCGCACGGAAGCCGTGGCGGCGGGCCCGCACCAGGTTCGAGGGTTGATAAGTGCGCTTCATGGCGTCGGCTCCGGATCAGGTTCGGCCCGAACCGGCAGGGATTCGAGGGCCGAGAAGAATGAGACCCGGCTAATAGACGCGGTCCTTTCCCAAGTCAACCGCACCGGGGCGGAAAATGAGGGGCGCGGATTGCCGCCCGATGCCGGCCCGCCGCCGTTGCGCAAACGCCGCAACGCCCTATGTTACCGCCATAGCCGCCGGCATGCCGCGGTGTCGGGCGGCGAAAGGCGCGAGGCATGTTCCGCAATACCCTGTCAGGCCGGTTCCTGCTGCTGACGATCCTGTTCGTCCTTCTGGCCGAGGTGCTCATCATCGTGCCCTCGATCGCGCGTTTCCGCGAGGATTACATCATCTCGCGCCTCGAACGTGCGCAGATCGCCTCGCTGGCGCTGCTGACCACCGACGGGATGATCGATCCCAAGGTCGAGGAGGAGCTTCTGCGCAACGCCGAGGTCTTCAACGTCGTGCTGCGCCGTGACGAAGCGCGCCAGCTGGTGCTGTCCTCGCCGATCCCCGGGCAGATCTGGCGGACCTACGACATGCGCACCGCCTCGACCTGGGATTTGATCCGCAGCGCCTTCGCCACGCTGCTCGAGCCGCAGGGGCACATCATCCGGGTGATCGGCGATCCGGTGAAACAGGCGGGGCTGGTGATCGAGGCGACGATGGACACCGCGCCGATGCGCGCGGCGATGATCGACTACGGCAAGCGGATCCTGGCGATGTCGGCCCTGATCTCGCTTCTGGCGGCCGCGCTTCTGTTCCTTGCGGTGCGGTCGCTCTTCGTGACGCCGATCCGGCGGCTCGTGCGGCACATGACCGTCTATGCCGAGGCGCCCGAGGATGCGCGCCGGGTGATCGTTCCCGAGGCGCGGGTGGCCGAGCTGCGCGAGGCCGAGGACGCGCTGGAGCAGATGCAGCGGCAGCTGACCGGCGCCCTCAAGCAGAAGGAGAGGCTGGCGCAGCTCGGCGGGGCCGTGGCCAAGATCAGCCATGACCTGCGCAACATCCTGACCACGGCCCAGCTTTTCGCGGACCGGATGGAGGACAGCGACGACCCGGCGGTGAAGCGCGCCGCGCCCAAGCTTGTCGGCAGCATCAGCCGGGCCGTGAACCTCTGCGAGTCCACGCTGGCCTTCGGCAAGGCCGAAGAGCCTGCCCCGCGGCTGACGCGCTTCATGCTGAACGGCCTCGTCTCGGACGTGATTGAGGGCGAGCGCCTGGCCGCGACCGAGGGCGGGATCGACTTCGTGACCGACATTCCGGCCAATCTGGTGATCCGGGCCGACGCCGACCAGCTGCACCGGGTGCTGACCAACCTCGTGCGCAACGCCCGGCAGGCGATCGAGGCCACCGGGCGGCCCGGAACCATCGAGATCGGCGCCGGCGAAAGCGATCAGGGCTGGTGGATCCGCGTGGGCGATACCGGGCCCGGCCTGCCGGACCGCGCGCGCGAGCATCTCTTCCAGCCCTTCCAGGGCGGAAGCCGCAAGGGCGGCACCGGGCTTGGCCTCGCGATCGCCGCCGATCTGGTGCAGGCGCATGGCGGACGGCTCGAACTGGTGCGGACCGACAGCGACGGCACCGAGTTCATGATCCGGCTCCCGCACGATCTCGGGCCCGACGGCGCCGGGCTCTGAGCCGGGCGTTTTGGCCCTTGCAATGCCCCGGCGCGACCGCTAAATGCCACGGTCACGCGCCCGTAGCTCAGCTGGATAGAGCACCAGACTACGAATCTGGGGGTCAGGAGTTCGAATCTCTTCGGGCGCGCCAGCACCTCCCTTCAGCGAAACGAACGCCGACCCGAGCGACGCAATGCGTCGGCCACCGCCGCGCTCACGCCTCGCAGACGTAGCTCACCGTGCGTATGCGGCGGTCCCGCAGATTGATGACCTGGTTTCGGGCCATCGTGGCGAAGTCGTCGCCGAGGAAGGTCTGGAACGTGACCGCCGGGGCCGATCCCGCCGCCCGCGCCGCCATCTCCTCGAACCAGCGCTGGCTCTCCTCGGTCGAGTCCTCGACCGTCAGGACGCGGAACCCGGCATCCGACAGGAGCGCCGTCATGTCCTCGGGTGTCGCGAGGTGGCTGATCGAGGGCTCGCGCGCCCAGGGCACCGGATACACGACCTCGCCCCCTTCCCCCTGAAGCACGTCATAGGCGACGAAGCGGCTCCCCGATTTCAGGACGCGCCGCGCCTCCGAATACATCCGGTCCTTGGCGGCGATGTTCATGGCGACGTGCAGGGTCATGGCGGAGTCGAACACGGCGTCGTCGAAGGGCAGGCTTGTCGCGTCCCCCTGTCGGAAGTCGACGCGGTCCGAAAGACCGACCCAGGCGCTGAGCGTCGTGGCGGCCTCGCAGAATTCCGGCGTCAGGTCGATGCCGGTCACATGGCAGCCGAACGTCTCGGCCAGCGTCCGCGCCGGCCCGCCGAGCCCGCTGCCGATATCGAGCACCCTGGAAGAAGTGTTTAGGGCCAGGTGCCCCGCCAGTTCGAGGGTGGCCTTGCGCCCGCGGATATGGAACTCGTCGACCGCGGCGAGGTCGGTCGTCGCAAGCCGGTCCATGTCCTTCCCGGCCTTGCGCAGCTTTTCCGCGATCGCATGGGACAGATCGCCGTCACCGGCGTAATGACGTTCCACCGGGCTGCTCATGGCCGCCGTCTCCCTCGGCCGCCGCCACAGGCGCAGAGTGCGCCCGTATTCAGGCAGACACCGTGCGCCATCATGTCATGGTCCGGTCGTCCGGCCAATCCCCGGCATCGAACCGCGGGTCCGATGACGCATCCGGGGCCGGCTGGCGGGACCAGGCGGCCAGTCCCGGTCGGCCGGGGCCGGCGCCCTCTCCCCTTGACGAGCGTGCAAAGGACTGATGCGGTCGGGCCGGTTGCATGGCCGCAGGGCAGGAGAGAGCGCCGGTGCTGAAGCAGATCCTTCGTCGCGCCAAGATCTCGAAGATCGGCGTTCGCGCACCGACACCCCAGCCGGGCCGCTCCGGCCTTGCGATCGCCGCGATCGTCCGCAACGAGGCGGAGTTCATCGGCGAGTGGGCCGGTTTCCATCACCGCGCCGGGGCCCGCCACTTCTACATCTACGATGACGCCAGCACCGATGGCACCCTGGACGCGCTGCGGGCGGCCCTGCCGCGCGACTGCCTGACCGTCCTGCCCTGGGGCCAGCGGCTGACTGACGCGCGGCTGTGGCGCGAGATCCACAACCAGGTCCTGGCCTATGCCCACGCCGCGTCGAACTTCGGCGGTGCCTGGCGCTGGATGGCCTTCATCGACGTGGACGAGTTCCTGGTGCCGGTCAAAGCGGCCGATTACGACGCCGCCCTCGCCCCCCTGGCGGATGTGCCCTGCCTGTCGCTGCCCTGGCACATGTTCGGAACCTCGGGGCATGACGCGCCCCCGCCGGGCGGTGTCGTGCGCAACTACACCCGGCGCGCCCGCGACCCGATGAGCGACGCGCCCGGTCTGCGCGCCTTCAAATGCCTCGTCGATCCCTGCCGGTTGACCGCGGTGCGCATCCATTCGATGGAGACGGACGCGGGCACGGACACCTGGAACGACCGGGGCGAGCGGTTCAGCCTGAGCGGGCGGGAGACGCCGGCCTTCTATTCGGCCGAGGCCCTGCAACTCAACCACTACTACACCCGGTCGCGCCAGGATCTGGAACGCAAGATCGGGCGCGGGCCGAACCTCGTCGGCAAGACCGACCAGTATCGCCGCAAGGTCCTGCGGACCGTGGCCAGCGTCGAGGCCGACACCGTGACGGACCTGCGCGCGATCCGCTTTCTGGAGCGCATCGGTACGCCCTGATCCCGCCGGCCTAGTCCCGCCAGTGGCGCGCCACCCAGTCGGCCGGATACATGAACTGCCGCAGATGGCGGAAGAAGCCCACGCTGCGCTCGCCGCGGATCCCCGCAAGGATGTGGGCGAGCGGCGGGCGCGCCTGAACGCGGGCGTTGCGCCGCCCGGCGATGGCGTCGGGCGGATTGAGGCCGCCGGGGAAGATCACCACGCGCGCCCGCCGGGGCAGGCGGGGGGCTAGGACGTAGTTGAGCGGGAAGACCCGCACGCAATGCCAGCGGAACACCGCCACCCAGCCGCGGGGCCAGAACCGGACGCCGCCGGGCGCGTTGCGGGTGACGAAGCGCTGCTCGAAGACATAGGTCTCGGCCGTCCGCTGCGGATCGGCGAGGAAGATCTCGCGCATGGGGGCAAGCTTGCCGACCGGGAACCGGTAGATCGAGGTCTGGCCGAGCCTCTCGAACGGCGTGTTGGGATTGCGGGCGAGGATCACGTCCTCCTCGGAGCCGAATTCGAAGAAGGGATCGAGGCTGCCCACGATCACCACGTCGAGATCGACGAACAGGACCGGCCCCGAAAGCCCGCCCAGATCCGCGCGCCAGAGCCGCGATTTTCCCCAGATGCCCTGCCGGGTCTTCGGCAGCTCGCAGCCCAGATCGGGCAGCGGCAGGCAGCGGACCTCGGGGCGCACCCCCTCGGGCCGGTCGGTGAAGCAGTAGAAATCGAACGGCGGGGTTATGTTGCGCGCGACCATCCCGTAGAGGCGGTTCACATAGTCGACGCCGTATTTCTCGCCCCAGCGGATGCAGATGATCTGTTTCTTCATGCGCCGGCGCCTTCCCATGCCGCCCGGCCGCGGTCAAGGGCCGGGGCGCAGGCCGCCGCGGGACGAAGGCCGGACCGCTCAGAACGCATAGCCGAAGGCTTCGGCTTCGCGCGCGTAGAGCCGTCCGACGATCGCGCGCGTCTCGGTGTCGTAGAGATCGCGATAGCCCCCCGATCCTCCCGATCCGCCCGCCTTGCGGACCGACCCCTTGGCGCGCGGCAGCCAGCCGTCCCAGTCGATGCCGAGGCCGGGAAGAAGGCCGGACAGGCCATCGGTCAGGGTCTCGAACCGGATCACCGCGTCGGCGACGATCCGGTCGTCGATGGTGTAGAGCGGCCAGTTGTCGTGGATGTCCACGGGCACGACGCCCCCCAGCGGATCGCCCTCCGCCAGGGCCCGGACATAGGTAGGGAAATCCGGCGGGTTGCGCAGGCCCTTGATGCGCCAGAAATAGTCGGACACGGTCTTGTCCCACGGGTTGCGCACCACGCAGAACTTGGTGAACCGCGCCCATTCGTCGGGGAAGGCATCGCGCACCACCGCCGCCGGGGCATGGGGCGGCTTGCGGCCAAGCCGGGGGCGCCAGGCGTGGTCGATCGACCGTGCAATGGCGCGCCCGTAGATGCGGCTGCCGAAGAGGCGGAAAAGGGGCAGGAAGCCGTGGGCCTCGGCGTTCGCCTCGCGCAGGACCCGCGCGGTCAGCGGCAGGCCCAGGCCCACCGTCTCGGGGATCGCGCTCAGTTGCAGATCCTCGGGCCCCAGATAGCGCGACAGCGATACCGAGATCGAGCTGCCCGCCGTCTTGCGGTTGTGCAGGAAGAAGAAGCGGCGCGACCAGCTGACGATCATGGCCTGTCCTTGCGGGTGAGACGCGGCCGGTTGTGGGCCACGAAGCGCTTGAGCGCCTTCATCGCCGCACTCATTCGCCGGCCGCGCGTGCGGCCGATGTCCTGGAAATCGGCCGGATTCAGGTGATAGGCCGGCAGGCGTGCCACAAGGTCCTCGGGCCGGTCGCGGTCGAGGTCGAACTCGATGTACTGGTCGGGCCGGTCGGCCATGAAGGCGCGGACCGCCGCAAGATGCGCGTCCCACTCGGCGCGCCATTCCGCGGTCAGATCCTCGGTCCGGCGCAGGCCGCGGGCCGTCATCTCGCGCCGGGCGAACTCCCCGTGGCCGTGGTTGAGCCGCGAGGCGATCCACTGCTCGCGGTCGCGCAGGTTCAGCAGCAGGATGGTGTCCGGGTAGTCGCGCAGAATCTCGCGGAAGGCCGACGCGCCGTCCCAGGTGCCCTCCGGCGTGCTGTAGATCAGGTCGCACAGGAAGGTCGCGTCCTCGACCCCGTCGAAGACCTTGCGTCCAGCGGCGAGATTGGCCTGCATCACCTGGCCGATCCGCCGGGGCACCGGCCAGCGGTCGCGCACCTTGTGATGGATCACGGGGTGGCCGGCGCGGCGGAACAGTTCGGCAAAGGACCGGGTGCCGCACTTGTTGAAGCCCACGGCCACGACCCGCGGCAAGCCTGACCGATGCCCGTCTGTCATGCGCGGCGCGCCCCCTGTCGCATGCCGCTTGGGTGACAATCCCGGCCCCGATTGTCAACCGCCCGCCATGCGGCCGGCGGCAATCAGCCGTCCGGAAGGATCACATCCGTTCCCCATTGCAGGCATTTCTGGGCCAGCGTCTCGGGCAGGGGCCGGTCGGTGAAGATCGCGTCCACCTCGGCCAGAGACCCGATGCGCACGGGGGCCGACCGGGCGAGCTTTGACGCGTCGGCAACCAGAAAAACCCTGCGCGCCTGTTTCTGGATGGCGCGGCTGACCCGGACCTCCTGCGCGTCGTAGTCGAGAAGGTCGCCGTCCTCGTCCAGCGCCGAGGTGCCGATCACCGCGAAATCGACCTTGAACGCCTCGATGGCCTGGTTGGTCAGGTCGCCGACCAGCCCGCCGTCCGACCGGCGCAGCACGCCCCCCGCCACGATCACGTCGCAGCTCTCGTTGGCGACCAGGATGTTGGCGACGTTGATGTTGTTGGTGACCACCGTGATGTTCTTGTGGTTCAGAAGCTCGCGCGCGACGGCTTCGGTGGTCGTCCCGATGTTGAGGAACATCGACGAGTTGTCCGGGATCGCCCGCGCGCAGGTCCGCCCGATTGCGGCCTTGGCGTCGGGGTTCAGCGCGCGGCGCAGTTCGTAGCCGATGTTGGCCACCCCCGAGGGGATCACCGCGCCGCCGTGCACGCGATCGAGCTTGCCCGCGTCGGCAAGCTCGGTCAGGTCGCGGCGGATGGTCTGGACGGTGACGCTGAACCGCTCGGCGAGATCCTCGACGACGACGCGGCCCTCGGCGCGGGCGATGTCGAGGATTTCGGTCTGACGCAGGCTGAGGGCCAAGGCGGGCTCCGCTTTCGTTTTGCGCAGAGCACCGCGAATCGCGCCGGGGCGCAAGACAAAAGCGAAAACTGGCCCGGATTCGGGCACCTCTTTGCAATCGCAGTGGAATTCTTCTGCCTCGCAGCAATAACGAACGATCGTAAAACCGTGATATATCAATAAGATATGAAAAACGAACAAAAACGAAAACTTGGTTTGACAGAACGCGCGCCTTGGCCGCATCTTCAGGGGCGCAGGGAGGACAACGTGATCGCGAAAAACGCCCTGGATCAGGCCGTCGACATCTTCGTCATCGGTGGTGGCGTGAACGGCTGCGGCATCGCCCGCGATGCCGCCGGACGCGGGCTGAGCGTCGCCCTGGCCGAGATGCATGACCTCGCCTCGGCCACATCCTCGGCTTCGACCAAGCTCTTCCACGGCGGGCTGCGCTATCTCGAATACTTCGAGGTGCGTCTCGTGCGCGAGGCCCTGAAGGAGCGCGAGACGCTGCTGCGTGCCATGCCGCACATCAGCTGGCCGATGCGCTTCGTGCTGCCCTACCACCGCGACATGCGCTTCGAGGGCGACACGCCCACCTCGAAGCTGCTCACCGTCTTCATGCCCTGGATGAAGGGCCGCAGGCCGGCCTGGCTGATCCGGCTGGGTCTCTTTCTCTACGACCATCTCGGCGGCCGGAAGATCCTTCCCGGGACGACGACGCTGGACCTCACCCGCGATCCGGCCGGCAAGCCGCTGAACCCGAAGTTCCGCAAGGCCTACGAATACTCGGACTGCTGGGTCGAGGATTCGCGCCTCGTCGTCCTGAACGCCCGGGACGCCGAGGCGCGCGGCGCGCGGATCATGACGCGCGCCCGGGTGGTGTCGGCCGATCGCTCGGCCGAGGGCTGGGCGGTCCGGGTGACCCATGAGGACGGCGCGACCGAAACCATCCGCGCGAAGGTTCTGGTCAACGCCGGCGGCCCCTGGGTCGAGGATGTGGTGCGCAACACGCTCCGCGTGAACAGCACCGAAGGCGTCCGCCTTGTCCGCGGCAGCCACATCGTCACCCGCCGGCTTTACGACCACGACAAGTGCTACTTCTTCCAGGGCGGGGACGGCCGCATCATCTTCGCCATTCCCTACGAGACCGACTTCACCCTGATCGGCACCACCGACAAGGATCATCGGGGCGATCCCCAGTCGGCCCGCTGCACCGACGAAGAGCGCGACTATCTGTGCGCCTTTGCCTCCGAATACTTCGCGCGCCCGGTCACGGCAGCCGATGTGGTCTGGACCTATTCCGGCGTGCGCCCCCTCTACAACGACGGGGCCAAGTCCGCGACGGCCGCAACCCGGGACTATGTCCTGTCGGTCGATGACCGGGGGGCTCCCCTGCTCAGCGTCTTCGGCGGCAAGATCACCACCTACCGCCGGCTGGCCGAACACGCGATGGAGAAGATCGCCCGCTTCTTTCCCGGACTGGCCGGCCCGTGGACGGCGGGCGTGGCCCTTCCGGGCGGCGACTTCGCCGTCGATGGCGTGAAGGCGCTGATCGAGGAAACCCGGCGCGTCTATCCCTTTCTCGACGACCGCTGGGCCGGGCGGCTGGTGCGGGCCTACGGGACCGAGACCGCGCAGGTTCTGGGCGCGGCGCGAAAGCCGGCCGATCTCGGCCGCGATTTCGGCGCCACGCTGACCGAAGCCGAGGTGAACTGGCTCATGGACCGGGAATATGCGCGCCGCGCGGACGACATCCTGTGGCGACGCTCGAAGCTCGGGCTGCGGATGACGCCGGCCGAGGTCGCGGCACTGGAGGACTACATGAGCCATCGCGCCGGTCGGCGGGCGGTTGCCTCGGAGGCGATGCGATGACGCTGACGCTTGACGCCGTGGGAAAGGTGCAGGCCGGGCGGGTTCACATCCACCCGACCACCCTGACCCTGACCAGGGGCACGATGAACGTGCTTCTGGGGCCGACCCTGTCGGGAAAGACCACGCTGATGCGCCTGATGGCGGGCCTCGAGGCGCCGACCGCGGGCCGGGTGATCTGGGAGGGCCGCGACGTGACCGGCGCCCGCGTGCAGGACCGCAACGTGGCGATGGTCTATCAGCAGTTCATCAACTACCCGTCGCTGACCGTCTACGACAACATCGCCTCGCCCCTGCGCCAGATGGGGCGCGCCGACGCCGAGATCCGCGCGGCGGTGGACAAGGCTGCGGCGCTGATGAAGCTTGGCCCCTACCTGTCGCGAAAGCCTCTGGAGCTTTCGGGCGGCCAGCAGCAGCGCTGCGCTCTGGCCCGCGCGCTGGTCAAGGGGGCCGGGCTCGTGCTTCTGGATGAGCCGCTCGCCAATCTCGACTACAAGCTGCGCGAGGAACTGCGCGAGGAGATCCCGAAGATCTTCGAGGAATCGGGCGCGATCTTCGTCTATGCGACGACCGAGCCCGAAGAGGCGCTGCTGCTGGGCGGCAACGTCGCCACGCTCTGGGAGGGCCGCGTGACGCAGTTCGGACCGACGGCCGAGGTCTATCGCCAGCCGCAGGATTCGATCACCGCCCGGGTCTTCTCGGACCCTCCGATGAATTTTCTGAAGATCGAGAAAAGAGGGCCGGCGATCCATTTCGGGGACGGCCAGACACTGCCGGCGCATGGCACGCTCGCCCGTCTGGCGGACGGGCGCTATCTTGCCGGGTTCCGCCCCAATCACCTCGATGCCGATCCGATGGCCGGCGATGCCCTGCATTTCCGGACCCGGGTCGCCGTGACCGAGATCACCGGTTCCGAGACCTATCTGCATCTCGACCATGCGGGCGAGCGCTGGGTGGCGGTCGTGTCCGGGGTCCGCGATCTGTCCCCGGGCGCCGAGCTCACCATCTGGCTCAACCCGGACCACGCCTACGTCTTCGACGAGCGCGGCGGGCTGGTGGCGGCCGCAAGCTACGCGGGGGGAACCTGATGGCCCGGATCACGCTGTCGAACCTGGCCCACAGCTACCAGCCGAATCCGAAGTCGGATTCCGACTACGCGCTGAAGCGGCTGGACCATGTCTGGGACGACGGCGGCGCTTATGCGCTCCTCGGCCCCTCGGGCTGCGGAAAGACCACGCTTCTCAACATCATCTCGGGGCTGCTGACCCCGTCCGAGGGCCGCATCCTCTTTGGCGACCGCGACGTGACGCACGCGCCGACCGCCAGCCGCAACATCGCCCAGGTGTTCCAGTTCCCCGTGGTCTACGACACCATGACCGTGCGCGAGAATCTCGCCTTTCCGCTGAAGAACCGCGGCGCCGATCCGGCCTATGTCGCCCGGCGCGTGGGCCAGATCGCGCAGATGATCGGCATGGAGGCGACGCTCGACCGCAAGGCCCGCGGCCTGACCGCGGACGCCAAGCAGAAGATCAGCCTCGGCCGCGGCATGGTGCGCGAGGACGTGAACGCGATCCTCTTCGACGAGCCGCTCACGGTCATCGACCCGCAGATGAAATGGGAGCTGCGCACGCAGCTCAAGGCGCTGCACCGCGAGTTCGGGCACACGATGATCTACGTCACCCACGACCAGACCGAGGCGCTGACCTTCGCCGACAAGGTCGTGGTCATGTATGACGGGCGCGTCGTGCAGATGGGCACCCCGGCCGAGCTTTTCGAAAAGCCCGCCCACACCTTCGTCGGCTACTTCATCGGCTCGCCCGGCATGAACCTGCTGCCCGCCGAAGTCGCCGGGACCGAGGCGCGGGTGGACGGGGGCATCGTGCCCCTCGGTGCGCGCTACGGCGCCCTGCCGGGCAAGGTCGAACTGGGCGTGCGCCCCGAGTTCGTCCGGCTTGCGTCCGATGGTCCGGGTCTGCCCGCGACGGTCCGCCGCGTCGAGGACGTGGGACACCACCGCATCGTGCGCGCCACCGTGGCCGGCCGGCCGCTCAACATCGTCATGCCCGAGGATCAGCCGATCCCGGCGGGCGCCGACCGGGTCGTGTTCGACCCCGCCCGTGTGAATGTCTACGCCGACGATTGGCGCGTCGAGGGGGAGGTGCGCTGATGGACGACCGCGTGCAGAACAACCGTGCCTGGTTCATGGTGATCCCGGTGCTGGCCCTGGTGGCCTTCTCGGCGGTGATCCCGCTGATGACCGTGGTCAACTATTCGGTGCAGGACACCTTCGGCAACAACGCCTTCTTCTGGGCCGGGCTCGAATGGTTCAAGGAGGTGCTGGGATCGGATCGCATCCACGCCGCGCTGGGCCGGCAGCTGATCTTTTCCGCGGTGATCCTGGCCATCGAGGTGCCGCTCGGCATCCTGGTTGCGCTGTCGATGCCGAAGAAGGGCTTCTGGGCCTCGGTCTGCCTGGTGCTGATGGCGCTGCCGCTCCTCATCCCGTGGAACGTGGTCGGCACCATCTGGCAGGTCTTCGGCCGGGTGGACATCGGGCTTCTCGGTCACACGCTGGCCGCGCTGGGCATCGACTACAACTACACCCAGAACGCGGTGGCCGCCTGGATCACGGTCATCGTGATGGATGTCTGGCACTGGACCTCGCTGGTGGCGCTGCTGGCCTATGCCGGGCTCCAGTCGATCCCGCAGGCCTATTATCAGGCCGCGCGGATCGATCAGGCCAGCCGCTGGAAGGTGTTCCGCTACATCGAGCTGCCGAAGATGAAGGGCGTGCTGCTGATCGCGATCCTCCTGCGCTTCATGGACAGCTTCATGATCTACACCGAGCCCTTCGTCGTCACCGGCGGCGGCCCGGGCAACTCGACCACCTTCCTGTCGATCGACCTCGTCAAGACCGCGCTCGGCCAGTTCGACCTCGGCCCCGCCGCCGCCTTCTCGCTGATCTACTTCCTCGTGGTGCTGCTGATCTCCTGGGTCTTCTACACGGTGATGACCAATCTCGACCGGGAGGACGTGCAATGAGCGCCCGCAGCAGCAGCGGCAGCGTCACCAGCACGGCGGTGATGGTGCTCTACCTCACCTTCCTCCTGCTGCCGATCTACTGGCTCGTGAACATGAGCCTGAAGACCAACACCGAGATCACCGGGTCGTTCACGCTCTGGCCGCGCGATCTGACCTTCGCCAACTACCGCACGATCCTGACCGATGCCTCATGGTACATGGGCTATGTCAACTCGCTCATCTACGTGGTGATGAACACGGCGATCTCGATCGCGGTGGCGCTGCCGGCGGCCTATGCCTTCTCGCGCTACCGCTTCCTCGGCGACAAGCACCTCTTCTTCTGGCTCCTGACCAACCGGATGGCGCCGCCCGCGGTCTTCGCCCTGCCGTTCTTCCAGCTCTATTCGTCGATCGGGCTTTTCGACACCCATATCGCGGTGGCGCTGGCGCACTGCCTCTTCAACGTGCCGCTCGCGGTCTGGATCCTCGAAGGCTTCATGCGCGGCGTGCCGAAGGAAATCGACGAGACCGCCTTTCTCGACGGCTACTCCTGGCCGAAGTTCTTCGTGCGGATCTTCATGCCGCTCATCGCCTCGGGCATCGGGGTCGCGGCCTTCTTCTGCTTCATGTTCTCCTGGGTCGAGCTGCTCTTGTCGCGCACGCTCACCTCGGTCAACGCCAAGCCGATCGCCGCCACGATGACCCGCACGGTGTCGGCCTCGGGGCTCGACTGGGGTGTGCTGGCCGCGGCCGGGGTGCTGACCATCATCCCCGGTGCCCTCGTGATCTGGTTCGTGCGCAACTACATCGCCAAGGGCTTTGCCCTGGGGAGGGTGTGATGACCTCCAACCGTTCCCTGAACCTCGGCACCGGCGTCGTGGCCGCGGTCATGGCCGCCATCGGCATCGCCGGGCTTGTGGTCGCGCCGCGCAAGGACGGGGCGATCGACTGGTTCGCCCCGATGATCCCGGGCGGCTGGATGGCCTGGACGCTGGCGACGGCCGCCTTCTTCTGGGTCGTCGCCTGCCTGCTGATCCTCTTCACGATCCTCGCGATCCGCTACCCCGAGACCCCGCGCGTGGGCATCCTGCGCATCGAGACCACCCGGGGGGATCGCCTGTTCATCAGTCTTCTGGGCTCGGCCTTCATCAATCTGGCCTGGCTCGGTCTGACCGGCCTGCCCCAATGGGGCGCGCTGGTCCTGTGTCTCGTCTGGGCCGCGGCGGTGTTCCGCTGGGTCTAGGGGGGTGAAAGACGCCGGAAGGCGCGGATGCGACCCGCGCCTCCCGGCTGGAACGTCAAACGGCACGTCTCACATTCCAGGGGAGGAATACAATGACAAGACGTCTTTCGACAACGGCGATGGCGCTCGCGCTGTTCGCCACCGGTCCGGCCTGGGCCGACATGGACGCGGCGAAGAAGTTCCTCGACGCGGAAATCGGGGACCTGTCGACGCTGAGCCGCGCCGAGCAGGAAGCCGAGATGCAGTGGTTCATCGATGCCGCCAAGCCTCTGGCCGGCATGGAGATCAAGGTGGTGTCCGAGACGATCACCACGCATGAGTATGAATCGAAGGTGCTGGCGCCGGCCTTCACCGCGATCACCGGCATCAAGGTGACGCACGACCTGATCGGCGAAGGCGATGTGGTCGAGAAGCTGCAGACCCAGATGCAGTCCGGCGAGAACATCTACGACGGCTACATCAACGACTCGGACCTGATCGGCACCCACTGGCGCTACCAGCAGGTGCGCAACCTGACCGACTGGATGGCGGGCGAGGGCGCGGCCGTCACCAACCCGAACCTCGATCCCGACGACTTCATCGGGGCCTCGTTCACCACGGCGCCGGACGGCAAGCTCTACCAGCTGCCCGACCAGCAGTTCGCCAACCTCTACTGGTTCCGCTACGACTGGTTCAACGACGAGAAGAACAAGGCCGACTTCAAGGCCAAGTATGGCTACGACCTCGGCGTGCCGGTCAACTGGTCGGCCTACGAGGACATCGCCGAGTTCTTCACCGGCCGCGAGATCGACGGCAAGAAGGTCTATGGCCACATGGACTACGGCAAGAAGGACCCGAGCCTCGGCTGGCGGTTTACCGACGCCTGGCTGTCGATGGCCGGGAACGGCGACAAGGGCATCCCGAACGGCAAGCCGGTGGACGAATGGGGCATCCGCGTCGATGACGGCAGCCGGCCGGTCGGCTCCTGCGTCGATCGCGGCGGCGACACCAACGGCCCCGCCTCGGTCTACGCGATCCAGAAATACCTCGACTGGCTGAAGGCCTACGCGCCGCCGGCCGCCGCGGGCATGACCTTCGGCGAGGCGGGTCCGGTGCCGTCGCAGGGCGAGATCGCCCAGCAGATGTTCACCTACACCGCCTTCACCGCCGACTTCGTGAAGGAAGGCCTGCCGGTGGTGAACGCCGACGGCACGCCCAAGTGGCGCTTCGCGCCGAGCCCGCATGGCGTCTACTGGAAGGACGGCATGAAGCTCGGCTATCAGGACGCGGGGTCCTGGACGCTGATGAAGTCGACCCCCGTCGATCGGGCGCAGGCGGCCTGGCTCTACGCCCAGTTCGTCACCTCGAAGACCGTGGACGTGAAGAAGAGCCACGTCGGTCTGACCTTCATCCGGCAGTCGACGCTCGATCACCAGTCCTTCACCGACCGCGCCCCGAAACTCGGCGGCCTGATCGAGTTCTATCGCAGCCCGGCCCGGCTGATGTGGTCGCCCACCGGCACCAACGTTCCCGACTATCCCAAGCTCGCCCAGCTCTGGTGGCAGGCGATCGGCGATGCCTCCTCCGGCGCCAAGACCGCGCAGGAAGCGATGGACAGCCTCTGCGCCGAGCAGGAAAAGGTGATGGAACGGATCGAACGGTCCGGCGTGCAGGGCGACATCGGCCCGAAGATGGCCGAGAAGCATGACCTGGTGTGGTGGAACAACTACGCCAAGGAGCATGGCTCGCTCGCCCCGCAACTGAAGATCGAGAACGAGAAGGAAAAGCCGATCACCGTCAACTACGACGAGCTGGTCGCCAGCTGGAAGTGACGGCGGCACGGCGGGACCACGCCGGTCCCGGAAACGCTGGCGCGGCCCCGAAAGGGGCCGCGTCTTTTGCGGAAAGGGCGGGGGCTTCGCGCCCCCGCACCCCCGCGGGGTATTTGTGCAAAGAAGAAGCGGCTGGGAGAGACGGTGTGGGCGGGGATGCCGGGCGGACGGGCGGCGTGCTGGCGCGCTTCATCGCGGCAAGCGGTGCGGCCAACCTTGCCGACGGCGTGGCGACCGTGGCCTGGGCCTGGACGGCCTCGGCCCTGACCCGGGATGCCCTGCTGATCGCGCTGGTTCCGGTGGCGCTGCGCCTGCCCTGGGCGGTGCTCGCCGTGCCCGCCGGGATCGTGACCGACCGGGCGGACCGGCGTCGGCTGATCCTTCGCATGGATGCGTTGCGCGCCGTGGCCTTTGCTGCGGCCGCAGTGGCGCTGGCGCTGGCCCTGCCGCTGCCGGCGGCGCCCGCCTCGGGCGTGTCGTCGCCCTGGCTTTTCGCCATGATCGCCGGGGCGGCGCTGGTCGTCGGCGGGGCCGAGGTCTTTCGCGACAACGCCGCGCAGACCATGCTGCCCGCGATCGTGCCGCACGATCGGCTGGAGGTGGCGAACGGCCGGCTCTGGAGCGTCGAGATGGTGGCGAATGCGCTGGTCGGTCCGGCGCTGGGCGCCTTCCTGATCGCGGTCGCCATGCCCGCGCCCTTTGCGGTGAATGCGGGGCTTTACCTTCTGGCGCTGGCCGCGGTGCTGTCGATCGCAGGCCGGTTCCGCGCCGTGCCGGGCGCCGCACCCGACTGGCGGCGCGAGCTTGGCGAAGGCGTGCGGTTCCTGGCCGGCGCGCCGCTCCTGCGGGTGCTGGCGATCATCACCGGGGTCTGGAACCTCGTTTTCCAGATGGTCGCGATTGCGCTGGTGCTGCATGTGCAGGAGAACCTCGGGCTCGGGGCGCCGGTCTATGGCCTGATCCTCGGCGCAGGCGCGGCGGGCGGCGTTCTGGGCGGACTTGCGGCGGGTCGGATCATCGGGCGCCTCGGCGCAGCGCGGACCGCGCAAGGGTCGCTGGCCGCCTCGGCGCTGGCCTTCGCGCTGATCCCGCTCGCCCCCGGGGCGTTGGCCTTGGCGTGCGTGATGGCGGCCTTCGAATTCACCGGGATTCTGTGGAACACGGTTTCGGTCTCCTATCGCCAGCGCACCATCCCCGACCGGTTGCTCGGGCGCGTGAACAGTCTCTATCGCCTGCTGGCCTGGGGCATGATGCCGGTCGGGCTTCTGGCCTCGGGTCTTGCGGTCCGGGTGGCGGCGACGATGATGGAGCGCGGACCCGCCCTGACGGCGCCGTTCTGGCTGGCCGCCGCCGGCGCGGCGGTCCTGTCGGCCCTGGGCTGGCGGGCGCTCGGGCGCGGCTTCGGGCCGCAGGGATGACGACGGGAGGAACGACATGACCCATATTCTGGCCATCGACCAGGGCACCACCTCGAGCCGCGCGATCCTGTTCGACGCGCGCATGCGGGTGGTCGCCGTCGCCCAGGAGGAATTCGCGCAGCACTATCCCGCCTCGGGCTGGGTCGAGCACGACCCCTCCGACATCTGGTCCAGTGTCGCCGGGACCGCGCGCTCGGCGATTGAGAAGGCGCGCCTCGCGCCCGCGGACATCGCCGCCATCGGCATCACCAACCAGCGGGAAACGACGCTGGTCTGGGACCGCGCGACCGGCCGGCCCGTGCACAGGGCCATCGTCTGGCAGGACCGCCGGACCGCGCCGATGTGCGAGGCGCTGCGCAGGGCCGGGCACGAAGCCATGGTGACGCACCGGACCGGCCTGCTGCTCGACCCCTATTTCTCGGGCACGAAGCTTGCTTGGATTCTCGACAATGTCGAAGGCGCGCGGGCGAAGGCGGAACGGGGCGAGCTCTTGTTCGGAACCGTGGACTGCTATCTGGTCTGGCAGCTGACCGGCGGCCGGGTCCATGCGACCGACGCGACCAATGCCGCGCGCACGCTGCTCTACAACATCCGCGACAACCGCTGGGACGACGACATCTGCGCGCTTCTGGGCGTGCCGACCGCGATGCTGCCCGAGGTGCGCGACTGTGCGGCCGATTTCGGCACGACCCGCGCCGATCTCTTCGGCCGCGCGATTCCGATCCTGGGGGTCGCGGGCGACCAGCAGGCGGCGACCATCGGTCAGGCCTGTTTCCAGCCGGGCATGATGAAATCGACCTACGGCACCGGCTGCTTCGCGCTGCTCAACACCGGCGGCACGCTTGTCGAAAGCCGCAACCGGCTTCTGGGCACCATCGCCTACCGGCTCGACGGGCGCACGACCTACGCGCTCGAAGGCTCGATCTTCATCGCCGGCGCCGTGGTCCAGTGGCTGCGCGACGGGCTGCGGATCATCCGCGACGCGCGCGAGACCCAGGGCCTGGCCGAGCGGGCGGACCCGGGGCAGGGCGTCATCCTGGTGCCGGCCTTCACCGGGCTCGGGGCGCCCTACTGGAACGCCGAATGCCGGGGCGCGATCTACCGGTTGACCCGCAACTCCGGGCCCGCGGAACTGGCCCGCGCGGCGCTGGAAAGCGTGGGCTTCCAGACACGCGACCTGCTCGAGGCCATGCGCGCCGACTGGGGCGCCGACTGGGGCGCCGGCGCCGAGGGCGTGCTGCGGGTCGATGGCGGCATGTCGGCCTCGGACTGGGCGATGCAGTTTCTCGCCGACATCATCGGCGCTCCGGTGGATCGTCCGAGGGTTCTGGAAACGACCGCGCTCGGCGCGGCCTGGCTCGCCGGGATGAAGGCCGGCGTCTATCCCGATGCCGAGGGCTTTGCGAAGGGCTGGGCGCTCGACCGGCGCTTCGAGCCGCGGATGCCCGAGGCCGAGCGGGCGACCCGCTACGCCGGATGGCAGCGTGCCGTTCAGGCGACGCTTTCGGTATGACCCCCTTCGCGATCGTCGCGCCGCCGCGCATCCTCTTCGGGCGCGGTCAGGCCGGACAGGCGGGCGCGGCGCTTGCCGCCTTCGGCAGCCGCGCCTTCGTGGTGCACGGGCGGGATGCATCCCGCGTGGCGCCGGTCATGGATTCGGTGCAGGCTTCGGGACTGGCGATCCTGGGCCATGCCTGCCCGCGCGAGCCGACGCTCGCCATGCTCGAGGCCGCCCTCGGCGCCGCCCGGGCGTTCGGCGCCGACTGCGTGCTCGGCCTCGGCGGCGGTGCGGCGATGGATCTGGCCAAGGCCGTTGCCGCGCTCGCACCCGGGGGCGAGCCGATGGACCATCTCGAGGTTGTTGGCCGCGGGCTGCCGCTGCGCCATGCGCCGCTGCCGTTCGTCGCCATGCCGACGACATCGGGTACCGGCTCGGAAGTCACCAAGAATGCGGTGATCGACGTGACGGAGGCCCGCCGCAAGGTGTCCCTGCGCGACGACCGCATGATGGCACGGGTCGCGATCGTCGATCCTGCGCTGACCGACGGATGCCCGCGGGGGGTGACGCTGGCCTCGGGGCTCGACGCGCTCACCCAGGTGATCGAGCCCTATGTCTCGACCCGCGCCAACCCCTGGACCGACGCGCTGTGCCGCGATGCCATACCGCGGGCGATCGCCGCGTTGCAGACGCTCATGACCCGCGAGGATGCCGACGCGCGCGACGCGATCGCCTGGGCGAGCCTCTGCGGCGGGCTTGCGCTCGCCAACGCGGGACTGGGCGCGGTGCACGGCCTTGCGGGGCCGGCCGGCGGGCTGTCGGGCGCCGCGCATGGCGCGATCTGCGGGGCGCTCCTGCCGCATGTGCTGCGGGCCAACAGCAGGGCGGTGCCGGCGGGCTCGGTCGCGGCCGCGCGCCTTTCCGAGGTGGCCGCATGGCTGGCCGAGGGCTTCGGTGCCCCGGACGGCTTTGCGGCGTTGGAAGGGTTTGCGCGGGGCTCGGGTCTTCCGGGGCTGACCGCCATGGGCATCACCGCCGACATGCACCCGGAACTGGCCGAGGCGGCGCAGGTGGGCTCGTCGATGAAGGCGAACCCCGCCCCCCTGTCCGCGGCCGCGCTTCTGGCCGTTCTGGCGGCGGCGTCCTAGGCGGTCTGTGGCTCGCGGATCTGCGCCGCTGCCGCAAGCACCAGCGGACGCAGGCCGTCGCCACCCGCCGCCACATGATCGAGAAGCTGGCGCCGCATTCGCGGTTCCCAGAAATCGTTGATGTGCGCAGCCACCCCGGCTGCGGCTTCGGCTTCGGGCCGGCTCTCGAAGAAGAGCGCGATCTGGTTGGCCATGTGGACCATCTTGTCAGGCGACATCGCTGGCGGGCTCCGGCTGGATGCGTTCGGGATGGGTGTAGAGGTCGAAATCGGGGCCGCGCGCCGATCCGACCAGGGTCAGGCCGCAGTCCTCGGCCCGCGCAACCGAGAGCGCGGTCGGAACCGATGCGGCGATCAGGATGGGCGTTCCGAGCGTTGCGGCCTTCTGCACCAGATCGACCGACACCCGGCTTGTGATCACGATCGCGCCGGCGGCCGGGTCCTCGCCCGCGCGCAGGATCGCGCCTGCGAGCTTGTCGAGCGCGTTGTGCCGGCCCACATCCTCGCGCAGGGCGATCAGCCCGCGGCCCGGGACCCAGAAGCCGGCGGCATGGATCGCGCCGGTTTCCCGGCGCAGCCGCTGCCCGTCGGCAAGCGCCGCCATCGCCAGCCCGATCCCGCCCGGATGCAGGGCGCCGCCCGCAGCCAGGGGGGGAAGGTCGCGCATCGCCCCGGCCAGACTGTCGATCCCGCACAGACCGCAGCCGACCGGCCCGACCTGCGCGCGCCGGCGGCTGGCCAGTCGCTCGGCCGCCGCGGGGCAGAGCCAGACCCGGGTCTCGTGCCCATTCTCCTGTTGCACGACCTCGATCCCGGTGATCTCGGCCGGGGTGTGCGCGATGCCTTCGGTCAGCGCAAAGCCCAGCGCGAAATCCTCGAGATCGGCGGGCGTGGCCATCATCACCGCCTGCGTGGTGCCGTTCATCACCAGCGCCACCGCCGCCTCTTCGGGCAGCGGGCGGTTGCCGGCCTGCCAGCGGCCGGCCCGATAGGTGGAGCGGGGCGCGGCGGTCGTCATGTCACTCGGCCGCGGGCAGGATGCGCCGGGCCTGTTCGGCCTGGTGGCGATAGTCCTCCTGCCACTCGGTCGGGCCGTTCGACCGGCTGACCTGCACGGCGGTCACCTTGTATTCCGGGCAGTTCGTCGCCCAGTCCGAATAGTCGGTGGTGACGACGTTCGCCTGCGTCTCGGGATGATGGAAAGTTGTGTAGACGACCCCCGGCGCGACACGGTCGCTCAGATGGGCGCGCAGACTCGTCTCGCCGGCGCGGCTTGCCAGCCGCACCCAGTCGCCTTCGCGGATGCCGCGCAGTTCCGCGTCATGCGGATGGATCTCGAGCACGTCCTCGTCGTGCCAGACCGTGTTCTCGGTGCGCCGGGTCTGCGCGCCCACGTTGTACTGCGACAGGATCCGTCCGGTGGTGAGCAGAAGCGGGAAGCGCGGACCGGTCCGCTCGTCGGTGGCGACGTACTCGGTGCGGATCAGCCGCCCGCGGCCGCGGACGAAACCGTCCACATGCATGAGAGGCGTGCCCTCGGGCGCCTTGGCGTTGCAGGGCCATTGCACCGAGCCCAGCTCCTCGAGCAGGTCATAGGTCACGCCGGCAAAGGAGGGCGTGGTCAGGGCGATCTCTTCCATGATCTGGGACGGGTGGGTGTAGGTCCAGCGCGCGCCCATGGCGTTGGCGAGCCTCTGGGTCACTTCCCAGTCCTCGTAGCCGTTCTTCGGGGCCATCACCTTGCGCACCCGGTTGATGCGGCGTTCGGCGTTGGTGAAGGTCCCGTCCTTCTCGAGGAAGGTCGAGCCCGGCAGGAACACATGCGCGTAGTTCGCGGTCTCGTTCAGGAAGAGGTCGTGGACGATCACGCAATCCATCGCCGCCAGCCCGGCGGCGACGTGATGGGTGTCGGGGTCCGACTGAAGGATGTCCTCGCCCTGGATGTAGAGGCCCCTGAAGCTGCCCTCGACGGCCGCGTCCAGCATGTTCGGGATCCGCAGGCCCGGCTCGGGGCTGATCGTCACGCCCCAGAGGCTCTCGTAGATCGCGCGTACTTCGGGATTCTTCACGTGGCGATAGCCCGGCAGTTCGTGCGGGAACGATCCCATGTCGCACGAACCCTGCACGTTGTTCTGGCCGCGCAGCGGGTTCACGCCCACGCCCGGCCGGCCGATATTGCCGGTCAGCATCGCCAGATTGGCGATGCCGATCACCGTGGTCGATCCCTGACTGTGTTCGGTCACGCCAAGCCCGTAATAGATGGCCGCGTTGCCGCCCGTGGCGTAAAGCCGGGCGGCTTCGCGCAGCGTCGCCGCCGGCACGCCGGTCAGCGCCTCGGTCGCCTCGGGGCCGTGCTCGGGCCGCGCGACAAAGGCGGCGTAGTCGAGATACTCGTCCCAGTCGCAGCGCTCGCGCAGGAAGGATTCGTTCACCAGCCCTTCGGTCACGATCACATGGGCCATCGCCGTGACCACCGCGACGTTGGTGCCGGGGCGCAGTTGCAGATGGTGATCGGCCGCGACATGGGCCGACCGCACGAGGTCGATGCGCCGCGGATCGACGACGATCAGCCGGGCGCCCTGCCGCAGCCGTTTCTTCATGCGGCTGGCAAAGACCGGATGGGCGTCGGTCGGGTTCGCCCCGATCACCAGGATGACATCCGCGGCTTCGACGGAGTCGAAGTCCTGCGTGCCGGCCGAGGTGCCGAAGGTCTGGCCCAGCCCGTAGCCAGTGGGCGAATGGCAGACCCGGGCGCAGGTGTCGGTGTTGTTGGTGCGGAACACCGCGCGCGCGAGTTTCTGCACCAGGTAGGTCTCTTCGTTGGTGCAGCGCGACGAGGTGATGACCCCCAGCGAATCCGGCCCATGCTGCGCTTGCAGCATGAGAAGTTTCTGCGCAGCGAAACCCAGTGCCTCGTCCCAGCTGACCTCGCGCCAGGGGTCGGTGATGCGGTCGCGGATCATCGGCTTCAGGATGCGGTCCTGGTGCTGCGCATAGCCCCAGGCGAAGCGGCCCTTGACGCAGGAGTGCCCGCGATTGGCCTTGCCATCCTTCCACGGCACCATGCGCACCAGCGTGTCGCCGCGCATCTCGGCCCGGAAGGAACAGCCCACGCCGCAGTAGGCGCAGGTGGTGATGACCGCGCGGTCGGGCGTGCCGATCGCGATCATCGACTTTTCGTTCAGCGTGGCGGTCGGGCAGGCCTGCACGCAGGCGCCGCAGCTCACGCATTCGCTGGACAGGAAATCCTCGTGCATGCCCGGCGACACCCGGCTTTGCCAGCCGCGGCCCTCGATCGTCAGCGCGAAGGTGCCCTGCACCTCCTCGCAGGCCCGCACGCAGCGCGAGCAGACGATGCATTTCGACGGATCGTAGGTGAAATACGGGTTCGACTGGTCCTTGGGCATCCAGTCCGGGTTCGCCGTCCCGGTCACGGTCTCGGGGCGGAAATGCGTAGCCTTGGCCTCGTAGCGCACGTCGCGCAGGCCGACGACCCCGGCCATGTCCTGCAATTCGCAGTCGCCGTTGGCCGAGCAGGTCAGACAGTCGAGAGGATGGTCCGAGATATAGAGCTCCATCACGCCGCGGCGGAGGCGCGCGAGCCGGTCGGTCTGGGTGTGCACGACCAGGCCGGGCGCAACCGGCGTGGTGCATGAGGCGGGCGTGCCGGCGCGCCCCTCGATTTCCACGAGGCACAGCCGGCAGGACCCGAAGGCGTCGACCGAGTCGGTTGCGCAGAGCTTCGGCACCGGGATGCCGGCCTCGAAGGCCGCGCGCATGATCGAGGTCCCCTCGGGCACGGTCACGTCGCGCCCGTCGATGGTCAGCGTCACCGGGGTGCGGGCCCGGGCGCGGGGGGTGCCGAAATCGGCGTCGGGGATGATGAAGTCCTTCATTCCGCAGCCTCCCTCTGGCGGGCGAAATCTTCGGGGAAGTGGTCAAGCGCCGACAGCACCGGATAGGGCGTGAAGCCGCCAAGCGCGCAGAGCGAGCCGAACTTCATCGTCTCGCAGAGGTCGCGCAGCACGGGCAGGGCGCCCGCGTCGCCGGCGATGAGGCGGTCGATGGTCTCGACCCCGCGCACCGCGCCGATCCGGCAGGGGGTGCACTTGCCGCAGGACTCGATGGCGCAGAATTCCATGGCGAAACGGGCCTGTGCGGCCATGTCAACGCGGTCGTCGAAGACGACGATGCCGGCATGGCCGATCAGCCCGTCCTTCGCGGCATAGTCCTCGTAGCCGAAGGGCGTGTCGAAGAGCGCGGGCGGGAAATAGGCGCCGAGCGGCCCGCCCACCTGCACCGCGCGCACCGGCCGCCCCGAGGCGGTTCCGCCGCCGATGTCCTCGACGATCTCGCGCAGGGTCAGGCCGAAGGCCACCTCGTAAAGCCCGCCGCGGCGCACGTTGCCCGCAATCTGCAAGGGGATGGTGCCGCGCGACCGGCCGATGCCGAAATCGCGATAGAAGGCCGCGCCGCGCGACAGGATCACCGGTACCGTGGCCAGAGAGATCACGTTGTTCACGACGGTCGGACGGCCGAAAAGCCCTTGCAGCGCCGGCAGCGGCGGCTTGGCGCGCACGACACCGCGCTTGCCCTCGAGCGAGTTCAGCAGCGACGTCTCCTCGCCGCAGACATAGGCCCCGGCGCCGACCCGGACCTCCATGTCGAAGGCATGGCCGGACCCCAGGAGGTCGGGTCCGAGCAGGCGCGCCTCGCGCGCGACCGCGAGCGCTTCGGTCATGGTCGCGATGGCATCGGGGTATTCGGATCGGATGTAGACGTAACCCCGGGTCGCGCCCACCGCGACGCCGGCGATCGCCATGCCCTCGATCAGCGCCAGAGGGTCGCCCTCCATCAGCATCCGGTCGGCGAAGGTGCCGCTGTCGCCCTCGTCGGCGTTGCAGACGATGTATTTCTGCGGGGCCTCGGCGCCTGCGACGGTCTTCCACTTGATCCCGGTCGGAAAGCCCGCGCCGCCGCGCCCGCGCAGGCCGCTGTCGGTGACTTCAGCGACGATGGCGGCGGGGTCCATCGCCAGCGCGCGGCGCAGCCCGGCCAGGCCCCCGTTGGCCTCGTAGTCCTGCAGCGAGAGCGGATCGGTCAGGCCCACCCGCGCGAAGGTGAGACGGGTCTGGCCCTTCATCCAGGGAAGATCGTCGGTCGGGCCGAGCGCCTTTGGGTGGGCGGCCAGATCGTCGAAAAGCGCCGGCACGTCGGCCGCGGTCATCGGGCCGAAGGCAAGCCGTCCGGCCGCGGTCTCGATCTCGACCAGCGGCTCGAGCCAGATCATTCCGCGCGAACCGTTGCGGACCAGCGTGACGTCGCGGCCGAACTGCCGGGCGTGGAGATGGACGGCGCGGGCCACCGCATCGGCGCCGAGCGCCCGGGCCGCCGCATCACGGGGAACATAGACCTTCATCGCCCGGCCTCCGCCAGAAGCTGCGTCACCCGGTCCGGGTCCAGCCGCCCGGCGAGGCTTTCGCCCACCATGCCCGCCGGGCCGCAGGCGCACAGGCCGAGGCAATAGACGGCCTCGAGCGTGATCGAACCGTCCGGCGTCGTCTCGCCCCAGCCGATGCCGAGGCTCTGCTGCACGGCCTCGGCAAGCGCGCGGCCGCCGACCGCCTGGCAGGCCTCGGCCCGGCAGAGCCGGACGACGACGCGGCCGCGGGGGCTGTCGGTGAAATCGTGGTAGAAGCTGACCACCCCGTGCACCTCGGCCCGGCTGAGGTTCAGCGCCCCGGCGATCCGCGGCAGGGCTTCGCGCGGGATATGGCCGAACTCGGCCTGGAGATCCTGCAGGATCGGCAGAAGCGGTCCTTCGGTGTCCTTGTGGCGGGCGATCGCGGCGTCGGTCCGCGAGGCGGTATCGGTAGGGGCCTGGATCATGCGCGCTCCGTTCGCTGCGGCCCTTCTAGACCGCATGATAGGCCAATCAACATCGAAGTGTCGTCAAACGATAGTGATTGCCTATCAGTCGGAGTCTAGGACCGTCGTTTTTCCGGCCTCGTCCAAAAGCGCCGCAAGAAGCGGCGTATGCGGCTCGCGCAGCGCCGCGACCAGCCCGACCAGATGCCCGGCGTCGGGCTGCCGGACCGGGATGCTGCGCAGCCCCGGCCCCGCCGTGACCATCGAGGCCAGCGCCTCGGGAACGATCGAGGCCCAGCGTCCGGTGGCGACATGCGCCACCAGCGCGATGGACGAATTCGATTCCACCGTGGCGCTGACGGTGCGACCGGCCTCGGCCATATGCTGGCAGATGATCCTGCGGTTCTGCATGTCGCCGGTCAGCAGGCAGAGTGGCAGGTCGGCCGCCTCGGCCCAGCCGATGCTGTCCCCGTCCCAGAGACCCGAGCCCTCGGCGACCAGCAGCCGGTAGCGCTCCACGTAGAGCGGCACCTGCACCACCCGCCCCAGAGGCTCGTTGTCGAGATAGGTGACGCCGGCGTCCAGCGTCAGACCCTCGATCCCGTCGAGGATCTCCGCCGAGGTGCGCGACAGGATGGTGATGCCGACCCGGGAATTGCGCGACAGGAACGGGCCGGTCAGCCGCGCGATCATCGGCAGTGCGGTCGGTATCACGCCCAGGCGCAGGTTGCCCGACAGCCCGTGACGGCGGCTGCGCATTTCTTCGCGCAGGGTGCGGGCGTCACCGACGATGCGGATCGCCCAGTCCAGCACGCGGTAGCCCTCGGGCGTCAGCCCCTGGAACCGCGACCCGCGCAGGACGAGCTGCACCCCGAGGTGATCCTCGAGGCTGCGGATCGCCCCCGAGAGCGTGGGCTGGCTGACGCCGAGCGACTCGGCCGCCCGCCCGAAATGGCGGGCATTCGCCAGCGCGATGAACATCTCCAGCCTGTCGATCATGGCGACCTTCCTGCACAGCGGTGCGAGCCTATACCCTCGGGGACCGTCCGGCCAATCGCCGTCTGTGGCTGGTCGTCGCCTCGGCCGCGGGGCGGTTCCGAGGGGGGAGGCCGCCCGGCCGTCGCCGTCTCTGAAGGCCCCGGATGCACACGTATGGCGGGAAATCGCCGATAGGGGGCGGCGGACGGCCAGTTTCCGCCAACCGCGCCGGCCCAGGTCGCTGCGCGGATCGCCCACGGCGCTGCGCGGATCGCCCACGGCGCCACGGGTCGTCAGGGCGGCTTCCGGCCGCGGAGTTTCCTGTCGCTTCCTCGGCCGAATCAACGGTTTTGCACGGCCTTCCGGCATGGCGCACCGGGCGGAGCCACCGGCTCTGCCGTGGATGCAGGCTCTGCGGCGCGGCCAAATGTGGCAGAACCGGCAAGATTCAGCGGCGGAAGTTTGACAACTAGCGGTTGTTTGCCGATCCGCCCCGGTGTTCGCTTGACTCGATTCCGGAATTCCGGCGTGCTGCTGGTCAGACGTTCGCGGATCGTCCGTCCGTCGCCCCGAAATTGTGCCGCTGCACAGGCGCGACCGGGCCGCCGGGGATCCCATGGGGAGGTGAGTGATGACCATGCTTGACACCACGGTCCGGTATCCCGGCGCCTCCTTCGGCTACACCGCCCGGCCGGCCGATCCGCCGGGGAGCGAGCCGTGGAGCCCCGACGCCCAGCGCATCGCACGCGCGATCGACGCCCGCCCCGACGCATTTCCCGCGGCGCTGATCCATGCGCTCTATCGGATCCCGCGCCTGCGCCGGCTAGCGCGCCGGCTCTGCACCCGCCGGAATGGCGGGCTGCTCTATTCCCGCGTCTGGCGCGAGGTCCTTCGCCGCTGGCACGGGGTCGAGGTCGGCCGCTACAGCTACGGCGACATCCTGCTGCCATCGGTGCTGCCCGCCGGGTCGCGCGTCGGCGCCTACTGCTCGGTCGGGACCGGTCTGATCGTGCGGCGCCGCGACCATCCGCTGGACCGTCCGCTCCTGCACCCGTTCTTCTACAACTCCGCCCTCGGCCTTCTGAAGCGCGACACCATCCCGCTGGACCGCGAGAACCCGCTCCATGTCGGCCACGGTGTCTGGATCGGCGACCGGGTCACGATCCTGTCGGGGTGCCGCTCGATCGGAAACGGGTCGGTGATCGCGGCCGGGGCCGTCGTCACCCATGACGTTCCGCCCTACGCCATCGTCGGCGGCGTTCCGGCAAAGGTGATCCGCATGCGCTTCACCCCGGACCGCATGGCCGCGATCGAGGCGACCCGCTGGTGGGAGCGCGACATCTCGAGCCTGCTCGAGGAACCCGTGTTCGCCTCCTATCTCGAGCCCGTCTGACCGACGCAGGCCCGATCCCCGTTGCGACGGCCGGCCGGGCGGCGGTTGCCGCGGTGGCTTGTTCGCGGATGCGCGGCAAACTACATCCGTCGCATGAGACGCTTCATCCCCTTCGTCAGCCGGCCTCCGCGCGTCGCCGTCCTGCGGCTTCAGGGCGCCATCGGTGCCGGCCCGCGTGGGGGCCTCAGCGATGCCGGCCTCGCCCCTCTGCTCGAACGCCTCTTCCGGAAGGGCCGCCCGGTGGCCGTGGCCCTGGCGATCAACTCGCCGGGGGGCTCGCCGGTGCAATCCTCGCTGATCGCCGCCCGCATCCGTCGTCTGGCCACCGAGCAGGCGATCCCGGTCCACGCCTTCGTCGAGGATGTGGCCGCCTCCGGCGGCTACTGGCTGGCCACCGCGGCCGACGACATCTGGGCCGATGCCTCCTCGGTGCTCGGGTCGATCGGGGTCATTTCCGCGGGTTTCGGCTTTCAGGACCTGATCGGCCGCTACGGGATCGAGAGGCGGGTCCACACCGCGGGCGAGTCCAAGAGCTTTCTCGACCCCTTCCGCCCCGAAAAGCCCGAGGACGTGGCGCGGTTGACCGCGATCCTCGACCCGATCCACGAGGCCTTCAAGGCGCAGGTCGCGTCGCGGCGGGGCGCGAAACTCGCCTCGGGGCGCGATCTCTTCACCGGCGAGGTCTGGGTGGGGGCGCAGGCGGTCGAGGTCGGGCTGGCCGACGGGATCGCCCACATGGTGCCCAAGCTCAAGGAGATCTACGGCGACAAGGTGCGGCTGGTCACCTACGGCCCGCGCCGCGGACTGCTGCGCCGCTTTGGCCTGTCGCTGGCGGAGGATACGCTGTCCGCGATCGACGAGCGCGCGCTCTGGGCGCGGTTCGGACTCTGAATGCTCATCAAGATCGCGGTCCTCTTTCTGGCGGTGATGCTGGCCCTGGCCCTCTGGAGCGGCCTCTACCGGTCGCGTCGCGCCCGCCAGAAGTTCTGCCCCGATTGCGGCAGGCCGCGGATCGGCAGCGGCGATTGCCAGTGCCGGCGCCGGCGCTGAGACAGTGAACCGGCCACGGCGTCGGGCCGTATCCGGAAGGACGATTGGAGAGAGCGGTATGGCCGGACGGGCTTTGGTGACGGGGGGTGCGCGCCGGCTGGGCCGGGCTATGGCGCTGTATCTGGCGGGACGCGGCTACGCGGTCGCGGTCCACTACGCCACGTCCGAGGACGAGGCCCAATCCGTGGCGCGCGAGGCGCGCGCGCTCGGCGTCGCCGCGGCGGCGCTCGGAGCGGACCTTCTGGACGAGGACGCCGCCGATGCGCTGGTCGGGCGCGCCGCCGACGCGCTGGGCGGGCCGCTGACCGTTCTGGTCAACAACGCCTCGATCTTCGAACACGATTCCCTCTTCTCGGCAACGCGGGAAAGCTGGAACCGGCATATCGGGTCGAACCTGCGCGCGCCCTTTCAGCTGATGCAGCGGTTCGCCCAGGACTGCCCGCGCGCCGATCGTGGCGCGGGCGAGCCGCGGGCGACCGGTCTGGTCGTGAACATGATCGACCAGCGCGTGCTGAAGCCCACGCCCGAGTTCATGACCTATTCGCTGGCCAAGGCCGGGCTCTGGGCGCTGACCCGCACCGCCGCGCAGGCCTTGGCCCCCGACATCCGGGTGAACGCGATCGGTCCCGGCCCGACCCTGCAGGGCGCCCGCCAGACCGCCGAGCACTTCCGCCGTCAGCGCGCGGCGACCATTCTGGAGCGGGGCGCCGAGCCGTCGGACGTGACGGCGGCGCTTGGCTTCTTCCTCGATTCCCCCGCGGTCACCGGCCAGCTGATCTGTGTCGACGGGGGGCAGCACCTCGCCTGGAAGACGCCCGATATTCTCGGCCCGGAATAGGCCGGTGACGGTCTGACGCGGCGTGGGGCGGCCATTGCGGCCTTGACTTGTCCACCTTCGCGCCATCAGTCACGAATCTGTTATGAATCTCCGTGTTCTTTCAGGACCTTGCGAGTGATCACGAAAAATATCCTTGTAAAACATAGACTTGACGAAGCGCCCAAAATTTAGGCAAACCGGGGAACGGGGCCGAAAACAAGGGAAATTCCGGCTCGGTCCGATGTTTTCACCAGAGTTATCCCCAGTTTCAGTGGACAGGTTCCCTCTTGCCGAGGGGTGCGTAAAGTTGCAGCCAGAAGCGGGGAATCGGACCGGGACCATGACCGGACATCGGGGCGACACAGACACCGACGACTTCGGCATCGCGCAGGCGGATTTCACCGATGCCGCGGGCGATCCGCTGACCGGTCATGCGCTGATCCAGGCCTATGTGCGGCTCCTCGACAGCTCGCCCGGTGTCTACCGGATGCTCGACGCCAAGGCGCGCGTCCTCTATGTCGGCAAGGCGCGCAACCTTCGGGCCCGGGTGTCGAACTACGCGCGGCCCTCGGGCCATTCCGCCCGCATCGCGCGCATGATCTCGGAGACGGCCGGGATGATGTTCCTGACCACCCGGACCGAGACCGAGGCCCTGCTCCTCGAGCAGAACCTCATCAAACAGCTCAAGCCGCACTACAACGTGCTCTTGCGCGACGACAAGTCGTTCCCGAACATCCTCGTCGCCAAGGACCACCCGTTCCCGCAGATCCTCAAGCATCGCGGCGCGAAGACCGTGAAGGGCGACTATTACGGTCCCTTCGCCTCGGCCGGGGCCGTCAACCGCACGCTGAACCACCTTCAGCGGCTCTTTCTCCTGCGGAACTGTTCGGACGCGATGTTCGCAAGCCGGACCCGCCCCTGCCTGCTCTACCAGATCAAGCGGTGCAGCGCGCCCTGCACCGGCCGGATCTCGGAACCGGACTACGCCGCGCTGGTGGCCGATGCCGAGCGGTTTCTCGAAGGCAAGACCACGGCGATCCAGGCCCGGCTGGCCGAGGAGATGGCCGAAGCGTCCGAAGCCATGGAATACGAGCGCGCCGCGGCGATCCGCGACCGCATCCGCGCCCTGACCCAGGTCCAGGCGGTGCAGGGGATCAACCCGCGCGGCGTGCCCGAGGCCGACATCGTCGCGCTCCATATGGAAAAGGGTCAGGCCTGCGTGCAGGTCTTCTTCATCCGCGCCAACCAGAGCTGGGGCAACCGCGACTTCTACCCGCGCGTGCCCGAGGGCGCGGAGGAAGCCGAAGTGATGGAGGCCTTCCTCGCCCAGTTCTACGACGACAAGACGCCGCCGCGGCTGATCCTGCTGTCGCATCCCGTGGAGGACGAGGACCTGACCGTCGCGCTTCTGAACGAGCGCGCGGGCCGCAAGGTCGAGCTGGCCGTGCCGCGCCGGGGCGAGAAGGCCGAGCTGGTCGAGAACGCCGCCCGAAACGCCCGCGAGAGCCTTGCGCGGAAGATGAGCGAGGGCGCCGCCCAGTCGCGGCTCCTCGCCGGGCTGGCCGAGGCCTTCGGGCTCGACGCGCCGCCGTCGCGCATCGAGGTCTATGACAACAGCCACATCCAGGGCCGTCACGCGGTGGGCGGCATGATCGTCGCGGGCCCAGAGGGGTTCCTCAAGTCGCAGTACCGCAAGTTCGACATCAAGGGCGACGACGCCAGGCCCGGCGACGACTTCGGCATGATGCGCGAGGTGCTGACGCGCCGGTTCCAGCGGCTCCTGCGCGAGGATCCGGACCGGCAGTCGGGCGCCTGGCCGGACCTGCTGCTGATCGACGGCGGCGCCGGGCAGGTCTCGGCGGTGGCCGGTGTGCTCGAGGATCTCGGCGTCGAGGACGTGCCTCTGGTCGGAGTGGCCAAGGGGATCGACCGGGATGCCGGCAAGGAGGAATTCCACCGCCCCGGAAGGCCGCCCTTCGCGCTTCGCATGAACGATCCGGTGCTCTATTTCGTGCAACGCCTTCGGGACGAGGCCCACCGCTGGGCGATCGGCGCGCACCGGGCCAAGCGGGCCAAGGCGGTCGGGGCGACGCCGCTCGACGAGGTGCCGGGGATCGGCGCGGCCCGCAAGCGGGCGCTGCTGGCGCATTTCGGCTCGGCCAAGGCGGTCAGCCGGGCGGGCCTCGCCGACCTCAAGGCGGTGGACGGCATTTCGGCGTCGATGGCGCAGACGATCTATGATTTCTTCCACGCTGGCGGGTAGCCCGATCATGCGCTAGGACTTCGCCATGCCGTGGACACTGCCCAACCTGCTGACCGTGTTGCGCCTGCTCGCCGCGCCTGGCGTGCCGGTGATGTTTCTCTATTTCACGCGTCCCTGGGCTGACTGGTTCGCGCTGGCGCTCTTTGTCGGCGCCGCGATCACCGACTATTTCGACGGCTACCTCGCCCGGCTCTGGAAGCAGGAATCGCGCTTCGGCGCGATGCTCGATCCGATCGCCGACAAGGCGATGGTGGTGATCGCGATCATGGTCATCACCGGCTATTCCGGGATGAACCCCTGGCTGATCCTGCCGTCCACGGTGATCCTTTTCCGCGAGGTCTTCGTGTCGGGATTGCGCGAGTATCTGGGAAAGGGCACGGTGCAGCTCAAGGTCACCCGGCTCGCCAAGTGGAAGACCACGGCCCAGATGGTCGCGATCGCGGCGCTGTTTCTGGGCCTGGGTCTCGAGTATCTTGAAGGGATCGCCATGCGCGGCATGACACCCGAGCAGTATGCCGATGCCGTCGCGGCCGGGCTTGCCGATCCGATCAAGAGCTGTGGCAAGCACGATTGCGCCTCGGTCGCCACCTACGCCGGTCTGGTCCTGATCTGGATCGCGGCCGTTTTGACGGCGGTGACCGGCTGGGACTACTTTGCCAAGGCGATGCCGCATCTCAGGGAGAAGCCATGATCCGTGTCCTGTATTTTGCCTGGGTCCGCGAGCGGATCGGTGTTCCCTTCGAGGACATCGAGACCACGGCGGCCACCGTGGGTGCTCTGGTCGAGGAGCTGCGCCAGCGCGAGGAACGGCACGCCGCGGCCTTCGCCGACCTTGCGGCCCTGCGCGTCGCCGTCGATCAGACGCTTGCGGATTTCGACGCGCCACTTCACGGCGTCCGCGAAGTGGCCTTCTTCCCGCCGATGACGGGGGGCTGACCGATGCAGATCCGCATAGCGACCGAGGCCTTCGACTATGGCGCCGAATGCGGCCGGTTTGCCGCGGGGCTCGGGGCGGGCGCGGGGGCCGTGGTGACGTTTCTCGGGCTCGTGCGCGACGAGGAAGGCCGTCTGGCGGGCATGGAGATCGAGCACTACCCCGGCATGACCGAATCCGCGATCGGCGCGATCGCGGCCGAGGCCCGGGCGCGCTGGACGCTCGCCGATCTCCTGGTCATCCATCGCTACGGGCCCCTGCGGCCGGGCGAGGCCATCATGATGGTGGCCACGGCCGCGCGCCACCGCGCCGACGCCTTCGCCGCCGCGGAGTTCCTTATGGACTACCTCAAGTCGCGCGCGCCGTTCTGGAAGAAGGAAACCGGGCCGGACGGCGCGTCCTGGGTGGCGGCGCGCGATGAGGACGAGCGGGCGCTGGGGCGCTGGGGCTCATCCGGCCCAGCGGCGCAGGGGTGAGCGCAGCAGCAGCAGTGCCAGCCCTCCCGTGCCCAGCAGCACGGCGGGCAGCATGGGGGCACTGCCGCTCGGCCAATGGGTCAGGCGCAGGAGCACCGCAACCATCATCGGATGCAGCAGGTAGATGGCCATCGACAGCCGGCGCGCCAGGTCGGACGCGGGCGTCTGCGGCAGGCGCACGGCCATGGCCAGCCCAATGGCCGACAGCGCCAGCAGAAGCGTGAACGCGGCGCCGGGTGGCCCGAACCGGCTGCCCAGAAGCACCGTGGCGACGGCCGACACCAGCCAGATCGCCTGACGCCGCCGGTCGTCGCCTGCGAACGCAAGCAGCACGCCGAAGGCAAGTGCCGGAGCCACGTAGAGCCACTGCGGAAGCGGGATCGGCAGGCCCGGCTGCGCCGACAGCCCGAAGGCCGCCAGCGAGACCGCCGCCGCAAGGCCCGCGCCTCGGACAAAACCCGCCTCGGAGCCGGGCGTCAGCCAGCCGCCGGCACGGCGAAGGCCAAGCAGGGTCAGCGCGGCGAAGGGCAGGAACCACAGGTGGATCGCGGGACCGGTCAGCAGCATCCACGCCGCGAACTCGTCGGCCGGGGAATGACGCGCGGCGACAACCTCGGCCACCTTCAGCGCCCCGTAGATCGCCGACCAGACGAGCCACAGCAGGGCGAGCTGCCGGGCCTGCGTGACGAGCGCCTGCCGGCCCTTCTCGCTGCCGGTGCGCCTGATGGCGTTGTATCCCATCAGCGCGGCAAAGACCGGCAGGCCGGCGTAGCCGATGGCGGCAAGGGGACCGCCCAGATGAAAATCGACGATGCCCAGGGCCGCAACAAGCCTCAGCAGGTCGATGCTGCCGTTGCGCCCCTGTGTCATCGGTTGCTGGACGGTTGTGAACATCGACAGGGCTCCGACTCGCTTCATGCGCGACTCCGCAGTCTTCACCCGATGCCGGCCATGGCCGTCCTGTCCACCACGGTCAGCGTAGCGCTGCGGCGCGGACGGGCGCCAGTATCAATACTGGCAACAATCTATGTCGAAATGTTCAACTTCTCGATGTAGGCGCGCAGGTCGGCGGATTCCTGCCGGGCATCGCGCAGGCCCTCCATGGCGGCCCGCAGCTCGGCCTCGGTTTGCTTGAGCCGACCCTGAAGCTCGGCCTCCCGGTGCTCGACCCAGGCAAGCGCCTGGTCCCGGGTATCCTCGGCCTCGTGCAGGTCACGCGCCATCTTCTCCAGTTCGCCCATGTCGGCCTGCGTCACCTGGGTCAGCCGATGGTAGAGCCAGGACGCGAACCACCCCAGCGCAAAGGCCACGAACAGGATGATGGCGGTCGCGGCGATGAATTCGGTGCGGTTCATGGGATCTACCTGCCTTCCGGGCGTTTCTGCGGGCGGAGCGTGTCCTTCTGCGGGGTCCGGACCTCGATCGAGATCGAGCCGTCGGGGGTTGCGGTGGCGGTCCCCGCCGCGTCCGCCGGATCGCCCGGCGCGGCGGCCGGCGCTTCGGCGGTCGCGTCTCCCGTGGCCGCGGTCTCCGCGCCGGACGTCTCGGGCGACAGGAGCCGGAACTCGATCCGCCGGTTCGCCTCGCGTCCGGCCTCGGACCCGTTGTCCGCGATCGGCACCGTCTCGCCGTAGCCGACGGCGGTCAGGTTCGAGGTCGGCACCCGGCGCTCGAGCAGGGCGGCGACCACGGCCTCGGCCCGGTCCTCCGACAGCGCAAGGTTCATCTCCTCGCGCCCCTGGCTGTCGGTGTGCCCGGCCACCTCGATCGGCACGTCGGTGCAATCCTTCATGAGTGCGGCGAGGGTGTCGAGCGTCTTGGCCGACTCGGGCGTGAACGTGGCCGAACCCGGCTCGAAGGCGAGCTTGTGCGCCGCAAGCTCGTCGTTGATCCGGGCGATGCACTGCTCGGGCGTCGGCAGGCCGAGAAGGGGGTCGAGTTTCGCGTCATAGCGGATGTCGAGCCGGAACTTCGCGCCCTTGCCCAGTCCGGCGGCCAGCATCCGCGAGACGGAATCGCGCGCGTCCTGCGACCCGCTCACCCCGGTCAGGGTCACATCCTCGGCCGTGACGGTGAGATGTCCCTGGGCCAGTTCCGCCAGCGCCTGCAATCCGACCAGCGCGCGCAGCGGCCATCCTTCGGGCAGGTCGGTCTCGAGACGCATGGCTGTGTCGACGTTCGACGATCCGAACCGGGACCGGGCGTAGCTTTCGACCGAGTCGCGCGCGGTCTCGTCGGTGATGCGGCCGCCGAGCGTCACCTTGCCATCCGCGGCCAGCGCCGCAGTGAACACCGCCGGCCCCTTCCGGACCTGCGTCTCGGGCTTCGGGGTCAGCTCGGCGCGCAGCGAGAAGACCTCGGGCAGGTTCGACTCGAGCCGGCCCACCGCCTCGTCGAAGGCCGCCTGATCGACCGACGGCGCCGCGATCAGGGACACGTCCGCATCCGAGAACGTGATCGATCCCGCGCCGAGGTCGGCCAGCACGCCGATTCCAAGCGCGACCGCGTCGGCCCATTGGGGCGACGGCACGCCGAGGCCGATCGTGCAGGTGGTCTGCGGGGGCGCCCCGGCGTCGATCGCCGCGGCCAGGATGCGGTCGCGCGCGCGCTCGTTGTTGGCCGAGCAGGCGTCGAAGCGCGCGCCCCGCTCGTCGATCAGGAAGCGCAGGGTGAACGGCGCGATGACCGGGCGGGGCGCCGAGATGTCGCGCACCAGAGCGACCGCCTCGGGCTTGCGGCGGGCGAGGTCCGCCTCGATCCGGGCCTTTTCCGCCGCGCTGTCGGTGATGGCGACGATCGCGACCTTCGGGGCGGTGATCGAGATCTTCGACCGCGGCAGGTCGGCGAGCGCCGAAAGCCCGAAATCCAGCGCCAGCGGCCAGGTATCCGGCACTGGATACTTGGCGCTTTCCAGCAGGTCGGTCACCGGCACGCCGCCCGCGATCGCCGTGACCCGGGCCTTGATCTCGTCGCGGGCCGCGCCGGCCGGCACCAGGCCGATCAGGGAAATGCCGTCGTCGTTGCGCAGGATCTCGACGGTGAATTCCGGAGTGTCGATCACGGCGCTGTCCGCAACCTCCATGTCGTCGCGCACGTTGGCGGCGTCGATCACGCTTCCAGCGGTGGAGACGGCGCGGAACCGTTCGGTCTCGTTCGGGGCGGTGCCGGACAGAAGCACCTTCAGCCCGTCCGCCCGCACCTGCGCCCAGCCCAGCCCGGCCGAATCGAGCGCCTTGCGTACGCCCGAGGCCGAACGGCTTTCGACCAGCCCGGCGGCCAGGATGGCGCCGAGGATGGCCAGCACCGCCGCGGCAAGGAAGGCCGCGGGAGGAATCAGGCGGTGAGGAAAGCGCATCGGTCCCCGAGTCGTGGCGGCACGTCCCGTGCTTAGGCGAGGGGGCAGGGGGGTTCAATCACAGCGCGGCGGCAGCGGCAAGAAACAGCGCAGCGATCAGCCCCGCGTCGCGGTTCGACCGGAAGAGCCGCAGGCAGTTGGCCGGATCGTCGGGGTCAAGCGCGCGCAACTGCCACAGAAGGTGCCAGCCCAGCGCCCAGGGCGCGCAGAGCCCGACCGCCAGCCGGACCGCCCCGGACCCGGGCAGGAGCGCGGCCAGAACCGCCGCGGTCATCAGCACGACCGTCAGCACCAGGAAGGCGGCCAGCCAGCGCCCGGTCTGCGCACCGAAGAGCCGGGCGGTGGACTTCACCCCGATCAGGGCGTCGTCCTCCTTGTCCTGATGGGCGTAGATCGTGTCGTAGAACAGCGTCCAGGCGATCCCGGACAAGTAGAGCAGCACCGGCGGCCAGCCCAGACCGCCGGTATGGGCAGTCCAGGCAAGCAGCGCCCCCCAGTTGAAGGCGATGCCCAGGAAGACCTGCGGCCACCAGGTGAACCGCTTGGCGAAGGGATAGATCGCAACCGGGGCGAGCGCCGCGATGCCGAGCGCGATCGCCGCGCGGTCGAAGGTGAACAGGATCACCGCGGCCGCCAGCGCCTGTGCGCCCATCCAGACCGCCGCCTGCCGCGGTGTCACCTGACCCGAAGGCAGCGGCCGCGACCGGGTGCGCGCCACCTGCGCGTCGAACTCGCGGTCGGTCAGGTCGTTCCAGGTGCAGCCCGCCCCGCGCATCAGCCAGGCCCCGGCCGCGCAGCCAAGGGCGATCCAGAGATCCGGCCAGCGCCAGCCGTCGGTGCCGGCCGCAAGCGCGAGCCCCCACCAGCAGGGGATGAGCAGCAGCCAGGTCCCGACCGGACGGTCGGCGCGCGACAGGCGCAGGTAGGGGCGCGCCCGGGCGGGCGCCAGCCGGTCCACCCAGTTCCCCGGGACCGCATCGGCAACCGTGCCGGGTGTCGCGCTCTCTGGCGCAGGCGGGGGCGGGCTCATAGACTGCGCTCATGTCCAATGCGAAGATCCGTCTCCATCTAGACCAGCCGCTGGGTCCCGGGCAATCCGTGACCCTGACCGAGCCGCAGGCGCACTATCTCTTCGGGGTGATGCGGCAGGAGATCGGCGCCCCGGTTCTGGTCTTCAACGGGCGCGACGGGGAATGGCGGGCCGAGGTGGCCGAGGTCGGCCGCCGGGCCGGCCGGCTGGTGTGCCGGGCCCTGACGCGCGCGCAGGTGTCCGTGCCCGACCTCTGGCTGGTGTTCGCGCCGCTGAAGAAGGCGCGCACCGATTTCGTGGTCGAGAAGGCGGTGGAACTGGGCGCGGCCTCCATCCGGCCGGTGCAGACCGATTTCACCAATGCCGATCGGGTGCGCACCGACCGGCTGGCGGCCCATGCGACCGAGGCGGCCGAGCAGTGCGGCGCGCTCGCGGTGCCGGAGGTCCGGGATCTGGTGACGCTCGACCGGCTCCTGTCCGGCTGGGATGCCCGACGCCGGATCCTGTGGGCCGACGAATCCCGGATCGGTCCCGCGGGTGTGCTTGCGGCGGCCGCCCCCGGCCCCTGGGCGATCCTGATCGGTCCTGAGGGCGGGTTTTCCGAGCGCGAACGCGCGCGGCTGTCAGAGCTGCCCTTCGTCACGCCCATCAGTCTCGGCCCCCGCATCCTGCGGGCGGAAACCGCGGCGGTGGCGGCCCTGGTCCTGTGGCAGTCGGCGCTGGGGGACTGGCGATGATCCGCCCGGAGGCGCGCGCGGCGCTGGTCCGCTGGCGCGAGGTGATCGCGGCGGCGGCCACCGGCCTGCTCGGCCTCTGGATGGGGTCGTACGGCGGCTATCTTCTCTTGCCCGCGGGAGGGATGATCGCGGTGGCAAGCCTCGCCTGGGGCATCGTCGCGGCGCGCCGGCTGCGGTTCGAAACCCCGGTCGATGCGCCGGGTCTGGTCGAGGTGGACGAGGGCCAGGTTGGGTATTTCGGGCCGACCTTCGGCGGCATGGTGGCCCTTGCGGACATCGACGAGCTGCGCCTGACCGAGTGGCACGGTGTCCGCCAGTGGCGCCTGCGGACCGGCGACGGGCAGGTGCTGCTGATCCCGGAGGGTGCGCGCGGTGCCGAGCGGCTGTTCGACGCCTTCGCCGCCCTGCCGGGGATCGACCTTGCGGCGCTGACCCGCGCGCACGCCGCACCCCGCCCGCCCGCCGAGCCGCTCTGGCGCCGCGCCCGGGCCCCTGCGGTGTTGCCGGGTCATCACGAGATTTCATGAAAGACCGCCGTCGGTTCTCACGCGGTGGGGTTGACGGAAGGACGGCCGCTTGCCACCTGTTGCCTTCCCGAGGCGCGCGGAGGCCCTTCCGATGTCCATTCCCCAGTCGGGCGGCGGCCCGATCGAGCGGTACGAGCAGCTGGCTGAATACATTGCGGGCGGCGAGAAGCCTGCGCGCGACTGGCGCATCGGCACCGAGCACGAGAAGTTCGGCTTCCTGACCGACAGCCTGCTGCCGCTGCCCTACGAGGGGCCGCGGTCGATCCGGGCGCTCTTCGACGGCCTGCGGGACCGCTTCGGCTGGGAGCCGGTCTTCGAGCAGGAGAACGTGATCGGGCTGCGGCGCGCCGGGGCCTTCATCAGCCTCGAACCGGGGGGCCAGGTCGAGCTTTCGGGCGCGCCGCTCGCCACCCTGCACGAGACGGCGGCCGAGACCGCCGGGCATCTGGCCGAGGTGAAGCAGATCGCCGACCCGATGGGGGTTGCCTTTCTCGGGATCGGGGCCGCGCCGGTCTGGACCCATGCGCAGATGCCGATGATGCCCAAGGGGCGCTATCGCCTGATGACCGGATACATGGAAAAGGTCGGCCGGCTCGGGACCCAGATGATGTACCGCACCTCGACGGTGCAGGTGAACCTCGACTTCGCATCGGAAGCCGACATGGTGAAGAAGCTGCGTGTCGGTCTGGCGCTGCAACCGGTGGCGACCGCGCTCTTCGCCTCGTCGCCCTTCCTCGAGGGTCGGCTCAACGGCATGAAGAGCTGGCGTGCGCACATCTGGCAGAACCTGGACGCCGCGCGCACCGGCATGCTGCCCTTCGTCTTCGAAGAGGGCATGGGCTATGAACGTTATGTTGACTATGTCCTTGATGTTCCCATGTATTTCGTCTACCGCGACGGGGCCTACATCAACGCGCTGGGCCAGTCATTCCGGGACTTCCTGCGCGGCGAACTGCCGGCGCTGCCCGGAGAGAAGCCCACGCTTTCGGACTGGGCCGACCACCTGACCACAGTGTTTCCCGAGGCGCGGGTCAAGCGCTACATCGAGATGCGCGGGGCCGACGCCGGGGACGAGGCGCATCTGGCGGCGCTGCCCGCGTTCTGGACGGGCCTGCTTTACGATGGGACGGCGCTCGATGCCGCCTGGGATCTGGTCAAGGGCCTCGACGCCGAGACGCGGGACGCCTTGCGCCGGGCCGCGGGACGCGATGCCCTGCAGGGCGAGGCCGGGGGCGTCCGGCTGGCCGACCTTGCGCGCGAGGCCGTTGCAATCGCCCGGGCGGGGCTGCGCGCGCGCCATCGCATGTCCGAGGGTTCGGACGAGTCGGTGCTTCTTGGAGTGCTCGACGAAAGCCTCGCCACCGGCGCGGTCCAGGCCGACCGGCTGATCGCCGCCTATCACGGTCCCTGGAAGGGGGATGTCACCCCGGTCTACCGGGCCTGCCGGTTGTGAGCGGGCGGGGGGCGTCCGCCCCCCGGCCTTCGGCCGCCCCCCGGGGTATTGGCGCGAAGAAGAAGAGCGCCGGTCAGCCCTTGCGGCCGATCCGCGGCTCGGTGCCGGCGAGGAGCCGGCGGATGTTGGCGTGGTGGCGCACAAGCACGAGGGCGGCGAGCACCAGGATCAGCGCGACGATCCGGGTCTGGCCGAGGAGGACCGCCCAGAGAGCCGCGGTCGTGACGGAGATCAGGGCCGAGAGCGAGGAGATGCGGGTCGCGGCGGCGGTCGCGGCCCAGGTGGCGCAGGCGGCCAGCCCCACCGGCCAGGCCAGCGCGAGCAGCGTGCCGAGGAAGGTGGCCACCCCCTTGCCGCCCCGGAACCCGAGCCAGACCGGGAAGAGATGACCGAGAAAGGCGAAGAGCCCCGCGATCTGCGCGGCATCCTCGGATCCGAAGGCGCGCGCGATCAGCACCGCGGCGGCGCCCTTGCCACCGTCGAGGAGGAGCGTCGCCAGCGCGGCGCCCTTGTTGCCGGTCCTCAGGACGTTGGTCGCGCCGATGTTGCCCGAGCCGATCCGGCGCAGATCCCCGAGGCCCATGAGACGGGTCACGATCACGCCGAAGGGGACTGATCCGAGAAGGTAGCCGAGCAGGGCGACGAGCGCGAGGGTTCCCGGAGTCGTGGTGAAATCGGGCATCGGGTCAGTCTCCGGCGACAAAGACGGGATGGCCCGCCACGAAGGTCATCGTCACGCGGCCTTCCATCCGCGCGCCGTCGAAGGGGGTGTTCTTCGACTTGGAGCGCAGCGCGAAGCGGTCGAGAACGAAGGGGGCGTCCGGGTCGAAGAGCACGAGATCCGCGGGCGAACCCGGCGAGAGCCGGCCTTGCGGCAGGCCGAGGCGGCGCGCAGGGTTGAGCGCCATCGCGCGGAAGAGCTGCGGCAGCGTCAGGTGCCCGGCGTGGTAGAGCCGCATCGCGGCGGGCAGGAAGGTCTCGAGCGCGACCGCGCCCGAGGCCGCGTCCTCGTAGGGCAGACGCTTCGATTCCTCGTCCTGCGGCGTGTGCATCGAGGCGATGATGTCGATGAGGCCCGAGGCCACGGCCTCGACGGTGGCCAGCCGGTCGTCCTCGGAGCGCAGCGGCGGCTTGACCTTGAAGAAGGTCCGGTAGTCGCCGACGTCGAATTCGTTGAGCGTGAGGTGGTGGATCGAGGTGCCCGCCGTGACGTCGAGCCCGTTGGCCTTTGCGCGCTCGAGCGCGGGCAGGGCCCGCGCCGTGGTGATCTGGTCGAAGTGGCAGCGCGCCCCGGTCAGTTCGATCAGCCCGATGTCGCGGTCGAGGCCGATGCGCTCGGCCATCGCGCTCACGGCGGGAAGGCCGCGCAGGCTGGCGAACTTGCCCGAGGTGGCGGCCGCGCCGGCCGAAAGCCCCGGCTCCTGCGGGTGCGCGACGACGAGCGCGCCGAGCGAGCGGGCATAGGTCAGCGCACGGGACAGCACCTTGGTGTCGGTCACGACCCGGTCGCAATCGGTGAAGGCGACGGCGCCGGCGTCCATCAGGAAGCCGATCTCGGTCATCTCGCGCCCCTCGCGGCCCTTGGTCAGCGCGGCCATGTGCCGGATCCGGACGGGGGCGGCCTCGGCGGCGCGGCGCGTGACGAACTCGAGCATCTCGGGCGTGTCGATCGCGGGCAGCGTGTCGGGCCGCACGATCATGGTGGTGACGCCGCCGGCCGCCGCGGCGCGCCCCGCCGACCGGAAGGATTCCTTGTGCCGCTCGCCCGGCTCGCCCACCTTGACGCCCAGATCGACGATGCCCGGGGCAAGGCAGAGGCCCCCGCAGTCGATGACCCTCGCGCCTTTCGGCGCGGCAATGTCGCCGAGCGCGGCGACGGTGTCGCCCTCGATCAGGAGGCTGCCCGGGGCGTCGGTCAGCGCCTCGGGGTCGATCAGCCGGGCGTTGGCGAGGAAGGTGGTCATCGGGCGACACCCGCCCGGGCGGTCTTCGCGGCCTCGATCCGGTCGATCACCGACCGGGGGTCGGCGAGGTGCTTGATGAGGTGCTTCTGCCCGTCCCGCGTGACCACCTGCACATCCCCCATCAGCCGCCGGATCGCGGCGATTTCCAGAAGCATCACCTGCCGCCCCTGCGGTCCGATCAGCCGTCGGTCGGTCAGCTGCCAGCGGCGGGCGAAGACCTCCGAGGCCAGCCAGGCGGACCGGGCCACGACGGCGGCGACGACCCCGAGGATGCCGACGGGAATCTGCGAGGCCTTGCCGAGGACCGGCAGCACGAGGATCACCGCGGCGATGCCGAGCCCCGCCATCGACGCGGCATCCGTCCAGTAGCGGCGGCGGTCGGCGGCAAAGACCGCGAGCACCGGCTCGCCGGGCTCGACGGGACGTTCGGACTGTGGTCCGGGGCGGTAGTCATGGACGCGGTCGCGGGACAGGTCAGACATAGGTTTCCCCCACGGCCTTCGCGCCGCGTTCCGCGCGGAGATTGCGCGCCAGAAGGTCCATGCAGGCCATGCGCACCGCGACGCCCATCTCGACCTGATCCTGGATGACCGACCGGTTGATGTCGTCGGCGATCTCGCCGTCGATCTCGACCCCGCGGTTCATCGGGCCGGGATGCATGACGATGGCGTCGGGGGCGGCATGGGCCAGCTTTTCGGCATCGAGCCCGTAACGGTGGTAGTATTCGCGCTCGGAGGGGATGCAGCCGCCGTCCATCCGTTCCTTCTGGAGACGCAGCATCATCACCACGTCGGCACCCTTCAACCCCTCGCGCATGTCGTCGAAGAGCTCGCAGCCGAAGTCGGCGACCCCGGCGGGCATCAGCGTCGGCGGGGCGATCAGGCGGATGCGGTTCTCCATCTTGCCCAGAAGGATCAGGTTCGACCGCGCCACGCGGGAATGGGCGATGTCGCCGCAGATCGCCACCGTCAGGCGCTGGATGCGGCCCTTGGCGCGGCGGATGGTCAGCGCGTCGAGCAGCGCCTGGGTCGGGTGTTCGTGGCGCCCGTCGCCCGCGTTCAGGACCGCGCAGTTCACCTTGCCGGCCAGCAGGTTCACCGCCCCGGACGAGGGGTGACGCACCACCAAGAGGTCGGGATGCATGGCGTTGAGCGTGAGCGCCGTGTCGATCAGCGTCTCGCCCTTCTTCACGCTGGACTGGGCGACCGACATGTTCATCACGTCGGCGCCCAGCCGCTTGCCGGCCAGTTCGAAGCTGGCCTGGGTGCGGGTCGAGGCCTCGAAGAACATGTTGATCTGGGTCATGCCCGCCAGCACGTCGGATTGCTTCACCGTGCGGCGGTTCAGATCGACGTAGCGGTCGGCCAGATCGAGGACGCTGCGAATCTCGTCCGGGGCCAGATGCTCGATCCCCAGAAGATGACGCGCGCGGAAGGTCATGGACGGATCCCCTCGGTTTGCCCGCTTATGACAAAGCCCCGCGCGCGCGGCAACGCTCAATCGGTCGCGGGATCCTGGTAGCGGTGGCTGCGGCCGGCGTGGTCGCGCACCGACCAGCCCGCGGCCTCCGCCGTCAGATGTCCGGGACCGATCGGCACCTTTCCGAATCCGCCGGGGATGTCGAGCACATAGGTCGGCAGCGCGATGCCCGAAAGGCGCCGGCGCAGCTCGGCCATGATCGCCTGGCCCTGCGCGATCGTCGTGCGGAAGTGGCCGGCGCCACGGGCGAGGTCGCAGTGATGGAGGTAGTAGGGCTTGACCCGTGCGCGGATCAGGGCGCGAAACAGCGCCTCGAGCGCATCGGCCGTGTCGTTCACGCCCCTGAGGAGCACGGTCTGCGACAGGAGCGGGATGCCCGAGCGGTTCAGGCGCGACAGGGCCGCCAGCGCCCCGGGCGTCAGTTCCTGCGCGTGATTGGTGTGCACGACCAGCCACAGGCAGGGGTGGCCGGACAGCGCCGCGATCATTGCAGGATCGATGCGATCGGGCGCGACCACCGGGACGCGGGTGTGGATGCGCACCGTATCGATGTGCGGGATCTGCGCCAGCCGGGTCAGGATCCGGCCGAGCCGCCGCGCCGAGAGCGACAAGGGATCGCCACCGGTCAGGATCACCTCGCGGATCGCCGGGGTCTGCGCAAGGTAGGCAAGCGCCGCACCCAGCCCCGCCTCGGGCAGCGGGCCGGCCGCGCCCACGGTTTCGCGCCGGAAGCAGAAGCGGCAGTAGACCTCGCAGGTCTGGGTGACGGCGAGGATCGCCCGGTCGGGGTAGCGATGGGTGAGGCCCGGTGCGACCTCGTGCACCCGATCGCCGATCGGGTCGGCAAGGTCGCCCTCGTGGACAACCCGCTCGGCCGCCGTCGGCACGAACTGCCGCCCGACCGGATCCTCCGCCGCGCGGATCGCCCGGCGCATCTCGGGCGTCAGGCGGATGCGGAAGGTTCCGGCCACGTCCTCGAGCCCGGAGTCGGGCGCGACCAGTCCTTCGGCGACAAGATCGGTCAGTCCGGTCAATGCGGCGGAGGGTGGTCGGCAGGTGGCGGTCATCGGCGATCCTCGGGCAACGCGGCTCTCTGGCGCAAGGCGCGCGCCGGCGCAAGCCCCGCAAACGGCTTTACCAGCGGCGGTCGGCCCCCTACCTTGCGCGCATGATCCTCCCTGACCGCCTCGACCACGCCACCGCGCTCGCCCTGCTGCAATGGCAGGTCGAACTGGGCGCGGACGAGGCCCTTGGCGATGCGCCGGTGAACCGCTACGCGACGCCCCCGCGCGAGCCGGCCCCCGCCGCCCCGGTGGCCGCCGCCCCGGCCACTGCGCCCGCCGCCCCGGCGCGGGCCCCGCTTGCGGCCGCGCCGGCGCCCGCCGTCGATCCGGTCGCCGAGGCCACGCGGCGCGCCGCCGCTTCGGCCACGCTGGTGGACCTCGCCGAGGCGATGCGCGACTTCGATCTGTGCGACCTGAAGCTCGGGGCGCGCAGCATGGTCTTCGCCGACGGGCGCCCCGGTGCCCGGGTCATGGTGATCGGCGAGGCGCCGGGGGCGGAGGAGGATCGCGAGGGGCGTCCCTTCGTCGGCCGGGCCGGACGGCTTCTGGATCGGATGTTTGCGGCGATCGGCCTCGACCGTTCGGCCCCCGGCACCGAACGCGCGCTCTACATCACCAATGTCCTGCCGTGGCGGCCTCCGCTGAACCGTGCGCCGACCGCCGAGGAAATCGCCATGTTCCGGCCCTTCCTTGCCCGGCATGTCGAGCTTGCGGCGCCGGAACTGGTCGTGCTGATGGGCAACTCCCCCTGCGCGGCCGTACTCGGGCGCACGGGCATCCTGGGGCTGCGCGGCCAATGGACGCAGGCGCTGGATCGCCCGGTGATGCCGATGACCCATCCGTCCTATCTTCTGAGGAAGCCGGACGCCAAGCGGGCGGCCTGGGCTGATCTTCTGGAAATCCAGGCGAGGTTGAGGACTCCGCGATGACGCGCATCGACGAAAGCAAGGACTTCATCCCGGTTCGCATCGCGGTGCTGACGGTCAGCGACACGCGCAGCCTGGCCGAGGACCGGTCGGGCGACACGCTGGTCGAGAGGATCGAGGGCGCGGGCCACCACCTCGCGGCGCGCGCCATCGTCACCGACGATCGCGCGGACATCGCCGCGCATCTGCGCCGCTGGATCGCGGATCCCGCCGTGGACGTTATCCTGTCCACCGGCGGCACCGGGCTGACCGGGCGCGATGTGACCGTCGAGGCCCACCGCGACGTCTACGAGAAGGAGATCGAGGCCTTCGCCACGGTCTTCACGCTGGTGTCGATGCAGAAGATCGGCACCTCGGCGGTCCAGTCGCGCGCCTGCGGCGGCGTGGCGGGCGGCAAATACCTGTTCGCGCTGCCCGGCAGTCCGGGCGCCTGCCGCGATGCCTGGGACGAGATCCTGCGCTGGCAGCTCGACTACCGCCACCGGCCCTGCAACTTCGTCGAGATCATGCCGCGGCTCGAGGAGCACCGGCGCCGCAAGTAGGTGCCCGTCGGAGGGCGTCCGGCCGGTGTCCGGGCTGTGTCCGGGCGGTCAGCCCCGGCAGCCGCGCACCTCGACCGCGCGTCCGTGATCCCCGAAGACCGTGATTCGCAGCGCCGAGCGGTCCAGAAGGAACGGCTGCGCGTTGGCCGGCACCAGGTCGGCGGTCGCGCTCAGCACGCCCCCGTGACGCGCCATGACCGCCTCGGAAACCCAGACCGAAGTGCCCGGAAGTTCGACAACCGCAAACTCGTCCGCGCCGAGCGGCGGCATTGCCAGCCGCGCCTCGACGCGCAGCCCGTCGCGCAACGGCTCGACCGAGCAGTCCACGCCGGTCAGGCCCGCGGTCTCGGCTGGCTGGGGTTGCGACGCGAGCGCGTCGCGGATCAAGCCGTCGGGGGCGCCCACCTCCGGCAGCTTCGCCGAAAGATCCAGTTCGACGGGCACGCAGACATCGCGGCAGACGCCCAGATCGACCTCGGCCCGGAGGCTGACGGGCTTTGCGGGATCGAGCGGACGGATCTCGATCGGCAGCACCAGCTCGTGGCGGTAGCCAAGCGTCCGCATGCCGCCGATGTCGAAGATCTCGGGCTTCGGCCAGTGAAAGGCGACGGCGCCGAGGTTCGCCGATCCCTTCCAGTCGAATTGCGGCGGGATCCCCGCATCGCCCGGAGCGCGCCAGTAGGTCTTCCAGCCATCGGCCAGCGTGAGGCGCAGCGCCGCCATGTGGGTGCCGTCCGCGGTGCGCCAGCCGCCGAGAACCTCGGCGCGAACGAGATCGGACGGCAGGTCGTCGGCCTGAGCGCCCGAGGCCGCCAGAGCCAGTGCGATGATGAGGGTCCGCAAGGTCATGTCCGATCTATCGGGAAGTCCGGAGCAACAGGAAAGTCACAAATCCGCCAGTCACGCAGAGGTGTGTCACCGCTGCACTTGCGCGCGGGCGGACCTGACCGGATCATCGGATCAGGAGGCGGCATGGACCTGAGCGGAAAACTCCTGATCGCGATGCCCGGCATGACCGATCCGCGCTTTGACCGGAGCGTGGTCTTCCTGTGCGCGCATTCGAAGGATGGCGCCATGGGCCTGATCGTGAACAAGCCGACGAGCGAGCTGTCCTTTGCCGCGCTTCTGAGGCAGCTGAAGATCCCGCTGGCGGACCGGTCGCGCGACATCCGCGTGCATTTCGGCGGGCCGGTCGAACACGGGCGCGGCTTTGTCCTGCACACCACCGACTACTCGGGGCCGGACACCACCCTTCAGGTGGACGACCGGTTCGGCATGACCGCGACGATCGACATCCTCGAGGCGATTGCCCAGGGCCAGGGCCCGGCCGAATCGCTGCTTGCGCTGGGCTACGCCGGCTGGGGGCCCGGCCAGCTGGAATCCGAGATCGCGCAGAACGGCTGGCTGACCGCCGATGCCAGTGTCGATCTGGTCTTCGACGCCGACGACGCGCGCAAGTGGGGGCGGGCGCTGGCCGCGCTTGGCATCGACCCGCTCACGCTTTCGGGGACGGCCGGCCGCGCCTGACGGTCAGGGCCGCGGCGCGGCGGCGCGGCGCAGCCGGTCGTTGATCGCACGGCCGAGGCCATGGTCGGGAATCGGCGCGACCGCGATGCGCCCGCCCGGCCCCGCCAGCCGGTCGGCCTCGCGCAGCGCGTGAAAGAGGTTGGCCGCCGCCTCGACCAGATCCCCGGTCTCCGACAGCTCGATCGCGGCGCCGGGTGAGGCAAAGCCGATCCAGACCTCGCCCGGGTGGGGCCCGGCCGCGTTCAGCCGCACGGCGGCCGACGGCGCGTAGTGCGACGCAAGCTGGCCGGGCGCCGTGGGGCGTTCAGCCGGGGTCTCGGTCGCGAGGCTCCGGCCGAGGCACGCCTCGATCGCCTCGGCCGGCAGCCCGCCGGGCCGCAGGAGCCGGGGCGGATCGAGCGCGAGGATGGTCGACTCGACCCCGACCGGGCAGGCGCCGCCGTCGATCACCGCCGCGATGCGACCGTCGAGACCGTCCAGCACATGGGCGGCCCGTGTCGGGCTGACCCGGCCCGAGGGATTGGCCGAGGGCGCGGCCAGCGGGCCGCCGAAGGCGTCCAGAAGCGCGCGCGCCACCGGATGCTCGGGCACCCGGACCGCCACCGTCGCCAGCCCCGCCGTAACCAGTTCCGACAGTCCCGCCTCGGGCCGCAGCGGCAGGACCAGCGTCATGGCCCCGGGCCAGAACGCCGAGGCGAGGCGTTCGGCCTCGGCCGAGAACACGGCCACCCGGCGCGCCGCCGCAACCGAGGGCACATGGACGATCAGCGGATTGAAGCGCGGCCGGGCCTTCGCCTCGAAGACCCGAGCCACGGCCCGGTCGTTCGTCGCATCGGCCCCGAGCCCGTAGACCGTCTCGGTCGGAAAGGCGACCAGACGACCCTCGCGCAGAAGGTCCGCGGCGCGGGCCAGCCCGGCGGCATCGGGGGCGAGGGAAAGGGTGCTATCCATGTGACGCAGCGTTGGGGTTGCGGGGGCGCGACCTTGCGTTAACCTCCGGTCGTGACGGGGTGATACACGCCCGGTCCGGTTCTGCCAACCGCCCCGGGGGGCAAGGGAGAGGTCCATGCCGTATCGTTCGCCGGTCGCCGAGTTCCGGTTCCTTCTCGACAAGGTCGTGCCCATTGCCCCGGTGGCCGCGACGGCGCGCTTTGCCGAAGCCACGCCCGATGTGGTCGAGGCGGTGCTCGCCGGGGCCGCGCGGGTCTGCGACGAGGTGATGGCCCCCCTGCAGCGCGCCGGCGATCTGCATCCCGCGCGGCTGGAGAACGGCGTCGTGCGCACCTCGCCGGGGTTCCGCGAAGGCTTTGCGGCCATCGCCGAGGGTGGCTGGGTGGCTCTGGCGGCCCCGCAAGAGTATGGCGGCATGGGCCTGCCGCAGGCGGTGAACATGGCGGTCAACGACATGATGTCGGGCGCCTGCCTCGCGCTCCAGCTCAATCCGCTGCTGACCCAGGGCCAGATCGAGGCGCTGGAGCACCACGCGAGCGACGATCTGAAGGCGCTCTACATCCCCAGGCTCGTCTCGGGGGAATGGGCGGGCACGATGAACCTGACCGAGCCGCAGGCGGGATCGGACGTGGGCGCGCTGCGCACCAAGGCCGAGCCCAACGGCGACGGAACCCATGCGATCACCGGCCAGAAGATCTTCATCAGCTGGGGCGACAGCGACGTGAACGGCAACGTCTGCCATCTGGTGCTGGCCCGCCTGCCCGACGCCGCGGCGGGAACGCGGGGCATCAGCCTGTTCATGGTGCCGAAATTCATCCCCGACGCCGAGGGCCGGCCCGGCCGGCGCAACAGCCTCAAGGTGGTCTCGCTGGAACACAAGATGGGCCTGCACGGCTCGCCCACCTGCGTCATGTCCTACGAAGGGGCCACCGGCTGGATGGTCGGCGAGCCGAACAAGGGCATGGCGGCGATGTTCACGATGATGAACAACGCCCGTCTCGCCGTGGGCGTCCAGGGCATCGGCGTGGCCGAGGCCGCCTACCAGAAGGCGCTCGAGTACGCGAAGGACCGCAACCAGATGGGGCCGATCATCCAGCACGCCGACGTGCGCCGGATGCTGATGACGATGAAGGCCGAGATCTTTGCGGCACGGTCGATCGCGCTGGCCTGCGCGGTGGCGATCGACATGGGCCGGGCCACCGGCGAGGCCGACTGCGAAGCCCGGGCGGCCCTGCTGACCCCGATCGCCAAGGCCTTCGGCACCGATGTCGGCTGCGATGTCGCGGCCGCCGGCGTGCAGATCCATGGCGGCATGGGCTATGTCGAGGAAACCGGGGCCGCGCAGTTCTACCGCGACGTCCGCGTGACGGCGATCTACGAGGGCACGAACGGCATCCAGGCCATGGATCTGGTCGGCCGCAAGATGTCGGATGGCGGCGAGGCGGCCGTGCGGCTGATCGAGGAGGTGCAGGCCGGTGCCGAGGCGGCGCGGGCGCGCCTTCCGGACCTTGCGGGCGATCTCTGGTCGGCGGCCGAGGCGCTTCGCGAGACGACCGAGGCGCTGGCGGCGATGGCCCCCGCCGACCGGATGGGCGGCGCGGTTCCCTACCTGCGGGCCTTCGCGCGCGTTCTCGGCGGGCACTTCCATCTCAGGGCGGCGCTTGCCGGCGATGCGGGGCGGCTCGATCTCGCGCGGTTCTACATCCGCCGGCTCCTGCCCGAGCACGGCCCGGCGCTTGCCGCCGCGCGCGAAGGCAACGCGGGACTTTTCGCGCTTTCGCCCGACGATCTGGCCGCGTGATGGACGCGGCCGAAGGCGGAACGCTCGATTATCCCTGGGCCGCGCCGCCGGCTCCCGGCGAGGCGGTCGAGGTGGCCGACGGCGTCCTCTGGCTGCGGCTGCCGCTGCCGATGGCCCTCGACCATGTGAACTGCCTTGCGCTCGACGATGGCGACGGCTGGACCGTCGTCGACACCGGGCTCGACACGTCGAAGACGCGCGCGATCTGGGAATCGCTTCTCGCCGGTCCGCTCGGCGGCCGGCCGGTCCGACGGGTGATCGTGACCCATTATCACCCGGACCACATCGGTCTTGCGGGCTGGTTCCAGGAGCGGGGCGCGGATCTGTGGACCACCCGCACCTCCTGGCTCTTCGCGCGGATGCTCACGCTGGACGAACAGCCGCTGCCGCGCCCCGAGACGCTGGCGTTCTGGCGGGCGGCGGGCATGGATGCCGACCTTCTCGCGCGCCACGCCGGCGAGCGCCCGTTCAACTTCTGCGATGTGGTGGCGCCCCTGCCGCTGGGCTATCGCCGCATCCGCGCGGGCGAGGTGCTGTCGATCGGCGGGCGCGACTGGCAGGTGCGCTGCGGCGACGGCCACGCGCCCGAGCACGCGACCTTCTGGAGCCGTTCGGATGATCTGGTGATCGGCGGCGACCAGCTTCTGCCCTCGATCTCGCCCAACCTCGGGGTCTACGCGACAGAGCCCGGCGCAGATCCGGTGGGCGAGTGGCTGGACAGTTGCCGCGCCTTCCTGCCCCACGCCCGGCCCGACCAGCTGGTGCTGCCCGGCCACAAGCTTCCCTACCGCGGCCTGCCGCTGCGCCTCGGTCAGATGATCGCCAACCACGAGGGCGCGCTCGCCCGGCTTGAGTCGTTCCTCGCCGAGCCGCGCACCGCCTGCGGCTGCTTCCCGGCGCTCTACCGCCGCGAGATCGGCGAGGCCGAGTACGGTCTGGCCATGGTCGAGGCGGTCGGCCACCTCAACCATCTTCTGAAGGCGGGGCGCGTCCGCCGCTGGCGCCGGGACGACGGGGCATGGCTGTGGCAAAGGTCGGAGTGAGGAAATCCGCCGGGCGCAAGGCCGCCGACCGGCCGCCGCGGGCGGTCGTGGACGGGCCGGTCGCGGACGGGTGCCCCGCGCGATCGGCCTACGAACGGCTGATCCTGTGCATCCAGGCCTTCGAGGAGGGGCTGAACGCCGATCAGGAAGTGGTCGTCGGATTTGCCGGGGCCGAAACCGGCGTTCTCAGCATCGAAAGCCTCGGGTATTTCGCGCCCGACATCATCACCTTCGACGGCTACGACGAGGACGGGGTGCGCACCCAGCTGATCCAGCACGTCTCACAACTGAATGTCATGCTGAGGGCGATGCCCAAGCCCGAGGACACCGACGAACCGCGGCGCATCGGCTTCGACCTGGCGGCGAGGCTGACCAAGAAGTGACAGTGCCCGGCGACGGCGCCGGCTGGACCGTGACATGCGAATGTGAATCGGCTAATTGTTCGTGGCGAACAAGGGAGTGCAGCACATGGCCGAACATGGCAAGGCGTCTATGGATATCCGCGAACACGAGAAGACCTTCGCGGGGTTCATCCGTTTCGTGATGTGGGCCGTCGCGCTCATCATCGCGGTTCTGGTCTTCATGGCCCTTGTCAACGCCTGAGCGCAGACGGCCGACAGCGATGATCAGACTGGCAATCCTTCTCGGCGCGGTGCTTGCGCTGGCCGCCTGTGGTGCGGACAACAAATGGGCGCCCGACGACGTGGTGAGCCGCGCCGCCTACATCACCGGCGAGCCGCCGTCGATCACGCTGTACACCGTGGTGAAGAAATCGAACGGCGAGGGCGGACATTCGGCCCTGATGATCGACGCCAGCCAGCGCGTCCTCTTCGATCCGGCCGGCAGCTGGGAACATCCCTCGGTGCCCGAGCGTCATGACGTGCACTACGGAATCACCGAGCGGATGCGCAAGTTCTTCATCGACTACCACGCCCGCGAGGTCTGGGATGTCGTCGAGCAGAAGGTCTACGTGTCGCCGCAGGTGGCCGAGCTTGCGCTTCAGAAGGTCCAGCAATACGGGGCCGTCCCCAGCGCCTTCTGCGCCAATTCGACGAGCACGATCCTGCGCGAGCTGCCCGGCTTTCAGGGGATCCCGCGGACGTTCTCTCCGGTCAAGACGATGAACGCCTTCGCCAGGCTGCCCGGCGTGGTCACCGAGCGCTACGAGGACGGCGATCCCGCGAACAACTCGGGCGTCCTGATCCTGCAGAAGTCGCAACTCTGACTGTGGCCCGGTCCGGCGCCCTGTTCGGGGTGATTCTTGCGGGCGGCAAGGGGCGGCGCATGGGCGGCCGGGACAAGGCCTTCCTCGAACTGGGCGGGCGCCGGCTGGCGAACCGGGCGGCGGACCGGCTCGGACCGCAGGTGGCCGGTCTTGCGATCGCGTCGAACGCCCCGCCGGACCGCTTCGACCTGCCCGGCGTGACGGTCCTTCCCGACGGGGACCGTGCCGGCATGGGGCCGCTGGCCGGGATCGCCGCGGGACTCGACTGGGCCGCCGCCCGGGGGGCCGACGCGCTGGTGACCGTGGCGGTCGATACCCCGTTCTTTCCCGCCGATCTGGTGGCGCGGCTCGGCGCGGGGGCGCAGGCCACCGGCGCCGCGCTGGCCGAAAGCGCGACCGGGCTGCACCCGACCTTCGGGCTTTGGCCGGTGGCGTGCCGCGGGCGGCTGGCCGACTATCTGCAGGGCGGCGGGCGGCGCGTCCGCCCCTTCGCCGAATCGATCGGGGCGGTGCCGGTCCGGTTCGACGGCGCACCCGATCCGTTCTTCAACGTCAACACCCCCGAGGATCTGGCGCAGGCCGAACGGATGCTCGCCGCGTCCCGGTCCTGACCGTCAGTCGAAGGTTCCGGCCACCCGGCCGATCAGCATGAAGGCGCGAGCGGTGCGCGAGTTGGCCAGATCCGCGATCTCCGCGTCGCTGGCGGTTTTCTCGATCTCGGAAAATCCCCGGTCGAACTGGCGCAGGAAATGGTGGGCCGCATCCCGGAACACCGTGTCCTGACGCATCCGCCCCGCCGTCAGCACCAGGCTCGACCGGTCGCGGATGCCCCCCAGCGCCGAGATGGACCGCCCGCGCTCACCCTGGGCAAAGCGCCGCCAGACCTCGGGGCGGGCGTGTTCGGGCTCGAGGTCGTCCATGAAGATCCCGTCATGGCTGAGCAGGGTCAGCACATCCTGCGAGGCGCGGATCAGCTTGGCCATGTTGCGGTCCTCGAGCGCGCGGCGCAGCGCGCGGAACCCTTCGGTGTCGCTCTCGTCGTCCGGGAAGTTCAGGGCCCGGATCAGATCCCCGGTCGTCACCGGACTGGACGGCCGTTCGGGCGGGGCGATGAGAGCCAGCGCAGGCTGGTCGTCGCTGTCCGGCCCGGCCTGTGGCGCGTGCGGTTGCGGCGGACGCGTGGGCGCGGGATCCCGGCGCGACGCGAAGGCCGGCCCCCGCGATCCTTCGTCCCGCGGAGCCGCCGGGCGCGCGGTTGCGGCCTGCATCTGCGCGACGTGGCTCTGCCGCAGCGCGTCGAGCGCCGCCTGCAACTGCTGCGCCTCGTCCCGGATCCTGCGCGTGTCGCGCGCGGTCAGCGCGGTGACCCAGATCATCGCGACGGGCAGCACGATCGCCGCCAGCGCGGCGACGGATCCGGACGAACCGCCCGGCCCCTGGCCGGAACCGCCGAAAAGCAAGAAACCCGCGCAGAGCGCAAGCCAGCCGAGGCTGAGGGCCACCGGCACCACCGCGCCGAGGCCGGGCCTCGGCATCGACGGCCCGGATCGGAATGCATCCAACCCGCCTGGCCGCTCCGGTCCCGGCGCATTCCCGGTCATCAGTGCCCCCGCAGTCAGAGGTAGCGAATCTCGACGATCTCGTAGGACTTCTCGCCCCCCGGCGTGCGCACCTCGACGCTGTCGCCTTCGTCCTTGCCGATGAGCGCGCGTGCGAGGGGCGAGCGGATGTTCAGAAGGCCGCGCTCGAGATCGGCCTCGGCCTCGCCGACGATCTGATAGACGCGCTCCTCCTCGGTCTCCTCGTCCAGAAGCCGGACCGTCGCGCCGAACTTGACGGCGCCGGACAGCCGGGCCGGGTCGATGATCTCGGCGCGGGACAGGATCGCTTCCAGTTCCTTGATCCGGCCTTCGACAAAGCTCTGGCGTTCGCGCGCGGCATGGTACTCGGCGTTCTCCGACAGGTCGCCGTGCTCGCGCGCCTCGGCGATCGCCCGGATCACCGCCGGACGTTCGACCGTCTTGAGCGCCTTGAGTTCGTCGTCGAGCAGGGCGAACCCCGCTCGGGTCATCGGTATCTTTTCCATATCGGCCCGCGGGAAACTGGCATGGTGCGCAACGTTTCCGTGTAAATCCGCGATGGGGCTGCAAAGTCAAGGCCCGGGGGCACGACCGGGTCGATGGTGGCGGGTTTTTGCGGCGCAGCGTCACGATTGCCTGTGCGGGCGCCCTGCGCTAACGCTGCACCTGACACAGGGGAAAGCCAGCCGGCGGGCCAGCGGAGGCAGGAAGATGGACGGGATCGTGCGCGAGTCGATGCAGTATGACGTGGTGATCGTCGGGGCGGGTCCGGCCGGCCTGTCCGCCGCGATCCGGCTCAAGCAGATCGACCCCGACCTGTCCGTCGTGGTTCTCGAAAAGGGGTCCGAGGTCGGCGCGCACATCCTGTCGGGCGCGGTCCTCGACACGGCGGGGCTGGACCGGCTGCTGCCGGACTGGCGCGCGATGGGCGCCCCGATCAGGACCGAGGTCCGCGAGGACAACTTCTATCTCCTCGGCCCGGCCGGCCGGCTGCGCATCCCGAACTGGCCGATGCCGAAACTGATGTCGAACCACGGCAAATACATCGTCTCGATGGGCAACGTCTGCCGCTGGATGGCTCAGCAGGCCGAGGCGCTGGGCGTCGAGATCTTTCCGGGCATGGCCGCATCGGCGCTGGTCTGGGGCGACAGGGGCGAGGTCAAGGGGGTGGTCGCGGGCGAATTCGGCCTGAACCCCGACGGCACGCCCGGGCCGTCCTACGAGCCCGGGATGGAGCTGCACGGGAAATACGTCCTGCTGTCGGAAGGCGTGCGCGGGTCGCTGGCCAAGGAGGTCATGACCCGCTTCGAGCTGTCGAAGGGCCATTGCCCGCAGAAGTTCGGCCTCGGCATGAAGGAAATCTGGGAGATCGACCCCGCGAAGCACCGGGAAGGGACGGTGACCCACACGATGGGCTGGCCTCTGGGCAGGAACGCCGGCGGCGGATCCTTCATCTACCACCTCGAGAACAACCAGGTCTATGTGGGTTTCGTCGTGCACCTGAACTACGAGAACCCCCATCTCTATCCCTACATGGAGTTCCAGCGGTTCAAGCATCACCCGATGGTCGCGGACCTTCTGAAGGGCGGCAAGCGTGTGGCCTACGGCGCGCGCGCGATCAGCGAGGGCGGCTGGCAGTCGATCCCGAAGGTCGTGTTCCCCGGCGGCGCGCTTCTGGGCTGTTCGGCGGGGCTTGTGAACGTGCCGCGCATCAAGGGCAACCACAACGCGATGCACTCGGGCATCGCCGCGGCCGAAGCCGCCGCCGCGGCCATCCGCGAGGGGCGGTCGGGCGACGAGCTTGGCGCCTATGAGGCGGAGCTGCGCTCGGGGCCGGTGGCCAGGGACCTCAGACCCGTGCGCAACGTCAAGCCGATGTGGTCGAAGTGGGGGATGGTGCCCTCGCTCGCGCTGGGCGGTCTGGACATGTGGACCAACTCGCTCTTCGGCGTCTCGCTGTTCGGCACGCTCCGCCACGGCAAGTCGGACGCGGCGGCGACCGGCGATGCCTCGAAATTCCCGAAGATCGACTATCCAAAGCCCGATGGTGTGCTGTCCTTCGACCGGCTGACCAACGTCGCCTTCTCGTTCACCAATCACGCCGAGGACCAGCCCTGCCACCTGAAGCTCAAGGATCCGTCGGTCCCGATCCGGGTCAACCTGCCGAAATACGACGAGCCGGCGCAACGCTACTGCCCGGCCGGCGTCTACGAGGTTCTGGCGGGCGAGGGCGGGCCGCGTTTCCAGATCAACTTCCAGAACTGCGTGCACTGCAAGACCTGCGACATCAAGGATCCCAGCCAGAACATCAACTGGACGACCCCTCAGGGCGGCGACGGGCCAAACTATCCCAACATGTGACTTCACGCGAAGTTTTGTCCGGCTGCCCTTGCGGGGGCGGCGGCGCGATTGCCACGGCTGTTCGCCGGCCCTAGTCTGCGCGCAACCGTCCCGCTGTCAGGATCGCCGCCTTGCGCCACCTTCGCCGTGTTTCCCTTGCCCTGGCTGTCGGCCTTGCCGTCCCCTTGCCGGCGCCGGCCGCCGACGGGGTGGCGGGGCCCTATCTGGCCGCCCGGCAGGCGGCCATCGAGTCCGACTACCGCGCGGCGGCCGAGTATTTCACCCGGGCGCTGATCGGCGACCCGCAGAACCCCCAGCTTCTGGAAAACGCCGTGCTCGCCCAGCTTGCCATCGGCGAGCCCGAGCGCGCGCTGCCGGTGGCGCGCCAGATGGTGGCGCTGGACACCAAGAGCCAGATTGCCGCTCTGGTGGTGCTGTCGGACCTCGCCCGTCAGGGCAAGTTCGACGAAGCGATCGCGCAGATGGACGCGGGCCTGACCACCGGGCCGCTGATCGACGGGCTGTTCCGGGCCTGGGGGCTGGTCGGCGAAGGGCGGATGGGCGAGGCGATCGCGGCCTTCGACAAGGTGGCGACCACCAAGGGCATGGAGTCCTTCGGGCTTTATCACAAGGCGCTGGCGCTGGCCTCGGTCGGCGACTTCGAGGGCGCCGAGGCGATCTTCGTCGAGGCAGGTCCTGCGCTGAGTTCCACCCGGCGCGGCATCCTCGCCCGCGCGGAAATCCTGAGCCAGCTTGAACGCAACACCGAGGCCATCGCGCTGCTCGACACCGCGTTCAGGTCCGACAGCGACCCGGGCGTCGTCGCGCTGCGGCAGAAGCTTAAGGCCGGGACGCCGATCGCCTTCGACGTGGTGGCGAACGCCACCGACGGACTGGCCGAAACCTTCATGACCGTGGCCGGGGCGGTGGCGGGCGATGCGCCCGATCCCTACACGCTGGCCTATGCGCGGCTCTCCGAGTCGCTCCGGCCGGCCAATGTCGATGGCCTCCTGCTTGTGGCGGACCTTCTGGAGCGCCAGGGCCAGCACGACCTTGCGACGGCGGTCCTCGCGAAGGTGCCGCGCACCGATCCGGCCTTCCTGAGCGCCGAGCTCGGGCGTGGCGAGGCCCTCATCAACGCGGGCCGGGTCGATGCCGCGATCGAGGTGCTGGAGCAGCTGGCCAAGGACCACCCCGAAAGCGGCGTGGTCTGGGTGTCCCTGGGCGACACCCTGCGCCGGCAGGACCGCTACGCCGACGCGGTGAAGGCCTATGACAACGGCATCGCCACCTTCCGGTCCGAACAGCCGGCGCAATGGCCGGTCTATTACGCGCGCGGCATAGCGCACGAGCGGATCAAGGACTGGCCGGCGGCCGAGCGGGATTTCCGCAAGGCCCTGGAGCTGTCGCCCGATCAGCCGCTGGTGCTGAACTACCTCGGCTATTCCTATCTCGAGATGAAGACCAATCTCGACGAGGCGCTGTCCATGATCGAGCGCGCCGTGAAGGCGCGTCCCGATGACGGCTACATCACCGACAGTCTCGGCTGGGCGCTCTACCGGCTGGGCCGCTACGACGAGGCGGTCGCGCCGATGGAGCGGGCCGTCGAGCTGACGCCGGTGGATGCGATCGTGAACGACCACCTCGGCGACGTCTACTGGGCGGTCGGCCGCAAGCGCGAGGCGGAGTTCCAGTGGAAGCGCGCCCTGTCCTTCAAGCCGCCGACCGAGGAAGAGGCCAAGCGCATCCGCCGCAAGCTCGAGGTGGGGCTTGACGCCGTGCTGGCGGAAGAGGGCGCGCCGCCGCTTGCGGTGAGCCAGAATGGCGACTGACGAAGCGCGGGAATTCGCCCCGGCCAAGATCAACCTGACCCTCCACGTCACCGGCCGCCGCCCCGACGGGTATCACGAGCTTGACAGCCTGGTCGTCTTCGCCGGCGTGGGTGACACGATCGGCGCCCGTCGGGCCGAGGGTCTCGGGCTTGCGATCGACGGCCCGTTCGCGGCCAGCCTCGACCCGGCCGACAACCTGGTGCTGAAGGCGGCGCGGTTTCTCGGCGCGACCGACGTGGCGCTGACGCTGCACAAGGCGCTGCCGGTGGCGTCCGGCATCGGCGGCGGCTCGGCCGATGCGGCGGCCACGATCCGGGCCCTGTGCGTCCTCGAGGGTCGCGCGCTGCCCGACGCGGCCGCGACGATGGCGCTGGGCGCGGATGTTCCGGTCTGTCTCGACCCGCGCCCGCGCCGCATGACCGGTCTGGGCGAGCGCCTGTCCGAGCCACTGCCCATGCCGCAAGCCTGGCTGGTGCTGGCCAATCCCGCTGTGCCGGTGGCCACGCCCGCGGTCTTTGCCGGGCTGGCGCGCCCCGACAACCCGCCGATGCCGGCGGCCCTGCCGGACTTTGCCGATGCCCCGTCGCTGGCCCGCTTCATCGCGGCGATGCGCAACGACCTCGAACCCGCGGCGGCCGCGCTCGCCCCGCCGGTCGCGCTCTGCCGCACGGCGCTTGCCGCGCAGTCCGGCTGCCTTTTCGCCCGCATGTCGGGATCGGGCGCCACCTGTTTCGGGCTCTTTGCCGGCGAGGCCGAGGCCGGGCGGGCGCAGTCGGCGCTGCGCCGGGCGCATCCCGCCTGGTGGGTCGAGGCGGCGCCGCTGCTGCGCTGACGGAGGTTGCCGGCCCGGACCCCATGCGTCAGCATGGGGCGGATCGGGAATGCGGGGTGAGCCATGCGGTCTCAGGCGGTACGGACGGGCCTGGCGGTCCTGCTTGCGGCGCTGGTGCACGGCCCGGCTCGGCTGCGTGCGGACAATCCTCCGGGGTGGTTCTTCGGGGCGTCGGATGCCACGCTCAACGCCGTCGGCTGTGCCGCGGGCCGCGCGATCGATCCGACCGGCGAGAGCTATCAGCCCTGCATTGCCTTCGAATGCACGCGGGGGCAGGGCGTGTCGGTTGCGCTGTGGTCGGGGCTCAACGCCTTTCCGACCCGTGCCCCGGCCACGGTGCTGGTGGACGGCCGGCCCGTCATCCGCCTCGAATTCCACGCCAACCGCGACGTGCCGTTCATGCCGGCCGCTCCGCTGAACAGGGCCCTGCAGAAACCGCTGGTCGAGGCGATGACCCGCGGCAACCGCATCGGGCTTGCGTTCGACGATCCCGGTCTGCCGCTTCCGGCCTTCGCCGACCTGCCCCTTGCGCAGGCCGTCGCGGCGCTTTCCGAACTCGAGGCTGTCTGCCCCTCGGGCGCGCGCATCGGCGCGGCGCCCGCCGCCGGAGCGGTCACGCCGGAGGCAACGCCCGACACCGACCCGTCCCGCTTCGTGACGACCGGCAGCGTTGCCCTGAAGGACGCGCAGGGCGAGACCTACACCCGGTCGCTTCTGGTCTCCGAGATCGGGCAGTCCTCGGCCGGAGCCGGCCATCCGGTCGAGGTCCACGGCGACCTCATTCCGTTCCGCGACGGCCGCTATCTGCTGATCGCGACGCTCTGCGATCCGACCTGGTTCGGCATCACCGGCTGCGAGACCCACATCTTCCACGCCGAGGCGGCCGGCCGGCCGTTCCGGCGCTCGGTCGCGGGGATGATCGGCGGCGGTCCCTACTGGCTGGACCTGAAGTCCGGGGTCGGCGGCTGGCCGGACATCCTGAGCCAGCCGCACACGGGCGGCGGCGCCTATGCCCGGATGCGCTGGACGGGCAACGGCTACTGAGCCGATCAGACGAGACGCGCCACCACGTAGTCGGCGAGGTCCGACAGCATCGCGCGCAGATCGTGATCGGGCAGGACCGCAAGCGACGCGCGCGCCTTCGCGGACCATTGCAGCGCATCGTCCCGCGCCGCCTCGAGCGCCCCGTGGCGCTTCAGGATCGCCATCGCCCGGTCCAGATCGCCGGGCCGCTGGTCGCCCTTCTCGATGGTGCGCTGCCAGAAGGCGCGCTCTTCGGCATCGGCCTGCGCCACCGCCTTGATGACCGGCAGCGTCAGCTTGCGTTCGCGGAAGTCGTCGCCGATGTTCTTGCCGATCCCCTGTCCGGCGATGCCGTAGTCCAGAAGATCGTCGGCGATCTGGAACGCGATGCCCAGGGCATCGCCGTAGTCGCGAAGCGCCGTGACCTGCGCCTCGGGCGCGTTCGCGATGACGCCGCCCACCTCGGTCGCCGCGGCGAACAGCGCCGCCGTCTTGCCGCGGATCACCTTCAGGTAGATGGCCTCGTCGGTGCGCAGATCCTGCGCCGCCGTCAGTTGCAGAACCTCGCCTTCGGCAATGGTGGCCGAGGCGTTGGCAAGGATGTTCAGCACTCGCAACGATCCGGTTTCAGTCATCAGCTGGAAGGACCGGGCAAAGAGATAGTCGCCCACAAGCACGCTGGACTTGTTGTCCCACAGCAGGTTGGCCGTCGGCCGCCCGCGCCGCTGGGCGCTTTCGTCCACCACGTCGTCGTGCAGCAGCGTCGCGGTGTGGATGAACTCGACCGTCGCGGCCAGGTGGATGTGAAAGGGGCCTTCGTAGCCGCACAGGCGCGCCGCCGCGAGCGTCAGCATCGGGCGCAGACGCTTGCCGCCGGCCTCGACCAGATGCGCCGTCACCTCGGGGATGCGCGGCGCATGTTCCGAGGCCATGCGCAGGCGGATCAGCGCATTCACGGCCGCCATGTCGTCGGCAAGCCAGGCACTGAGCCGGTCGTGGGGCAGGTGCGGTGTCTCGTCCAGTCCCATTCTCATCCCGAGATCACTCGACATTCGTCGAGTGTTGCCGTTAAGTCATTCATTATGAAAGAGCTTCTGCGCACCACTGACCCGACGACACTCGCCTTTGCAACGGCCCTTCTCGACGGAGAGGGTATAGCGGCCTTTGCGCTCGACGTCCACATGAGCGTACTGGAGGGCAGCCTAGGCATATTGCCGCGCAGGCTGATGGTTGCGGACCGCGACCTGTTCATGGCCCGCGCCATCCTGCGCGACAACGGCATCGAGCCGGAAGGCGGATGATGTTTGCGCCCGACGATCTGACCGCCGACGGGTTCCTTGACGGTCGCCTGCGCATCCTTCAGCCGAAGGCAGGCTTCCGTTCGGCGATGGACGCGGTGCTGCTGGCCGCCGCCGTGCCCGCCCGGCGGGGCGATCGGGTGCTGGAACTCGGCTGCGGGGCCGGGGTGGCCAGCCTGTGCCTCTTGTCGCGTGTGCCGGGGATCGTGGCGCACGCGCTCGAGCGCCAGCCCGCCTACGCCCGCCTCGCCCGCACCAACGCGGCGGCGAACGCGCTGCCCCTGACGGTCGAGGAGGGCGATCTCGCCACCATGCCCGCCGCCCTGCGCGCGCAGGCGTTCGACGTGGTCTTTGCCAACCCGCCCTATTTCGCGTCCGGGTCGGGCACCACCGCCCGCGACGTCGGACGCGAGGACGCCCAGCGCGAGGACACACCGCTTCCGGTCTGGATCGATGCCGGGCTTCGGCGGCTCCGGCCCGGAGGGACGCTGGTCGTCATCCAGGCGGCCGAACGGCTGGCCGACCTTCTGGAGCCCCTGTCGGGGCGGACCGGCGCCCTGGTTATCCTGCCGCTTGTCCCGCGGGCGGGCCGACCTGCGGGACGGGTTCTCGTCCGTGCCCGCAAGGGCGCGCGGGCGCCGCTGCGACTTCTCTCCCCGCTTGTCCTGCACGCGGGCCCCCGGCATCTGCGCGACGGCGACGACCTGTCCCCCGAGGCCCGCGCCATTCTGCGGGACGCCGCGCCCATCGACTGGTAGCGCGCCGGCACCGGGCGGCCGTGCACGAGGACGTGTCGGCTCGGGCAACCGCCGGGGGGTGACACGACTCGCCGAATGTGATGGACTTGTGACAGAGGTTCACAACAGAGGAGTCGACCCGATGTCGCTGCATTCCCACCTGCTGGAACTCCGCAAGAAGCATGAATCCCTCTCGCTGGCGGTCGAAGAGGCCCAGCGCAGCCCCGGGGTCGACGATCTGGTGATCGCCGACCTGAAGAAGCAGAAACTCCGTCTCAAGGAAGAGATTACCCGGCTTTCCCAGGTCTGACGTTCGGCTCCGGCAGACGGACCGCGCCCCCCCTACAGCCTTCGTGATCGGGCGCTGGCCCAGGCGGCCAGCGCGGCCCCCGCGGTTATGACGACCGCGGCGGCCAGGATGGTCAGGCTTGCCCGGGTCCGGCCCGCGGCGACCAGAGCCAGCGTCGACAGAAGCGGGGCCGCGTAGGACGCGACGCCCAGAAGCTGGATATCGCCCTTCTTCATGCCCACGTCCCAGACGTAGAACGCAAGCCCGACCGGCCCCGCGCCCAGCGCCAGAACGGCAAGCCAGCCGGCCCCGCCGTTCGGCCAGGCCGTGGTCTCGAAGACGAGATGGGCCGGCACCGACAGGGCCGCGGTCGCCAGACAGAAGACCGCGACGCTGGCCGTGGGGACCGCGCCAAGCCGCCGCGAGCCGACCGAATAGAAGGCCCAGGTCAGGGCGCAGAGAAAGGCAAGCCCGTATCCGGGCAGGGCGCCGGGGTGCGGCGACGCGACGCCGCCCGCGACGATCAGGGCCGCGCCCGCGAAGGCCAGCGCCGCCCCGACCACATGCAGGATCCGCAGGCGCTCGCCCGGAAGAAGCCCGGACAAGAGAACGATCAGCAGCGGCCAGAGATAGGCGATCAGGCTTGCCTCGGCGGCGGGGGCGAGGCGCAGCGCCGCGAAGTAGAGCGCATGATAGCCGAAGAGGCCCGCCGTCCCCAGCGCATAGACCGGCCAGCCCACCCGCCGCAGGTCGGACCAGCCGCCGGTCGCGGCAATCCACCCGAGCCCGACCAGCCCGCCCAGCGCGAAGGTCATCGCATTGAGCTGGAACGGCGGCACCGGCTCGGTGCCCACGGTCAGAAGGGCCAGCAGCGCCCAGAGGAGCACGGCCACGAAGCCGATCAGCGTCGCGCGGTTCCGGGAAAGGGGATGTCTCATGCCGACACAGATGCCCGTCCCCGCGCGGCGCCGCAAGGGCGGTCGCGGGGAAAGTCGCGGGGATGGGCGCGGCGTCAGACGAAGAACTGGCCGCCGTTGGCCGAGATCGTCGAGCCGGTGATGAAGCCGGCGTCCGGCGAGGCGAGGAAGACCACGATCCGCGCGATCTCTTCGGGTTTGCCCAGCCGGCCGACGGGGATCTGCGGGATGATCCGTTCGTTCAGCACCTTCTCGTCGATCGCCTTCACCATTTCGGTGGCGATGTAGCCGGGGCAGATCGCGTTCACGGTGATGCCGGCGCGGGCGCCTTCCTGGGCGAGCGCCTTGGTGAAGCCCAGATCCCCCGCCTTCGCGGCCGAATAGTTGGCCTGGCCGGCCTGACCCTTCTGGCCGTTGATCGAACTGATGTTGATGACCCGGCCGAACTTGCGGTCACGCATCCCCGACCAGAGCGGATGGGTCATGTTGAAGAGGCCCGAGAGGTTGGTGTCGATGACCTCCTTCCACTGCTGCACGGTCATCTTGTGGAACATGGCGTCGCGGGTGATGCCGGCGTTGTTCACCAGCACCGAGACGGGGCCGAGGTCGGCCTCGACCTTCGCGATGCCCGCTGCGCATGCATCGTAATCCGCGACCGACCACTTGTAGGTCGGGATGCCGGTCTCCGCCGTGAACTTCGCCGCGGCCTCGTCATTGCCGGCGTAATTTGCCGCCACCGAATAGCCCGCGTTTTTCAGGGCGATGGAGATGGCCGCGCCAATCCCGCGCGACCCCCCGGTGACCAATGCGACCTTCGACATGATTCCTCCCCTCGATGAATGGCGCTTGAAACGGTGTTACCCAAAATGGAAAGGGCGCGCAATTATATTGCGCGCCTATTTTGCATGTGCAGCGAAGCCGTCGGCTCAGTTGCCCTCGACGCACATGGCGACGCCCATGCCGCCGCCGATGCAGAGCGTGGCCAGACCCTTCCTGGCGCCGCGCCGCTTCATCTCGTGCAGGAGCGTGTTCAGGATGCGCGCACCCGAGGCGCCGATCGGGTGGCCGATGGCGATGGCGCCGCCGTTGACGTTCACCCGGTCCGGATCCCAGCCCATGTCCTTGTTCACCGCGCAAGCCTGGGCGGCGAAGGCCTCGTTCGCCTCGATCAGGTCAAGGTCGGAGGCCTTCCAGCCGGCCTTCTCGAGCGCCTTGCGCGAGGCCGGGATCGGGCCGCAGCCCATGATCGACGGATCGAGCCCGGCGGTCGCGTAGGACGCGATCCGGGCGATGGGCGTCAGGCCCCGGCGCGCCGCCTCGGCTTCCGACATCACCAGGACACCGGCCGCGCCGTCGTTGATGCCCGAGGCATTGCCGGCGGTCACGGTGCCGTCCTTGATGAAGGCGGGCTTGAGTTTCTGCATCGCCTCGATGGTGGCGCCATGGCGGATGTATTCGTCCTGATCGACGACCGTCTCGCCCTTCCGGGTCTTGACCACGAAGGGGATGATCTCGTCCTTGAACTTGCCGGCCTTCTGCGCCGCCTCGGCCTTGTTCTGGCTGGCCAGCGCGAATTCGTCCTGCATGTCGCGGCTGATCTGCCACTGCCGGGCGACGTTCTCGGCGGTCTGGCCCATGTGATAGCCGTTGAAGGCGTCCCAGAGCCCGTCCTTGATCATCGAGTCGATGAACTTCATGTCGCCCATCTTGTGCCCGGCGCGCAGGTGCGCGACGTGCGGGCTGAGCGACATGCTTTCCTGCCCGCCGGCGGCAACGATGGTCGCATCGCCAAGCTGGACATGCTGGGCGGCCAGCGCCACCGCGCGCAGGCCCGAGCCGCAGACCTGGTTGAGGCTCCACGCGGCGCTTTCGATCGGCAGTCCGGCGTTGATGTGCGCCTGCCGGGCGGGGTTCTGGCCCTGGCCGGCGGTGAGCACCTGGCCGAGGATGGTCTCCGACACGTCCGCCGGATCGATGCCCGCCCGCTCGACAAGGGCGCGCAGCACCGCGGCGCCGAGATCGTGCGCGGGGGTGTCGGCAAACGAGCCGTTGAAGCTGCCGACAGCGGTACGGGCTGCCGATACGATGACGACGTTGGACATGGAAACCCCTCCTATGGCGCATGCCTTGCCGGAGCCTGCCGGGCGGGCCCCGTGCCGATACCAGCCCTAAGCGATTGCCGGGCAAAGCGCAACGCGCCAATGCCGTTGCAGCAAGGTATTTTGCTGCACTGCGGCGACGGCGGGGTGGGTCAGGCCCGGCGACGCATCTCGGGGATCTGCCAGGGCGGCGTCACCGTCGGGGCGCCGAAGTAGTAGCCCTGCATGCAGTCCATCCCGAGGCTTGCCAGAAACTCGGCGTCCCGAGCGGTCTCCACCGACTCGGCCACGCAGAACATGTCGAAATGGCGCGCGATCGACAGCAGCGCCTGGGTCAAAACCTGGTTGTCGGGGTTTTCGTCGATGCCACGGATGAACTGTCCGTCGATCTTGAGAATGTCGAAGCAGAAATCGCGCAGGTAGCGGAACGAGGTGAAACCCGACCCGAAGTCGTCGAGGGCAAACGAGATCCCGAGCGCCTGGAGGTCCTTCATGAACACGCTGACGATGTCGGGCATCACCATCGCGGAGGATTCGGTGATTTCGAGGATCAGGCGCTCGGCCGCGGTCGGGTCGGCCGCCAGCCCCCGTTGCAGGGTCTGCATCCAGTGCGGATAGGCGATGGAGCGCGCCGACATGTTCACCGACAGCCGCAGCGTCGGATCCGAGGACAGCGCGATCAGCCCCATCTCGAGCGCGAGGCAGTCGAGCTTGCGCCCGGTTTCCGAGGTCTCCACCGCGTCGATGAAATCGCGGGCGGGAATCAGGCGGCCCTGTTCGTCGAGAACGCGCACCAGCCCTTCGTAGAAGGCGGGCCGGTCGGGCCGGACGGTCTGGATGACCGGCTGGAACGCCAGCAGCACATCGGCCCGGTCGATCGCGCGGCGCACCATGTCCAGGGTTTCCCGGCCGCGCTCCGCCAGTGCGGCGGACAGCGGGCTGAGGTCGGCGGGGTCGGCGTCAAAGGCGAACGATTCGGCGCGATCAGGCATGGCGTGCTCCGTCAGATGACGGCAGATTGGCCCGGCCGGGCTAACAGGGCGTAAAGCCGCGAGGGGGAAACATGAGCGAGACCGCCGGGACACGCTGCGGCTGGTGCGGGACCGATCCGCTCTACGTCGCCTACCACGATCACGAATGGGGCGTTCCCGAACGCGATCCCCGCGCGCTTTGGGAAAAGCTGGTGCTTGACGGGTTCCAGGCCGGGCTGTCGTGGATCACCATCCTGCGCAAGCGCGACGCCTTCCGCGCGGCCTTCGCGGGATTCGACCCCGAGGTGATCGCGGGCTGGGGCGAGCCCGAGGTGCTGCGCCTCCTGGCCGATCCCGGCATCGTGCGGTCGCGCGCGAAGATCGAGGCCACGATCGGCAACGCCCGGGCCTACCTGCGCATCCATCGGCGCGAGGGCTTCGACACCTTCCTGTGGCGCTACGTGGAGGGCCGACCGATCGAGAACCGGTTCGCCAGCCTGGCCGAGGTGCCGGCGAGTACCCCCCTGTCCGAGCGTCTCTCGAAGGACCTGCGGGCCGAGGGGTTCCGCTTCGTCGGCCCGGTGATCGTCTACGCCTTCATGCAGGCGGTCGGCATGGTGAACGACCATCTCGTCACCTGCCCGGCCCGCGGGCGGGCGATCGCGGCGGGGTGAGGCCGGTCGCCACGGCTTCCCTTCCGCCCCGACCTCCCTCTATGGTCGGGCGACGTCCACGACAGGCGGGAAGGAAACCCATGTCCACCCATATCGGCGCGAAATCCGGCGAGATCGCCGAAACCGTCCTGATGCCCGGCGATCCCTACCGGGCGAAATGGGCCGCCGAGACCTTTCTCGATGGTGCGGTCTGCATCAATCAGGTGCGCGGGATGCTGGGCTTCACCGGGACCTGGCGCGGCAACCGGGTGACGATCCAGGGCTCGGGCATGGGGATGCCGTCGCTGTCGATCTACGCCAACGAACTGATCCGCGACTACGGGGCAAAGACCCTGATCCGCGTCGGCTCGGCCGGTGCCATGCTCGACCGGATCAAGGTGCGCGATGTGGTGATCGCGATGACCGCCTCGACCCTGTCCACCCCGTCGCGCGGCATCTTCCGCGAAGTGAACTTCGCGCCCTGCGCCGACTTCGGCCTGCTGCGCCGGGCGGTGGCCGCCGCCGAGGCGCGCGGCACCCCCTGCCACGTCGGCGGCATCTATTCGTCCGACGTCTTCTACGACGAACGCCCGGACCTGACCGAGGCGATGGCCCGTCACGGCGTCCTCGCCGTCGAGATGGAGGCGGCCGAGCTCTACACCGTCGCCGCGCGGCACGGGGTGCGGGCGCTGGCGGTGCTGACCATCTCGGATCATCTTCTCACCCACGAGGCCCTGCCGGCGCAGGACCGCGAGCGATCGTTCGGCGACATGATCGCGATTGCGCTCGACGCCGCCTTCGGGTGACGCCGTGTCGGCCGCCCTTGTCCCGAGCGGGCCCATCGTGATCCGCGCGAGCCGGATCGAGCAGCTCTATGAGTCGCTCGATCCCTCGCCCTTCCACGAGCGCGACCTCGACTGCGACGCCGCCCGCTACATCACGGGCTGGGCGGGCGACCTCGCCGAAGGCGCGCCGATCCACCTGCGCATCCACCTGCCCGCCTCCGAGGCCGCACGTCCCGAGGCCGCGCTCATCCCCGAGGCGGTGCACCGCCATTTCGACTACCTCGCCAAGCAGAAGCAATGGGAGCTGCGCGACCTCCTGCGGCTGGGGCGGACCTATTTCCTGATCGGCGTGGTCACGCTGCTGGCCTGCCTGACCGGCGCGCAGCTCATCCGGACCCATCTGGGCGACGCGCCGCTGCCGAACCTCGCGCGCGAGGGGCTCATCATCCTGGGATGGGTGTCGAACTGGAAGCCGCTCGAGACCTTTCTCTACGACTGGTGGCCGATCCGGCGGCAGATGCGGCTGATGCGCCGTCTGGCGGAGGCGCGGGTCGAGATTGTGGGCTGAGCGCATCTTGTGCATCCCGCGGCGCTCTGCTCGACTGGCGGCAACCTGACGGAGACCGCGATGCACAGACTGGCCCGCCGCGCCTGGGTTCCTCCCGCAAGCGAGGACCTGATCGCCCGACACGCCGCGCTGACCGCCGTGCAGCGCGAGGCGGAACTGGCCGCCCGGATCGAGGCGTTGGCGGACCGCAATGCGCGGATCCACGATCGGGACTGCTTCAACCTCAACCCGGCGACCAACGTCATGAATCCGCGCGCCGAGGCTCTGCTGGCGCGCGGTCTCGGCTCGCGCCCCTCGCTGGGCTATCCGGGCGACAAGTACGAGATGGGCCTCGAGGCGATCGAGGAGATCGAGACCATCGCCGCGGAGCTGGCCGCCGAGGTCTTCGGCGCCGCCTTTGCCGAGGTGCGGCCCTCGTCGGGGGCGATGGCGAACCTCTGGGGCTTCATGGCTCTGGCGCGGCCGGGCGACGCGATCATCGCTCCGCCGCCCTCGGTGGGCGGGCACGTCACCCACCACAAGGCCGGCTGCGCCGGGCTTTACGGTCTGGTGACGCACGCCGCCCCGGTCGATGCCGACGGCTATTCCGTCGATCTGGACGGGCTGCGCGACCTGGCCCGGCGCGTGCGCCCGAAGGTCATCACCCTGGGCGCCAGCCTCAACCTGTTCCCGCATCCGGTGCGCGCGGTGCGCGCCATCGCCGACGAGGTGGGGGCGGCGCTGCTGTTCGACGCGGCCCACCAGTGCGGGATCATCGCCGGCGGCCAGTGGCCGAACCCGCTGGATGAGGGCGCGCATCTCATGACGATGAGCACCTACAAGAGCCTCGGCGGACCGGCAGGCGGCCTGATCGTGACCAACGACGCGGCCATCGCCGAGCGGCTCGACGCCATCGCCTATCCGGGCATGACCGCGAACTTCGACGCGGGCCGGGTCGCCGCGCTGGCCATGGGGCTTCTGGACTGGCGGGCGATGGGGCGCGACTATGCGGCCGAGATGGTGCAGGTCGCCCAGGCCCTTGCGCGCGCACTGGCCGAGGAGGGCCTGCCGGTCTTCGCGGCCGGCCGTGGCGCCACCACCTCGCACCAGTTCGCGGTCGAGGCCGCGGGCTTCGGCGGCGGCCAGTCTGCGTCCCGGCGGCTTCGGCAGGCCGGGTTCCTCGCCTGCGGGATCGGCCTGCCGCTTGCCGAGGTGGCGGGCGACCTGAACGGCCTGCGCATCGGAACGCCCGAGCTTGTCCGCCGCGGCGTGACGGCGGCGGATGCCCCGAAGCTCGCCCGGCTGATCGCCGCCGCCCTGCGGGCGAACGATCCCTCCGCGCTGGCGCCCGAGGTGGCGGCTCTGCGCTCCGGCTTTCAGGGCCTGCACTACGTGCTGGGCGCGGACGGGGCCGGGCGTCCCGGTTGACGTCGGTTGAACCTGCACGCAACCGTGATAAGGATGGCGCATTGATCGTCTCCGGACCCCATCCCCTTGCTGGTTGAACTGCTCATCGTCGCGGCGCTCATTCTGCTGAATGGCGCGTTGGCCATGTCGGAGCTTGCCGTCGTCTCGGCGCGGCCTGCGCGGCTCCGGCCTCTTGCCGAAGGCGGGAATCGGGGCGCGCGTTCCGCGCTGGCTCTGGCGGCCGACCCCGGGCGGTTCCTTTCGTCGGTCCAGATCGGAATCACCCTTGTGGGTGTCCTCTCCGGCGCCTTCTCGGGCGCGACGCTCGGCGCGCGCCTGTCGGCCTGGCTTTCCCAGACCGGCGTGGCCGGCGACTGGGCGCAGACGCTGGGCGTGGGCGGGGTCGTGGTCCTGCTGACCTATCTCTCGCTCATCGTCGGGGAACTGGTCCCCAAGCAGATCGCGCTGAAGAACCCCGAGGCCATCGCGATGCGCGCGGCGCCGGTGATGATGGGGCTGTCGCGCCTCGCCGCCCCGCTGGTGTGGTTGCTGGACCAGTCCGGCCGCGCGGTGCTGGCCGTCCTTGGCCAGCGCGGCGAGTCGCGCTCGCGCGTCACCGAGGAAGAGGTGCGCACGATCCTGGCCGAGGCCCGCTTCGAGGGGGTCATCGAGGACGAGGAGCAGGAGATGCTCACCGGGGTCATGCGTCTTGCGGACCGCAGCGCGCGCGCCCTGATGACCCCGAGGCGGGACGTGGTGATGGTGGACCTGCAGGCCACGCCCGAGGAAGCGGTGGCCACCGTCCGCCGCGCCGGGCGCCCGCGCCTGCCGGTGCGCGACCGCGACAGCGACGCGGTGGTGGGCGTGCTCTACCTCACCGATGTGTTCAGCGCGCTGAGCGAGGGCAAGCCGGTCGAGGTGGCGAAGCTTCTGCGCGAGGTGCCCGTGGTGTCGGACATGGCCGACGCGCTGGACGTGATCGAGATCCTGCGCGCCTCGCCCAACCACATGGCGCTGGTCTACGACGAATACGGCAGCTTCGAGGGCATCATCACCACCGGTGACATCCTCGAGACGATCACCGGCGCCTTCCGTGAATCGGTGGGCGACGAACCGGCCATGGTCGAGCGCGAGGACGGCAGCTTCCTGGTGTCGGGCTGGATGTCGGCCGACGAATTCTGCGAGCGGCTGGCATTGCCGCTCGAGCTTGCGGGCGACTACGAGACGGTCGCGGGACTCGTGCTCAACCAGCTTCATCGCCTGCCTGTGCTGGGCGACCACTTCACCCGCGAGGGCTGGCGGTTCGAGGTGATCGACCTCGACGACCGGCGGATCGACAAGATCCTCGTCTCCCGGGCCTGAAGCCCCCTCGCTATCCGATAACCGCCGGGTGATTTTGCCTATCGCGGCGCCGCGCCACATGTTCGGGACCAGGCAATCCAACCCGGAAAGGATCCGACATGCTGCCCACTGTCCGAAACGCCGGTCTTGCTGCGATCACCGCGCTGACCATGGCCTCCGTCGCCGCCGCCCCTGCGCACGCCTGGGGCAAGAACGAACAGAACTTCCTCAAGGGAGTCCTCGCCACCGTCGCGGTCGGCGCGCTGATCCATCAGGCGAACAAGGCGCCGAAACCGGCCTACCAGCCGGCCTATCAGCCGGACTATTCGCACCAGTATCGCCCCGGCACCCGTCCGGGCTACCGGCCGGGGACGGCCTATCCGCAGCCGCCGGCCTACCCGTCCCAGGGCGCCTCGCTCTACCAGACCCCCGCCTATCAGGCGTTCCAGGGTTTCGGCCTGCAGGAGCGCCGGACGATCCAGCGCCGGCTGGCCGCGCAGGGCTACTATCAGGGCAGCATCGACGGGGCCTTCGGCCCGGCGACCTACCGCGCGGTCGAGGCCTATGCCCGCAACCTCGGCGAGGCCCGGTCGCTGTCCACGGTGCGCGGTGCCTTCGGCATCTATGACAGCCTGATCTACTGACCGCGCTTCCGGCCCCTTGCGGCCGGCCGATGGCCCGTCGTTCCCGTGCGCGGGGGCGGCGGGTCTTTTATCGTGCCGCGTCCCAAGGATTGCCGGCCGGCGCGCGTCCAAACTAGCGTGATGCTGATGGACACGCCCGACGAGACCCTGGTAGCCGCCGCCGTGACCGGCGACCGCGACGCCTTCGCGGCGCTGGTCGCGCGGCATTACGACCGGATCCTCGGGCTGGCCTTCCGCCTGACCGGTTCGCGCGCCGAGGCCGAGGATCTGACCCAGGACATCTGCATGGCCCTGCCGGCCCGGCTTTCGCAGTTCGCCGGCCGGTCCCGGTTCTCCACCTGGCTCTACCGGGTCACGCTGAACGCCGCCCGCGACCGTCATCGCCGCAACGCGACCCGGGCGCGGGCCTCGGACGGCTGGGGCGACTGGGAACGCGACCGGCAGGACGCGATGGCCGCCGATGCGGACAGCCAGGCCTGGCTCATGCGGGTCATGCGGGACCTTCCGCCGGACCTGCGCGAGACCGTGGCGCTGATCCTGGGCGAGGATCTGACCCAGGCCCGGGCCGCCGAGGTGCTGGGCCTGTCCGAGGGCACCGTTGCCTGGAGGATGAGCGAGGTGAAGAAGCGCCTGCGCGCGATGGCGCGGGCCGAGGGGCTGCTATGACCGATGATCTCGAACGCCTGCGCGGCGCCCTGAAAGCCGCCGCTCCCGCCGCCGATCCGGCCCGGCGTGCCGAGACGCTCGCCCGGGCGATGGACGCCTTCGACCGGCAGCAGGCGACCGGTCGCCAAGAAACCGCCGGGGCCGCGCGTCCCATGTCCAGCCCCTCGCGCGGTGCGGGGGCCTGGAACGGAGTGCGTGCCATGCTGTCCCGACTGACCCTCCGCCCGACGCTTGCCGCGACCGCCTCGGCGGCCGCGCTGATGGCCGGCGTCGTGTTTCTTCTTCCCCATGCCCAGCTCCCCCGTCCGGGGCAGCCCGGGGCGCTGGTGCGGACCGCGTCCGAACCCGCCGCGGCGCCGGGCCCGACCGTGACGGCCGAGCCCTCGGCCGAACCCTCCGCCGGGCCCGCGGCCAAGGCGCTTCCGGCGCCGCCGCCGGCCCCGATGGCCGCCCCGCTGGCCGACAAGGCACTGCGACCCCTCGATGCCGGTTCGGCCGGAGGTGCCTATAGCCGTCCTGCGGGCCCGTCGGAGGCGGCCGCGGGCACCGTGGCTCCGATGGCCGGGGACGGGGTCGAGCTGGCCGCACCGGACACCGCCCGGCCGCCCCGGACGGACAGCGACGAGGCCTTCGCCAGCGCCGCGGCCAACGGCGTGACGGTCGCCGCCGAAACGCCGGTCTCGACCTTCTCGGTCGATGTCGACACCGCAAGCTACGCGGTGGTGCGCTCGTCGCTGAATGCGGGCCGGCTGCCGCCCGCCGACGCCGTGCGCATCGAGGAGATGGTGAACTATTTCCCCTACGCCTATCCGACACCCGAGGCCGGCGGACCGCCCATCCGGCCCTCGGTCTCGGTCAGCGCGACGCCGTGGAACCCCGACACGCTCCTGCTGCGGGTGGGGCTTCAGGGCCGCGTGGTCGCGCAGCGCCCGCCGCTGGACCTGGTGTTCCTGATCGACACCTCGGGCTCGATGGAGGACGCCAACAAGCTGCCCCTGCTGCGCCAGGCCCTTGCGCTGATGCTCGGCCGCCTTGCCCCCGAGGACCGCGTGGCGATCGTGACCTATGCGGGCTCGGCCGGTCTCGTGCTGGACCCCACGCCCGCTTCGGACCGGGACGCGATCCTCGGCGCGCTCGACCGCCTGACGGCCGGCGGCTCGACCGCCGGGCAGGAGGGGCTTCAGCAGGCCTATTCCGTGGCCGAGTCCATGCGGCGCGACGGATCGGTGCGGCGGGTGATCCTGGCGACCGACGGCGATTTCAACGTCGGCATTTCCGATCCGGCGGCGCTTGCGGAGTTCATCGCCGGCCAGCGTGACGGCGGCACCTACCTGTCGGTTCTGGGCTTCGGGCGGGGCAACCTCGATGACGCCACCATGCAGGCGCTTGCCCAGAACGGCAACGGCCAGGCCGCCTACATCGACACGCTCTCCGAAGCGCAGAAGGTGCTGGCCGATCAGCTGACCGGTGCGCTGGTGCCGATCGCCGACGATGTGAAGGTGCAGGTCGAGTTCAATCCCGCGGTCGTCGCCGAATACCGGCTGATCGGCTACGAGACCCGTGCCCTGCGCCGCGAGGACTTCACGAATGACCGGGTGGATGCGGGCGAGGTGGGATCGGGCCATCAGGTGACGGCGCTCTACGAGGTGACGCCGGTGGGCAGCCCCGCCGTGCGCAACCCGCCCCTGCGCTATGGTGCCGGGGCCGCGCCGCCGGCCGCCATCCCGGACAAAGGGCTTGCCGGCGAGCTGGGATTTCTCAGGCTGCGCTGGAAGGAACCGGGATCGGCCCGGAGCGCGGAGACGACGCTGCCGATCCCGGCCGCGGCCGGACCCGCGGATGCCGACGCCCGCTTTGCCGCGGCCATCGCGGGGATGGGTCAGCTTCTGCGGCACGAGCCCTATCTGGGCCACTGGGGCTGGCGGGATGCGATCGCGCTGGCCGACGGCGCGCGCGGGCCGGATCCCTTCGGCTATCGGGCCGAGGCGGTGCAGCTCATGCGCCTGGCAGAAAGCCTGTCACGCTGAGCCTTCGCCTACGAAAAAGGGCGCGCCGCAAGGCGCGCCCCGGACTCAGGCTCGGGCGATGCGATCAGTTGATCGCCGATTCCACGGCCTTGGCCTCGACGGTCGCGGGCGCCGCGTGGGTGATCTCGATCCGGCGGGGCTTCAGCGCCTCGGGGATCTCGCGCACGAGGTCGATGTGCAGCATGCCGTCGACATTCGAGGCGCCCGACACCTTCACATGGTCGGCCAGCGCGAAGCGGCGCTCGAAGGCGCGGGTGGCGATGCCGCGGTGCAGGTAGGTGCGGCCCGAATCGTCCTCGGCCTTGCGGGCGGCGACGACCAGCGCGCCATCCTTGACCTCGACGGTCAGCTCATCGGGCGAGAAGCCGGCAACGGCGATCGAGATGCGATAGGCGTCCTCGCCCAGTTTCTCGATGTTGTAGGGCGGGTAGGTCGGCTGGGCGACGTCGGCGGACAGCACCCGGTCCATCATGTCGGCGATGCGGTCAAAGCCGACGGCGGCGCGGTAAAGCGGCGAAAAGTCATAGGTACGCATGGTCATCCTCCTGGAAGCGATGTGTCTGCTGCCCCTCCCGTGATGGGACGAGGCGGGTTTGCGGACCCCGTTGTGGCGGCCCGGCACCGATCAGGTGTGCAGTCGTCGCGCCGATTTCAAGACCCCGCCGCGCCCCGCGGAACGGCGGAGTAAGGCCGGGACGGAGGCGAGGGAAAACAGGCCGGGGACGGGCATCGGACCCGGCTCAGGGCCGCAGGAACTTGGCCCCGGTTCCGCTGCTGGCCCCGCCCACGATCACCCGCTTGATGCCGGGGACCGGCTGGGCGGCGCTGTCGCCCTGCGCGGCCAGGGCGGCACGCAGATCCGCGATCGGGTCGGCCGCCGCCGAGGCAAGCGCCACCACCCGCGCGTCCATCTCGGCCTTGGCCGAGATGACCGAGACGATCCGCGGCTCGCCCCCGCTCATCGAGAACACCGGCGCCCCCGAGGCGCCGAAATCGACAAGGCAGGACAGCACCAGAACCCGCGGTTCGCGCCCCAGCACCTCGCAGGATTCCTGGATCGAGGGCGCTTCCGAGCGGTCGAGCGCATAGGACACCACCTCGATCCGGTCGCCCTGGCGGGGGTTCGCCGCCGTTGCGAAGGGCCGGACCGAGGGCAGGCGGATCGGCTGGTCAAGCTCGAGGAGCGCGACGTCGTAGGCGACGCGGTCCATCTTGTTCGGGCCGTCATAGACGTAGCTCGGATGGCTGATCGCGCGCCGCACCCCGCGATAGGCGACCGCACGCCCGTTCCGCCATCCCGCCAGAAACCGGATCTTCTCGGTCGGAAATGGTGCGCCGCTGTCCTTCTGGACAAGGCAATGGGCCGCCGTCAGCACCAGGTTCGGCGCGATCAACGCGCCGGTGCAGAAGGCGCTGTTGCCAAGGTCTATGCGCCCGACCGCCTCCCACCCGCGCGACTGGTCGGCCGTGGCAAGCTCGCGCAGCGCCGTGTCGCCCGGCGCCGCCTGCTGCGCCATGGCCATGAAGGGCAGACAGATCAGGGCCATGGCCAGTCTTGCGCGCATTCCGGGCTCTCGTGTTTCCGGCGCGAGTGTCGCGCCGGGTTTTGGCATTATTATGGCCCCGCGGCGCGGTTGGGAATCCCCGCCTCGACCAGCGCGCGCGGCCTCGGCCCCCCGGTGGCCCAGTCGAGAAGCTCCACCGTGTGCACGACCGGGATCGCGGTCCCCGACCCGATCTGCACCATGCAGCCGATGTTGCCGGCGGCGATCACGTCCGGCGCCCGCGCCTCGAGCGTCGCCACCTTGCGCCGCTTCAGCTCGCCCGAGATCTCGGGCTGCATGATGTTGTAGGTGCCGGCCGATCCGCAGCACAGATGGCTGTCGGCGGGCTCGACCACCTCGAAGCCCGCGCGCTTCAGAAGCGACTTCGGCGCGGTCTTCACCTGCTGGCCGTGCTGGAGCGAACAGGCCGCGTGATAGGCGACGCGCAGCCCCTTCGGCGCGCCCTCGGGCAGGCCGATGCGCTCGAGGAACTCGCTGATGTCGCAGGCAAGGCCCGAGACCCGCGCCGCATCCGCCGCCAGCGGATCGTTGCGGAACATGTGGCCGTAGTCCTTGACGGTGGTGCCGCAGCCCGATGTGTTGATGATGATCGCGTCCAGTCCCTCGCCCGCAGCGCCGAGCCAGGCCCGGATGTTGGCCGCCGCCTGGGCGTGGCTTTCGGTCTCGCGGCCCATGTGATGCGTGAGCGCCCCGCAGCAGCCGAGTCCCTTCGGGATCACCACCTCGCAACCCAGCCGGCGCAGGAGGCGCACCGTCGCGTCGTTGATGTCGGTGTTGAGCGCCCGCTGCGCGCAGCCGGTCAGCATGGCGACGCGGTAGCGCCGCGCGGTCGTGGGCGCGAAGACCTGTGCGTCGTCGGTGCGGCTGACCGGAGGAACCTGACGGGGCGCCATCGCCAGCATCGCCCGCAGACGCGCATCGGGAACGAGTCTTGCGAAGGGCCGCGCGATCTTCGCGCCCAGAAGCGCCAGCCGGAACCGGCCCGGGTAGGGGATGACCCTGGCCAGCACCCAGCGCAGCGCCCGGTCGCGCCAGGGCCGGCGATAGGTCTTCTCGATGTGCGCGCGGGCATGATCGACCAGATGCATGTAATGCACGCCCGAGGGGCAGGTGGTCATGCAGGCCAGGCAGGACAGGCAGCGGTCGATGTGGGTCACGGTCCGCGCATCCGCCGGCCGTCCGCTCTCCAGCATGTCCTTGATCAGGTAGATGCGGCCGCGCGGGCTGTCGAGCTCGTCGCCCAGCACCTGGTAGGTCGGGCAGGTCGCCGTGCAGAATCCGCAATGCACGCAGGACCGCAGGATCTCGTTGGCGCGGGCGATGCCCGGGTCGGCAAGCTGTTCGGGGGTGAAGTTCGTCTGCATCGGTTCAGTCCATCAGCCCCGGATTGAGAATGCCGCGCGGGTCGAACCGCGCCCGCAGCGCGCGCGACAGCGCCGCTAGCGCCGGCGGCTCGGGCTGGAACGGCGCGATCCGCGCCCGCGTCGCCTCGGACCCCCGGATCAGCGTCGCATGGCCCGCGAAGGGCGCGATCCGCGCGCGCAGATCGGTTCCCTCGGGCACCAGCGCCCAGATCAGCCCGCCGCCCCAGTCGAGGAAGGCCTCCCCTCCGATCCGGTCCAGCAGCCCCGGCGCCTCCGAGGGTTTGACCGAAAGGCGCCAGACATCGCCCGCGCGGCCGTGAAACGGTGCGACGTCGCGCAATCCCCGCCAGACCGCCGCCACCCGCTCGGGGTCGCGTTCCACCGCGACCGTCCCGAACTGGCCAAGCGTGGCGGCAAGCCGCCCGGTGCGATAGTCCACCGATCCCCCCAGACCCTCGATGCGGACGAGAACGCCCTTCTCCGGCTCCCAGGCCGCGCCGGTCACGTCGAACGGCGATCCCAGCGCGGCCGCCATCGCCGCCACCGCCTGCGCCGGCCCCTCGACCGCCACCGACAGCGTCGCCGCGGCGCCGGCCGCCGGCAGCACCTTGAACGCGACCTCGGTCAGCACGCCGAGCGTGCCCCAGGATCCCGCCATCAGCTTGACCAGATCATAGCCGGTGACGTTCTTCATGACGCGGCCGCCGTTCTTGACCACGTTCCCGCTGCCATCGACGAAACGAACCCCGATCAGGCTGTCGCGGCAGGCCCCCGCCTGCACCCGGCGCGGACCCGACAGGTTGCCCGCGACCACCGCACCGATGGTCGGAACCCCGGTCGTGCCCAGAAGTCCCCGCCAGTCCGGCGGCTCGAAGGGCAGTCGCTGACCTTCGGCGGCAAGCCGCGCCTCGACCTCGGCCAGGGCGGTGCCCGCCCGGACCACCAGCGTCAGCGCCCCCGGCTCGTAAAGCGGTATGCCGCTCAGCCCCGCGGTCTCCAGCACCGCCCCCGCGGCCGGCCGCCCGACCGGCCGCGTACCGCCGCCCCGGATCCGCAGAGGCCCCGTCGCGTCCCGGATCATTCCGGCCAGTTCGTCTTCGCTCAAGGGGCGCACGTCGCTCTCTTTCTTCTTCGCTCAAATCCCCTCGGGGGGAGGGCCGCAAGGCCCCGGGGGGCAGACAGCCCCCCGCCCGGCTCCTCAGGCGGCACGCCGCGCCGCGCTCGCGGCCAGCGGAAACACCTTGGCCGGATTGAGAAGCCACTTCGGGTCGAACACGTCCTTGACCCGCATCTGCGCCTCGAGATCGATCGCCGAGAACTGGACCGTCATCAGGTCGCGCTTCTCGATGCCGACCCCGTGCTCGCCGGTGAGGCAGCCGCCCACCTCGACGCAAAGCTTCAGGATCTCGGCGCCGAAGGCCTCGCATCTCTCCAGATCGCCGGGCTTGTTGGCGTCGAAGAGGATCAGGGGATGCATGTTCCCGTCCCCGGCGTGAAAGACATTGCCCACGCCCAGGCCGAACTCGGCGCTCATCTCGCCGATGCGCTTCAGCACGAAGGGCAACGACGACACCGGGATCGTGCCATCGAGGCACATGTAGTCGTTGATCTGCCCCATCGCGCCGAAGGCCGACTTGCGGCCAAGCCAGATCGCCTTCGATTCCGCCTCGGACCGGCTTTCGCGCAGCTCGACCGGGTTGTGGTTGCGCGCGATCTGCTTGATGAGGCCGAGCTGCTCGTCGATCTCGGCCTCGGATCCCTCCACCTCGACGATCAGGAGCGCCTCGCAGTCGGGATAGCCGGCATGGGCGAAGGCCTCGGTCGCGCGGATGCAGGGGCGGTCCATGAACTCGATGGCCACCGGCAGCACGCCCGCCCGGATGATGTCGCTGACGCAGGCGCCCGCGACCTCGTTCGAGTCGAACCCGATCAGCACCGGCCGCGCCCCTTCCGCCTTGCGCAGGATCCGCAGCGTCGCTTCCGTCACCACGCCGAGCTGCCCCTCGGACCCGCAGATCACGCCCAGAAGGTCGAGCCCGCCCGCATCGAGATGGCCGCCGCCGATCTCGACCACGGTGCCGTCCATCAGCACCATCGTCACGCCGAGAAGGTTGTTGGTCGTCACCCCGTATTTCAGGCAATGCGCGCCCCCGGAGTTCATGCCGATGTTCCCGGCGATCGCGCAGGCCAGCTGGCTCGACGGGTCGGGGGCGTAAAAGAAGTCGTCGGCCTCGACCGCGCCGGTGACCGACAGGTTCGTGCGCCCCGCCTCGACCCGGATGAGCCGGTTGTCGTAGTCGACCTCGAGCACCCGGTTCATCCGCGCGATGCCGAGGATCACCGCATCCGCGGTGGGCATCGCCCCCCCGGCCAGCGACGTGCCCGACCCGCGCGGCACCACCGGAACCCCTTCCTCGTGGCAGATGCGCAGCACGGTCGACACCTCGGCCGTCGAACGGGGCAGCACCGCGCAGAGCGGCGGGCAGCGGTAGGCGGTCAGGGCGTCGCACTCGTAGGCGCGGGTCTCGGCGGGATCGTCGATCACGGCATCAGGGGGAAGGTGCTCGCGCAGGCGGGCGACGATGCGCGCCTTGTCGGCCAGGATCGCCCCATTAGGGGTCGGCATATCCATGATCGCTCCTCCCGCAAATCTGGTAAGAAAATATAACCACTTTTGCGGTGGTGACAATCGCCAATCTGCGGCACTAGTGTCGCTCATGGATCTTGCCAGCCAGCTTTCCCATTTCCGGACGCTCGACGGGGTCGCCGTCGCGCTGCTGGTCCTCGCCTGGCTGGTGATCGGCCGCCTGACCGAGCATCCGCCGGCCGGCCGGCCATCGGTGACGGTCCTGATGATCCAGTACCGGCGCGACTGGATGCGCCAGTTCGTCACCCGCCAGCCGCGCATCTTCGATGCGACCATCGTGGACAGCCTGCGGCAGGGCACGGCCTTCTTCGCCTCGGCCACGATGATCGCCATCGGCGGGGGGCTTGCGCTGATCGGCAACACCGAAAGGCTTCTCGGCCTTGCCCAGGACCTTGCGCTCGACGCGCCGCCCTCGGTCGTCTGGGAAATGAAGATCCTGACGGCGCTGCTGTTCGTCACCAACGCCTTCCTGAACTTCGTCTGGGCGCACCGGCTCTTCGGCTATTGCTCGATCGTCATGGCCTCGGTGCCGAACGACCCCGCCGATCCCTCCGCGATGCACCGCGCGATGCAGGCGGCCGAGATCAACATCTCCGCCGCCAAGAACTTCAACAGGGGGTTGCGGTCGGTCTATTTCGCCATCGGCTCGCTTGCCTGGCTGCTCGGGCCGGCGGCGCTGCTGGTGGCTACGGCGGTCACCTTCTACGTCATCGGCCAGCGCGAGTTCGCGTCGCATTCGCGGCGCGTGCTGATGCGACCCTAGCCGCGGGCCGGGCGCGGGCCGGCGCGGGCGCGGCCGCCCTCCAGAAGCCAGGCCGCCAGGATCAGAAGGGCCGCCAGCGCCAGCCAGGCCCAGGCGGGCAGCGCCGGCATCACCCGGATGTCCTCGGTCACGTAGGCGTTGCGCGGCGTGATGCCGACCCAGCCGCGGCCCGCCGCGGGGCGGCCCTCGCGCACCTGGCGAACGTCGGGCAAGCCGTCCTCGATCCGGACGAAGCCGCCGTTGGTCGGCTCGACCACGGGGGCGAGCTTGTCCTCGGTCGCGATCGTCTCCTCGTATTCCTTGGGTGCGGCCGGCCCCAGCGCGACCACGCGCTGCAGGTCACCGTCGGTCAGGCGGTAAAGCCCGATCGCCGGTGCCGTCCATTCCGCGGTGAAGCGTCCAGGCGCGGTCTCGGTCAGCGGCACCACCGTCGCGGTCCCGTCCGGCGCGGTCACGGTGACCTCGCGCGCGCCCTCGGAAAGCGTCCGGCGCGTGAGGGTCAGCGTCTGGCCCCGTGCCTCGGCGGTCAGCGCCTCTTCCTCCAGCTCGGGTTCCTTCATCAGCCAGTGGGCGAGGCGCCGCAGCAGCTCCATCTGCGGGCCGCCGCCCTCGAAGCCGCGGCTCCAGAGCCAGGCCTGGTCCGAGGCGAGGAGCGCGACCCGACCTTCGCCGGCCCGGTCGAGCACGAGGAGCGGGCGGCCCTCGGGCCCTTCCATGACCGTCTCGCCGCGCGGGTTCTGCAACTCGACAAGGCGCATCCAGCGGCCCCAGGCCGGCTCGGCGCCCGCAGCCGCCGCCGCGGCCTGGGCGTCGGGCGACTGGGTGGCCCAGAGGCTTGCGAGCCCCTCGGTCACCGGGTGCCGCTCGCCCAGCGGCGACACCGTCGGCCGGTAACCCTCTTCGAGGATGCGCGCGGTGGGTTCGGCGGGCAGGATGTCGCCAAGACCCGAATGATAGAGGCTTTCGACCGTGCCGAATTCCGCCCCGGCGGCGATCAGCAGCGCGCCGCCCTTCAGCACGTAGTCACGGATGTTGTCGAGATAGGCCGAGGGCAGGATCCCGCGCTGGCTGTAGCGATCGAAGATGATGAGATCGAATTCGTCGATCTTCTCGACGAAAAGCTCGCGGGTCGGGAAGGCGATGAGGCTCAGCTCCGTCACCGGCACGCCGTCCTGCTTTTCCGGCGGCCGCAGGATGGTGAAGTGGACGAGATCGACGGCGCTGTCGGACTTGAGGAGGTTGCGCCAGGTCCGTTCGCCCGGATAGGGCTCGCCCGAGACCAGCAGCACGCGCAGCCGGTCGCGCACGCCGTTGATCTGGACCACGGCGGCGTTGTTGCGGTCGGTCAGTTCGCCGTCCAGCGCGGCAAGAGTGATCTGCACCACGTTCTGCCCGCCGTGATCGAGCGTCAGTGGCAGTTCGAGATCCCGCCCCACCGGAACGGTGAAGACCTGCGGCTCGGCCCCGTCGATGGCGATCGAGATCTCGGCGTCCCGACCCCTGACCGAGGCCGGCACCGCGCCCTGTTCGTCCACGCGCAGGCGCACCATGAGCTCTTCGCCGATGATGCCGAAGGCCGGTGCGGTGGTGATGTTCAGCCGCCGGTCCCAGTCCGTCGCCCGCCCGGTCAGAAGCACGGACAGCGGCGCCGGCAGGTCGGGAGCCGCGTCGAGGTCGTGCACCTGCCCGTCGGTGACGATGATCGCCCCGGCGACCCGGCCCCGCGGCTCCTCGGCCAGCGCCTGCGCCAGCGCGGTCATCGCCTGCGTCCCGGCATCCTCGGCCCCGTCGCCCACGGTGATGCGCCGCAGCTCGGTGTCGGGCAGGGCGGCCACTTCCTCGGCCACGCGGGCCACGGCGGCGTCGGTCTGCGCGGCGCGGCCCGGAAGGGTCTGGCTGGCCGAGCGGTCCTCGACCAGGATCACGATGTCTGACAGCGGCTTGCGCTCTTCGCGCTGGAACGAGGGCTGGGCAATCCCCGCGATCACCACCGCCGCCGCCAGGGCCCGAAGCCACCACCCGGACAGACCCCGCGCGACGGCCAGCGCCACGGTCAGGACCGCCAGACCGGCGAGCGCCCCGATGAGCGGCCAGGGCAGCAGCGGGTCGAAGATCACCGAGGCGAGCGTCGGTCCGGTCATTGTCCCAGCCTCTCGAGGAGTGCCGGCACATGCACCTGATCGGATTTGTAGTTGCCGGTCAGCACATGCATGATCAGGTTCACCCCGAAGCGAAAGGCGATCTCGCGCTGGCGCTCGCCTGCCATGCCGCGTCCCACCGGGAACATCGGCAGACCGCGGGCGTCCGTGGCCCAGGCCGAGGCCCAGTCGTTCGCGCCGATCACCACCGGCGTCACCCCGTCGTTCAGGTTGCGGAACGGCATGCCCTCGGCCTGCTCGGCGTCCGGGGGCGCCGCCTCGACCCAGATCGTCGGCCCGGCGTAGCGTCCCGGGAACTCGGACAGCAGGTAGAAGGCCCGCGTCAGCACATGGTCGCGGGGGATCGGCTCCAGCGGCGGGATGTCGAGTGGCGCGGCCAGCGCCTGGAGCCGCTGGCTGGCAGGGGTCGAGGCCCCGGTGCCGGCCCGATCGGCATCGCGTGTGTCGAACAGGATCATGCCGCCCGACCGCAGGAACCGGTTCAGCTTGGCATAGGCCTGCGGCGTGGGTGCCGGCTGGCTGGCGGTCACCGGCCAGTAGAGGAAGGGATAGAGCGACAGGTCGTCGCGCTCGAGATCGATGCCCACCGGTGTGACCGGCTCGACGGTGGTGCGGGCGAACAGCACCTCGGACAGGCCCTTCATCCCGGCCTCGGCCACCCGGTCGGTCTCGGCATCGCCGGTCAGGACATGGGCAAGGACGACATTGTTCGCGGCGTTGATCGCGGCGGCGTCATCGGCGCGCACCGGTGGCGCCACCGGCAGCGCAAGCGCCAGCACCGCGGCCGCGACCGCACCGCGGGACCGCCGCGCCAGACGTCCGCCCAGCCAGAGCGACGCCACCGCATCGGCCGCCAGAAGGATGAGCGCTGCGGCAAGGAACCAGCCCTTGAGCCGCGTCTCGCGCTGGATCACCAGCCCCTCGACCGTGACACCCGAAGGCCAGGCCGCGGGCTCAAGCCGGCGGTCGGCCGCGATGGCGTTCATCGCAAGCCGGCGGTCGCCGTCGGAGTAGAGGCCGGGCGGCAGGGTCGGCCCGATCCGTGCATCGGCAAGGCGCTCGCCCGGAATGCCGGCGAGACCGCCCGCGTCCTGCAACTCGCCGAAACCGTCCAGCACCCGGTCGGCCGTCCAGGTGGTGCCGGCCAGATCCTCGAGCTTCGGCCGCTCGGCCCGCGAGGCGACGGCCAGACGCTCGAGCATCTGCACGAACAGGCCCGAAAGCGGCAGCGTGGACCATTCGGCATTGGCGGTGACGTGGAACAGGACCACCCGGCCGTCGCCGACCGCGCGCGCCGTGACCAGCGGCGTGCCATCGGTCAGCGCCGCGATGGTGCGGCTCGACAGTTCCGGATCGGGCTGCGCCATGACCTGCTCGCGCACCGTCACCTCGTCGGGGACCGCCAGACCGGCAAAGGGGGTGCCCTCGGCAAAGGGCGCAAGCCGCCGGGGCTCGCCCCAGCTCATGCTGCCGCCGACCGACCGGCCGCCCTCGCGCAGGCGCACCGGCAGGAGCGGATCCTCGACCGCGCGTCCCACGTCCGAGGTGGCAAGCCGCGGACCGGCGAAGCGGATCAGAAGGCCGCCCTTGTCCACCCAGTCCAGGAGGTCGGCGCCTTCCGCAATCTTCGCCACATCGGCCAGGATGATCGCGTCGGGCCTCGCCAGCAGCACGTCCGACAGCGTGCCTTCGATGAGGTCCGCGTTCGGCGCAAGCGCCTGTTCGAGGTAGTGCGTGGGCGACAGCAGCTCCAGCCCTTCGCGGTCCGCCCCGCCCGAGACCAGCGCCACCTTGCGCCGGCGCAGGGCGTCGTCGGCAAGGCTGACCGTTCCGGCGCTGCGCTGGCCCAGGATGTCAAAGCGGGTCAGCCGGTTGCGCAGTTCGGGCGGCAGGTCGAAGCGCGCCTCCGCCCGGTCCTCGCCGGCGGCCAGCGGCACGGTCACACGCGCCAGTTCGCGCTCGATCCCCGAGGGGTCGAGCCCGCGTGCCACCACCTCGGCCTCGCCTGCGGCCCCGTCCTGGGCCCGCAGCACCGGCAGGACCACGGCGCCATCCCGGAATTCGGCCGGCGCAAGCGCCAGCACGTCGCGGCCCGACTCCGACACGGTGACCGTGCCCCGCGCCTCGAGCGCCGCCAGAAGCCCCGCCCGGCTGTCGCGGGCGAGCCCGTCCGACAGCCAGAGCGTGTCGAACCGGCCCTCGGGCAGCAGGGCGGCCGGATCGGGCAGGGGGGACGCTTCGGGCTCCCAGGCGGCCGGGACCAGCCCGCTGATCCGTTCCGCCAGCGCGTCGGCGGCCGTGAAGACCGGCGGCGTCGCGGGCGGATCGGCCAGCGACAGAAGGGCCACCTGCCGGCCGTCGCGCCCGGCATCGGCCACCGCGCGCGCCAGCCGGTCCTGCCGGCGCGGCCAGTCCCGGGCGTCCGGCCATCCGCCATCGGTCAGGATCAGTAACGGCCCCGATCCGGGCTGGCGGACCTCGGGGTTCAGCACCGGCCCCGCGAAGCCGAGGATGACGGCGGCCACCGCCAGCATCCGCAGGAGAAGAAGCCACCAGGGGGTCTTGTCGGTCTCGTGCTCGTCGTCCGTGAGCCCGAGCAGCAGCGCCACGCCCGGAAAGCGGCGGCGGATGGGCGCGGGCGGCACGGCGCGCAGCAGAAACCACAGCACCGGCAGCGCGGCGAGCGCCCACAGGAGCCAGGGGGCCGCGAAGCCCAGGGGGCCGAACACCATCATCGCCGGCCGATCGCGTGATAGAGCCACAGAAGCGCCGAGGCCGCGCTGGCGTCGGTGCGGTGGATGTGGAACTGCCAGCCGGTGGCCAGCGCAAGATCGGCCAGCATCGCCCTGCGCTCGGCCAGCCGTTCCAGATAGCGGCCGCGCAGGTCGGCCGCGCGCAGCGTCTCGTGCCGGATCGCGCCGCCCATGCTTTCGAAGATCGTGCGGCCGTCGAAGGGGAAGGCTTCCTCGACCGGGTCGAGCACCTGCACCAGCGCGCCCTTGACCCCACGATCCGCCGCCGAGGTCAGCGCCGCGCGCACCAGGGCCGGATCGCCGAGGAAGTCCGACAGGAAGACCGCCCGCGCGCCGGCCAGCATCGCCCGCGCCTCGGGGGCGCCGTACTCGGCCTGTCCGGCCGGGGCCGTCATGACCTGCGACAGGCGCAGAAGCTGCACCTCGCCCGAGCGCGGCGGCGCCACGGGATCGGCGAGCCCCACCCGCTCGCCGCCGCGAATGAGCAGCACCGACAGCGCCAGCGCCAGAAGCCGGGCGCGGTCCGCCTTGGTCGGGCGGTCCTTCGAGCCCGAGAACTCCATCGACTGCGCGTCATCGACCCACAGGTGCACCGACTGCGCCGCCTGCCATTCCTTCTCGCGCACGAAATGCGCATCGGCCCGCGCCGACCGCCGCCAGTCGATCATCCGCGCTTCGTCGCCGGCATGGGCCGGGCGGAACTGCCAGAATTCGTCGCCCATCCCCGACCGCCGCCGCCCGTGCTCGCCCAGCTGCACCGACGAGGCCAGATGCTCGGCCGCCGCCAGCAGCGGCGGCAGCGTCGAGGCCAGCCCCTCGGCCGCGCGCCGCAGGCCCGCGGGCCGCGCCGAGGGGGCCGGGGGTGCGCTCATGCGGCCGCGTCCAGCCGGGTGACGGCGGCGGCGACGCGCTCGATGACCGCGCCGAGGTTCTCGCCCCGCGCCCGCGCCGCGAAGGACAGCGCCATGCGGTGGATCAGCACCGGCCGCGCCAGCGCCATGACGTCCTCGACCGAGGGCGCAAGCCGGCCCTGGAGCAGCGCCCGCGCCCGCGCCGTCAGCATCAGCGCCTGCGCCGCGCGGGGGCCCGGCCCCCAGCTCACCGCGCCCTTCACGGCCGCATCGGCCTCGGGCTCGTCGGGGCGGCAGGCGCGCACCAGATCGAGGATGGTCTCGACCACCTTCTCGCCGACCGGCATGCGCCGCACCGTGGTCTGCGCGGCGATCAGGTCCTCGCCCGAAAACACCCGGTGCACGACGGCCGTATCGACCCCGGTCGTCGCCACCAGGATGTCGCGCTCGGTCGCGCGGTCGGGGTATTCGACGTCGATCTGCACGAGGAAACGGTCGAGCTGCGCCTCGGGCAGGGGATAGGTGCCCTCCTGCTCGATCGGGTTCTGCGTGGCCAGCACGTGGAACGGCCGCCCGAGGGGACGGTGGACCCCGGCGACCGTCACCTCCTTTTCCTGCATCGCCTGAAGGAGCGCCGACTGGGTGCGCGGCGACGCACGGTTGATCTCGTCGGCCATCAGAAGCTGGCAGAACACCGGCCCCTCGATGAAGCGGAAGCTGCGCGACCCGTCCGGGGCGGTCTCGAGCACCTCGGACCCGAGGATGTCGGCGGGCATCAGGTCCGGCGTGAACTGGATGCGCGACGTGGACAGGCCCATGACCGTTCCCAGCGTGTCCACCAGCATGGTCTTGCCCAGCCCCGGCAGACCGACCAGCAGCCCGTGCCCGCCGCAGAGAAGCGCCGCGAGCGACAGCTCGACCACCTTTTCCTGCCCGATGAAACGGCGGCTGATGGTCTGGCGGGCTTCGGCCAGCCGGTCGCCCAGCTGCTCGATCTCGGCCACCAGCGCGGCTCCCTCGGTCATGACAACTCCCTTCCACTCGGCCTATAGTCCCACCATAAAGGCACAGAACCCCAAGGGCACCAATGCCGAATGCACAACCGGCACAAATGATCGTGAGAGCCCCGGCCGACGCGCTGGCCTCGGCGGCGAAGGCCGCCGCCCGCAAGGGTCCGCCGCCCGTGCATCTGTGGAATCCGCCCTTCTGCGGCGACATCGACATGGAGATCCGCCGCGACGGCACCTGGTTTCACGAGGGCACGCCCATCGGCCGGCCCGAGATGGTGCGCCTCTTCGCCTCGATCCTGAAGCGCGAAGGCGACCGGCACTATCTGGTCACACCGGTCGAGAAGGTCGGCATCCGCGTCGAGGACGCCCCCTTCGTCGCCGTGGATGTCGAACGCACGGGCCGCGGCCCCGACCAGCGCCTGGTCTTCGAGACGAACGTGGGCGACCAGGTCGCCGCGGACGCCGACAATCCGATCCGGGTGGCGATCGCCGCCGATGGCGAGCCCGCGCCCTACGTGCACGTCCGCCGCGGGCTCGAGGCGCGGATCGACCGCAAGACCTTCTACCGTCTGGTCGAGATTGCCGATCGCGCGCCCCATGCGGGCGAGGACTGGCTCGGGCTCTGGTCGGGCGGAACCTTCTTCCCGATCCTCCCGGCGCGGGAACTCGGCTGATGCCGCGCTTCGCCGCGAACCTGACCATGCTCTTTGCCGAACTGCCGTTCCTTGACCGGTTCGAGGCGGCGCGCGAGGCGGGCTTCGAAGGGGTCGAGGTCCTGTTCCCCTACGACGCGCCCGCGCAGGAGACGCGCGACCGGATCGTGCTGAACGACCTCACCTTCGTGCTGATGAACACGCCGCCGCCGAACTGGGCGGGCGGCGATCGCGGCTTTGCGGCCGTCCCCGGCGCCGCGGACCGGTTCCGCCACGACTTCGACCGCTGCCTGCGCTACGCGGGCGTGCTGCGGCCGCGCCACATCCACATCATGGCCGGGATCGCCGAGGGGCCGGAAGCCGAGGCCGCCTATCGGGCAAACCTTGCCTGGGCGGCGGCGCGCGCGCCCGCGATGTCGCTGACGATCGAGCCGATCAACCGCGTGGACATGCCGGGCTATTTCCTGTCCGACTTTGAAACCGCCGTCGCGATCCTCGACCGGGTCGGCGCGCCCAATCTCGCGCTCCAGTTCGACGCCTATCACGCGCAGCGGATCACCGGCGACGCCCGTGCCGCCTGGGATCGGTTCGGCGCCCGCGCCGTCCATGTCCAGATCGCCGGCCACCCCGGCCGGCACGAGCCCGAGGGCGGCGACATCGACTGGCCGGCCTTCTTCGCACGGCTCGACGCCGGCGGCTACCGCGGATGGGTCAGCGCCGAATACACCCCGAAAGGCCCGACGCGGGACGGTCTGGGCTGGCTCGGCCGGGCGGGCTAGGACCCGGCCCGCGGATCGCAGGCGGGCGCGGCATCGGCACAGCCCGAATCCCGGGTCTCGGTCTCGAAGGTGGCGTGCCGGATGCCGAACCGCGTCGCCACCATCGCCTTGGCCCTCGCGGTCACGGCCGCGAAATCGGCCGCCTCGCGCACCACCAGATGCGCCTCGATCGCGGTCCGGTTTTCGTCCAGCTGCCACAGGTGCAGGTGGTGGACATCCTCGATGCCGGCGGCCCCGGCCAGAGCGCGGCGCACCGCCTCGGCCTCGATGTCCTCGGGCGCCCCCATCATCAGGATGCGGATCACCGGCCCGATGTCGGACAGCGCATGCCAGAGGATCCAGGCCGAAATCCCCAGGGTGATCAGCGGGTCCGCGAGCCGCCAGTCGTAGAGAAGGATCAAGAGCCCGCCGAGGATCACCGCGACGGAGGTGCCCGCGTCGGCGAGGTTGTGCAGGAAGGCCGCACGGATGTTCAGGCTTTCCTTGGCCAGCCGCCAGGTCAGCGCCGCCGTCGCCAGGTCGATGACCAGCGCAAGGCCCGCCAGAGCGATGACGATCCCGCCGGCGACCTCGGGCGGGTTCAGGATCCGGCCCATCGCCTCGAACCCGAGCCAGACCGACAGCACGATCAGGGTGGTGTAGTTGATGAGCGCCGCCACCAGTTCGGCCCGGCCCCAGCCGAAGCTCATCGCCGGCGTCGCCGGACGCCGCGCGATGCGGCGGGCGGCAAAGGCGATGACCAGCGTCATGGCGTCGGACAGGTTGTGCACCGCATCCGCGATCAGCGCCACCGATCCCGCGATCAGCCCGCCGACGATCTGTGCGACCGTCAGGACCAGATTCACCGCGACGGCAAGGCCGACACGGAGGTCGCCCGCCCCGGGGTCCATATGGGCGTGATGGTGCCCGTGACCGTGCCCGCGAGGATGAGCGTGAGGGTGCCCGTCGTGGCTGTCGTGGTCGTCTGCGTGATCATGCGGCATGAAGCACCCCTGTCCGCCTTCTTCTTTGCCTGCGCGCCGCGCGTTGACAAGCCGCGGCCCGCAGGTTCCGCCCCTTGGAACCGGTCCGTCCTAAGGCCTCCCGACCCACCGCCGGCGATCGGTCGGGTTAGAGGCCGCAGTCGATGCCATCGGCGACCGGCATTTCCTGCCGCGGAAACCCGTAGTCGCGCCCGCCCGGAAAGGCGACCCGGAAACCGCCATTCGCCTGGCCCCATGCGCCCTTTCCCCAGAGCCGGTGGAACGCATCGCAGGACCGTCCGAGGAAGATCACGTCGGTCCCCCGCTCGACCCGGCTCTCTGCGCCGGCCTCGATGAACCAGGCCTTGGGATGCACCGACGACAGGATCATGCCGTCCGGATTGGCGACAAGGACATAGTCGTCGCCGAGGTCCGAGACGTAGGTCTCGACCGCCTGCGCGGCGCCGGCCAGAAGGACCGCCGCGGCGCACAGGGCAAGGCGCCGCATCAATGCGCCTCGGCCCAGTTGGCGCCGGACCCGGCGTCCACGACAAGCGGCACCGACAGACCGACCGCCGGATGCGCCGCGTTCTCCATGACCGCCTTCGCCGTGGCGATCAGGTCGTCGACCGCGCGCTCGTCCACCTCGAAGAGAAGCTCGTCATGCACCTGCAGCAGCATGGTCGCGGGCAGGCCCGCCAGGGCCGACGGCATCCGGATCATGGCACGGCGGATGATGTCGGCCGCCGCCCCCTGGATCGGCGCGTTGATCGCTGCGCGTCGCGCAAACCCGGCGCCGGGGCCCCTGGCGTTGATCTCGGGCGTGTGGATCCGTCGGCCGAACAGCGTCTGCACGAAGCCGTTGGCCTTTGCGAATTCGACGGTGCGGTCCATGTAGACACGGATGCCGGGGAAACGCTCGAAGTAGGTGTCGATGAAGGCCTGTGCCTCGGCCCGCGGGATGCGCAGGTTGCGGGCAAGGCCGTAGCCCGAGATCCCGTAGATCACCCCGAAGTTGATCGCCTTGGCCCGCCGGCGGATTTCGGGGGTCATCTCGGACAGCGGCACGTTGAACATCTGGCTTGCGGTCATCGCATGGATGTCCACGCCCTGGCGGAAGGCCTCCTTCAGCTCGGGGATGTCCGCGACATGGGCGAGGATGCGCAGTTCGATCTGGCTGTAATCGAGGCTGACCATCCGCATCCCCGGCCCCGCGACGAAGGCCTCGCGGATGCGCCGGCCCTCCTCGGTGCGGATCGGGATGTTCTGCAGGTTCGGATCGGTCGAGGCGAGCCGCCCGGTGTTCGCCCCGGCGATCGAATAGCTGGTGTGGACGCGCCCGGTCTCGGGGTTCACGAAGCCCGGCAGCGCGTCGGTGTAGGTGGACTTGAGCTTGGCGATCTGCCGCCAGTCCAGCACCCGCGCGGCCAGTTCGGCGGCCCTGGGGTTGTCCTGCTGCGCCGCGACATCCTCGAGCACGTCGGCGCCGGTGGCGTAGGCGCCGGTCTTGCCCTTCTCGCCACCGGCAACGCCCATCACGTCAAAGAGGATCTCGCCAAGCTGCTTGGGCGAGCCGACGTTGAAGGGCCGTCCGGCGATCTCCTGGATCTCGGCCTCAAGCCCCGCCATCCGCTGGGCGAAGGCGTTCGACATCCGCGAAAGCACCGCCGCGTCGATGCGCACCCCGGCCATTTCCATGTCTGCCAGCACCGGCACCAGCGGCCGCTCCAGCGTCTCGTAGACCGTGGTGACGCGGGCGCGGTGCAGTTGCGGGGCAAAGGCCTGCCAGAGCCGCAGCGTCACGTCCGCATCCTCGGCGGCGTAGCGCACCGCCTGGTCCACCGGCACGCGGTCGAAGGTGATCTGCGCCTTGCCCGACCCGATCAGCTCCTTGATCGGGATCGGCACATGGCCGAGATAGCGCTCGGACAGGACGTCCATGCCGTGGCCATGCTCGCCGGCGTGCATGGCGTAGGACATGAGCATGGTGTCGGCGATCGGCGCCATGCGGATGCCGTGACGGGCCAGGATCTTCCAGTCGTATTTGATGTTCTGGCCGATCTTCAGGATCGCGTCGTCCTCGAGCACCGGCTTCAGCGCCGCCAGCACCTCGGAGAGCGGCATCTGTCCGGCCACGAGATCCGACGACCCGAAGAGATCGCCGCCGCCGGTGCGATGGCCCACGGGGATGTAGCCGGCCGCACCCGGCTCGACCGACAGCGAGACTCCGACCAGCTCGGCCTGCATCTCGTCGAGGCTCGTGGTCTCGGTGTCGATGGCGACATACCCCCGCGCCCGGATCAGCGCGATCCAGCGATCGAGTGCGGTCCGGTCGGCCACCTTCTCGTACTTTGCGTGATCGAAAGGCGGGTGATCGGGCGCGGCCGGCGCAGGGTCGGCGCCCGCCTCGGCATGCGCGGGCGTCAGGCTGTTGGCGGTCATCGCGGGCGCCTCGACCTTCAGCGCCTCGGCCACCCGCTTCGTCAGCGTGCGGAACTCCATGGCGGTCAGGAAGTCCATCAGCGGCCCCGGATCGGGCGCCTTCACCGCAAGATCGTCCAGATCCCAGGGCAGCGGCACGTGGCTGTCGAGCGTCACCAGCCGCTTGGAGATACGGATGAGATCGGCGTTCTCGACCAGCGCCTCGCGCCGCTTGGGTTGCCGGATCTCGCCCGCCCGCGCCAGCAGGGTCTCGAGATCCCCGTATTCCTGGATGAGCTGCGCCGCGGTCTTGAGCCCGATGCCCGGCGCCCCCGGCACGTTGTCCACGCTGTCGCCGGCCAGCGCCTGCACGTCCACCACGCGATCCGGTCCGACGCCGAACTTCTCCTCGACCTCGGCCGGGCCGATCCGGCGGTTCTTCATCGGGTCGAACATCTCGACGCCGGGGCCAACGAGCTGCATCAGGTCCTTGTCCGACGAGATGATCGTGACCGCGCCGCCGGCCTCGACCGCCTGTCGGGCCAGCGTGGCGATGATGTCGTCGGCCTCGTAATCCGGCAGTTCCAGACAGGCGACGTTGAAGGCGCGCGTGGCCTCGCGCGTCAGGGGGAACTGCGGGCGCAGATCCTCGGGGGGCTCGGGGCGGTTGGCCTTGTACCGGTCGTAGATCGCGTCGCGGAACGTCTTCGACGAATAGTCGAAGACGACCGCGATATGCGACGGGCCGCCGGCGCCGTTGTTGCGCGACAGAAGCCCCCAGAGCATGTTGCAGAACCCCGCGACCGCCCCGATCGGCAGCCCGTCGGACTTGCGCGTCAGCGGTGGCAGCGCGTGATAGGCGCGGAAGATGTAGGCCGACCCGTCGATCAGGTGCAGATGGCTGCCCTTGCCGAATGTCATGTGCCGCCCCCGTCGCCCCTGTGTCCCGATGCATCCCGTGATGCCACCTTTGCCCCGCGCCCGCCAGTCCGCTCGGCACCCACCGCGCGAAACAGGGCATCGGGGACGAGGTTGTGATAGCCTGTCCCGATCAAGGTCACGGAGCGGTGGCATGAACCCGGAAATCCCCGGCCGGTCGCGCCGGCCAGTCCGTGCGAACGAGGTTCGTTCGATCCGGCCGCCTCTGGGGCCGGGCGGAGGGCCGGACTCGCGCTAGTGGTCGCCGCCGGCGTGCGCGCGGTCGATCACGAAGCGCTTGTCGCAATAGGGGCACTCGACCCAGCCGGTCTCCTCGGGGATCACCAGCCAGACCCGCGGATGCCCGAGCGCGCCCTCGCCGCCGTCGCAGGCGACCTTCCAGGTGGTCACGGTCTGGGTTTCCGGGGGGGCGAAGGTCATGCGTCGAACTCCTTGAACCGGCTGGATGATAGCGGGGTCGCGGCGGGGGGCGCAAGGGCGCCCCGGCCGTCTCAGCCCTGCCCGGCGGACGGCAGCATGTGCCCCATGTTGCGGCCGCCCAGCACATGCACGTGCAGATGCGGCACCTCCTGCACCCCGTCCGCGCCCGCGTTCGAGATCAGCCGGAAGCCGCCGCCGCCGTCGCAGGCCACGCCGGCGATCCGGCAGACCTCGCCCACCGCGCGGGTGAAATCGACGATCTCCTCGGCCGACGCCTCGCGCGCGAAATGGTCGTAGCTGACGTAGCGCCCCTTCGGGATCACCAGCACATGCACCGGCGCCTTGGGGTGGATGTCGTGGAAGGCAAGGCTGTGCTCGGTCTCGAGCACGGTGCGGTTCGGGATCTCGCCGCGCAGGATGCGGGCGAAGATGTTCCGGTCGTCATAGGCGTAAGGCATCGGCGGTCCTCGGCGGGCGGTCAGTCCATGAACAGGTGCTCGGTTGCGGTTATCTCGCGCGCGAGCGGTTCCCCAATACCGAGGAATGCCGCCAAAGGCACGGCATTTTCCTCGGGCGAGGCCTGTTCGCGCATCCGGTGCACATGCGGGAAATCCAGGTCGCGGATGCGGTCGCTTTCGAACTTCAGGTCGTAGCGGATCGTCGGAAGCAGCCGCTCGATGGTTTCGCGGGGTGTGCTGTCCCCGGCCAGCCCGACCCGCCGCGCATGGCCGGCGAGATATTCGTCGGAGAAGCGGCATTCGATCTCGAGCATGCGCGTCGTCGAGCGGTCCGAGTAGAAATCCTCCATCAGATCGACGTTGGCCGGATCGAGGCAGATCAGCAGCCGGTCGGTCTCGTGGAAATCGAACAGCATCCGCATCAGCGCGCGCCGGTGGCGGGTGCGCTTGGCCAGGGTGGTCTGGATGCCGCCCAGATCGGGAAGGGGCGTCGCCTCCTCGTTGAACAGGTAGTCGATGGCCGGGATGTTGGTCATCTGCCGCACCCTCGCCACAAGCCGCTTGGCCACGTGCCATTTCTTGCAGGTCACGATCAGAAGCTCGCGGCCGCGGCCGAGACTGGATTCGGTCTCCCAGAACCGCGGTGCGAACCGGCGGCCGATGCGGCCGCGGCCGGTCAGGAAGCGGTAGAGGCTGCGCCCCTCGTTCGAGATCGGGAACGTGACCCCGCTTTCGAGGTAGAGATCCCCGAGCCGCGCCTTGAGTTCGGTCGCGTCCGGGCTGATCTTGCGCGCGAAGAGGAAGTCCTGGCTGACCAGCAGGTCGTAGTGGTCGTTGTAGAACGTGACCGGCATCCCGTAGTCCGAGAACATCAGGAAGGTCAGCGTCCGCGACCGGATCTCGCGGTCGGGGACGACATGGCGGACGATGGTCTGGAAGAAGGTCTCGTCGGGAATCCATGTGGTCCGGAAGAAACGCATCACGTCGGGGCGGCGGTCGATGAACTCGAGCACCCATTCGATGGTCTGCCGGCGCAGGCACCACCACTGGCTGCCGATCATCATCTGGAGGTCGGACGGGATCGCGCGGGTCAGCTTTAGCCGCTTCTGCCATTCATAGCTCAGGTAGAAGAGCCGCTTGCGCGTGCGTTCGTTGAACCAGTGCCGGTAGATCAGCCGCTCCTCCTTGAACCCGGTCTTGATCCAGTCCGAGGTGAAGAAGTCGAAGCTCTCGATGTAGTCGGCGTCCTCGGCATCGAGCCGGGCATGGACGAACTCGGCCGACTTGATCGCCATGCAGTCGCCCGAGAGCATGTAGAAATGCGTGGCGTCCGGGAAGGCCGCGACCGCGGCCCGGACGGCCTCGAGCGTCGCCGCCACCAGGCTCCACTCGCCCCAGCCGCAGCGGATGCGCCGGCGCGCGAAGGTGACGCTGGGATTGGCCGACAGGGCCGCATGAATGCGGTCGAAGTCGGCGCGGGGGGCGCGCGCGTCGAAGTGAATCGCCATGCAGTCGCCCGCGGCCGTCAGCCGTTCGGCCTGACGGATGATGCCCTCGGGATCCTTGTGGGACAGCAGGATGTAGGCGATTTTTGCCATCAGCGAAACCGGCGGCGCAGAACACGGTGGATTGTTCGCCTAGATAGCTTTATCAGCCATTGAAAAGACAGCGTTTCTTTACCCTTCGCGGCGCATTTCGGTGCAAGGGTTGCGGGCCGGCCGGACCGGCAGACGGCAGGGGGGTTGCAGGAGGTGCGTGCGTAATGGGTTTTCCCGGAACCTGGATGACCGAAACCGAAACCATGGTCTATCGGGTCGTGCCGAAGTGCGCCTGCTCGACCATCGGCCAGATCATGTTCTACTCGGACCACGGCCGCTTCTTCGATGGCGACATCCACGACGCGACCAGCGGGATCAACAAGTGGTCGATCGAGAAGAGCCAGCCGCTGATCGAGCGCAACGTCAAGACCCACAAGTCCTACGCCTTCACCTGCGTGCGCAATCCCTACACCCGCATCCTGTCGTCCTTCTTCGACAAGATCTGCGGCATCCAGCGCAACGGCAAGCGCTACCGCGGCAACCTGGTGCCGATGCTGATCCAGAAATACGGGATCGAGGTCGGCGATCCCGAAAACGGCTTCGAGTTCGACCAGATCCGGTCCTTCCGCCGGTTCCTTCTCTTCGCGCGCGACACCATCCGCTGGCGCCGGCCGATGGAGCCCGACATCCACTGGTCGGCGATGTCGGGCCATATCTCGACCTACATCGTCAACGGCGGGGTCTACGACCACATCTTCTTCACCGAGAAGTTCAACGAGGGCATGCAGACGGTGCTCGACGCGGTCGAGACGCCGGTGAAGGTCGATCTGAAGTCGATCCCGAAATTCAACGAGAGCGAAGGCCACGGACCGAAGCGCGCCCATCCCGTCGAGGACTATTTCGACGACCTGTCGATGCATCTGGTCTGGGAAATCTACCACCGCGATTTCAAGCTCTTCCGCTACGACTTCGAGAACCCCGGCAACAAGATGCCCAAGGGCGAGATCGACCTCGACGAGGTGCACGCCAAGCTCGGGCACTAGCGGGTGCGACAGCGGGCCGCGCGGGCCCCCGCTTCTCCGCAGAAATCGATACAGTATAACGTGACACACTGTATCGTTCTGGAGGAACACCGTGAAATCGCTTCTTCTCTCGGCCACACTGGCCTTCGCCGCGCCGACCCTGGCGCTTGCCCAGCCGATGACCCCGCAGGAAATGGGCCTGTCCGCCCCGGTGATCGCCCTCGTGCCGGTGATGGCGAAGAACGCCGAGGCGCTGAAGTTCGACGACGCGCAGAAGGCCGAGCTGAAGGCCTGGATGGAGACCATGGGGCCGAAGCGCGTGGGTCTTGAAAAGGAGACCGCCGAGTTGCGTGCCCGGATGCGCCAGGCGATCGTCGACAACGCCCCGGCGGCCGACCGCGAGGCGCTGGCCGCGAAGATCGGCGCCAACGAGACCGCGCTGGTCATGATGCGGTCGAACGGTGGCGATCACGGGCGCTCGGTCCTGACGCCCGACCAGTTCGCCCAGGTCGTGGCGATGGCAGGCGGCAAATAGGCGACGTCCCCTGTCCCGGCGTTGCAAATCCGGGGCAGGGGGGTCATATAGGCGCGACCGTTCGTTCGGAGAGCCTCGATGCACTATCTCGAGTTCGAAAAGCCGCTGGCCGAGATCGAAGGCAAGGCGGAAGAGCTTCGGGCCCTTGCCCGCGCCAACGCCGAGATGGATGTCGAGAAGGAAGCCGCCGCCCTGGACAAGAAGGCGGGCGACATGCTCCGCGATCTCTACAGGACGCTCGACCCCTGGCGCAAATGCCAGGTCGCCCGGCACCCCGACCGACCGCACAGCAAGGATTACATCAAGGCGCTGTTCACCGAATACACGCCCCTGGCCGGCGACCGGAACTTTGCCGACGACCATGCCGTGCTCGGCGGTCTCGCCCGCTTCAACGATCAGCCCGTGGTCGTCATCGGCCATGAGAAGGGCGATGACACCAAGACCCGCATCGAGCACAACTTCGGCATGGCCCGCCCGGAAGGCTATCGCAAGGCGATCCGTCTCATGGATCTTGCCCACCGGTTCCAGCTGCCCGTGGTGACGCTTGTGGACACGCCCGGCGCCTACCCGGGCAAGGGCGCCGAGGAGCGCGGCCAGTCCGAGGCGATCGCCCGTTCGACGATGAAGTGCCTCGACATCGGGGTTCCGCTGGTCTCGGTCATCATCGGCGAGGGCGGTTCGGGGGGCGCGGTGGCGCTTGCCGCGGCGAACCGGGTGCTGATGCTGGAACACGCGATCTATTCGGTCATCACGCCCGAAGGCTGCGCGTCGATCCTGTGGAAGGACGCCGAGAAGGCGCGCGACGCCGCGGTGGCGCTGCGCCTGACCGCGCAGGATCTCCTGAAGCTGGGGCTGATCGACCGGATCATCCCCGAACCGGTCGGCGGCGCCCAGCGCGGCCCGGGTGATGCGATCGCCGCGGTCGGCCGCGAGATCGCGGCGGCGCTCAAGGACCTGTCGGGCAAGAAGCCCGCCGAACTGGTCAGGGAACGCCGCCAGAAATACCTCGACATGGGCCAGAAGGGCCTCGCGGCCTGATTTTGCCGCAGCTTTGGCCCGGTTTGGAACCGCTGCTGTCCACAGTGTCCTCCGACTGCGAAGGCGGGTGGAAGGGGACCGGCGGGCTTGGCGAGGACGGACGTCATTCAGAACGGCTCCTTCGATCAGGGGGCGGCCGGCTGGTCCGGCAATGATATCGAAGCCAGCTTTCCCGAAGGCGCCTACATCGGTACCGGCAGCTCGAACCCCGTGGCCGAGGCAGACGGGAACAGCGGCCAGACGACGGTCATGGAGCAGAGCTTCACCGTCGATCACGCGCTGAGCACGGACCTGACCTTCGACACCGCGCTGCGGACCGCGTCGCTCGGCAACGCCGGGTCCGAGGGCTTTGTCGTCGAGATTCTCGATGACCAGGGCAACGTGATCGCCACCCAGACCGTGCTGCCCACCACGGACAGCTGGACGACGATCACCATACCCGTCGATTTCCCCTCGGCCGGCACCTACACGCTGCGCTTTACCGAAACCGGGCCGGACGACAGCCTCGGCGCGATCATCGACAACGTCTCGCTGCTGGTCTGCTTTGCCGAGGGCACGCGCATCGCCACGCCCGATGGCGAGACTGCGGTCGAGGCGCTGAGGCCGGGCGATCTGGTCCTCACCCAGGATGACGGCCCGATGCGCCTGCGCTGGGTCGGCTCGCGCCGGGTCGGACGCGCCGCCCAGCTGTCCGACCGCCGCCTGCGCCCGGTGCGGATCGAACCCGGCGCCCTCGGCCCGGGCCAGCCCACCCGCACGCTCTTCGTCTCGCAGCAGCACCGCATGTGCCTGAGCGGATGGCGCAACGAACTCCACTTCGGCGACGCCGAGATCCTCGTTCCCGCGGGCAAGCTTGTGGGCAGGCCGGGCGTGAGCCTCGCCGAGCCCGACCGCGACGTGGTCTATTACCATCTGCTGTTTGACCGGCACCAGATTGTGGTGGCCGACGGCGCACCGGCGGAGTCCTTCTACCCGACCGAACTCTCCCTTCAGGGGCTGGAGCCGCAGGCGCGGCGCCAGATCCGGTCGCTGGTGCCGGACCTCGCCCGCTTCGGTCCGACCGCGCGCACGGTGGTGCAGGATCGCGGCGCGCGGCTTCGGGCCTGACCGCTCAGGCCCCCACCCGGAAGCCCGCCTCGGCCATGAGCCGGTCGGAGGCGCCCTCGATCCGGTCTTCCAGCACCGCGATGAAGTCGTCCGTCGGCGATCCCGCCGGGATGCGGTCAAGGAACTCGACCACCGCAAGGCCGGGCTTGCGCAGCAGGCCATGCCGGGGCCAGAACACGCCCACGTTGGTCGCCGCCGGCACGCAGTCCTGCCCGACCTGTTCGTAGAGGATCCGCACCCCCACCTTGTAGGGCTGCCGAGCCCCGGCCGCGACCCGCGTGCCCTGCGGATAGATGATGAGTTGGCCGGGCAGGGCGGTGCCGGCCTTGACGTCCGCAACCATCTTCTGGATCGCCTGGCCGCGCTTGCCCCTGTCCACCGGAACGCAGCCGATCTTGCGCGCATACCAGCCGACGATCGGCGCCCAGAGCAGCTCCTTCTTCATGATGAATTTGGGCCGCGGCACCACCGAGCAGATCAGGATGATGTCGAAGAAGCTCTGGTGCTTGGCGGCGATCAGCACCTCGTCGACCGGGACCGTCCCGCGGATCTCGGACCGCAGGCCGACCAGCGCCGCGGCCGACCGGCGCACCCAGCGGCAGTAGATGTGCACCGCGTCGAAGGCCGCCTCGCGCCGGACGAACACCTGCGGGGTGTACCAGATCGCAAGGATCAGCATCGACAGGTACATCTGCACGATGAAGACGGCAGACAGGACGTACTGGACCAGCAGTCGCATCGCGCTCATTTCACCCCCCGCAAGGTCCGCAGCGCCGCCGCACGGGTCGCGGCAAAGGCCACGATGCCGGCAAGCGGAACGATCGCCAAGGGCAGAAGCCAGCCCACGCCGCGAAAGCCGATGCCGGACAGAAGTCCGCCCTGCGCCTCGGCCGCCGGAAGCGCCGCCACCATCGCCAGCCCGGCCGCGGTGCCCGCGACCGCACCGCCGAGCGCGCGCAGCGTGAACCGCCGGACGAAGGCTCGGGCGATGTAGGAATCGCGGGCGCCGATCAGGCGCAGCACACGGATCACCCTCTCGTTCGCCGCAAGCGCCGCCTGTGCGGCCAGCGCGATCATCGCCCCCGTCACCGCCGCGATCAGCGCAAGCGACAGCCATCCCAGCGACCGGAGCCGGCCGGCGGCCTCGGCCAGCGGCTTCTGCCAGCGGGTGTGGTCGTCGAGCACCGCGCCGGGCGCCTCGGCGGCCAGCCGCAGCCGCAGCCCCTCGGCATCAAACCCCTGGGGCGTCTCGTCGATCTCTATCAGCTGCGGGATGGGAAGATCCTCGACCGGCAGATCCGGGCCGAACCAGGGTTCCAGCAGCCTGCGCGTTTCGGCCGCGTCGAGAACTCGCACCGCGGCGACGCCGGGGGTCGTGCCCAGGATCGCGACCACGCGCTCGCGCTGGGCCGCCTCCTGCCCGGCCGGCGCCGACAGGCGCACCGTCGCGCTCTGCGCCAGCGCGTCGGACCAGCCCTGCGCAAGACGGCCCGCCGACACCGACAGCGCCAGCGCGAAGACCGCGAGGAACGCCATGGCGGCCGAGGTGAAGATGGTCATGGTCGCGGTCCAGCCGGAGGGCGGCACGACATCGTCCGCCGGGCGCGCCAGACGCAGCAGGCGCCCCGCGAGGTCTCCCGCGCCGCTCACAGGTCTGCCCCGGCAAGCTGGATCCGCCGCCCGCTGATGCGAAGCACCCGCGCCGCGGTCTGGGCCTTGGCCGCCCGGATCAGGTTCAGGTCATGGGTCGCGATCAGGATCGTCTTTCCCATCCTGTTCAACTCCACCAGAAGACTGAGCAGCCGCAGCGACATCTCCCAGTCGACATTGCCCGTCGGCTCGTCGGCCAGCACCACTTCGGGCGACATGATGACCGCCCTCGCCAGCGCGGCGCGCTGCCGTTCCCCCCCGGACAGCGACGGCGGCAGGGCGTGGCTCTGCGCCGACAGTCCGACCCAGGCCAGAAGCTGGCCGAGCTCGTCGCGGTCGGCCGTGCGTCCCGAGACCGTCATCGGCAGGGCGACGTTCTCGGACAGCGGCAGATGGTCGAGAAACTGGCAGTCCTGGTGCACCACGCCGATGCGCCGGCGCGCCAGCGCCAGCTCGTCGCGGGTCATTCCGGCCAGGTCGCGGTCGAAGAGGGCAACCCGGCCCGAGGTGGGCAGCAGGTCGCCGTAGCAGAGCCGCAGCAGCGTGGTCTTGCCCGCGCCCGAGGGTCCGGTCAGGAAATGGAACGACCCGGGCGGCAGGCGCAGCGACACCCGGTCCAGCAGCGGCCCGCCGCCGAAATCCTGAGTGACATCCTGCAATTCGATCACGTCCGCGCTCTCCCCGGCGCCCCGGGCCGGTCGCCCCGCGGCGCTTTCCGCAAGAATTGACAAAGCCTTGGCTTGATTGTCGGTTGCTTGCTACAACAGGAAACAATCGTTGGCCAGAACGGCTGCGCGATTGTGGCCCAGGCAAAGGTGATGCGACATGCGGCTCGTCTGCCCGAATTGCGGCGCTCAGTATGAGGTCGATCCCAGCGTGATCCCCGAGACCGGGCGAGACGTGCAGTGCTCGAGCTGCGGCCATGCGTGGTTCCATCCCGGCGCCGCGGCCAGCCGGGTCGCCGCGGCCGGAGCGGCGAGCGCCGGGCAGGACGAACCCGTCCCGCGCGAAGTGCCTCCCTCTCCGCCCGAAGTGCCCGAGCCTGCGCCCGCCGAAACCCCCGCCACGGTCCCGATCGCCGAGCCCGAGCCCGCCCCGCAGGAAATCCCGGACGAGACGCCCACCGAATGGCCCGAGGACGAGCCCCCGTCCGACGATCCCGGCATGGCCGACGACACCGGGGCCGCACCCGCGCCGGCCGGGGCCGCGCCGGAGCTGCGCCGCAAGACGCTCGATGACGCGGTGATGGCCATCCTGCGCGAAGAGGCCGAACGCGAGGCCCGCGCCCGCCAGGCCGAAGGCGGCAGCGTCGAGTCGCAGCCCGAACTCGGGCTTGCCGTCGCCGCGGCCCGGGGCGCCGCCGCGGCCGCGGTCACGGAACGCTCGGCGCGCCTTCGCGACATCGAGACCGAACCCGCGGAGGAGCCGGCCGAGGAGCCGGCGGAGGAGCATCCCGCCCGCAAGGCGGCTCTGCCCGATATCGAGGAGATCAACTCGACGTTGCGGGCGACCTCCGAGCGGGGCGACGAGGCGGCGGCGCGCGACGCGCCGGAAACCCTCCGGCGCAAGCGCAGCGGCTTCCGCGTCGGCTTCTCGACGGCGTTCCTGATCGCCGTCGTCCTGCTTCTGCTCTATGTGCTGGCCCCGGCGATCGCGGCCCGGGTGCCGTCGCTCGCGCCGGTGCTTTCGGCCTATGTCGCCGCCGTCGATCATCTGCGGCTCTGGCTCGACGGGGCGCTGAAGTCCTCGACCGAGGCGATGCGTCCGGCCGCGCAGACCGGCGGCTGACGCCTCAGAACCGGTCGAGCAGACGCTTGAGATAGTCCAGCTCGGCGGTCGGGCGGCCCTGTTCGCCGGCACGGCGGCGGATCTCGTCCAGAATGTCGCGCGCGCGCCGGTAGACGTCGTCGCCCTGCAGCATGTTCTCGTCGCTGCCGATGCGTCCGGTCTGGCCGGTGGTGCGGCCCAGAGGATCGCGCGGCACCTCGCGCTGGGCCTGCTGGCCCTGCAACTGGCCCTGTCCGCCCGGCTGATCCTGCTGGTTCTGCGCCATCGCCTCGCCGAGACTGCGCATGCCCTCGCGCAGACGCTCGATTGCCTCGGCCTGCCGGTCGAGGGCGCCCGCCATGTCGCCATCCCGCAGGGCCTCGGCCGCCTCTTCCATGGCGCGGCCTGCCTGGTCCACCGAGTCGCGCGCGGCCTCGCCCTCGGGGCCCAGCGTGTCGGGGATCGCGCCCTGCTGGTTGCGGAGCTGGTCGCGCAGAGCCTGCTGGCGCTCGGCCAACCCGCCCGGGCCCTCGCCGGGCTGGTCGGGGCGGCCATCGCCGTTGCGGTCCTGAGGCTGCCCATCCTGACCCTGACCGTCCTGGCCCTGCGGCTGATCGCTCTGGCCCTGGCCCTGACCCGGCTGCGGACCGGAGGTGCGGTTCTGTCCCGGCCGCTGCCCGCGGCTGTTGGCGTTCGGGTCGAACTGTTCCTGAAGGTTCCGGAAGGATTCGTCGGAAAGGCCCTGCTGGTCGCGCAGGGTCTCGGCCAGCCCCTCCATCGCCTGACTGCCCGGCCCCTGCATGCCCTGGCCGCCCTGGCCCTGTGTGACCTGGAGGTTCTCCATCATGCGGTTGAACTGTTCCAGAAGCTCCTGCGCCTCGGCCATGCGGCCTTCCTCCATCAGGCGCTGGATCTCGTCCATCATCTGCTGGATCTGGTCGCCGGTGATCTGCTGGCCCTGCGGCTGGCCCTGCGCCATCTCGTCCTGCGGCTGCGACTGGCTGCGTTCGGCCAGCATCTGGATGTACTGGTCGGTCGCCTGCTTCAGCTCGTCCATCAGGCGCTGGATTTCCTCGGGCGAGGCGCCGTTGCGGATCGCCTCGGACAGCCGTTCCTGGGCCTGCTGCATCCGCATGAGCGCGTCGTTCAGGCCGCCATCCTCGATCAGCACCGCGATCTGCCAGAGAGCCTCGGCCATCTCGTCGCGCATCTCGGGCGAAAAGCCCTGCGCCACCGCCGCATCCAGACGCCGCATCGCCACCCGCAGCATCAGATAGGCGCGCCCGTTGCGCATGAAGCCTTCCGGCCGGTTGGTCAGCGCGTGCAGGATCTGCGCGACCCGCTTGCCGTTCTGGCGCGTCCACAAAAGGTCGCGCCGCATCTCGATCACCGCCGCCGCAACCGGATCGAAGAAGCGCCGGCCCGGAAGCGTCAGCGCGCGTTCCTCGCTGCGGCCGATCTGGCCGCGACCATCCTCGGCCTCGAGCACCATCCGGACCGGCATGTTGGCCATGATCGACTTCGACGCATCCTCGGCCAGGGTTCCCTCGAACCGGTCACGCTTGCCGGCGAGCGGCATCGGCAGGTCGAACACCAGGTCGGCCACGGGCTCGGGTTCGCTCGCCAGCCCGAAGCGGCGGTCCAGCGCGCCCATGTCCAGCGTGATGATCGCCCGCCCGGCCGTCACCGCATGGTCATCGGTTGCGGTGAAGGGCTGCGCCATCTGGCCCAGGGCCTCGCGCCCCATCTCGCCGGAAAAAGCCACCGTCGGCGCGGCGTCGGGCAGGACGGTCACGTCCCAGGCGCGTCCGCCCGGTCCGCTGACCTCGATCACCCCGGATTGCAGCGCGTCGAAGCTCGCCGACTGTCCCGACCCTTTTGCGGCCGCATCGGCGGCGGGCGCTGCGGCTTCGGGCGCGGGCTGCGTGCCCGACACCGTTTCGCGCACGGCCAGGTCGCCCGGCGCGCCGTAGAGCCGCACCGTCACCCGGCTGCCCTCGGGGATCTCCAGTGCACCCGCCGCGATGTTGGCCAGATAGAGACTCGGCTTGCCGGTGTAGGCCGGCGGTTCGACCCAGCCCTCCCAGGAGGGGCCGCCGGCGGCCTTGACGGGCTTGCCGCCCGCGACCAACTGCGCGGCCTCGCCCACCCGCCAGAGCGATCCGAACAGGACCGCCAGCACCGCCGCGGTCAAGGCGGCGTAGCGCAGCGCGAAGGGATCGCGCGACGCCACGCGCAGGTCGGGCTCGACGCGCCGCGCCGCGCGCGCGCGCTCGGCCATGCGCGCCAGATGCGCCTGCCAGACGGCGGTGGACCCGCTGTCGCTTCCACCCAGCGCCTGCGCATCGGTCAGCGCCGCAATCGGCCGACCGGCCAGCCGGGCGTCGATCCGGTCCAGCGCCTCGGCCTCGGTCGGCCAATGGAAACCGCGCAGGGCGCGGGCGGCAAACCCGAGGAGCGCCAGCCCCGAGAGCCCCAGTCCCGCCCAGACCGCCTCGATCGGCAGGTGGTCCTGCCCGCCGAAGGCGAAGGCGGCGAGGACGGCGAAGAGGATGGTCCAGACGGGCCAGAAGCCGCGGGTGATGCGCTCGGCCACCATCCCCGCGCGTGTCAGCCGCACCGGCCAGCGCAGGTGCGTCGCAACAGCCTCGGGGATCTTGCGGTCCTCGGTCATGCGCCCTTTCCGGCCGGATCCGGCACCGCCCCGGCGCCGGCTCTCAGAGCCATGGAGGGATGCTATCGCGGTTCAGCATCGCGTCATAGCTTGGCCGCGCCCGGATGACAGCGAATTGATCCCCGTGCACCAGCACTTCGGGAACCAGCGGGCGCGAGTTGTATTCCGACGCCATCACCGCCCCATAGGCCCCGGCCGACCGGAACGCCACCAGATCGCCCTCGGCCAGAACCGGCAGCGTCCGGGCCTTCGCGAAGGTGTCGCCGGTCTCGCAGACCGGGCCCACCACGTCGTAGGGATGGGTCTCCGCGCCCGGGGCGGGTTCGCCGACCGGCAGGATGTCGTGATGGGCGCCATACATCGACGGCCGCACCAGATCGTTCATCGCTGCGTCCAGGATCAGGAAATCGCGCCCCTCGCCTTCCTTGAGCCAGATCACCGAGGCGACCAGCAGACCCGCGTTGCCGGAGATGAGCCGGCCCGGCTCGATCTCGATCTCGCAGCCCAGATCGCCAACGGTGCGCCGGATCATCGCGCCGTAATCCGAGGGCAGCGGGGGGATCTCGTTCGACCGGGCGTAGGGAATGCCGAGGCCCCCGCCCAGATCCAGCCGGCGGATCCGGTGGCCGTCGGCGCGCAGCGCGCGGGTCAGGTCCGCGACCTTCCGGAAGGCCTCCTCGAAGGGTGCGAGGTCGGTGAGCTGGCTGCCGATGTGCACATCGACGCCCACAACCTCGATTCCGGGCAGCCGCGCCGCCATCGCATAGACCTCGCGGGCGCGCGCGATCGGGATGCCGAACTTGTTCTCGGACTTGCCGGTGGCGATCTTCTCGTGGGTCTTCGCGTCCACGTCCGGGTTGACCCGGATGGCGACCGGGGCGCTGAGGCCCATGCCGGCCGCGATCTCGCCCAGCGCCAGAAGCTCGGGCTCGGATTCGACATTGAACTGGCGGATGCCGCCTTCCAGTGCCATGCGCATCTCGGCGCGGGTCTTGCCCACGCCCGAGAACACGATCCGGTCGCCCGGGACGCCCGCGGCCTTGGCCCGCAGGTATTCGCCGATGCTGACCACGTCCATCCCGGCGCCGAGTGCCGCCAGCGTCTTCAGGACCGCCACGTTCGACAGCGACTTGATCGCGAAGCAGACCAGATGCGGCAGGGGCGCAAGCGCATCTTCGAACAGCCGGAAATGCCGGGTCAGCGTCGCGGTCGAATAGACGTAGAAGGGCGTGCCCACGGCCGCGGCGATGGCGGGGATCGCCACGTCCTCGGCGTGGAGCGTGCCGTTGCGATAGATGAAGTGATCCATGTCTGCGCCCGAACTGGTCCCGGGCGGTGATAGCAGATGCGGTGCCTGTGGCAATCGCCGTTCAGACGACGGGCCGGGTGCGCAGGAAAAGGTAGAGCGGCAGCCCGCAGCCGAGCCCGATCCCCAGCGTAACCGGAATGGCGATCAGCGCAAGCCAGTTGCGGCGGACGAGGGTTTCGGCCACGGCCCAGACGCCGAAGGCAAGGCCGGCGATCGACACGTCCCAGGCGAGGCCCGCGACCGCCGGATTGGCGACCCAGGCCGACAGGAGCCCGCGCAGGTCGTTGCCCGGCGCCGAGAGCCAGGGCAGCCAATGCCACATCGGCAACAAGGCCCCCGCGATGGCGAGAACCAGATAGGTGATCCGCAGCCCGGACATCGCTCAGAGTCGGGCGTCGGCGCCGATGAAGGCCTGGCCGGTGATGGAGACGCCGGACCGGGCCGGCGGCTGCGGCTCGCCGTCCGCGCCGCAGGCGGCGAGCGAGGAAAGCAGAACAAGGGACAGGACAAGACGCATCTAGGGACTCACGTTGACGCCGATACCGGCAATGGAGGTGGACAGAGACGGCACCAGCCGGATGCCGTCCGGGGTTATGCGGACACCCGCGCTGGCGCGCGGCTGCGAACACGCCGCGGCGGTGAGGCAGACAAGGGCAAGAAGTCCCGTGGTCCTCATCCAAGCGCCCCCTTCCAGCGCGCGACCTGAACGCGGACCTGATCCGGCGCGGTGCCGCCATAGCTTTGGCGGCTGGCGACCGAGTTGGCAACGCCAAGCACCGAATAGACCTCCTGGGTGATGCCCGGATGAGCGGATTGCAGCTCGGCCAGCGTCAGCTCGGGCAGGTCGCAGCCCTTCTTCTCGGCCAGCGCGACCAGCGACCCGGTGACGTGATGCGCCTCGCGGAAGGGCAGGCCCAGACGCCGCACCAGCCAGTCGGCCAGATCGGTTGCGGTGGAAAAGCCGCTGGCCGCCGCCTTTTCGAGGTTGGCGCGGTCCGCCGTCATGTCGCGGACCATGCCTTCCATCGCCGCCAGCGCCAGCATCAGCGTGTCGGCGGCGTCGAAGACCTGTTCCTTGTCCTCCTGCATGTCCTTGGAATAGGCGAGCGGCAGCCCCTTCATCACCGTGAAGAGCGCCACCGTTGCCCCGAGAATGCGGCCGATCTTGGCGCGGATCAGCTCGGCCGCGTCCGGGTTCTTCTTCTGCGGCATGATCGACGAGCCGGTGGTGAACCGGTCCGACAGCGTGACGAAGCGGAACTGGGCCGAGGACCAGATCACCAGCTCCTCGGCCAGTCGGCTGAGGTGCGTGGCGCAGATGGCCGCCGCGGACAGGAATTCGAGCGCGAAGTCCCGGTCCGACACCGCGTCGAGCGAGTTGGCCATCGGCCGGTCGAAGCCGAGCTCCCGGGCCGTCATCGCCCGGTCGATGGGGAACGAGGTGCCGGCCAGCGCGGCCGCCCCGAGCGGGCATTCGTTCATCCGCGCGCGCGCATCCCGGAACCGGCCCGCGTCGCGGGCCAGCATCTCGACATAGGCGAGCATGTGATGGCCCCAGGTCACCGGCTGTGCGGTCTGGAGATGCGTGAACCCCGGCATCACCCAGTCGGCCCCGGCCTCGGCCTGCGCCAGAAGCGCCCGCTGGAGCGCGACGATCCCCGCCATCGCGGCATCCGCCTGGTCGCGCACCCAGAGCCGGAAATCGGTCGCGACCTGATCGTTGCGCGACCGCGCCGTGTGCAGCCGCCCCGCCGGTTCGCCGATCAGGGCCTTGAGCCGCGCCTCGACGTTCATGTGGATGTCCTCGAGCGCGGTCGAAAACTCGAACCGGCCGCTTTCGATTTCTGACAAGACCGTGAGCAGGCCTTCCCGGATCGCCTCGGCATCGCTATCGCTGAGGATGCCCGTCGCGGCCAGCATCGCCGCATGGGCCCGGCTGCCCCGGATGTCCTGGGCATAGAGCCGCCGGTCGAAGCCGATCGAGGCGTTGATCGCCTCCATGATCGCATCCGGCCCGGCGGCGAAACGCCCGCCCCACATGGCGTTGGCGGCATCCGGTGTCGATGCGGTCTTGTCGGTCATGTCCGGCCCTTTCGGAGGCTCAATGCGCGTCTTTCGTTCCGCCGTCCTCTACACGGCCCTTGCACTCGGCGCAAATGCGGCGCTGGCCGATACCGCGGTGCTCGAGCCCTTGCGCAAGGGCGACATGGCCAAGCTGGCCCTCGCCGCCGAGCCGGTGGCCCTGCCCGCGGCCGAACTTCTCGACGAGACCGATGCCCCGCGCAGCCTCGACGACTACCGCGGCAAGTACCTGCTGGTGAACTTCTGGGCCACCTGGTGCGCGCCCTGCCGCAAGGAGATGGCCTCGCTCGACCGGTTGCAGGGCGAACTCGGCGGCGACCGCTTTGCCGTCGTCACCATCGCCACCGGCCCGAACCCGGTGCCGGCGATCCGCCGCTTCTTCGAGGAAGAGGGCGTCACGCGCCTGCCGATGCTGCGCGATCCCCGCCAGAGGTTCGCGTCCCAGATGGGCGTGCTCGGCCTGCCGGTGTCGGTTCTGGTCGATCCCGAGGGGCGCGAGGTCGGGCGCCTTCTGGGCGAGGCGGAATGGGACGGACCCGAGGCGAAGGCCCTGCTCGCAGCCTTCGTCGCGCCCTGAGCCCCGGGGCTCAGGCGGCGGCGCGCCCCGGTTCGGCAAGCGCGACGATGTCCATCATGATCCGGTTCATCTCGAAGTCCTTGGGCGTGTAGACCCGCGCCACCCCGAGCGCGCGCAGGCGCGCCGAATCCTCGTCAGGGATGATGCCGCCGACGACGACGGGCACATGCGACAGGTCGGCCGCCCGCATGCGCTCCATCAGCTCCGCGACCAGGGGCAGGTGGCTGCCCGAGAGGATCGACAGGCCCACCACATGCGCCCCCTCGGCGGTGGCGCGGGCCACGATCTCTTCGGGCGTCAGGCGGATGCCGTCGTAGGAGATGTCCATGCCGCAGTCGCGGGCGCGCGCGGCGATCTGCTCGGCCCCGTTGGAATGGCCGTCGAGACCGGGCTTTCCGACGAGAAACTTGAGACGGCGGCCAAGCCGGGCCGAGACCGCATCGACCGCGGACCGGATCTCGTCCAGCCCTTCGGTCCGGTTCGACACCGCACGCGCGACGCCCGTCGGCCCCCGGTACTCGCCATGGACGGCGCGCATCACCCCCGCCCACTCGCCGGTGGTGACGCCGGCCTTCGCCGCCATGACCGAGGGGGGCATGATGTTCGCGCCCTCCTGCGCCGCGCGCCGCAGCGCGGCAAGCGCGGCCTCGACGGCCTTCGGGTCGCGGCTTGCGCGCCAGGCGCGCAGGCGTCCGATCTGGTCGGCCTCGACCCCGGGATCCACGACCATGATCCCGCCGTCGCCCGCGGTCAGCGGCGACTCTTCGCCCCGCTGCCAGCGATTGACCCCGACCACGACCGTCTCGCCCGATTCGATGCGGGCGATCCGTTCGGCGTTCGATTCGACCAGCCGCGCCTTCATGTAGTCGATTGCCGCGATCGCGCCGCCCATGCCGTCGATGGCGGCAAGTTCGGCGCGGGCGCCGGCCTTCAGGTCCTCGACCCTGGCGGCGACCACCGGGTTGCCGTCGAAAAGATCGCCGTAATCCAGAAGGTCGGTCTCATAGGCGAGGATCTGCTGCATGCGCAGCGACCACTGCTGGTCCCAGGGCCGCGGCAGGCCGAGCGCCTCGTTCCAGGCCGGCAGCTGCACGGCCCGCGCGCGGGCGTTCTTCGACAGCGTCACCGCCAGCATCTCCAGAAGGATGCGATAGACGTTGTTTTCCGGCTGCTGTTCGGTAAGGCCGAGGCTGTTCACCTGAACGCCGTAGCGGAAACGGCGGTATTTCTCCTCGGCGATGCCGTAACGGTCGCGGCAGATCTCGTCCCAGAGCTCGGTGAAGGCCCGCATCTTGCACATCTCGGTCACGAACCGGATGCCGGCGTTCACGAAGAAGGAGATGCGGCCCACCATCGGCGGGAAATCGTCGGGCGCCACGCGGCCGTGCAGATCGTCGAGCACGGCCACCGCCGTCGCGAGAGCAAAGGCCAGTTCCTGTTCGGGCGTCGCGCCGGCCTCCTGCAGGTGGTAGGAGCAGACGTTCATCGGGTTCCACTTCGGCAGGTGCCGGGCTGTGTAGGCGGCGACATCGGTGATCATCCGCAGCGAGGGCTTCGGCGGGCAGATGTAGGTCCCGCGCGAGAGGTATTCCTTGATGATGTCGTTCTGAACCGTCCCCTGAAGGGCCGCGACATCGGCGCCCTGTTCCTCGGCCACCGCGATGTAGAGCGCCAGCAGCCAGGGGGCGGTGGCGTTGATCGTCATCGAGGTGTTCATCTGATCGAGCGGGATGCCGGCGAAGAGCGTCCGCATGTCGCCCAGATGGCAGACCGGCACGCCGACCTTGCCCACCTCGCCGCGCGCGCGCGGGTCGTCGCTGTCATAGCCGGTCTGCGTGGGCAGATCGAAGGCGACCGACAGCCCGGTCTGACCCTTGGCCAGGTTGCCACGGTAGAGCGCGTTCGACTTCTCGGCCGTCGAATGTCCGGCGTAGGTGCGGAAAAGCCAGGGCTTGTCCTTCGGCTGGGTCATCATGGTCCCTGTGACGCGATCGCAATAAAGTTGCCCATGAACAGCATAGATTGAAATAACCGGCAAGTGGCATTTTTCTGCACTGCGGCAGCGGCCGGAGCCGCAATCACGGAACCGTCACGCGGATGGGCTAGGCTTTGCCCACACACTCCAGCGAGGAATCGGACATGACCGTCATTCACAGCTGCTCCCGTCGTCTCTCCCGGCTGGCCAGCTCTGTCGCAGCGCTCGCGCTAGCGTCGCCGCTGATGGCCGCGGACATCGCCAAGGTCGAATGGACGGCCTCGGCCCAGCCGCAGACCCCGGACGAGCTTTCGGCGATGTTCTCGACCGCCAAGGTCAAGGCCACCTATGACGATGGCACCGTGACCGAATCGCCGATCGGCTACGAGATGGTGATGACCAACCGCACCCGCGTGGGCAACAACGCAAGCCCGATCGGCACGATCTATGACGAGGCGATGCGCCCGATCGCGGATCCGACCGATCCGTCGCAGCCGCTGGTCTCGGAGGAACCCGACGGCTCGATGCTGACCAACATCGGCGGCAAGCTCTATCTGGTGAACCAGTTCGAATACGACTGGCTTCTGGCCGATGGCTCGGAAGTGCGCAAGCATGCCGGCTGGGCGTTCAAGCACGCCAATGGCAAGGACGGAAGCTGGGGTAACAACCTGCCCACGACCATGGTGCTGACCGAGGTGCAGCAGGATCCCGACACCGGAAAGCTGACCCCGGTGGCCCAGCGGCCGATCGACTTCTCGGCCGTGGGCGGCCTGGTCTGGGCCTGCAACGCCAACACCACCCCCTGGGGCACCTTCCTGTCGTCCGAGGAAAACTACGGCGTCGATGCGCGTCAGGTCGCGGCCGATCGCGCCGTCGATCCCACGGGGCGCAGCGACGATCTGGGCGGCCTGACCCATCTCTACCACGGCGGGCGCACGCTGGCCTCGCCCTACTGGCGCGGCATCACCCCGGAAATCCGCATCCGCGCCGACGGGGCGACCGAGGTGACCAAGCATTTCGCCATGGGCCGCGGCACCTACGAACTGGCCCAGGTTCTGGGCGACCAGCGCACGCTGATCACTGCCCATGACGGCGAGAACCGCCACATGACGATGTTCGTGGCCGACCGCCCGGGCGATCTGTCCTCGGGCACGCTCTACGCCGCGAAGCTGAACCAGACCTCGGCCGACAAGGGCGGCCGCTTCGACATCGCCTGGGTGAAGCTGGGCCATGCCTCGGATGGCGAGATCCGCGCGCTGGTCGAGGGCGGCATCACCTTCTCGGACATCTTCGAGGTGTCGGACGGGCCGAAGGACGGCTTCGTCGAGGTCTACGCCGGTTCCTCCAAGACCCCGGAATACCTCAAGGTCAGGAACGAGCTGGCCGCGGCCTTCCTCGAGACCATGCGCTATGCCGGCTACAAGGGCGCCACGACCGAGTTCAACAAGGCCGAGGGTCTCGCCTTCGATCCCGAAGGCAAGCGCGCCTTCCTCGCGATCACCGACATCTCCAAGGGGATGGAAGAGGGCGCGGGCACGGGCGCGGCCGGCGACCATATCCGGCTGGCCAAGGTCAAGGCCGGTGGCGTCTATGCCCTGCCGCTGGCTGGCGGGCAGAGCGATACGGATGGCAACCCGATCGACAGCGCCTTCGTTCCGGTGTCGATGGGCGTGCCGGAAGGCCTGCTGGGCGTCGATCTGGCCGAACCCGACGAATTGGGCAACACCGCCAGCGTCGATCACATCGGCAACGCCGACAACCTCTACTGGTCGTCGGCCTACAAGACCCTGTTCATCGGCGAGGACAGCTCGAGCATGCACCTCAACAACGTGCTCTGGGCGTGGCAGGATGGCATGACCGTGCCGGTCCGGCTGCTGACCGCCCCGGCCGGGGCCGAGTTGACCGGCCTGCGCATCCACGAGAACATCGGCGGCCATGCCTACGGCCTGACCAACGCCCAGCATGTCGGCGACTTCGATCTGGACGACAACCCCAGGCGGGCGGAGATCATGGAGGCGGTCAAGGCCCGCTGGGAGGACCGCAGGATGTCGCCGCTCGGGTACGTCACGGGCCTGCCGGTCGCCCGTGCCTCGGCCGCCACGAACTGAGCGCCGGGTCGGACGCCAGCCGCAGGGGGCCGCCGTGGCGGCCCCTTCTTCGTGTCCGGCGGCAAGTTTCTGCAACTGCGGGGTCATAAAGTTTCAAAAACTGATCCATGAAGGTTGCATTCTTGCGCATGCGCGAATATCCAGTCGCAGACGCCCGCCCGATCCTGCGGTGCGGCACTGGATGCGGGAGACGCGGATGGCTTTGGACGTGAACAGCGGGATTGCGCCCTACGAGGCCCCCGAGAAGGACCTCTATGAGATCGGCGAGATGCCGCCCCTCGGCCATGTGCCGAAGAAGATGTACGCCTGGGCGATCCGTCGCGACCGCCATGGTCCGCCCGAGCAGGCGATGCAGCAGGAGGTCGTCGACACCTGGGAGATCGACAGCAACGAGGTCCTGGTGCTCGTGATGGCCGCCGGCGTCAACTACAACGGCGTCTGGGCCGGGCTGGGCGTGCCGATCAGCCCCTTCGACGGGCACAAGCAGCCCTATCACATCGCCGGCTCCGACGCCTCGGGGATCGTCTGGGCGGTGGGGTCCAAGGTCAAGCGCTGGAAGGTCGGCGACGAGGTGGTGATCCACTGCAACCAGGATGACGGCGACGACGAGGAATGCAACGGCGGCGACCCGATGTTCTCGCCCAGCCAGCGCATCTGGGGCTACGAGACCCATGACGGGTCCTTCGCGCAGTTCACCCGCGTGCAGGCCCAGCAGCTGATGCCGCGCCCCAGGCATCTGACCTGGGAGGAATCGGCCTGCTACACCCTGACGCTGGCCACCGCCTACCGCATGCTTTTCGGCCATGCGCCGCACGACCTGAAGCCCGGGCAGAACGTGCTGGTCTGGGGCGCGTCGGGCGGGCTCGGATCCTACGCGATCCAGCTGGTCAACACCGCCGGCGCCAACGCGATCGGGGTGATCTCGGACGAATCCAAGCGCGACTTCGTCATGGGCCTTGGCGCCAAGGGCGTCATCAACCGCAACGAGTTCAAGTGCTGGGGCCAGCTCCCGAAGGTCAACAGCGAGGAGTACAACGCCTGGCTTAAGGAAGCGCGCCGTTTCGGCAAGGCGATCTGGGACATCACCGGCAAGGGCGTGAACGTGGACATGGTCTTCGAACACCCCGGCGAGGCGACCTTCCCGGTGTCGTCGCTGGTCTGCAAGAAGGGCGGCATGGTGGTGATCTGCGCCGGCACCACCGGGTTCAACTGCACCTTCGACGTGCGCTACATGTGGATGCACCAGAAGCGGCTTCAGGGCAGCCATTTCGCGCACCTCAAGCAGGCCAGCGCGGCCAACAAGCTGATGATCGAGCGCCGTCTCGATCCCTGCATGTCCGAAGTGTTCCCCTGGGACGAGATCCCGAAGGCGCACACGCTGATGTGGAAGAACCAGCACAAGCCCGGCAACATGGCCGTGCTGGTGCAGGCCCCGCGCACCGGATTGCGCACCTTCGAGGATGCGCTGGAGGCCGGCCGCCGCGGCTGACCGGACCCGGCCGTCCCGCGCGCGCCGGATTTCCCGGCCGCGCGGGTGGCAGTCTGCATTTCTTTCAAGGACTTGCGATGGTCTCTCCCGCCATTTCTGGTGAGTTGCATCGGAAATGCCACAGACGCAAAAATCCGCACGTGAAGGTTGAAGTGGCGGATCAATTTTGCTTCATGCGAGAGTTCTGATGCAGTACCAATGGATCCTGGATGTGCTGCAAGACCTGCGGTCCTTCGCCGCCCGGAACGGGTTGAACGGTCTTGCGGAACAACTCGGGGATACGGCGCTGGTGGCAGCGGCCGAGATCGCCCGGACGTTCGAGGAGACCGGGCCGCATGGTGACACGGCTGGAGAGATTTCTTGCGACGCTCCAGTGCGCAAAAACCCTTGACGATCTGCGCGGCGTGATCCTGGGCCTGCGCGACGCCCTCGGGGTCGATCATGTGGTCTATCACTCGGTCAACAGCATCGGACAGCAATACGCGGTCCTGACCTACGACCAGACCTGGGTCGATCGCTACATCGCGCAGGACTACTCCCGCATCGATCCGGTCGTGCAGGGATGCTTTCGCCGGTTCAACCCCGTCGACTGGAAGCGGCTGGACTGGTCGGCCCGACCGGCGCGATCCTTCCTCGGCGAGGCGCTGGAGGCCGGGGTGGGCAATCAGGGTTTCTCGGTGCCGATCCGCGGGCCGAGCGGGCAGTTCGCCATGTTCACCGTCTCGGACCGGGTCTCCGACGATCTGTGGCAGAAGTTCACCGCCGAGAACACGGCCCGGCTGGTCCTGATGGCCCATTTCCTGAACCAGAAGGCGCTCGAAATCGAGCGCGGCACCGACTGTCTCGCCAGCCAGTCCCTCAGCCCGCGCGAGATCGACGCGCTGACCATGCTGGCCATGGGGCTGAACCGCTCGAAGGCCGCCGAAAGCCTCGACATCTCCGAGCACACGCTGCGCGCCTATGTCGAAAGCGCGCGCTGCAAGCTGGGCGCGACCAACACCACCCACGCCGTTGCCCGCGCCGTCGCGCAGGGCCTTGTCCGCATCTGAGCGCGCAGCCCAAGCGTCCGGTTAACCCCGCCGCCCTACCCCCCGGCCATCCGCAAGGGAGGGCCGAATGCTGCGCTATGTTCGCGGCCGGGATCTGCATCTGTTCCCGCGCCTGCAGGAGTCCATGTTCGCCGACCGAGCCTGCCAGTTCCGCGATCGCCTGGGATGGGCGGTGCGCGTGGACGACCGCGGCTGGGAACGCGACGAATACGACCGGATGGACCCGGTCTATGTGATCTGGCAGCGCCCGGATGGCCGCCACGCCGGCTCGATGCGGTTCCTGCCCACCGACGGGCCGCACATGCTGGCCGATCATTTCGCGCGCCTCGCGCCCGAACCCGTCCGCGACGCCCGCATCTGGGAATGCACGCGGTTCTGCCTGTCGCGCGATGCCCCGCCGGCGACCGCGGCCCGCCTGATGCTGGCGGGGTGCGAGTTGGGACTGGGCTTCGGGCTTGCCGCCAGCGTGGGCGTCTTTGACCACCGCATGATACGGATCTATCGCGCGCTGGGCTGGCCGCCCGAGATCCTCGGCGGCGAAGGGCAGGGGGTGGACGCGATCCACCTCGGACTCTGGCGGTTCGGCGAGCCGCAGCGGCGCCGGCTTGCCGTGCGTGCCGGAATCGCTCCGGATCTGTCGCGGCTGTGGTTCCTGCGGGCCTTCGGCGACCGGACGCTCGCCCGGGCTGGCTGAGCGCGACGCGCACCGGCACCGTGGTCCGGCTCTGGCGCCGCGGTTCCCGGCCCGCTAGGGTCGCGCGCGATGTCCGGGACCGCGCTTGCCTTTTCCGATGACCAGGCCGATGCCTGGGACCGCGTGGCCGAGGCGCTGCGCGGCGCGGGGATCGACGTCGACGCGGGCACCATCCTGCCGGCGGCGCCGTCGGGCCCGCAGGTGCTGGCCGTGATCGGCAAGGCGGGGTCCGGCAAGACCATGCTGCTGGCCGGTCTTGCCAGGGCGCTGGCCGAGGCCGGGGTCGAGACCGTCACCGGCGACTACGAGAACCGCCGCCGGCGCGACCGCCGCACGCTGGCAATCCTGGCGCCGACCAACAAGGCGGCGTCGGTTCTGCGCGGGCGGGGGGTGCCGGCGACCACCATCCACCGCATTCTCTACACGCCGGTCTACGATCCCGAATACGAGACCATCGCCGACTGGCTGGCCAATGGCGGCGAGCGGCCGAAGGTCGAGGGCCTGACCGATCTTGCGCTGGACCGGGCGCGGGCGTTCTACGACAGCGTGAAGTCGATCCCGGGGGCCCTGGCCGCGGCGGGGCTGCGCGGGTCGGATTTCATCCGCGGCTGGAAGCGGCGCGACGAGCCGCTCGATGTGGGGTTCGTGGACGAAGCCTCGATGCTGGACGAGCGGCAGCTCGACGACCTGCGCGAGATCTTTCCGACGCTGGTGCTGTTCGGCGATCCCGCGCAGCTCGCGCCGGTGGGCCAGTCCGGCGAGATGGTCTTCGACCGCCTGCCCGAGGCCAGCCGCCTTGTCCTGCACCGCATCCACCGGCAGCAGGCCGACAGCCCGATCCTCGATCTGGCGCACGCCCTCGCGGACGACCGCGTCGATTTCGAGCGGTTCGAGGACCTGGTGCGCGACGCCGCGCAGCACGACGACCGCGTGGTCTGGGCCGAGCGGGTCGAGGCGGGCCTGATGGCGCGCTCGCCGGCGCTGGTCTGGCGCAACCAGACGCGGATCCGGCTGATCCAGGCCTTCCGGTCGGCCTACGGGGCGCCGCCGGACGAACTTCTGCCGGGCGAGCCGCTCATCTGCGACGGCATCGAGCTTCCGCTCAAGCAGCGCAAGCGGCGCATCGAGCTCGAGGCGAAGGGCCTGATCAAGGGCGCGCAGGTGATCTACCTCGGACCCGGCTCCAAGCCGGGCTTCTCGCGCATCCACGTCATCGGGGCCGAAGACCCGCGCCTGTCGGTAGCGTCGATCGTCAAGATCGAGCTGCCGGACGATGCCGAGCCCTTCATCCCCCATGCCGCCTCGATGGGCGCGGTCTTCCTGCACGGGGCGGCGGTGACGATCCACAAGGCGCAGGGGTCGCAATGGGAAGAGGTGCAGGTCTTTGCCCCCGACCTCTACGCGGCCTACCGGTCCGGGCGCAGCGAGGCGGGCCTGCCGCTGTGGAAGCGGCTGGCCTATGTCGCGATCACGCGGGCCGAGACGCGGCTTTTCTGGGTCGTGCGAAACCGGCTGGCCCGGCCCGATCAGCCGCTGACCGTGGCCGACCTGCCCGACCGGCCCGGCGCGTTGAGCCTGAGCGCGCCCGAGACCGGGTAGGCGGGGCTTTTCCCCGCCAGCGGCCCGCACTAACCTTGCGCGATCCCAGAAGGAGTGACCCATGCGCTGCGTCTTCGTCCAGTTCCGCTGCCATCCCGGCAAGACCTACGAGGTCGCCGACGCGATCTACGACCGCGAGGTGGTGTCCGAGCTCTATTCGACCAGCGGCGAATACGACCTGATCGCCAAGGTCTACATTCCCGAGGACGAGGACGTGGGCCACTGGCTGAACGAGCGGCTGTTCGACATTCCCGGCATCAGCCGGACGCTGACCACGATGACCTTCCGGGCGTTCTGAGATGGCCCGGACCATCCTGATCACCGGCGCAAGCGCCGGCATCGGCCGGGCGACGGCGCTGCGGTTTCTGGAGGCGGGCTGGAATGTCGCGCTGCTGGCCCGGCGCGAGGACCGGCTGGCCGAGATCGCCGGGGGGCGGCCCAACGCGCGGGTCCTGCCCTGCGACGTGACCCGGCCCGATCAGGTCGATGCCGCCTTCTCGGCCGCCGCCCGGGCCTTTGGCCGGATCGACGTGCTGTTCAACAACGCCGGGCTTTTCACCCCGGCCGGTCTCATCGACGAAATCCCCCTGTCCGACTGGACCGACACCGTCGCGGTCAATCTCACCGGCATGTTCCTCTGCGCGCGCGCCGCCTTCCGCCAGATGCGCGCGCAGGACCCGCAGGGCGGGCGCATCATCAACAACGGCTCGCTTGCCGCGCACGCGCCGCGGCCGGGATCGGTCTGCTACACGACGACCAAGCACGCGATCACCGGCCTGACCAGAACGCTGGCCCTCGACGGGCGGCCCTTCGGCATCGCCTGCGGCCAGATCGACATCGGCAACGCCCGCACCGATCTGGCGGCGCGGATGGAAACGGGCGTGCGCCAGGCCGACGGCAGCATCCGCACCGAGCCGATGATGGAGGCCACCGACGTGGCCGATGCGGTGATGACCATGGCCTCGATGCCCGCGGGCGCCAACGTCCTGTTCCTGTCGGTCATGGCGACCAACATGCCCTTTGTCGGACGGGGCTAGCGCGATCAGCGGCGCGCGATCCGGAAGGCCTCCGAGGCCGCCCAGCCGGCGAAGGCCGCGATCACCAGCGACAGCACCGCATAGAGTGCCGGCTGCTGGTTCGCCAGGAGGTAGAGCCAGCGTTCCAGCCCGACCTTGTGGACCTTGATGACCGTCTCCTGATGGTCGATCACCGACCCGTCGCGCAGGATGAACATCCGTGTCGTGTAGTCGCCTTCCGCAAGGTTCGCCGGCAGGTGGATGGTGCTGCTGAAGAGCGTCTGGTCGTCGATCCTGACCGTATCGGGAAAGATCCCGTAGGCGCCGTCGCGTTCGCGGATGCGGATCAGCGCCTGCACGAAATCCTCGACGTTCGGGACCTTGCTGGCGGCACCGACCGCGCGGATCATCTGCTCGACCGAGATGCGGTAGCGCAGGTCGTCGGTCTGCGACAGGATCGAGTCGAGCGGTCCCGAGCTCGCCACCGCGTAGAAGGTCGGCGCGCTGCTGATCGGCACCGAGGCGGTGTTGATCCAGATCCCCAGTTCGCGCGACTTGTGCCGCACCGTGGCCGGCGCCGAGGGGCCCTCGACGGTGATGATGACCGCGATCGGCGGCGCGTCCGGCAGCGGGGCATCGCGCTTGATCGCGCCGTAGATGAGCAGCTCGGACCCGGTGAAATCGGCGGTGATCGAGATGGAATTGCGGCTGACGCCGGCCACGATCTCCTCGCGGGCGCCGGCCGCCCCCGCCGCCAAGAGAAGGGCCGTCGCGACGGCGGCGAGAACCCTCATCGGGCCGCCTCCCCCGTTGTCAGCGAATAGAGGTCGTCGGGCCGCAGGAACAGATCGAGCGCCAGCTTGCCGCAGACCGCGAGCACCAGAAGCGCAAGCAGGATGCGCATCTGCTCGGCCTTGAGGCGGGCGCCCACCTGGGCGCCGAGCTGCGCCCCGATCACCCCGCCCACGATCAGGATCACCGCCAGAAGCAGGTCGACCGACTGGTTGGTCCAGGCGTGCATGAAGGTGGTGAAGGCGGTGACGAAGATGATCTGGAAGAGCGAGGTCCCGATCACCACCTTGGTCGGCATGCCCAGCAGATAGATCATCGCGGGCACCATCACGAAGCCGCCGCCCACGCCCATGATCGCCGCCAGGACGCCGACGAAGAACCCCACCGCCGCCACCGGGATCGCGCTGATGTAAAGCCCCGAGGTGCGGAACTTCATCTTGAGCGGCCAGCGGTGCACCCAGAGATGCTGATGGCGCGTGATCTTGCCGGGCTCGCGACTGGCGCGGCGAAGCGCGCGCAGGCCTTCCTGAAGCATCAGAAGTCCGATGAGTCCGAGAAAGAGCACATAGGTGAGCTGGACCACCAGATCGATCTGGCCGATCCGCTCAAGAAGATTGAACACCCAGATCCCCGCCCAGGAGCCGGCAAGCCCGCTGACCAGCAGCACCATGCCCATCCGCAGATCGACGGTGCGCCGCTTGAAATGCGCAAGCACCCCCGAGACCGACGAGGCCACCACCTGGTTGGCGCCGGTCGCCACCGCGACGGTCGGGGGAACGCCGACGAAGAACAGAAGCGGCGTGATGAGAAAGCCACCCCCCACGCCGAACATGCCGGACAGGAAACCCACGATCCCGCCCAGCCCCAGAAGGAGCCAGAGGTTTACCGAGACTTCGGCGATGGGCAGATAAATCTGCATGACGGGCCGTGGTGCTGGGGGAGGGGCCGTGCCCCGTTGATGCCTGTGCGGGCGGAGAGTGTCAAACCGTGATCGCCTGAGGGGCCATTCGGGTTCCCGACCCCTGCGCCCCTGCGACAAGATCACGCGCGATCACGCAGGTATCGTCGGAGCAGGCGTTCGACCTTGGCCGCGCCCAGCGGCGCCATCGCCTTGGTGTGCTCGTGGCTGATCGCCTCGGCGCTCAGCCCCGCGCCCATGTTGGTGATGACCGACATCGCCGCCACCCGCAGGCCGAGGAACCGCGCAAGGATCACCTCCGGCACCGTGGACATGCCGACCGCGTCTGCCCCCAGAAGGCGGATCGCCCGGATCTCGGCGGGCGTCTCGAACGAGGGGCCGGAGTACCAGGCATAGACCCCTTCCGGCAGCGGTATGCCCTCGGCCTCGGCGGCCGCGCGCAGGCCCCGGCGCAGGACCGGATCATGCGCGTCGGTCATCGGCACGAACCGCGCGTCCGTCGGTTCGCCGATCAGGGGATTGCGGCCGGAAAAGTTGATGTGGTCCGACAGGAGCATGACCGATCCCGGCGGCATGTCCTCGCGCAGCGACCCGGCCGCGTTGGTCAGGATCAGCTCGCGGGCGCCGAGGAGCGTCAGCACTGCAAAGGGCAGCCGCATCGCGGCGGCGTCGCCGGTCTCGTAGTAGTGGACGCGACCGCCGAGGACCGCGACCCGCCGGCCCTCGAGGGTGCCGATAACGAGCCTCGGGCTGTGGCCCGAGACGCCCGCGTGGGGAAAGCCCGGAAGGTCGGCGTAGTCGATCGCGACGCCCTCGACGGTGCCGGCCAGAGGCGCGAGGCCCGAGCCGAGCACCAGCCCGACCTCGACCGGCGCATCGCCCGCGCGCGACCGGATCAGTCGGGCAAGGTCTTCAGCGTTCCTTGACATAGGGCTCGCCCCCCGCGCGCGGCGGGATCGCCTTGCCGACGAAGCCGGCCAGGATGATGATCGTGAGGATGTAGGGGAGCGCGTCGAGGAACGGGACCGGCACCTTCACCCGCACCACGGATTCCAGCACGTCGGGCCGCAGCGCCAGCGCCTGGAAGAAGCCGAAGAGCAGCGTCGCCCACATCGCCGCGATCGGCCGCCACTTGGCGAAGATCAGCGCGGCCAGCGCGATGTAGCCGCGCCCCGCGGTCATGTCCTTGCCGAAGCCGGCCTGCAACGCGGTGGCCATGTAGGCGCCGGCGAAGCCGCACAGGACGCCGGTGATCGCCACCGCCGTGTAGCGCAGCCGCACGACCGAGATGCCGGCGGTATCGACGGCGGCGGGATTCTCGCCCACCGCACGCAGCCTCAGCCCGAAGCGGGTGCGGTAGAGCACCCACCAGGTCAGTGCGACCACGACGAAGGCCGCATAGACAAGGATCGAATGGCCCGAGATGACCTCGGCATAGAGCGGGCCGATGACCGGCACCGGACGCAGCGTTTCGGCGAGCGGCAGGGTGACCTCGCCGAAGCGGGCGGCCCCGGTCAGCGCCGGCGTGCGCCCACCCTGACCGAAGAGGCTCTGCGCCGCCAGGACGGTGATGCCCGCCGCGATGAAGTTGAGCGCGACACCGGAGATGAGCTGGTTGCCGCGGAAGGTGATCGAGGCCACGCCGTGAATGCCGGCGAAGACGAGCGAGGCGCCGATCCCGGCCGCAAGTCCGATCCAGGCCGAACCGGTGGCATAGGCCGCGGCGCCCGAGGCCATCGCCGCGGCCAGCATCTTGCCCTCGAGCCCGATGTCGAAGATGCCGGAGCGTTCCGAGTAGAGACCGGCGATGCAGGCGAACATCAGCGGCGTCGCCAGCCGCAGCGTCGAGTCGAGGATCTGGAGAAGGGTGCCGTAGTCCATGTCAGGCGGCCTCCATCCGGCGCGGGCGGAACAGCGCGAAGATCCGCACCAGCATCATCCGTACCATCATGTCGAGCGCGCCCGTGAACAGGATCACGAGGCCCTGCATGACCGTGCGCAGCTCGATCGGGATCTTGGTCCAGAGGCCGAGTTCGGCGCCGCCCTGGAAGAGGAACCCGAAGAGAAGCGCCGCGAGGACGATGCCCACCGGATGGTTGCGGCCCATCAGCGCCACCGCGATGCCGATGAAGCCCGCGCCGCTGGCAGAGTTGCCCAGCAGCCGGCCCGCCTCGCCCATCACGTTGTTGATCGCCATCAGACCCGCAAGCCCGCCCGACAGGAGCATGGCCGTCATGATGATGCGGGTGGCGTCGATGCCCGCGTAGCGCGCCGCGGCCTCGGACTTGCCGAAGGCGCGGATCTGGTAGCCAAGCCGCGTCCGCCACAGGAGCGCCCAGACCACCGCCGCCATCGCCAGCGCGATGAAGAGCGTGACGTTGGCCGGCACGCCCTTGGTGAAGATCAGGTTCAGCCCCGGGATCTCGTTCAGGGTCGGCAGCCGGGTGGTTGCGGGGAAGTTGGCCGAGGCCGGGTCCATCTGACCGGCGGGGCGCAGGACATCGACCAGCAGATACACCAGCAGGCTGGCCGCGATGTAGTTGAACATGATCGTGGTGATGACGATGTGGCTGCCGCGCTTGGCCTGAAGCCAGGCCGGAATCGCGGCCCAGGCCGCGCCGAAGGCGGCCGCCGCCAGGGACGCGCCGATCAGCGCCAGGGACCAGTGCGGCCAGGGGATCAGCAGGCAGGCCAGCGCCACGCCGAGTCCGCCGAGCTGGGCCTGCCCTTCGCCGCCGATGTTGAAGAGACCGGCGTGGAAGGCGACCGTAACGCAAAGTCCGGTGAAGATGAAGGATGTGGTGTAATAGAGCGTGTAGCCCCAGCCATAGGCCGACATCAGGCTGCCCTGCACCATCACGCGCAGCGCCTCGGCCGGATCCTGTCCGATCGACAGGATCACCAGCGCCGAAATGAACGCGGCCAGCAGGAGGCTGACCAGCGGCACCAGGACGACATCGGCCCAGGTCGGAAGTCGGGTCATCACGCAGCCTCCCCCTTGCCCGTCATGCCGGCCATCAGCAGGCCAAGCTCGCGCTCGTCCGTCCGGTCGGGGTCGCGCTCGCCCATGATGCGGCCGTCGAACATCACCGCGATGCGGTCCGACAGGCTCATGATCTCGTCCAGCTCGACGCTGACCAGCAGGATCGCCTTGCCCGCGTCGCGCAGCGCCACGATCTGCTTGTGGATGAACTCGATCGCGCCGATGTCCACGCCGCGGGTCGGCTGGCCGATCAGCAGCAGGTCGGGGTTCTGCTCGATCTCGCGCGCCACCACGATCTTCTGCTGGTTGCCGCCCGAGAAGGACTTGGCCGCAAGCGTCGGGATCGGCGGCCGCACGTCGAACTTCTCCATCTTGCGCCGGGTGTCCGCGCGGATCGCCTCGTTGTCCATGAACAGCGCGTTCTTCTGGTATTTCCGGTCGTTGAAATAGCCGAAGGCCACGTTCTCCCAGGCGGTGAAATCGAGGATCAGCCCGTGGTGCTGGCGGTCCTCGGGAACATGCGCGATGCCGGCCCGCCTCCGGCTCTGGCCGTCGGCGCCCGCGCCGGAGAGGGGCAGGGCGGCCCCCTTCAGCGTCGCCCGACCGGTCGCCCGGATCATGCCGCCCAGCGCCTCGAGCAGTTCGGTCTGGCCGTTCCCCGCCACGCCCGCGATGCCCAGGATCTCGCCGGCGCGGATCTCGAACGACACGCCCTTGAGCCGCTCGACCCCATGCTCGTCGCGCACCCTCAGGTCCTCGACCTTCAGGACCGTCGCGCCCGGTCTGGCCGGCGCCTTCTCGACCTCGAGCAGCACCTTGCGCCCGACCATGAGCTCGGCCAGCGCCTCGGGGCTGGTCTCGGCCGTCTTCACGGTGGCGACCATGGTGCCGCGCCGCATGACCGAGACGTTGTCGGTCGCTTCCATGATCTCGCGCAGCTTGTGGGTGATCAGGATCACGGTCTTGCCCTGGTCCTTCAGACCGCGGAGGATGCGGAACAGATGGTCGGCCTCGTCCGGGGTCAGCACGCCGGTCGGCTCGTCGAGGATCAGGATGTCGGCCTGACGGTAGAGCGCCTTGAGAATCTCGACGCGCTGGAGGTGACCGACGGACAGATCCTCGACCATGGCGTCGGGATCGACATCCAGTTCGTATTCGCGCGACAGATCGGTCAGCGCCTTGCGGGCCTTGGCCAGCGAGGTGTTCAGCAGCGCCCCGTCCTCGGCACCGAGGATGACGTTCTCGAGCACGGTGAAGTTCTGCACCAGCTTGAAATGCTGGAAGACCATGCCGATGCCGGCGCGGATGGCGCTCTGGCTGTCGGGGATCGGGGTGGGGCGGCCATTGACGAGGATCTCGCCGGCGTCGGCCTTGTAGAAGCCGTAGAGGATCGACATCAGCGTGGACTTGCCGGCCCCGTTCTCGCCGATGATCCCGTGGATCGTGCCCTTGGGCACCGCGATGTTGATGTCCTTGTTGGCCTGAACCGGGCCGAAGGCCTTGGAGATGCCCTTCAGCTCGATGGCATACGCTGTGCCTGCCATGCACGTTCCCCCTGTCCGCGCAGGCGCGTTCCGCTGTGGCCACGGATTGGCGGCGCCCTTGCAAAATGTGCCGCGCCAAGGCTCTGGCGCGGCACGTCGTCGGCTTGCCGTCAGGCGATCAGAAGGTCGCCGCCGGACAGGTATTGTCGGACATGTAGTCGTGCACCTTGATCTTGCCCTCGGCGATGTCCTTCGCCGCGGCATCGACCTTGGCCTGCATGTCGGCGGTGACCAGGTCCTTGTTGTTGTCGTCCATCGCATAGCCCACGCCGCCCGAGGCGAGGTCCATGCTGACGATGCCGGTCTGAAGGTCGGGGCCGGCCTTGAAGGCTTCGTAGACGGCGTTGTCCACGCGCTTCATCATCGAGGTCAGCACCTTGCCCGGATGCAGGTAGTTCTGGTTGCTGTCCACCCCGATCGACAGGATGCCCTCGTCGGCGGCGGCCTGAAGCACGCCGATGCCGGTGCCGCCCGCGGCCGCATAGATCACGTCCGCGCCCTGCGCCTTCTGGCCCTTCGCCAGCTCGGCGCCCTTCACCGGGTCGTTCCAGGCGGCGGGGGTGGTGCCGGTCATGTTCATGATGACCTTGGCGTCGGGGTTCACCGCCTTGACGCCCTGGGCGTAGCCGCAGGCGAACTTGCGGATCAGCGGGATGTCCATGCCGCCGACGAAGCCGACGGTGCCGGATTTCGACGCCATCGCGGCCATCATGCCGACGAGATACGACCCCTGCTCCTCGCTGAACACGACCGAGCGCACGTTCGGTTGTTCGACCACCATGTCGATGATCGCGAACTTGGTGTCCGGGAAGTCGGGCGCGACCTTGTTCAGCACGTCGCCGAAGGCAAAACCGGTCATCACCACCGGGTTCGCCCCGGCCTCGGCCAGCCGGCGCAGCGCCTGTTCGCGCTGGGCCTCGTCCTGCATCTCCAGTTCCTTGTAGGTGCCGCCCGTTTCCTTGGCCCAGCGTTCGGCGCCGTTGAAGGCCGCTTCGTTGAACGACTTGTCGAACTTGCCACCCAGATCATAGATGATCGCAGGATCGGCGGAGGCCACGCCGGCGGTCAGCGCCAGCGCTGCCGCGGCGCCGAGAAATTTCGTCATCAGGGTCATTGCACACTCCCGTTCTGTCTGTCAGTGCCCCAACCGGGCACCGCCCGCCGGGGCGGGCCGATCTCTTGCGGATCACGCGCGATTAGGTCGGAGACTCGGGAACCGGTCAACTGGATTCTGAGTGATCGGAGGCCAAAGTCTGACTTTTCGGTCAGCTTTCTAGCGTGCTGTCCCGCCCTCTGCCCGGGCCATGATCAGGGCATCGATCCGGCGCCCGTCCGGCGCCGCGTAATAGCCCTTGCGCCGGCCGCATTCCGCGAATCCCTCCCGCCGGTAGAGCGCCAGCGCCGCCGCATTGTCCGCGGCGACCTCGAGGACCATCCGCCCCGCGCCGCGGGCGGCGGCGGCGGCCAGCACGTCGCGCAGAAGCGCCGACCCGAGGCCGCGGCCGCGGGCTTCGGGCCGCACCGCGATGGTCAGAAGCTCGGCCTCGTCGGCGGCCACCCGCGCCAGCGCAAAGCCGTCGGTCGCCTCGGCGAGGAGGGTCGAGGGTGACGCGATGAGGTCCGCCAGTTCCGCGGCGGACCAGGGCCGCGGGACGGTGAAGCAGGCGGCGTGGATCGCGGCCAGCGCGGCGGGGGTCACGGCAGGATCACCGGCGGCGCGTCGCGCGACGGCGCCGCGTCGGCCGGACGCAGGTAGAGGGGCGCCGGGCGCGCGGACGGGGCCGGGCGCAGCGCGGCGATCCGCGCCATCGCCTCGGCCATGGGCATCGGCTGCGCCACGATCGCCGCACCGAGATCCGGCGCGATCGCCGCCGCCGGGTCGCCCACCACCGACAGCCCCGGCCGCGCGAACCGGCCGATGGGCGCGCCCGGCTCGATCAGCTCGGGCGGATGGTCTTCGCCGGCGGTGAAGAGCTGCAGATAGGTGCGCCCCTGCCGCGCGTCGAGCGACGCCAGCACCGGACGGGAGAGGCCGAAGGCCAGCGCCTCAAGCCCGCTGACGCCCTGCGCAGGAATGCCGAGCCCCATCGCCAGACCCCGGGCGGCGGCCACCGCGATGCGCACGCCGGTGAAGTTCCCCGGCCCGATCCCCACGGCGATCGCGGTCAGCGCGCCCCAGCCGAGGCCGGCGCCGGCCAGCATCTCCTCCAGCATCGGCAGAAGCCGTTCGGCCTGACCCTTGTCCATCGCCTCATGGTGGCGCGCGACGATGCGGCCGCCGCAAAGCAAAGCGGCCGCGCAATGCGCGGCCGATGTGTCGAAGGCGAGGATGCAGGGCTCAGGCCGCAACCTGGCGCACCTCGGTGACCTCCGGGATGTAGTGGCGCAGCAGGTTCTCGATGCCCATCTTCAGGGTCAGCGTCGAGGACGGGCAGCCGGCGCAGGCGCCCTTCATGTGCAGATAGACCACGCCCCGGTCAAAGCCGTGGAAGGTGATGTCGCCGCCGTCCTGCGCCACGGCCGGGCGCACCCGGGTGTCCAGAAGCTCCTTGATCTGCGACACGATCGCCGCGTCCGGTCCGCTGTGGTCGGCGTGGCCGGCGCTGGCCGCCTCGGCGGCGGCGCCCTCGACCGCCGGGGCGCCGGACTGGAAATGCTCCATGATCGCGCCCAGGATCGCCGGCTTCACATGCTCCCAGCGCACGTCGTCGGCCTTGGTCACGGTGACGAAATCGGTCCCGAAGAAGACGCCCGTCACGCCGCCCACCGCAAAGATGCGGCGCGCGAGGGGCGACCGCGACGCGGCGGCCTCGCTCGGAAAGTCGGCGGTGCCCGCATCGAGGACGCTCTGGCCCGGCAGGAACTTCAGCGTGGCCGGGTTGGGGGTGGATTCGGTCTGGATGAACATGGGACGCTTCTCCGACAGTTGCAGTCGGATATGCGCCTCGGGCGCGGTCAAGTCAAGTTTGGAACGCTTCTAAAGACATCGGGGCTGGGCAGGGGCGGTCCGTCTGTCTAGCATCGCGCCATGACCAAGCCTGCCGCCCCCCGGATGCGGACCGCCCGACCCGAGGATCTCGACACCCTGCGGGCGGTGATCGAGGCGGCCTTCGCGCCCCATGCGGCGCGGATCGGCCGACGACCGGCACCGATGGACGACGATCATGCGGCGCAGGTCGCCGCGGGCCTTGTGCAGCTGGCCGAACGCGACGGTCGCGCCGTCGCCGTGCTGGTGCTGCATCCCGAGGCGGGCGAGATGGTCATCGACACCCTGGCCGTCGATCCGGCCTGGCAGGGTCAGGGACTGGGGCGGGGCCTGATGGACGCCGCCGAGGGCCTTGCCCGGGCGTCGGGCCTCGGGGCGCTGCGGCTCTACACCAACGAGGCGATGGAGGCCGCCATCGGCCTTTACCGCCGATGCGGCTACGTCGAGACCGGTCGGGTGGTCGAGGACGGCTTTCGCCGCGTCCGGTTCCGCAAGGCGCTGCGCTGACGGGGCGGCGGCGCGGATCAGGTGATCGCTTCCAGCCGTTCCTTCGACATCTCGCCGGGCACGATGGTGATCGGGCAGGGCAGGCTGCCGGAATTGCGGGTCATCTGGGTGACCAGCGGTCCCGGCCCGCCCTTCTCGGAACTCGCGCCCAGCACCAGAACCCCGATGGTCGGATCCTCGCGGATCTGGCTCAGGATCTCGGCCGCCGGCTCGCCCTCGCGGATGACGAGCTCGGGGTTGACCCCCTGCCTGTCGCGCATCCACTTGGCGAAGACCTCGAAATGCGCCTCGATCCGTTCGCGCGCTTCCTGGCGCATGATCTCGGCCACGCCGACCCAGTGCTGGAACTCCTCGGGCGGGATCACGGACAGGATCACGACGCCGGCGCCGGTGTGCGAGGCGCGAAACGCGGCGTAGCGCATCGCGTTCAGGCATTCGCGGCTGTCGTCCAGAACGACCAGGAACTTGCGCATCTCTTCCCCCTGACGGCGGTGCGATCATGGCCGGTCACACCGGAACAGGCAACCCCGGCAAGGTCCGGCGCCCGGCCACGCCCACCGCTGAACGCGGCCAAGGCCGTCCCGGTCCCGACGCCCGAAAACGCCGGCCCGGCCCGGCCTCCGCGCGCCTTTAGTCTCGGACCTAGCGCGCCGAATGCGCCCAGTCCCAGTAGAGCTCGCGGACCCGCTTGGTGACCGGCCCGATCTGATAGTGGGTGCCGTCGAACTCGGTCACCGGCGTGACCTTGGTCATGTTGCCGGACAGGAAAACCTCGTCGGCCTCGCGGAAATCGTCGAAGCTCAGCACGGTTTCATGGACCGTCATCCCGTCGGCGCGCAGGTTGGAAATGTGCCGTGACCGGGTGATCCCGGCCAGGAAGGTGCCGTTGGCGATCGGGGTGAACAGCTCTCCGTCCCGGACCATGAACACGTTGGCGGTCGCGGTCTCGGCGACGTTGCCCAGGGCATCGGCCACCAGGGCGTTGCCATAGCCCTTGGACCGCGCCTCGGCCAGCATCCGCGCGTTGTTGGGGTAGAGGCAGCCGGCCTTGGCGTTGGTGACGGCGCTTTCCAGAACCGGCCGGCGGAACCGGGTCGTGGTCAGTGTCGAGGTGGCGGTGGCCGGGGCCATCGGGATTTCCTCGAGGCAGAGCGCAAAGCCGGTCGCGCCGGGCTTGGGCACCACGCCCAGATCGCCGCCCTCAAGCGCCCAGTACATCGGCCGGATGTAGACGGCCGCGTCCCTCGAATAGGCGCGCAGACCGTCGAGGGCGATCGCGACCATGTCGTCGGTGGACACCGTGGGGGTGATCATCAGCGCCTCGGCGGACCGGTTCACCCGCGCGCAATGGCGATCGAGGTCGGGGGCGATCCCCTCGAACCAGCGGGCACCGTCAAAGACGGTGGTGCCCAGCCAGCTGCCGTGATCGGCCGCGCGCATGATCGGCAGGTCGCCGTCATGCCAGCGGCCTTCGAAGAAGGTGCGGATGTTCTTTCCGGTTGCCATGATGCCTCCCTTCCGGATGCAGGCCTGTCGTCCCGGGTCCGGCTGCCCCGAGGGCGCCGCCGGGCAAGGGCCCGCCGAGTCGCAGGCAATCTGCGCGATCCCCGGACGGGATGCCAGCCCGGACCGGCGGACGCGCGGCGTCGGCGGTCGCCGGTGGGCCGGCTAGAGGATGAGATCGCCCGCCGAAAGCGCCGTGGCGCCGAGAAGCAGAAGCTCGAAGTCGGGCCTGCCGTCGTGATCGAGGTCCACCGAAACGAGAAGGTTCGCGCCGCTCGGCCGCCAGTGCACCGCATCGGCGTGGTCCGGGGGGCCGGCGGCCCCGCCGTCGGAGTCGAGACCGAGCGCCGAGAGATCGAGGACATCCTCGCCGGAACGGAAATCGGTAATGCGATCGCGGGACTTGCCAAGGCTGTCGGCCGCGTTCGGGAAGTAGAACGTGTCGCGGCCCGGCCCCCCGGTCAGGACGTCGGCACCCGGCCCGCCGTCCAGCCTGTCCTCGCCGGCCCCGCCGTCGAGCCGGTCGTTCCCCGCGCCGCCGGCCAGGTGGTCCGCGCCCGCCCCGCCCCAGAGCTGGTCCTTGCCATCGCCGCCAGGCAGGTGGTCGTCGCCGTCACCGCCGTCGAGGCTGTCGTTGCCGAGCCCCGCATCCAGCCAGTCGTCGCCCGCGCCGCCGGCGAGCGTGTCGTTGCCGGCGCCTCCGGTCAGCGAGTCGTCCTCCGCGTCGCCGTAAAGCCGGTCGCGTCCCGCGCCCCCGTCAAGGAGGTCGCGCCCGCCACCGCCGAAAAGACTGTCATTGCCCTCGTCCCCGTAGAGGCGGTCATCCCCGTCGCCCCCGTCAAGCCGGTCGTGTCCGGCTTCACCGCGCAGGATGTCGTGGCCCGCCGCCCCGGCAAGTGTGTCGTTGCCGCCGGCACCCGTCAGCAGATCGTCGCCGATGTCGCCGGTCAGGAGGTCGGCCGAGCGGGTTCCCTCAAGGAAAAGCGGCACGGCCGGAGTCGTGCCCGGCGAGAACCGGGTCAGGTTGAGCAGATCGGCCTCGGTGAAGTCCGCGCGCGTCAGCGAAACCCCGGCGGCGCTGTGCAGATCGATCGTCGTCGCGCCATAGCGCAGCCGCACGCCCCAGACCATCGGTTCCCAGGAAAGCTGGTCGGCGTTGCGCAGAAGCGGGAAGGCCGAGAGGTCCAGCCGGTCCTGCCCCGGCTGGAAGTCCGGTATCGCATACAGGCCCTCGACCGGCGACAGCACGAAGAGGTCGCGCCCGGCACCGCCCCGGATCGAGGCGAGCGGGGAGGTCGCCACCAGGATGTCGTCGCCCGCGCCGCCGTCGAGCGCGGTCGTCTGTCCGCCCGCGAAGAGCAGGTCATCGCCCGCGCCCCCGGTCATGGGTCCCACGCCCGCCGTCTGCGTGACGCCGCCGGGCCCGAGGTCCAGGTGAAGCTGCGTCAGCCCCGCCTCGGTCGCGCTGGCGGCAAAGACCTCGGCCGTGCGGCCGTCCGCAACCGCGGCCAGGGCGCTGACCCGCGCCAGCGTGACGGCGGCGCTGTCGGCGATCGTCTCGAGCCGCAGGAGCCGGCCGTCCGGCAGAAGCGCAAAAAGGGTGAGCCCGTCGTCATGCCCGCCGGCCAGCACGTAGGCGCGCCCATCCTCGGTGGTGAAGGTGGTCAGCGCCGGCACGTTCTGGAATCGGGTGGAACGGTCGTCCACGACATGGTCGGTGGCCACCAGCGCCCCGTCCGCCGACAGGCGCCACACCGAGAGCGACGAGCTCTGCGCCCCGCCGACGATGACGAAGCTCGCCGCGCCGAGTTCGACTGTCCGCACGACCGTCGGCGTGTCGAATCCGATGCCCGCCTCGGCATCGATCCGCTGGCGCAGCTCGGGCGTGCCATCCGTCCCGACGCGGTAGCTGACGATGGCGTTGTCGGTGGCCGAGACGCCGACGAGGACGGTGCCGCCGCCGGCCCGGGCCGCGGCCAGGCCGGACAGCGCGACCGGTGCGGAGGCTTCGGTTGCGACCGGCGTCACGCCGCCGTCCGACAGACGGTGGATCGCAAGGCCCGGCACACCGGCCCGCGCCGCGGCCAGAAAGTGGCCGCCGGCACCGTCGAAGGCCACGGCGGCGACAAGATCGGGCGGAGGGGCCTTGCCGGCGGGAAAGGTGTACGCGCCTGCGGGCCGTCCGTCGGCTCCGATGCGGACTGCGCCGGCGGCGGAGTCACGCAGGCCGACGGGCATCAGGACCGCGCCCGCCCCTGCATCGAAGAGCGTGAGTGCCGGCGTCGCAAGTCCCGAGACCTGACCCGACCAGGCGACCTGACCGATCAGCGTGCTGCCCGTGTCTGCGGGCGCGAAGACGCTGAGCCCGCCGCCCGCCCAGGTTCCGGCACAGAGCACGGCGCCACCCGTGGCCGGCACGAGGGTCAGATCGGCGATCGGGGTCCAGAACAGGCCGTCGCCGGGAAGGCGGACCGAAACCGGGGTGAAGGTCGGCATCGCGGGCGTCCCTGCCGTGGCTGCGCGGCCAAGGCTAGGGGCGCCCGGTTAAGAATGTGCTGCCGCCGGTTCAGACCGACAGGCAGATGTATTTCATCTCGAGATAGTCCTCGATCCCGTGGCGGCTGCCCTCGCGGCCGAGGCCGGACTGCTTGACGCCGCCGAAGGGGGCGACCTCGGTCGAGATGATGCCGGTGTTGACCCCGACGATCCCGTATTCCAGCGCTTCCTGCACGCGGGTGATGCGGCCGATGTCGCGCGCGTAGAAATAGGACGCGAGGCCGAAGATCGTGGCGTTGGCCTTGCGGATGACCTCCTCCTCGGTCTCGAAGCGGAAGAGGGGGGCGACCGGCCCGAAGGTTTCCTCGTTGGTCACCAGCATCTGGTCGGTGACCCCGGTCAGCACCGTCGGCTGGAAGAAGTTGCCGCCAAGCGCGTGCGGCTTGCCGCCGAGGATCACCTCGGCGCCCTTGGCGCGGGCGTCGGCGATGTGCTCCTGCACCTTCTCGACGGCGGCGTGGTTGACCAGGGGGCCGAACTGCACGCCTTCCTCGAGCCCGTCGCCCACGCGGGCCTGCTCGACCGCCGCCTTCAGCTTGGCGGCGAAGGCGTCATAGACGCCGGACTGCACGTAGATGCGGTTCGCGCAGACGCAGGTCTGGCCGTTGTTGCGGAACTTCGACATCATCGCGCCCTGCACGGCGGCGTCCAGATCCGCGTCGTCGAAGACGATGAAGGGCGCGTTTCCGCCAAGCTCCATCGAGCATTTCATCACCTGGTCGGCGGCCTGGCGCAGCAGGATCCGGCCGACCTCGGTCGAGCCGGTGAAGGTCAGCTTGCGCACGATCGGGTTCTCGCAGAACTCCTTGCCGATGTCGGAGGACCGCGTCGAGGTGACGACCGAGAAGAGCCCCGGCGGCACGCCCGCGCGCTCGGCCAGCACGGCCATCGCCAGCGCCGAAAGCGGCGTCTCGGCCGCGGGGCGCGCCACGAAGCCGCAGCCCGCCGCCAGCGCCGGGCCGACCTTGCGCGCGATCATCGCGTTCGGGAAGTTCCAGGGCGTGATCGAGCCGACGACCCCGATCGGCTGCTTGATGACGGTGATGCGCTTGTCGCGCTGGTGGCCGGGGATCGTCTCGCCGTAGACGCGCTTGGCCTCCTCGCCGAACCATTCGATGAACGAGGCGCCATAGGCGATCTCGCCCTTGGCCTCGGCCAGCGGCTTGCCCATCTCGGCGGTCAGGATGGTGCCCAGATCGTCCTGGTTGGCCATCATCAGGTCGAACCACTTGCGCATGACCTGCGCCCGTTCCTTCCCGGTGCGGGCGGCCCATTCCTTCTGCGCCACCGCCGCCGCCTCGATCGCGCGCGCGACTTCGGCGCGCGTCAGGTCGGGCACCATGCAGATGACATCGCCACGCGCCGGGTTGGTCACGGGGAAGGTGGCGCCGCTGTCGGCGTCGATCCATTGGCCCGCGACATAGGCCTTGGTTGCCAGAAGCGTCGCGTCCTTGAGGCGCGCGCGCAGGTCGGTGACGGAATCGAGCATGGAAGCCTCCCGGAATTCGATCATACTCTCCTGCACCCCATGCGGCCGATTGTCCAGATTGGCCGCGCAGCGAAGGACGGCCCATGCGCTTCGACGACGCCTACGCGAATTCGCGCTACATCCCCGGCGGCGACACCTACGCGGCGCGCTGGGCGCGCGAGGCGGCCGACTTCCGCGCCGGCGCCCGGGCGCGTCTCGACCAGACCTTCCCCGGTGGCCGCTACGACCTTTTCCTGCCCGAGACGGACCCCCGGGGCACCCTCGTCTTCGTCCACGGCGGCTACTGGATGGCCTTCGGTCCGCGCGACTTCTCGCATCTGGCCGCCGGAGCCCTGGCCCGGGGCTGGGCCTGCGCGATGCCGTTCTACACCCTGGCCCCGGCGGCGCGGATCGCGGCGATCACGCGCCAGATCGCGGCGGCTGTCGAGGCGGTCGCGGCCTCGGTTCCCGGCCCTCTCGTCGTCACCGGCCATTCGGCGGGCGGGCACCTGGCCGCGCGCCTCGGCAACGCCGACCTCGCGCCCGAGGCCGGTCGGGGCCGTGTCGGTCGTGTCGTGCCGATCTCGCCGCTGTCGGACCTGCGGCCCCTGCGCGAGACCGCGATGAACGCGACGCTCGGGCTCGACGCGGCCGAGGCCCGGGCCGAAAGCCCGGCGCTCGTCCCGCGCAACCCGGCGGTGGCCGCCCATGTCTGGGTCGGCGGCCGCGAGCGGCCCGCCTTCCTCGATCAGGCGCGGCGTCTGGGCAACGCCTGGTCCTGCCCGGTGACGGTCGAGCCCGAGCGCCATCACTTCGACGTGGTCGAGGGCCTCACCCGCGCTGCCAGCCCCCTGATGACCGCGATCCTCGGTCAGCCGTAGCGGTCCCGCCAGACCGGCAGCCGGTCTCCGGGTTCGGGCGTGGCGTGATAGATCGCCCGCGCGATGGCCCGGGCAAGACAGGAGGCCGCCGCATGACCGAGGCGGAAGGGGTCGGCCACGGGATCGGGCAGGTCCCTCTCTCCCGTCGCCGCCGCAAAGACCAGATCGCCGTCGAAGGGCGAATGCGAGGGCACGATCGCACGCGCCATGCCGTCATGCGCGGCGGTGGCCAAGCGCTGGGCCTGCGCCTGGGTGAGCCGCGCGTCGGTTGCGACGATGGCGATCGTGGTCGCCTCGCCCGGCCGCTTGGCCGGATCGGGCTCGTGGCCGGGGTCGAAGACGTGCGGCGCGCCGCGGCCGCCGAACTCCGCGTCCATTTCCCAGGGCGCGGCCCAGAACCGGCCCGCCGGCTCGCAGATCACCGAGCCGAGCGCGTTGACCGCGACCAGCGCGCCGACCGTCAGGCCGTTGTCGAGCACCTTGGACGCCGATCCCAGCCCGCCCTTCAGCCCGTGCGTGGTCGCCCCCGCCCCGGCCCCGACGGTGCCGAGGCCGAAGTCGGCCGAGGCCGCGTCCAGGGCCGCATGGCCGAGCCGCCGGTAGGGGTTCTCCCTCCAGTCCTTGTCGCCGCCGTTCAGCAGGTCGAAGAGGATCGCGCCCGGCACGATCGGCACGCGGGCAGGGCCGACGGCAAAGCCGCGCCCGGCGTCGCGCAGCCCGTCGGTCACGCCCGAGGCCGCATCCAGTCCGAAGGCGGACCCGCCGGACAGCACCAGCGCATCGACCTCGGCCACCAGCTTGTCGGGCGCCAGAAGATCGGTCTCGCGCGTGCCCGGCGCGCCGCCCATCACATGGACGGCCGCCACGAAGGGCCGGTCGCCGACCAGCACCGTCACGCCGCTCTTCAGCCGGCTGTCGGACGCGTTGCCGACGCGCAGGCCGGCGACGTCGGTGATGAGGTTCCGTGGTCCCGGTCGCATGGCTCTACCCCTTCTCACTGGTCCAAGTATCCCGGGGGTCCGGGGCGCGCAGCCCCGGCCCGGTCTCAGATGCAGCGTCCCCCATCCACCTCGAGCGCAGCCCCCGTCACCATCGACGCCTCGTCCGAGCAGAGGAAACAGGCGGCGTTGCCCATGTCGGCGGGTGTCGAGAACCGGCCGAGCGGAATTGTCGCCAGGAACTTCGCCCGCATCTCGGGCGTGTCCTCGCCCATGAAGCTCTTCAGCAGCGGCGTCTCGCCGGCCACGGGGCAGATCGCGTTCACCCGGACCCCCGAGGGCGCCAGCTCCACCGCCATCGCCTTGGTGGCGGTGATCATCCAGCCCTTCGAGGCGTTGTACCACGACAGCCGCGGACGGGGCGACAGGCCCGCGGTCGAGGCGACGTTCAGGATGCAGCCCTTAGCCGACCGCAGCACCGGCACCAGACAGCGGGCGGTCAGATAGACCGACTTGCAGTTCACGGCAAAGACCCGGTCGAAGTCGGCCTCCGCGATTTCCTCCATGGGCGCGGGCAGGTGGGTGACGCCCGCGTTGTTCACCAGGATGTCGAGCCCGCCCAGGCCCTGGACGGCCGCCTGCGCCATGGCCGCGACGCTCGCTCCCGAGGCCACGTCCACCGCCACCGCCGCGCCTCCGATCGCCTCGGCCACCTGCGCCGCGGCGGCCGCGTTGATGTCGGCCACCATGACCCGCGCGCCCTCGGCCGCGAACTTGCGCGCGATCCCCTCGCCAAAGCCCGAGCCGCCCCCGGTGACGATCGCCCTCTTTCCGTCCAGTCTCATCGCTCTCTCCCTAACCGTGCAAGGCCGCCACGGTCTTGAGGACCGAGAACCCGTAGAGCGCCTCGAAGCCCTTCTCGCGCCCGTGTCCCGACTTGCCGGTGCCGCCGAAGGGCAGCTCCACCCCGCCGCCGGCACCGTAGTTGTTGAGAAACACCTGCCCCGCCCGGATGCGGCGGGCCATGCGCATCTGGCGCGCGCCGTTTTCGGTCCAGACGCCGGCGACAAGACCGAACTCGGTGCCGTTGGCGATCGCCACAGCCTCGTCCTCGGTCTCGAAGGGCAGGATGACCTGGGCCGGGCCGAAGATCTCTTCCTGCGCCAGCCGGTGTGACGGATCGATGTCGGCGATCAGCGCCGGCGCGACGTAATGGCCGCCGGCGGGCGCATCCGCCACGACCTGCCCGCGTGCGACGATGCGGCCGGCATCGACCAGCCCGAGATAGCCCTCGACCACCGCCTTCTGCCGGGCCGAGATCAGCGGGCCGACATCGAGATCGGCCCGCGCCGGCCCGACCCGCAGCGCGCGATAGCGCTCGGCCATGCGCTCGGTCAGCTCCGCCAGCCGCGACCGGTGCACGAGAATGCGCGACGCGGCCGAGCAGGTCTGGCCGGCGTTCTGGATGCCGGCGTTCACAAGGAAGGGCAGCGCCCGGTCGAGGTCCGCGTCCTCGAACACGATCTGCGGTGACTTGCCGCCGAGTTCCAGCGTCACCGGCACGATGTTGCGCGCCGCGGCCGCCTGGATGCGGATGCCCACGCCCACGGATCCGGTGAACGAGATGTGGTTGACGCCGGGATGGGCCGAGAGCGCCGCACCGGCCTCCTCGCCCAGTCCCGGCACCACGTTCAGCGCACCCTCCGGCAGCCCGGCCTCTTCGGCGATCCGCGCGAAGGCAAGCGCGGTCAGGCAGGCCTCCTCGGCCGGCTTCAGCACGCAGGCGTTGCCCATGGCGAGCGCCGCGCCGACCGAGCGGCCGAGGATCTGCATCGGGTAGTTCCACGGGATGATGTGGCCGGTGACGCCATGCGGCTCGCGCAGCGTGTAGACGGTGTAACCCTGCAGGTAGGGGATGGTCTCGCCCGTCACCTTGTCGGCCGCGCCGCCGTAGAATTCGAGATAGCGCGCCAGCGCCAGCGCATCGGCCCTGGCCTGCCGCAGCGGCTTGCCCACGTCCTGCGCCTCGATGAGCGCCAGCGTGTCCGCCTTCGCCAGAACGGCCTGCCCGATCCGCGCAAGCAGGCGGCCGCGCTCGGCGGCGGTCATCCGCCCCCAGGTGCCCGACAGCGCCCCCCGGGCCGCCGCCACCGCCGCGTCGATGTCCGTGGCGCCCGCGCGGGCGATCGCGGCCATGGTCCGGCCGGTCGAGGGATCCTCGCAGTCGAGCGTCCCGCCCTCGCTGCGCCGCCAGCGCCCGCCGATCAGCACCTCCGCGGGGTCGAACCAGAGACCATCGACCGCCATTCTCACCTCCTCAGCCAGTCCGCGGGGATGACCGGGGTCGCCCGCAGGAGTTCCCGCGCATAATCCGTCGCCGGGCGGCTCAGCACCTCGGCGGTCGCCCCCGCCTCGACGATCCGTCCCGCCCGCATCACCATCACCCGGTCGGTGACGGCCCGCACGACCGACAGGTCGTGGCTGATGAACAGGTAGGACAGTCCGTGCGAGGCCTGCAAGCCGGCCAGAAGATCGAGCACCTGCGCCCGCACGCGCACGTCGAGCGCCGAGACCGCCTCGTCGAGCACGATCAGCGCCGGCCGGATGATGAGCGCGCGGGCGATGGCGATGCGCTGGCGCTGGCCTCCCGAGAATTCGTGGATGAACCGCTGGCCGTCGTCCGGCGACAGCCCGACCTCGCGCAGAGCCTCGGCCACGCGCGCATCGGCGTCGGGCGGCACGCCGGTCAGGTGGAAGGGCTCGGCCACCAGCCGTTTCACGCGGTGGCGGGGATCGAAACTGCCGTAGGGGTCCTGGAACACCACCTGCATCTTCGCGCGCAGGTCGAAGGGGGTCTCTCCTGCCCGCACCTCGCGCCCGTCGAGGAGGATGCGCCCGGCCGACAGCGGGTCGAGCCCGAGGATCGCGCGCGTGAGCGTGGATTTCCCGCAGCCCGACTCGCCCACGAGCCCGAGGCTTTCGCCGCGCCGCAGATCGAAGCTCACCCCGTCCACGGCGCGCAGCACCGGACGGGGGGCGAGGGGCGCGGGCCGCGGCAGGCGGTATTCGCGCACCGCGTCCTCGACCCGGAGCAGCGGCCCGGCTTCTTCTTCGTCCAAATACCCCGATCCCGACCGCGCGGCCGCCGGAACACTGCGGCGGGGCACATGGGCCGAGGCGGCGAAGAGATCGCGGGTGTAGGGATGGCGGCGGGCCCGGAACAGGGCCTCGGTCGTGCCCTCCTCGACGATGCGGCCGGACTGCATCACCGCCACCCGGTCGGCCAGGCCCGCCACGACCGCCAGATCGTGGGTGATGAGCAGAAGCCCCATCCCGTCGTCCCGCACAAGGCCGGCCAGAAGGTCGAGGATGCGCGCCTGGGTGGTGACATCGAGGGCCGTCGTCGGTTCGTCGGCGATCAGGAGCTTCGGGCGGAGCGCGATCGCCATGGCGATCGCGACCCGCTGGCGCTGTCCGCCGGAAATCTCGTGCGGGTAGAGGTCCAGCGGAAAGCGGTCCCCCGGTAGGCCGACGCGGTCAAGCCGTTCGCGTGCGATCGCCCGCGCCTCGGCGGCTCCGGCCGCGCCGTGGATGCGCACCGTCTCCGCGACCTGGTCTCCGATCGTCATCACCGGATTGAGCGCGGTCATCGGTTCCTGGAAGATCATGCCGATCGCGCGTCCGCGCCGGGCGCAGAGCGCGCGCTCGGACAGGGCAAGCAGGTTCTCGCCGCCGAGTTCCGCCGTTCCGGCCAGCGTGGCGCCCTCGGGCGCGAGACCCATGACCGACAGGGCCGTCATCGACTTGCCCGACCCGGATTCGCCCACCAGACCGAAGACCTCGCCCGCGCCGATGTCGAAGGTGACGCGGTCGAGGATCGGCGTCCGGCCGATCGACAGGGTCAGGTCCCGCACCGAAAGCAGCGTCATGCGGCCCGCCTCAGCCGTGGGTCGAGATGGTCGCGCAGGCCATCGCCGAGGAGGTTGAGCCCGAGCACCGTGAGCACGATGGCGAGGCCGGGGAAGATCGCGACCCAGGGCGCGAGCGTCACCATGGTCTGCGCCTCGGCCAGCATGCGCCCCCAGGACGGGGTCGGGGGCTGCGCGCCGAGGCCCACGTAGCTCAGCCCCGCCTCGGCCAGGATGCCGAGCGAGAACTGTATCGTGCCCTGCACGATCAGGAGCGAGCCGATGTTGGGCAGGATGTGCTCGGTCGAGATGCGCAGCCGCCCCTTTCCGGCGACCTGCGCCGCCCGGACATAGTCGAGCGTCCAGAGCGAGAGCGCGCCGCCCCGCGCGACCCGGGCGAACACCGGCACGTTGAAGAGCCCGATCGCCAGGATGGCGTTCAGGGCCGAGGGCCCGAAGACCGCGGTGATGAGGATCGCGATCACCAGCGAGGGGAAGGCGAAGACCAGATCGTTGCCGCGCATGATCGCCTCGTCGATCCAGCCGCCCCGCCGCGCCGCGGCCCAGAGCCCGAGCGGCACACCCGCGCCCATGCCGATGCCGACGGCCACCAGCGCCACGGCCAGCGAGGTCTGCGCCCCGGCCATCAGCATCGACAGGATGTCGCGTCCGAAGTGATCCGTCCCCAGCCAGTGCGCCGCCGAGGGCGGCCGGAGCCGGGCCCCGATGTCGAGCCGGTCCACCGGCCAGGGCGTCCAGACCAGCGAGACCAGCGCCGCGAGCGCGGCCAGCGCGGCCAGCCCCGCGCCGAGGGCCATCCGGCTCCTCATGCCGGCCGCCTCAGGCGCGGGTCGGCGAGGCCATAGGCCAGCTCGACGAGGAAGGTCACGAGGATGACCGCCGCGACGAGGATCATCACCACGCTTTCCACCACGATCAGGTCGCGCTGGGTGATCGCCTGGAAGATCAGCCGGCCGAGCCCGGGCAGGTAGAAGACGTTCTCGATGATGATCGCGCCGGCGAGCAGGAACGAGAACTGCATCCCGAGGATGGTCAGGACCGGGATCAGGGCATTCTGCAGGGCATGCCGCAAAAGCGCCTGCGTCCGGCTCAGCCCCTTGGCGCGCGCGGTGCGGATGTAGTCCTGCCCGAGCGTCTCGATCAGCGCCGAACGCAGGACGCGGGCGAGGATGGCCGCCTGCGGCAGCGCAAGCGCCACGGCCGGCAGGATGAGTGCCTTGATCCCCGGCCAGATCCCGGCCTGCCAGCCCGCGAAACCGCCCGCCGGCAGGATCTGCCAGCGCACCGCGAAGACGAGCACCAGAAGCATCGCGAACCAGAAGTTCGGAAGCGCCACGCCAATCTGGGTCATCCCCATCAGGAGCGTGTCCGGGGCACGCCCGCGGCGGGCGGCGGCCACCAGCCCGACCGGCAGCGCAAGCAGGGTGGACAGGGCCAGCGCCATCAGGGCCAGCGGCAGGCTGACCGCGAGCCGCGCCCCGACCAGGTCCGCGACCGGCACCTTGTAGGTGTAGGATGTCCCGAAGTCCCCGGTCAGCAGCCCGCCCGCCCAGGCGAGGTAGCGCAGCGGCAGCGGCCGGTCCAGGCCCATCTGGTCGCGCAGGGCGGCGACCGTCTCGGGGCTGGCGTTGAGGCCGAGCATGTAGCTGGCCGGGTCGCCCGGTATCACCTCGATGACGAGGAAGACGATCAGGCTCGCGACCACGAGGCTGATCGCGAGGGACAGAAGACGCGCGAGGATCAGACGGGCCATGTGCCACCTTTCGGGCGCAGGCTAGGGGTGGCGCGGCGCGAGGTCCAGAGGGCGCGTCCGGGGAGAGGGGGGGGGGGGGCGGGCCCCCCACCCCCGAGGGTATTTCGGCGAAGAAGAAGGAGCGCGGCGTTGCATCGGGCGGTCGGGTCGGGCATGGTTGTCCCGGGCCGCGGCGATGGCGTCGCCGCAGGGGCGATGGCCCCGCTGCCCGCGGAGCGATCCGCCGCCGTCCTGTACGCCGGGACCTTTCGGGGGCCCGGCCGTTGCCGACCCCCCGTCGTCGAGGGTCTGAAATGACGGAACGTCCGGAATACTACCGTTTCCACCAGGGCGAGAGGGTGCTGCCCTTCCCGCCGGCCGAATACGAAACCCGCCTGGCCGGATTGCGCGCGATCATGGAGGCCGCCGGTGTCGAGGTGGTCGTGCTGACCTCGATGCACGGGATCGCCTATTATTCGGGTTTTCTCTACTGCGCCTTCGGCCGGCCCTATGCGCTGGTGGTCACGCCCGAGGGATCGACCACGATCAGCGCGGGAATCGATGCGGCCCAGCCGTGGCGGCGCGGCTATGGTGACAACCTCACCTACACGGACTGGGCGCGCGACAACTTCTGGCGCGCTGTCGCCCATGTCGCGGGCACCGGACGGGTCGTCGGGGTCGAGGCCGATCACCTGACGCTGGTGCAGTCGGAGAAGCTCAACGCCTTCCTCAAGCCCCGGCGCGGCGTGGACATCGCGCCCGCCGCGATGGAGCAGCGGATGCGCAAGAGCCCGGCCGAGATCGCGCTCATCCGCGCGGGGGCGGCCGTCGCCGATGCGGGCGGCCACGCGATCCGCGCCGCGATCCGGCCCGGCCTGCGCGAGATCGACGTGGCGATGGCGGGGCGCGATGCGATGGAGGCCGAGATCGCACGGCGCTTTCCCGAGGCCGAGTATCGCGACACCTGGGTCTGGTTCCAGTCCGGGATCAACACCGATGGCGCCCACAACCCGGTCACCGGGCGGGTATTGCGGGCGGGCGACATCCTCAGCCTGAACTGCTTTCCGATGATCTCGGGCTATTACACCGCGCTCGAGCGCACGATGTTCCTCGGCGAGCCCGATGCCGCGTCGCGCGCGGTCTGGGAGGCCAATGTCGCCGCTCACGAATACGGGATGAGCCTGCTTCTTCCCGGCGCGCGCTGCGCCGAGGTCACGGAGAAGATCAACGCGTTCCTCGAGGAGCGGGATCTCCTGCAGTACCGCACCTTCGGCTACGGCCATTCCTTCGGAGTGCTTAGCCACTATTACGGCCGCGAGGCGGGGCTCGAGCTGCGCGAGGACATCGACACGGTGCTCGAACCCGGCATGGTGATCTCGATGGAGCCGATGCTGACCATCCCCGAGGGGCGGCCGGGCGCGGGCGGCTACCGCGAGCACGACATCCTGGTGATCGGCGCAGAGGGGGTCGAGGACATCACCGGCTATCCCTACGGGCCGGGGTTCAACGTGATCGCGGTCTGATCCCACGTGCCGCGCCCCGGCGCGGCACGGCTGCATCGCGGCACGCCCATTTCCGGACGCAAGTGCCGGAAAGGGTTGACGGTCCGGCGGGCGCACCCGTTGATGGTGGCGTGCGACTCGCCCGATCTGCCCCGGGCGCGAACAACGCAAGGACAAGGAAGCGCTGCCCCGATGACTGCCGCCGTCAATGTTGCCGGTCTCGCCGCCGAGATCAGAACCCGTGTCGCGTTGCGCCTGAGCCTTCTGCTTGCGGTCGTCCTCGCCGCCTGTGCCCCGGTGCCGCCCGGCACCTCCTCGGCGCCGAAGGTGCTGTCGGTGCCGCCCGAGGTGGTGGCCCGCTATCAGGCGGTCCAGGACGGCGCCATCACCATCCCCGCCGTGCGCCCCGGATACCTCATCGGCCGCAACGCGCGCACCGAGGTCTATTACTCCGGTCCCGACGCCCCGGGTTCGATCGTCGTCGATCCCTATGCGCGCGTGCTCTACTACATCATGGAGGGCGGCCGCGCGATGCGCTACGGCATCGCCGTCGGGCGCGAAGGCTACGGCTTCTCCGGCGATGCGGTCGTCGGCGCCAAGAAGGAATGGCCAAGCTGGACGCCCACGCGCAACATGGTCCGCCGCGAGCCCGCGGTCTACGGGCCGGTGGCCGGCGGCATCCCCGGCGGTCTCGAGAACCCGCTCGGCGCGCGCGCTCTCTATCTCTACCGCAACGGCCGCGACACCTACTACCGCATCCACGGGACGAACAACGCCTCGACCATCGGCCGCGCCACGTCGGCGGGCTGCATCCGGCTGTTCAACCAGGACATCCTCGATCTTTACAGCCGCGTGCAGCCGGGCGCCTTCGTCCATGTCCGCGATGCGGCCGAATCCGCGATTGCCGAAGATCCGATGATCGAGGGTCCGGACGGGCTGATGGTGCCGATCGCCGAGCTTCCGAAGCCGGTGCAGGATCAGATCGCGCAGGGTGTGATCCCCTGGCCGAAGTTCGTCCCGCAGATCGGCATCAACGCCGAGCTGGACCCGACCGTGCCGCCGGAGATCGCCGCGGCGGGTGCGGCCGCGGCGGCGGCCAATCCCTGACCGCCATCGAGTGATTCGGGGCGGGTGTCAGACCCGGATCACGTAGTCCTTCCGGGTCGTCTCGATCACCTGCCAGGTTCCGGTGAACCCGGGGCGAAGGATGAAGCTGTCGCCGGGGCCGACCTCGTGGCGGGTGCCGTCGTCTCCGGTGATGACGGAGCGGCCGCTCAGGATGCGGCAGTATTCCCACTCGTCATAGACGATGCGCCAGGTGCCGGGCGTCGATTCCCAGAGACCGCAGTAAAGCCCGTCGCGGTGCTCGAGGTTCCAGGTGGTGTGGACCGGGTCGCCCGCGAGCACCCGGTCGGGGGCGGGTCGCGAAACGTCAGCCTCGCCTTCCGGTGCGACGATCAGGAAATTGGACATCGCAGTCTCGTGGTTGCGGCGCGCGGAAGGGCCCGCGCGCCCGGTCGTCGGTCCGGTCCATCCGGATGGCCCGGCCCGGCCAGGAAAGTCAGTCCACCCAGTGGACGGCGGTCAGATCGTTGGCCTGCGTGGGCGCGTTTTCCCACAGCCCCTCGATCTTGGCGTTGGCCACGCCCGTCTTGGCCAGTTCGAAAAGATAGGCGTTGACGTAATCCTTGGCGATCATCGTCTGCGCATCCTTCAGAAGCTGCGAGCGCGCCGCGGGATCCGTGGTCTTCGACAGGGTGTCCATCAGGGCGACGAACTCGGGCTTGGCATACTGAAAGTAGTAGTCCGGCCGCGCATAGATCCCGATGTCCATCGGCTCGGTGTGGCTGACGATGGTCAGGTCGAAGTCCTTGTTCTTGAACACCTGCTCCAGCCACTGGGCCCATTCCAGATTGGTGATCTCGGTCTCGATGCCCACCGCGCGCAACTGGTTCGCGATGATCTCGCCGCCCCGGCGCGCGTAGGTGGGGGGCGGCAGCGCGAGGCGCAGCTTCAGCCCCGAGACGCCGGCCTCGGCGAGAAGCGCCTTGGATTTCTCGGGATCGTAGGCCGAGAGCCCGGTGAGGTCGATGTAGTCGGGGTTGTGCGGGGCGAAATGGGTGCCGATGGGCGTGCCGTAGCCGAACATCGCGCCGTCGATGATTTCCTGGCGGTTGATCGCGTGGGCGATGGCCTCGCGCACCGTCACGTTGTCGAGGGGCGGCTTCCTGTTGTTCATCGCGAGGATCGTCTCGCCCTCGGTCGAGCCGACGATCACCTTGAAGCGCGGATCGGCGGCCAGTTGCGCCAGCGTCTCGGGCGCGGGGTAGTTCGGGAAGGCGTCCACATCGCCGGCCATCATTGCCGCGAAGGCGGCGGTCGGGTCGGAGATGAAGCGGAAGGTGGCCTTCGAGAGCGCGACCGGCTTGCCCCAGTAATCGGGGTTGCGTTCGATCACGACCCGGTCGCCCTGCGTCCAGCTCACGAAGCGGAAGGGGCCGGTTCCGACGGGATGGGTTGCGGCCGTCGCGACCGATTCCGGCGCCACGATCACCGCGTCGCCCCAGGCCATGTTGAACGGGAAGTTGCCGTCAGGGGCCTTGAGCGTGACCCGGACGGTCTTCGGGTCGATCACGTCCACCGACTCGATGCCGGCAAAGAGCGCCTTCTGGGCATTGGCCGATTCCGGGGCGCGGGCGCGGTCGAGGCTGAACTTCACATCCTCGGCGTCGAAGGTGGTGCCGTCATGGAACGTCACCCCATCATGGAGGTGGAAGGTGTAGACCTTGCCGTCCTCGGCCACGTCCCAGCTTTCGGCAAGGGCGGGGATGATCGCGCCGTCGGGCGCGAAGCGGGTCAGACCCTCGTAGATGTTGGCATAGACCACCTCGTCGATCGCCGCCGCCGCGCCGGCGGTCGGGTCGAGGTTCGGCGGCTCGAGAACCATGCCGAGCGTGATTGTGTCCTGCGCGGCCAGCGCCACGCCCGACGACAGCGCGAAGGCCGCGACGGAAAGTTTCAGGCGATTGAACATGGGATCCACTCCCTCCCCGGTCTGCCCGGCCTGACGCCGGTTTCGCGCATCATGTGCCGGAAATCCCCGTGACTTCAAGCGCCGGGCGGGGGCTCTGCCCCCGTGCCCCCGGGATATTTCGGTCAGTGAGACGAAGCGATCGGGGCCTCGCGCCGGCGGACCGGTTTTCGGCGGTGTCCGGAAGGCGCGGCGGCAGGGGCCGGTTCAGCCGAGGAGGTCGTCGAGCACCAGCGCCATCACCCCCGCGCTGTCGAGCATGTCCTGCACGCCCACCCATTCGTCGGGCTGGTGGGCGAGGTCCAGCACCCCCGGCCCGTAGGCGATGCAGTTCTTCAGCCGGCCGATCCGGTCGATGTGCTTCTGGTCGTAGGTTCCGGGCGAGACCACGTAATCGGCGACGCGCCCGAGCACCCTCTCGATCGCGGCGGCGGTCGAGCGCACCACCGGAGCCTCGCGGTCGGTCATCGTCGGGTGAACCTCGAAGAGATCGCGGATCTCGTAGGCGAAGCCGGGCCGCTGCGCGCACAGGCGGTCGAGGACGGCGCGGATCTCCGCCTTCACCTCGGGCAGCGCCTCCTCGATCAGGAACCGGCGGTCGATGACGATGCGGCAGCGGTCGGCGACGCAGGGAGCGGGCAGGGCGGTCGAACCCGGCTCGGGCTCGGGTTCGCCGCCGTGAATCGAGTTGATGTTGAGCGTCGGGCGGCGCGCGCCTTCGGGTATGACCGGCATTCCGGTCAGGCGGGTGGCGAGGAGCGGGTAGAGCCGGGTCTCGATCTCCTCGAGCACCGCGCCCATGTGCCGGATCGCGCTGTCGCCGAGGAAAGGAATCGAGCCGTGGGCGATGCGGCCCTTCGTCTCGATCTCGGCCCACCAGACCCCGCGGTGGCCGAGGCAGATGCGGTCCTTGTGCAGGGGTTCGGGGATCAGCACGTGCTGGACCCGGGTGGGATCGAACCAGCCCCGTTCGGCCAGCCAGGCCACGCCGCCATAGCCGCCCGATTCCTCGTCCGCCGTGGCCGAGATCTCGATGGCCCCGGCGAAATCCGGGCGAAGCGCCAGGAAGGTTTCCGCGGCGATCACCGCCGCGGCGAGGCCGCCCTTCATGTCGCAGGCGCCGCGCCCGAAGATGCGGCCGCCGGGGTGGGTCTCGTCCAACTCGGCCGCGAACGGGTCGCGGGTCCAGCCATGGCCCACCTCGACCACGTCATGGTGGCCGTTGAAGTGCACGCAGTCGCCGGGACGCGCGCCGTCGCGCCGGGCCACCAGATTCCAGCGGGGGAATTCGGCGCAGTCGCCGGGGCTGCCTTCGGCGCGCAGGAGTTCGACCGTGAAGCCCTGCGGGCCCAGCCGGTCGGCGAGGTACTCGCAGATCTCCAGGTAGTTCCGGCCGGGCGGATTGAGCGTGGGAATGCGGATCAGGTCGCGGGTCAGCGCGATCAGGTCGCCGCGGCGACGGGCGATCTCGGTCAGGATCGGCTGGTCGGATGGGGCCGTCATGCATCGGAGGCTAGACGGGCCGCCGGCGGTCCGCAACGGGGGCGCGAATTGGCCGATGACGGGCCTGCGGGTTTCTGTGATAGATTTTCCCGACGGCGGGGGTGCATTGGCGGCGTGCGCGTCCCAGATATATGTGCAGACGATTAACATGGGGGACGGGGATGGCCGATTTCGAGGCGCAGATCGCCGAGAGCCAGAAGCAGGTGGCCGCGGCGCAGTCGAGGATCAGCGAGCTCACCAGCCGCATCGAGGAGGCGAGCACGAAGATCCGCGCCGGTGCCGCGACCGAGGTCGACATCGAGAACGCCACGCTCGAGGACGTGCATCGGCATTCTGAGATGATGAACGCCAACATCGCCGAGCTGATCATGGGGCTGGATGACGTGACGGCGGCCTTCTCGCGCGATTTCGACGCGATGCGCTCGAAGACCGGCTGGGAGAGCTTCGTCGGGATCTTTTCCGAAGCGAAGTCCGAGTCGATGCGCGCCGAGCGGCTTCGGGCCGCGACCATCGACGACAAGCTGCAGGACCTGATCGCCAAGTCCGACGTGATCGTGAAGCTCCTGCAGGGGCAGCTCGACCTCCTGAACCAGCAGAAGGCGCGGGTCGAGGCGAACCTCACGCAGACGCTCGCCGATCGCGAGGCCACGGTGGGTGCGCTCGAGGCGGTCCGGGCCGAGATCCAGAAGATGGATCCCGACATCATCGCGCTCGAGAACAGGATCGCCGTCGAGCAGGACGCCGCGGCGCGAACCCGGCTCGAGACCGAGCTTGCGGCGCTCAACGCCCGCCACAATGCGCTGGTGCAGGACGAGCAGGTGAAGCTTGCGAAATCGCAGACGCTCGAGCGCTACATCGAGAAGGGCAAGACCTGGGTCGATAGCCTGCAGAACCAGGCGGCGACGCAGATGGTGCTGATCAACAAGCTCGAGACCGACACCCGCCAGAGGGTGGTGCTCTACGATGCGCTGACGAAGTCGCTCAAGACGGCCCAGCAGCAGGACGTCGCGCACCGGATCAACGAGATCGGGGTCGAGACCGACAAGGAGGCGCAGGCGGCCATGGCCGCGATCGGGGCGGCGACCAACCAGAAGATGGCCGACATGCTGGAGAAGCACGAGGAGCACATGGTGTTCGCGCGAAAGATCCTCGAGCAGAAGGCCAAGGCCGACGAGCGCTTTGCCCGCCGTTTCGCCGCCATCGTCGAGAAGCACGACAAGAACCTCTACGGGGGCTGAGTGGCCGGCACCATCGACCTGACCACCGACCACAGGCGGCTGGACGAGGATCTGGCCGCGCGGCGCTACTTTGCCACGTTTGCGCGCATCACCGCGATCATGGCCGGCGTCGCCGCGGAAATGCAGGCGCAGGGGCTGCTGACGGCGCAGGAAAGCGACATCCTCGGGCGCTACGCCACCCGGATCGCCGCGACCTTCCGGGCGCTGTCGATGAAATACCTGATCGCGGGCCGTCTGGACGGCGTTGCGGCGCGGCACCTGACCATCGACCTGCACGACAGCGGGTTCCCAATCTATCAGGAGCTGGTGCAGATGGCCAACGACGCCGCGCAGGCGGCGCGGGTTCTCGAGGGCCTGCCGCCGGCGGCGCAGATCCGGGACGACATGATCCGGCAGATGCTGGCCGAACAGGTGGTCCCGACCCGCCTGCAATACGCGATGAGCCAGCGGATCTACCGCGAGGCCCTGGTCGCCGGCGGCCTGTTCCTGCCGCAGATGGCCCCCGAAGCCCGGTGGCTGGCCGATCTCGAGGGCGGACGGCGGCGGTTCCTGATCCACTGGGCGGTCTATGACAGCCAGACCAACCTGCCGGTGATCCATCTGATGGAGGTGGAGGACGCCGGCGGGCGGGCGCTGCCGAAGGACGACCGGCGCTGGCCCGCGGTGCAGGCCCACCTGATGGCGCAATCGGTGGGGGCGCTCAAGCTTCTGACCATCGCGACCGGGTTCGATCGCGACTTCGAGGATCTGCACCCGAAGCGTCTGCGCCGGGTCCATGTCGGCCCGATGCATTCGGCCGCCTTCACCCTGCAGACGGGTCCGATCCGCGAGGTTCTCGACGAGGCGAAGGCGGAGGCGGAGGATGACTGGGCGCTGGCCTGGGCCTTCGAGGATCTGGACAGCGAGCGGGTCGAGATCGAGAAGGGATGGTTCGCGCAGAGCGAGCGCGAGGTGTTCCGGCTGGACCCGCTTGCGCCGGACGGGGGTGCCACGCGCATGACGCGCGCGATCGTCCTGCCGGAGCGGCCGTTCCAGGTCCTGGCCGAGAAGGACCCGCCGGGATTCCGGAACGTGCGCCGCTACGTGGTGGGCCGGACCGGTCGGGTGCTGTCCTATGGCTAGGCGGCCGGGGGCCGCCGGCCCCCGGACCCCCCGGGGGTATTTCCGCGAAGAAGAAGGTGTGACGGCATGAGTGGCCAGCGCGACGAGATGGAACTGGAAGAGGGCCTGATCCGCGCGCAGTATCCCGCGGCGGCGGCGATGCTTTCGGGGTTCGATCACGCGCCGCGCCTCGCGCAGCCGCGGGTGCCGGTCGCCGGATCCGAGCGGTCGTCGGGCACCGGCGCGCGGCCGATGTTCCGCCCGACGACGCCGGGGCTGTCGGGGCGGTCGGCGGCACGGCCGGGAGCCGTGCGGCTGGTCGAGCGGGTGCAGGCGGTCGGCGGCGAGGACCCGATCCCCTCGGCCGTCGAGGCGACGGTGCTTCAGGTCCTGCGGCGGGCGATCGCGATCGCGCTGGCGACGGGCGAGACCTTTTCCGCCCGCACCGGCCTTGTCGAGATGAAGAAGGCCAATCTGGAGGGCCGGCTGCCGGCGGCGCGGGGCGCGGAGTTCGCCGAGCTTCTGTCGGCCGAGGCGCTGGTGGTGCTGGGGGTCTTTGCCAATGCCACCGCCTTTCTTCTGGCGCCGCACGAGGGGACGACCGGGGTCGAGGTGGGGGCGGTCGAGGAAGTGCTGACCGACAACGCGATCCTGGCCCTGCACGGGGCCCTGTGGGAGCTCGATCAGGACATCGGCGCGCTGGCCACGGATGACCCGCATCTGGTGGCCGTGGTCGCGGGCTTTGCCGAGGAGCTCATGGCGCGGGTCCGCGCGCGGGCCGAGACGGCGCCGCGGCTCGAGGCGTTCCGGGGCGCGAACTGGCGCGTCGCGGCGGACGACCTGCCGATCGCGGGCTTCGAGCCGGCGCGCAAGGCGCGCGGAACCGCGCTGGTCATGGCGTTCAAGAAGCCCGAGGAGGTGGTGGGCAACCACATCGCCAAATACCAGGCGATGCGGCTGGCGAAGATGCTGATGGCCTACGACTTCGACCGGAGGATGAATCCCTTCGCCGAACTCGGCGGGTTCATCTTCACCTTCCTGGGCGACGGCAAGCCCGGGACCGGCAAGACCACGCTGATCCAGATGATGGCGGGGCTCATCGACGGCTACTGCAAGGTCGCGGGCTATCCGTTCCGCTACCAGAACCTGTCGATCGACAATGTCGACAGCTATCAGGGCAAGTCCGGGCAGAACGCCCGGGCCTTCATCACCGCGATCACCGACCCGGCGGTCATCGGCTTCGGCACCATCGACGACATCGACCAGGTGGCCGGGCGGCGCGGGGACCGGCAATCCTCGACCGGCCAGCAGGAGATCACCGCGGTGCTGATGGAGGCCTTCGCCGGTGCCAACACCGTGGTGCGCGGCAACTGCACCTTCGGCATGTTCTCGAACTACCCCGAGAACGTCGACGACGCGCTGCGCCAGCGGGCGGGGGCGCGGTTCCTGGTGGACGGGCCGCAGACGCGCGAGGATTACATCGACATCCTGGCGCTGCTACTGGGCAGGCGCGTGGACATTCCGCTGGGCGAGCACCGGCTTTACGGGGCGCAGGAGATCCGGCGCGCCGTGGCCGAGAGTTTCGAGCGCCATGCGCGGCCGATGGAGGCGGGGCTGGCGGCCGTCTTCGACCGGGTGCGGGCCGAGGCGGGCGAGCTCGACACGCTGGCGAAGCTTGGCAGCTATCTGAAGGCGATCCAGGAGGCGGATCCGCGCTTTACCGGCCGCGCGGTCAAGAACATCACCGATGCGGTGAAGGTGCGGGCGATGGATTTCGAGCTGCCCGACGAGTGGATGGAGAAGCCGGAGCTCTTTCTCTTCAAGGACTACGACACCAAGCTCGCGATGATTTCCGACCTGCGAAAGCCCGTCACGGCCGAGATGGTGATCCAGGAAATCAACCGCTATGCGGACAGCGAGTTCCGCTACGCCGACAAGTCGGACGAGGCCGCCATCGACGGCCTGGTGCGCGACATGCGGCGGATGGACGAGGCCAGGCGGCGCTATCTGGAGGAGAAGGGGTGATGCGGCAACGCCTTGCGCCGGCACCGGTCGCGTCCCGGCCCGGTCTGGGGGACCGGCCATGAAACGCCTCATCGAACGCGGCCTGATGTTCGGCAACCTCATCCGCATCGACACGCCGGCCCTGGTCGAGCGCTACAACCGGGCGCTGAAGGCGCTGACCGGAAAGACCACGGCGCTGGGCGAGTTCCACATCGACATCGCCGGCCAGTCGCCCGAAGTGGGCGACGAGCTGGGCGCGATGGACTATCTCGCGCCGGGCGGCGCGAACCGGCGGTTCATCCTGCTGACCACCGAGCAGAAGACCGCGCCGCTGCTGAACGCCACCTTCTCGACCACCCGCGGCATCCTGCGGCAGTTCATCGAGGAGAACGAGGCGCAGCTCTTCAGCCTGACCGCGCGCGATGCGGTCGCGGGCGAGATCGACGCGGGGGTCTTTGACCTCTCGGCCCCGGCGCGGCTCTTCGAGATCGGGCCGGCGCGGATCCTCGCCGACACCACCGGGGCGCATCTGGCCGGTGCGGAACGGCTCGCGGGCCTGATCGAGCGGTTCCGGTCCGAGCCCGAGGCCTGGTATGACGATGTGCTGATCGCCGAGATCATCGGGCTGGCGAAGAAGACCGGCGACGTGTCGCGCAACCCCGTCGCGCTGCGCAAGACCGAATACCCGCAGGTCAACTTCTGGACGGCGCTCTTCGACGGGCTCTACGTGTTCCGCGGCGTCGGACATCCGGCGGCGATCGCGTCGGGGCCCAAGGAGGCGCTGGGCCCGCTGCCGATCCGCTATGTCTTCGACCTCGGCGACCGCAACCAGATCGCGAAATTCCTCGAGCTGAACGGGCTGGCCGAGCCGATCGTGGCGGCGCGCGGCGCCGATGCGGCGGCGATCCTGCGCCAGAAGATGGATTTCATCCTGGTCGATGCCGCGGGCCGGCTCGGCCTGCCGACCGGGGACGGCTCGCGGCGCGCATTGCGGGCGGTGGCCTCGCAGCTCGGCGACCGGCTGCCGGACGAGTTCCTCGGCCTCGCGGCGCTTCTGCGCTGGGTCGAGGCCGCCGGGCCCTGGCCGCGCATCGCCTCGACGCACCCGGCCTATTTCTACACGCTGCGCGCGGCCGCCGGCCCGGAACGCGATCTGGTCAACATGCTTCTGGCCGAACTGTCGCCGCTGGACGTGCGCCAGCTCTTCATCTGCCACAAGCCGCTCTTCTACCGCCTCTACGCCGGCTGGAGCGACGAGAAGAAGGCCTATGTGGCCGACTTCCTCGCGCGGGAGTATCAGATCGACAAGGCGGGTGCGCGCGCCGATCTGTTTGGACCGGAACCCGCGATGGACGACGCCGCGCCGCCCGCGCGCGATGTGGTCGATCGGGTCGGCCCCTGGGGGGCGGTGCTGAGGGGGAGACGCTGATGGGCATGTTCCGCGCGGGGCTTCTGGGGTTCCTGATCCTCAGCGTCGTCTACGTGATCGCTCTGGTCTACTCGCGGTCGGTGCGGCGCGAGGAACTGGAGAAGGACTGGGACGCCCGCCACCCGGGCCGGCGCGACGATCCCGAGCGGCGCCGCTTCATCGACGACGGCATGGCGGCCTACGGATCGAGCCTGCGGGTGAAGCTTCTCTGGCTTGTCTATATCCTGCCGATGGCCGCGATTCTGGGCACGGCCTGGTACATCAATTCGCAATAGGGGCAGCCGTCATGTGGAAATGGTTCAAGTGGGTCTCGATCGGGCTTCTGGTGCTGATCGTGGGGCTCTTCCTGCACTACACGCTGCCCAAGCACGACGTGGTCTATGTGACGCGGACCTTCAACCAGGTGACGCAGATCGGCGCGAACCGCTGGTTCTACGCCTCGCCCGACGCGGGATCGACCACCGACACCTCGATCTCGCGCGATATCCGGTTCATCGACACGGTACGCGCCAACGGCAAGGTGCTGGTGTTCCGCAACGAGGACACCGGCTGGATCTGGCCGCCCTACTTCAAATACGACAGCTCCAACCTTCAGGCCGAGGCGACCAACCTCGTCTCGACCAAGGCGGCCCCGGAATGGGTGATGGTCACCTACTACGGCTGGCGCATCCCGCTGTTCTCGATCTATCCGAACGCGGTGCGGATCCGCCCGGTGTCCGGTCCGGACGCAACCGTGATTCCCTGGGTGACGATCCTGGTGCTGGCATTCCTGGCCTGGGTCCTGTGGATGATCCGGCGGATCTGGCTCCAGTTCCGCGAACGCACCGTCGATCCGGCGGTGGCCGAGGTGGGCGAGGCCCTCGACCGGCTCGACGACCGCGCGGACGCGGCTGCGGCGCAGGCGCGCGGGACCTGGGCCCGCGTCAGGCGCTGGCTTGCGGGGACGCCCCGCCGTTGAACCCATGACCGACCTTGTCATCTTCGATTGCGACGGGGTCCTGATCGACAGCGAGATCATCAGCGCCCGGATGCTGGTGGGGGAGCTGGCGCGGCTGGGCGTGACGATCGACCTCGCCTATGTCGCGCGCCACTTCCTCGGCCGCAGCTATCCGACGGTGATGAAGGTGATCCGGGCCGATTTCGGGCTCGACCTGCCGGAGGGCTTCGAGGAGGCGTACCGGTCGCGGCTTCTGGCGGCCTTCGAGACCGACCTGAGGGTCATGCCGGGCGTCGTGCCGGTGCTGCGGGGCCTCGGGGTTCCGTGGTGCGTCGCCACCTCGTCAAGCCCGGCCCGGGCGCGCCGGTCCCTGGAGATTGCCGGGCTGGATCGCCTGGTGGAGGGCCGGCTCTTCACCGCCTCGGACGTGGCGAGGGGAAAGCCCGCGCCCGATCTCTTCCTGCATGCCGCCGCGCGGATGGGCGCGGATCCGGCGCGCTGCCTCGTGATCGAGGACAGCCTCATGGGGGTGCGGGCGGCGCGCGCGGCCGGCATGGCGGTCTGGCAGTTCACCGGCGGCAGCCACATGGCGCAGACCGCCGTCGCCGAGGACGAGGACGCCGCGCCCGATCTGCGGTTTGATTCCTTCGCGGAATTCTTCCAGATTGCTCCGGGCCTTTCCGCTGCCGAAGATCCATCGCCATGACCGACCCAGCCGTCAGCCTGGATGACGAGGCCGCGCGCGCCGGGTGGCTCTACTATGTCGGCGGGCTGACGCAGGACCAGATCGCGTCGGAACTCGGGGTGTCGCGCCAGAGGGCCCAGAGGCTCGTGGCGCGCGCGATGACCGAAGGGCTGATCCAGGTGCGGCTCAACCACCCGATCGCGTCCTGCCTGCGGCTCGAGGCGGAACTCGCCCGGCGCTACCACCTCGGTCACTGCCGCGTCGCGCCCTCGCTCGGGGCTGGGGCCGATCCGAACCGGGCCATCGCCGGGCCGGCGGCGGCGCTCATCGAATCCTTCCTGCGCCGGCCCGAGCCGCTGACCATCGCGCTCGGTACCGGCCGGGCGCTGCGTTCGGCGGTCGAGGCGCTGGCCCCGGTCGAGGCCCCCCAGCACCGCATCGTCAGCCTGATCGGCAACATCGCGCCGGACGGATCGGCGAGCTTCTTCGACGTCATCATGCGCATCGCCGACAAGGTGCGCGCGCCGCATTTCCCGATGCCGGTGCCGGTGCTGTCCGACACGCCGGCGGAACGGGCGATGTTCCACGGTCTGCGCGTCGTGCGCGAAGTGGTCGCGCTCGCGCGCTCGGCCGACGTGACCTTCGTCGGCGTGGGCCAGATGGGCGAGGACGCGCCCTTGCACAAGGACGGCTTCCTGTCGGATTCGCAGCTGCGCACCATGCAGGACCGCGGGGCGGCCGGCGAGGTCGCGGGCTGGGTCTATGACGATCAGGGCCGCTATTTCGAGACTGGGACCAACGAACGCGTCGGCGGGGTGCGGGTCGAGCCGCAGTCGCCGCATCCCGTCATCGGCATTGCCGCCGGTCCCACGAAGGTGCCCGCCCTGCGGGCCGCGCTGGCCGGCCGCATCCTGAACGGGCTTGTCACCGACGAGCCGACGGCCACCGCCCTGCTCGGCTGATCCCTTCCGACCCTGTCCGACCCGTCTGATGCGCGCGGCCTCGCGGCGACGCGCCCTGTCGGTTTCGTGCGCCAAGGCGGCGAGTTTTGCCGTTGACGGAATCGTCATCCGGTGTGAATAATTACTCACGCAATGAGCAGATGCTCATATTGCAAGGGAGGAATACATGACTTCGACGATCCGCGCGCTTCTCGGCGCGTGCGCTGTCGGCGCGTTTGCCGCGGCCGCCTCGGCCGAGACCACGATCACCGTCGCCACCGTGAACAACGGCGACATGGTCCGCATGCAGGGCCTGATGGACGACTTCTACGCCAAGCACCCCGACATCAAGGTCGAATGGGTGACGCTGGAGGAAAACGTCCTGCGCCAGAACGTGACCACCGACATCGCCACGGGTGGCGGCCAGTACGACGTGCTGACCATCGGCACCTACGAGGTTCCGATCTGGGGCAAGCAGGGCTGGCTGGTCAGCCTGAACGACCTGCCGGCAGAGTATGACGTCGACGATCTCCTGCCCGCGATCCGGGGCGGCCTGACCGTCGATGGCAACCTCTACGCCTCGCCCTTCTACGGCGAGTCCTCGATGGTCATGTATCGCAAGGACCTGATGGAGGCCGCCGGCCTGACCATGCCGGACGCGCCCACCTGGGCCGACATCGAGAAGGCCGCGGCCGCGATGACCGACAAGGCGAAGGAACAGTACGGCATCTGCCTGCGCGGCAAGGCCGGCTGGGGTGAGAACATGGCCTTCCTGACCGCCATGTCCAACTCGTTCGGCGCCCGCTGGTTCGATGAGGCCTGGAAGCCGCAGTTCGACCAGCCGGAGTGGAAGGCCACGCTCGACACCTATCTGAAGCTGATGAACGAATACGGGCCTCCCGGCGCGTCGAACAACGGCTTCAACGAGAACCTGACGCTGTTCCAGCAGGGCAAGTGCGGCATGTGGATCGACGCCACCGTTGCAGCCTCCTTCGTGACCAACCCGAAGGATTCCACCGTGGCCGACAAGGTGGGCTTCGCGCTCGCCCCCGACAACGGGCTCGGCAAGCGCGGCAACTGGCTCTGGGCCTGGTCGCTGGCGATCCCGACCTCGTCCAAGAGCCAGGAGGCGGCAAAGACCTTCATCGACTGGGCGACGAACAAGGACTACCTCGCGCTGGTCGCGTCGAAGGAGGGCTGGGCCAACGTGCCGCCGGGCACCCGCAAGTCGCTCTATGCGAACCCGGAATACCAGAAGGTTCCGTTCGCCAAGATGACGCTCGACAGCATCAACTCGGCTGATCCGACCCATCCGACAGTGAAGCCCGTGCCCTATGTCGGCGTGCAGTTCGTGGCGATCCCGGAATTCCAGGGCATCGGCACCACCGTGGGCGAGATCTTCTCGGCCGCGCTCGCCGGCCAGAAGACCGCCGACGAGGCGCTGGCCGAGGCCCAGGCCGCGACCACCGACGAGATGACCGCGGCCGGCTACATCAAGTGATGCGCAGGCGGGGCCGGCTCCCGGCCGGCTCCGCCCTCTCCCAGACTGTCCGCGCCCGGGTCTCCTTCTCGCCGGGTGCGGGCCTTTCTGCCGACCGCAGACGGTCCGCCTGCCGGCCCCGGCCGCCCCCCTGACCGGCGCCGGCCCCCGATCCGGAGAGTTGCCCATGTCCACGCAATCCACCCGCACGGCCGCCCGGCTGATGGTCGCGCCCTCGGTCCTCCTGCTCTTCGTCTGGATGATCGTGCCCCTGGCGATGACGCTCTACTTCTCGTTCCGGTTCTACCGGCTCCTCTCGCCCGACCGGACAGGCTGGGTCGGGTTCGCCAACTACACCTGGTTTCTCAAGGCCCCGGATTTCTGGCTCGCGCTCGTCAACACGCTGGCGCTGGTCGGCGGCGTCCTGGTCATCACCGTCGTGCTCGGCGTGCTGATCGCGCTGCTCATCGACCAGCCGGTCAAGGGGCAGGGGTTCCTGCGTATCCTCGTGATCGCACCCTTCTTCGTAATGCCGCCGGTGGCCGCCTCGATCTGGGAAAACCTGTTCATGCACCCGCAGAACGGGCTCTTCGCGGCCATCGCGCGCGGTTTCGGCGCGCAGCCGATCCTGTTTCTCGAACAGCACCCGATGCCCTCGGTCATTGCGATCGTCGCCTGGGAATGGCTGCCCTTCGCGACCCTGATCCTTCTTACCGCCCTGCAATCCCTGTCGTCCGAACAGCTGGAGGCGGCCGAGATGGACGGGGCATCCCCCCTGGCGCGGTTCCGCCACATCATCCTGCCGCATCTCTACCGGGCGATCACCGTGGTGGTCCTGATCGAGACGATCTTCCTTCTGGGCATCTTCGGCGAGATCTACACCACCACGCAGGGCGGGCCCGGATCGGCCTCGACCACGCTTCCCTACATGATCTTCAAGCAGGCGATCGTGGCCAAGGACATCGGTCGGGCCGCCGCCGGAGGGATCATCGCCGTGATCCTCGCCAACATCGTCGCGGTCTTCCTGATGCGCGGCATCGGCAAGAACCTCGACGCCTGACCCGGAGGACAGACCCATGGCCCGCGCCGTCACGCCCCGCCGCCAGCTTCTGACCACGGTCGCCGCCTGGTCCGTCGCGCTCGCGATCTTCTTCCCGGTGCTCTGGATGCTGCTGACCAGCTTCAAGACCGAAGCCTCGGCCGTCGCATCGCCGCCGCAGCTCCTCTCGGCCGACTGGACGTTCGAGAACTACGCCGAGGTCTGGGCGCGGTCGGACTATCCGCGGTTCTTCTGGAACTCGGTGGTGATCTCGGTCGGCTCGACCCTTCTCGGGCTTGTGGTCGCGATCCCCTCCGCCTGGGCCATGGCCTTCGTGCCCGCGCGGCGCACCAAGGACCTGCTGATGTGGATGCTGTCCACCAAGATGATGCCGGCGGTCGCGGTGATGATCCCGATCTACCTGCTCTTCCAGCGCACCGGGCTTTTCGACACCAGGATCGGGCTCATCCTCGCGCTGATGCTGATGAACCTGCCGATCATCGTCTGGATGCTCTACACCTATTTCAAGGAAATCCCCGGCGAGATCCTCGAAGCCGCGCGGATGGACGGGGCGAACCTCTGGAACGAGATCCTGCATGTGCTCACGCCGATGGCGGTGCCGGGGATCGCGTCCACGATGCTGCTGAACGTGATCCTCGCCTGGAACGAGGCGTTCTGGACGATCACGCTCACCACCACCAAGGCGGCGCCCCTGTCGGCCTTCATCGCCAGCTTCTCGGCGCCGCAGGGCCTGTTCTACGCGAAACTCTCGGCGGCCTCGGCCATGGCCATCCTGCCGATCCTGATCCTTGGCTGGTTCAGCCAGAAGCAACTCGTGCGCGGCCTGACCTTCGGCGCGGTGAAGTGAGGAACCCATGGGCAAGATCCAACTGAGACAGGTGCGCAAGGCCTTCGGCGAGGTCGAGGTGATTCCCGGCATCGACCTCGACATCGAGGACGGCGAATTCGTCGTCTTCGTCGGGCCGTCCGGTTGCGGCAAGTCCACGCTCCTGCGGCTGATTGCGGGGCTCGAGGATACCACCTCGGGCACGATCGAGATCGACGGCAAGGATGCGACCAACCTGCCGCCGGCCAAGCGTGGCCTTGCCATGGTGTTCCAGTCCTACGCGCTCTATCCGCACATGACCGTGCGCAAGAACATCGCCTTTCCGCTGAAGATGGCCGGCATGGACCAGTCCGAGCAGGACCGGCGCGTCGAACGCGCCGCCAAGGTGCTGAACCTTGCGAGCTACCTCGACCGCCGGCCCGGCCAGCTTTCCGGCGGCCAGCGCCAGCGCGTCGCCATCGGGCGGGCGATCGTGCGCGAGCCGGCGGCCTTCCTCTTCGACGAGCCGCTGTCGAACCTCGACGCGGCGCTGCGCGTGGGGATGCGGCAGGAGATCAGCGAACTGCACCAGTCGCTGAAGACGACCATGATCTACGTGACCCACGACCAGGTCGAGGCCATGACCATGGCCGACAAGATCGTGGTGCTGAACGCGGGCCGGATCGAACAGGTCGGCGCCCCGCTCGAACTCTACGCCCACCCGCGCAACCTCTTCGTCGCGGGCTTCATCGGCAGCCCGAAGATGAACTTCATCGAGGGGCCCGAGGCCGCGAAGCACAAGGCTCACACCATCGGAATCCGGCCCGAGCACATCAGCGTGGGGGACGGGCCCTGGGAGGGTGTCGTGGGCCTTTCCGAACATCTCGGGTCCGACAGCTTCATCAAGGTAGAGGTGGACGGGCTGGGCATCATCAACGTCCGTGGTCCGGGCGAGTTGAACATCCACCACGGCGACCGGATCCGGCTGAAGCCTGCCGGCAAGATCCACCGCTTCGACGAGAAAGGCATGGCGCTGTCATGAGGCTGAAGGGGAAATCCGCCCTCATCACCGGTGCGGCCCGCGGCATCGGCCTTGCCTTCGCGCGGGCCTATCTGGCCGAGGGCGCCGAGGTCTGCATCGCCGACATCAACGTTGAAGCAGCGCGAACGTCGGCCGAGGCCCTTGGCCCCGGCGCCCATGCGGTGGCGCTGGACGTGACCCGGCAGGACAGCATCGACGCGGCCTTCGCCGAGGCGATCGGGCGGATGGGCAAGCTCGACATCCTCATCAACAACGCGGCGCTGTTCAGCGCGGCCCCCATCGTCGAGATCGACCGCGCCGACTACGAGAGGCTCTTTGCCGTCAATGTCGCCGGCACGCTCTTCTGCCTTCAGGCCGCGGCGCGGCACATGATCGCGCGCGGACAGGGCGGGACGATCATCAACATGGCCAGCCAGGCGGGCCGCCGGGGCGAATCCCTGGTGGCGGTCTATTGCGCCACCAAGGCCGCCGTCATTTCGCTGACCCAGTCGGCCGGGCTGAACCTGATCCGCCACGGGATCAACGTGAACGCGATCGCGCCGGGCGTGGTCGATGGCGAGCACTGGGACGGGGTCGATGCCTTCTTCGCGAAATACGAAGGCAAGGCGCCGGGCCAGAAAAAGCGCGAGGTGGGCGCCGCCGTGCCCTTCGGGCGCATGGGACGGGCCGAGGACCTGACCGGCATGGCGATCTTCCTCGCGACCGACGAGGCCCGCTACATCGTCGCGCAGACCTACAACGTCGACGGCGGCAACTGGATGAGCTGAGATGGACCTGGGACTTTCCGGCAAGAGGGCGGTGATCACCGGCGGCAGTGTCGGCATCGGGCTGGGCGTCGCGCGCGCCTTTGCCCGCGAAGGGGCGTCGGTGGTGATCGCGGCGCGCGATGGCGCCCGGGCCGACGAGGCCGCCGCCGCCATTGCCGCGGACTTCGGCGCCCAGGCGGTGGCGGTGGCCTGCGATGTGGCCACGGCCGAGGGCTGCGCGGCGCTGGTTGCCGCGGTGGACGCGCTCGGGGGCACCGACATCCTGGTGAACAACGCCGGCACCGGGTCGAACGAGACGATCCTCGAGGCGCCGGACGCGAAATGGCAGGCCTACTGGGACCTGCATGTCATGGCGGCGGTGCGGATCGCCCGCGGCCTCGTGCCCGGCATGAAGGCGCGGGGCCGCGGGCCCGCGATCCTCAACAACGCTTCGATCTGCGCCGTCCAGCCGCTCTGGTACGAACCGATCTACAACGTGACCAAGGCCGCGCTCCTGATGCTGTCCAAGACCATGGCGACCGAATTCGTGAAGGACGGCATCCGGGTGAACGCGGTCAACCCCGGCCTCATCCTCACCCCGGACTGGATCAAGACCGCCCGGCAGCTGTCCGGGCCCACGGGCGGCGACTGGGAGGGCTATCTGCAGTCCGTGGCCGACGAGCACGCGCCGATCCGCCGCTTCGGCACGGTCGAGGAACTGGCCGATTTCATGGTGTTCCTCTGCTCGGACCGGGCGAGCTACTCGGTCGGCTCGACCTACCACGTCGATGGCGGAATGCTCCGCACGCTTTGAAGGACAGGCACGATGGGAACCAAACTCAACCGGATGAATCTCGGGGCTCTCGCCGCCCGCGTCGCGGTTCCCGGCTACGACCGGGCCGGGCTGCGGCCCGGCATCGTCCATGTCGGCTGCGGCAACTTTCACCGCGCCCATCAGGCGGTCTATCTCGACGACCTCTTCGCGCTGGGCGAGGACCACGACTGGGCGATCCTCGGCGCCGGCGTGCGCGAGGGCGACGCGCGCATGCGCGAGGCGCTCATGGGGCAGGACTGGATGTCCTCGGTTATCGAACTCGCTCCCGGCGCGCACCGGGCGCGGGTGATCGGCGCGATGACCGGATTTGTCCCGGTCGAGTCCGGCAACGCCGCCCTCGTCGCCGCCATGACCGACCCCGCCATCCGCATCGTGTCGCTGACCGTGACCGAGGGCGGCTACTACATCGACCCCGAGACCGGCACCTTCAGCCCCGACCATCCCGACATCCGCCACGACGCGGCCCACCCCGACGCCCCGGCCACCGTCTTCGGCGCGATCGTCGCGGCACTCTCGGCACGCCGGGCGGCCGGGGCGGCCCCGTTCACCGTGATGTGCTGCGACAACGTCCCGCACAACGGACGGGTCACACGCGACGCGGTGACGGGGCTCGCACGGCTCACCGATCCGGCCCTCGCCGACTGGATCGCCGGCCACGTCGCCTTCCCGAACTCGATGGTCGACCGCATCACCCCCGCCACCGGGCCGCGCGAGCGCGCCATGGCCGCCGCCTTCGGCATCGACGACGCCGCCCCCGTCACCTGCGAGCCCTTCCGGCAATGGGTGATGGAGGACAACTTCCCGGCCGGCCGGCCCGCGCTGGAAAAGGTCGGCGTCACCTTCACCCCGCAGGTCGACCGCTTCGAGACGATGAAGATCCGCATCCTGAACGGCGGCCACGCGATCATCGCCTACCCCGGCGGCCTGCGCGGCATCGACCATGTCCACGAGGCGATGGCTGATCCGCAGATCCGTTCCTTCCTCGACGCGGTGCTCACGCGCGAGGTGGTGCCGATCGTGCCCGAGGTGCCGGGCCAGGATCTCGGCGACTACAAGCGGCTCATCGTCGAGCGCTTCTCGAACCCCGAGGTCGCCGACACGGTGCGCCGGCTCTGCCTCGACGGGTCGAACCGCCAGCCCAAGTTCATCGTCCCCTCGATCCGCGACCAGCGGGCGCGGGGGGTGATGCCCGAGGGGCTGGTCCTGCTCTCGGCGCTCTGGTGCCGCTACTGCTTCGGCACGGACGAGGCGGGCCGGACCATCGCGCCGAACGATCCGAACTGGGACAGGCTGACCGCCCGCGCGGCCGAGGCGAAGTCCAGCCCCGCCGCCTGGCTGGCCATGACCGAGGTCTATGGCGACCTCGGGCGCGACGCGGATGTGGCGGAGGCCTTCGGGCGCTGGCTCGCGCTGATCTGGGACAGGGGCAGCCAGGCCGCGATCGCGCGCTATCTGGCCGTCTGATCCGCCGGGCGCCCGCACCTCTCGCTGGGCGAAATATCCTCGGGGGGCGGCCGCAGGCCGCGGGGGCAGACAGCCCCCGGCCCGGCCCGACGTCCGGCGGTCCCGAATTTTGACCGGATGGTCAGGTCTTCATGTTGCCTGACCCCGGCCGATCCGCTATCGTCCGGCCCGCGACCGCGACAGCGGCGCGGAGGAGACGCGAATGTCCGACACCTCGGCCGCGCAGGCGGCCAATCACCCGCGCAATCCGGGCACACCCCTCCAGACCGACTGGTTCGACCATGTCGCGGTCAACACGCCGGCGGCCGAACGGCGCGCGGCGACGCTCACCACGCGGCGGACGGTCAAGAAGGCCTGGCAGGCCGCCTGGCTGGTGAACGCGGTGCGCTGCATGGATCTGACCACGCTTTCGGGCGACGACACGCCGGATCGGGTGGCGCGGCTCTGCGCCAAGGCGCGCCAGCCGGTCTCGGACACGATCCTGCGCGGGCTCGGCCTGTCAGAGCTGACCACCGGCGCGGTCTGCGTCTATCCGACGATGGTGGCGCCGGCGGTGAAGGCGCTGCGGGGCTCGGGCATCCCGGTCGCCTCGGTCGCGACCGGCTTTCCCGCGGGGCTCATGCCGCTCGACCTGCGGCTCGCCGAGATCCGCTATGCGGTCGATCAGGGCGCGGACGAGATCGACATCGTCATCACCCGCGCGCATGTCCTGTCCGGCGACTGGGCGGCGCTTTACGACGAGGTCGCGCGCATGCGCGAGGCCTGCGGGGCGGCGCATCTGAAGGCGATCCTCGCGACCGGTGACCTGCGGACGCTGCGCAACGTCTACAAGGCCTCGATGGTCGCCATGCAGGCCGGCGCCGACTTCATCAAGACCTCGACCGGCAAGGAGGGCGTCAACGCCACGCTTCCGGTCAGCCTGGTCATGGCGCGCGCGCTCAGGGACTACGGCGCCCGCACCGGGATGCAGATCGGGTTCAAGCCCGCCGGCGGGATGAAGGCTGCCAAGGACGCCATCGCCTGGCAGATCCTGATGAAGGAGGAACTCGGCAACGACTGGCTGCGCCCCGACCTCTTCCGGCTCGGCGCCTCGTCGATGCTGGCCGACATCGAGCGCCAGCTCGAGCACCACCTGACCGGGCGCTATGCCAGCGCCTCGCGCCACGCCATCGCCTGAGGGGCCCATGCCGACCGTGACCGAGATCCTGACCACGATGGACTACGGACCCGCCCCCGAGGCCTCGGGCGAGGTCATGGCCTGGCTGAAGGCCCGCGGCCGCTTCGGCCATTTCATCGACGGCGCCTTCACCGCGCCGGGCAAGACCTTCGCCAGCCGCAATCCGGCGACCGGCGAGGCGCTGGCCGAAGTGACGCAGGGCACCGCCGCCGACGTGGCCGCGGCGGTCACGGCGGCGCGGGCGGCCTTCGGTCCGTGGTCGAAGCTGCCGGGCCATGAACGCGCGAAGTGGCTCTACGCCATCGCCCGGCACATCCAGAAGCGCGAACGCTTTCTGGCGGTGCTCGAGACGCTCGACAACGGCAAGCCGATCCGCGAAAGCCGCGACATCGACGTGCCCCTGGTCGCGCGGCATTTCTACCATCACGCCGGCTGGGCCGAACTGATCGCCGACGAATTCCCCGGTCATGCCCCGATCGGGGTCTGCGGCCAGATCATCCCCTGGAACTTCCCGCTGCTGATGCTCGCGTGGAAGATCGCGCCGGCGCTCGCGGCGGGCAACACCGTGGTGCTGAAGCCGGCCGAATACACCTCGCTGTCGGCGCTCGCCTTTGCCGAGATCTGCGCCGAGATCGGCCTGCCGAAGGGCGTGGTCAACATCGTGACCGGCGACGGCGGCACCGGTGCGGCGCTGGTCGGCTCGGACGTGGACAAGATCGCCTTTACCGGTTCGACCGAGGTCGGCCGCGCCATCCGCAAGGCGACGGCGGGGTCGGGCAAGCGGCTGACGCTGGAGCTTGGCGGCAAGTCGCCCTTCATCGTCTTTCCCGATGCCGACATCGACGGCGCGATCGAAGGCGTGGTGGACGCGATCTGGTTCAATCAGGGGCAGGTCTGCTGCGCGGGCTCGCGCATCCTCGTGCAGGAACAGGTCGCGGCCGACTTCACCCGCCGGCTGACGGCCCGGCTTGCGAAACTTCGCGTCGGCGATCCCCTGGACAAGTCCACCGACATGGGCGCGATCGTCGATCCGGTGCAGCTGGCCCGCATCCGGGATCTGGTGGCCAGGGGCGAGGCCGACGGCGCGGTGCTCCATCAGGCCGAATGCCAGTTGCCCGCCAAAGGCTCGTTCTTCGCGCCCGGTTTCCTCACCGGTGCCGAGCCCGCGAACACCGTCTTCCAGGAAGAGATCTTTGGCCCGGTCGCGACGCTCACCACGTTCCGCACCCCCGAGGAAGCGGTGGAACTGGCCAACAACACCCGCTACGGGCTTGCCGCCTCGATCTGGTCGGAAAACATCAGCCTCGCGCTCGACGTGGCCGCGAAGGTCAAGGCCGGGGTCGTCTGGGTGAACGCCACCAACGTCTTCGACGCGGCGGCCGGCTTCGGCGGCTACCGCGAGTCGGGCTTCGGCCGCGAGGGCGGGCGCGAGGGGATGCGCGACTATCTCAGCCCTCCGCCGGTCAAGGCCCGGGCCGAGACGCCGCCGCAGGCGCCGGACGCGGCCCCGGTTCCGGGTCAGCCCCGCAAGGGGCCGGCCCCCGTCGACCGGACGGCCAAGCTCTACATCGGCGGGGCGCAGAAGCGGCCAGACAGCGGCTATTCCTACGCGGTGATGGCGAAGGGCCGCGAGATCGGACTGGCCGGGCTTGGCAACCGCAAGGACATCCGCAACGCCGTCGAGGCGGCCCACGCGGCACGGGGCTGGGGCAAGGCCACGGGGCACAACCGCGCGCAGGTGCTTTACTATCTGGCCGAGAACCTGTCGGCGCGCGAGGCCGAGTTTGCCGCCCGGCTGAAGGACGCGGGCGTGGCAAGGGCGGCCGAAGAGGTCGCCGTGTCGATCCGGCGCGCCTTCTGGTACGCGGCGCAGGCCGACAAGTTCGACGGGGCGGTGCATTCGACGAAGTCGGCGCATGTGACGCTGGCCATGAACGAACCCTTCGGCGTGATGGGCATCGCCTGCCCGACCGATGCGCCGCTTCTGGGTTTCCTGTCGCTGGTGCTGCCGGCGATCGCGATGGGCAACGCGGTGGTCGCGATCCCGTCGCAGACCATGCCGCTGGCGGCGACCGACCTCTATCAGGTCTTCGACACCTCGGACCTGCCGGGGGGCGTCGTCAACATCGTCACCGGCCCGCGCGACGACCTCGCGCGGACGCTCGCCGACCACGACGACGTGGCCGCCCTGTGGTACTGCGGAAGCGCCGAGGGCGCGGCCATGGTCGAGGAGGCGAGCGCCGGCAACCTCAAGGTCACCTGGTGCCCGCCCAACCGCGACTGGACCGGGCCGCAGGGGCAGGGGCGCGGGTTCCTCGCCCGGGCCACGCAGGTCAAGAACATCTGGGTGCCCTACGGCGAATGACGGCGCGCCGCTTTCGGCGCCTCCGGCTGCGGCGGCGGGCGGACCGTCCCCGGCGCAACCCCGGTCCGCGCGCTCTGGCGAAATGCATGGTCGTATCGGCATTTGGGCAGCGAAACGTCGTCGAAATGTCGCGAAACCGACTTGACTTGACCGGACGCCGGCAGTCTCATCATCGGGTTGCCACCACCGGCCAACGAACCGGTGTGGCCGCCAAAATCCGAACACCAACAGGGGTTTATGCATGTTTCACCGTATGAGGGTCACGGCATCGGCCGCGATAGCGGCCCTGATGCTGACCACCGCCGCGCCCGTGCGCGCCGAGACGCCGCCGGACACGCTGATTCAGGCCTGGGCCATCGACGATATCATCAGTCTCGACCCGGCCGAGATCTTCGAGTTCACCGCATCGGAAATCGCCGGCAACAGCTACGAGACGCTGATCGGCTATGACCCGATGGACGTGTCCAAGATCTTCGGCAAGGTCGCCGAAAGCTGGACCGTGTCGCCGGACGGCATGACCATCAGCTTCAAGATCCGCGAAGGCCGCCAGTTCGCCTCGGGCAACCCGATCACCGCCGAGGACGTGGTGTTCTCGCTCGTGCGCGCGGTGAAACTCGACAAGTCGCCGGCCTTCATCCTGACCCAGTTCGGGGCGAACAAGGACAACGCCGATCAGATGATCGTGCAGACCGGGCCCTATTCCTTCGACTTCAAGATGGACAAGGCCTACGCGCCGACGCTGGTGCTCTACTGCCTGACGGCGACCGTCGCCTCGGTGGTGGACAAGAAGCTGGCCATGGAGCACGAGGTCAACGGCGACTTCGGCTATGAGTGGCTCAAGACCAACTACGCCGGCTCGGGCCCCTTCACCATCAAGGAATGGCGCGCCAACGAAGTCGTGGTCATGGACCGCAACGAGAACTACTCGGGCGACAAGACCCCGATGGCGCATGTGATCTACCGCCACATCCCCGAGGGCGCGACCCAGCGGCTGCTTCTGGAAAAGGGTGACATCGACATCGCCCGCAGCCTCGGCGCCGAAGAGATCGACGCGGTCTCGAAAGACCCGAACATCAAGATCGAAAGCGGCGTGAAGGGCTCGATCTACTACCTCGGCCTGAACCAGAAGAACCCGAACCTCGCCAAGCCCGAGGTCCGTCAGGCGATGAAGTATCTGGTGGACTACACCACCATCGCGGACACGATCATGAAGGGCAAGGTCAAGGTCCATCAGGCCTTCCTGCCCGAGGGCTTCCTCGGCGCCTACAACGAGACCCCGTTCACCTTCGACCCGGCCAAGGCCAAGGAGCTTCTGGTCGCGGCCGGCCTGCCGGACGGGTTCACGGTGACGATGGACACCCGCAACACGCCCGAGATCACCGGCATCGCCGAGGCGATCCAGCAGACCATGGCGCAGGCGGGCATCAAGCTGGAACTGATCCCCGGCGACGGCCAGCAGACGCTGACCAAGTACCGCGCCCGCAACCACGACATCTACATCGGCCGCTGGGGACCGGACTACCAGGACCCGCACACCAACGCCGACACCTTCGCGCGCAACCCCGACAACTCGGATGACGCGAAGTCGAAGCCGCTGGCCTGGCGCAACGCCTGGGACATCCCCGAGATGACCAAGAAGGCCGACGCCGCCGTGCTCGAGCCCGATCCGGCCAAGCGCGCGCAGATGTATATCGATCTGCAGAAGGAAAGCATGGAGACCTCGCCCTTCGTCATCATGTTCCAGGAGATCGAGGTCTCGGCGCTGCGGTCGAACGTCAACGGCTTCATCGTCGGCCCGTCGTTCAACGACAACAACTACGCGCGCGTGACGAAGTAATGGCGGCATCCGCATCGTCCGGGGGGCGCTCGCGCGCCCTCCGGGTCCTGTCCAAGCTGGCGCAGGTGCTGGCCACCGTCGCGCTCACCTTCTTCGGGCTACTGCTCGTGACCTTCCTCATCGGCCGCGTGGTGCCGGTGGATCCGGTGCTGGCCGTGATCGGCGACCGCGCGCCGCAGTCGGTCTATGACCGGGTGTTCATCGAACTCGGGCTCGACAAGCCGCTCTGGCAGCAGTTCCTGATCTACCTGCAGAAGGTGTTCTCCGGCGACTTCGGCGAAAGCTTCCTGACCAAGAAGCCGATCGTCGAGGACATCGCCCGCGTCTTTCCCGCGACCGTCGAGCTCGCCACCGTGTCGATCATCATCGGCACCGCGATCGGCATTCCGGTGGGCGTCCTGGCCGCCGTCCGCCAGGGCCGGCTGACCGACCAGATCGTGCGCGTCCTCGGGCTCGTGGGCTATTCGGCGCCGATCTTCTGGCTCGGGCTTCTGGGCCTTCTCCTCTTCTACGCCCGTCTCGACTGGGTGGCCGGGCCGGGTCGGATCGACATCGGCTACGAATACGCCTTCACCCCGAAGACCGGCCTCTTCCTCTGGGACACCGCGATGCAGGGCGAATGGGAGGCGTTCCGCAACGCCTTCTCGCACATCATCCTGCCGGCCTCGCTCCTGGGCTATTTCTCGATGGCCTACATCAGCCGGATGACCCGCAGCTTCATGCTCAACGAACTCGCGCAGGAGTATGTGACAACCGCGCGGGTGAAGGGTGTGCCGGAATGGCGCATCATCTGGCTGCACGCGCTGCGCAACGCCGCCGTGCCGCTGGTGACGGTGGTGGCGCTGTCCTACGCCGGGCTTCTCGAAGGCTCGGTGCTGACCGAGACGGTCTTCGCCTGGCCGGGTCTTGGCCAGTATCTGACCAACTCGCTCCAGAACGCCGACATGAACGCGGTGCTGGGCGGCACGCTGGTGATCGGGGCGATCTTTGTGGGCATCAACCTCTTGTCGGACCTTCTCTACACCCTTCTCGATCCGCGGGTGAGGGCCTTCGGATGACCGCCGCACCCTCGCGCCGCGACTGGCTTCTGTCGGAAACCCCCGCCTCGCGCGGTCAGGCCCGGCTCGGGCAGGCCTACCGCACCTGGCTTGCCTTCCGCACCAACTGGCTGGCTATGGTCGGGCTTGCCATCGTGGTCGCACTGATCCTGGTGGCGCTCCTCGCGCCCTGGCTTGCCCCCTACGACCCGGTGGCGGGCGGCGATCTGCGGACCGAGCGCCTGCTGCCGCCCTTCAGCGGCGGCCATCTCCTCGGCACCGACGACCAGGCGCGCGATATCCTGTCGCGCATCATCTGGGGCTCGCGGCTCACGCTTCTGGTCGTGGTGCTGGTCGCGGTGATCGCCACGCCGATCGGGCTTCTGGTCGGGACCACCGCGGGCTATTTCGGCGGCTGGATCGACACCGTGCTGATGCGCACGACCGACATCTTCCTCGCCTTCCCGCGGCTCATCCTCGCTCTGGCCTTCGTGGCCGCGCTCGGGCCGGGCATCGAGAACGCGGTCATCGCCATCGCCATCACCTCCTGGCCGCCCTACGCCCGCCTTGCCCGGGCCGAGACGCTCCAGATCCGCGACGCCGACTACATCGCCGCGATCCGGCTGCAGGGGGCGGGCTCCGCGCGCATCATCTGGGGGCATGTGGTGCCGCTCTGCCTGTCGTCGGTCATCATCCGGGTGACGCTCGACATGGCCGGGATCATCCTCACCGCCGCGGGCCTCGGCTTCCTCGGTCTCGGCGCCCAGCCGCCGCAACCGGAATGGGGCGCGATGATCGCCTCGGGCCGGCGCTTCATCATCGACCAGTGGTGGGTCGCCACCATGCCCGGCATCGCCATCTTCATCGTCTCGCTCGGCTTCAACCTTCTCGGCGACGGCCTGCGCGACGTGCTCGATCCGAAGGCGCGCAAATGACGGCCGCTTCTTCTTCGTCCAAATACCCCCCGCGGAGCGGCCTTCGGCATGACTGATCTCCTGACCGTCGAGGATCTGCGCATCACCTTCCCGACCCGGCAGGGGCCGAGCGAGGTCGTGCGCGGCGTCACCTTTTCGCTCGGCCGCGAACGGCTCGGGATCGTCGGCGAATCCGGGTCGGGCAAGTCGCAGACCGGGCGCGCGCTCCTCGGGCTGACCCCGCATCCGGGCCGGGCGACGGCGCGGCGGCTCGACTTCGACGGGATCGACCTGCGCTCGGCCACCCCGGCCACCTGGCGGTCCCTGCGCGGGGCTCGGATGTCGATGGTCATGCAGGACCCGAAGTTCTCGCTCAACCCGGTGATGAGCGTCGGGCGCCAGCTCATGGAAACCCTGAAGTTCCACGGTCGCCTCGGCGGGGCCGAGGCGCGCAAGCGCGCGCTCGCCATGCTCGAGGCGGTGCAGATCCGCGACCCGGACCGGGTGTTCGACGCCCATCCGCACGAACTGTCGGGCGGCATGGGCCAGCGGGTGATGATCGCGATGATGCTGATCGCCGAGCCCGATCTCCTGATCGCGGACGAGCCGACCTCGGCGCTCGATGTCACCGTGCAGATCGAGGTGCTGCGCATCCTCGACCGGCTGGTGAGCGAGCGGGGGATGGGCCTGATCTTCATCAGCCACGACCTGCGGCTGGTCAGCTCGTTCTGCGACCGGGTGCTGGTCATGTATGCCGGCCGGATCGTCGAGGAACTGCGCGCATCGGAACTGGCCAGCGCCCGGCATCCCTACACCCGTGGTCTCCTGAACTGCCTGCCGCAGATCGACGGCGACCGCCGGCCGCTGCCGACCCTGCAACGCGATGCGGAATGGGCGCTCTGATGGCACTGATCGACATCGACGGTCTGGAAGTGACCTTCACCCGGGGGGCGACCCCGGTGCACGCGGTGCGCGGCATCGACCTGCGCGTGGCCGAGGGCGAAAGCTTCGGCATCGTCGGCGAAAGCGGATCGGGCAAGTCCACGGTGCTGCGCGCGATCTGCGGGCTTGCCCCGGTGACCGGGGGCACGATCCGCATTGCGGGCGAGCCGCTGGCGACGCCGCGGCCCCCCGCCTTCTTCCGCCGGGTGCAGATGGTCTTCCAGGATCCCTATGCCTCGCTGCACCCCCGCCACACCGTGGACCGCGTATTGTCCGAGCCGCTGGCGATCCACGGCTTCGACGACCGCGAGGCGCGGGTCGAACGGGCGCTCTCCGAGGTGGGACTGGGGCCGTCCTTCCGGTTCCGCTATCCGCACCAGCTGTCGGGCGGCCAGCGCCAGCGGGTCGCCGTGGCCCGCGCGCTGATCCTCGAGCCCCGGGTACTCCTGCTCGACGAGCCCACCTCGGCGCTCGACGCCTCGATCCAGGCCGAGGTCCTGAACCTTCTGGACGGGCTGCGCGCGGCGCGCGGCCTGACCTATGTTCTGGTCAGTCACGATCTGGCGGTGGTGTCGCACATGTGCGAGCGGCTGATGGTCATGCAGCATGGCCAGGCGGTCGAGGAACTGACCCGCGCCGATCTCCGGGCGCGGTCCGCCCGCAAGGACTACACGCAGCGACTGCTGGCCGCCTCGGAGGGCTACAGGCGCCATCCAATCACCGAGCCGGAAACCGCGACATGACCTCCACCATTCCCGTCTTCGACGGACACAACGACTTTCTCCTGCGTCTCCTGCGCAAGCCCGAGGCGCGCGATGTGATCTGGCTCAAGGGCGAGGCCGGGGGCGAAGGCCATCTCGACCTGCCGCGGATGCGCAAGGGGGGCTTTGCCGGGGGCTTCTTCGCGATCTACATCCCCTCGCCCGTGGCCCATGACGCGCCCGATTTCGAGGCGATCATGGACCGCCCGCCCTACGACCTGCCACTGCCCGACCTGATCGGCCACGAAGCCGCCCAGCCGGTGGCGCTGGCCATGGCCGGGCACCTGCTGTGGATGGAGCGCGCGGCGCCGCAGGACTTCCGCATCTGCCGGACCGCGGCGGACGTGCGCGACTGCCTGGCGAAGGGGGTGATCGCGGGCATCATGCACATGGAGGGCGCCGAGGCGATCGGCCCCGACCTCGACGCGCTGCATGCCTTCCACGCGATGGGTCTGCGATCGCTCGGGCCGGTCTGGTCGCGGCCGACGGTCTTCGGCCACGGCGTTCCGTTCCGGTTCCCGGGCGATCCGGACACCGGGCCGGGCCTCACGCCGGCGGGCAAGGATCTGGTCCGGCTCTGCGACGAACTCGGCATCGTCATCGACCTCAGCCACATGAACGCCAAGGGGTTCGACGACGTGGCGCGCCTGTCGCGCAAGCCGCTGGTGGCGACCCATTCCAACGCCCATGCGGTGACGCCGTCCACCCGCAACCTGACCGACCGCCAGCTCGACATGATCCGCGACACCGGCGGCATGGTCGGGCTGAACTTCGCCACGGTCTTCCTGCGCGCCGACGGGCGCAAGTCGCCCGATGTCGGGCTCGACCAGATGCTGCGCCATCTCGACCATCTGATCGGACGCCTCGGAGAGGATCACGTGGGCATGGGGTCGGATTTCGACGGCGCGACGGTGCCCGAGGGCATCGGCGACGTGACCGGGCTGCCGGCCCTGCAGGCCGCGATGCGGGCGCATGGCTACGACGAGGCGCTGATGCGCAAGCTCTGCCATGAAAACTGGCTTTCGCTTCTGGATCGCTCGCTGCCCGCCCGGGGCTGACCGTCCCGCAGCAATGTGACGTGCGCAGACGCCGGGTTCATGCCAATGTGCCGGCGAATGTGTGCAGTTCCGCAGGAGTCCCTCATGCCGAGACGGCCGCTTCCGTCGAGTCTTGCCGCGACGGTGTCGCTTCTTCTGGCCCTCTCGATGCCGGCGGCTGCGCAGCAGGCCGGTGCGGGCAAGCCCGCCGGGCCGGCCAAGGTCGGCGTGATCGCGATGCAGCTCCAGCCGGTCGAGCGCAGCACGACCCTGCCCGGCCGTGCCGTCGCCTTCGAGGAGGTGGCGATCCGGCCGCGCGTCACCGGGGTGGTGACCGCGATCCTCTACACCGCCGGCAAGCCGCTGAAGAGGGGCGATCCGATGTTCCGGCTGGATTCGGCCAGCTACGATGCGGCCGTGTCCGAGGCGCGGGCGGCCGTTGCCAAGGCTCAGGCCGCGGTCCCGGTCGCCCGGGCCACCCTGAGCCGCTACCAGCAACTCGAGAACGTGGGCTCGACCCGGGCCGATGTCGAAAGCGCGCGCGCGGCGCTGCAGCAGGCCCTGGCCGATGCGGAGAGCGCGCAGGCCTCGCTCCGGATGGCCGAAACGCAGCTCTCCTGGACCGAGATCGCCAGCCCGATCGACGGGATCGCCGATGTCCCGGCCGTGTCGGTGGGCGATCTGGTCAACGCCGGCCAGGCCGACGCCATGGCCACCGTCACCCGGATCGACCCGATCTACGCCGACATGTTCGAGACCAGCGCCCGGCTCGCCTCGATCCGTCAGCAGATCGAGAAGGGCGAGATGACCCAGACGGAAAAGCTGGAACTGCGCATCGTTCTGGAGAACGGCGAGAGCTACAAGGGCGCCGGCCAGCTGGTCGCGCCCAGCGTCAACGTCTCGACCAGCACCGGAACCCGTGACTTCCGCTTCCAGATCGACAACACCGAAGGCCGCATCCTGCCCGGGATGTTCCTGCGCGGCGAGGTGACGCTTGGAACCATCAGCGCCTTTCTCGTGCCGCAGATGGCGACCAACCGTGCCCGCAACGGCGATCTGACCGCCTGGGTGGCGGACGCGGACAACAAGGCCCGGAAGGTCACGCTGACCGAGATCGGCAGCCGGACAAGCGACTGGATCGTGACCGCCGGGATCGAGCCCGGCGCCCGTCTCATCGTCGACGGATTTGCGGCGCTGAGAGACGGAGCCGAGGTCGCGCCGGTGCCGGTCACCATCGACAGCGACGGTGTGGTGCATGACGAGCCCCCCGCCGCGCCCGCCGGCGCCAAGGCGCCGTAGGGGACCGGCGTGGCGCAGTTCTTCATCCACCGTCCGATCTTCGCCTGGGTGATCGCGATCGTCATCATGCTGGCGGGCGCGTTGTCGATCAGCTCGCTGCCGATATCGCAATACCCGCAGATCGCGCCGACCACCGTGCGCATCAACGCCTCCTATCCCGGCGCGGCCGCGGAAACGGTGGCGAATTCGGTCACGACGCCGATCGAGAACGGTCTGACCGGGCTCGACGGTCTGCTCTACATGGAATCGAGTTCGGGCACCGGGTCGTCCTCGGTGACGCTGACCTTCCAGGACAGCGCCGACCCCGACATTGCCCAGGTGCAGGTCCAGAACAAGCTGCAGCTGGTGATGTCGCAGCTCCCCGATGTCGTGCAGCAGCAGGGGGTGACCGTCACGCGATCGACAGACGCGATCCTGCTGGTGGGCGCGCTGGTGTCGAAGGACGGGCGCTACAGTTCGCTCCAGCTCGGCGACATCTTCGCAAGTACGGTCAGGAACCCGGTGCAGCGGGTGGCCGGCGTGGGGTCGATCAATATCTTCGGCTCGGGCTACGCCATGCGCATCTGGCTCGATCCGCTGAAGCTCGTCCAGTACCAGGTGACCACCGCCGACGTGACCGCGGCGGTCGCGGCGCAGAACACCAACGTCAGCGTGGGCTCGCTCGGGAGCCAGCCGGTGGTGCCCGGCCAGCAGCTGACCGCCCGGCTGACCGCCCAGTCGCAGCTTTCCACCGTCGAGGAGTTCGAGCGCATTCTCCTGCGCGTGACCGAGGACGGATCGAGCGTCTTTCTCGGCGATGTCGCCCGGATCGAGATCGGCTCGGAAACCTTTGGCCGCTCGTCGCAGTTCAACGGAAGCCCGGCGGCGGGTTTCGGGGTCAATCTCGCGGTCGGCGCGAATGCGGTCGAGACGGCGCGCAACGTGCGCGCCACGCTGGACGGGCTGGCGAACGCCCTGCCGCAGGGCGTCGAGATCGCCTATCCCTACGACACGTCGCCCTTCATCGAGGAATCGATCTGGCGCGTCTACGAGACCCTGGCCGAAGCCGTCGTGCTGGTGTTCCTGGTGATCCTCGTCTTCTTGCAGAACTGGCGCGCGACGATCATTCCCACCATCGCGGTGCCCGTGGTCCTTCTGGGCACCTTCGGGGTGCTGGCCGCGGCCGGCATGTCGATCAACACGCTGACAATGTTTGCGCTCGTCCTCGCCATCGGCCTTCTGGTGGACGACGCCATCGTCGTGGTCGAGAACGTCGAACGCATCATGCACGAAGAGGGCCTTGGCCCCGTCGAGGCGACCGAGAAGAGCATGCGCCAGATCAGCGGCGCGCTTGTCGGCATCGTCACGGTGCTGACGGCCGTGTTCCTGCCTATGGCCTTCATGGGCGGATCGACCGGCGTGATCTACCGGCAGTTCTCGGTCACGATCATCTCGGCCATGGTGCTGTCGCTGACCATGGCGCTGATCCTGACACCGGCCATGTGCGCGACGATCCTGCGCCCCCGCGGCGAAGGCCGAGGCTTTGCTCCGGCCCGCTGGTTCAACGGCGGCCTGCGGCGGACCACCGACGGCTATGTCCGCAGCACGGGCTGGCTGGTCCGGCGCCCGATGCGGATGCTCCTGATCGTCGTCGCGCTCATCGGCTGGGTCGCCTATCTCTACGAGCGGCTGCCAAGCTCGTTCCTGCCGCAGGAAGACCAGGGCGTGCTGATGACCATCGTCCAGCTTTCGGACGGCTCGACCAGCGCGCAGACCGCCGCCGTGGTCAAGCAGATCGAGGACTACCTGCGGACGGACGAGGCCAAGGTCGTCGACTCGGTCTTTTCGGCGCTGGGGTTCAGCTTCGGCGGCAGCGGCCAGAACCGCGCCATGGTCTTCGTCAAGCTCAAGCCCTTCGCCGAACGGCCGGGGCAGAGCGCCTCGGCGCTTGCCCAGAGGGCCAACATGCGCTTCGCTGGCAACCGGGCGGGTCGCATCGTCTTTATCCAGCCGCCCGCGATCCAGGGGCTGGGCAACGCTTCGGGCTTCACCTTCTACCTGATCGACCAGACCGGGGCGGGTCTTCAGGCCCTGTCCGATGCCGCGAACCAGCTGGTCGCCGCCGCGACCGCCGATGGCCGGCTCGGCAGCTTCCGCGGCAACGACAACGCCTTTGACAGCACGCTGCGGCTGAAGATCGACCAGCAGAAGGCCGGCGCCTTCGGGCTGTCGCTGGCCGAGGTCAACGCCTCGCTTTCGGTGATCTTCGCGGGTCGGCAGGTCAACGACTTCCTCCTGGGGACGGACCTGCGGCCGGTGATCGTGCAGGCCGACGCGCCCTACCGCATGCAGCCCGATGATGTCGACGGCTGGTACGCGCGCAACCAGGCGGGCGACATGGTGCCCTTCGCGGCCTTCATGACGCGGGAATGGGACTCGATCGCCAACCAGATCCGCCGGTACGGCGGCGGGCTGGCCATGCAGCTGAACGGTGCCCCCACGCCCGGAACCTCGACCGGCGCGGCCATGCAGATCGTCGAGGATCTGGTCGCGAAGCTGCCGGGCGGCTTCGGCCTGGCCTGGACCGGGATCTCGTATCAGGAACGCCTCTCGGGCAATCAGGCCCCGATGCTTTACGCGCTGTCGGTTCTTGTCGTGTTCCTGAGCCTCGCGGCCCTCTACGAAAGCTGGACGATCCCGGTCGCCGTCATGCTGGCGGTTCCGGTCGGCGTGCTGGGCGCGATGCTGGCCGCGCTCACCCTCGGGCAGTCGAACGACGTCTATTTCAAGGTGGGCCTGCTGACCACAATCGGCCTTGCCGCGCGCAACGCGATCCTGATTGTCGAGTTTGCCGAGAAGCTGCGCCGCGAAGGCGCGTCGCTGACCGAGGCGACGCTGACGGCCGCGCGCCAGCGCCTGCGCCCGATTCTGATGACGACCTTCGCCTTCATGCTGGGGGTGCTGCCCCTTGCCATCGCCTCGGGCGCGGGGGCGGCGGCGCAGCGCGCCATCGGCATCGGGGTTCTCGGTGGCATGACCTCGACGGCGATCTTCGGGATCTTCCTCGTGCCGGTGTTCTACGTCGCGGTGGTCCATCTCGCGCCGCGTCGCGAACGGCGTGGGGGATGAGCGGCGACGCGCCCGTCCGACCGGCGGACGATTTCCGGCCCTGTCGACGCCGGAATGAGGTCCGGGTTGTGCTATGAGTGCCCGGGCGATGATATCGGCGGGCAAGACGACGGGAACATGGATGCGAGTGGCGATCCGGCGAAGGTCATGAAGTATCGTACGGAAATTGACGGTCTCAGGGCCATAGCGGTCCTTTCCGTGGTTCTGTGCCACGCGGGGCTGCCATGGCTCGCCGGCGGCTATGCCGGCGTGGACGTCTTCTTCGTGATCTCGGGCTTCCTTATAACCCGAATCCTGCTGGACGATCTTTCGATGGGCCGCTTCAGCCTGGGCCGATTCTACGAACGCCGGGCCCGACGAATCTTGCCCGCGCTGGTGGTCATGGCGCTGACGACGGTCCCCTTTGCCTATGCGCTCATGGTGCCCATCCAGTTCCAGGAATACGCCGAGACGCTGATCGGCGTAGCGCTGTTCTTGCCCAACATCGCGCTGTACTTCCAGACCGGCTATTTCGAGAACGAGGCGGCGCTGAAGCCGCTCTTGCATACTTGGAGCCTCGGGGTCGAGGAACAGTTTTATGTCTTCTACCCGCTGCTCGTCTGGGCGCTCGTGCGTCAGGGCGGGTTGAGGTGGATAGCGGCTGCGCTGGCGCTGCTGACGGGCCTGTCGCTGGTCGCGGCGCAACGAGGCACGTTCTCGGTCCCGGATGAAGCCTTCTATTTCCTGCCATACCGGGCCTGGGAGCTGCTGGCTGGCGGGCTTGCCGCGCTGGCGGTACGCGAGGGACGGGCCCGGGCCGACGACCGACTTGCCTTGCCTGGCCTGCTGATGGTCATCGCGCCGATGGCGCTCTATGACGAAACCTACGCCTTTCCCGGCCTCTGGGCGCTTCCGCCGGTGGCCGGCACCGCCCTGGTTCTGGCCTTCGGCCGCGCCGGGACGCGGGCGGCCCGTCTGCTTTCCTTGCCGCCACTGGTCTGGGTCGGACTCATTAGCTACAGCCTCTATCTTTGGCACCAGCCGCTGTTTGCCTTCGCGCGGCTCATGACCGGCGACGATCCCGTACCGCCGGTTATGGCCGGCCTTGTTCTGGTGTCGATCGGGCTGGGCTGGGCAAGCTGGCGCTGGATAGAGACACCCTTCCGGGGTGCAACGCCCCTGCTTGCGGCCCGGCGCCGGCTGTTTGCCGCCGCGACCGTGTCCATCGCCGTGACGGCTGCGACAGGACTTGGTCTGATCGCTTCGGGAATCGAGCCTCGGCGTGCCTCTCTGCCCGGAGTGGTGTCGCTGGCCGAGCTCAAGGCCCTCAAGAAGCAGCGCTACGAACTGATCCGGAACGGCCCTTGCCACCTGAGAGCCGGCGGCAAACCCGAGCAGTTCCTGCGCGACTGGTCCTGCCGAGGCGACGGTACGGCGGGCCTGCGTCCTAGCGGGCTTGCCATCTACGGCGATAGCCACGCCGCCGACCGCGCCGGCGCCATCCGGCGTGCAGGGCACGACATCCTGCAACTGACCGCCGCCGGCTGCCCGCTCTTGCCGGGCGACGGACCCCGGCCCTATTGCGATGCCAATCTTGAGGCATTTCATGCCCATGCCGCCCAGGCCGGGGTACGGACCGTGATTCTTGCAAACCGTTATCAGCCCGCAGAGCTGACCCCTGCCGCCCTTCAGGCCATTGTTGACTACTGGACCTCGCGCTACGACCGGGTCTATCTTTTCAGTCCCGCCCCTCTCTTCCAGCGCTTCGGTGTGCTCGTCCAGATACGGCCGCTGGCCGATCTTGCGAGGATGCATCCCGACGAGTCGTTGCGGCGGGAGTTCTTTCGGAACATCGCCGAGGTTGACCTCAAGGGCGCCATCGTCCTTGACAGCTATGCCTATTTCTGCGGCACGGAGCCCGGATGCAGTCCGGTGGGTGAGGGGCCGCTGCTGGTGGACGAGGGACACATGAGTCCGGAAGGCATGACCGCCTTCGGCCGCCGTCTGGCCGACGACCCGGCCGGTCCCCTGGGCCGCCCGTAGCTCCGGGGGGCGGCATCAGGGGCAGCGCGACGACGTGGCGGCGGTGAGCAACGCTGGCCCGGATCGACTGCGGCGGCTGAACGGTTGTCCGCCCCTTCGCCACGGGCCGGGCCGTCGGATCAGGTCGGAAGGTCAGGGAGATTTGGTGGAGCCAAGGGGAGTCGAACCCCTGACCTCTTGAATGCCATTCAAGCGCTCTACCAACTGAGCTATGGCCCCACCGGAGGTCCGCACGGTCGCCCGAAGCGTCCTGCGTGCGCGCCGATATAGGCAAGCGCGCGCGGCAGCGCAAGCGCAAAACGCCATGCTGCGGACGGGTGCCCGCGCCGTGTCGGCCCCCCGGACGAAACGGGGCGCGAAGCCGTCGCTTCGCGCCCCCATTGTGCCGTCGGCCGAGGCCTGACGATCAGGCCTCGTCCTCGCCGCCCACGTCGGCAATCTCGTCCAGCGGGACGGTGTCGTCCTCGTCGTCCTCGAGCAGATCGTCGTCGATCTCGACGTCGCCGCCGTCGGCGACGATGTCCTCGTCCTCGGTCAGATCATCGAGATCGAGGTCGCGCTCTTTCGCGGCCGTCTTCTCGGAAACGACCGCGCGGCCGCGCCCGGCGATCAGGCTGTCGGCGGTAAAGGTCTTGCCGCATTCGGGGCAGGTCATCGGATCGCGTTGCAGGTCGTAGAAGCGCGACCCGCAATGCGGGCAAAGGCGCTTGACGCCCCATTCGTCCTTGGGCATGGGCCACTCCTTCCGGTGCTCATGAGTGTCGGGATTCGCGGTCAACTGCCACAACGGGCGGGGGCTGTCAAAGGCTTTCGCCGCCGCCTGCCAGAGGCTAGACTGGCGGCGCCAGACGGAGACGACATGACCCGGCGCACCCTGTCCGGAGACCCCCCGGTCGAGATCACCCTGCGCCGCTCGGCGCGCGCCCGGCGCTATTCGCTGCGGGTGTCGCGGCTGGACGGGCGTGTCACGCTGTCGATGCCCGCGCGGGCGCCCGAGACCGAGGCGCTGGCCTTCGCGCAGGAGAAGGCCGACTGGGTGCGGCGGATCCTCGCCCAGGCGGCGCCGGAACGCGGGGTCGGTCCAGGTTCCGTCCTGCCCTTCGAGGGGCGCGACCTGCGAATCGAGACCGCGCCCCTGCGCGCGCCCCGGATCGAGGGCGAGCGCCTGCTGGTGCCCGCCGCCGATCCGGGACGGCGGATCGAGGCCTTCCTCAGGCTGGCCGCCCGCCAGCGGCTTCAGGCGGCCTGCGAGAGGCACGCGGCGCGTCTGGGCCGGCCCTTCCGGCGGCTCACGCTTCGCGATACCCGGTCGCGCTGGGGATCCTGCGCGGCCGACGGAAGCCTCATGTTTTCCTGGCGGCTGATCCTCGCGCCGCCGGAGGTTCTGGACTATGTCGCCGCGCACGAGGTCGCGCATCTGGAAGAGATGAACCATTCGCCGGCGTTCTGGGCCGTGGTCGCGCGCCTGCTGCCCGGCTACGAGCGCCACCGCCGCTGGCTCCGGCAGCACGGCGGCGCGCTGCACCGCTACCGGTTCGGAGACTGACATGGCGCAACCGCCCCGCAGCAGTGACAGCGGCTCGGCGGCCCATGAGCGGATCTATCGTCTGCTTCGCCAGCGCATCCTGCACGGAGAGATGCAGCCCGGTCAGGCACTGACCCTGCGCGGCATCGCGCTGGCGCACGGGGTGTCGATGACGCCCGTGCGCGAGGCGCTGCGCCGGCTTGTCGCCGAAGGGGCGCTGACGCTCTCGGCCTCGGGCCGGGTTGCGACTCCCGAGCTGTCCAACGAGAGAATCGAGGAACTGGCGGCGCTTCGGGCGCTGATCGAACCCGAGCTTGCCAGCCGGGCCCTGCCGCGGGCCCACATCGCGCTGATCGAGCGCCTGCAGGCGATCAACACCGCCAACGCCGAGGCGGCGGTGAAGCAGGACGCGGTGTCCTACATCCGCACCAACCTCGAGTTCCACCGCACGCTCTACCTGCGCGCCCAGGCCCCGGCGATGCTGGCGATCGCGGAAACGGTCTGGCTGCAGCTTGGCCCCACCATGCGGTCGGTCTATGCACGCCTGCGCCGCACCGAGGCGCCGCAGACCCACCGCATGATCCTGGCCGCCCTGCGCGCCGGCGACGAGCCGGCGCTGCGCCTTGCGGTGCGCACCGACGTGACCCAGGGCCTGCGCCACCTCGCGGGCTAGGGCCCGCCGCCGGGACGGGCCGCAACCGGTCGCGGCCCGTCCCGGGGGCGCCCGGTCAGGCGTGGATGGCGCCGTCGCCGCAGGCGAGTGCCGCCTCGCGCACCGCTTCCGAGAAGGTCGGATGCGCGTGGCAGGTCAGGGCGAGATCCTGCGCCGCCGCGCCGAATTCCATCGCCACGCAGACCTCGTGGATCAGGTCGCCCGCGGACGGTCCGATGATATGCGCCCCGAGGATGCGGTCGGTCTCGGCATCGGCGAGGATCTTGACGAAGCCGTCGCCCTGGAAGACCGCCTTGGCGCGCGCGTTGCCCATGAAGGGAAACTTGCCCGCCTTGTAGGCGCGGCCCTCTTCCTTGAGGCTCTCCTCGGTCTTTCCGACCGAGGCCACTTCGGGCGTGGTGTAGATGACGCCGGGAATCACGTCATAGTTCACGTGGCCCGCACGCCCGGCCAGGATCTCGGCCACCGCCATGCCTTCGTCCTCGGCCTTGTGGGCGAGCATCGGGCCGGCGATCGCGTCGCCGATGGCGTAGAGGCCGGGGATGTTCGTGGCGAAATGCGCGTCGGTCGCGATCGTGCCGCGCGGCCCCATCGCGACGCCGAGCGCCTCGAGCCCGAGGCCCGTGGTGAAGGGCTTGCGGCCGGTGGCGACCAGCACCGTCTCGGCCTCGATCTGGTGGTCGCTGTCGTCCTTGCGGAGGCGATAGCGCACGGTCGCGCCGGTCTTCGTGACGTCGGCGCCCTGCACGGCAGCGCCGAGGACGAATTTCAGCCCCTGCCGCGCCAGGATCTTCTGGAGCGCCTTCTGCACCTCACCGTCCATGCCGGGCGTGATCGCGTCGAGGTATTCGATCACCGTGACCTGCGCACCGAGGCGCGCATAGACCGAGCCGAGTTCGAGACCGATCACGCCGGCGCCGATCACCACGAGCGATTTCGGGATCTTCGGCAGGGCGAGCGCGCCGGTCGAGGTGACGATGGTCGTCTCGTCGACGGGGACACCGGGCAGGGACGAGGGCTCGGAGCCGGTGGCGATGACGATCGACCTTGCGCCGTGGGTCTCGTCGCCGACCCGGACCTGGCCGGGCGCGGGGATCGTCGCCCAGCCCTTGAGCCAGGTGACCTTGTTCTTCTTGAACAGGAATTCGATGCCCTTGGTGTTGCCGGTGACGACCTCGGCCTTGTAGGCCTGCATCCGCGCCCAGTCGACCGAGGGCGCGGCCGCGACCAGCCCCATCCGGGCGAAGTTCGTCTCGGCCTCGTGCAGCATGTGGGTGGCGTGAAGCATCGCCTTCGACGGGATGCAGCCGACGTTGAGGCAGGTGCCCCCGAGCGTGTCGCGGCCCTCGACGCAGGCCACCTTCAGCCCGAGTTGCGCCGCGCGGATCGCGCAGACATAGCCGCCGGGTCCGGCGCCGATGACGATCAGGTCGAAGTCAGCCATGGGTGTGGTCCTTGATGGTGATGCCGGAGCCGGGGGCCGTCTGCCCCCGGACCCCCGAGGATGTTTGCGCCAGTGAGACGGGTCAGGCGGTGCGGAGGAAGCGCGCCTCGACCGGGGTGCCGAGCGCCGAGCGCGTCGCGATCCACTCGGCGGCGCGTTTTCGGTCCGCGACCTCGAAGAGGACGAGGGCGCGGTCGGGGGCGTCGAGATCGCGCCACATCTGCAGCATGGTCAGCCCCGCCCGGTCGCGGTCTTCCCAATGGGCGTCGAAGTCGGCCTTCCAGGCGTCGAAGCCCGCGGTCGAGAAGGTGCAGAGAAGGTGCATGGGCAGCGTCCTTGGAGCGGGCCGGGGCCCGGGCTTACAGATCCATCAGCAGCCGGCGCGGATCCTCGAGCGCCTCCTTGACCCGCACGAGGAAGGTCACGGCGCCTTTGCCGTCCACGATCCGGTGGTCGTAGCTCAGCGCCAGATACATCATCGGGCGGATGACGATCTGGCCGCCGACCACGACCGGGCGGTCCTGGATCTTGTGCATGCCGAGGATGCCGGACTGCGGCGGGTTCAGGATCGGCGAGGACATGAGCGAGCCGTAGACGCCGCCGTTCGAGATGGTGAAGGAGCCGCCCTGCAATTCGGCCATCGACAGCTTGCCGTCGCGGGCGCGCACGCCCAGTTCGGCGATCTTCTTCTCGATGGCGGCGAAGGACATCTGGTCGGCGTCGCGCACCACCGGCACGACGAGGCCCGAGGGCGTGCCCACGGCCACGCCCATGTGGACGTAGTTCTTGTAGACGATGTCCTGCCCGTCGATCTCGGCGTTGACCTCGGGCACCTCCTTCAGCGCGTGGCAGCAGGCCTTCACGAAGAAGGACATGAAGCCGAGCTTCACCCCGTGCTTCTTCTCGAACTGGTCCTTGTACTCGTTGCGCAGGTCCATGATGCCCTTCATGTCCACCTCGTTGTAGGTGGTCAGCATCGCGGCGGTGTTCTGCGCGTCCTTGAGCCGGCGGGCGATGGTCGCACGCAGCCGGGTCATCTTCACGCGCTCCTCGCGCGCGGCGTCCTCGGCCGGGACCGGACCGCGCGGCAGCGAGGCCGGCGCTGGCTGCGCGGCGGCGAGCGCGGGGGCCGCCTCGGCGCGGCCGGACACGGCGCGCGCGACGTCCTCCTTCATCACCCGGCCATCCCGGCCGCTGCCCTGCACCTGGTCGCGCGAGAGGCCGGCCTCGGCCATGGCCTTCTTCGCCGAGGGCGCATCCTCGGGCGCACGGGCCTTGACCGTCTCGGGTCCGGCGCCGGGCGAGCCGACGGCCGCGGCGGCCGCGGCGGCGGGCTCGGCCTTCGCCGCCGCCCTCCCGCCCTCGGCGATGATGCCGAGCCGCGCCTTCGCATCGACCGTGGCCCCCTCGGGCGCAAGGATCTCGGCCAGAACGCCGGCGGCCGGGGACGGCACCTCGACCGAGACCTTGTCGGTCTCGAGCTCGCACAGCATCTCGTCCTGCGCCACGGCATCGCCGGGCTTCTTGAACCAGGTGGCCACCGTGGCCTCGGTCACGCTTTCGCCCAGCGCCGGCACCATCACATCAACGGTCTTGGTCGTCATCTTGCCCTCATCGGCTTGCCACGCGGGGTGGCGATCATTGCTGCGGGCGCGGCCCGCGATTGCGTCACTTCGCGATGGTCAGCGCGTCGTTCACCAGCGCATCCTGTTCGGCCTTGTGGCGGCTGCCGAGTCCGGTCGCGGGCGACGCGGTGGCCTCGCGCCCGACGTAGCGGGCCCGCCCGTGCCTGGCGCCGATCCGCCCGAGCACCCATTCGAGGTTCGGCTCGACGAAGGTCCAGGCCCCCTGGTTCTTGGGCTCTTCCTGGCACCAGACGATCTCGGCGCCCTTGAAGCGTTCGAGCTCCTTGACCAGCGACATGGCCGGGAAGGGGTAGAACTGTTCGAGCCGCAGGAGATAGATGTCGTCGATCCCGCGCTTGTCGCGTTCGGCCAGCAGGTCGAAGTAGACCTTGCCCGAGCAGAGCACCACCCGCCGGATCTTCGCGTCGGCGACGAGTTTCGTGGGCGAGTGGCCCTTTTCGGCGTCGTCCCAGAGCACGCGGTGGAACTGCGAGCCGGTGGTGAAGTCGGCCGCGTCCGACACGCAGAGCGGGTGGCGCAAAAGCGACTTGGGCGTCATCAGGACCAGCGGCTTGCGGAAGCTGCGGTGGATCTGCCGTCGCAGGATGTGGAAGTAGTTGGCCGGCGTCGAGACATTGGCCACGATCCAGTTTTCCTGGGCGCAGAGCTGGAGCCAGCGTTCCAGCCGCCCCGACGAATGCTCCGGCCCCTGACCCTCGAAGCCGTGGGGCAGGAGCATCACGAGCCCCGACATCCGCAGCCACTTGGATTCGCCCGACGAGATGAACTGGTCGAACATGATCTGCGCACCGTTGGCGAAGTCGCCGAACTGCGCTTCCCACAGGACGAGCGCGTTCGGCTCGGCCAGCGAGTAGCCGTATTCGAAGCCGAGCACCGCATATTCGGAGAGCATCGAGTCGATGACCTCGTAGCGGGCCTGCCCCTCGCGGATGTGGTTGAGGGGATAGAACCGCTCTTCGGTGGTCTGGTCGATGAAGGCCGAGTGGCGCTGCGAGAAGGTGCCGCGCGTGCTGTCCTGACCCGACAGGCGCACCGGGTAGCCTTCGGTCAGCAGCGACCCGAAGGCCAGCGCCTCGGCGGTGGCCCAGTCGAAGCCCTCGCCCTTGGCGAACATCTCGCGCTTCACCTCGAGGAGGCGGGCGACCGTCTTGTGGGTGTCAAAGCCCTCGGGCACCCGGGTCAGCGCCTGGCCGACGGACTGCATCGTCTCGGGGGTGATCGCCGTCTGGCCGGGCGAGTATTCGCCCGCCTCGCGGTGGATGCCCGACCAGCGGCCGTCGAGCCAGTCGGCCTTGTTGGGCTTGAAGTCGCGCGCGACCTCGAACTCGGCGTTGAGGCGCGCCTGGAAGGCGGCCTTCATGTCCTCGATCTCGCCCTCGGGGATCAGCCCGTCCCTGACCAGCCGTTCGGTGTAGAGCTGCAGCGTGGTCTTGTGGGTCTTGATCGACTTGTACATCACCGGGTTGGTGAACATCGGCTCGTCGCCCTCGTTGTGACCGAAGCGGCGATAGCAGAAGATGTCGATCACGACGTCCTTGGCGAACTTCTGACGGAACTCGGTGGCGACCTTGGCGGCGTGGACCACGGCCTCGGGATCGTCGCCGTTCACATGGAAGATCGGCGCCTCGACCATCAGCGCGATGTCGGTCGGATAGGGCGAGGTGCGCGAGAAGTGCGGCGCGGTGGTGAAGCCGATCTGGTTGTTCACCACGAGATGGATGGTGCCCCCGGTCCGGTGGCCCTTGATGCCCGAAAGCTGGAAGCATTCCGCCACCACGCCCTGGCCGGCAAAGGCCGCGTCCCCGTGCAGAAGGATCGGAATCACCGACCGGCGCGACAGGTCGCCCCGCTGGTCCTGCTTGGCCCGCGCCTTGCCCAGAACCACCGGGTCCACCGCCTCGAGGTGGCTGGGGTTGGCGGTCAGGCTGAGGTGCACCCGGTGGCCGTCGAATTCGCGGTCCGACGAGGCGCCGAGGTGGTATTTCACGTCGCCCGATCCGTCGACATCCTCGGGCTTGAAACTGCCGCCCTGGAACTCGTTGAAGATCGCCCGATAGGGTTTCATCAGCACGTTGGCCAGCACCGACAGGCGACCGCGGTGCGGCATGCCGATGACGATCTCTTCGGCGCCGAGCGCCCCGCCACGCTTGATGATCTGTTCCATCGCCGGGATCAGCGCCTCGCCGCCGTCAAGCCCGAAGCGCTTGGTGCCCATGAACTTGACGTGGCAGAACTTCTCGAAGCCCTCGGCCTCGACGAGCTTGTTCAGGATCGCGCGGCGGCCTTCGCGGGTGAAGGTGATCTCCTTGCCGTAGCCCTCGATCCGCTCCTTGAGCCAGCCGGCCTGCTCGGGATCGGAGATGTGCATGTACTGCAGCGCGAAGGTGCCGCAGTAGGTGCGGCGGACGATCTCGAGGATCTCGCGCATCGAGGCGAAGTCGAGGCCGAGCACCTTGTCGATGAAGATCGGCCGGTCCATGTCGGCGTCGGCAAAGCCGTAGGACCGGGGGTCGAGCTCGGGGTGGACGCTTTCCTCGCGCATGCCCAGCGGATCGAGGTTCGCGACCAGATGGCCGCGGATCCGGTAGGCGCGGATCAGCATCAGCGCGCGGATGGAATCGAGCACGGCGCGCTTGATCTGGTCGTCGGTCACCGGCACGGCGGTCTCGGCTGCCTTGGCCCGGATCTTGTCCGACGCGGCCTTCGCCTCGGCCGGCCATTGCCCGGTCAGCGCGGCGGTCAGGTCGTCCGTGGGGGCCGGCGGCCAGTCGGGTCGCGCCCAGCTGGCGCCCTGGGCCTCGCGCCGCACGTCGCGGTCGCTGTCCCCGAGTCCGCGGAAGAAGGCGGCCCAGCCCGCGTCCACCGAACCGGGGTCGGTGGCGTAGCGCGCGTAGAGCTGCTCGACATAGTCGGCGTTCGCCCCCTGCAGGAAGGAGGAGGCGTGGAACTGGTCGTTCGGAGTCTGCTCGGTCATGGCTTACCTCGCGCGGGAATGCAGGGCCTGTCTCGGGAAGGGCCGGTCATGCCACGGCCTCGTTCCGATCGAGGTCCGCGGGATGATCGGGATAGTCGAAGCGGTCAAAGACCCATCCGGCGCTGCGCCGGATCGCGTCGATGCTCGCACTGTCGAAATAGTCGGCCAGCGGGCGGCGGCGGCGGCCCGATGTCTTCTTCGTGTGGGCGATCTCCGGCAGGGGCGCGCCGGGAACCAGCTCGGCCATCACCCGCGCCAGATCCTCGCCCAGATGCTCGTAGCGCACCACGAGGTCGGTCACCAGCCGACCCCGGCTGTGGACGATGTCGCGGTCGCAGTCGATGGTGCGCTGACGCAGCATCGCGTTGAACCGGGCGCGGGTCTCCGAGAAGTCGGCCGCCTCGGGCGTGCCGTGCCGGGCGAGCTCCCAGTGGAAGCGCGACACTGCGATGTCGAACGGGTTGCGGACCGTCGTCACCTTGCGGCAGCGACCCCAGGTCGCCTCGCCGAGGCGCGCCCGGACCTGGTCGGCAGTCATGTGGTTCCACCAGTCCGTCTTCAGGCGCAGGCGCTGAAGCAGGCTCGGCCGGGTCAGCCGCCGGCCCACGATCCCCTCCGGGCTTACGAGCGTCGGCGTCGCCTCGACGATCGCGGCGCCCTCCGGCCGGCAAAAGGGCTCGAGCGCCATCTCGACCGACGTGCCCGCGGTCTTGCGCGTCTTGAGGAAGATGAAGTCGTGACGGTGGCTCACGAGCACCATCGGAACTCTCCGTTCAGGCCTTGATCGCCGCCATCACCGCCTCGCCGAGGCCCGCGGGGCTGTCGGCCACCACGATGCCTGCGGACTTCATCGCCTCGATCTTCGATTCCGCATCGCCCTTGCCACCCGACACGATGGCGCCGGCATGACCCATGCGGCGGCCCTTCGGCGCGGTGCGGCCGGCGATGAAGCCCGCCGTCGGCTTCCAGCGGCCGCGCTTGCGTTCGTCAGCGAGGAACTGTGCCGCCTCTTCCTCGGCCGATCCGCCGATCTCGCCGATCATGATGATCGAGGTGGTCTCGGGGTCCGCGAGGAACATCTCGAGCACGTCGATGTGTTCAAGCCCCTTGATCGGGTCGCCGCCGATGCCGACCGCCGTGGATTGGCCAAGCCCCACGTCCGAGGTCTGCTTGACAGCCTCGTAGGTGAGCGTGCCCGAGCGCGACACCACGCCGACCGAGCCGCGCCGGAAGATCGAGCCCGGCATGATCCCGATCTTGCATTCGCCGGGGGTCAGGATCCCGGGGCAGTTCGGCCCGATCAGCCGCGATTTCGACCCCATGAGCGCGCGCCTCACCTTCATCATGTCCAGAACCGGAATGCCTTCGGTGATGCAGACGATCAGCGGGATTTCGGCGTCGATCGCCTCGAGGATGCTGTCGGCGGCGAAGGGCGGCGGCACGTAGATCGCGGTGGCGTTCGCCCCCGTCACGGCCCGTGCCTCATGCACCGAGTTGAAGACCGGCAGGCCGATGTGTTCGCTCCCGCCCTTGCCCGGGGTCACGCCCCCGACCATCTGAGTGCCGTAGGCGATGGCCTGTTCGGTGTGGAACGTGCCCTGCGAGCCGGTGAGACCCTGGCAGATCACCTTGGTGTTCTTGTCGACGAGGATGGACATGGGTGTGCCTAGACTGCCTTGAAGATGGAGATGATGGTGCTGCCGAGCGCCGCGCAACCCGAGGTGCCGTCGGTTGCGCCGACCGAGACCACAAGCGGCAGGGGGCCGTTGTCCTCGTAGACGGCGCAGGTGCCGGGCGGGGTCGTCGCGGCGTGGAAACGGCCGGGCGCGGCCTGGTCAAGCATCGAACCGACCAGCGGCCCGGCTTTCTGCGGCGGCAGGTGATTGGTGTGAATGTCGCAGGAGGGCGCCATCTGGCCTTGCAGCATCTCGGCCCGCACGGTCTCGGCCGGGGCGAAGAAGCGGTGCCAGACGTCGCCGTTGGCCTCAGGCATGGGCCTGTAGTCGAAGCCGGCCTGCCGGAAGGCGGCCACGGCGGAGGGGATGTTTCCGTCGGCCTGGAGGCAGAGGCGGAGCGCGAGCCCGAGATTCATGCGGACCGCCTGCGCGAAGGCGGTCGCCCCGGCCTGCGCCGTGCCGGCAGCCGGTCCGGGCGCTGTTGGGGACGGGGCCGATTGCGCCGGGGCCGCAGACGCCGCCGTCGCAGCCTTGGGCGGGGCCGGCGGGTGGTTGGTGCGCCCGACCACCGTCACCGTCAGGGTGAAATCCACCCCGGTGATGGAGGCCTCGGTCAGATAGCCCGGCCCGATCGGACCGGTCATGACATAGTCGTAGGTGTCGAAGTCCGGGGCGTCGCCCAGCATCCGGTCCGCCGTGATGTCATGGTTGTGCATGACGCCGCCGGCAAGCGAGGTGACGCCGCGGCGCACCGCTTCGGCCCGGAAGGACGCATCCATGGCTTCGGGGCTCCAGCCATCGCTGGTGCCCGAGCCGTAGGAGACGTCGCACGTGACGTTGCCCAGTCCGTTCGTCCCCTGGCTGAGGTAGTTGCTCCCGAAATAGCCGTACGGCCCGACCGGTTCCTGGGTCCAGAGGACGTAGAAGCCGCCGTCCGGGCTCGCTTGCGCGTTCGTGCTGGGATACTTCGCCTGAAGCGTGCTCAGGTAGGTCTGCGGATCGGTCAGCGCAAGCCGGCATTCCGTGTCGAACCGGGTCCACACCTGCGACACGATCTCCTCGAGCGTCAGCGCGTGGCCCGCCGCCGGCGTCAGCGCCCAGATCAGGGAAAGTGCGGCGGCCGCGCGTTTCACCCGCTTACCCCTTCACCGCCTTGACGATCTTCTGCGCGGCATCCGACAGGTCGTCGGCCGCGATCACGTTCAGGCCGGATTCGGCGATGATCTTCTTGCCGAGTTCGACGTTCGTGCCTTCAAGCCGCACGACCAGCGGCACCTGAAGCCCCACCTCCTTCACCGCGGCAAGGATGCCATCCGCGATGATGTCGCAGCGCATGATGCCGCCGAAGATGTTGACGAGGATGCCTTTGACGTTCGGGTCCGAGGTGATGATCTTGAAGGCCTCGGTCACCTTTTCCTTGGTGGCGCCGCCGCCGACGTCGAGGAAGTTCGCGGGTTCGGCGCCGTAAAGCTTGATGATGTCCATCGTGGCCATCGCGAGGCCCGCGCCGTTCACCATGCAGCCGATCTCGCCGTCGAGCGCGATGTAGTTGAGGTCGAACTTCGACGCGGCGAGCTCCTTCGGGTCTTCCTCGGTCTCGTCGCGCAGCGCCATGATTTCGGGCTGGCGGTATAGAGCGTTGTTGTCGAAGCCGAGCTTCGCGTCCAGCACCTTCAGGTTGCCGTCCTTCAGCACCACCAGCGGGTTGATTTCCAGCATCTCCATGTCGCGCTCGACGAAGGCGCGGTAGAGCGTGCGGATGAGCGCGACGCATTGCTTGACCTGCGCGCCTTCGAGCCCCAGCGCGAAGGCAATGCGGCGGCCGTGGAAGTCCGAGAGGCCGGTTGCGGGATCGACCGAGAAGGTCAGGATCTTCTCGGGGGTGTGGGCGGCCACCTCCTCGATGTCCATGCCGCCCTCGGTCGAGGCGACGAAGGAGATGCGGCTGGTCTTCCGGTCGATCAGCAGCGCGAGGTAGAGTTCGCGCGCGATCTCGCTGCCGTCCTCGATATAGATGCGGTTCACCTGCTTGCCGGTCGGCCCGGTCTGGTGGGTGACGAGCGTGCGGCCCAGCATCTGCTTGGTCATTGCCTCGGCTTCCTCGACCGACCGTGCCAGCCGCACGCCGCCCTTGTCGCCGGCCTCGGCCTCCTTGAACCGGCCCTTGCCGCGGCCGCCGGCGTGGATCTGCGCCTTGACCACCCAGATCGGACCGTCGAGCTCGCCCGCCGCGGTCTTGGCATCCTCGGCCCGCAGCACGACGCGACCGTCCGATACCGGCGCCCCGTAGCTGCGCAGGAGTGCCTTTGCCTGGTATTCGTGGATGTTCATGGCCCTGTCCGTTGTCTGGCTGGCTGGATTGGCGCGGCTTTTGGCACAGCGCACACCCAACTCAAAACGCAAAACGCCGGGAAGGCGTTCCCGGCGGCAAGAAACCGACATTTGTGATCACGCGCTCGAAAACTGTGATCACAAGGTCGTCCGTTGCCGGGATTCAGTTCAGCATCACCATGAACAGCGCCGACTCGCCCATCACCAGCGCCTCGAAGCGATCAAGGTTTTCGCCGCTGATCTGCCGGCCGGATTCCAGATAGGGCAGGGCGGCCCAGCCCTGGATCCAGCCGGCGACATCGACGGGCCGGGGGTCGGTGAAGACCTTGCCGAGGTTCACCCCGCCCGTGGAGCCGAGCCGCCAGTGGGGGATCAGCAGATCGCCTTTCAGGAGCGCTTCGCCATCGGCGAGGACCGCCTGCCAGGTGGCCGCCATGCCCTTCGGGAACTCGAGTCCGAGCGCGGACACCTGCCGGTCGTTCGGGATCCATTCCCGGTCGTTGTCGGTCTCGCGGTCGACGGCGGACCAGAACCGGCGGTTCTCGTCGATCATCGACTGCAGGTGATCGCGCGCGCTCAGAAGACGCGCGGCGTCGGGTTGCTGATCGAGCGCCCCGAGCACGATCGCCGCCGCATCGACTGCGGTGCCGATCCCGTAGTCGTCGGCATCGATCGTGCCGGTCACGGTCGTCATCGCCGCCCGCGCCTCGGTGACACGGGTGATGGACGCGGTCGGGTCATAGGCCAGCACGATTTCGGACAGGCCCGATAGCAGATGCGTGTAGGCCGCAAGCCAGGCCACGTCCGACCCGTCGAAGCGGACCACCGGAAGCGGCGTCGCCGGGTCGCGCTGCGCCCAGCGCCATCCCATCACCAGAGGGCCTGCGACCTCGGCCAGATCCTCGCCGGGATCGCGCGTGCCCGAGGCGTTGATGTCGAACCACAGGTCAGAGAGCGCGATCTCGACGCCGAAATCCGCGCCCTCGGGGATCGGCGCGAGCGCCGCGCGCGCCGCCTCCATTCCGTCGGCCGCCTGCCGGAAGATCGACGCGATCAGCGCCGGATCAAACGGCTGTGGCGCCGGGTTTTCCGGCACGGGCAGGCGCAGGAAGGGGATCATCGCAAGGCTGTCGGACAGGCCCACATTCCAGCGGGCCTGAAGCGCGGATTCGGTCGCCCGAAGGAAGAGCAGCCCGCCCAGGGCAAAGCGGTCGGCCTCGGTCGGCGCGGTCAGGGCCGACAGGCGGTCGATCGTGGGCTGGATGCCCCGTTCGCCGATCTCGGTCGAGATCGCGCTTTCGGCGGCTGCGGGCAGGGCCAGGGCGACCAGGGTGGCGATCGCAAGGCAGCCGGACGGAAATCGCATGGCAGCATCCCGGAAAGACGAAGGGCGCAGGAAGACCCTACGCCCTTTGCCCGGTCCGCGACCAGAGGGAAGTGCGGCCGTCAGCCGAGGCTCGGGTCGATGGCCTTGCAGGCGTCGACCAGCCCCTTCACCGCGTCCACCGATTTCTGGAACATCGCCTGTTCGTCGCGATCAAGCTTGATGTCGATGACCTTCTCGACGCCGTTCGCCCCGAGCACGGTCGGCACGCCGACATACATGCCCTTGAGCCCGTAGGCGCCCTTGACGTAGGCCGCACAGGGCAGCACGCGCTTCTGGTCCTTGAGATAGGCCTCGGCCATCTCGATCGCGGCGGTGGCCGGGGCGTAGTAGGCCGATCCCGTCTTCAGCAGGCCGACGATCTCGGCGCCGCCGTCGCGGGTGCGCTGCACGATGGCGTCCAGCTTGTCCTTCGAGGTCCAGCCCATCTCGACAAGGTCGGGCAGCGGGATGCCGGCCACGGTCGAATAGCGGGTGAGCGGCACCATCGTGTCGCCGTGGCCGCCCAGCACGAAGGCGGTGACGTCGCGCATGGACACGCCGAACTCGAGGCTGAGGAAGTGGCGGAACCGCGCCGAGTCGAGCACGCCGGCCATGCCGACCACCTTGTTGTGCGGCAGGCCCGAGTATTCGCGCAGCGCCCACACCATCGCGTCCAGCGGGTTGGTGATGCAGATCACGAACGCGTCCGGCGCGTGCTTCTTGATGCCTTCGCCGACCGACTTCATCACCTTGAGGTTGATGCCCAGAAGGTCGTCGCGGCTCATGCCCGGCTTGCGCGGCACGCCGGCGGTGACGATGCAGACATCGGCGCGGCGGATGAAGGCATAGTCGTTGGTGCCGGTCAGCTCGGCGTCGAAGCCTTCCGACGGTCCGCTCTCGGCGATGTCGAGCGCCTTGCCCTGCGGGGTGCCTTCGGCCACGTCGAAGAGGACGACATCGCCGAGTTCCTTGATCGCGGCGAGATGGGCGAGCGTGCCGCCGATCTGGCCGGCGCCGATGAGCGCAATCTTGGGTCTGGACATGGGGAAGCTCCGTTCCGGGCTGTGAGTCGGGGGATTGCGTAGCCCCTTGGCCGGCCTGTGGCAAGCCTGCCGCAGCGCAGCGAAGGGGCCGGGGGGCTTTCGCCCGGCGCCGTTTGCGCTAAAGCGTGGTGCGGGGAGGCGCGCGATGGACGGAGCGGTGGCCTGGACGCTGGCGGCGCTGGCGGCGGCGCTGGTGGGCCTGTCGAAGGGCGGCCTGCCCGTGGTCGGCATGCTTGCGGTGCCGATCCTGGCGCTGGTCATGCCGCCGGTGGCGGCGGCGGGGCTGCTTCTGCCGGTCTATGTCGTGTCCGATGCCTTCGGCCTCTACGCCTGGCGCCACGCCTTCGATCGCCGCAACCTCGCGATCCTGGTGCCGGCCACGGCGCTGGGCGTGGGGCTGGGCTGGCTTCTGGCGTCGCGGGTGCCCGACTGGGCGGTCACCGGGCTTGTCGGCCTGATCGGGTCGGTCTTCGCCGTCCTGCTGCTGACCGGGGTCGGGGCCGGCCGTCCGGCGCGGCCGGCGCAGCTGGGGCCGGGCCTCGTCTGGGGTGCGGCCACCGGCTTCACCAGTTTCGTGAGCCACGCCGGGGCGCCGCCCTATCAGGTCTATGTGCTGCCCCAGCGTCTGGAAAAGACCGTCTACGCCGGCACGACCACCATCCTCTTCGCCTGGGTCAACGCGATCAAGCTCGTGCCCTATTGGGCGCTCGGGCAGATCACGCTCGACAGCCTGGAAACCGCGCTGGTCCTGTCGGTGCCGGCGGCCTTGGCGGTGTTCGCGGGCGTCCGGCTGGTCCGGGTGATCCCGCAGGCGCTTTTCTTCCGGCTGGTCACCTGGGCGCTTCTCGGGATCTCGGTCAAGCTTCTCTGGGATGCGGGCAGGGCTGGCCTGGCGGGCTGATGCTGCGTTGCGGCAAAACGGGGCTTGCCGAAAATGCCAAGGACGTGCCATCTGGCGCAAGATTGTTGCCGGAGAGAATCATGGCCGAGACCCTGCCGCGCCCCTTCCGTTCGGTACTCTACATTCCCGGATCCAAGGATCGCGCGCTGGAAAAGGCGATGACCCTGCCGGCCGATGCCGTCATCTTCGATCTGGAGGACGCCGTCGCGCCCGACGAGAAGGCGGCCGCGCGCGCGCTTCTGTCCCGGGTTCTGGCCGAAAGGGACTATGGCCGCCGGGCGCGCATCCTGCGGATCAACGGGCTCGACACCGGATGGGGCGCAGCGGATGCGGAGGCGTTTGCGGGCGGTCCGGTCGATGCGGTGCTCATTCCGAAGGTCAACGGGCCCGAGGACATCGAGGCCGTGGCGCGGCGGATGCCGGGCGTCGATCTCTGGGCCATGATGGAGACGGCGGCCGGGGTGCTGAACGCGGCAGCGATCGCCGCGCATCCGCGGCTGGCCGGCATGGTGATGGGGACGAACGATCTTGCGCGCGAACTCGGCTGCCGCGCGCGCTCCGACCGCCTGCCGATGATGACGGCCCTGCAGACCTGCCTGCTGGCGGCGCGCGCCTGCGGGCGGGTGATCGTGGACGGGGTCTACAACGCCTTCCAGGACGAGGCGGGCCTTGCCGCCGAATGCGCCCAGGGCCGCGATCTCGGCTTTGACGGCAAGACGCTGATCCATCCGGCCCAGATCGCCGTGGCCAACGCGGTCTTCGCGCCTTCCGAGGCCGAACTCGACCTCGCCCGCCGGCAGATCGCCGCCTTCGACGCGGCACTTGCGGCGGGGCAGGGGGTGGCGGTGCTCGACGGCCGCATCGTCGAGAACCTGCATGTTGCGACAGCGCGCCGCCTCATCGCCCAGGCCGAGGCCATTGCCGGGGCGGCCGAATAGGGCCAAGGTCCGTTCCGCGAGCACGGACAGCCAGCAGGGAGTGGCGGCAATGGATACGGGACTGAGCCTTCTGATCGTGGGGGTGGCGCTCTGGGCGGCGTCGCATCTCTTCAAGCGCCTCGCGCCCGGCCCGCGCGGCGCGATGGAGGACGGGACCGCGAAGCTGGTCGTCACCGTCATGGCGGTCGCCGCGCTTGTCCTGATGGTCGTCGGCTATCGCTGGGCCGAGATCGTTCCGGTCTACAGCCCGATCGCCGGCATCGGGCATCTCACCGACCTTCTGATGCTGATCGCCTTCGTGATCTTCGGGGCGGGCATGGCGAAGGGGGTGCTCTGGACGAAGATCCGCCACCCGATGCTGACCGGCGTGATCCTCTGGGCCATCGCGCATCTTCTGGTCAACGGCGACCTCGCGTCGATCCTCCTTTTCGGAGGCATGGGGCTCTGGGCGGTTCTGGCGATGCTGCTCATCAACGCGCAGGCCGGGGCCTGGGTGCGCCCGGCGTCCGGCGGGATCCGGCGCGATGCCGCGCTGGTGGCCATCGCGGCCGTCATGTACGGGCTGGTCGCGGGCGTGCACATCTGGCTTGGCCACAATCCCTTCGTCGGGACCTACGGGTAGGAAACGCGCATGAAGACCAATCCGGGGCGCTTCTTCGAGGACTACCGCCTGGGCGAGGTCATCGGCCACGCCGTGCCGCGCACGCTGTCGGGGGGGGAGAGGGCGCTCTATCACGCGCTCTACCCGGCCCGCGGCGCGCTCTATTCCTCGGACGAATTCGCGCGGTCCTGCGGGCTGCGCACGGCGCCGCTGGACGACCTGATCGCCTTTCACACGGTCTTCGGCAAGACGGTCCCCGACATCAGCCTGAACGCGGTGGCGAACCTCGGCTATGCCGAGGGGCGCTGGCTCGCCCCGGTCTGGCCGGGCGACACGCTGCGGTCGGAATCGACGGTGATCGGCCTGAAGGAGAACTCGAACGGAGCCTCGGGCGTGGTCTGGGTGCGCACGCGGGGGCTGAACCAGCACGGCGAGGCGGTGCTGGACTACGTGCGCTGGGTGATGGTGCGCAAGCGCGACCGGGCCGCGCCCGCGCCGGCGGCCGTGGTGCCGGAACCGGCGCCCTCGGTCGCGCCCGAGAACCTCGTGCTGCCGCGCGGGCTCACGTTCCGGGGCTACGACTTCGGCCTGGCGGGCGAGCCCTGGCGCTGGGGCGACTATGAGCCGGGCGAGCGGATCGACCACGTCGATGGCGTGACGCTCGAGGAATCCGAGCACATGCTGGCGACCCGGCTCTGGCAGAACACCGCCAAGGTGCATTTCGACGCGACCTTCCGCGAGGACGGGCGGCGGCTCATCTACGGTGGCCACATCATCAGCCTGGCGCGGGCGCTGTCCTTCAACGGTCTCGCCAACGCGCAGATGATCGTGGCGCTGAACGCCGGCGCCCACGCCAATCCCGCCTTTGCCGGCGACACGGTCAAGGCCTGGTCCGAGGTCATCGCCCGCGCCGAGACCGCCGAGCCGTCGGTCGGCGCGCTCCGCCTGCGCACGGTCGCGGTCAAGGCGGGGTCCGACCCCTTCGTCCTGAAGGGCGAGGACGGGAAATACCGGCCCGAGGTGCTTCTCGATCTCGACTACTGGGCGCTGATTCCGCGCTAGACCGGCGCAGGCCGGGAACTGTGATCACGGGCGCAAAACTTGTGATCGCAAAACCGCTTTTCTGCGCCTGCGAAGCGCGTTTCGGCCGCAGTTGGCGCTCGCATCGCGTGACATGCCGGAATTTGACGCTATTCATTGCGCAGTCAGGCCGGCCCGGTTCGGGCCGCGACCCAACCGGAAAGGACCTCCGATGGCCGATGTGAACCGCGGAAACCGCCCGCTGTCGCCCTTCATGCTGGGTCAGTACTACCGGTTCCAGATGACGTCGGTCAGCTCGATCCTGACCCGCATCACCGGCAATGCGCTCATCCTGGCCGCGCTGCTGATCGTCTGGTGGCTGCTCGCGGCCGCGGTGGGTCCGGGCTACTTCGCCTGGGCGGACTGGGTTCTGCGATCGTGGCTGGGCAAGCTGGTGTTCCTCGGGTCGATCTGGGCCCTCTGGTACCACTTCCTGACCGGGCTTCGCCATCTGTGGTTCGACTCGGGGCGGGGTCTGGACGTGCCCACGGCCGAACGGCTGGGCTGGGCCAGCATCATCGGATCGGTCGTTCTGACCGTGATCACAATCATCCTTCTCTAGGGGGCGGCGATGGATTTCCTGACCGACCGCAAGCGCGCGATGGGCCTCGGGGCCTCGAAAACCGGCACGGCGCACTTCTGGCACATGCACGTCACCTCGGTGGCGCTGGCCGTCCTGATCCCGGTCTTCGTCGTCACCTTCGGCCGCATCCTCGGCGCGCCGCATGACCAGGTCGTGGCCTATTTCGCCCATCCCTTCCCCGCGATCGTGACCGCGCTGACGCTGGTGGTGGGCATGGTCCACTTCAAGAACGGCGCCCGGGTGATGATCGAGGACTACACCGGGGGCGCGACGCGCACCGCGCTGATCCTCGGCACGACCTATCTGGCCTGGCTGGTGATCGCCGTCGGGCTTTTCGCGCTCATCAAGCTCGCGCTCTGAGGCAGGATCCATGGCGGCATATCCTTACGAAGTCCACGAATACGACGTGGTGGTGGTGGGCGCGGGCGGCGCCGGCTTGCGCGCGACGCTGGGCATGGCCGAACAGGGCCTGCGCACCGCCTGCGTGACCAAGGTGTTCCCGACCCGCAGCCACACCGTGGCGGCGCAGGGCGGCATTGCGGCCAGCCTCGGCAACATGGGGCCCGACAGCTGGCAGTGGCACATGTACGACACCGTGAAGGGGTCGGACTGGCTGGGTGACATGGACGCGATGGAGTACCTGGCCCGTGAGGCCCCGCGCGCCGTCTACGAGCTCGAGCATTACGGCGTGCCCTTCTCGCGCACCGAAGAGGGCAAGATCTACCAGCGACCCTTCGGCGGCCACACCACCGAATTCGGCGAAGGCCCGCCCGTGCAGCGCACCTGCGCAGCGGCCGACCGCACCGGACATGCGATCCTGCACACGCTCTACGGCCAGTCGCTGAAACAGAAGGCCGAATTCTTCATCGAGTATTTCGCGCTCGACCTGCTGATCGGCGCGGATGGCGCCTGCCAGGGCGTGCTGGCCTGGAAACTCGACGACGGCACCATGCACGTGTTCAGCGCCAAGATGACGGTGCTGGCCACCGGGGGCTACGGGCGCGCCTATTTCTCGGCGACTTCGGCCCACACCTGCACCGGCGACGGCAACGGCATGGTGGCGCGCGCGGGCCTTCCTCTCGAGGACATGGAGTTCGTCCAGTTCCACCCGACCGGGATCTACGGCGCGGGCTGCCTGATCACCGAGGGCGTGCGCGGCGAGGGCGGCTATCTGACCAACTCGGAAGGCGAGCGGTTCATGGAACGCTACGCGCCCCATTACAAGGATCTGGCCTCGCGCGACGTGGTGTCGCGCTGCATGACGCTGGAAATCCGCGAGGGCCGCGGCGTCGGCCCGAAGAAGGACCACATCCTGCTGAACCTCAGCCACCTGCCCCCGGAAGTGCTGCACGAACGGCTTCCCGGCATTTCCGAAAGCGCCCGGATCTTTGCCGGCGTGGACGTGACGCGCGAGGCGATACCGGTGCTGCCGACCGTCCACTACAACATGGGCGGCATTCCCACCAACTACTGGGGCGAGGTTCTGGACCCGACCCCCGAGGACCCCGACCGGGTGTTCCCCGGCCTGATGGCCGCGGGCGAGGCCGCCTGCGCCAGCGTGCACGGCGCCAACCGGCTGGGGTCGAACTCGCTCATCGACCTCGTGGTCTTCGGCCGCGCCGCGGCGATCCGCGCCGGGCAGGTGGTCAAGGCCGGCGCGCCGAACGCGCCGCTGAACAAGGCGAGCCTCGAGAAGGCCTTCGACCGCTTCGACGCGATGCGCCACGCCGATGGCGCGAAGCCGACCGCGGAACTGCGGCTCGAGATGCAGATGACGATGCAGCGCGATGCGGCGGTGTTCCGGTCGTCGGAAAGCCTGAAGGACGGGGTGCGGAACATGACCGCGGTCGCCGCCAAGATGGCGGACATCAAGGTGACCGACCGCAGCCTGATCTGGAACAGCGACCTGATGGAAACGCTGGAGCTCACCAACCTGATGCCGTCGGCGCTGGCCACGATCGTTTCCGCCGAGGCCCGCAAGGAAAGCCGCGGCGCCCATGCCCACGAGGATTTCCCCGACCGCGACGACGTGAACTGGCGCAAGCACACCCTGGCCTGGGTCGAGGGCGACCATGTCCGTCTGGGGTATCGCCCGGTGCATGTCGAGCCGCTGACCCCCGAATCCGAGGGCGGGATCGAGCGGGCGCGCATCGCGCCCAAGGCGAGGGTCTACTGATGCGCGCGGCGCTCGCCGCCCTGGCCGCAGGCCTGACCGCCTGCACGCCGCTTCCGGTCGAGCGCGCCGAAGCCCTGTGCCGTGCCGATGCACGGCGCACGGTTGCCCCCCTTCGCGGCACGGTTCGGACCGGGTTTGCCGACGGAGCTCTGGCAAGCCGGGTCGAGCTGGAGCTCGGCACCCCCGACGCGGCCGGCCGCGACCCGGCGGCCGAGTTCGACGCCTGTGTGCTGCGCCGCTCGGGGCAGAGACCGTCGCGTCCGCTTTACGAACAGCCCGGCTGGAGCCGGTGACGCCATGGTCCGCGCGACGCCCGTCGGAACCGCCCTGAACCGCAGCGCCGAGGACACCCGCCGCGGCGTGGCGGACCCTCGCGCGCCCCGGCGGCGCCGGATCGTGATCCATGTCGGACCGCCGAAGACCGCGACGACGACCTTTCAGGCCCTGCTGAGACGCAACGCCGAGCGCATCGCCCCTCATGCCGCCGTGTCCGCCAAGGACCGGCTGACCCTGAACCTGCGCGGGGCGGCGAAGCCGCGCCGGTCGGTGCCGGAATGGCTGCGCCGGTTCCTGGTGCGCCAGTCGGCGCGGCAGTTCGCGGCCCGCGTCGGCCGGATGTCCTTTCAGACCCTGATCGTGTCGGACGAGAACCTTCTGGGCTTTCTCAGCGCGACGCTGTTCCGCATCCGCTACGACGAGGGGCCGCGTCAGGTCGTCGAGGCGCTGGACCGGGCTCTGGCCGACTACGACCTTCAGTTCGTCGGCTATCTGCGCGAGCCCCGGTCCTGGCTGCGCAGTTGCCACAATCAGGCGACCAAGCGCGGCCTTGTGGCCGAGGACGCCGACCGCTGGATGGCCGCGCACGAAGACCTCGATGGCCCGCGCCGGCTGCTAGGCGAGATGGCGCGCCACCTCGGCGACCGCTTCCGCCTGGTCGACATGGAAACCGAGATCGCGGCGGATGGCCAGATCGGGCGGGCGGTCCTGTCGCTGGCCGGTGTCCCGGACGCGGTCGTCGACTCGCTGGAGCGGCCCGGACCGGAGAACCAGTCGCTCGGTCCCTCGGCCCTGCGTCTCGTCGAGCTGGTGAACGGCGCGGGTCTGCCCGAGAAGCACCGGCGCACCGTCACGCGCCTGATCCGCGACAACCCCCAGCTCTTTGCCCCGCAGCCCCGGCCCGATGCACCGGCGCCGGGCGACGCCGAGGGCCGTTCGAAAGGGGTGGAAACCGCCGCCCCGTCCACCCATCCGCAGCCGGAGGCCTAGCCAGATGGTCCAGTTCACGCTCCCCAAGAATTCGCGCATCCGGGTCGGAAAGACCTGGCCCCGGCCGGAAGGCGCCCGCAACGTGCGCAAGTTCCTGATCTACCGCTGGTCGCCCGATGACGGCGAGAACCCGCGCGTCGACACCTATTTCGTCGATCTCGACACCTGCGGCCCGATGGTTCTGGACGCGCTCATCAAGATCAAGAACGAGATCGACCCGACGCTGACCTTCCGCCGGTCCTGCCGCGAGGGGATCTGCGGATCCTGCGCGATGAACATCGACGGCGGCAACCATCTGGCCTGCATCTATGGGCTGGACGAGATCAAGGGCGATGTGAAGATCTATCCCCTGCCGCACATGCCGGTCGTCAAGGATCTGGTGCCGGACCTCACCCATTTCTACGCGCAGCACGCGGCGATCATGCCCTGGCTCGAAACCTCGACCAACGCGCCGGAAAAGGAATGGCGCCAGTCGATCGAGGATCGCAAGAAGCTCGACGGTCTCTACGAATGCGTGATGTGCGCGTCCTGTTCGACCGCCTGCCCGAGCTACTGGTGGAACGGCGACCGCTACCTCGGCCCGGCGGCGCTCCTGCACGCCTACCGCTGGATCGTGGACAGCCGCGACGAGGCCACCGGCGAACGGCTCGACGCGCTGGACGACCCGTTCAAGCTCTACCGCTGCCACACGATCATGAACTGCGCCAAGACCTGCCCCAAGGGGCTGAACCCGGCCAAGGCGATTGCCGAGATCAAGAAGCTGATGGTCGAGCGGATCGTCTGACCGGCGCGCGACGCCGGCCCGGGCCGACTGCGGCCGAAGTCCGGCGTCCGACGGCAGCGCTTCCCCCGGGGCCGCGCATTCTCTACACATGCGGGTGAGGCGCTGCGGGCAACCCGCAGAGGTAGAGCGGAGAGCGGTTTGGCGGACCACGACGGCAGCGACCGGATCACCCCGGTCATTCTGTGCGGCGGCTCGGGCACGCGGCTCTGGCCGGTCTCGCGCCGCAGCTTTCCCAAGCAGTTCGCGCCGCTCGCCGGCGACGAGAGCCTGTTCCGGCAGACCGTGCGCCGCCTCACCGGCCCCGATTTCGCCGCGCCCGTTGCCGTCACCGGGGCCGACTTCCGCTTTGTCGTGGCCGAGCAGATGCTGGCCGAGGGCGTGGACCCCGGCGCAATCCTGATCGAGCCGGACGCCCGCAACACCGCCCCGGCCGCCCTGGCGGCGGCGCTCTGGCTGGCCCGCCGCGATCCCCGCGCCCTGATGCTGATCGCCCCCTCGGATCACCTGATCGCCGACGATGCCGGCTTTCGCGCCGCGGTCCTGGCCGCGCGGCCGGCCGCGCGCGACGGGCGTATCGTGGTCTTCGGGGTGGCACCCGACCGGCCCGAGACCGGCTATGGCTGGATCGAGCCCGGACCCGGGGCGGGTGTCGTCCCCGTGCGCCGGTTTGTCGAAAAGCCGGCGGCCGACGTAGCCGCGGCTCTGCTGGCCGCGGGCGGGCACCTGTGGAACATGGGGATCTTCCTCTGCACCCCGGCGGCGCTCTGTGCGGCCTTCGACCGGCACGCGCCCGATCTCGTCGCCCCGGTGCGCGCGGCGCTCGAGGGCGCGGAGGCGGACCTCGGCTTCCTGCGGCTTGCGCCCGGTCCCTGGCAGGACGTGCGGCCGGTCTCCCTCGACTACGCGGTGATCGAACAGGCCGACACCCTGGCCGTCCAGCCCTACGCCGGTGCCTGGTCCGATCTCGGTGACTGGTCGGCGGTCCAGCGCGAACTCGGCGACGCCGCGACGCCCGCGCAGGACCGGGCGCTTGCCCTCGACTGCGAGGACACGCTGCTGCGCGCCGAGTCCCCGGATCAGGTGCTCGTGGGCATCGGCCTGCGCGGGATCGTGGCGGTGGCGATGCCGGACGCGGTGCTGGTCGCCGACCGGTCGCGGACGCAGGAGGTGAAGCGGGCCGTCGAGGCGCTGTCCCGGGCCGGCGCGGCGCAGGCCGCCGAACTTCCCCGGTCCTACCGGCCCTGGGGCTGGTTCGAGGTGCTGTCGCGCGGGCCGCGCTTCCAGGTGAAGCGGATTGCGATCAACCCCGGCGGCCGGCTGAGCCTGCAACGCCACATTCACCGCTCGGAGCATTGGGTGGTGGTTTCGGGCACGGTCCGTGTCACGTTGGGCGACACCGTCACCCTGCTGACCGAAAACGAGTCGACCTTCATTCCGCTGGGCGAACGGCACCGGCTGGAAAACCCCGGACGGCTGCCGGCGACGCTGATCGAGGTGCAGACCGGGGCCTACCTCGGCGAGGACGACATCGAGCGGCTCGAGGACGCCTACGCCCGCGACCGCGGCCGCTGACCGTCCAACTTGCCCGTGCAACCCTTGGTCGCCCGTGCTATGCTGCGATGCAGCATAGGAGTCGGTCATGTCGGGCAAGGTCATCGTCGTCGCGCAGCAGAAGGGCGGCTCGGGCAAGACCACGCTGGTCGTCAACCTGGCCGTGGCGCTCCGCCGGCGCGGGCTGGCGGTCGCGCTGCTCGACACCGATCCGCAGGGAAGCCTCGGGCACTGGTTCATGCGCCGCCGCGCCTTGCCGGGGGGGACCGACATCGAGTTCTCGACGGCCTCGGCCTGGGGTGTGTCCTACGAATGCGAGAAACTGCGCCGCCATGCCGACGTGATCCTGATCGACACGCCGCCCAAGGTGGACGCCGACCTGCGGCCCGCCCTGCGCGAGGCCGAGCTGATCCTCGTTCCGGTCGCGGCAAGCCATGTCGATCTCTGGGCGACCGAGGGCGTCATCGACCTGGCGCGGCGCGAGAGCCGGCGGGTGCTGGTGGTGATGAACCGCGTCCGGCCCGGAACGCGGCTCGGCGACGAGGTGTCGGCGGCGGCCGGGGCGCTGGACGCCGAGCTGGCGGCGACGTGGCTGGGCAGCCGCGTGGTCTATGCCGAAAGCCTGGGCGAGGGCCGGGCCGCCGTCGAATCGCCGCGGCGCGGCGCGGCCGGGCCAGAAGTCGAGGCTCTGGCCGACGAGGTGCTTGCCCGGCTCTGAAAGGCCTCAGCGGCAGACTTCGGGCAGGACCGCCGCCCAGAGCGGGCAGTATTCGTCCCAGGCCCACCACACGTCGGTGGGCGAGATTGCGTATTCCACAGGCACCCAGCCCGGCCCGGACCGGCGCAGAAGCGCCTGCATCATCGGCCCGTTGTCGGTTTGCGGATCGTAGCCGTTCCGGCGCGCCATCGGCGTCGTCGCCATGTCGATGCGCCCGCCGCCGGGGCGCTGCGCGGTCACGCTGGCGAAGGCGGCATCGCCGGACACCCGCAGATCCGTGACCACGAACTCGACCGGGGCGCCCAGTTGCCACTCGGCGATCGGCCGCAGCGCGTCCGTGAGGTCGGCGCGCAGCCCGGTGCCCTTCGCCGGCGTGTCATAGGCCGACGCGGCCCCCGCCGGAAGCAGCGCGACCAGAAGCACCGGACCGATGCGTACCATGGCCAACCCCCTCAGGGCCTGCGCGGGGCAAGGATGAGTGCCCAGAGCGCATAGGCCGCCGCAGCCCCGAAAAGGACCGCCCAGCCGGGACTGCCCCAGCCAAGCTCGAAGACCGCCCAGGCGCCCGGAAGGACGACGGTGGCCCACCGCCGCCAGGGCTGCGCAAAGAACGGGTCGTCGGGGTCGAGCAGCTTCATCGCCACAGGCTAGACCGGCGGCCGGCCGCCGGGCAAGCGGCGACGCGTTGCATGTGCGCGTTCGGTCCCCATATCGGGGTGGCCGACCGAACGACGAGGATGTGCCGATGAAATGCCCTGTGGATCAAACGACGCTTGTCATGGCCGAGCGCCACGGTGTCGAGATCGATTATTGCCCCACCTGCCGGGGGATCTGGCTGGATCGTGGCGAGCTGGACAAGATCATCGCCCGGGCCGAAGGACCCGCAGCCGCGCCCATGACCGCGCCGCAGACCGCGCCCATGGGCGCGCCGGTGACCCTGCGCGAGCCGTCCCGGTCCGAGCCGCTGCGGCGCGACGACTGGCAGCCCCGCTCCGACCGCCGCCGCCGTGACGATGACGACGATGACGACTATCGCCGCCCCCGCAAGCGGCGCGAGAGCTTCCTGTCGGATCTCTTCGACTTCTGACCGCGCAAGGCTGTTGCCAGTGTCCGCGCCCTGGTCGCATAGTCCGGGGGCGCGGGCATCCAGGGAGGGACAGCCATGCCGACACTTTCACGCGACTTCGCGGGCCAGACGGTCATCACCACCTTCGAGATGACGCCGGGCACCGCACAGGATCTTCTGGACGCGCTGACCGACGCCTACCGGCAGGTCATCACCCGCCAGCCCGGCTTCATCGCCGCGGGGCTGCACATGAACGACGCCCAGACCCGGATCTCGGCCTATTCGCAATGGCGCCGCCGCGAGGATTACCAGGCGATGCTGCGCACCGCCGAGATGCGCGAGCGCAACCGGCGCATCAGCGACCTGTGCAAGACCTTCGAGCCGGTCATGTATGAAGTCATGGAGGTGTTCTGATGCGCTGGGCCGTGGCGTTTCTGATGATCGCGGGCGCGGCCTCGGCCGAGCCGGTGGGCATCACCAAGGACATGATGTCGGTGACGGTCGAGACGCCCTCGGGCCCGGTCGCGATCGCGCGCATCCAGGACAACGCCAACCGGCTGTCCGGCGACTGGGCGCTGACCTCGCGGCCCTGCCCGAACTTCTGCATCCAGCCGATGAGCCCGGCGCCCGGCGTCACCACCATCGGCGAGCTCGAACTGATCGCGATGCTGAAGGACCCCGAGGCCATCGTGATCGACGGCCGCATCCGCCCGGAATACGAGGCCGGCACCATCCCCGGCGCGGTCTCGGTGCCCTACACCGAGGCGGCCGACCGGCTCGAGGAACTGGGCTGCGAGCCCGATGTCGAGGGCTACGACTGCGATCCCGCGAAGGTCAGGCGGGTGGCGCTCTTCTGCAACGGGCCGTGGTGCGGGCAATCCCCCACCGCCGCGCGCCGGATGATCGAGGCGGGCTATCCGGCCGACCACATCTTCTACTACCGCGGCGGCATGCAGGACTGGCACATGCTGGGCCTGACGGTGGTGCCGGGGAAATAGCGCCCGCTCAGCCCCCGGCCGGGACCGGCCCGCCCAGCGCGCGATAGCCTTCGGTGTGGCATTCCGACAGGCCGCATTGCAGCACGACCGCCCCGAGGTTGACGAGGCAGAGGCCCACCATCGCCGCCGACAGCACGGCGCCCGCGGGCCGCACCCAGCCGAAGGATGCCGGCGGTTGGTCAAGCCGGTGGCCGTTGCCGCCGAGGATCGCGAGCTTGAGCCCGTAGGCGCCGATCACCGCGGTGGCGATCAGCACCGACCAGACCGGCATGTGCAGGCCCAGGACCGCGCTGCCGATGTAGGCGTGCCCGGGGCGCGGATAGATGTCGAGCAGCGTCTGGCGCACGGCGATGACCAGCAGGAGCAGCGCGAAGATCAGGCCGATGCCGGTGTTGCGGTCGGAAAAGCCCGCGCGCAGGTTCGAGACGACCGCGAAGGCCACGCCGAACATGCAGAGCCGTTCCAGAAGGCAGAGCGGACAGGGAAGCTCGCCCACGCCGAACTGAAGGACCAGCGCGGCGGTCAGGATGCCCGCGAGCACGGCCAGAAGCGCCAGCTGGAAGGCGTAGTCGAGAACGGCGATCGCGCATACGGGTCATGCGGCCACCGCGCCCGCCACATCAAGCCGCGTGTCGATCCAGGGCATGCGGAACCCGTAGTCGGGACTGTGGATTTCCCACAGGAAGAGATGCACGGCGAGCGCAAACGCGATCCCGGCGGCGATCCGTGCCGGGACCGAACGGCCAAGGTGGGCGAGCACGAGCGCCGCAGCCATGGCAAGGAAGATGGCGACCATCATCGGCGGGGCCTCCCGTGCGCGCGGGGTGAGGGTAGGAGGGAAAGGGGCGGGAAGGCAAGATGAGGCGTCTGGGTTTGGTAGTCCGACGGAGATTGCATCGGGAGCGCCGTAGAAAGGACTGCATCAATCAGGCACCTGCAGTCCGGTGCGTCTAACTCCGCCGCCAAATACGTCCGGTATACTTATCGAAATAGGTGATCTTCAGGCCAACAGCGATCTTCATGGCGTTCAACGCATCTTCAAAAGCGTCGTGAATGTCCGACTGTTCGGTCGTCATTCCAACATATTGGCCGGATTCGCGAAGTTTCGGCCATTTGACATTGCGGCCTTCCATGGCGCAAGCGCGCTCATGGACCGCCATCATGGTGCACAGCCTAGGGTCAGGACCCATTAATTGGCTTGAGGCCGCCGGGCCTGCGTGATTCAAGCTCCCGGACTGACGGGGGTGATGATGAGCAACCTTTTCTGGCTGACCGACGCGCAGATGGAGCGGTTGAAG
>JBMOOG010000027.1:0-2767 GCA_049324535.1 Pseudomonadota bacterium | reverse complement strand
CTGTCGCCTGCCATGAGCATGGGACCGCGGTAGGCGGTTTTTCGCCAGTCTCATGGGACCACCTGTTCTGCCAGTCGTGGGACCACGCGGCGCGTCTGTCGGGGGTGCTCGGGATGCGCTCGTTGACTGCCCACGTCATGACCGTCGACGTGGAGGTCAGCGCGGGTGGGATTCAGGGAGGTCAGTGTGGTCGAGGTGCGTGAGGTGCTGCGGGCCTGGCTCGAGGGAGGGTCAGGGCTGCGGAAGGTCGCCGAGCGAGCGGGGGTGGACCGCAAGACCGCCCGCCGGTATGTCGAGGCGGCGCAGGCGGCGGGGCTGTCCCGCGAGGCCGGTGTGCCGGTCGACGAAGTGGTCACCGACGAGCTGATCGGGCTGGTGGTCGAGGCGGTCCGCCCGGTGCGACCCGGCGGGCACGGGGCCGCGTGGGAGTCCCTGCTCGGGTGTGAGGACCAGATCCGTGCGTGGGTGACGGGCGGCGAGCACGACGGGGTGAAGCACGAGCCGCTGTCGGTCGTGAAGATCGAGGAGCTCCTGGCCCGGCAGGGTGTGCGGGTGCCTTACCGGACGCTGCACCGGTTCGCCGTGGAGCGGTGCGGGTTCCGGACGGGGCGCGGCACCACGGTCCGGGTCGCCGATGGCGATCCGGGGGTGGAGTGCCAGCTCGACTTCGCCCAGATGGGTCTGTTGCTCGACCCCGAGACCGGACGCCGGCGGAAGGTCCACGCGCTGATCTTCACCGCGGTGCTGAGCCGACACATGTTCGTGTGGTTGAGCTACTCCCAGACCCTGACCACGGTGATCGCCGGATGCGAGGCCGCGTGGGGCTTCTTCGGTGGCGTGTTCAAGGTGCTCATCCCGGACAACCTGACCCCGGTCGTGCCGAAGGCCGACGCCGTCAACCCGAGGTTCTCCCAAGGCTGGCTGGACTACTCCCAGTACGTCGGGTTCGGCACCGACCCCGCGAGGGTCCGCTCACCCCAGGACAAGCCACGAGTGGAGCGGGTGGTGCCCTACGTCCGCGGGAACTTCTGGGCCGGGGAGACCTTCGCCGACCTGGCTGATGCCCAAGCCCGAGCCGAGGCGTGGTGCGCGTCTCGGGCCGGGATGCGGATCCACGGCACCACCCAGCGTCGCCCCGTCGAGATGTTCGCCGAGGTCGAAGCGGGCTGTCTGCTGCCCGTGCCGGTGCCCTATGACCAGCCGATCTTCGCCCGGGTCAAGGTCCACCGCGACTTTCACGTCGAGGTCGCCAAGGCGCTCTACTCGGTGCCCGAGGCGCACCTGGGCCGGTTCCTCGACGCCCGCGCCGACAGCGAGCTGGTCAAGCTCTACTCGGTCGGTGGCCCCGCTGGAGCCGGTGGCGGACGGTTGGTGAAGACCCATCCCCGGCAGCCACCCGGCGGCCGTTCCACCGACCCGGCCGACCTGCCCGAGCACAAGGCCGGCTACGCGATGCGGGACCTGACCCGCCTCATCGCCGTCTGCGCTGGGCACGGGCCCAGCGTCGGGATCTACGCCGAGCGGCTGCTGGACGACCCGCTGCCCTGGACCAGGATGCGCAGCGTCTACCGCCTCCAGGGACTGATCACCCGCTACGGCCCGGAGCCTGTTGAGACGGCCTGCAGCCGGGCACTGGACCTCGACGTGGTGTCGGTGTCGAAGATCGCCGCGATGCTCGCCAAGGCCACCGAGGCCCAGCAGCCGATGCTGCCCGCCGCCGCCGACACCGTCCACAACACCCAAGGCGGCAGGTTCGCCCGCAACCCCGGCGAGTACGCCCGTCCCGCACCCACACGGACGACGTCGACGAACGCTCAGCTCACGCTGATCCCCGACGGCAGCCACCACAGCAGCGAGGAAGGCGCCCAGCGATGACCACCACGACCTCGAGTACGACCTCAGCCGGCACGCGGCCCGGGCCGGTGGACCCGATCGGTGCCGATCTGGTCCGCACCCTGAAGGAGCTCAAGCTCGGCCAGATGACCCAGACGCTGCCCGAACGGCTGGTCCTGGCCCGGCAGCAGAAGATGAGCCACGCCGCGTTCCTGCAGCTGGTGCTGGCCGACGAGATCACCCGCCGGCACTCCCGCTCCGCGACCCTGCGCTCCCGGGCGGCCGGGCTCGACCCGAGCATGCGGCTGGACACCTGGGACGAGCTGGACGACCTGACCTACGACCGTGAACTGCTCGCGGACCTGGCCACGCTGCGGTTCACCGAAGCCGGCCACGGCGCCCTGGTCCTGGGGCCTGTGGGCGTCGGCAAGACGCATCTGGCCTGCGCCCTGGGACACATCGCGATCCGCCGCCGGATGACCGTCCACGCCGCCCGCGCCGACAAGCTGTTCACCCGGCTCCGCGGCGCGAGGCTGGACAACACCCTCGAGGCCGAACTCCGCAAGCTCGCCCGCGTCGACCTGCTCATCCTCGACGACTTCGCACTGAAGCCGCTCGACGCCACCGAGACCAACGACTTCTACGAACTCGTCGTCGACCGGCACCGCCGCGCATCCACGGTCGTGACCTCGAACAGGGAACCCTCGGAATGGCTCACCTTGATGAGCGACGCACTCCTGGCCCAGTCCGCCGTCGACCGACTCACCTCCGGCGCACACACCCTCGTCATCGAGGGCCCGTCCTACCGCCAACGACACCCACACCGGCGAGCCGCCATTGACCCCGAAGGAGGCCAACCGTGATGCTCACTCACACGACCAGGTGGTCCCATCCTCCTGGCAACGCGGTGGTCCCATCAGGCTGGCAAGCGACA
>JBMOOG010000026.1:0-234007 GCA_049324535.1 Pseudomonadota bacterium | reverse complement strand
GCCGCCGCCTTCTGGGCGGCCTTCTCGGCCTCGCGCGCGGCCTTCTCGGCCGCCTTCAACTGCTTGCGCGTCGGCTCGTTGCCCTGCGCGCAGGGCGGCTGGCTGCCGTCGGCGCAGAGGGCCGCCGGCGCATCCTGGGCAAACACGGGGACCGGCAGGGCCAGCGACAGGCTGGCGACGAGGGCGGGTATCGGGGTCAGACGGCGCATCGGATCTCCTTCGGTGCGGCGGGCCCTTGCTCTGGAATTCGTGCCTACCGCCTCATGCGGCAGGCAGCAACAGCCTCGGTGGTCAACGGCTGCGCGGCGGCGAAGTTCCGCCTCCCGCCTCGACCAGTGCCAGGAGTCGCGGCTTTTCGCCGGCGTCGTGCGCCGCGCTGATCGCGCGGCCGAGATCCTCGAGCGTGGCGATCGAATGTCCGGCGCGGAAGCTGTCCACATGCCGCAGCATCGCCCGGATGCCGGCGGCGCGCGGCGCGAACCCGTCCCAGCGCAGCAGCGGGTTGATCCAGATGAGCCGCCGGGCCGAGAGATGCAGGCGTTCCATCTCGCGCGACAGCGCGTCGGGGTCGCCGCGATCGAGCCCGTCGGTGATGAGCAACACCACCGCCCCCTGCCCCATGACGCGGCGCGACCAGTCGCGGTTGAAGCTGTGCAGGCAGGCACCGATGCGGGTGCCGCCCTGCCAGTCCTGCGCCTCGGCCCCGGCGGCGGCGAGGGCCGCGTCCACGTCCCGGCGGGCGAGGTGGCGGGTGATGTTGGTCAGCCGCGTGCCGAAGGTGAAGGCGTGGACCCGTGCCCAGCCCGCGCCCTTGCGGTTCGCCACCGCGTGGACGAAGTGCAGGACCATCCGGCTGTACTGCGACATCGAGCCCGAGATGTCGCAAAGGACCACAAGGTTCGGCCAGCGCAGGCGACGGCGTTTCGTCGCGACATCGCGGATGTCCCCGCCGCGCCGTATCGCCATGCGCAGGGTGGCGCGCCAGTCCGGCAGGATCCCGGCCGGGTTGGCCACGGTGCGGCGCGACACCAGCGGCGCCACCGGCAGGGTGAGCCGCGCGATCATGCGGCGCGCCTCGGCGGCCTCGGCCGTGCTCATCTGTTCGAAGTCGAGCGTGCGGAGGCGTTCCTCGGCCGAGGCCGTGCGCGAGGCGTCGATCTCGATCCGGGTCTCGCCCTCGTCCTCGGGCAGGTCCGGAGCCTCGCGGTTCACGCCGTCGAGGAGCGCCTCGGCCGCCCGCTTCTCGCCGGCCCTGGCGGCGCGTTCCTGCTGGACGCCCCGGATCGCGGGCAGCATCAGGCTCATCATGTGTTCGAGATAGCGCGGATCGCGCCAGTAGAGCCGGAACACCTGGGCGAAGACCTCGCGCTGCTCGGGCCGCGAGACGAAGCAGGCGTGCAGTACCCAGTAGAAGTCGGTCTGCCGGGTGAAGCCCGCGGCCTCGACCGCGCGGATCGCGTCGATGACCCGGCCCGGCCCGATCCGCAGCCCGGCCTTGCGCAGCGCGCGGGCGAAATGGACGATGTTGTGGACGAGCTTGCCGTCCTCGGGAATGGCGAGATCGGGAAGCTCAGCCAAGGCGCTGCCCCCCGCGCCCCGCCGCCATCCGGGGGGCTTCGCGCCCCCCGCGCCCCGCCGCCATCCGGGGGGCTTCGCGCCCCCCGCGCCCCCCGCGGGGTATTTCCGCAAAGGAGAAACGGGGGGTCGTCATGCCGGGGCGAGGTCCCGCCGCACCTCCTCGAGGAGCTGGCGGGCCTGCGACCCCTCGAGTTTCTGGATGTCGTCCTGATACTTGAGGATCGCGCCGAGCGTGTCGGCGATCACCTCGGGCGAGAGCTGAATCACGTCGAGCGCGAGCAGGCATTTCGCCCAGTCGATGGTTTCGGCCACCCCCGGCTTCTTGAACAGGTCCTCCTGGCGCAGGCGCTGGACGAAGGCCACCACCTCGCGCGAGAGGGTCTCGGTCGCTTCGGGGGCGCGGGCGTGCAGGATCGCGATCTCGCGCGCGAAGGAGGGGTAGTCCACCCAGTGATAGAGGCAGCGGCGCTTGAGTGCGTCGTGCACCTCGCGGGTGCGGTTCGAGGTCAGGATCACGATCGGCGGCTCGGGGGCGCGGATGGTACCGAGTTCCGGGATCGTCACCTGGAAATCGGACAGCGCCTCCAGAAGGAAGGCCTCGAAGGGCTCGTCGGTGCGGTCGAGCTCGTCGATCAGCAGCACCGGGGCACCGCCCGGCTGGGGACGCATGGCCGCCAGAAGCGGACGCTCGATCAGGTAGTCCTCGGTGAAGAGCTCGGCGCGAAGCGCATCGCGGTCGGCGGTGCCGGCGGCCTCGGCGGTGCGGATCGCCAGCATCTGCGCGGCGAAGTTCCAGTCATAGACCGCCGAGGCGGCGTCGAGTCCCTCGTAGCACTGGAGCCGGATGAGCCGGCGGCCCAGCGCCGCGGCGACGGCCTTGGCGATCTCGGTCTTGCCGACGCCGGCCTCGCCTTCGAGAAAGAGCGGCCGGCCGAGCTTCAGCGCGAGGAACAGCACCGTCGAAAGCGCGCGACTGCTGACGTAGTCCTGGCCGGCGAGCATCGCCTCGACCGCGTCGATCGAACCGGGAATCTGGGTCACGGGTTCCTCCATGCTGGGGCCATGCTGGTCGGGCGGACGGCGACGGTCAAGGCGTGGCGTTCGGGTCGGGCTGGCCGGTCTCGGCGGCAAGGAAGGCGAGTAGCCGCGCGAGAGGCGGGCGCGGCGTCCGGCCCCGCGGCCAGACCAGGTGGTAGGACCCGAGGGCGCGCAGGGGCGCGCCGAAGGCCGGCACCAGCCTTCCCTCGGCCAGTTCGCGCTCGATCAGGAACACCGGCAGCAGCGCAAGACCCATCCCGTGCAGGGCGGCCTGCGTCATGGTGGCGAACTGGTCGAAGAGCATGGCGGGCGGACGCAGGCCGGGGTGCCCGTGATGGGCCAGCCAGCGCCCCCAGTCGCCGGTGCGCGAGTCGAGCTGCAGGAGCGGATGCGCGAGGATCGCCCGCGCCTCGGCGAGCGGCTCCCGCAGCAGGGCCGGAGCACCCACCGCGAGGATGTCCTCGTCCATCAGCCGCATGGCCTGCGCGCCGGGCCAGTCGTCGCGCCCGTAGTGGATCGCGGCATCGAAGGCCTGCGCGGCGAAGTCGAACGGCCGCAGCCGCGTCGACAGGTTCACCGTCACCTCGGGATGGGCCCGGGCAAAACGGGCGAGGCGCGGCGCCAGCCAGTGCATGCCGAAAGCCGGCAGGATCGCGAGATTGAGGCTGCCGCCCTCGGGGTTGGCGCGCAGCGCCAGCGAGGCGCGCGACAGGGCCAGAAGCGCGCGCCGCGCCTCGGCGGCGAAGTCCTGCGCGGCCGGGGTGAGCCGCAGCCGGTTGCCCTCGCGCGTGAAGAGCGCGATGCCGAGCTGCGCCTCGAGCGCCTGGAGCTGGCGGCTGACCGCGCCCTGTGTGAGACTGAGGTCGAGCGCCGCCGCGCTGGCCGATCCCAGCCGCTCGACCGCCTCCAGCGCCAGAAGCGAGGGCATCGACGGCAGATAGCGGCGCGATATCATGAGCTTTCCTCATGGATGGGCGAGGATCATTCGCTGGATTCTACTGGAAAGCCGTGAGAAACAGAAGGCATCGCGCCGTTGCGCAATGAGTTTTTGACAAAGCCACCGAAGGAGGCCCCGATGACCGACCGGCCGAAGCTCAAGCCCAAGGATGCCCCCGATCTGGGGCGGTTCGACTGGCAGGACCCGTTCCGGCTGGAGGGTCAGCTCACCGAGGACGAGCGGATGCTGCGCGATGCGGCCCGCGCCTATGCGCAGGAAAAGCTCCAGCCGCGCGTCATCGCCGCCTATCGCGACGAGGCGACCGACCCCGCGATCTTTGCCGAGATGGGCGGGATGGGGCTTCTGGGCGTGACCATCCCCGAGGAATATGGCGGGCTGGGAGCGGGCTACGTGGCCTATGGGCTGGTCGCGCGCGAGATCGAGCGGGTGGACAGCGGCTATCGGTCGATGATGTCGGTGCAGTCGTCGCTGGTCATGTATCCGATCTACGCCTACGGGTCCGAGGATCAGCGCCGCCGCTACCTGCCGAAGCTTGCGAGCGGCGAATGGATCGGCTGCTTCGGCCTGACCGAACCCGACGCCGGATCGGACCCCGCCGGCATGAAGACCACCGCGAGGAAGACCGCGAACGGCTATGTGCTGAACGGGTCCAAGATGTGGATCTCGAACGCGCCCATCGCCGATGTCTTCGTGGTCTGGGTCAAGTCCGAGGCGCACGGCGGCAAGATCCGGGGCTTCGTGCTGGACAAGGGGATGAAGGGGCTTTCGGCGCCGAAGATCGGCGGCAAGCTCAGCTTGCGCGCCTCGATCACCGGCGAGATCGTGATGAAGGATGTCGAGGTCGGCGAGGACGCGCTTCTGCCCCATGTCGAGGGGCTGAAGGGGCCGTTCGGCTGCCTGAACCGGGCGCGCTACGGCATCGCCTGGGGCGTGCTCGGCGCGGCCGAGTTCTGCCTGCACGCGGCGCGGCAGTACGGGCTTGACCGCCGGCAGTTCGGCCGCCCGATCGCCCAGACCCAGCTCTTCCAGAAGAAGCTCGCCGACATGATGACCGAGATCAGCCTCGGGCTTCAGGGTTGCCTGCAGGTCGGGCGGCTGATGGACGAGGCCAACGCCGCGCCCGAGATGATCTCGATCATCAAGCGCAACAACTGCGGCAAGGCGCTGGACGCGGCGCGGATGGCGCGCGACATGCACGGCGGCAACGGCATCCAGGAGGATTTCCAGGTGTTTCGCCACATGGCGAACCTCGAGACGGTGAACACCTACGAGGGCACCCATGACGTGCATGCGCTGATCCTCGGCCGGGCGATCACCGGGTTGCAGGCGTTCTTCTGAGACCGGTCGAAAAGGGGCGGCCGAAGCCGCCCCTTCCCCGAAGGCACGTCCGTGAGTGGCGTCGCGCCCTATTCAGTCTGACCACCGACCACGACTTCCTGCGTCGGGCGCGGGGTCGTGGCGGTCTCGGCCGGCAGCACCGGCAGGACCTGTTCGGGCAGCGTGCCTGTCAGGCTGTCGAGGAAGGCCAGAAGCTGCGCTGTCTCTTCCTCCTTCAGCGCCTCGCCCAGCTGTGATTCCGCCATGATCTCGACCGCGACCTTCAGGTCCCAGACCTTGCCCGAGTGGAAGTAGGGCGCGGTCAGCGCGATGTTGCGCAGGGGCGCGGCGCGGAAGACGTATTCGTCCGAGGCGGTCGAGGTGACCGCAAAGCGGCCCTTGTCGCCCGCGGGCAGCACATCGGCGCCGGGCTTCTCGATCAGGCCGAACGGGTAGTAGCCATGGCCGCCGACGTTGACGCCGTTGTGGCAGGCGGCGCAGCCCTTGTCGATGAAGACCTTGAGACCCGCCTGGGCGTCCGCGCTCATCGCCGCGTCGTCGCCGTTCAGCCAGGCGTCGAAGGGCGCGGGCGTGAGCAGCGTCGCCTCGTAGATCTCGATCGCCTTGGCCATGTTGTCGAAGGTCACCGGATCGGCATCGGCCCCGAAGGCCGCCATGAAGGCCGCTTCATAGGCCGGCATCGATTTCAGCGTCGCCACCACGTTGTCGGGGGTGTTGGCCATCTCGACGCCCGCCTGTACGGACCCTTGGCCTGCGCCTTGAGGTCGGCGGCGCGGCCGTCCCAGAACTGCGCCTCGTTCAGGACCGAGTTCAGCACCGTCGGCGCGTTGCGCGGCCCCTTCTGCCAGCCGTGGCCGACCGAGGTTTCCATGTTGTCGTCGCCGCCGGTGGTCAGGTTGTGGCAGGAGTAGCAGCTGAACACGCCCGAGGCCGACAGCCGGGGGTCGAAATAGAGCATCCTGCCAAGCGCGAGCTTTTCCGGCGAGGCCGGGTTGTCGGCCATGGCCGGAACCGTCGAGGGCAAGGGCGCGAAGATCGCCTTGGCCTCGTCGCGCAGGCCTTCGGCCGAGGCAACCCCGGCCCTGGCTCAGGTCGGAAGCATGGCTGCCGGTTTCCCGTTTCATGATCGTCTCCGGCATCGGGCGTCGCGCGTCTGCGGCCTGACTGTGCGGCCCCCCACGGCGATTTGATCCGGATCAAGTTTTGAACAATTCTAAATCATGACTCCGATGGCGTGGATTTCCCGACACGCACCCTGCAACTTTGGTTGCAGATTGGCCCCCGATCCGGTCCTTCAGGCGGGCAGCCGCGCCATGGCCTCGCGGATGAACCGGTGGTCCCCCTGCGACAGGACCCATCGCCCCAGACGCCGGGCAAGGGCGGGATGGCCGCGCTCGACGGCCCTCTGAAAGAGCTCGCGCTGATAGCGCGCGAAGCCCCGGCGCGCGCGCAGGGTCCGGTAGAACGCGGCCTCGGTCAGACTGCCGTCCAGCGCCCCGAGGATCAGCGGCGTCAGCACCCCCATCTGCGACAGGCTCGACCCCAGCCGGTGGCCGAGAAGCGGCGCGCGCAGCTTCATCACGTTGGGCAGCACGAAGCGCGCGGCATGGGCCGCATCGAGCCGCTCATAGGGGTCGTAGAGGATCGTCACCCGCCGCGCCGCGCCCGAAACCAGCGCCGCATCGCCGTAGCGGCCCGAGAAGTCCGCGCCCCACACCGTCCGGTAGCGCGTCTCCCAGGGGACCACCGCCTTGTCCACCGTCGATTGCGGCGAGATCGCCACCACATCGGCGCCGGGACAGGCCCCCGAATAGGCGGCGGCCGCGTAGCCGCCCATCGAGGCCCCGTAGAACACCACCCGGTCGAAGCGGGCGAAGAAACCCTCGGCGGCCAGCCGGTCGAACTCGTCGCCCACCCAGGGGTCGCGATACCAGGTCCAGCCCGCCGCCATGACCCCCAGCATCGACCAGCCCTGCTTCTCGATGAAGGCAAAGCCCCAGGGCCGGCGGTCCTCGCGCTTGTCCATGGCGATGTCGAGATTGTCGAAGGTCACCACCAGCGTGCGCCCGCGGGGGACGAACAGGAAGGAATGCCGGCCGTTGTCGGTGAAGAACCCGTCCGGCCCGGCCAGACCGCGGGCGATGGCGGCCCAGTCGCCGGCGTTGCCGCTGGCGGGCGGCGCCGGGGTGAACACCACCCGCGCCACCTCGACCCCGTCCGCCCCGGCGGTGCGGCCGAGCGTCTCGCAGGTGCCGAAGTCCTTGAGAAAGGGAAAGGCGCCCGAGCCCTTGCGGATGTCGAGAAAGAGCCGGCTTTCGGCGTGCAGCGCGCGCTCGAGCACCGGCACCAGCGGCCGGATCTTGTAGCGGTCGCCGAACCCGTTCAGCGCCAGGATCGCATCGCAGGGCCGCAGCCCGGCGACGTCGCGGACCACCCGCACCCGCTCGGGGCCAACCCCGAGTTCGGCAAGCCGGGCCAGACAGGCGGCGATCCCCGGCGACGGATCGGGCGGGAAGTCGCCCTTGCGGTCCATGTCCACCAGACAGAGCTCGGCATCCCAGCGTCGCGCCGCCTCGGCCAGCAGATCGGGCGCGCAGCCACCCACGTCGGCCACGGTCTGCGGCCGGCCCATCGCGGCCAGAAGCGTTTCGTCCGCCGCGCCGGTCACGGATCGCCCCCCTCGGCCTCGCGGTCCTCGGCCGAGACCGACTTGGCCGGGATCGGCGCGGCCAGCGGGTCGATCCCGTGCTTGCGCAGCAACTGCCCGATCAGGCTGCGAGGCTTGGGCACGCCGCCGTTGGCCGACACGATGCGCGCCCGCATCCGGCGGCCGTAGAAATGGATCGAGAACACCTCGGGCCCGAGCCAGGGCGTGGGATCGAGCCCCGGCCGCAGCATCAGGCGGCGTTCCTCGTAGGCGAAGGGGTAGAGCGTCGGGCGCGGCATCGCGTAGCGGATCTCGCCCGTCTCCTTCAGGAAATGCGTCAGCGCGTGCGGCCCCCAGACGCCCCAGGGCATCGCGCCGGCATGCACCGGATCGCCCGCGTCGCGCCGGGCCTCGAGCTCCCTGCGGTAGTCGTCGCCGTACCAGGTCGGGATCGCGTAGGGGTCGGCGGTGAAGTCGACAAGCCGGGCCAGCGTGGCGCTGTCCTTCGGAAGGCCAAGCACGCCGCCATTGACGCCGGTGTCGGATTCCCATGCGTGGAAATGCCCGGTCTCGGTCTCGAACGGGCGCAGGCAATAGGCGTCGGTATCGGCCCAGATGATGCGGTCCTCGCGCGCCAGCATGAGATAGCGGAACCGGTCGGAATGCAGCGCCGGGCTTCCGGTGCGCCCGTGGCGCAGGAAGCCCTCGGCCGGCAGCACGGCGGCGGCGTCGGCATGGACCACGCCCGCGGGCGCGTTGCCGACCGGCTCGTAGCTGTAAAGCCGCACGGGATGGCCGGCGTCGAGAAAGGACTGGATGCACAATTGCTCGAGAAAGCTCAGATCGCCCCCGATCCAGAGCATTCCGATCTGCCAGTCCGCCATGCCTGCCCTCCGGGCGCGTGCCTGCGCGCCGCCTTTGCTTTGCGGCCAGTCTCTCGCGCGGCCCGGACTTTGCCAATGCGCAATCGCCACGGACCGCGCCTTTGCGGGCTGGCCGTGTTTGCCGGGCCGCAGGGCTGTGCTACCAAGACCCCAAGAGGCGCAGCGAGCGCCCGGGCAGGACGGATGACCGAGCAGACGCCCAGCACCCGCCGCAAGGCCGCGCCCGTTCCGGGCGCGGTGACGCTGCGCCGTCTGTCGGGGGGCGAGGCGCAGGGGCTGCGCTGGCTCGATGCGGTGGGCTGGGACGAGGCCGGCATCGCGCATCTGCGCGTCTTCCTCGCGAGCGGCACACCGGCCGCCGCCGTCGATCCCGATCCGCGCCCGGGCTGCGCGACCGTCACCGACCGGCGCGAGGTGTCGGGCGGGCTGATGGTTTCGGCGACCGGGGCGCCGCGGCTGGCGCTGGCCGGGGGCGGCGCGCTCGACCTCAACCCGGCACCGGCGGAATGGGGGCTCCTCGGCGGGCGCAACGTGCTGTTCGGGTTCCGCTACGCGGAGACGGCCGAGACCGTGGCCGAGTGGCTCCTCTGTCACGCGCACCGGCACGGCACCGGGGGCGCGCTGGTCGTGAACCGCGCGCCGCCCGACGACCTCGCCGCCACGCCCGACCATTTTGCCGCGCGCCTCGCGGCGCGGCTTCCGGCCGACGGGCCGCCCGTCGTGCTGCTCGAAAGCCCCCTGCCCCTAGGCAAGCCCGGCCTCGGCCCCGAGACCCATCCCTTCCTCGCGCCCGACGCGCCGGGCAAGGACCGCATGGAAAGGCCCGCCCCCGACCCCTGGCGGGCGCCGCTCGGCGAGGCGCTGATCTACGAGATCGCCAAGTGGCGCTTTCTGGCCCGGGCGCGCGCCGTGCTCACGCTCGATGTCTGCGACCTTCTGGCCGCCGACGCGCCGCCGGCCTTCGACCTGTGCACCCGCGCCTCGGGCGGCGTGATTCTGATGGCCGGACACCGCATCTATCCCTGGCGGGTGCGCAAGGACCGGCCCGAGCACTTCGGCGACCACATCTGCCGCCAGTTCGACAACCGCCGCGGCATCGCGCGCTGGGGCGTGGCCCCCGAGACCGCGGGGCTCGACAACACCTGGCGGCCGCTGCGCGTCAGCTTCATGCGCCCCGACGCCGGCACGGTGGTGCCGTTCTGGCGGGCGATGGGGCTGCGGGTTCCGGGGCGTCGCGCGTCGGAGCTGGCGCCCAAGACCTCGCTGATCGAGGATCCGGCGCTGGTCGCGCTGGCCGAGACCGCCTTCGGCCACAAGCCGGTCCGCGCCCCCGCCTCGGCCCCGCGCGAGGCGCCGGCGCAGGCCAGCGAGGCCGGGCGCACGGCCATCGTCACCACCATGAAGAACGAGGGCCCCTTCATCCTCGAATGGCTGGCCTATCACCGCGCGATCGGGGTGGATGATGTCCTTGTCTACACCAACGACTGCACCGACGGGACCGACGCGCTGCTGGACGTGCTTCAGGCGCGCGGCCTCGTCCAGCACCGCGACAACCCGTTCCGCACCCTGCACATGCCGCCCCAGCACGCGGCGCTTCAGGCCGCCGAGGACGAAGATCTGATCCGCCGGGCGGGCTGGGTCATCTGCATGGACGTGGACGAATTCATCAACGTCCGGCTGGGCGAGGGTCGGCTGGCCGATCTCTACGCGGCCATGGGTGATGCGAACATGATCGCGCTCACATGGCGGCTCTTCGGCAACGCCGATGTCGCCGAATACGAGGACCGCTTCATTCTCGAGCAGTTCACGCTCTGCGCGCCCGAACTGGTGCGCAAGCCGCACCAGGCCTGGGGCTTCAAGACGCTGTTTCGCAACATCGACATCTACAAGAAGCTGGGGGTCCACCGCCCCAAGGGCCTGCGGCCCGACCTCTGGGACCGGGTGAAATGGCTGAACGGCTCGGGCCGGCCCATGCCGCGCGCGATGTTCCGCAACGGCTGGCGGTCCACCACCGAGACCTTCGGCTACGACTGGGTCAGCCTCAACCATTACGCCGTGCGGTCCGCCGAAAGCTTTCTGGTCAAGCGCGACCGCGGCCGCGTGAACCATGTCGATCGCGACCAGGGGCTGAACTACTGGTTCCGCATGAACCACAACACGACCGAGGACCGGTCGATCCAGCGCATGATCCCCGCCGCGCGTGCGGAATTCGACCGCCTGATGGCCGACCCCGCGATCGCCGCGGCGCATCACGCGGCGGTTGCGGCGCACCGCGCCCGCATCGCGGACCTGCGCGCCCGCCCCGACCAGGCGGCCTTCTACGCGGAACTGACCGGGGCACGGATGCGCAGGCTGTCGCGGATGCTTGCGCACTTCGGCGCTTCGGTCTTCAACGCCGGGCCGGGTGTCATTCCGCCGGACCTGCACGAACGCGACATCGGGCCGGATTTCTTCTTCACCGTGGATCATCAGGGCGATGCCGAACACTGAGCCGCGCATCCTCGCCGTTCTCTGCGTGCGCGACGAGGGCGCCTTCCTCATCGACTGGCTGGCCCATCACCGCGCCATCGGCGTCACCGATGTTCTCGTCTATTCCAACGACTGCCGCGACGGCACGGACGCCATGCTCGACCGGCTGGAGGCGATGGGCTGGCTCACCCATGTGAAGAACGACGGGCCGCATCCCGAAGGGCCGCAGTGGTCGGCGCTGAAGCGCGCCTCGGCCCATCCGCTGCGACGCACCGCCGACTGGACGCTGGTGCTCGACATCGACGAATACGTGAACGTCCATGCCGGCGACGGCACGCTGGCGGCCCTGCTGGCGGCGCTGCCGGCCGCCACCGCCATCCCGCTTACCTGGCGGCTGTTCGGAAACGCCGGCGTCGTCGGTTACGAGGACCGCCCCGTCACCGAGCAGTTTCACCGCGCCGCCCCCGCCGCGATGATCTGGCCGTGGCGGGCGGCGCTCTTCAAGACGCTTTTCCGCGAGGACGGGTCCTATGGCCGGCTCGGCGTTCACCGCCCGCGCCGCCCCGACCCCGCGCGCATGGCCGCGCAGCGCTGGTTCGGCGGCGACGGCCGCGAGCTTCCCCCCGGCTTCCGCACCGGCCGGATCTTCTCGCCCCTCGGGCAGGACAACCTGCGCCTTGCGCAGATCAATCACTACGCGCTCGGCGCGATGGAGAGCTACATCGTGAAATGCGACCGCGGCCGGGCGAACCGCGAGGGCGCGGCCTTCGACATGTCGTACTGGGTCGAACGCAACTTCGGCACAGAGGAAGACCGGTCGATCCTGCGTCTTGCACCGGCCGCCGCGCCCCTGCGCGCGGACCTGCGCGCCGATCCCGTCCTGGGCCGGCTGCACCGGGAGGCCGTCGCCTGGCGGCACCGGCGATTCGAGGCGCTCATGCTCGAGGAGCCCTACCGGGCGCTCTTCGGGCGGCTGCTGGTCACGCCGGAAAGTCGCCCGCTGTCCCCCGCCGCGGCCCGGCGCATGGCCCAGTACGCCCGACAGGCCGAGCAGGTCGAACGCGCTTCGGAAACAAAGAGCCGTCTCGACGACGATTGAATTCTGGCGCGTCACAAGCCGGCCAGGCGACCGCGGAAATCGGTCAACCCGTCTATTCAGACAACTTGCATGACGCCCGCCACGGCCCCAAGAATGGCCGCAGGGTGTGTGCCGCCGTTGGGCGGGGGAAAATGCAGGACGACATGGAAACGGGCGACCTGCGGTCGCTCAGCGAGGGCGAATGGCTCGCGCATCTTGAACGCATCGGCGGGCAGGAGGGCTATTTCGAGCCGCTCGGAAGCAATCACGCCGCCCTGTTCCGGGACGGCGCCGCGACCCTGCTGGTCAGCTTCGAGACCGTTGACAGCATCCGCCGCGCCCGGCCCGAGCAGATGCCGATCGGCTACCTGACCGCGCGCGCGAACGGCTGGTCGAGCCTCACCCTCATCGCGCGCACCAACAGCTGGTATCGCGACTTCCGCATCTACCGCTATTTCGACCGCCTGGTGGACGACGCCTTCTTCGAGGACTTCGACCGCGTGGTCTTCTACGGCGCGGGCATGGCGGGCTATGCGGCGGCAGCCTATTCGGTGACCGCCCCCGGCGCCACCGTCATCGCCATCCAGCCGCAGGCCACGCTCGACCCGCGCCTCGCCGGATGGGATCCGCGCTGGCCCGAGAAGCGGCGCCTCTCGTTCACCGACCGCTACGGCTTTGCGCCGGACATGACCGAGGGGGCCGGCGAGGTCTACGTGATCTTCGATCCCGAACAGGCGCTCGACGCGATGCACGCGGCGCTGTTCGCGCGGCCCTGGACGCACCTGCTTCCCTGCCCGAACCTCGGGCGCGACATCGCCACGGCGCTCGATCAGATGCGGATGCTGCCCGCGATCCTGAAGGCGGCGGGCTCCGGGGCCTTCGATCCGGCGCTGTTCCGCACCTTCTACCGGGCGCGCCGCAACCACCCGCCCTACCTGCGCAACCTGATGGGGCGGCTCGACGCCGAGGACCGGCCGGGGCTGAACCTGCTTCTGTGCCGCAACGTGTCGAACCGGCTGCGCATCGCGCGCTTCACCCAGCGGATCCCCGAGCTGGAGGAGCAACTGCGCGCCGCCGGCCGCCGCATCCCGCCGCTGCCGACCCGGCCGCCGTCGTCAACCTAGGCCGCCCTCGCGCTCGAGGAACGCGACCACCGCGTCCACCCCCTGCCCCTGCCGAAGGCTGGCCAGCACGTAGGGCCGCGCGCCGCGCGCCGCCCGGGTGTCCTGCTCCAGAAGCACCGGATCGACCCCCACATGGGGCGCGAGATCGATCTTGTTGACCACCAGAAGGTCCGATCGCGTCACCCCCGGTCCGCGCTTGCGCGGTATGTCCTGACCGGCCGCCGTGTCGATGACATAGAGCGTCAGATCGGCCAGCTCCGGGCTGAAGGTCGCCGCAAGGTTGTCGCCGCCCGATTCGATCAGGATCAGGTCGAGATCGGGAAAGGCGCGGTTCAGGTCCGCGACCGCCGCCAGGTTGATCGAGGCGTCTTCGCGGATGGCGGTGTGCGGGCAGCCGCCGGTCTCGACGCCGCGGATCCGCTCGGCCGGCAGGACCTGGGCACGGGTGAGGAACTCGGCATCCTCGCGCGTGTAGATGTCGTTCGTGATGACCGCGACGGAGAACCGCCCGGCCAGCGCCTTGCAGAGCGCCGCGGTCAGCGTGGTCTTGCCCGCGCCGACGGGGCCGCCGATGCCGACGCGAAGCGGGCCGTTGGGGCTGGTCATGTCCTCATCTCCTTTGGAAATCTCAGACCGCAACAGATTGTCATGACTTGAAAATCCGCACCGGGCTCTCCTCGTGCTCCATCGCGGCGAGATCCGCCCCGACCGCGGCGCTGCCGATCGCGTCGGGCGCCGTGGCGACCGCACGCGCCGCGGTCGCGACGATCACCGGCTGCAACGCCGCAAGCGCGCGCTGTCCCTCGGTCTGGCCAAGCGGGATGAAGCGCACGCCCGCGAGGATCAGGTTCGACGCGAAGGCGTGCAGATAGACCGCCGCCACCTGCGCGGGGGCGAGGCCCAGCGGCGCGGCGGCGCGTCCGACCGCCACCGGCAGCGGCGCCTCGGGCATGGCGGTGCCGGTGACCGCGGCCACCGTCCGGGCGAAGGCCGCCCCCTGCTCGACGGTTTCGGCCAGCCGTTCGCGCGACGCGGCAAGGGCACGGGCCAGCTCGGCCAAATGCGCGTGATCCGCGTCGGGCGCCATCGCCTGCACCAGCAGCGCGGCGTCGAGCGCGCCCGAGCCCCGCGCCACCACATCGCCGACCCAGGCGCCGAGCGTCTCGGCGTCGCGCACGTCACCGGCTTCGACGGCCCGTTCAAGCCCGTGCGACCAGGCGAAGCCGCCGGTCGGAAACGCGGGCCAAAGCCACTGGATCAGGCTGAGCAGAGCCCCCTCGCTCATGTCTCCTCGGCGGGCCCTTCGTCCTCGGCGTCGTCGTGGCGGTGCGAGACATGGAAATGCACGCCGCGCCCGTGATGGCCGCCCTGGGTCGGGTCGTGACCATGCCCCCCGTCGGGCCCGTGGTCATGGCCCAGGGTGCGGCCATGGCCGTAGGCACCGCCTTCGGGCGCGAAGGCCGCCCGGACTTCGGTCAGCGTGACCCCGAGCTGGCGCAGCATCGCCTCGATCACATGGTCGCGCGCGATGACGAGGCGCCCTTCCTCGATCTGGCAGGGCGTGTGCCGGTTGCCGATGTGCCAGGCGGCGCGCAGGAGCCCCGGCCCCGTCACCGCCACCAGATCCTCGATCGCGGCCACGACCTCGACCAGACGGCCGTCGGCCAGCTCCAGCGCATCGCCGGCCTCGAGGCTGACGGTCTCGGCCAGATCCACCAGAAGATCGCGGCCGCCCTCGGTCCGCAGCCGGCGCCGCCGCAGGAGCCGCCCGGCGTAGTCCAGAATCACCCGGTCCGCCGCCGGACCCGTCCAGCGCCCGGCTTTCCGCACCTTGTGGCAGCTAGGCAGGTCGGACATCGGGGCATCCTTCTCAGGGGGTGATGCGGCTCAGCGCGGCAAGGCTGAACCGGGCCGGCTCCGCTTCCGAAGAGTACTGGCTGGCGACGATGATGCCAATGCCCAGCGCGCCGAAATAGAGGAACTCCTGCCGCATCCAGCCGTCCTTCCAGACGAAATCCGCCTTGACCGGAATCGCCTCGTAGGTGCAGCCGCCGACCGGAACGGCGCGGGCCGCGCCGAACTGATAGCGGGTCTGCGCCACGTCGCTGTAGCCGTCGGGATAGGTCGTGGTGGTCTCGCCCTGCCACGACGCCCCGGCGCGCGGCTCCGGCAGGGCGTCCACCGCCTCGGAATAGGCCATGAACAGGTGGCGGTCCGGCAGCGTCTCGCCCCCCGCGATCTCGGCGGCCTCGAGATCGTAGAGCCCGAGACGGCTGACGAAGGCGATACCGTCCCGCCGCGCGGGATCGGGGCGCTCGAGCACCGAGACCAGCCCGGCCGCGCCGTGCCAGTATTCGGTCGCGGACCCGTCGGCGAACTCGGCCTTGATCCCCGAGCGGAGATCGCGCGCCGTCAGGCAGTCCGCCTGCGCCGCAACCGGCCACATGAGCGCCAGTGCCATCCAGTACCGTGTCATCATCCCACCCGTCGTTCCCCGTCGCCGCCCGGAAGTCGGCCCGCAGCGCCAGTCTGCACCGCTTTGCCGCCCGGCGACATCGCCCCGCCCGTCAGCAGTGGTAGGCCACCGCGTGCAGCTCGTAGATCGCCACGCCCGGCGGTGCCGCATCGAACACCACGGTGTTGGCGCCGGCGTTGCGCGCATCGAGCTTGATCGAATTGCGCGCGTAGCGCAGGCCCTCTTCGGCAAGAGGCCCGTAAACCCCCGGTTTCATTCGAAGATCCGTGACATACCGGCACTGGGACACCGCATCCGCGCTGGCTTCGCGGACATCGGGCACACCGCTGAACCGGGGATCCCCGGTGCAGGACGCGACAACGGCCAAGGCCGCCAGGGTTGCGAATTTGCGCATGACGAACTGCCTGCGGTTGTATTTCGACTGCTCGGACCGATCCGTGCCGGACCTTGTTCTCTTTGGATACGACAATGACCAACCCTCGGGGATTGTGCAAGGACGCCGCACAATCCCCGGCGAATCCCGGCCGGCCTGCCGCAATTCCGCCTCAGTTGACCGCGCGGCGGTAGAGATGCCAGGTGGCGTGGCCGAGGACCGGCAGAACCACCGCAAGGCCCAGCAGAAGCGGCAGCGAGCCCAGCAGCAGGGCCACAGCCACGATCAGCCCCCAGAGCGCCACGGTCGCCGGGTTCCGGCGCGCCACCTCGAGCGAGGTGGCCATGGCCTGCGGCAGCCCGCAGTGACGGTCGAGAAGCATCGGGAAGGCCACCACGCTGATCGACAGGACGAGCGCCGCAAACACGAAACCCGCCGGCAGGCCCAGCGCGATCATCGCCCAGCCGTCCGGCGTGGCCAGCACGTCGTGCAGGAAGGCCTGCGCCGTCGCCGGCAATGCGGGGCCGAGCGTGTTCTGGAAGATCGTCCAGGCGGTCAGCATCCAGACCGCGAAGATCCCGAAGAGGAGCGCGGCCAGCGCGAGGATCGCCCCGAAGGCGGGCGAGGCCAGCACATGCAGGCCGTCGAGCCAGCCCGTCGGCTCTCCTGCCTCGCGCCGCCGGCTCATCTCGTACATGCCGACCGCCGCCGCCGGACCGAGGATCGCAAAGCCCGAGGCCAGCGGGAAGATCAGCGGCAGCAGGTTCTGGTGCCCGGCCGCCCAGAAGAGCGCCGCCCCGATCACCGGATAGAGCAGCGCCGCCGCGATCACGTCGCTGCGCATCGCGCCGAAATCCTCCCAGCCGGCGCGGAGCGCGGCCCGGAGATCCTCGGTGCCGATCCGGCGCACCGTCACCGGACCCGAGCGCGCCCCGGGATTGTCGCCGCCGAGCTCGCGCACCACAAGCTCGGCGTCGCGCCCCAGCGCACCGAGCGCATGCGCGCCCCAGGAAAGCGGATTGCCGATGGTCTTGGTCATGTCCTGTCTCCCGATTGACGATCAGAAAATCGCGGGAACCCGGGCCACTCGTCACGGGCACATGTCGGACGTGAGGATCAGACCGGTCGGACCGGGCCGCCGGCCAGGCAGACAAAGGGGCCGGACGGGCAAGGCCGCCGACCCCTTCAGTCTAGCACGAAACGGGCTCTTCGGCCCGCAACTTTCTGCGAGGACTACGCGGCCGCCGCGGCTTCTGCACCCGGCGGGCGCGTTCAGAACACGAAGCGGTCGGCGAAGACGTGGTAGGCGATCCGCTCGCGCGTGAGGCCGAGGCCCCGAAGCTCTTCATCGCTCATCGCGTTCAGCCGGTTGATCTCGGCCATCCGCGACTGGCGCTCGATGTAGGCATTCACCCCCTGACCGATCGCGGCGAAATAGGCATCGAGGCCACGGCGCAGTCGGCGGTCACGGGCGGGTGCGGGGTCGAGAACGGTGATGGCGGCCATCGGGAAACTCCCTGGACAAGTTTCCTCCCTGCCCCATCCTCCACGATCCCATGCCGCAGCGCAACATTTCATGCTGCAATGCAGCTATGACGGCGGCGGGAGGCCCCTATTCCCGCTCCATCTCGGAAAAAGTCCTGCTGGGCGTTGCGGCCGGCCGGCGTGTCGAAGCCTTCGAGATGCGCGAACGCCGACTGATCGACCTGCGGGGCGCCCTTCGCACGGCTGCCCGCGTCGACCGGCGCGACCCCGGCGTCGGTCACGACGACGCCGAAGGTGGCGTTGTTGCCGAGGTTGTCGGCCGAGCGCTGGCCGGCTTCCCCCACCAGCGCATGGACACCCTCGGCGACCGGCACGGCGATCAGCCCGGCAAGGGCCGGCCCGGCGGCCAGCCCGAAGGCGGCCGCAAGGACGAAGGACAGACGGGCGGGCGTCATCGAAGAGCCCCTACTTGCGGCCGTTGTGCTTGCGCCACGTGGCCGGGTCGTGGCCGGCCGGCACCGCGGCGGAGGGATCGGAGCCATGACCGCGCTACGCGTTGCAGCGGCCGATCTGGTCGGCCGACAACAGGGCCGGCGTCAGAAGATGGGGGGACAGGCGAATGCAGCGCAGGCGTTCCCGGATCGCCTCGCTCTCGGCCAGCATTGCCTTCAGGCTCTCGCCGGTCACGGAGCGGTCGCGGAAGGCCGCATCCGGCCGCGCCTCGGCGTCGATCAGCCGCGCCCCTTCGGCGATGGCCTCCGCGTCCATCCGGGCGAAGATCGCCCGGATCTGCCCCATCGGATCAGCCGAAAGCCCGATCTCGTCCTTCGTCTGCGGCAGATGGGCCGGGCCGGGCATGCCGTTCGGCTCGACCGGCTTGGCAAGCCCCCAAGCGGCCGCCGCGGCGCAGCTCGGCGATGTCGTCCTTGGAGAGCGCCCAGATCGCGCGGTTCTGCTGGCCGGCATGGGGCTGGGCGGGGTTTGTGCCCGGCGTCCCCTGGGCGAGTGCCGGGGCCGCGAGAGCGAGGCAGAGCAAGACGGTGCCGCGATACACGGACCTGTCCTTTCGGCTGTTTTTCCCCCTCTTGCCGCAGACGGTCCCGCCGGACCATGATCGCAATCATGATGACCGCACTGGCCGACCGACTTTCTGAACTGCCCTGCTCGGCGCGCACCGTCCCGGCGGGTGAGGCGCTCTTTCGTCAGGGCGACCCGGTCGAGGTGCTGCATCTCGTCCGCTCGGGCGAGGCCCATCTCGTGCGGCTGACCCCGGACGGTCAGGAGCTGATCCGGCAACGGGCGAGGCCGGGCGATCGGCTGGCCGAGGCCTCGGTCTGGTCGGACTGCCACCATTGCGGGGCGGTGGCCTTCGCGGGGCCGGTCCGGACGCTGACCATCGCGCGCGGCCCCCTGCGCGGCGCTCGGCAGCGATGCCGCGCTGGCCGAGGCCTTTGCCCGCCAGCTGGCCCTGGCCATGCAGCGCACCCGCCCGCGCGCCGAGATCCTGACCCTGCGCACCGTGGCCGAACGGCTGGACGCCTGGCTTCTGGCGGGTCCGGGGCGGCTGCCGGCCCGCGGCGAGGGGGCGCGGGTGGCCGCCGAGATCGGCGTGAGCCCCGAGGCGCTCTGCCGCGAGATCGCGCGCCGCAGGAACACCGCGGCGTAAACGGCTGTCAGTAAAGAAAATACCTCTGCGCCAGCGGAAGCTCCGTGGCCGGCTCACAGGTCAGCAGTACCCCGTCGGCACGCACCTCATAGGTCTCGGGATCGACCTCGATCTGCGGGCGCGCATCGTTCAGCACCATGTCCGCCTTGCCGATGCCGCGGGTGTTCTCGACCGCGACCGTGTCCTTGGCCAGCCCGAGCCGCCCGCGCAGATCGCCCGCCGCGGCCGAGGTGAACAGCACCGACGAGCGTTCCACCGACCGGCCGAAGGCCGCAAACATCGGCCGCGAATGCACCGGCTGCGGCGTCGGGATCGAGGCGTTCGGATCGCCCATCTGCGCCAGCACGATCGACCCGCCGATCAGCACCATCTCGGGCTTCGCCCCGAAGAAGGCCGGATGCCACAGCACCAGATCGGCGCGCTTGCCGACCTCGACCGACCCGATGTGGCGGCTCATCCCGTGGGCGATGGCCGGGTTGATCGTGTATTTGGCCACGTAGCGGCGCACCCGCAGGTTGTCGTTGTCGCCCTGTTCCTCGGGCAGGCGGCCGCGCTGAACCTTCATCTTGTGGGCGGTCTGCCAGGTGCGGGTGATGACCTCGCCCACACGTCCCATCGCCTGGCTGTCCGACGACAGGATCGAGAAGGCGCCCATGTCGTGGAGGATGTCCTCGGCGGCGATGGTTTCGCGCCGGATGCGGCTTTCGGCAAAGGCCACGTCCTCGGGGATCGACCTGTCGAGATGGTGGCAGACCATCAGCATGTCGAGGTGTTCCTCGAGCGTGTTCTGCGTGTAGGGCATCGTCGGGTTCGTGGACGACGGGATGACGTTCGCGCTCGAGACGACCCTGATGATGTCGGGGGCATGGCCGCCGCCGGCGCCTTCGGTGTGGAAGGCGTGGATGGTCCGGCCCGCGATGGCGGCAAGGGTGTTTTCGACGAAGCCGGACTCATTGAGCGTGTCGGTGTGGATCATCACCTGCACGTCCATCGCATCGGCGACCGTCAGGCAGCAGTCGATGGCGGCGGGCGTCGTGCCCCAGTCCTCGTGCAGCTTGAGCGCACAGGCCCCGGCCTCGACCATCTCGACCAGCGCCTGCGGCCGCGAGGCGTTGCCCTTGCCCGAAAGCCCGAAGTTCATCGGGAAGGCGTCGAGCGATTGCAGCATGCGCCCGATGTGCCAGGGCCCCGGCGTGCAGGTGGTGGCGAGCGTTCCGTGCGCCGGGCCGGTGCCGCCGCCCAGCATGGTGGTGATGCCGGAATGGAGCGCGTCGTCGATCTGCTGCGGGCAGATGAAGTGGATGTGCGCGTCCATGCCGCCCGCGGTCAGGATGCGGCCCTCGCCGGCGATGATCTCGGTCCCCGGTCCGATGACGATCGTGACGGCGGGCTGGGTGTCGGGGTTGCCGGCCTTGCCGATCGCGGCGATGCGCCCGTCGCGCAGGCCGATGTCGGCCTTGTAGATGCCCGTGTGATCGACGACGAGCGCGTTGGTGATGACCGTGTCCATCGCACCTTCGGACCGGCTGCGCTGCGACTGGCCCATGCCGTCGCGGATCACCTTTCCGCCGCCGAATTTCACTTCTTCCCCGTAGGTTGTGAGATCTCTTTCCACCTCGATGACAAGATCGGTGCCGCCCAGCCGCAGCCGATCGCCGGTGGTCGGGCCATACATGTCGGCATAGGCGGCACGGGAAAGGCGCGTGGACATCACCGTCTCCTTTCAGGCGAGCGGGGTCGGGAAAACCTGACCCATGCGACGTATTGACACAGGGGGAGGTCGGCGCGACAAGGCGCGCGGCGGTGGCCGGCGGGACGTTCCCGTGCTCGTTCCATCCGCCCTGTGTCGTCATCATCGTGATTGCGTTCCAGCCGCGTCCCCGGAGGCGGCCAATCCTTTTCCCGGCCCTTTTGGCCCAGACCGAGTATTGAGACATGAGCCTTCGACTGAATCCGCAGGGCGCCACCGCCCTGATCCTTGCCGTTCTGGTCCCCTTCGCCGCCCGCGCCGAGGACGGCCCGAGCCTCGAACGCGGCGACTATCTGGTGCGCGGCCCGATGGGCTGCGGCAACTGCCACACGCCGCTCGGTCCGGACGGCCCGGTCGCGGGCCAGGAACTCGCCGGGCGCCTCGTCGAGGACAACCCGATGTTCACCGCCTACGCGCCGAACCTGACCCCCGGCGGGCGCCTGAAGGACTGGACGGACGCGGAACTGGCCCGTGCGATCCGCGAGGGCCTGCGCCCGGACGGCAGCCTGATCGGGCCGCCGATGCCCTTCACCTTCTACCGCGGCATCTCGGACGATGACCTCGCGTCGATCGTGATGGTCCTGCGCAGCCTGCCAGCCATCGACAACAGCGTGCCGGAGTCGGTCTACCGCATGCCCCTGCCCCCGGCCTACGGCCCGGCGGTCGGGCAGGTCGCGGCCCCCGCCCCCGGCGTCACGGTCGAATGGGGCCGCTACGTCGCCGGCCTGGCCCATTGCCTCGAATGCCACACGCCGATGGGCCCGCAGGGGCCGATGATCGACACCGACCTCGGCCGCGGCGGGTTCGAATTCCACGGGCCCTGGGGCACCTCGGTCGCGCCGAATCTCACGAACGGGCCGGACGGACTGGCCGGCTATTCCGACGACGCGATCAAGACCATGATCACCGAAGGAAGGCGCCCGGACGGAAGCCCCATGCTGCCGCCGATGCCCTACGGCTATCTCGCGCGGATGACGCCGCGGGACCTGGACGCGGTCGTGCTCTACCTGCGCAGCCTGCCGGCGCTGCCCGACGCGCCACCGCAGGGCGGCTGACCGCCCGCCGGTCAGGTCTTGCGGGTCGGACCCGGCCCGGGGGTCCGGGTCAGCCGGCGGGCGTTGGCCCGCGTCCGCCGTCCCACGGGTGCCAGCGCGGCGAGCGTGGCCCGCGCCGGCCCCTCGCCGCGCATCAGCGAGACCGTGCCCGCGAGCCCGGCTTCGCGCGCGGCCTGCGCCTTCTCGGCCACCATGCGCTGCGCCTCGAAGGGCGGGCTGTGCCACATTCCGGCGAAGCCCAGCAGGCGCAGCGCGATCACCGTCTGCGCCTCGGCCGTCATCGCCGCCATCCGCCAGGACAGCCGCCACCAGTCCGCGGGGGTAATCCATCGGGTCATCGTCCGCGCCTCCTGCCTTTGCAACCGTCGCACGCGCCATCCTAGATGGGCCCCATGACAGCCTTGTTGAAGCCCCAGACCTCGCGCGCGCCCGCAAAAGGGATCAGCCGCACCGCGCGCTCCTGACCCGGTTCGAACCGCACCGCGGTGCCGGCGGGAATGTCGAGCCGCATGCCCCGCGCGGCCGCGCGGTCGAAGGCGAGCGCGGCATTGGTCTCGGCGAAATGGTAATGGCTACCCACCTGCACGGGCCGGTCTCCGGTGTTCGCAACGCTCAGCTCGACGGCCTCGCGGTCGGCGTTCAGCACGATGTCGCCGGGCGCGGGGAAGATCTCGCCGGGGATCATCGGCTCAGCCCCCTGCGACGAGCGCGACGCCCGCCGCCGCGGTCACGGCCCCGAGCGCGCGGGTCGCCCGGCCCCCGGCCTGCGCGGCCCAGAGCCCGACCGCCACCATCGCCAGCACATGGTCGGCGCCGCTGACCGGGTGGCTCATCCCGGCAACGAAGGTGCCGGCGTCATGCCCGGAATGGGCGAGAGCCGCACCGGGCAGCGTGGCAAGGCAACTGGCGATCAGGGCGCGGTGCATCCGGAACATGGGCTCTCCTATCGGATCGGGTGGTGGACGGTCACAAGCTTGGTGCCGTCGGGAAAGGTGGCCTCGACCTGCACCTCGGGGATCATCTCGGCGATGCCCTCCATGCACTGGTCGCGGGTGACGACATGGGCGCCCGCCTCCATCAGCTCGGCGACGGTCCGGCCATCGCGGGCGCCCTCGACCACGAAATCGGTGATGAGCGCGATCGCCTCGGGGTGATTGAGCCGCACCCCGCGCGCAAGCCGCCCGCGCGCCACCATCGCGGCCAGGCTGACCAGCAACTTGTCCTTTTCGCGCGGCGTCAGGTTCATGCGTCCCTCACAACTGCCAGACCCGCGGCAGGGGCGCGCCCCGCCGCATCACCGAAAGCACCCGCGCCACCGCCCGGCGCAGCGGCAGGCCATCCGGCGCCGTCATCCGCACGAGACACCGCCCGTCCCAGGCCGAGGCGGCCGCACGCACGCCCGGCCCGCCGAGCGCCGCGCGCACCGGGCCGAGCGCGTCCTCGGCGCCGTCGGCCACCAGCACCACGGTTGCAAGGGCCCGCGCGCCGTCCAGAAGCGCCGGGCGCGGCGCCAGCGCATCGGCATCAAGCGCGACCGGCTCGACCAGAACCGGCCGGCCGTCGCACCAGACCTCGCGGCGGTCGTGGAGGTCGATGCGGGCGACGGTCTCGCCCATGGCCCGGCGGCCGAGCACGACCGCCTCGCAGAACACAAGCCGCGCCTGCCGCCCGAGGTCGATGCGGGTGCGGCGCGTCAGCGCGGAACCCTCGAAGAGGATGGTCTCCTGCGGCAGCCAGTCGAGCGCGCCGCCCGCGCCCACCGAGAGCGCCACCCCGACCTCGGCCCGACCGCCCGCCGACCGGTAGGCGCGTTCGGCGGTCTGCGTGGTGGCGACGGCCGCGCCCTCGACCGCAAGCGCCCAGGACAGGCGGTCGCCCCCGGTCAGCCCGCCCGCGGTGTTGAGAAACACGACCTCCGGCGGCCCGCCGTGGACGCGCGGCAGCATCGCCTTGGCCGAGCCCTGCTGGAAGATCCGCAGCGGCCGCCCGCCGGCCAGCACCACCTCGGCCCGGCCACGCACGCGCTGAAGAGAGGGAGCGGCTGCGTCGAACATGGCCCTTGCTAGCGCGCCACCGCCGGGGCGCGGCCATCGCATCCTGCGCCGCGCGACATCCGCGGCCCGACGCCGCCGCTTCTGCCCGATCTGCGGGCGTCCATGCCGCAAAAACCGGCATCCGGGGAAAACCCGGCCAACTGGCGCCGAAGCCCGCGATCGTGTAGGGGCAGGTCATGGACCGCATCGAGATTCCCCGCCCCGACGACATGCACCTGCATCTGCGCGACGGCGCGATGCTGGCCGCCGTGCTGCCCGAAACCGCCCGCCATTTCGCGCGCGCGATCGTCATGCCGAACCTTGTCCCGCCGGTGGTCTCCGGCGCCGACGCCGCCGCCTATCGCGACCGGATCCTGCGCGCCCTGCCCGAGGGCGCGGACTTCCGGCCGCTGATGACGCTCTACCTGACCGAGGGCACCGATCCCGACGATGTGGCCCGCGCCGCGGCGGACGGTCTGGTGCAGGCGGTCAAGCTCTATCCGGCCGGCGCCACCACCAACTCGGCCTCGGGCGTGCGCGATTTCGACCGGGTGCGCGGCGTGCTGGAGCGGATGGCGGCGATCGGCCTGCCGCTCTGCGTGCACGGCGAGGTGACGGACCCGTCCGTGGACATCTTCGACCGCGAGGCGGTGTTCATCGACCGCGTGCTCGAGCGGCTGCGCCGGGCCACGCCGGGCCTGCGGGTGGTGATGGAGCACATCACCACGCGGCAGGGCGTCGATTACGTGCGCGCCGGCGGCCGCGGCATCGCCGGCACGATCACCACGCATCACCTCATCCTCAACCGCAACCACATCCTCGCCGGCGGGATCCGCCCGCACTACTACTGTCTGCCGGTCGCCAAGCGCGAGGAGCACCGGCTGGCGCTGCGGGCCGCGGCGACCTCGGGGGATGCGCACTTCTTCCTCGGCACCGATTCCGCGCCGCACGCCGACCGGCTCAAGGAACACGCCTGCGGCTGCGCGGGCTGCTTCACCGCGACGAACACGCTGCCGATCCTGGCCCATGTCTTCGAGGAAGAGCGCGCCCTGCCGCGGTTGGCCGACTTCGTCGCGGGCTTCGGCGCCGATTTCTACGGCCTGCCGCGCAACACCGCCACGATGACCCTGGAAAAGCGCCCCGATCCCGCCGCCTGGCCCGCGAAGATCGCGGCCGGGGACGAGACGGTGACGGTCTTCGATCCGGGCTTTGCCGTCCACTGGCACGTGCTCGGCCGCTAGGTCCGGCCGGCCGCGCCGCCCGGACCCGCCCGCGCTCAGCCGCGCAGCGTGCCGCCGGTGGCCTTGGTCACCTTCTCGACGATCTTCGCCGCCACCGCCTCGATCTCGGCCTCGGTCAGGGTCTTGTCGCGCGGCTGAAGGCGGACGGTGATCGCGAGCGACTTCTTGCCCGCCCCCATCTGCGCCTCGGCCGCCGGACCGGCGAACTGGTCGAAGACCCGCACGCTGTCGATCAGCGCCTTGTCGGCACCCTGCGCGGCATTGACCAGCGTCAGCGCCTCGACCCGCGCGTCCACCACGAAGGCGAAATCGCGCTCGACCGCCTGCAGGTCGGACACCGACAGCGCCGGCCGCGTGGGCGTGCGCACCTTGGGGAACGGCACCGCGGCCAGCCGGATGGTCAGCGCCACCGCCGGCCCCTTCACGTCCAGCGCGCGCAGCACCTTCGGATGCAGCTCGCCGAAGGTCGCCAGCGCGTTCGGACCAAGCTGGATGACGCCGACGCGACCCGGATGCCACCAGCCCTCGGCCTTGCGACCGATCTGCACGCGCGCCGGCGCACCGATGGCCGCCAGCACCGCCTCGGCATCGGCCTTGGCGTCGAAGGCGTCGACCGGCCGGCGCGACCCGAAGGGATCGCGCGCCGCCGACGCGCCCAGAAGGATCGCCGTCGCGTGCAGCGCCTGCTCGCCCGGCTCGCCCCCGGCAAAGACCGGACCCACCTCGAAGAGCGCCAGATCCAGGAAGCCGCGCGCCTGATTGCGCGCCGCCGCCCGCAGAAGCCCCGGCAGCAGGTCCGGCCGCATGTGCGTCATCTCGGACGAGATCGGGTTCTCGAGCCGCGTCGCCTCGGCCCCGCCGCCGAACAGCTCGGCCGCCGCCTTGTCGATGAAGCTGTAGGTCACGCATTCGTTGTAGCCGAGCGCGGCGAGCGTCCGCCGCGCCGCGCCCTCGCGCACCTGCATGGGCGTCAGCACCGGCTTCGGCACGCCCGGCCGCGGCCGCGGCAGGGGCTTGCCCTCAAGCCGGGTCAGCGACGCGATCCGCGCCACCTCCTCGACCAGATCGGCCTCGCCCAGCACGTCGGGCCGCCAGGACGGCGGCTGCGCCATGTCCCCCCGGAGGGTGAACCCCAGCGCCTCGAGCGTCGCGCGCTGCGTGCCTTCGGGAATGTCCATCCCGACCAGGCTGACCACGCGGCGCGGGTCGAACCGGTATTCGCGGGTCGTGTCGACCGGCGCGCCCGCCTCGACGATCTCGGACGGCTCGCCGCCGCACAGATCGAGGATCATCCGCGTCGCGAGTTCCATCCCGTCCCGGGTGAAGGCCGGGTCGATGCCGCGCTCGAACCGGTAGCGCGCGTCCGAATGGATGCGCAGCGCCCGCCCGGTGGCGGCGGTGGTGATCGGGTCGAAATAGGCGGCCTCGACGAAGACCTCGGTCGTCGCCTCGGTCACCCCCGAATGCTCGCCGCCCATGATGCCGCCCAGCGCCTCGGGGCCGTTGGCGTCCGCGATCACGGTCATGCCGGGGCGCAGCGCATAGGTCTTGCCGTCGAGCGCGAGCAGGCTTTCGCCCTCGCGCGCCTGCCGGACGGTCAGCCCGCCCTGCACCTTGCCCGCGTCGAAGACATGGAGCGGCCGGTTCAGGTCGTAGGTGAAGAGGTTGGTGATATCGACCAGCGCCGAGATCGGGCGCAGCCCGATCGCCTTCAGCCGCGCCTGAAGCCAGGCGGGCGACGGGCCGTTGCGCACGCCTCGGATCAGCCGCCCGACGAAATGCGGGCAGGCCTTGCCCCGCACATCCTCGGCCAAGGTCACCGTGACCGGACAGGCGAAGGCCCCCGGTACCGGCTGCGCCTCCAAGGGCTTCAGCCGGCCAAGGCCCCGCGCCGCCAGATCGCGCGCCACGCCGCGCACGCCCAGCGCATCGGGGCGGTTCGGGGTGATCTTGATGTGGAACATCGGATCGACCGCGCCCGGCCTGTGCGCCGCCAGCCAGTCCACGAACCTCTCGCCGACCTCGCCCGAGGGCAGCTCGATGATGCCGTTGTGCTCGTCCGACAGTTCCAGCTCGCGTTCCGAGGCCATCATCCCGTGGGATTCCACGCCCCGGATCTTGCCCACGCCCAGCGTCACGTCGATGCCCGGCACATAGTCGCCCGGCTTGCACAGGACGACCGTGATCCCCGCCCGCGCGTTCGGCGCGCCGCAGACGATCTGCTTTTCCCCCTCGTCGGTCAGCACCCGGCAGACCCGCAGGCGATCCGCGTCCGGGTGCTGCTCGGCGTGCAGGACCTTCGCCAGCGTGAACGGCGCCAGCCGTGCGGCGGGGTTCGTCACCTCCTCGACCTCGAGGCCGAGATCGGTCAGCGCCTCGGCGATCTCGTCCACCGAGGCGGTGGTGTCGAGGTGATCCTTCAGCCAGGAGAGGGTGAATTTCATAGTTCTATTCCAGTGTGCTGGCTGATCTTCTTGCGCAGGAACCCCGTTGCAAGGGCCTTAAGGATTTCCAAAGTGGCACTACCACCGGTTTCGGCGACAGCATTCTTTGTGATGACCCAGATCCCTTCGTCCCGAACCGCAGCGAGATAGTCATAACCAACTGAAGTCATTCGGAAACCGCTCTTTCCGTGCCGAACAACGAACCCGCTGTCTTCCAGAAGCAGCCAGTGTGCATAGCGCACGTTATCGTCGTTGGTTTTGGTTTCGGGATAGAAGAACCAATCATGCGACTGTTCGCATTTGATGAGAATATCGCGGAGCAATTCCGGGTCCCGCTTCACCGGCTCAGCCCCCCGCTCACCGTCGGCAGGTCGAGCGCCGTGAACCCGTAGTGCCGAAGCCACCTGAGGTCGCTTTCGAAGAAGGCGCGCAGGTCGGGGATGCCGTATTTCAGCATGGCGATCCGGTCGATGCCCATGCCGAAGGCAAAGCCCTGCCAGAGCGCCGGGTCGATGCCGCCCGCGGCCAGCACCTTGGGGTGCACCATGCCGGACCCGAGGATTTCGAGCCAGGACGACCCCTCGCCGATCTTCAGCTGCCCGCCTTCCCAGGAACAGCGGATGTCCACCTCGGCCGAGGGCTCGGTGAACGGGAAATGCGAGGCGCGGAACCGCAGTTCCACCGCGTCAACCTCGAAGAAGGCGCGGCAGAACTCCTCGAGCGTCCACTTGAGGTTCGCCATCGAGATGTCGCGGTCGATCGCCAGCCCCTCGACCTGGTGGAACATCGGCGTGTGGGTCTGGTCCATGTCCATGCGGTAGACCCGGCCCGGCGCGATCACCCGCAGGGGCGCGCCGCGGGTCTGCATCGCGCGGATCTGCACCGGGCTCGTGTGCGTGCGCAGGACATGCGGCGGCCGGTTGTCGGACGGATCGCGCGCCATGAAGAAGGTGTCGTGCTCCTGCCGGGCGGGATGTTCCGGCGCGATGTTCAGCGCGTCGAAGTTGTACCAGTCGCTTTCGATCTGCGGGCCTTCGGCCACGGCAAAGCCCATGTCGGCGAAGATCGCGGTGACCTCCTCGGTCACCTGGCTCACCGGGTGGATGGTGCCGCGCGGACGCGGCCGGCCGGGCAGCGTCACGTCCAGCCACTCGGCGCGCAGGCGTTCGTCCAGCGCCGCATCGGCCAGGGCGGCCTTGCGGGCGCGCAGCGCGCTGTCGATCTCGTCGCGCAGCGCGTTCAGCGCCGCGCCGGCCGACTTGCGCTCCTCGGGGTCCATGCGGCCGAGCGTCGCCATCAGCGCACTGATCTCGCCCTTCTTGCCAAGGCCCGCCACCCGCAGTTCCTCAAGCGCGGCCTCGTCGGCCGCGGCCCCGATGCCTTGCAGATACCTGCCCCTCAGCGCGTCCAGTCCGTCCATCTCGTTCCCCGCGTTCCGCGGCCCTCGTGCTAGTCGGCCCGCCTGCGCAATGCAAGCGGCGCAAAGGAAAAACCCCGCTGCGGCCTTGCGGCGCGCGCGGGGCTTCCACCGTCCCTCGGTGTGTTCGTTACGCCAGCGCGGCCTTCGCCTTTTCGACGATGGCGCCAAAGGCGGCCGGCTCGTGCACGGCCAGATCGGCCAACACCTTGCGGTCCACCTCGATGCCGGCCTTCGACAGCGCGTTCACGAAGCTGGAATAGGTCAGCGATTCATCGACCGCACGCACCGCGGCGTTGATCCGCTGGATCCACAGCGCGCGGAAGTTGCGCTTGCGCTGCTTGCGGTCGCGCGTCGCGTACTGGTTGGCCTTGTCCACCGCCTGCGTGGCGGTGCGGAAGTTGGTCGAACGCGCGGCGTAGTAGCCTTTCGCCTTCTTGATGACCTTGCGGTGGCGGGCGTGAGTGACGACCCCGGATTTGACTCGCGACATCTCTCGGCCCTCAGCGGTTGTACGGCATGTATTTCTTGACGATCTTGGCGTCCGAGTCCGACAGGATCATCGTGCCGGTCGCCTTGCGCACGAAATCGGTCGAGCGCTTGATCATCCCGTGACGCTTGCCGGCGACACCGGCCTTCACGCGGCCCGAGGCCGTCATGGCGAACCGCTTCTTGGCGGCCGACTTGGTCTTCATCTTGGGCATTTCCGTCTCCATTCCAGAGTGAACGCGCGACTCGGCATGCCACATCGGCCGGACGCGCGGGTATCAGACTGCGGGCGTATAAGGGGGCCGCGCCGGTTTGGCAAGAGCGCAGGCGATCAGCGCAGGTAGTGGTTGAACACCCGGGCAAAGACCGACGGGATGTCCTCGGCGCGGTAGCTTCCGGGATGCAGGAGGATCGCGGTCACGACCAGCGCGCCGCCGATCACCGCAGTCACCGCGGCGGCGCGCGGCGGTTCGGACTTCGAGAAGGCCGAGATCATGGCCGGGATCGCCATGACCCCCACGACAAGGCCCAAGGCAAGCAGCGTATCACTGAGCATCGCGCACCAAGCCCCGTGGGGCCCCTGCGGAAACTTATTCCGGATCGGTGCGGAAAATCAACCGCTCGTCACAGGGGGCCACCCGCAGGATGTTGGTCGTTCCCTGCACGTTGAAGGGCACGCCGGCGGTGACGACGATCTGGTCCTTCTCGGTCGCGAACCCGTACTGGCGCGCGGCCTTGGCGGCGTTCACCACCGCCATCTTGAACCGGTCGAGCTCCTCGGTGCGCACGCAGTGCACCCCCCAGGTGAGGCAGAGCCGGCGCAGCGTCGCGGTGATCGGCGACAGCGCGATGATCGGCACCCGCGGCCGTTCGCGTGCGACCAGCCCCACCGTGGTCCCGGACTGGGTGAAGCAGCAGATCGCCTTGATGTCGGTGGTCTCCGCGATCTCGCGCGCGGCGGCGACGATGCCGTCGGCGACGGTGGCGCGCTTGGCCTTGCGGCTCGCCTCGATGATCTCGCGGTAGGTCGGATCGCTCTCGACCGAGATCGCGACGGCGTCCATGGTCGCCACGGCCTCGACCGGATAGTGGCCGGCGGCGGATTCGGCCGAAAGCATCACCGCGTCCGCGCCCTCGTAGATCGCGGTCGCCACGTCGGACACCTCGGCCCGGGTCGGCATCGGGCTTTCGATCATGCTTTCCAGCATCTGCGTCGCCACGATCACCGGCTTGGCCGCCGCCCGCGCCCCGCGGACCAGCCGCTTCTGGATCGGCGGCACGGCGTGGACCGGCAGCTCCACCCCCAGATCGCCGCGCGCCACCATGATCGCATCCGAGACGGCGAGGATCTCGGCATAGGCGTGCACCGCCGCCGGCTTCTCGATCTTGGACACGATCCGGGCGCGGCCCCGGGCCAGCTCGCGCGCCTCGAGCACGTCCTCGGGCCGCTGCACGAAGGACAGCGCCAGCCAGTCCACGCCCATCTCGCAGGCGAATTCGAGGTCGCCGCGGTCCTTGTCGGACAGGGCAGCCAGCGGCAACACCACATCGGGCACGTTCACGCCCTTGCGGTTCGAGATGGTGCCCCCGGTGGTCACGACGCAATCGGCGAAATCGGCGCCGCAGGCCTCGACCGTGACCCGGATCTTCCCGTCGTTGACCAGAAGCGTCGCGCCGGGCCTCAGCGCTGCGAAGATCTCGGGATGCGGAAGGCAGACCCGATGACCGGTGCCTTCGGCGGGATCGAGGTCGAAGCGGAACTTCTGGCCTTCCTCCAGATCGGCGGCGCCGCCGGCGAAGGTGCCCACCCGCAGCTTCGGGCCCTGAAGATCGGCCAGCACCGCGATCGGCCGCCCGGTGTCGGCCTCGACCCGGCGGATGATGTCGTGGCGCATCCGCTGTTCGTCATGCGAGCCGTGGCTCATGTTCAGACGGAACACGTCGGCGCCGGCCTCGAACAGCGCCCGGATTGTGGCGTAGTCGTTGGACGCCGGGCCCAGCGTTGCCACGATCTTCACCTTGCGGTGGCGTCTCATCCGTTCCATGGCCCTGTCCTTTCGCCTGCCGTTTGCGCTATCAGCGCAAGCCGCGCCTTCTATGGCCGAATTCCCGCGTCGCGGCAACTGGCGCTTGGCGCCGGCTTCCCCTAAACCCTCTGGCAGGCAATTACGACGCACCGATGACCCGCCACCCCTTCACGATCTGCGGAGAAGACCGCCCCGGCCGCTGGCTCGTCACCTGCGACCACGCCTCGAACCATGTCCCCGACTGGGTGATGGGGGGAAGCCTCGGCATCGCGCCCGAGGACATGGGGCGCCACATCGCCTATGACGTGGGCGCCGCCGGCGTGACCCGCCACCTTGCCGGGCATCTCGACAGCCCGGCGATCCTGTCGGACTTCTCGCGGCTGGTCATCGACCCGAACCGCGGCGAGGACGACCCCACCCTGGTGATGAAGCTCTACGACGGCACCATCATTCCGGCCAACCGACACATCACGGCGGCGGAGGTCGAGACCCGCCTCGACCGGCTCTACCGCCCCTACCACGCGGCCTATGCGCGGCTGGCCGCCAGCCGGCCCGACACGGTCATCTGCGCCGTGCACAGCTTCACCCCCTGCCTGCGCGGACGCGCGCCGCGGCCCTGGGCCGTCGGCATCCTGCATTCGCACCGCGACACCCGGCTTGCGGCTCCGCTGATCGCGCGGCTCGCCGCGCTCGGGCTCTGCGTGGGCGACAACGAGCCCTACAACGGGCACCTCGACGGCGACGCCATCGACCGGCACGCCCTGTCGCAGGGGCGTCCGAACGTCCTGATCGAGATCCGCAACGACCTGATCGCGACCGAGCAGGGCCAGGCGGAATGGGCGGCGCGTCTGGCCCCGGTGCTGCAGGCGACGTTGGCGGAGACGGGCCTGTGACCGCCATCCGCGCCGTCATCTTCGATCTCGACGGCACGCTTCTGGACACCGAGTCGCTGGTCATCGGCACCGGCAGCGCGATCCTGGCCCGCCATGGGGTGCGCGACCCCGCCGCCCTGCTGACCACGCTGGTCGGCATCGACGAGGCCGAGGGCCGGCAGCGTCTGGGCCGGGCGCTCGAGGGGGTGATCGCCCTGGCCGAGTTCGACCGGCTCTGGGCTCAGGCCACGACCGAGGCCTTCGCGCAAGGCATCCCGCACCGCCCCGGCGCAGCCGAGCTTCTGGACCGGCTGCGGACGATGGGCATGCCGCGCGCCATCGGCACGAACAGCCGAACCGCGGGCGCGATCCGCAAGCTGCGCGCCGCCGGGCTGCTCCACCATTTCGCGCCCGACCACATCGTGGGCGTGGACGCGGCCGCCCGGCCCAAGCCCGCCCCCGACATCTTCCTCGAGGCCGCCCGCCGCCTCGGTGCGGCGCCGCAGGACTGCCTCGTCTTCGAGGACAGCGACGCGGGCGTAGGCGCCGCCCTTGCAGCGGGCATGCGGGTGGTGCAGGTTCCCGACATGTCTCCCGCGCCCGACCGCGCCGCGCATGTCGTCGCTGACAGCCTTGTCGCCGGCGCGCGGGCGGCCGGTCTCATCGCCTGACGGAGCCAAGCATGGACGACGCCACACGCACCGAACTCGAGGCCGCGGCCTTTCGCGCCCTGCGCGAGCACCTCATCGACCGGCGCCCCGATGTCCAGAACATCGACCTGATGAACCTGGCCGGGTTCTGCCGCAACTGCCTGAGCCGCTGGTACGAGGAGGCCGCCAACGCGCGCGGCATCCCGATGACCCGGGAGGAGGCGCGGGCGATCTTCTACGGCATGCCCTACGACGACTGGAAGGCGCAGCACCAGAGCGAGGCGGACGCCGCCAAGCAGGCCGCCTTCGAGGTGGCCTTCCGTGAAAACGTCGGCGAAGCAAAGCGCCCGGCGCCGCCACCGGTTCCCGATTCGACACAGTGATGTGACACGCCGCGCGTAGGCTGGCGGCCGGACGGGTGCTAGACTTGAGCGTGTGGAGGGGTGTGACGATGGCATGGGCTGGAGCCTGGTTCCGGTCGCGCGATACCTACTCGCGCGCGGAACGACTGTCGGACGCGGCGGTGCATCTGGTCGCGCTGATGACGGCGCTCGCCGCCGTGCCGGTGCTGGTCGTGCTTGCGGTGGTGATGCGCGGCGATCCCTCGGCGATCGCCGGAACCGCGATCTACGGCGCCGCGCTCATCCTCATGATCCTGTTTTCGGGGCTCTACAACGCGTTCGGACACCGCCGCTGGGGCCGCATCCTGCGCCGGCTCGACCATTCGGCGATCTATGTGAAGATCGCCGGCACCTACACGCCGTTCCTTCTGCTTTCCGGGCAGGGCATCTACCTGCTGGCGGGGCTCTGGGCCGCCGCGCTGGCGGGCGTCGGGCTCAAGACCGTCTCGCCGGACCGGCTGCGCTGGCTCGGACTCGGGCTCTATCTGGCGATGGGCTGGGTCGGGCTGGTGGCCGGGGGCGCCTTCCTCGCGAGCCTCAGCCCCACCGTCTTCGCGCTGATCGTGACCGGCGGCGTGATCTACACGGTCGGCGTGCTGTTCTATCTCTGCGGGGCGCTGCCCTTCCACAACACGATCTGGCACGTCTTCGTCATGACGGCGAGCTTCGTCTTCTTTGCCGCCGTCACGCTTCAGGTCATGGCGACGCCGGTCTGACGCGGGCGCCGGCCCCCCGGGCGGCCGCCCTGCGGATCAGATCGCGGTCTTGCGCGCCTCGTCGAGATAGATCTCGCGCAGGCGGCGCGCCACCGGGCCGGGCTTGCCGGTCCCCACCATCGCCCCGTCGATCGCGACCACCGGGGTGACGAAGGCCGAGGCCGAGGTGTAGAACGCCTCGTCCGCCGCCTTGGCCTCGTCGATGGTGAAGGGCCGCTCCTCGATCTCCATCTGCGCTTCCTGCGCCAGCCGCAGCACGGCGGCGCGGGTGATCCCGTGCAGGATGTCGTGCCCGAGCGGCCGGGTGATGATCCGCCCGCCCTTGACGATGTAGGCGTTGTTCGACGTGCCTTCGGTGACGAACCCGTCCTCGACCATCCAGGCGTCGTCGGCCCCGGCCTTCTTGGCCATCATCTTGCCCATCGAGGGATAGAGAAGCTGAACCGTCTTGATGTCGCGCCGGCCCCAGCGGATGTCCTCGATCGCGATCACCTTGATCCCGTCGCGCGCCTGCGGGCTGTCGGAGAGGCCGGGCTTCGACTGGGTGAACATCACCAGCGTCGAGGGCGTCCTGGCCGGGTCGGGGAAGGCGAAGTCGCGGTCGCCGGGATTGCCGCGGGTGATCTGGAGATAGACCATTCCTTCGTCGACACCGTTGCGCGCCACCAGTTCGCGGTGGATCGCCAGGAGTTCGTCCATCGTCACCGGGCTCGCCATGTCGAGTTCGCGCAGCGACCGTTCCAGCCGCGCCGCATGGCCGGCGAAGTCCACCAGTTTCCCGCCGAGCACGCTCGTCACCTCGTAGACCCCGTCGGCCATAAGGAAGCCGCGGTCGAAGATCGAGACGCGCGCCTCGTCCTCGGGCAGGTAGTCCCCGTTCACATAGACGATCCGGCTCATGTCCTGTCTCCTCAACCCCAGAGTTCCGCCTCTGGCGGAAAGACCGTCTCGCCCGCGTGGCGCAGCGGCTGCGCGCGGTCTTGGGCCAGCCGGAGCGGTCCGTCAAGGTCCACGTGATCGGCGCCCTGCGCGACGCGGACCGCGGGGGCCATTGCCTGGCCGGTGCCGACCCGGCAGCCCACCGTCAGCCGTCGACCCTCGGCCCGCCGCTGCGCCGCGGAAGGATGCTGCGGATGCAAAATCCGCTTGCCGCAAGTCCCGCAACATTCTATCGCAGGCAGAGGTTCCGACGAAACATCCTTGCCCGAGGACAGAATGAGCTTTCGCCTTCAGCCCCCCGCCCCCGCCCGCCCGAACCGCTGCCAGCTCTTCGGCCCCGGATCGCGGCCCGAGCTTTTCGCCAAGATGGCGGCCAGCGCGGCGGATGTCATCAATCTCGACCTCGAGGATTCGGTGGCGCCGGGCGACAAGGACAAGGCCCGCGCCAACGTGATCGCGGCCACCCGCGACGTGGACTGGGGCCGCAAGCATCTGAGCGTGCGGATCAACGGGCTCGACACCCCCTGGTGGTACCGCGACGTGGTGGACCTGCTGGAACAGGCCGGCGACCGGCTCGACCAGATCATGATCCCGAAGGTGGGCTGCGCCGCCGATGTCTATGCGGTGGATGCGCTGGTGACCGCGGTCGAGCGGGCCCGAGGCCGCACGCGCCCGATCAGCTTCGAGGTCATCATCGAAAGCGCCGCCGGCATCGCGCATGTCGAGGAGATCGCCGCGGCCTCGCCCCGGCTTCAGGCCATGAGCCTCGGCGCGGCCGATTTTGCCGCCAGCATGGGGATGCAGACCACCGGCATCGGCGGCACCCAGGAGAACTACTACATGCTCCGCGACGGCGCGAAATACTGGGCCGATCCCTGGCACTGGGCGCAGGCGGCGATCGTCGCGGCCTGCCGCACGCACGGGCTGTTGCCGGTGGACGGCCCCTTCGGCGATTTCTCGGACGACGAAGGCTTCCGCGCCCAGGCCCGGCGGTCGGCCACCCTGGGCATGGTCGGCAAATGGGCGATCCATCCCCGGCAGGTGGCACTGGCCAACGAGGTGTTCACGCCCTCGGAGGCGCAGGTCGCCGAGGCGCGCGAGATCCTGAGCGCGATGGAAAAGGCCAAGGCCGAAGGCCAGGGCGCCACCGTCTACAAGGGGCGCCTCGTCGACATCGCCTCGATCAAGCAGGCCGAGGTGATCGTGCGGCAGGCCGAACTGATCGCGGCCGGCTGACGCGCCGGCCGGCATCGGTCGGGGCGGTCAGACCGCCGCCTCGACCGCCGCCACGATGCCACCGACCACCTCCGCCAGCATGGCCTCGTCCTCGCATTCCGCCATGACCCGGATCAGGGGCTCGGTCCCCGACTTGCGGATCAGGAGACGGCCACGGCCGGACAGGCGGGTTTCGGACTCGGCGATCACTTTTCGAACGGAGTCGACCTTCAGCGGCTCCTGCCCCGCCTGATAACGCACATTCTTCAACATCTGCGGCACGGTGTCGAACTGGCGGACCAGGGCGCTGGCCTTCTGGCCGGTCGCCGCCATCGCGGCCAGGAACTGCAGGCCGGCCATCAGCCCGTCGCCGGTGGTGGCGAAGTCGGTCATCACGATGTGGCCCGACTGCTCGCCGCCGAGGTTGAAGCCGCCCTCGCGCATCCGCTCGACCACGTAGCGGTCGCCCACCGCCGTCCGTTCGAGCCGGAGCCCCCTCTCGGCGAGGAACCGCTCGAGCCCGAGGTTCGACATCACGGTGGCCACCAGGGCGCCCCCGCGCAGCCGGCCCTCCTCGGCCCAGCGCGACGCAAAGAGCGCCATGATCTGGTCGCCATCCGCGACATGGCCCGTCTCGTCGAGGATCATCACCCGGTCGGCATCCCCGTCGAGCGCGATTCCGAGATCGGCCCCGTGCGCGACCACGGCCTCGGCGCAGGTCTGGACATGCGTGGAGCCGCAGCGGTCGTTGATGTTGAAGCCGTTCGGCGCGACGCCCACCGGGATCACATCGGCGCCAAGCTCCCACAGAACCTCGGGCGCGGCCTTGTAGGCAGCCCCGTTGGCGCAGTCGATCACCACCTTGAGACCGGAGAGCTGGCCGCGCGCCGGGAAGGTGGTCTTGACGTATTCGACGTAGCGGCCGATGCCATCGTCGATCCGCTTGGCGCGGCCGATGCGGTCGGGGGCGACGACGGCGATCTCGCCCGCCACCAGCGCCTCGATCTCGGCCTCCGCCTCGTCCGACAGCTTGAACCCGTCGGGGCCGAAGAACTTGATGCCGTTGTCGGCCCAGGGGTTGTGGCTGGCCGAGATCATGATCCCGATGTCGGCGCGCATCGAGCGGGTCAGATAGCCCACCGCGGGCGTCGGCACCGGCCCGAGCAGGAGCACGTTCATCCCCGTCGAGGTCAGGCCCGCCGTCAGGGCGTTTTCGAGCATGTAGCCCGACAGGCGCGTGTCCTTGCCGATCACCACCCGGTGGCCGTTGCGCCCGTCGGTGCGGAAATAGCGGCCGGCGGCGGCGCCGAGGCGCAGCGCCATCTCGGCGGTCATCGGGTGGCTGTTCGATGTGCCACGGACGCCGTCGGTTCCGAAAAGCCTTCGTGTCATGCGCCTACCCTCGTGCCCCCTGCACCGCCTGCCAGAGCGCCAGCGCCTGGCGGTTCTCGGACATCACGTGCAGCCGGTGGATCTGCACACCCTGTGTGGCCGCGGCCAGGGTCAGCGCGGTCGTGCCAGGGCCCCGCTCCTCGGGGTGAAGCGTGCCGCCGATCCGGCCGATGAACCGCTTGCGCGACACCCCCAGAAGGATCGCGCAGCCGATGCCGTGAAAGAGCGACAGCCGGCGCAGGATGGCAAGGTTGTGCTCTTCGGTCTTGGCAAAGCCGATGCCGGGGTCGATGGCGATGCGCGCGCGCGGGATGCCCGCCGCCTCGGCCCGCGCCACCTTCGCCTCGAGCGCGTCATAGACGTCGAGCAGCACATCGTCATAGCGCGCCTCGTCCTGCATGGTCTGCGGCGTTCCCCGCATGTGCATGAGACACAGGAAGGCGCTGGACCCGGCGACGACCGCGGCCATGCCGGGATCGTGGTCCAGCCCCGAGACATCGTTCACGATCCGCACGCCCTCGGCGAGGGCCGCGCGGGCGACGGCGGCCTTGCGGGTGTCGATGGACAGGGGAACGCCGGCCGCGGCGAGGGCCGCGATCACCGGCAGCACACGGCGGAGTTCCTCGGCCTCGGGCACCTCGGGTGCGCCCGGCCGCGTGCTCTCGCCCCCCAGATCGAGGATCGAGGCGCCCTGTTCGGCCATGCAGGCCCCGCGCGTGAGCGCCGCGGCGGGCTCGAGGAAGTGGCCGCCGTCCGAGAAGCTGTCGGGGGTGATGTTGACGATGCCCATCATCCGCGGCCGATCCAGCACCACCCCGGCGAAATCGGCGCGCGGGGCGACCAGACGATCGAGCCAGTCGGCCGGAATGTCGCGCGCCGCGATGATCCCGCGGTGGCCGCGACGGTCCAGAACCTCGGCCCGGTCGAACCAGCACCAGCCCCCGGCAAGGGTGAAGGCCCCGTCCGGAACGGCAGCGTCGGTCATCGGGATCGGACGGTAGTAGAGGTCGGTCATGGCATTCTTCTGGTCAGGAGAGGCGGGTTTTGCAAGGCGCTCGCTCAGGCGCGTCGCAGCGGCACGCGGCTTGTCGCCGGAATCGCAACATCGCCGTGAAGGACGACCTCACTGGCGCCGATCTGCCCGGCCAGCCAGAGCGCAAGCGCGACCGGATCGGTGGTCTTCGGCGCGTCGGGACTGTCCAGCACCAGCTTCGAGGGCGCCCAGACCACAAGCCCGCCGCGGCCGAGCGCCCAGTCGATCTCGGTGCGGCTCGACACGACCAAGCAGCGCGGATCGCGCGACGCCAGGGTCCAGGCGTTCTGCTCGATCGCCAGAAGGTCGATGCGCCGCTGCGTGGGGGCATGGCCGGTCCGCGGCCGCGGCTGGTCGGGAAACCCGACGGCAAGAACCGCACCGCCGTCGAGACCATCGAGGATCGCGCCGAGGCCCGGCCCGCCGAGAACCGCGTTGTCGAGGAACAGGAGACGGGCGGTGGCGCCGGGGGCCGGCCCGCGGGGCGCGTCGGGCGGCGGCCGGTCGCGCACGATCTCGACCCCCAGCGCCCCCGGACCCCGGTCCAGCTTCTCGATGCGCAGGAACACCCGGGCCGCAAGCGGCTCGGCCAGGATGCGCGCCGCCACATCCTCGGCCAGCGTTTCCAGAAGGTTCCGCCGCTCGCCCGACAGCGCGGAGGCGATCGCCTCGGTCAGCCGGTCGTAGGACAGGATGCGGTCCACGTCGTCGCCGGCCTCGGGCCGTGCCCGCAGCTCGACCGCGATGTTGAACCGCAACCGCTGGCGGTGTCCGCGCTCCTGCTGGAAGGCGCCGATGTCGGCCTCGACCACATGGTCGCGCAGGCTGATGCGGTCGGGCGCGCCGGGCGCCGTGCCGATGCGGGCCTCGGGGTGGGCGAAAGCGGATTCGATCGTGTCAGCCAAGGCGCATCTCCGGCGGGGGGTCGCCCCGCAATAGCCGCCCCGGCCGCGACCGCAAGCCGAAACCCGACCCGTGGCCGCGCGTGTCCGGCGGCGGGTGTCAGTTCGACGCGGTACGCATCGGCTGGCGGTAGAAGATATGGCGGCCGATCACCGCAGTCCGGGTGAACCGGCGCGCCCAGTCGGGCCGCACCTTCGGCGTATGGAAATGCGTGGCCCCGTCGGTCAGATCGCGCGGCGCACCGGCAAGCATCGCCGCAGCGATCTTGGAGGCCCGCTGCCAGGCCGCCCGTTCGCGCACGATGTCCGAGCGCCCGTCGCAGGTGTACGAGAACTGGCAGCCGCCGTTGCCACCCTGGTTGACCACCCCGCAGATCGTGCGCGGGAAGGTCGGGCTTTCGACGCGATTGAGGATGACCTCGGCCACGGCCGCCTGTCCCTCCGGGCTTTCGCCCCGGGCCTCGAAGTAGATCGCCTTGGTCAGGCACTGAAGATCGGGTGCCAAGGTGTCGGGGACTGGTTGCCGGGCAAGCCAGGACTCGGTGAAGGCGTCGTCGGGCACGGGCGACGCATCGGCGCCGCCACCCGCCCCGGCCAAGGCGGCGAAGAAGCCGGCAAAGCCGCCGGCCGGCGCCTTGGCCGGCGGTGAAACCTTCGGCGCGGCGTCCGCCGCCTCGGGCGCGGCAAGCTCTGCGGCCGGACCTGTCGCGGGCACCGGCGCGGCCGGGGCGCCGGTCAGGGTCTCGGCATCGGTCGCCACTCGCGGACCCGCAGCCGGCGGCGTCGGCCGGGCCAGGCGCTGGAAATGATCCGAGTCGAGCGAGCCCAGAGCGATGCGCTCCTGCCCGAAGAGGGCATCGAGCTGTTCGTCAAGCCGGATGGTCGGCGCGTTCGACTGGCTTACCGTCATTTCGGCATGCGAGCCTTGGGCGAGGGCAAGGAGCATCAGCGCGCCCCCGGCCCAGCACTTCAGTGCTGACATTCACAAAATCCGTTCTGCTACGACGAGCCACAGCCCCCCAAAGGCAGCGACCCGGACGGGATAGCCGAAAAATGCGCGGAGGTCCACCCAGCGACGAAAAAGCCGAACGACCCCGCCACGCAGGGACCCTGTGGACGAATCGATGTATCGAGACCGCTCGAGGCTCCGAGCCTTCACGATACCCGCAACCTGCCGAAGCGGAAAGGTTTTTCTGGGCCTAGCGCGGCAGTTTCAGTGCGAACTGGGCCGCCGCCAGCCGCGCGACCGGCACCCGGAACGGCGAGCAGGACACGTAGTCGAAGCCCGCGCCGCGGCAAAAGGCGATGGATTCCGGGTCGCCGCCATGCTCGCCACAGATCGAAAGCGTCAAATTCTGTCGCGTTTGACGTCCGCGCGTGCTGCCGATCAGCAGGAGTTCGCCGACGCCGTCCTGATCCAGGGCGTGAAACGGGTCTTCCCGGAAGACACCCTGCGACACGTAGACACCCATGAAGCGACCGGCATCATCACGACTCAACCCATAGGTCATCTGGGTGAGATCGTTGGTCCCGTAGGACAGGAAGGCCGCGTGCTGGGCAATCTCGCCGGCCCGCAGTGCCGCCCGCGGCGTCTCGACCATCACGCCCAGCCGGAAATCGAAGTCCGCCCCCTGCTCGATGCGCACCGCCGCCGCCACCGCGTCGATCCGGGTCTTGACGATCTCGACCTCGCGCTTGGCCGAGACAAGCGGGATCATCACCTCGGGCACCACCGGCGCGCCGCGCCGGCCGGCCTCGATCGTCGCCTCGAAGATCGCGCGCGCCTGCATGTCGTAGATCTCGGGAACCGTGATGCCGAGCCGCACCCCGCGCATACCCAGCATCGGGTTGAATTCGGACAGGGCCTCGACCCGGCGGGTCACGTCCGACAGCGGCCGGTCGAGCGCCTCGGCCAACTCGCGCATGCCCTCGCGGTCGTGCGGCAGGAACTCGTGCAGCGGCGGGTCGAAGAGACGGATGCAGACCGGCAGGCCCGCCATGATCTCGAAAAGCGCGATGAAGTCCGCCCGCTGCATCGGCAGAAGCCGGTCGAGCGCGATGCGGCGGTCCTTGGCGGTGTCGGCGAAGATCATCTCGCGCATGACCGTGAGCCGGTCCTCGTCGAAGAACATGTGCTCGGTACGGCACAGGCCGATGCCCTCGGCCTCGAACATGCGCGCGGTGCGCGCGTCGTCGGGCGTGTCGGCGTTCGCGCGCACACCGATGTCGCGCACATTGTCCGCCCAGTGCAGGAGCGTGGTGAACCATTCGTCCAGCGCCGGCTCCAGCATCGCGGGCGCCCCGGCCAGCACCTCGCCCGAGGTGCCGTCCACGGTCACCAGGTCGCCCTCGACCAGCACCCGGCCGTCCGGCGCGGTCAGCGTGCGGTCGCGCGGGTTGATGCGGATGTCCGAGGCGCCGACGATGCAGGGCAGGCCGAGCCCGCGCGCGATCACGGCGGCATGGCTGGTCATGCCGCCACGCTCGGTGATCACGCCCACCGAGGCGTGCATGCCGCGGATGTCCTCGGGCGCGGTCTCGCGCCGCACCAGGATGCAGGCGTCGCCACGCGCCGCACCGGCCTGCGCCGCGGCGGCGGTGAAGACGATGCGCCCGGTGGCGGCGCCGGGGCTGGCGGCAATGCCGGTTGCGAGCCGGTCGCGCGGCACCCGCGGGTCGACCTGGTGATGCAGAAGTTCCGACAGCGCCCGTGGCTCGATCCGCAACAGCGCCTCGTCGCGCCCGATGACGCCGTCCTGCGCCAGAGTGACCGCAATGCGGACCGCCGCGCGCGACGACCGCGCCACCCGCACCGCGTCGATGACTTTGAGCGCGCCGGATTCGAGCACGAATTCGATCTGCATCTCCTCGCGCAGGCGCGCGCGGCAGGCCGCGCCGTGGCGCAGGAGATCCGCAAAGACCTCGGGCGCCGCCTCCTCGAGAGAGGGCCCGCGGGCGTCCCGCGTCAGATAGAGCGTCTCGGACGCCGGCCCGCGCCCGAGCGTCTGGCCCCGGAAGCGCCCGGTCACCTGCGGCGCGCCGGTCACGGGTTCGACGAACTGGATGGTGCCCGATCCGCAGAGGCCCGGCCCGACGGCCAGCGCCATCTCCTGGACGATGAGGCCAAGCGGCGCCTCGGCCGGCGCGCCCTTGGCCTGCCGCAGAAGCCGCGCAGTCGTGCCTTCCCAGGCACGCGCCATCGACCGCAGCGCCTCGGCCAGCTGGCGGGCGGGATCCTGCGGGAAGGGCTCGTCGGTCTCGGCCTCGAAGGCGCCCAGCGCCGCGGCCAGCGCGCCCGGCGAGGGCGAGGCCGCAAACCGGTCGGGGTCGAGCCGGGCGACGTGGATCGCGTAGGACTGGATGAAGCGCAGGTAGAGCGCGTCGGCGGCCTCGGGCCCGTGGGTCTCGACGAGCCGCGCGTGGCGGGCGTCGTTCATGCCGAGGTTCAGGATCGTGCCCGGCCCGCCCCAGTCCGGATTCTCGGGGCTGGGGCGCAGCGACACAAGCGCGCCGTCGCCGAAGGCCGCCATCATCCGCGCGGTGTCGGGCACCTGCCCGGCCGCGATGGCGCGCACGGTGTCGGCGGGCAGCGCCAGCGAGCGCGGGACCGGCAGGTCAAGCCGGATCAGCCGCTGCAGGCATTTCGCGCGCCAGCCGTGGCGCGCTGTCTCGACCGGTGCCTCGGGGGTGATCGCGGTGAAGGCGCTGAAATCCGTGAGTTTCTGCACTGCGGCATCCTTTCGCGGGCAGCATACGCCACCGCCCGCGTCTGGCAAGGGCTTCGCGCGTGGCCGGGGGCGCCGCCCCCGGACCCCCGGGATATTTGCACCAGCGAGAGAGACGCCGGAGAGTCAGCCCTCGAGCCGGGTGAGGTCGGCCGCGCCGAGGCAGAGCGTGCGGATCCGCGACAGGAGGTTCAGACGGTTGCGGCGGACGACCGGGTTGTCGCTGTTGACCTGCACCGCCTCGAAGAAGGCGTCGATGGGGGCGCGCAGCGAGGCGAGCGCCGCCATGGCGGTCGCGAAATCCTCGGCGGCCATCGCCGGCGCGATCCTCGCCTCGGCCGCGTCGAGCGCGGCGAAAAGCGCGGTTTCCGCGGGGACTTCGGCGAATTTCGCGTCCGCCCCGAAGCTGTACTCGACCCCGTCCTTCGCCTCGGCCTGGGTCAGGATGTTGTTGGCGCGCCGGAAGCCCTGGATGAGGTTCGCGCCGTCCTCGGTGGCGAGGAAGGCCGAGAGCGCCTCGGCGCGCCGGACGACAAGGGTGAGGTCGTCGTTGCCGGGCATGGCGAGCACGGCGTCGATCACGTCGTGACGGATGCCCCGGTCCCGCAGGTGGACCTTGAGCCGGTCGTGGAGGAAGGCGAGGAGGTCGAGCGACTCGGCCGCAACGGTCCGGCCTTCGTGGCCTGCCATGGCGATCGCGTTGCGCGGCAGCCTTTGGGCGTGGTCGGAGAATTGGTCCAGCAATCGGATCCGATGGTTGTTCCCCACAACCAGCCGGATCACCCCGAGCGCCGCTCGGCGCAGCGCGAAGGGATCCTTCGACCCCGTGGGCTTCTCGCCGATGGCCCAGAAGCCGGTGAGCGTGTCGATCTTGTCGGCCAGCGCCACCGCGACCGAGACCGGCTCGGCCGGCACGTCGTCGGACGGCCCGAGCGGCTGGTAATGCGCGCGGCAGGCGTTGGCGACCGCCTCGGGCAGGCCGGCGGCGCGGGCGTAATAGCCGCCCATCGTGCCCTGAAGCTCGGGGAATTCGCCGACCATGGCCGATTGCAGGTCGGCCTTCACCACCCGCGCCGCCTCGGCGGCAAGGTCGGGCGCGGCGCCGACCAGCGGCGCGATCGCGCGCGCCAGCGCCTCGATCCGGTCCACGCGGTCCTTCTGCGACCCGAGCCGATTGTGGAAGGTGACGTTGGCGAGGCCCGCGGCCATGCCCTCGAGCCCCTCGGCCTTCACCCGGCGCAGGTCGTTTTCCCAGAAGAACCGCGCGTCCGATAGCCGCGCCGACAGCACCTTCTGGTTGCCCTTCAGGATGGTGGCGCCGTGGTCCGCGGTCTCGATGTTGGCCACCGTGGCGAAACCCTCGATGCGCCCGGTCTTCGGATTCCGCAGAGAAAAGAACTTCTGGTGTTCGCGCATCGAGGTCTGGAGCACCTCGGGCGGAAGGTCGAGGAATTCGGGCGCGATCCGGCCGGTCAGCACCACCGGCCATTCGACAAGCCCGGCGACCTCGGCCAGAAGGCCCGCGTCGGGCACGAGGTCCAGCCCCTGAGCGAAGGCCTGGGCGCGGGCGTCGGCCTCGATATGGGCTGCGCGCTCGGCCGGGTCGAGCATGACCTTCGCCCGCTTGAGCTTCGCCGCGTAGTCGTCAAAGCCGGTGACCGTGAACGCGCCCGGCGCCATGAAGCGGTGGCCGCGGGTGCCGGCCCCGGATTCGATCCCGTCGATGCGGACCGGCACGACCTCGGCCCCGGCCTCGGTCGTCAGCAGGCACAGGATGGAATGGAGCGGCCGCACCCAGCGCAGGCTGCCCGCGCCCCAGCGCATGGCCTTCGGCCAGGGGAAGGCGCGGATCGTGGCCTCGAGCACCTCGGCCACGATCGCCGCCGCCGGACGGCCCGGCCGTTCGACCACGGCAAAGAAGGCCTCGCCCTTGCCCGCGGCGCGCACCTGAAGCTGGTCGAGCGACAGGCCGGTCGAGCGCAGGAAGCCCTGCACCGCCGCCTCGGGGGCACCGACGGCGGGGCCCTTGCGTTCCTCGCGCACCGGGCGGCTTGCGCCGCTCAGCCCCTCGACGGCCAGCGTGAGCCGGCGCGGTGTCGAGAAGGCCGCGGCGTGGGCATAGGTGAGCCCGGCCTCGACGAGGCCGTCGGTGACCATCCTCGTCAGGTCCTCGCGCGCCCGCGCCTGCATCCGGGCGGGGATCTCTTCCGAGAAGAGTTCGATCAGCAGGTCGGGCATGTCAGCGTTCCCCCGGGCCCGGCGCGGTCGCCGAAGGTGATCTTGCGCTTGTGGCGCGTCTCGTGGCGGACGGTGAAGCCGAGCGCGGTGAGCAGGCGCTCGACCTCCTGCGATGTCTCTTGCCCCATCCGCTCGGGTCCGGTGTCGAAGGCGACGTGGCGGGTGCGCGCCAGCAGCGCCCGTCCGCCCTCGATCACCTCGGGTTCGGCACCTTCCGCGTCGCACTTGAGCAGCGTGACACCGTCGATCCCGAGGCGTTCGGCCAGACGGTCGAGCGTGGTCGCGGGCAGGCGCAACTCGCGCAGAGTTTCGCCCGAGGTCGGCCGGAACACCGAGCTGTCCGACTGGCGCGGCGCCGAGTAGAAGGTCAGATCGGCCTCTTCCTTCCATATCAGCGCCTGTACCGGGGTGATCGCCGGGTTGCCGGCGGTGTTCAGCCGCAGGCAGTCGAACACTGCCGGATCGCCCTCTATCGCGAAGACGCGCGCGCCCCGTGCCGCCTGGGCAAGCGTGAACTCGCCGACATTCGCCCCGATGTCGATCACGGTGTCGCCCGGGCCGATCCCGATCGGGCTGCCGACCCCAAACTGGTGCGACAGCCGCGCCATGCGGGCATCCCAGCCGCGCCGGTAGAGACGCCAGCGCGTCGCCGAGGCCATGGCGATCTCGTGGCCGTCGCAGGAGACGACGAAGTGGCCGCCCTCAGGGCGGACCGCAACCGGGTGGCCGCCACCAAGGCCGACACGGGCGAGGACATTGTGCAGGCGCAGCTTGAACAGGCGCCGCGCGTCAAGGTCGAGTGCGGTCATTGATCAGCGTCCTCGTTCAGTTGCTGCCAGGCGTAGGCGCGCCCGTCGGGATAGACCGCCACCACCCGGTCGACCTGCGGGCGGATGTCCTTCTGCGACAGGAACGCGACCGCCCGGCCCGCCTCCAGATCGTCGCCGATCCGCTCGGCGTCGAAGCACGGGAACCAGCGCGGCCCGTAGAGCGGCGTGGGCTTGTCGTAGGGGACGAAGGTCTCGGTCAGCGTGGCCAGCGAAGTGGGCGTGGTGAAGCAGGCGCGGAACCGCAGGGGCGAGCTTTCGGCGTCGATGCCGGTGAAGCCCGCCGTCACCATCGGCTCGGGCGCGCCCTCGAAGGGCGTGAGCAGGATCTCGGCCGCCGGGGCCGAGGCCGGGATTTCCCGGTAGTAGGCGTATTCCTGGGCGTACCAGACGCCCACCCCGGTCAGAAATGCCAGCACGACCATCACCGAAACCAGAACCTTGCCATTCATGCCGCGCCACCGCCGGCTGCTGTGGTGACGAAGGCATCGGCGCAGGACCTGGCCAGCGCCCGCACCCGCCCGATGTAGGCCTGCCGCTCGGTCACCGAGATCACGCCGCGCGCGTCGAGCAGGTTGAAGAGATGGCTGGCCTTGATGCACTGGTCATAGGCGGGATGCGCCATGACGATCCGGCGCCCCGTCTTGGGGTCGGTCGCCGGCTCGGCCAGCAGCCGGCCGCATTCGCGCTCGGCGTCCTCGAAATGGCGCAGCAACATCGCGGTGTCGGCGGCGTCGAAGTTGTGGCGGGAATACTCTTCCTCGGTCTGGCGGAAGATGTCGCCGTAGGTCAGCGGGATCGGGCTGCCCGGATCGTTGAAGGGCATGTCCATCACGTGATCGACGCCGAGGACATACATCGCCAGCCGCTCCAGCCCGTAGGTGAGCTCGCCCGAGACCGGGTGGCAGTCATGGCCGCCCACCTGCTGGAAATAGGTGAACTGGCTCACCTCCATGCCGTCGCACCACACCTCCCAGCCCAGGCCCCAGGCGCCCAGCGTCGGGCTTTCCCAGTCGTCCTCGACGAAGCGGATGTCGTGCAGCCGGGTGTCGATCCCGATCGCGTCGAGCGAGCCGAGATAGAGCGCCTGCAGATCGGGCGGCGAGGGTTTGATGATGACCTGATACTGGTAGTAGTGCTGAAGGCGGTTCGGGTTCTCGCCGTAGCGGCCGTCGGTCGGACGGCGCGAAGGCTGGACATAGGCCGCAGCCCAGGGCTGCGTGCCCAGCGAGCGCAGCGTCGTCGCCGGATGGAAGGTTCCCGCGCCCACTTCCATGTCGTAGGGTTGCAGCACGGCGCAGCCCTTGCCGCCCCAGTAGGCCTGCAAGCGCATCAGGATCTCCTGGAAGGAACGCGGCTCGGTCTGCGGCATGGGTCATCGGCCTTGAGGGGAACGCGCGCCTTCAATAGGCAACGGGGTCGGAACGGTCAACCGCAACCCGGGCAGGGAGGGGAACTTGGACGGCGTGTTCGTCATGAAGGTCTTCGGCGCGCGCGTCGCGATCAGGCGCCCTTGCACGGGCCTGCCGATGGTCCTGAGCCTGACCGAGGGGATGAATGACCCGACGCGGCGGCGCGAGGCGCTGGGCGCGGTGATCTGACATGCGATCCTGTGCGCGGTGACCGTGGTGGCAGGGTCGCATGTTCCGGGCTTCGTCGGGATCGGGGTGGCCGATTGCCGGGGCGCCGGGCCGCGCTGGCGGTCGCCCTGACGGTGGTCCTGAGCCTTCTGGCGGCCGTGCTCCTTTTTGCCAACGCGATCGGGCATCATCTGTCGCAGACGCTGCGGGTGGTCATGGTGCGGCTGATGGGCATGATCCTGGCCGCCATCGCCGTCGGCAGGATCGCCGAAGGGCTCCGCCAGCTGTTCCCCGTGCTGGGCCCGGCCGCGGCGGGGGCGTGACGCCGCCGGGGTATTTGCTAGGGTCGCGGGGCCGATTCGCCGGACCGGCGGCAGAAAAAGGACAATTTGGATGACGCGCGCGCATTGGATGCTGGCAGTGGCCTTTGTGGCCGGGATGGGCCGGGCGGCCCTCGGCCAGGACGCCTGGGTGCAGATCGAGGCCCAACCCACCCTGCGCGATGCCGAGGAGCGCGCCCGCGCCTACGCCGGCGCCTTTCCCAACGTCGCCGGGTTCGAGCTGGCGAGCGGATGGTATGCGATCGTGATCGGCCCCTTCCCCGCCGGCGAGGCCCCCGGGCAGCTTCAGCGCCTGCGCAACGAACGGCTGATCCCGTCTGACAGCTACGTGGCCGATCCCGCCCAGTTCCGCGGCCGCTTCTGGCCGGTCGGCCCCGACACGGCCTCTGCCTCCGGCGCAGCGGCCGAGGCGGCCGCCCCCGCGGTCCCGCCCGCCCCCGATCCCGCCTCCGCGACCGCCGACACCGCCGAGGCAGCCCCGCCCGCCGGGCTTCCCGACGAGACGCCGCAGCAGGCGCGCGCCTCCGAGGCCGCACTGACCGGAGCCGAGCGCGAGTCGATCCAGGCCGCGCTGCGGTGGTTCGGGGTCTATGACGGCGCCATCGACGGCGCCTTCGGTCCCGGCACGCGCCGCAGCATGGCCGCCTGGCAGGCCAGCCGCGGCGACGAGGAAACCGGCGTCCTGACCACCCGGCAGCGGCAGGACCTGATCGATTCCTGGCAGGCCGAGCTGGCCGATCTCGGTCTGGCCACGGTCACCGAAGCGGAAGCCGGGATCGAGATCGTGCTGCCGATGAACCTGATCGAGTTCGAGGGCTATGAGCCGCCCTTCGTGAAATACCGCGCGCGGGGCGACTCGGGCGTGCAGGTGCTGCTCATTTCCCAGCAGGGCGATCAGTCGAGCCTCTCGGCCCTCTACGATCTGATGCAGACCCTGACGATCGTGCCGCTCGACGGCCCGCGCGAACGCGGCAAGACCGGCTTCACCATCGAGGGCCGGAACGGCGATCTGCGGTCCACCACGCAGGTCACGCTCAGCGGCGGGCTCATCAAGGGCTTCACGCTGGTCACGCGGCCGGAAGATGCGCGCGCCGAACGGATCCTGGCCGCGATGCGGCAGAGCCTGCGCTCCTCCGCCGATCACGCGCTCGACGAAGGCTTGGGCCAGCCGCTGTCGGTCTCTGCGGCCGACCTGACCTCGGGGCTCGAGGTGCGCCGGCCCGAGTTCTCGCGGTCGGGCTTCTACATCGACGCAAGGGGGACGGTCCTGACCACCGCGGAGGCCGTCGACTCCTGCGACCGCGTCACCATCGAACAGGGGATCGACGCGGACGTGGCGCTGCGCGACGCCGCCGCCGGGATCGCCGTCCTGAAACCGCGCAAGCCCATGGCGCCGATCAACCACGCCGCGTTCCAGACCGCGGCCCCCCGGCCCGGCACCGAGGTCGCCCTGGCCGGCTATTCCTATCAGGATGCGCTGGACGCGCCGGTCATGACCTTCGGCACGCTGGCCGACACCAGGGGGCTCGATGGCGAGACGGGGATCAGCCGGCTGTCGATGGCGACGCTTCCGGGCGATGCGGGCGGACCCGTCCTCGACACCTCCGGCGCCGTGCTCGGGATGGCATTGCCGCGTCCCCGGGAAGGCGGCCGGGTTCTGCCCGAGGACCTGACCTATGTCCGCGACGCGACCGCGATCGCCGGTGCGCTGGCCGCGGCCGACATGCCCCCGGAAGCGAGCACCCGCGACGGGGCGATGGCCCCCGAGGACCTGTCCCGGCTGGCGCTGGGGATGACGGTGCTGGTGTCCTGCTGGAAGTGACCGCGCGGCGGCCCGGTCAGGACCGCCAGAACCGCGGCAGGAGCACCACGAGGAAGGCCAGAAGCGCGATGCGCCCCATCAGCATCGCCAGGATCATGATGAGCTTGCCGAGGTCGGGCAGGTCCACGAAGGTGCCGGTCCGGGCGGTGATCGGCCCGAGCGTGTAGCCGATGTTGCCGATCGAGGTCCAGACCGCGAGGATCGACGACAGGAAGTCGACGCCCGTAAGCGTCATCAGCACGCTCAGGATCCCGGTCAGGAACACGAAGCTGTAGACGTAGAGGATGACCTGGTCGAGAACCTCGTCCTCGACCACCCGCCCCTCGTAGCGCAGGCGGTTCACGCTGTGCGGGGTCAGGGTCTGCCGGATCTGGGCCGCGATCGTCCCGAGCGAGATCTGGACCCGGAACACCGACAGGCCCGCGGCGCTTGACCCCGAACAGGCGCCGATGATGCCGAGGACGAAGACGACCAGCAGCGCAAAGCCCCCCCAGCCCGCGAACCCCCCGGACGAGAACCCCGTGCTCGACATGATCGAGATCGTGTTGAACAAGGCCGTGCGGAAGGCCGGCTCGAGCGCGGCATCCGATGTCAGCAGCCGCCAGATCGTGATGAGCGCGACCGAATAGGCCAGCCAGCGCAGATAGGCGCGCACCTGGCTGTCCTGAAAAAGCGGCCGCGTGCTGCCGGTCAGCATCTGGACGTAGCGGATGTAGGGAAGGCTCCCGAGCACCATGAAGAGCGCGCCCGCATACTCCTCGGCTCCCGTGTACTTGTCGAAGGACTGGGTGGTGGGCGAGAACCCGCCCGTGGCAATGGTCGCGAACCCGTGCACCACGGCATCGAGCGGCTCCATTCCGAGGGCGGCATAGGTCATGATGCAGGCCACGGTCAGCAGCACATAGACGAGGATGAGGTTGCGGGCGATGTCGACGGCGCGGGGAAGGATCTTGCCGAAGGTGTCGAACCCCTCGGTCCGGAAGAACTGCATGCCCCCGACCCGCATCACCGGCAGGAAGATCATGGCGACGAAGGCAATCCCGAGCCCGCCCAGCCAGTTCAGCATCCCGCGCCAGAGATTGACGCCGGGCGGCAGGCTGTCGGTGTCGACGAAGACCGAGGCCCCGGTGGTGGTGATGCCCGAGACGGCCTCGAAATAGGCGTCGATCGGCCGGACGTTCGGCGCCCCGAGCATGAAGGGAAGCGCGCCGAAAAGCGGCACCAGCCCCCAGATTCCGAGCGTGAGCAGGAAGGCCTGGCGGATCGTCAGCCGCGGCTCGCCGCCGCCGTGGCAGGCGACGGCCGTCATGAGACCGATGAGAAAGCAGGTGGCGGACGAGGCGAGGAACGCGTCCGCGTTCGGCTCGCCCAGCGCCCAGTCGACCGCCAGCGGCGCCAGCATCGTGAGACCCAGCACGGCCACGATCAGGCCGATGACAAATCCGACGGGGCGCAGGTCCAGCATGGGCGCGATGCTTGGCCGGGCGCCGACGGCCTGTCAACGACGGCCGCGCGGCGTCCGGCCGTTTCAGCCCGCGTGATGCAGGGCTGCAAAGAAGTGCGGATCGAGCCCGGCCTGCGCGAAGGTCGGACCCTCGGTCAGCACGCTGACCGCGTCGTGGCTGTGCAGGCTTTCCTGATGGCTGGCCGCGACGCGGAAGTCGCCGACCCGGGGATCCGCGGCCAGCGCCTCGGCAAAGAGCCGCGCCGCGTCCTCGACGAAGATCGGGTTGGCCGCGTTCAGCTCGGCAAAGGCCTGCTCGTCCTCGCGCTTCACCATGACCTGGGTCTCGGTCACCACCGCCCGCCGGGCCAGATCGACCGCGTCCTCGACCGGCATGTCGCGGCCCGGCTCGATCACCATCGACAGCCGCGCCACCGACCGCTGCGAATGCGGCGTCGCCAGTTGGCCGCGGCTCTGGCGCGCGTGTTCGGACAGCTCGAGCGAGCACGGGCAGGTCGAGGAGTAGACATAGTCGAGGTGCAGCCTGCGCTGGCGCACACCGTCCGCCTCGACCACCTCCTGCGCCACGTCATAGTACTGCCAGCCGCTCAGCCCCGAGCGGAGCGACGCCAGCCGCATCGGGAAGGAGAAGCGCAGCAGGATGCGCGCGTCGAGGCTGCCAAGGTCCGTCTTGTAGTCGTCGAGCGCCGCCTCGACCACGTCCAGCCCGAACCGGCGGTCGGCGTGGCCGTAGAAGGACCGCATGATGCGACTCATGTTGATGCCCTTGCGGTCCGCCTCGAGACTGACCGTGCCGGTCACCGAGGTCTCGAGCGTGACCTCGCCGCCGTCGCGAAGGGCATGGCGGATCGGCAGGCGGAAGTTCGAGATCCCGACATGCTGGATGCACGACGCGCGCCCACGGATCAGGCTGGCCGGCCCGTTCTGAAGATCGGGCAGCGTGGCGCGATAGGCCTCGTCCGCGACGAAGGCCTCGTCGTAGCGGCGGGCGAGGTCCGGGTAGGGCATCGCCTCCGCGCCCGGGACCAGCCGCGCCAGGGCCGGATCGAGGGCGGCGATCTCGGCGGGATGCGCGCCGGCCAGCCAGCGGCGCAGCAGCGCCAGCGCGCGGTCGACCTCGTCGCGGTCGGGCTCATGCCCGAAGCTGTCGTGGAAGTTCATGGCGACGCCTTTCCTGGAAGGATGCCCATCCGCCCATGTGGGGCGCGACGGGCCTCTGTCCACTGATACGCGGGGCACGGCGGTTCAGATCACCGCGAGCGCCTGGGTCAGGTCGTTCAGAAGGTCCCCGGCATCCTCCAGCCCGACCGACAGGCGCACGAGGCCCGGCGTGATCCCCAGCCGCACCTTGTCTTCGGCCGGCAGCCGCTGGTGGGTCGTGGTCGCCGGATGGGTGATGATCGACCGCGAGTCGCCGAGGTTGTTCGAGATGGTCACGATCGACAGGGCGTTGAGGAACCGGAAGGCGGCCGGCTGCCCGCCGGCGATCTCGAAGGCGATCATGGTGCCCGGCCCGCCGATCTGTTCGGCGGCAATGGCGTGCTGGGGATGCGAGGGCAGCCCCGGATAGAGGACGCGCGCCACCCCCGGCGCCCCCTCGAGTGCCCGCGCGAGGTGCAGCGCGGTCTCCGTCGCCGCCCGCACCCGCAGGTCGAGCGTCTCGATCCCCTTGAGCATCACCCAGGCGTTGAACGGGCTGAGCGCCGAGCCGATGTGCTTGAGGAAGGGCTCGAGCACCTTGCGGATGTAGTCGCGCGATCCGCACACCACGCCGCCGAGGCAGCGCCCGCCGCCGTCGATGTGCTTGGTCGCCGAATAGACGACGACATCGGCGCCCATCTCGACGGCGCGCGAAAAGACCGGCGTGGCAAAGACGTTGTCCACGATCACCAGCGCGCCCGCCGCATGGGCGATCCGCGCCACCCCGTGCAGGTCGATCACCTCGAGCGTCGGGTTCGACACCGTTTCCAGGAACACCGCCCTGGTGCCCGGCCGCACCGCGCGGCGCCACTGGTCAAGATCGGTCCCGTCCACATAGGTCACTTCCACCCCGAAGCGCGCCAGCGTCTCGAGCACGTAGAGGCAGGAGCCGAAGAGCGCCCGCGCGGCGACGATGTGGTCCCCCGCGCGCACCAGCGCGGTCAGCGCGCCGTGCACTGCCGCCATGCCGCTTGCCGTGGCGAAGGCGTCCTCGGTGCCCTCGATCGCCGCGATGCGCTCTTCGAACATGCGCACCGTGGGGTTGCCGTAGCGGGCGTAGATGAACTCGTCCGGGCCGGTCTCGATGAAGCGGGCCTCGGCGGCCTCGGCGCTGTCGTAGACGAAGCCCTGCGTCAGGAAGATCGCCTCGGACATCTCGCCCCACTGGCTGCGGCGCGTGCCAGCGTGCACGGCGCGGGTGCGGGGTTTCATCTGGGTCATGGTCCGGCCTCCGGTCTGTCGCATCCCCGGTCAAGGCGGGGACCGCGGCGGGGGCCTCGGCTCCGACCTCTTTAGCGGCATGTTTAACGTGGCCCGCAATCCGGTGAACAAATCGCCACGGTCCGATGCGATAGACCGGCCGGAGGGCCGGGTCAAGCCACCGTCGCGCAACTGTAACACCGGCTTTACCGGGCTGTCGCAGGCTCCCGTTAACCAGGGCTTGCGCCCCGGCGCACCACATCTGGCGGGCAGGACCGATGACCCTACTTCATGTAACCGCGGACGGCTGCATCTGGAGGCCGCGCGACGCGGCGGCGCCGGACCTGGCCGCCCTTCTCGACCGGCTGCCGGAGGAACAGCCGGTGCCGATCCTGATCCACGGCTACCGCTACGCCCCGGGAAGCCGGCACGACGATCCGCACGACCTGATCTTCGCGGACGCGCCCCGCACGCCCTGCGGGCACCTCGGCTGGCCCCATCACCTCGGGTTCCGGTCCGGGGACGGCGGACTGTGCATCGGCTTCGGCTGGAACGCGCTCGGCTCGATCTGGCGGGCGCGCGCCGAGGCCGCCCGGGCCGGGCTTGCGCTCGCCGCGCTCGTCACCCGCATCCGCAGCCTCTCGCCGCGGCGGCGGATCACCGTGCTCGCGCATTCGCTGGGCGCCCGCGTGCTGGTCTCGGCGCTGCCGGCCGTGGACGGCGGCGACATCGCCCGTGCCGTGCTGCTGGTTCCGGCGGTCCTGCGCAGCGAGGCGCGCCAGGCGATCGCGACGGCCGGCGGCCGCTCCTGCGAGATCGTGAACGTCACCACGGCGCAGAACCGGCCCTTCGACCGCGCGTTCGAGCTTCTGGTGGCCGCGGGGCTCGCCCGGTCCGCCGGCCGCGGGCTGGGCCTGCCCGGCGGAGGCCGCTGGTTCGACCTCGCCCTCGACGACCCCGGCCAGCGCGCGCGGCTGGCGCGTCTGGGGTTTGCGGTCCCCGATCCCGAACGGCGCATCTGTCACTGGTCTTCCTACCAGCGCGCGCCGCTCTTCGACCTCTACCGCGCGCTTCTGGCCGAGCCGGCAGGGCGCGGCCTGCATCCCGCCCAGCTGCATCCGGTCGGCCACGGCGCCGAGACGGCCCCTTGCACGGCAATCGAGAACGGCGTCAACTACGCCTGATCCCGGACAACCGCGGCAGGATCCATGCGCAGCGCAACACTCGTCCTTGTCCTGGCCGGATGCATGGCCACGACCTCGAAGCAGGAACTCGCCTCTGTGACGGCGCGGGGAAAGGTCTTTCCGATCGTGGCCACGGCGCCCGGCGTCTGGAGCGTGCTGGCCGAAAGGCGCCTTTTTCGCTGCCCCGAGGCGACGGTGGAGGCCTGCCAAGGGGCCATCGACCGGGCCCTGCCGCCGCTGCCGCCGCCAAAGCCGATGATCGCGGGCGCCGCCCCCGGCCCCGGCGCGGCGGCCAAGGTCGCGCCCTGATGGTCGCACCGATCACTCTCTGGTACTGGCCGACACCGAACGGCTGGAAGATCACCATCGCCCTCGAGGAGATGGGCCTGCCCTACACGGTGAACCTGGTCGACATCGGACGGGGCGAGCAGTTCGCGCCCGAGTTCCTCGCCATCGCCCCGAACAACCGGATGCCCGCCATCATCGACCCCGAGGGCCCCGACGGGCAGCCGGTGTCGATCTTCGAATCCGGCGCGATCCTGCAGTATCTGGCCCGCAAGACCGGCCGGTTCTACGGAACGGGCGAGCGCGAGCGGATCGCCGTCGAGGAATGGCTGATGTGGCAGATGGGCGGCCTCGGTCCCATGGCCGGACAGGCGCATCACTTCCTCCACTACGCCCCGGCCCTGACGCCGCCTCAGGATCTGCCCTATGCCAAGGACCGCTACCGGCGCGAGGTGGCGCGGCTCTATGGCGTGCTCGACCGGCGGCTCGGACAGGTGCGCTACGTCGCGGGCGACTTTCTCTCGATCGCCGATTTCGCGATCTGGCCCTGGGCCTCGCTCTGGCAGCGGCAGGAGCAGGTGCTGGACGACAGGCCGAACCTGGCCCGCTGGCTGGACGAGCTGGCCGCGCGGCCCGGCGTCCAGCGCGGGAGGGCGGTCGCGGCCGAGCGCCGTGCCGAAACCGCCGCAAGCCGCGCCGCCCAGGACATCCTGTTCCGGCGTTAGGCGCCGTCGTCGCCGGGCTTGTCCTCTCCGGTGCCGTGGCGGCGCATCAGCCCGCCCTGCGCAAGGAAGAACAGGAACACCGCGGCCGTCAGCCCGAAGGTCTTGAAGTTCACCCAAGCCTCGTCGGACATCGTGCGCCAGATCACCTCGTTCAGCACGGCAAGGCCGAGGAAGAAGGCCGTGAGCCGGCGGGTCAGGATCATCCAGCCCTCGTGCGTGAGCGGCATCACCTCTTCCATGACCAGCGCCAGATAGGACTTGCCGCGCACCAGCCCCCAGCCGAGGAGTCCCGCGAAGAGCAGGTAGATGATCGTCGGCTTCATCTTGAAGAAGTGCTTGTCGTTGAACCAGACCGACAGCCCGCCGAACACGACGACCAGCACCAGCGTGACGATCTGCATCAGCGCCAGCCGGCCGGTCAGCCACCACAGGATGGCCGTCGCAGCGATCATCAGCGGGATGAAGGCCGCCGTGGCGACGATGAAGCCGTCATAGGCGGTGCCGCCGATGGTGACGCTCTGGTCCTTGAGCCGCGAGAAGGCGACGAAGAAGGCGATCACCGGACCGAGTTCGAGCCCGATCTTGAGCCAGGGATTGATCTTCCGTTCCGCCATGTCCTGCCCCCAGCGCCCCCTCAGGCCGCAAATTCCACGATCACCGCGCCGAGCGCGATCAGCGTCATCAGCGCCAGCCGCGCCGGCCCCACCGTCTCGCGCAGCACCAGCCAGCCGATCAGCGCCGCGAAGACCGTCGAGGTCTCGCGCAGGACCGCCGCCTGCCCCACCTTGTCGATCCGCGTCGCCAGCATGATGCCGCCAAAGGAGAAATAGGCGACGATCGCGCCGAAGACACCCCGTTTCAGCAGCGGCACCAGCTCGGACGAGGCCAGCGCGGACCAGCGCCGCCAGGTCCAGACCGGCATGAACACGCTGTCGATCAGGAAGAACCAGGCGAGGAAGGTGAAGGGATCGGCGGTCGCGCGGATGCCCCAGGCGTCATAGGTCGTGTAGGCGGCGACGAAGCCCCCGGTCAGGACTGCAAAACCCAGCGCCGGGCCAAGCGTGTCGCGCCCCACTGTGAGCCGCCGCCAGTTGTAGAGCGCAAGGCCGTAGATGCCGGCGAGGAGCACCACGACGCCGACCCACTGGCCGGGGGTGAACCGCTCGCCGAAGAGGACGCCCGCGCCGAGCACAGTGAACAGCGGCCCCGTCCCCCGCACCACCGGATAGACGACCGTGTAGGCGCCGCGGGAATAGGTCATCGCCTGCGCGATCTTGTAGCCGGTGTGGATCAGGAAGGCGCCCGCGAAGACCGGCCACATCCAGGGCTCGGGCCAGGGCACGACGAAGAGGGCGAAGGGCGCTGCGATGAGCCCGTAGCTCGCGTCGATGGCGGCGCGCGACAGCCAGGGGTCGTGGCGGCCCTTCTGAAGCGCCCCGAAGAGCGCGTGCAGGAAGGCCGCGCCGAGCGCGAGCCCCAGCGCCACCCGATGGCCTTCGGGCGTGCCCGAGATCGCGTCGAGCCATGCGGTCATCGGCGGGCCGCCCGGCCGGGCGCCCGCGCCCGCCGCGGCCGGCCGAACGGGGGCTCCGCCCCCGGACCCCCGGGGTATTTCGGCGAAGAAGAAGCCGGATCAGTCATCGAGGCCCACGAGCGCGCGGGCGAAGTCCTTCGGATCGAAGGGGGCGAGGTCGTCGATCTGCTCGCCCACCCCGATCGCGTGGATCGGCAGGCCGAAGCGGTCGGCCAGCGCCACGAGCACGCCGCCCTTGGCGGTGCCGTCGAGCTTGGTCATGACGAGGCCCGAGACATCGGCGATCCTGCGGAAGATCTCGACCTGGGTCAGCGCGTTCTGCCCGGTCGTCGCATCGAGCACGAGAAGCGTGTTGTGCGGCGCGGTCGGATCCTTCTTGCGGATAACGCGCACGATCTTCGCCAGCTCTTCCATCAGGTCCTGGCGGTTCTGGAGCCGGCCGGCCGTGTCGATCATCAGCAGGTCCGCGCCCTCGGCTTCGGCCCGGGTCATGGCGTCGAAGGCGAGGCTGGCGGGGTCCGAGCCCTCGGGCGCGGTCATCACCGGCACCCCGGCCCGCGTCCCCCAGACCTGCAGCTGCTCGACGGCCGCGGCGCGGAAGGTGTCGCCCGCGGCGATCACCACCGACTTGCCGGCGGCGCGGAACTGGCTTGCGAGCTTGCCGATGGTGGTGGTCTTGCCCGAGCCGTTCACGCCGACGACCAGCACCACCTGCGGGCGTTTCGGAAAGAGCGGCATCGGCCGGGCGACCGGCTCCATGATCCGGGCGATCTCGTCGGCGAGCGCGGTCTTGATCTCGGACACCGAAAGCCGCCGTCCCATGCGGCCCTGGGCCAGGTTCGCGGTCACGCGCGCGGCGGTGTCCACGCCCATGTCGGCCGCGATCAGCACCTCCTCGAGCTCCTCGAGCATGCCGTCGTCGAGCACGCGGCGCGGCTCGTCGGGTCGGCGGCCCATCAGGCGGCCGAGAAGTCCGGGGCGTTCGGTGGCCGGCGGGGCCGCCGGTGCCGGAGCCGGAGCCGGTTCGGGTGCCGGCTTCCCGGCGGGCGCCGCGACCGGCGCCGGGGGTGCCGGCGACGGGGGAGCGACCGGGGCGGGCGCGGCCTCGGCAGGCGGCGCCTCGCTGCGCGGAGCCTCGGGCGGGGCGGTCTCGAGAGGGGCGGCCTCGGGAGGGGCGGCGTCTGGCGCTTCCGTCCCGGCACCGGTCTCGACCAGCGCATCGAGCCCCTGCCCGATCCTGGACGAGGACTTGAACAGGCGTTCCTTGAGCTTGCCGAAAAGCGACATGGCGGGTCCGGGGCTGCGGCTTTCGCGTCTCACCTAGTCGTTTCAGGCCCCGAGGGAAAGGGGCTCGGGCAGACTGCCGGTCAGGATCAGGGCCTGTCCGGTCCAGTAGAGCACCCAGACCGCAAGCCCGATGCCGGCGATCCTGCGGCCCTTCGGGGTGAAGCGCTCGATGGCGAGAAGCAGATCCGACGCGACGAAGAGCGCGGCGCCGAGGACCACGACCGGCCGTCCCGACACCGTCATCGCCAGAAGGGCCATCACGGCGATGAGCGCGATGTAGCCGCTCACCGGCCAGCGCAGGGCCCCGGCATGGGGCGCGAGCCAGAGCTCGGTCGACAGCGCCAGCGCGACGAAACCGGTGGCCGCAGCCGCGGGCGGCCAGCCCCCGCCCCACGCCTGGAACTGGACCGCATAGGCCAGATGCCCGGCGCCGAAGGCCGCCATGCCGGCGAGAAACGCCCGGTCGCCCGGCCGCGACAGGAACCAGTCGCCCAGCGCACCCAGGGCCAGGCCCGCCGCGATGGCCGGCGGCGCGCCCGCCGCAAGCGCCGCAAGCGCGAGAGAGGCGACCGAGGCGGTCTTCACAAGGCTGCGCAGCGCATCGCCCTCGGGCCGGTGGCGCAGGACGGCGTAGGCCAGCGCGGCGGCGGCGGCGAGCGGCAGAAGGACGGGCATCATCGCCGCATCTGATGCCATGGCCGCGGGCGCGGTCAACCGGGGCTGCCTGTTTTCGGCCTCAATCGCGTGCTAGAGACCGACCGATCACCGCGGCGCGCGCCGGCGGCGCGGGGGCGAGGGTTCTGGAGGCGGCCATGGCGCGGATCAACCTGACCGGGGACGAGGCGACGGGGCGGATCGACCTGAGGGCGCTTGCCCGCCATCCGGGCGCGCGCTTTGCCGTGGCCACGCTTGCGCCGGTGCCGTTCCTGATGCTCGGGTCGGTCCTCGGTGGCGTGTTCCTGATCGTGGCGCTGCTCTGGGTCGGCCTGCTCTGCTTCGTCGCCGACGAGATCGCGCGGCAGCTCGGCCTTTCGGTCGCGGAGGTCGAGGACGCGGGCTGGGCCGACCGGCTGTCGGTCGCGATCGCCGCCGCGCATTTCCTGCTGATCCCGTTCGCGCTCTGGGCGCTGTCCGGTGCGGCAGGCCTGTCGGTCTGGGGCTGGCTCGCCGCCTTCTTCGGGTTCGGGCTCTGGTACGGGCAGGTGTCGAACGCGAACGCGCACGAACTGATCCACCGCCGCAGCCCGCGGCTGCACGGCCTTGGCGTCGCGGTCTATGTGTCGCTGCTCTTCGGGCATCACGCCTCGGCGCACCGCCACATCCATCACCGCTTCGTGGCGACCCCGGACGATCCGAACACCGCCGAACTGGGCGAGGGGTTCTACGCCTTCGCCGTCCGCGCCTGGGCGGGATCGTTCCGGGCCGGGCTCGACATCGAGCGCGAGATCGCGCGGCGGCGCGGCCGGCTCAACCCCTATGTGGTCTATCTGGGTGGCGCCGTCGCGACGCTGGCGGCGGTCACGGCCGGCTTCGGCTTCACCGGCCTTCTGGCCTGGCTGCTGCTCTGTGCCTATGCGCAGATGCAGCTTCTGCTGTCGGACTATGTCCAGCACTACGGGCTGATCCGCGAACGGCTGCCGGGCGGAGGGCGCGCGCCGGTCGGGCCGGGGCACAGTTGGGACGCGCCGCTGCCCCTGTCGCGGCTTCTGATGCTGAACGCGCCGCGCCACGCCGACCACCACGCGCACCCGCACCGGCCCTATCCCGACCTGCGCCACCCCGAGGGCGTGCCGATGCTGCCGCATTCGCTGCCGGCGATGGCGACGCTGGCGCTCATCCCGCCGCTCTGGCGGCAGGTGATGGACCCGCGGGTGGCGCGGCTGCGGGCGCGCCGGGGCTCGGCCCGCGGCCGGCCGGATCTGGCAGCATCGTGACTGGCGCCGTGCGCCGCCGCGCGGCAGTCTGACCACCAGACCCCAGCCGAGCGAGTCGCGATGCCAGCGATCCCTGCCCCCGTCCCCAGCCTCCTGCGCGCCCTTGCCGTGGCGGCCCTCTCGGCCGCGCCCGCGCTCGCCACCGAGCGCCAGCTCACCGCCGCCGAATTCGAGGCGCGGGTCACCGGCAAGACCTTCTATTACAACTCCGGCGGACAGGCCTACGGCGCCGAGCAGTACAAGCCCGACCGCCGGGTGGTCTGGGCCTTCACCGGGGATGATTGCAAGGACGGCCGCTGGTACGAGGAGTCCGGCTACATCTGCTTTCGCTACGACGACAGCCCCGACAACCCCCAGTGCTGGACCTTCTACGACCGCGATGGCCGGCTGCTTGCGCGGTTCCGGGACGACCCGGCGGGCTCTCCGCTGATCGCCGTGCAGCAGAGCCCGCAGCCGATGGCCTGCATGGGGCCCGACATCGGGGTCTGAGCCGCCGCACCCCGCGGCCCGCCGCCCGAGGCAGGGGCCGGCCGGTCAGAAGAGGCTGCCCTGGGCGGGCGGGTCCGACCGGCGCTCCTTTCGCACCGACACCGCGACCCGACCGTCGCGGAACTCGATCTCGAGCGCCGTCGCCCGCGCGGCCGTGGCGGCCTCGGTCACGACGCGCCCGCCCGCCCGCACCACGGCAAAGCCCCGGGCCAGGGTCTCGGCGTGGCCGAGGGAGAGCCGCGTCCGGTCAAGCGCGGCAAGCCGCTCGGCGCGCTTGGCAAGAATCGCGGCCTCGGCGGCCGAGAGGCGGAGCATGCGCTCCTCGAGCCGAGCGCGCCGCTCGGCCGCCTCGCGCCGGTGCCGGTCGAGCGTGCCGGCGAGACGGTCGGCCAGATCGGCAAGCCGGTCGGCGGCCCGGACCGTCCGGCCCGCCAGCGCCGGGGCGAGCCGTCCGGCCCGCTCGGCCAGACTGCGCCGTTCGGCGGCGAAACGGCCGCGCAGCAGCGCCGGCGACAGGCCGGCCGCCACCTTGTTCAGCGCCGAGCGCTTGCGCAGACTGGCCGTGCCCAGTGCCGGCGCGAGGCGGTCGGCCCAGAGATCGAGCCGCTGGCGGGCGGGCGCCGTCAGCGCCTCGGGCCGGCCGAGCGCGCGGCCGAGATCCGAAAGCCGCTGGCGGCGCTGCTCGCCACGCTGGGTCACGGCCCGCACCAGACGCGCCCCCTGGTCGGCCGCCCAGGCCAGAAGATCCGACCGGACCGGCACCGCCAGTTCGGCCGCCGCGGTCGGTGTCGGCGCGCGCAGGTCGGCGGCGTGGTCGATCAGCGTGGTGTCGGTCTCGTGGCCCACGGCCGAAATCAGCGGGATCGCCGATTCGGCAGCGGCGCGCACCACGGCCTCGTCGTTGAAGCCCCAGAGATCCTCGATCGAGCCACCGCCCCGGGCCACGATCAGCACGTCGGGGCGCGGGATCGGCCCGCCGCGTTCCAGCGCGTTGAAGCCCCGGATGGCGGCGGCCACCTCGGGGGCGCAGCGTTCGCCCTGCACCGCCACCGGCCAGATCAGCACCCGACGCGGAAAGCGGTCGCGCAGCCGGTGCAGGATGTCGCGGATCACCGCCCCCGTGGGCGAGGTGATGACGCCGATCACCTCGGGCAGATAGGGGATGGGCCGCTTGCGCGCCGCGTCGAACAGCCCTTCGGCGGCCAGCATGGCCCGGCGCCGTTCCAGCATCGCCATCAGCGCGCCGAGACCCGCGGGCGCGATCTCCTCGATCACCAGCTGGTATTTCGACTGGCCGGGGAAGGTGGTGAGCCGCCCGGTCGCGACGATCTCGAGCCCCTCCTCGGGGCGGACCGCCAGCCGCGCCGCCTGGCCCTTCCAGACCACCGAGGCCAGCACCGCACGGTCGTCCTTGAGGTCGAAGTAGATGTGGCCCGACCCCGGACGCGACACCCGGCTGATCTCGCCGCGCACGCGGACGTGGCTGAACTCGCCCTCGATCAGCCGCTTCACCGCGCCCGAGAGTTCGGACACCGTGAATTCGGGCTGGTTGGTGCCGGCAGCGGCCTCCTCGAAAACGCTCATCGTCTGGTCGCCCCTGCGCGGGCCTGCGACACCCGCCGCCGGCCCGTCCCTTGCCTCACCTGGACCGACAGCATATGAGGCCCGCAGGTCGAGGCCAAGCGGAGGCGCGCGATGAACATCCTGGTTCTGGGCGGCGGCGGACGGGAACACGCGCTGGCCTGGGCCATTGCGCAGAATCCGAAATGCGACCGGCTGATCGTGGCGCCGGGCAACGCCGGGATCGCGCAGATGGCCGAATGCGCCAGCCTCGACATCCTCGACGGCGGGGCGGTGCTGGCCTTCTGCGAGGCCGAGGCCATCGACTTCGTGGTGATCGGCCCCGAGGCACCGCTGGCCGCGGGCGTGGCGGACGCGCTGCGCGCCGGCGGCGTGCTGACCTTCGGCCCCTCGGCCGCGGCGGCGCGCCTCGAGGCCTCGAAGGCCTTCACCAAGGAGATCTGCGACGCCTGCGGGGCGCCGACCGCGGGCTGGGCCCGATTCACCTCGGCCGAGGCCGCCCGCGCCCATGTCGCCGCGACGGGCGCCCCGATCGTGGTCAAGGCCGACGGGCTGGCCGCCGGCAAGGGCGTGGTGGTGGCGATGACCGAGGCCGAGGCGCTGGCCGCGATCGATCACATGTTCGGCGGCGAGTTCGGCGAGGCCGGGGCGGAGGTGGTGATCGAGGAGTTCATGGCCGGCGAGGAGGCGAGCTTCTTCGTCCTGTGCGACGGCACCGACGTGCTGCCCGTCGGAACCGCGCAGGACCACAAGCGGGTCGGCGACGGCGACACCGGCCCGAACACCGGCGGCATGGGCGCCTACTCGCCGGCGCCGGTGCTGACCGAGGCCCTGGCGCAGAAGGCGCTCGACACGATCGTGCGGCCCACCGTGGCCGAGATGGCGCGACGGGGCACGCCGTATCAGGGCGTCCTCTACGCCGGGCTGATGATCGACGGCGACCGGGTGCGGCTGGTCGAGTACAACGCCCGCTTCGGCGACCCGGAATGCCAGGTTCTGATGATGCGGCTCGGGGCGCAGGCGCTCGACCTCATGCTGGCCTGCGCCGAGGGGCGGCTGGCCGGGGCGCGCGTGACCTGGGCCGACGACCACGCGCTGACCGTGGTGATGGCCGCGCGCGGCTATCCCGGAGCCTACGCGACCGGGAGCGAGATCCGGGGGCTGGACGGCCTGCCCGAGGACAGCCGCCACATGGTCTTCCACGCCGGAACCGGGCGGTCCGATGGCCGGCTGATTGCCCGCGGCGGCCGCGTCCTGAACGTCACGGCGCGCGGCGCGAGCCTTGCCGAAGCGCGGGCCGAGGCCTACCGCATGGTCGAGGCCATCGACTGGCCCGGCGGGTTCTTCCGCCGCGACATCGGATGGCGCGCGCTCGGATCCTGACGGATCAGACCGCCAGAAGGGCGCGCGCCGCCGCGCGGGCGGCGTCGGTGATCTCTTCGCCCGCCAGCATCCGGGCGATCTCGTCCACCCGCTCCGCCGGATCGAGCGGCACCACCCGCGAGATGGTGACGCCCCCGGTCACGCGCTTTTCCACGCGCCAGTGGTGATCGCCGCGCGCCGCCACCTGCGGGCTGTGGGTGACGACGAGGATCTGCGCGGTCCCGGCCAGCCGGGCAAGCCTGCGGCCAACCGCATCCGCCGTCGCCCCCCCGACGCCGCGGTCGATCTCGTCGAAGATCATGGTCTGGCCGCCGTCGCGCGCAAGGCAGAGCTTGAGCGCCAGAAGGAACCGCGACAGCTCGCCCCCCGAGGCGATGCGATTGAGCGGACCCGCCGGCGCGCCGGGGTTCGTGGCCACGGTGAACTCGACCGCGTCGCGCCCGTCGGGGCCCGGCTCGGCCTCGCCGATGACGGTGCGGAACACCGCCCGGTCAAGCTTGAGCGGCGCCAGCTCGTCCATGACTGCCGCGTCCAGCCGTCCGGCCGCATCGCGGCGCAGGGCGGCCAGCGCGTCGGACGCGGTCCGGTAGCGCGCCTCGGCGTCGCGGACGGCGGCCTTCAGCGGCGCAAGACCCGCCGTTCCGCGGTCAAGATCCTCGAGCCGCGCCGACAGCCGCGCCGCCGTCGCCGTCAGATCGTCGGCGGCGACCCCGTGCTTGCGCGCCATCGCCCGGATCGCGAACAGCCGCTCCTCGACCCGCTCCAGTTCGCGCGGATCGAAATCGAGCGCCTCCAGCGCCTCCTCGGTGCCCTGCGCCGCCTCGCCCAGTTCGATCAGCGCCCGGTCCAGCGCCGCGATCGCCGCGTCGAGCCGTCCCTCGGCCCGGTCGGCCGCGCCGGCGAGCCAGCGCAGCGCGTCCCGCATCGGTCCCTCGGCCCCCTCCGGCCCCAGCGCCTGCGCGGCCCGGGCGATGTCGGCGCGGATGCGTTCGGCGGCCTGCATCAGCCGGCGGCGGGCGTCGAGCGAGGCTTCCTCGCCCGGCTGCGGGTCGAGCGTCTCGAGTTCCCCGACCGCATGGCGCAGGTAGTCCTCTTCGGCGGCCAGCGCGGCGAGCCGCGCCTCGGCCGCCTCGAGCGCCGCCCGCGCCGCCCCGAGATCCGCCCAGGCCGCGCGGCTGGCACCCAGCGCCTCGCCCGCGCCGGCAAAGGCGTCGAGCATCGCCCGGTGCCCCCGCGCCACCAGCAGCCCGCGGTCGTCGTGCTGGCCGTGAAGCTCGACCAGCGTGTCGGACAGGGCGCGCAGCACCTCGGCCGAGGTGCGCCGGTCGTTGACGAAGGCGGTGGCCCGCCCGTCGCCGCCCGCGATGCGGCGCAGGATCAGCTCGTCCCCCGCGGGCAGGCCCGCCTCGGCCAGAACCGCATGGGCCGCATGGCCGGGTGCAAGCTCGAAGACGGCCGTCACCTCGCCCTGGTCGGCACCGGCGCGCGCCGTAGCCGCCCGGCCCTTCCAGCCCAGCGCAAAGCCGAGCGCGTCCAGCAGGATCGACTTGCCCGCGCCGGTTTCCCCGGTCAGCACGTTGAGACCGGCGCGGAACTCGAGATCCAGCCGGTCGATGATGAGAAGGTCGCGGATGAAGAGGCTGCGCAGCACCTCGGCCAGCCTAGAGCCACTCGCCCTTGATCATCTGGCGATAGACCTTCGCCAGCCAGCCGTCGCCCCGGGCCTTGGGTTCGAGCCCCTGCCGGGTGAGCAGGGCGTAGGCGTCCTTGTACCAGTCGGTGGACTGGAAGTTGTGGCCCAGGATCGCGCCGGCCGTCTGCGCCTCGTCGGTGAGACCCAGGGCCAGATAGGCCTCGGTCAGCCGGTAGAGCGCCTCGGGCGTCTGCGTGGTGGTCTGGTAGCTTTCCACCACCACGCGGAACCGGTTGACCGCCGCGGTGTAGTGGCCGCCCTTCAGGTAGTAGCGGCCGATCTCCATCTCCTTGGCGGCGAGATGGTCGAAGGCGAGGTCGAACTTCAGGATCGCCGACTGGGCGTATTCGCTGTCGGGATACTCCTCGATCACGGCGCGAAGGGCCTGGAGCGCCTGGTAGGTCAGCCCCTGGTCGCGGCCGACATCGTCGATCTGGTCGTAATAGCTCAGCGCCAGCAGGTATTTCGCGTAGGCGGCATCCTCATCGCCCGGATAGGTGTCGATGAACCGCTGGGCGGCGGCCCGGCTGTTCTCGTAGTCGCGGTCCTTGTGGTAGGCGAAGGCCTGCATCACCAGAGCGCGCTTGGCCCATTCGGAATAGGGATAGAGACGCTCGACCTCGGCAAAGTATTCACCCGCCGTCTTGGCCTTGCGGTTGTTCTCCAGAGCATACTCGCCGAGCTTGTAGATCTGTTCGGCGGTCAGGTTGTCCAGCTGAGGTTTCTGCGCGTCCCTGTTCCCGCACGCGCCCAGCGCGACGACCACGGCAAGGCATCCGACAAACCGTGCCGCTCGACTGCCCCGCCCCATGCCTGCCTACCCTGTCTTACTGCCGTCCGGCCCGCCCGCGCGGGTGCCTCGGCCTCGTCCTAGCACAGAAAAATCCGGGGCGCAAAACGCCTTTGCGCCGTCCGGAACTCGGCTCAGGCCACCGCGGGCAGGTCCGCCTTGTGCACCCCGGCACCCGGCAGGTGACCGCGGCGGTCGCCATCGCATTCGGTCATGCGGAAGGCGCTCGGCTGTGCGAAAAGCGCGCGCAGCAGCTTGTTGGTCAGCGCGTGGCCGGCCCGGCTGCCGGTGTAGCGCCCGAGGATCGGCGCGCCGGCCAGCGCCAGATCGCCCATCGCGTCCAGCATCTTGTGGCGCACCGGTTCGTCGGAATGGCGCAGACCGCCCGGCGACAGCACGCGGTCGCCCTCCACCACCACGGCGTTCTCGAAGCTGCCGCCACGGGCAAGCCCGCTGGCGCGCATCGCATCCACGTCGGCCAGCCGGCAGAAGGTGCGGCTGTTCGACAGTTCGCGCACGAACATGCCGTTGGCCAGGTTCAGTGCCTTCGACTGGTACCCGATGGCGCCATCCTCGAAGGCGATCTCGAAGGCGATCTCGAGCGTGTCGGCCGGCTCGATTCGCGCGACGGCATCGCCCTCGCGCACCTCGACCGGCTCGAGCACCTCGAAGCAGCGCACCGGTTCGTCCAGTTCGCGCAGGCCCTTGCCGAGGATGCCGGCCACGAAGGGCACCGACGATCCGTCGAGGATCGGAACCTCGGGGCCGTCGATCTCGATCAGGGCGTTGTGGATCCCGCAGCCCGCAAGCGCCGCCATCACATGCTCGACGGTCGACACCGTGACCCCATCGGCGTTCTCGAGAACGGTGCAGAGCCGCGAGGGCGCCACGGCGTTGTAGAGCGCCGGCACCATCGGATCGCGATCGGTCACGTCGGACCGGCGGAACCAGATGCCGTAGTTGGCCGACGCCGGCCGGATCGTCATGCGCACCGACCGTCCGGTGTGAAGACCGACACCGGTGAAACTGGCCGCGGATCTGATCGTCGTCTGCACGGAATGGCTCCAAACACGCTGCGCCCCCGGGACAGGACCGGGCGGCAGGCTTGAGCTAAGCGCCTGCCGGCCGCATCACAATTCACTCTTTGCAACGGTTTGAAACATAACGGCGCCGGTCGCGCAGCCCTTTGCCGATCCGGCAGGGATCGCGGCACAACCCCCTGACAAAAAAGGAAAAGGCCGGAGCGATCCGGCCTTTGTCCACAGCTCTGTCGTGAAGTCGTTACGTGACGTCAGTTGGCCTGACGACGCAGGAACGCCGGAATTTCGATGCGGTCGCGCTCGGGATCGACGTCCTGTTCCTCGTCATAGGCGGCCGAGGTCTGCGGCTGGCTGCGCATCTGCGGCGCCGTCCGCTGCGGCTGCGGCTCGGCCTCCTGGGCGTGACCCGTCATCCGGTTGATGAGCGAGTTGAACCCGAAGCGCGGGCGCTCGCCGGCCGGCGCGGCCGGGGCCGACGCGGCCGGGCGCGGGGCGGGCGCCGCGGCCGGCTGGCGCACGGGGGCACCGGCGGCCGAGCCGCGGGTCAGCGCCTGGTTCAGGCGGCTGAGCGCCTCGGGCGAGGGCGTTCCGGCGGGGCGCCGCGTCGGCGCCACATAGGCCGCCTCGTCCACGCGCAGATCCCGCGGTGCCGGCTGCGCCTCGGCCGCGGGCCGGTAGGCCGGCGGCGGCACGTCATCGGCCACGTCCTCGAAGAGCGTGGGCTCGGTCACCGGGGCGGCGTAGCTGCGGGGTTCGGGCGCGGGCGCCTGCGGGGCACGCGGCTCGGACGGCTGGGGCGCGACGCGCGCCTCGGCCGGGCGGTAGTACGAGGCCGGCGCGGCCTGCTGCTGCGGGGCCGCCGGCTGGGGCGCCGCCGCGGCGGGGCGCCGGGTCTGCGGCTCGGCCGCGGTCTGATGCACCGCGTCGATTCCGGTCGCGACGACCGAGACCCGCATCACCCCTTCCATGCTTTCGTCCAGCGTCGAGCCGACGATGATGTTGGCGTCCGGGTCCACTTCCTCGCGGATGCGGTTCGCGGCCTCGTCGAGCTCGAACAGCGTCAGGTCGGTGCCGCCGGTGATGTTGATGAGAACGCCCTTGGCGCCCTTCAGGCTGATCTCGTCCAGAAGCGGGTTGGCGATCGCCTTCTCGGCCGCCTGGATCGCCCGGTCGTCGCCCGAGGCCTCGCCGGTGCCCATCATCGCCTTGCCCATCTCGTCCATCACCGACCGGACGTCGGCGAAATCGAGGTTGATCAGGCCCGGCCGCACCATCAGGTCGGTCACGCCCTTGACGCCCTGGTAGAGGACGTCGTCGGCCATGGCGAAGGCTTCGGTGAAGGTGGTCTTCTCGTTGGCGATGCGGAACAGGTTCTGGTTCGGGATGATGATGAGCGTGTCCACGACCTTCTGGAGCGCCTCGATGCCCTCCTCGGCCTGGCGCATCCGCTTGGCCCCCTCGAACTGGAAGGGCTTGGTCACGACGCCGACGGTCAGGACACCCAGCTCGCGCGCCGCCTGGGCGATGATCGGGGCCGCGCCGGTGCCGGTGCCGCCGCCCATGCCGGCGGTGATGAAGCACATGTGCGCGCCGGCGAGGTGATTGACGATCTCCTCGATGGTCTCTTCCGCGGCCGCGGCTCCGACCGCGGGACGGGCGCCGGCGCCGAGGCCCTCGGTCACCTTCACGCCCATCTGGATGCGGGCCTGCGAATGGCTCTGGGCCAGCGCCTGCGCGTCGGTGTTGGCGACGACGAACTCGACGCCCTCCAGCTCCTTGGCAATCATGTTGTTGACGGCGTTGCCGCCCGCCCCGCCCACACCGAAAACGGTGATCCGCGGCCGCAAATCCTGCCTGTCGCTCATCGTCAAATTCAACGCCATGTGATCGTCCCGCCTGTCTTCACACCGATGCCGAGGCTCGGCTTGTGTCCCGCAATGCAACGATTTTACCGGCCCTACCCGCCGCAGTCACCAAAAAAGCGCCGCCTGACCACAAAATATGGGGGACGAAATTGCGCAATCAGCGGCATTTCGCCACCACATCAACATGCTGCGCTTACCAGTTGTCTTTAAACCACTTCATGGCTCTTCGCAAGGATCGGGCCGGGTAACGCTCGGCCGGAATCTCGAAATCCCACCACTCGTCCTGCGGGTGTGCCGCAAAAAGGCACAACCCTACGGACGCAGCGAAGGCCGCGCCGGTGGCCGCCTGCGGCAGCCCCTGCACGCGCAGCGGCCGCCCGAGTCGCACGGTCTGGCCGAGGATTCGCGCGGCCAGGCCGTCGATGCCCGGAAGCTGGCTCGCCCCCCCGGTCAGCACGATCTGGCGGCTGGGCAGGCTGTCGAATCCGGCCGCGTCGAGGATCGCCCGCACCTCCTCGAGGATCTCCTCGACCCGCGGACGGATGATGCCGATCAGCTCGCCCCGGCTGACCGTGCGGCGGTCGCGTTCCCAGTCGCCCGACTCGCCGCCAAGCTCGATCATGTCGCGGTCGTCCATGCCCGTGGCCAGCACGCCGCCGTGCATGGTCTTCAGCCTCTCGGCCATCGGCTGGCCGAGATGCAGCACCTGCGCGATGTCCGCGGTCACATGGTCGCCGCCCATGCGCACCGCATCGGCAAAGATCATGTGCTTCTTGAGGAAGACCGAGATCCCGGTCGCGCCGCCCCCCATGTCGATGCAGGCGGCACCCAGTTCCTGCTCGTCCTCGACCAGGCTCGACAGGCCCGAGACATAGGCCCCCGACGCAAGGCCCGCCAGTTCGAGGTCGCAGCGGTGGATGCAGTGCACAAGCGCCTTCACGGCGGTGGTGTCGATGGTCAGCAGGTGCATGTCCGCCGCCAGCCGCGACCCCACCTGGCCGCGCGGATCGCCCAGCCCGGAGCGGTGGTCGAGGGCGAAGTTGACCGGATGGGCGTGCAGGACCTCGCGCCCCGGACCGAAGTCGGGCACGTCGCAGGCGGCGAGAACCCGGCTCACGTCCTGCTCGCTCACCTGCATGTCGGAGAGTGCGATCTCGCCGGCAAGCCCGTAGCTGCGCGGGCGCGCCCCGGACACGCAGGCGATGACGTGATCCACCCGCACCTCGGCCATCTTCTGCGCGGCCTGCACGGCGGTGCGGATCGCCCGCTCGGTCTCGGCCATCGCCTCGATCTCGCCGAAGCGCACCCCGCGCGACCGGGTGGTGGCCGCGCCGATCACCCGGAACTGCGACTGGCCGGCCAGCGTGCCGAGCCCGTCCTCGCGCAGGCCGGCCTCGGCGTCGAACCGCAGGATCAGGCAGGCGATCTTGCTCGACCCCACGTCAAGCACCGCGACCACGCCCCTCTGGATCGCCGCCCGGCGCAGGTTTCGCATCGCCCGCTGCGAAGAGTAGAGATCCATCACGCCTCCTCTATTGCCCCGTGTCCGGCCGCGCCGCCACCAGCCCGGCCAATGCCTGGGCCCGCAACCGGATCGTCGGCCTCTCCGAATTCCGCATGTCCACCACGGTGATGTCCCGCGACAGCAGGTTCTCGGCCCGGTCGAGGGCCATCACCCGCTGCGCGGCCGCCACCGCCCCGTCCGCCGGCAGCAGGATCCGCTGATCCCGGTCCAGCACCAGATCCCAGCGGCGCTCGCCCATCCGCACCAGACCGCGCACCCGCATCGCCACCGGCGCGACCGCCGCGAGGATCGCCAAGGCCTCGTCCACCCGTGCCTCGGCCCCCTCGCCCGCGATCAGCGGCAGGTCGGGACGCGCGGCACGGTCCAGAAGCGTCGCCACCCGATGACCGGTCGGGTCGAGAAGCTCCATGCCCCCGGCCGTCTGCCAGATCACCGCGGGCACCCGTTCGCGCACCGTGACCGCCAGCACCCCCCCGCCCCGCACGCGCACCTCGACCGAGGCCACCGCATCGATCGCCGCGATGGCGCCGCGCAGCGCCTCGAGGTCGATGCGGAACGAACTGAGCGGAAGCGGCTCGGGCAGGAGCCCGCGAATGGCGCGATCGACCGGGGCCGACGCCCCGTCGATCTGGAGGACCGAGATCATGAATTCCGGCCGCGACTGGATGTCGGCCTTGATGGCGGCGTAGCGCGCGGCGATCGCCGCCTGGTTCTGCGGGTCGGACAGCCACGACGCCGCCAGCCCCGCAACCAGCGCGATCGGCAGGCCCGTCCGCACGAGGCGGCGGTAGGCCGGCGTCAGCCAGAACCGGTGCAGCCGGTAGGCAAGCCGCGAGGGCGCCGGATCCCGCCGCGTCGTCGGCGTCGCCGCAGCCGCGCCCGCGTCGATGCGCAGGCCGAGCCTCGGCAGATGCAGGGAAAAGCCGCGGCCGCCGGTGCGCGGGGGGCGCGGCGGCGACGGCGGCCGCGAGAAGCGGCGTTCGGCCCCCTCTAGCGGTCGCATGAGGCGTCCTCCACCATCCAGCGACACAGCTCCGGGAACGGGATGCCCTGCGCGCGCGCCTGCTCGGGGGCCAGCGAGGTGGGCGTCATGCCCGGCTGGGTGTTGACTTCGAGAAGCCAGATCCCCGCCAGACCCTTCTCCTCGTCCCAGCGGAAGTCGGCGCGGCTCAGCCCGCGGCATCCCAGCACCCGGTGCGCGCGCAGCGCATAGTCCAGGCAGGCCTCGGTGATCGTCTCCGGCAGATCCGCCGGCAGGACATGGCGCGACCCGCCCGGCGCGTATTTCGCCTCGTAGTCGTACCAGCCCGCGGTCAGGATCTCGGTCACGCAGAGCGCGCGGTCGTGCATGACCGTCACCGTCAGCTCGCGGCCGGGCGCGTAGGCCTCGACCATCAGGACCCCCGGCGTGTCCGCCGGCAGTTGCGGCGGCGTGTTCGACCGGGCCATCACCAGATGGATGCCGACCGACGAGCCTTCGTTGTTGGGCTTGACCACATAGGGCGGCGTCAGGACGTGGCGCGCGCGGATCTCGTCGGCCCGCGCCAGCGCGCTTTCGAGGACCGGAAGGCCCGCGCGGCGGAACATGTCCTTGGCGCGGGTCTTGTCCATCGCGAGGGCCGAGGCCAGCACGCCCGAATGCGTGTAGGGAATGCGCAGCCATTCCAGCAGGCCCTGCACGCAGCCGTCCTCGCCCCAGCGCCCGTGCAGCGCATTGAAGCAGACATCGGGCGAAAGCGCGCGCAGCCGTTCGCCGAGGTCGGGGCCGGCATCGACCTCGATCACCTCGTAGCCCGCCTCCCGCAGCGCAGCGGCGCACTCGCGCCCCGACGACAGCGACACCTCGCGCTCGGCCGAGGCACCGCCCATCAGCACCGCCACCCTGGGGGCTGTCCTGCTCGACTCGCCCGCCAACGTCCGCCTCACCGGGGCCTGTGAAACCCCTTGGTCTTGTTCGTTATTCCGCCGCCGGTTGCCCGACGCGCATGATTTCCCACTCTAGCGTCAATCCGCTGTGTTGGAAAACCCTTTTTCGCACCTCCTCGCCCAGCTCCTCGAGGTCGGCGGCCGTGGCGTTGCCGGTGTTCAGCAGGAAATTCGCGTGCATCGCGCTCATCTGCGCGCCACCCCGGCGCGCGCCACGCATGCCCGCGTCGCTGATGACCTTCCACGCCTTGAGATCGTGCACGTCATCGGCCCGGCCGGTCGAGGAAAACCCCGCCGGGTTGCGGAAGGTGGACCCGGCGCTGCGCTCCTTCGTCGGCTGCGAGGCGTCGCGGCGGGCAAGCTGGTCGTCCATGCGCGCGGCCAGCACGGCGGGATCGCCGGGGCGGGCCTCGAAGGTTGCCCGGGTGATCACCGCACCGGGCGGCAGGTCGGACGACCGGTAGGCCAGCCGCAGGTCCGCGGCCGGGATGTCGACGACGCGCCCGTCGCGCAGGACCGCCCGCACCGAGACGAGATGATCGGCGACATAGGTGCCGTAGCAGCCCGCGTTCATGCGCGCCGCGCCGCCGATCGTGCCGGGGATGGTGCGCAGGAAGGTCAGGTCGAGCCCCGCCTCGGCGGCCTTGCGCGCCACGTGGGAATCGAGCGCCGCGGCGCCCGCCGTCACCGTCGTGCCGGTGATGTCGATCGCGCCGAACCCGCGTCCGAGCCGGACCACCACGCCGCGGATGCCGCCGTCGCGCACGATGAGGTTGGACCCGACCCCCATCGGGAAGACCGGCATGTCGGGGTCGAGCGCGGCGAGGAAGGCGGCAAGATCGGCCTCGTCCGCCGGCTGGAACAGCCAGTCCGCCGGCCCGCCGACGCGAAGCCAGGTCAGGTCGGCCAGCGGCCGGTCAGGCGTGAGCGTGCCGCGCACGGCAGGGAGGGTTCCGGTCATGGACGGGTGGTAGCGCGGGTGCGGACGACGGGCAAGGGCGGGGTCCGGCCGGCGCGGACGGGTGCGATCAGCGCCGGCGCTCGGTGCGGAAAGGCCGGCGCCCTCGTCGGGCGCCATCCATCACTCCGCCGGTTCCTTGCGCGACCGGCGCAGCGCGCGCCAGAGATGGATGAGCGGCCAGCGCAGCACGCTGGTGCCGCCGGCAAAGACCAGAAGCCCCCAGAAGGGTCCGGCGGCGTAGGTCACCCAGCCGAGGATCGGGATCCCGACCGCGATCAGGGCGTAGGCCGCCCGCCAGTGGCGATCGCGCGACGGCAGCATGGCGATCACGTTGGCGGCGACGAACCACAGGCAGGCGGCGCCGAGGGCGTAGACGGGCGACGTCATGCGGCCACCCCGTCGGGTCCGGCAGTCGGGCGCGCCCCCGGCATCGCGTCAGGCCGCCTTGTGGGCGAGACGCGCCGGCAGCGCGTTCGCCCAGGTCGAGATGGTGCCGGCGCCGAGGCAGACGAAGATGTCGCCGGGCCGGGTCTGCTCGCGGAAAAGCCGCGCAAGGTCGGCCTCGTCGATCACCGCGCGGGCGTGCCGGTGGCCGTGGGCGATGAGCCCCGCCACCAGATCGTCGCGCGAGGCGCCGGGGATCGGATCCTCGCCCGCGGCATAGACCTCGGCGATGCCGACCACGTCCGCGTCGTTGAAGCAGGTGCAGAAGTCCTCGAACAGGTTCGACAGCCGCGTGTAGCGATGCGGCTGGTGCACGGCGATCACCCGCGCGCCGGGTGTGCCGGCCACGGCCTGGCGGGCGGCCTTGAGCACCGCCGCGATCTCGACCGGGTGGTGGCCGTAGTCGTCGATGATGTCCACGCCCTTCACGGTGGCGACCCGGGTGAACCGCCGGTTGACCCCGGAAAATCCGGCGAGCGCTTCGCGGATCTCGTCCTTCTTCATGCCGAGATGGCGGGCGACGGCGACGGCGGCGAGCGCGTTCGACACGTTGTGGTCGCCCGGCATCGGCAGAGTGCAGCCTTCAATGCGGGCGCCCTCGTCCTCGTTCTGCAGGAGGATGTCGAAATGGGCGACGCCGCGCTCGACGCGCAGGTTCACCGCCCGCACGTCGGCCTGGGCGTTGAAGCCAAAGGTCACGATGCGCCGGTCGGTGACGCGGCCGACCAGCGCCTGCACCTCGGGGTGGTCGGTGCAGCAGACGGCGATGCCGTAGAAGGGGATGTTCGACACGAAGTCCTGAAAGCCCTTGCGCAGGGCCTCGATCGTGCCCCAGTGCTCCATGTGTTCGGGGTCGATGTTGGTGACGATGGCGATGGTCGCGGGCAGCTTGTTGAAGCTGCCGTCGGATTCGTCGGCCTCGACCACCATCCATTCACCCGCGCCCGCGCGCGCGTTCGACCCGTAGGCGTGGATGACGCCGCCGTTGATGACGGTGGGGTCAAAGCCGCCCTTGTCCAGAAGTGTGGCCACCATCGTCGTGGTGGTGGTCTTGCCATGCGTGCCCGCGACGGCGATGTTCGACCGCATCCGCATCAGTTCGGCCAGCATCTCGGCGCGGCGCACCACCGGAAGCTTGCGCCGCCGCGCCTCCTCGAGTTCGGGGTTGCCCTTCTTGATCGCGGACGAGATCACCACCACCGCGGCGTCGCCGATGTTGGCGGCCTTCTGGCCCTCGAAGAACGTGGCCCCGAGCTTGACCAGCCGGTCGGTGATCTTCGAGGCCTTCGCATCGGACCCCTGCACCCGGTAGCCCAGCGTCATCAGCACCTCGGCGATGCCCGACATGCCGATGCCGCCGATGCCGACGAAATGGATGGGCCCCAGTTCGAGGGGCAGCTTGGTCGCCGCGTTCATGCGTTCATGCCTTCTGCCAGTTGCGCCACCGTCTCGGCCAGCCGCTCCGCCGCGTCGGGAATGCCGGTCGAGAGCGCCGCCTGCGCCATCAGTTGCGCGGCCTCCGGGTTCTCGAGGACCGCAGCGATGTGCCCCGAGAGCGTGGCCGCGTCAAGCCGGGATTCGGGGATCAGGATCGCTGCCCCTGCGTCAACCATGCCGCGGGCGTTGGCGGTCTGGTGATCGGCGGTGGCCGCGGCGAAGGGGATCAGGATTGCGGGCCGGCCGATCACCGAAAGGTCAGCGACCGACGAGGCGCCCGACCGCGAGATGACGAGCTGCGCCTCCGACAGCCGCCGGGGAATGTCGGCGAAGAAGGGCGAGACCTCGGCCGGAACGCCGGCGGCGGCATAGACCTCGGCCACGCGCGCGGCGTCTTCGTCGCGCGCCTGATGGGCGACGCGCAGGCGCCCGCGCAGGTCGTCGGGCAGACCCGCGACCGCGCCGGGCACCACATCCGACAGGATGCGCGCGCCCTGGCTGCCGCCGATGACCACGAGGCTCATCGGATAGTCGCCGGGCGGGATGTAGGGGGCGCCGGCCCGGTCGCGCACCGCGGCCCGCACCGGATTTCCGGTATGAACGGCCGTCACGCCGGCCGGGAGCGCCGTGGGCCAGGTGCCGCAGGCCACGGCATCGACACGCCGGGCAAAGATGCGGTTGACCCGGCCGAGCACGCCGTTCTGTTCGTGGATCATGCGCGGGATGCGCAGCAGCCAGGCCGCCGCCAGCGCCGGGATCGACGGATAGCCGCCGAAGCCCACCACCGCCGCCGGGCGATCGCGGACCATCCCGGCCACCGCCGCGACGATGCCCCCCGCGATACGGAAGGGGACCAGCGCCTTCGAAAGGAGGCCCCCCCGTGCGAAGGTGGCCGAAGAGACCTCGCGCACCTCGACCGCGGCGGGATAGCCGCCCGCGTAGCGCGCCCCGCGCGCATCGGTGGACAGCCGGACCCGCCAGCCCCGCGCCAGCATCACCTCGGCCAGGGCCTGCGCGGGGAACATGTGGCCGCCCGTCCCCCCGGCCGCCAGCACGAGAAGCGGCGCGCCCGCCATCTCAGCGGTCCTTGCGCAGAAGGTAGTCGGCGATCTGCCCCTGCGGGCGCGTGCGCGTGAACGCAAGCAGCATCCCGAGCGCCAGCCCCGACGCGATCACCGATGACCCGCCATAGCTCACGAAGGGAAGCGTCATGCCCTTGGCCGGCAGGAGCCGCACCGCCACGCCCATGTTGATGACCGCCTGAACCCCGAGCACGCAGGCCAGCCCGGTCCCGGCCAGACGGATGAACGGGTCGCGTTCATGCACGAGCCGCCAGAGCGACCGCAGCACGATCAGCGCGTAGAGCGCGATCACCAGAAGCACCAGGATCAGCCCGTATTCCTCGGCCGCGACCGCGATGATGAAATCGGTGTGCGCGTCGGGCAGCGACCACTTGACCGACCCTTCGCCGAGCCCCACGCCGAAGAACCCGCCTTCGCGGATCGCGTCGGTGGCGTAGCCGATCTGCGTGCGCGGATCGATCTCGGACGAGAGATAGCCGTCGATGCGGCGGGCGAAATGCTCGGAACCCTCGTAGGCCGCGAACCCCCCGCCCACGACCAGCACGCCGATCCCGATCAGAAGGAGGAGCGGCGCCCCGCCCACGAAATACATCGCCGCCCAGGTGAAGAGGAACAGGCTCGCCTGGCCGAAATCGGGCTGCATCGCCAGCATGAGCACGATCCCGACGGTCAGGAGGAAGGAATAGAGCCGGCCCGGCGGGCCGCCGATGTCCAGCGCGGCCGACATGAGCCAGGCGGTCAGGATGATGTAGACCGGCTTCAGGAACTCGGACGGCTGGACGGAGGCAAAGCCCAGCGAATACCAGCGCACCGCGCCCTTGCCGAAATCGGTCCCGAGCACCGGCAGGAGCGCGAGGGCGAGGATCGCCGCAAGGGCGCCGATCACCCCCACGCGCCGGATGGCATCGACGGGCAGGATCGAGACCACGAGCATGACCAGAAGGCCCGCGCCGCCAAACGCCGCCTGGCGGATCACGTAGTGATAGGGCGGCAGGCCGTTCTTCTCGGCCAGCGGCACCGAGGCGGCCAGCCCGAGCAGCAGCCCGATCCCGCACAGCGCCAGCACCGCCGCCAGCGACCAGCGGTCCACGGTGCGCCACCAGCGTGGAAGAATCGGATCGCCTGCCCGCTGGGGGGCGGTGCCGAACACCATCTCGGTCATGACACGACTGCCTTCACTGCCTCGAACGGTCCGGTTTGCCCGGATCTCGGGGCGAAGTGTAGCACGGGCGGCGCGATTTGCCAGCGGATGTTCGGCCTGCGGACCGGGTCAGCCGCCCACGAGCGCCCGCACCCGCGCGGTGAAATCCTCGCCGCGCTTCTCGAAGTTCGGATACTGGTCGAAACTTGCGGCCGCCGGGGCCAGCAGCACCGTTTCCCCCGGTTCGGCCTCGGCGGCGGCGCGGGCCACCGCCCGCTCCATCGTCTCGCAGATCTCGTGCGGGACAGCCCCGATCTGAAGCGCGAAGTCGCGCGCCGAATGCCCGATCAGATAGGCCTTGACCACCGGACCGAGGAAGGGCGCCAGCGCCCCGATGCCGCCCTCCTTGCCCAGCCCGCCGGCGATCCAGCGGATCCTGGGGAAGGCCTGGAGCGCCTTGGCGGCGCTGTCCACATTGGTGGCCTTGCTGTCGTTGACGTAACGCACGCCGCCGATCTCGGCCACGAGCTGGCTGCGGTGCGGCAGGCCCTCGAAGCTTGCAAGCCCCGCCTCGATCTCGCGCGGGGACAGGCCGAGGCTGCGCACCGCCGCATAGGCCGCGCAGGCGTTCTGGTGGTTGTGCGCCCCCGGCAGGCCCCGGATCGGGCGCAGGTCGATCGACGCGACCTGACGGCCCTTGCGCCACTCGGCGAGATAACCCTTGCGGGCAAAGACCGACCAGCCGAACTGCTCGAGCTTCTGCCCGGACGAGATGCGGATCACCCGGTCGTCCTGCGCCCCCTCGCCCAGCGCATCGGCCAGATACCGGCCTTCGGTCTCGTCCACCCCGATCACCGCCCGGTCGGGCCCTCCAAGGGTGAAGAGGCGGGCCTTGGCGGCGAAATAGCCGCCCTGCCCGCCGTGCCGGTCGAGATGGTCGGGCGAGAGGTTCGTGAACACCGCGACGTCCGGGGTCAGCGCGCGCGCAAGCTCGGTCTGGTAGCTCGACAGCTCCAGCACCACCGCGCCGCCCTCGCCCGGGGGCTCGATGTCGAGGACACCGCGGCCGATGTTTCCGGCCATCTGGCTGTCGCGGCCCGCGGCGCAAAGAAGATGGTGGATGAGCGCCGTCGTCGTCGATTTCCCGTTCGACCCCGTGACCGCCACGACGCGCGGCGGGCTGTCCATCCGGTCCCAGTCGGCGGTGGCGAGCGACCGGAAGAAAAGACCGATGTCATTGTCCACCGGCACGCCCAGCGCCAGCGCACGGGCGATCACCGGATGCGGCGCGGGATAGAGATGCGGGATTCCCGGCGACACCACCAGCGCAGCCAGACCGTCCCAAGCGGCGTCCCGGGTCAGATCGACGGGCGTGAAGCCCTCGGCCGCGGCCTTGCCCCGCGCCTCGTCGCTGTCGTCCCAGACCACGGCCTCGGCGCCCCCGGCGCGCAGCGCGCGCGCCGTCGCCAGTCCCGAACGGCCCAGACCGAGAACGCCGACCCTGCGCCCGGAATACCCCTGCACCGCGATCATCGCTGCCCCCCTTGCCCGCTACGCCTTCATGCCCGCCCGGCCGGTCGGGTGCAAGACGCGGGGGCACCGCGCCACCCGCGCGGGCCTCAGCGCAGCTTGAGCGTGGCCAGCCCGATGAGGGCGAGGATCACCGAGATGATCCAGAACCGGATCACGATCTGCGGCTCGGCCCAGCCCTTCTTCTCGAAATGGTGGTGGATGGGCGCCATCAGGAAGACGCGGCGGCCGGTGCGCTTGAAGTAGAGCACCTGGATGATGACGCTGAGCGCCTCGACCACGAAGAGGCCGCCCACGATCGCCAGAACGATCTCGTGCTTGGTGACGACCGCGATCGCGCCCAGGGCGCCGCCCAGCGCCAGCGATCCGGTGTCGCCCATGAACACCGCGGCCGGCGGGGCGTTGTACCACAGAAAGCCCAGCCCGCCGCCGATCAGCGCCGCGCAGAACACCAGGATCTCGCCCGTCCCCGGCACGTAGTGGACGCCCAGGTATTCGGTGAAGTCGGCCCGGCCGACCGCGTAGGCGATGACCCCGAGCGCGCCCGCCGCGATCATGACCGGCATGATCGCCAGCCCGTCGAGCCCGTCGGTCAGGTTCACCGCATTCGCCGCCCCCACGATCACCAGCATCGCGAAGGGGATGAACAGGAGCCACAGGTTGATCAGCACGTTCTTGAAGATCGGCAGAGCCAGCTGCCAGCGCAGCGCCTCGGGGTGGAAGAGCGCCGCCGCGACCGCCGCGACCGCCGCGATGCCGAGCCCGGCAAGCATCCGTGTCCGGCCCGAGACGCCCTTGGTGTTCTGCTTGGTGACCTTGGCGTAATCGTCCGCGAATCCGATCAGACCGAAGCCCACGGTCACGCCCAGCACGATCCAGACATAGCCGTTGTCGAGCCGGGCCCAGATCAGGGTCGAGACCACCAGCGCCGACAGGATGAGAAGACCGCCCATGGTCGGCGTGCCCGCCTTGGACAGGTGCGAGGCCGGGCCGTCGTTGCGGATCGGCTGACCCTTCTTCTGCGTGCGCCGCAGGAAATCGATCAGCGGCCGTCCGAACAGGAAGCCGAAGACAAGCGCGGTCATGAAGCCCGCTCCGGCACGGAACGTGATGTAGCGGAAGAGGTTGAACGCCCCCTCGAAGTTCCAAAGGCTGGCGAGCCAGTACAGCATCCGCGCCCTCTCTCCCTACTCGGCCCCGGCCGCCGCGCCCGGTTGCCCGAGTTTGCGCAGCGCGTCAACGACCATGCTGACCTTGATGCCCTTCGACCCCTTCACCAGCACCACGTCGCCGGCGTCGGCGATGTGGTGGGCGCGCGAGGCCAGCGCGGCGGCGGTCTCGTGCCATTCGCCGCGCTGCGAGTCGGGCAGCGCCTGCCACAGCGTCCGCATGCGCGGCCCCACGCAATGCACCAGATGGACGCGCGCCATGGCCGGATGGTCCGCGATGGCGCGGTGCATGGCCGCCTCGTCGGGCCCGAGTTCGAGCATGTCGCCGAGGATCGCGATGCGCCGCCCCTGGCGGACGCGGCCGATGTTGTCCACCGGCTCCGCCGCCGCCAGCACCTCGAGCGCGGCGGCGACCGAGGCGGGGTTGGCGTTGAACGCATCGTCGATGAGATCGAAGGCCAGATGCTCGTCCACGATGTCGAGCCGGATGCGCTCGCGCTGGCCGCGGCCCTCGGGCGGTTGCCAGAGGCCCAGATCGCAGGCGGCCACGACCGGATCGGCCCCGAGCGCCTCGGCCACCGCCAGAACCCCGAGCGCGTTGCGCGCGAAATGCCGGCCGGCGGTGCGGACCTTGAAGAGAAGCGGCGCGCCCCGGCACTCGGCCTCGACCACGGTGATCTCGCGGGTGAGCGTCGCCGTGACCAGCCGGTACTCGGCGCCCGCGTCCTCGCCGAAGCCGATCACCCGGGCGGCGTGGGCCTCGGCCGCCGCCTGAAGGATCGGCGTCACCGCAAGGTCGGACGGGATCACCGCAATCCCGCCGGGTTCGAGCCCCTCGAAGATCGAGGCCTTTTCCCGCGCGATGCCCTCGAGGCTGTCGAACGCCTCGAGATGGGCGGGGGCGATGGCGGTGATCAGCCCGACATGGGGACGCGCCAGGCGCGACAGCGGCGCGATCTCGCCGGGATGGTTCATCCCGATCTCGATCACCGCGAAATCCGCGTCCGGCGGCATCCGTGCCAGCGTCAGCGGCACGCCCCAGTGGTTGTTGTAACTCGCTTCGGCCGCATGGACCGCGCCCTGCGCGGCGAGGACCGCGCGCAGCATCTCCTTGGTCGAGGTCTTGCCGACCGAGCCGGTCACTCCCACGACCCGGGCCCGGGCCCGGGCACGACCGGCCCGCCCGAGCGACGCCAGCCCCTCGAGCACCTCTGGCACGACCAGCAGCGGATCGGCCTCCGAACAGCCCTCGGGGATGCGCGACACCATGGCGGCCGCCGCTCCGCGGTCGAGCGCGGCGCGGACGAAGTGATGGCCGTCGCGCTGGTCCTTCAGCGCAACGAAAAGCTCACCCGCCGCGATCGTGCGGCTGTCGATGGACACGCCGCCGGCCTCGAAGGACCGCGTCGCACGGCCGCCCGTGGCCGCCTCGGCGTCGCGCGATGTCCAGAGCGCCGCCATCAGATCTTGCCGTCGAGCGCGGCCACCGCCACGCTCGCCTGTTCCGCGTCGTCAAAGGGATAGACGTCGGTGCCGATGACCTGGCCGGTTTCGTGCCCCTTGCCCGCGATCAGGAGCGCGTCCCCTGGCCCGAGCGCATCGACGCCCCGCAGGATCGCCTCGGCCCGGTCGCCGACCTCAGTCGCCCCGGGCGCACCTTCCAGCACCGCGGCGCGGATCGCAGCGGGTTCCTCGGTGCGGGGATTGTCGTCGGTTACATAGACCTTGTCGGCATGGGCGACCGCGGCGGCCCCCATCAGCGGCCGCTTGCTGCGGTCGCGGTCGCCGCCGGCCCCGAGCACCACCACAAGGCGGCCCAGCACATGCGGGCGCAGGGCAGAGAGCGCCGTCGCCACCGCGTCCGGCGTATGGGCATAGTCCACGAAGACGGTCGCGCCGTTGTCGCGCTGCGCCACCAGCTGCATCCGGCCGCGCACCGTCGTCAGCCGCGGCAGCGTGGCGAAGACCGCCTCGGGGGCATCCCCCGCCGCGATGGCAAGCCCCGCCGCCGCCAGCACGTTGGCCGCCTGGAACCCGCCGATCAGCGGCAGCCGCACCAGATGCGGCACCCCCTGCCACGAGAACCGCAGGTCCTGGCCCGTCGCGTCGAAGCGCTGCGCCAGGATACGCAGGCCGGCCTCCGCGCCATGGCCCACGCCGATCAGCCGCTGGCCGCGATCCTGCGCGATGCGGGCGATGTCGGCCCCGCGCGGATCGTCGAGGTTGACCACGGCCACGCCATCGGGCGGCAGAACCCGGACAAAGAGCCCTGCCTTGGCCGCGAAATAGGCATCGAGGGTCGGGTGATAGTCGAGATGGTCCTGGGTGAGATTGGTGAAGGCGGCGGCCCTCAGCGTCACCCCGTCCAGCCGGCGCTGGTCGAGCCCGTGCGACGAGGCCTCCATCGCGGCATGGGTCACGCCCGCGGCCGCCATCTCGGCCAGAAGCCGGTGCAGGGTGACCGGCTCGGGCGTGGTGTGGACCGAGGGCGCGGTGAACGCCCCCTCGACCCCGGTCGTGCCGATGTTGCAGGCCACGTGGCCCAGTTCGGTCCAGATCTGGCGGGTGAAGGTGGCGACCGAGGTCTTGCCGTTGGTGCCGGTGACCGCGACCATTGTCGCGGGCTGCGCGCCGAACCACAGCGCCGCCGCGCCTGCGAGCGCCAGCCGCGCGTCCTCGGCCACGATCAGCGCGGCCTTCGCGCCCGCTTCGGCAATGGCGGTGCGGGCGGTGGCGGCGCCCTCGCGGTCGGTCAGCACCGCCGCCGCCCCCATCCGCAGCGCGTAGGGCACGAAATCCGCGCCGTGCATCTTCACGCCCTCAAGCGCCGCGAAGAGAAAGCCCGGCTTGACCTGACGGCTGTCGACACAGAGACCGGTGATGCGCGCCTCCCGCCCGCCTTCCGCCCTCAGTCCCAGTTCGGCCAGTGTCCGCGACATGAATCAGTTCCTGATCAGGCTCACCTTCGCGGCTGATACGCCGGTATCGGGCGAAGGTTCAACCTGCGGCCTGAGCCCGAGGAGCGGCGCCGCGCGCCGGATCACCTCGGCGCCGACCGGAACCGCCGTCCAGCCGGCGGTGCGGCGCGGCTCGGTGCCCGAGGTCTCGACCGGCTCGTCGAGCGACACCACGAGCACGTATTTCGGATCGCTCATCGGGAAGGCGGCGGCGAAGGTCGCCACCACCTTGTCCTTGTAATAGCCGCCGTTCGGCTTGGGCTTGTCGGCCGTGCCGGTCTTGCCGCCGACCTCATAGCCCGGCACGTCGCCGAAGGTGGCGGTGCCGCGGGTCACCACGTCGCGCAGGAGGCCGCGCACGATGGCCGAGGTCCGCTCTGAGATCACCCGCGGCCCCTGCTGGATCCGGCCGGTGTGCATCAGCGTCGGGCGGACCAGCGTTCCGCCGTTCACCATCGCGGCGTAGGCCGCGGCGAGGTGCAGGGGGCTCGCCGACAGCCCGTGGCCGTACGAGACCGTCATCGCGGTGATGTCGGGCCATTTCTTGGGCACGATCGGCCGCCCCGTCGGCGCCTCGACCATCTCGATCGCGGTCGGCTCCATCAGGCCCAGCGCCCGCAGGAACGCCTGCTGCCGCTCGGCGCCCAGCATCAGCGCGATCCGCGCGGTGCCGATGTTGGACGACTTCACGATGATGTCCTCGACCGTCAGCTGCGGGCCGTAGTTGTGGAAGTCGCGGATGCGGAACTTGCCCCAGACCAGCGGGCCCTTGGTGTCGATCACCGTGCCGGGGTTCACAAGGCCGAGGTCGAGCGCCTGCGCCACGGCAAAGATCTTGAAGGTGGAGCCAAGCTCATAGACCCCCTGCACCGACCGGTTGAAGAGCGGGCTGTCGGACGGGTCGCCCCCGGTCAGCGGCGCCGGGCGCGAGTTCGGATCGAAGGTCGGAAGCGACGCCATCGCCACCACCTCGCCGGTGCGCACGTCCATGAGCACGCCCGACGCGCCCTTGGCGTTCATGAGCTTCATGCCGCCCGCCAGCACGTCCTCGAGCGTGGTCTGCACCGTGAGGTCCAGCGACAGTTGCAGCGGCGCGCCGCCATGCGCGGGATCGCGCAGCCAGGCGTCGAACATCTTCTCGACCCCGGCCGTCCCCACCACCTCGGCGGAATCGACGCCCTCGCGGCCGAAGCCCGCGCCGCCCAGCACATGCGCCGCCAGCTTGCCGTTCGGATAGAGCCGCATCTCGCGCGGGCCGAACATCAGGCCCGGATCGCCGATCTCGTGGACCTGCTGCATCTGCTCGGGCGAGAGCCGCTTGCGCAGCCACAGGAACTTGCGCCCGCCGGTGAAGTCCTTGACCAGCCGATCGGCATCCATGTCGGGGAAGATCCGCGCCAGCTCCCGCGCCGACCGGACCGGGTCCACCATCTGCGGCGGCTGGGCGTAGAGCGCGTGGGTGAGCAGGTTGGTCGCGAGGATGCGGCCCTCGCGATCCACGATGTCGGCGCGCTGCGCGAGGATCGCGGCACCCGGCGCGCTGGTCCCCGGCTCGTCGGGCTCGGTCGCCGCGATCGCGCCCATCCGCAGGCTGACGGCCAGAAAGGCGCAGGCGAAGAACGCCGCAAGCGTGATGAGCCGGCTTTCCGCCCGGATCCGCGCGCGGTCACGCAGAACCTCGTGCCGCTGCCGGATGTTCTCGCGCTCGATGGCGTCGGGGTTCTCGCCGCGGTCGCGGGCGCGCAGAATCCGGGCAAGGGGGCGCAGGGGAATGCGGGTCATGGGGCGGCCTTCGCGGCATCGGCGTCGGTGCGGCCGGGCTGCGGCGTCTCGCCGATCGTGTCGATGGGTGTCGAGATCGCCGGCAGCGCCGGATCGGGATAGGCCACCTCGCCCACCGACCCGAACTGCTCCGGCGTCATCGGCAGCAGTTGCAGCCGGTCGAAATTGATCTCGGCCAGATCGCGCAGCCGGTCGGGCCGGTTCAGGTAGGCCCATTCGGCGCGCAGCACCGACAGGCTTTCGCGCAGCATCCCGATGTCGTCGCGCAGGGATCTCATGCTGCCGAGTTCGGCCTGGGTCGCGTAATTCTCGCGATAGGCGAGAAAGCCGAGCGCGAGGACGGAGACGAGGGCAAGGGCGCGGACGAGGTTGCGCATCGGTCAATGTCCTTTGCGGGCGGGAAGCGGCAGGCCCAGCGCCTCGCGCGGGACCGGGACGGCGGGCGCGCCGGTGCGGCGGCCAATGCGCAGCCGGGCCGAACGCGCACGCGGGTTCTGGGCGACCTCGGCCGCATCGGGTTCGATCGAGCGGCGCGGCCGCATCTCGAAGGCCGGCACCGGGCGATCGCGCTCGGGCGCATGGCGGCTGCCGGCGCCCTCGGCGCCCGAGCGGATCTGGAAGAAGCGCTTGACGATACGGTCCTCGAGCGAATGGAAGCTGACCACCGCCAGCCAGCCGCCGGGCTTCAGCGCGCGCTCGGCCGCCTGAAGTCCCTCGGCCAGCTGCCCGAACTCGTCATTCACCGCGATGCGGATCGCCTGAAAGCTGCGGGTGGCCGGGTGCGACTGGCCGGGCCTGGGCCGCGGCAGGCAGCGCTCGATGACCTCGGCCAGCGCGCGCGTCGTCGCCAGCGGCCGCGCGGCCGCGATGGCGCGCGCGATGCGGCGGGAGGCGCGCTCCTCGCCGTAATGAAAGAGGATGTCGGCCAGAAGGGTCTCGTCCGCGCCGTTGACCAGATCGGCGGCGGTGGGGCCCGTGTCGCCCATGCGCATGTCGAGCGGGCCGTCCTTCTGGAAGGAAAAGCCGCGTTCGGCCCGGTCGATCTGCATCGACGAGACGCCAAGGTCGAGAACCACGCCGTCGAGCGGCTCGCCCGCCAGCCGGTCGAGGTCCGAGAACGTCCCCTGCACCAGCCGCAGCCGGTCGCCGTAGGCCGGCGCCCAGGCGCGCGCCATCCCGAAGACGGTCGGATCGCGGTCGATGCCGATCACCCGGTCAGCCCCGGCCTCGAGCAGACCGCGCGCATAGCCGCCAGCCCCGAAGGTGCCGTCCACCCAGACCCCCGTGACCGGCGCGACCGCCGCCAGAAGGGGGCGCAGGAGGACGGGAACATGCGGGGCGGCGGCGCTGACGTCCCGGTCGGGCATCGGTCAGTCCCCGTCGGCCAGAAGGCTGAGCGGATCGAAATCCGCGCCCAGTTCCTCGGTCAGACGCGCGACGCTGGCCGCGTCCTCCGCCTTGAAGGTTGCGGGATTCCAGATCTCGAAGGTCTCGCCCATGCCGGCGAAATAGGCCTCGGACCCAAGCCCGAGCCGGTCGCGCAGGAAGGCCGGAAGCACCAGCCGCCCGTCGGGGTCGATCTCGGTCGGATGCGCCTTGTTCAGCACGAGCCGCTGAAGGATCGCGCGCCGGGGGTCGGAGCGCGGGCGGGCGTTGATCGCCGAGGCGAGGTCCTGAAAGCCCGCATGGGAATAGACCCGCAGCATCTTCTGGCTGTCGGCGCCATAGACGATGACCATGCGCGGCCGCTCGGTCGTCTTCGAGGCGGGATCGCCCTCTTCGAGTTCACGGCGAAAAAGGGCCGGGATCGAGACCCTGCCCTTTGCGTCCACCTTGAAGGTGTACTCGCCGATGAACATGCCCGCCAAGGGCGCTCTCCTCGATCCTGTCCCGCTTGCCCCGGAACGACAACGGCGGATCGGGCTGCTGCCACTGCCCGATCCGCCGCCCTCGTCCCATCACTGGGCCCCATTTCTGGGTCGGTCCGGCTGCAAGGCCACCTGGGGGGATGTCTGCTCGCCTCAGCGCCGGATCTCTGTTTTCGGAAGTAGCGGGTGCCTGTATGAAACCTGCTTTTGCCTTGGTGGGGTCTTGGTGCCCCGTCTCGTTCCCGTGTCCTTCCGTGAGAAAGGGATGGCATGGAATTTCACGGGAAGCAACAGGAATCTTCGGGAAATCGCACCAGTCCTTGTCCGGCGAGCGCCGGGAAAACAAGGTCTTGTACCTGGATTCTTCCCAGGGATAGCCTACCGATAGTAAGCCTCACCTACGACTACCCCATATCTTGTCTTGCGAGTGGAACACCGACCCGTCCCACGCTTTCCCACTCCGGCAGAGCGCAGCGCGACGAAAACCGGACGAATCCACGCCAGGGCCTCCGGCCAAAGCGGAAACGGCCGGTCACGCGGCCATGATTCGCCGCGAGTCCCGCCGTTTCCGTCCGTGTCCCGTGTTTTCCCATCCGCCGCGCCGGATGCGCCGCGCGGCGGGCCGTTCAGGCCTTGCCCTGATCGATCAGCCGGCGGGCAAGGCGCGCGTAGGCCTCGGAAATCGGCCCCTCGCCGGCGGCGACCGGCGTGCCGGCATCGCCCGAGACCCGCACCTCGAGCGCCAGCGGGATCTCGCCGAGGAATGGCACGCCCAGCCGCTCGGCCTCGGCCGCGACCCCGCCATGGCCGAAGATGTGCGATTCATGGCCGCAGTTGGGGCAGAGGAAGGTGGACATGTTCTCGACCAGGCCCAGGATCGGGGTCTTGAGCTTGCGGAACATGTCGATCGCCCGGCGCGCGTCGAGGAGCGCCACATCCTGCGGGGTCGACACCACCACCGCGCCGGTCAGCACCGTGCGCTGACCCAGGGTCAACTGCACATCGCCGGTGCCGGGCGGCAGGTCGATCACCAGCACGTCGAGATCGCCCCAGGCCACCTGCCCCAGCATCTGCTGCATCGCGCCCATCAGCATCGGCCCGCGCCAGATCACCGCCTCGTCGGGCCGCAGCAGCAGCCCGAGCGACATCATCGTGACCCCATGCGCGCGGATCGGGATCAAGGTCTTGCCGTCCGGGGCCGTCGGCCGCTCGGTCACGCCCATCATGCGCGGCTGCGAGGGGCCGTAGATGTCGGCGTCCAGAAGACCCACCCGGCGCCCGGCCCGCGCCAGCGCCACCGCAAGGTTCGACGACACCGTGGACTTGCCGACACCGCCCTTGCCCGAGCCCACGACCAGAATGCGGTCGATCCCCGGCACCGGCTGCGGCCCGCCCTGGTGCGGCGTCGGATGGCCGCCGACGCGCAGGTTCGGCGCGGCGCCCTGCGGCGGGGCCTTCGCGGCCGGGCCATGCGTCGTCAGCACGACCGAGACCGACGTCACCCCCGGCATCTGCCGCAGCGCGGCCTCGGCCCCCGCCCGGATCGGCTCGTAGGCGCGGGCCTGGGCCGCGTCCGCGGTCTCGATGACGAATCGCACCGCGCCGCCTTCGACCGCCAGCGCCCGCACCAGATCGCGCGAAACCAGATTTCCTCCGTCCGGCAAGGTGATGCGGGACAGCAACTGCATCACGGTTTCACGGCTGGGCGACATGGCGGGCTCCTTGACAAGAATCGGATTCAATGTGGCGAGAGGGCGGCCATGAGCAACCCCCGACCGGGCAAATGCCGACGAATTGGGCAGCAATCCGTCGTTGCGCCCGATCCGGCGCCGGAAATAGGTCAGCAATTGTTATGCATTTTCTGCATGGCAGCGTTGAGCGTCGCCACTATTGTGCAATCGCAGCATCGGCCTCATGTTTGCCCTAACAGCGCGACACACGGCGCGAGCAGACAGAAGGAAGATCACCATGGCTCATGCGGCTCACAGCCTGCGGGGCATCCACCTCGACCTCGGCGGACGCATCGCGGCGTTCCGGGCGTGGTTCGACGACTACCGCAGCCGCCGGTCCGTTTTCCGGCGCACCCTCAAGGAACTGTCGGCCCTGTCGGATCGGGATCTCGCCGATCTCGGCATCCACCGGTCGATGATCGTCGGGCTGGCCCGCGAGGCCGCCTACGGCAAGTAAGACACGGATCCGGGCCCCCTCCTCCTCCCTGGGGCCGGACATCGGCGGCGGTGCCCTCCTCCTCCCTGGCATCGCCGCCACCCGATACGGGGCCAAGGCCCCGGACACGACCCGGCCCCCTCCTCCTCCCAGGGCCGGACTGAAGGCGGCAGCCCCCTCCTCCTCCCTGGGGCTGCCGCTCATCCCTTCCCCGGACCCCGGCGTCCGGAACGCGATACCGGTGGCACCCCTCCTCCTCCCTGGGTGCGGCCGGAGCGAAGACGGGGCCGCCCCTCCTCCTCCCTGGGCGGCCCCGGACTTCGCCAGACATACGGCCCCTCCCTCCTCCCTGGGGTCGTTCTTTGAACGGCGGTGCCCTCCTCCTCCCTGGCACCGCCGTTTTTTTGTCGTCCGCACCCCGCAGGACCCGCCGCGGAGGTGCAGCGGAGGGACCGGCCCCGCCCGCGCGGCACCGGAACGCCAAATCGGATGCGAAGAGAACCGGCAGCGCGCCGCCCGCGGGCGGCGATGGTCGGAAGGTCCAGGCTCAGAAGGGGATGTCGTCCACCCCGTCGGCGGCGGTCACGAACCCGGCGACCACCCGCTTGATCCCCGCCTTGTCGAACGCCACCTCGAGCTTGTCGCCCTCGCGCGCCATCACCGTGCCGTAGCCGAACTTCTGGTGGAAGACGCGGTCGCCCTCGGCCCAGGCGGGCCCCGCCTCGGCGTCGATCGTGACCGGCGGTCGGCGGACGGCCGCGGCGGCCGGGCCGCGCGCCTGCATCCGGCGCCAGCCGGGTGACGCATAGACATCGGCGCGGGCCGCGCGGTCTTCAAGGCTCGAGCCCGGCAGGCCGAAGCCCGCGCCCGACCCGGCCGCGCCGAAGCCCCCGCCGTAAAGCCCGGGCGGGGTCAGCACCTCGACCGAGCCGGGCGGCAGCTCGTCGATGAACCGCGACGGCAGCTGCGACTGCCACTGCCCGTAGACCCGCCGGTTGCCGGCGAAGGAAATCGTGCAGAGCCGCTCGGCCCGCGTGATGCCGACATAGGCGAGGCGCCGCTCCTCCTCGAGCCCCTTGCGCCCCTGCTCGTCCAGCGACCGCTGCGAGGGAAAGAGCCCCTCTTCCCAGCCCGGCAGGAACACCACGGGGAATTCGAGCCCCTTGGCGCCGTGCAGCGTCATGATCGACACCTTCTCGGAGGCGTCCTCGCTGTCGTTGTCCATGATGAGGGCGACATGCTCGAGAAAGCCCTGGAGGTTCTCGAACTGCTCAAGCGCCTTGACCAGTTCCTTCAGGTTCTCGAGCCGGCCCTCCGCCTCGGGCGTCTTCTCGGCCTGCCACATGGCGGTGTAGCCGGATTCGTCGAGGATGGTCTCGGCCAGCGCGACATGATCGGCCCCCGCGACCACCGCCCGGTGCCAGCGGTCCACCGCCTCGCAGAAGCCGCGCAGCTGCCCGCCGCCCTTGCCGGCGATCCGCCCCGAGGCCGCGGCGTAGCGCCCGCCTTCCAGCAGGGACAGACCGTCCTCGCGCGCCTGGCGCTGGATCTCCTGCTGCGCCTTGTCGCCGAGCCCGCGCTTGGGGACGTTCACCACCCGTTCGAAGGCGAGGTCGTCCTCGGGGCTGACGGCGAGGCGGAAATAGGCCATCGCGTCGCGGATCTCCTGGCGTTCGTAGAACCGCGGGCCGCCGATCACCCGATACGGCAGGCCGATGGTCAGGAACCGGTCCTCGAAGGCCCGCATCTGGTGGCTGGCCCGCACGAGGATCGCCTGGCCGTTCAGCCCGACGGGATCGAGCCCGCGCGCCCCCCTTTGCAGGGCCTCGATCTCCTCGCCGATCCAGCGCGCCTCCTCCTCGCCGTCCCAGTGACCGATGAGCCGCAGACGCTCGCCGCCGCGCGCGGCCGTCCACAGCGTCTTGCCGAGCCGTCCCTCGTTCGCGGCGATGAGACCCGAGGCGGCGGCGAGGATGTGCTCGGTCGAGCGGTAGTTCTGTTCGAGCCGGATCACGGTCGCGCCGGGAAAGTCGCGCTCGAAGCGCAGGATGTTGCCGACCTCGGCGCCGCGCCAGCCGTAGATCGACTGGTCGTCGTCGCCCACGCAGCACAGGTTGCGGTGCCCGGCCGCCAGAAGCCGCAGCCAGAGATACTGGGCGACGTTGGTGTCCTGGTATTCGTCGACGAGAATGTAGCGGAACATCCGCTGGTAGCGCTCGAGCACATCCGGGTTCGCCTGGAAGATCGTCACCACATGCAGCAGAAGGTCGCCGAAATCGACGGCGTTGAGCGTGCGCAGCCGGTCCTGGTAGGCCGCGTAGAGCTCGGTGCCGCGGTTGTCGAAGGCCGAGGCCTCGGCCGAGGGTACGCGTTCGGGCAGCAGCGCCCGGTTCTTCCAGCCGTCGATGATCCCGGCCAGCTGGCGCGCGGGCCAGCGCTTCTCGTCGATGTTGGCGGCCAGGATCAGCTGCTTCAGAAGCCGCAACTGGTCGTCGGTGTCGAGGATGGTGAAGCTCGGCTTCAGCCCGACCAGCTCGGCATGCCGGCGCAGGATCTTGACCGAGATCGCATGGAAGGTGCCCATCCAGGGCAGGCCCTCGACCGGCCCGCCCATCAGCCGCACCACCCGGTCCTTCATCTCGCGCGCGGCCTTGTTGGTGAAGGTCACGGCCAGGATCTCGTTCGGCCGCGCCCGGCCCGTGGCCAGAAGATGGGCGATGCGGGTGGTCAGCGCCTTGGTCTTTCCGGTGCCCGCGCCGGCCAGCACCAGAACCGGCCCCTCGGTCGCCTCGACCGCGGCGCGCTGCGCGGGATTGAGATCGTCGAGCCAGGGCTGCGCGCGGCCCGCGCCCGACGCGGCCATCGCGCGGCGCGACAGGGGCACGCCCGGGTCGAAGGCATCGGCGTCATCGAAGGTGCTCATGGCGGCAATCTAGCGGGCTTCGCGGCGAAGGAAAAGCCGAGTTCGCGGATTGTTCGCACACCGCTCCGCGAACTCCGCCCCAGACCGCCGGGAACCACCCGCCCGCGCGACCGGACCCGCTGCGCCCTTCTTCTTCGCGACAATACCCCGGGGGTCCGGGGGCAGCGCCCCCGACCGCGGCCCGCGGGGCACGCCCGTCACGAAAGCGTCAATTCGACGCTTGCGCCGCACCGCAGCGGCCTTAAGACTGCCCGGGTCAGGCAACGCTCCCGGGGGACGGACATGGCCGAATTCAAGAAGGTCCTGGTGGCCAACCGCGGCGAGATCGCCATCCGGGTGATGCGCGCGGCAACCGAGCTGGGCAAGCGCACCGTGGCGGTCTACGCCGAGGAGGACAAGCTCGGCCTGCATCGCTTCAAGGCCGACGAGGCCTACCGGATCGGCGAGGGGCTCGGCCCGGTCGCGGCCTATCTCTCGATTCCCGAGATCATCCGGGTGGCGAAGGAATGCGGCGCCGATGCCATCCATCCGGGCTACGGGCTTCTGTCCGAGAACCCGGATTTCGTCGAGGCCTGCGACGCCGCCGGAATCACCTTCATCGGGCCGAAGGCGGCCACCATGCGCGCGCTCGGCGACAAGGCCAGCGCCCGCAAGGTCGCGATCGAGGCCGGCGTGCCGGTCATCCCCGCGACCGAGGTGCTTGGCGACGACATCGAGGACATCCGGCTCGAGGCGCGGGAAATCGGCTACCCCCTGATGCTCAAGGCCTCCTGGGGCGGCGGCGGCCGCGGCATGCGGCCGATCCTGTCCGAGGACGAGCTCGAGGCGAAGATCCGCGAGGGCCGGCGCGAGGCCGAGGCCGCCTTCGGCAACGGCGAGGGCTATCTCGAGAAGATGATCCAGCGCGCCCGCCACGTCGAGGTGCAGATCCTCGGCGACCGGCAGGGGTCGATCTACCACCTCTACGAGCGCGACTGCACCGTGCAGCGGCGCAACCAGAAGGTCATCGAGCGCGCGCCCGCGCCCTATCTCGACGACCGCCAGCGCGCCGAGATCTGCGAGCTCGGGCGCCGGATCTGCGCCCATGTCGGCTACGAATGCGCCGGCACTGTCGAGTTCCTGATGGACATGGATTCGGGGCGCTTCTACTTCATCGAGGTCAACCCGCGCGTCCAGGTCGAGCACACCGTGACCGAGCAGGTCACCGGCATCGACATCGTGCGCGCCCAGATCCTGATCGCCGAGGGCAAGACGCTGGCCGAGGCCACCGGCGTGGCGCGCCAGGAGGACGTGCGGCTCTATGGCCATGCGCTGCAATGCCGGGTGACGACCGAAGACCCGCAGAACAACTTCATCCCCGACTACGGCCGGATCACCGCCTACCGGTCGGCGACCGGCATGGGCATCCGGCTGGACGGCGGCACCGCCTATTCCGGCGCGGTCATCACCCGCTATTACGACAGCCTTCTGGTCAAGGTCACCGCCTGGGCGCAGACGCCCCCGCAGGCCATTGCCCGGATGCGCCGGGCGCTGTCGGAGTTCCGCATCCGCGGCGTGTCCACCAACATCGCCTTCGTCGAGAACCTGCTGCGCCACCCCGATTTCCTCAACGACCGGGTGACGACCAAGTTCATCGACACGACACCCGAGCTCTTCCAGTTCAAGAAGCGGCGCGACCGGGCCACGAAGATCCTGACCTACATCGCCGACATCACCGTGAACGGCCACCCCGAGACCGCCGGCCGGCCGAAACCGCCCGCCGAGGCGCGCCCGCCGCGGGTGCCCGCGCTGAAGGCCGCCCCGGCGCCGGGAACCCGCGATCTGCTGATCGAGAAGGGCCCGCAGGCGGTCGCGGACTGGATGGCGGCGCAGACGCGGCTTCTGCTGACCGACACCACCATGCGCGACGGGCACCAGAGCCTTCTGGCCACCCGGATGCGCTCGATCGACATGATCAAGGTGGCGCCGGCCTATGCCGCGAACCTGCCGCAGCTCTTCTCGGTCGAATGCTGGGGCGGCGCCACCTTCGACGTGGCCTACCGCTTCCTGCAGGAATGCCCCTGGCAGCGGCTGCGCGACCTGCGCGCCGCGATGCCGAACCTGATGACCCAGATGCTGCTGCGCGCCTCGAACGGGGTCGGCTACACCAACTATCCCGACAACGTCGTGCGCGAGTTCGTGCGTCAGGCGGCGGTGACCGGCATCGACGTGTTCCGCATCTTCGACAGCCTGAACTGGGTCGAGAACATGCGCGTCGCCATGGATGCGGTGATCGAGCAGAACCGCGTCTGCGAGGCGGCGATCTGCTACACCGGCGACATCCTCGACCCGGCGCGCGCCAAATACGACCTGAAATACTATGTTGCCATGGGCAAGGCCCTGCGCGACGCGGGCGCGCATGTGCTCGGGTTGAAGGACATGGCGGGGCTTCTGAAGCCCGCCGCGGCCCGTGTGCTGATCCGCGCCCTGAAGGACGAGGTCGGCCTGCCCATCCATTTCCACACCCACGACACCTCGGGCCTGGCCGGGGCCAGCATCGTCGCCGCCGCCGAGGCGGGCGTCGATGCGGTCGATGCGGCGATGGACGCCTTCTCGGGCGGCACCTCGCAGCCCTGCCTCGGCTCGATCGTCGAGGCGCTCGCGCACACCGACCGAGACACCGGGCTCGACATCGCGGCCATCCGGTCGATCTCGAACTACTGGGAAGGCGTGCGCCACCAGTACCGGGCCTTCGAGTCCGGGCTCGAGGCGCCGGCCTCGGAAGTCTGGCTGCACGAGATGCCCGGGGGCCAGTTCACCAACCTCAAGGCGCAGGCCCGCTCGCTCGGGCTCGAGGAGCGCTGGCACGAGGTGGCGCAGGCCTATGCCGATGCCAACGCCATGTTCGGCGACATCGTGAAGGTCACGCCCTCGTCCAAGGTGGTGGGCGACATGGCGCTGATGATGGTGGCGCAGGGGCTGACGCGGGCGCAGGTCGAGGATCCGGCCGTGGACGTGGCCTTCCCCGAGTCGGTCGTCGACATGATGCGCGGCAATCTCGGCCAGCCCCCCGGCGGCTGGCCGGAGGCCATCCAGAAGAAGGTGCTGAAGGGCGAGACGCCGGTCACCGACCGGCCGGGCAAGCACCTTGCGCCCATCGACCTCGAAGCGACGCGGGCGAAGCTTTCGGCCGATCTCGACGGGTTCAAGGTCGATGACGAGGACCTGAACGGCTATCTGATGTATCCCAAGGTCTTCCTCGACTACATGGGCCGTCACCGGGTCTATGGCCCGGTCCGCACCCTGCCGACGCGCACCTTCTTCTACGGGATGCAGCCGGGCGAGGAGATCTCGGTCGAGATCGACCCCGGCAAGACGCTCGAGGTCCGGCTCCAGGCGGTGGGCGAGACCGGCGAGGACGGCGAGGTCAAGGTCTTCTTCGAGCTGAACGGCCAGCCCCGGGTGATCCGGGTGCCGAACCGGGCGGTCAAGGCGACGTCGGCCGCCAAGCCCAAGGCGCAGGAGGGCAACCCCGCCCATGTCGGGGCGCCGATGCCGGGCGTGGTGTCCTCGATCGCGGTGACGGCCGGGCAGAAGGTGCGCGCGGGCGACCTGCTCTTGACCATCGAGGCGATGAAGATGGAGACCGGCATCCACGCCGAGCGCGAGGCCACGGTCAGGGCCGTGCACGTCCACGCCGGTGGCCAGATCGACGCCAAGGATCTGCTGATCGAACTGGATTAGGTCCGCCGTTAGCGGCGCATTCATCCCTCGCCCGTAGCGTGATCCGAGGGGAATGAAGGGGTGACGACATGGGCGACGAACCGCTGCCCGCCTACGGGCGGAATGCTGCGACCTTTCTGGTCGAGGATGTGATCCTGACGCTGGCAAACCTGCGCGTCACGCTCGACTGGCTGGCGGCCGAGCCGGCGGCCGAGCTGCGGGCCGCGGCCCGCGAGCGCCTCGACCGCCAGATCGACCTGATCGAGGACCGGGCCCGGGCCCATCTGGACCGGATCGCCGCGGCGGGCTCGCGTCCGAGCGCGTCGAAGATCTGGGTCAGCCGGGGTCCGCGGGACCGGAACCGCCGGCTTGGCGCGGCCTGACCCCCCGATCGCAGGGGGCCACGGCGCGGGCCCCGGGCGGTCACGCCGCGCGGGCGCGGTCGGCCCGATCCTCGCGCGCAAGCAGCGCGCGCGCCTCTTCGACCTCGACTTCGGTCCAGTACCCCGAACCCCGGCCGCAGAACACCTGCACACCGGTGTTGAGCCAGATCACCTCGTCCTGGGCAAAGCGCAGCGACACCGCCTCTTCGACCGCTGCGACCGGCTCGCAGCGGATGCCGCGCCAGCCGTCGAGGGCGCCGGCCGCCACCAGGATCTCCGGTGTCCCGAGCACCGCCTCGGCGGCACGCAGGGACAGGACGATCCGCGTCGTGGGCAGAAGCGACAGCGCCGCGCAGTTGCCGATCGCACCCCCCGGCACGCGGACCATGCTGGCGCCGGCGACGGGCCAGCGCAGGTGCCGTTCGATCCCGACCAGCCGGCGCAGGCCGCCGTCGCGGGTCTGAATGGCCATGCCCGGTTCAAGCGCGCCGGCCGCGACCCAACCGGTCTCGCACTCGATCCGCGAGTCGACGGCGAAGGCCGCGGGCATCGTCCGGCGTCCCTCGCGGCTGCGCGGGGCAAGCACAACGGGCTGGGCGCGCTGGAAGGCGGTGGCGGGCTGCATGAACATGGCGGGGTCTCCTTTCGGGTCGGCGGGTTGGCGTTCGGCCGCGTCGGCGGCGACAGACCGAGGAGGCACCCGAATTCCGCCGGATTTCGGACATGCCCGCGACTTATCGGGGGCACTATTTCGCCTTGGAGGTTAATCCCCGGCGCCGGCGCCGGCATCGGACCGAACCCGGCAACCGCGTTGGGAAAGCGTCAACCATGGGCCCCGCATCCGCCGGACGGTCCGGCGGCTTCGGCCCCGGGCGCCGACTCGGCCCTGCCCTCCCGCCCTGTCCAGCAGCCCCGCAAAATTTCGGGCCGGACGGCGATTTTCCCCTTGCAGCCCGCGCGGGGAGTTTATACATCGCCTCCACCCAAGGACGCGGGCGTAGCTCAGGGGTAGAGCATAACCTTGCCAAGGTTAGGGTCGTGAGTTCGAATCTCATCGCCCGCTCCAGTTTCCCGGATGACGGGTTCGAAGGCCGCCGCAAGGCGGCCTTTCGATTCGCGCCCTTCGCTCGCGCGCCCTGCATCCGTTCCGGGCACTCCTGACGCGACCCGGGGACCTTGCGCCGGATGGCAGAAACCGGTCACAACCATCAGAAGATCAGAAACGATCCGGGATCGCGCGCGTCGTCGAAAATCCGGACCGCCAGCGCGCGAACAAACCAAAGTTCGATGGTGCTGGCCGGCCCCCGGATGCTTCCCTCTCTCCGATTCGTGTGGAGAGTTTCATGTGTGGTATTTTCGGCATCGTCGCCGACAAGCGTGATTTCAAGGCATCCGAACATCGACTGAAAGCCAGCGCCGCCCGTCTCGGCCACCGGGGGCCGGACTCGATCGGGCTGTTCAGCGGCCCCGGCGTCGGCCTGGCCCACGCGCGCCTCGCCCTGGTCGATCTGGATCCGCGGTCGGACCAGCCCTTCTGGGACGACTCGGGCCGTTTCGGGCTGATCTACAACGGCGAAGTCTACAATTTCCGCGCGTTGCGCGACGAACTTCGCGCAGAGGGCGCGGTCTTCCGCACCACCTCCGACACCGAGGTCGTCCTGCACCTGCTGATCCGGCGCCCCGCCGCCGAGGCCCTGGCACGGCTGAACGGCATGTTCGCCCTCGCCTTCTTCGATCGCGAGACCCGGCAGGTGATTCTGGCGCGCGACCGCTTCGGGATGAAGCCGCTCTACTGGCGGCACGGGCCGGTGGACGGAATGGGCGCGTTTGCCTTCGCCTCCGAGGTCAAGGCCCTGGCGCCCTGGGTGACGCTTGCCCCCGACACCGCGCTGGTCTGGGCCTATCTGCTGCGCCATGGCGGCGCCATGAGCGGACGGACCTTCTACCACGGCATCCGGAGCCTAGAGCCGGGGGCCCTGCTCGTCTTCCGCCCCGGCGAGGCGCCCGAGATCGGGCATTTCGCGACGCTCCACGACTTTCTCGACCCGGCCGAGGCGGACCGGCTCGCCGGGCTCTCGCCCGCCGCCATCGCCGACGAGTTCGACGCCCGCATCAACGAGGCGGTGGCCTCGCAGCTCTTTGCCGATGCCGGCATGGGGGCCTTCTGCTCGGGGGGCGTGGACAGCTCGCTGATCGTGGCCGTGGCCGCCCGGCAGAAGCGCGACATCCAGCTTTTCCACGCCAACGTCCGCGGGCCCTGGTCCGAGATCGAGCCGGCGCGGCGCCTTGCCCGCCATCTGGGCCTGCCGCTCCACGCGGTCGATGCCGAGGAGGAGGACTTCGTGGCCCGCATCCCGGACGTGATGCGGCATTACGAGCAACCCTTCACCTATCATCCGAACTGCCCGCCGCTGATGATGGTGGCGGATCTCGCGCGCCGCTCGGGCGTCAAGGGGCTCTTGTCCGGCGAAGGGTCGGACGAACTGTTCCTGGGCTACCCCTGGCTCGGGCGCAAGCGGCTGACCGATGCCTATTCCGCGATGACCGGTGCCACCGCCCGCGCGATCCGCGCCCTGCCCGGCATCGGCCCGATCCTTGCCCCCCAGCGCGACGCGAACCTCGCGCCGGTGCTGTCCCTGATGACCGCCGGCGAAATCGAGACGGATCAGGCGCGCACCGACGCGCGACTCGCCCACCTCGCCGGTCGCAGCGACCGCACCCGGGGCTGGACGCTCGACTACCTGCACCACCACCTGCGCACGCTTCTGCACCGCAACGACACCATGGGCATGTCGGCCGGCATCGAGGCGCGCTTCCCCTTCCTCGACCACGCGATCGCCCGGTTCGGCGTCAACCTGCCCGGCCGGCACAAGCTGCGCCTCTCGCCCTTCGTCCTCGAAAAGGCGCACCCCTTCGTGCGCGACAAATGGGTCGTGCGCACCGTGGCCGACCGCTACATGCCCGGCGGGCTCAGCCAGCGCATCAAGGTCGGGTTCTGGACGACGACCTTCCAGCGCATGGAGGCCGACCCGGCCTTCTACGAGACCTCGCGCCTGCCGGATCTCCTGGGCCTGAGCCGCGCCCAGCTCCTGCAGACCCTGCACTCCGCCGGCCACGACCTGCGGCTGCGCCTTCTGCATTGCGACGTCTGGGCCCGGGTGATGCTGGACGAGGAGGACCCGGAGGTGTCGCGGGCGCGCCTCGCCGACCACGTCACCATCCGCGCGCAGGGCGCCGCCCCACGGTACCGGCCGCAGGGGCTCGTGCGCCGTTCAAGCGGCGCGCCGGTCTGAACGCCCCCGCCCGGCGTCCACCGGACCGGCAGGGCACTGGCGGCCCCCCGGGGGCCTTGGCGATCCGGCGCCCCGCGCCTATAAGCGCGGGGTCAGGCAAGCGGAGGCGCCGATGCGACAGGCCAGGATCAGCCGTGAAACCGCCGAGACGCGGATCGACGTCGAGGTGACGCTCGACGGCACCGGCCGGTATGACTGCCGGACCGGCGTCGGCTTCTTCGATCACATGCTGGACCAGCTTGCCCGGCATTCGCTGATCGACCTCACCGTGCGCGCCGAGGGCGATCTGCACATCGACGACCACCACACGGTCGAGGACACCGGCATCGCGCTTGGCCAGGCGCTGGCGCGCGCGCTGGGCGACAAGCGCGGCATCCGCCGCTACGGCCATTTCGCGCTGGCGATGGACGACGCGCAGGTGGCCTGCGCGCTCGACCTGTCGGGGCGTCCCTTCCTGGTCTGGAACGTCGATTTCCCGACCGCGAAGATCGGCGGTTTCGACACCGAGCTGGTGCGCGAGTTCTTCCAGGCGCTGGCCACGCACGGCGGCATCACGCTGCACGTGGACCGGGTGCACGGGCTTAACAGCCACCACATCGCCGAGGCGGCCTTCAAGGCGGTGGCGCGGGCGCTGCGCATGGCGGTCGAGCCCGACCCGCGGATAGGGGATGCGTTGCCCTCGACCAAGGGCGCGCTGTGAGGCGCGGATGCTGACCGTCCTCATCGACTACGAATCCGGCAACCTGCATTCGGCGGAAAAGGCCTTTGCGCGCATGGCGGCCGAGACCAGGGCCGGCGCGGTTCGGGTGACGTCGCGGCCCGAGGAGGTCGCCCGCGCGGACCGCATCGTGCTGCCGGGCGACGGTGCCTTTCCCGCCTGCCGGGCCGCGCTTGACCGCCAGGCGGGGCTCTACGAGGCGATCCGCGAGGCGGTGATCGACCGGGGCCGGCCCTTCCTCGGGATCTGCATCGGGATGCAGATGCTGGCCACGCGCGGGCTCGAATACCGGCCGACCGACGGTTTCGGCTGGATCGCGGGCGAGGTGGTGCCGATCCGCCCCGCCGATCCGGGACTGAAGGTCCCGCACATGGGGTGGAACGATCTCGTGGTCGATCACCCGCACCCGGTGCTTGACGGGATCGGGACCGGGGCGCACGCCTATTTCGTGCACTCCTACCAGTTCCGCGTGAACGATCCCGCGGACCGGCTGGCACATGTGGATTACGGCGGGGACATCACCGCGATCGTCGGCCGGAAGAACTGGGTCGGCACCCAGTTCCACCCGGAAAAGAGCCAGGCCACCGGCCTCAGGCTCATCGCCAACTTCCTGCGCTGGGCGCCCTGATCCGCACCGCGGCCGGGCGCCCGGCCGGCGTCACTTCACGCGCTGCCAGGTGCCGCCGTCGCGGCAGATCATGCCGCCCATCACGCAGCCCTTGACCGACAGGCTGTCGCCCGAGAGCGTCATCTTGGAGTTGTAGGTCTTGTCGCGGTCGGGCGACCAGACCTTGCCGTCGCCGTAGGCACCGCCGCCCTCGGCCACCATGTCCCAGACGATGCGCTTGCCGACGTTGGGCGACTGCATCTCGGCCCCGGCCTTGTCGAAGGACTTGATCAGCGTCCCGCAGAACTTGGCGCCGCAGGGCTTGATCTCGATGTAGCCGAAGTTGCCGTTGTCGTCGGGCTTGGTCTTCCAGATCCCCTCGACCGGATCCGCGAAGGCTGCGACCGGCAGGGCCGCAAGGACCACCGCTGCAAGAAGTTGTCTCATGTTCGTTCCTCCCGTGAACCGACGGCATCACGCCACGCCCCCTGATTCCGGGCAAGCGTGACGTGGCGTATCAACGCTTGGCAAGGCCGGCCGCCCATGGCAAGACGCCGCCCGACGCCCGACCGGAGCCCGCCCATGATCCTCTACCCCGCCATCGATCTCAAGGACGGCCGCTGTGTGCGGCTCCTGCGCGGAGACATGGACAAGGCCACCGTCTTCGGCGAGGACCCCGCCGCGCAGGCCGCGGCCTTCGAGGACGCCGGCTGCGCGTGGCTGCATCTCGTGGACCTGAACGGCGCCTTCGCCGGCCGCCCGGTCAACGCCCCGGCCGTCGAGGCGATCCTCGCCCGCGTCCGCGTCCCCTGCCAGCTCGGCGGCGGCATCCGCGACATGGCCACCATCGAAACCTGGCTGGAGAAGGGCCTCGCCCGCGTCATCCTCGGCACCGTCGCGGTGGAAAACCCGGCGCTGGTGCGCGAGGCCGCCCGCGCCTTCCCGGGCCGCGTCGCCGTCGGCATCGATGCCCGCAAGGGCCGCGTCGCGACCCGGGGCTGGGCCGAGGACACGCCGGTGATGGCCACCGATCTCGCCCGCTCCTTCGAGGACGCCGGCGTCGCCGCGATCATCTACACCGACATCGACCGCGACGGCGCCATGCAGGGCCCGAACGTTGCCGCGACCGAGGCCCTGGCCCGCGCCGTCGCGATTCCGGTCATCGCCTCGGGCGGCGTCTCCTCGCTGGCCGACCTGATCGCGCTGCGCGACACCGGCGTGATCGCGGGCGCCATATCGGGGCGCGCGCTCTACGACGGCGCGCTCGATCTGGGCGCGGCTCTCGCGGCGCTCGCCCGGCGCGCCTGACCCGCCCCGCCGCTTCATCCCGCCGCTTCTTCTTCGCCCCAATACCCCGGGGGAGTCTCCGCAGGAGACGGGGGCAGAGCCCCCTTCCCCTGCCCGGGCATCAGCCCCAGGGCAGGGGCCCGTCCGGCGTCCCCTGCCCGAAGACGGTCTCGCGGTGCCAGCGCAGGTTCTCGGGGTGCGGCCGGTCGCGCGGGTCCGCCGGCAGGCGCAGGCGGCGGTCCGCGACGATCAGCCGGTCGACCACATCCGACGGCACCTTGTTGCGCGAGACGAGGATCGTCAGGTCATCGGCCACCGACACGAGGCCCCGGTCGAACATCCAGTGCAGGGTGCCCGAAAGCGCCAGACCGTTGCGCACCGAGTCGCTGCCCCGGTGCTCGACCGGCCGGATATGGGCCGCGTTCACCTCGGGCCGTCCGCCCCCATTGCGCAGCCGCAGCCCCGACATCGCGCAGCGATAGTCATAGGCCTCGCGCACCTTGCGCCGGAAGGCCACGTCCCGGTAGGGACGGCTCATGAGCCGTTCGATCACCGGCCGGTCGAAGGTCGCGGCGGCATCGTCGGCCCCGGAACGGGCCGGGTCATAGCGCCGGGCCTCCCGCGCCTCGAGATCGGCCGGCAGACCCGCGCCGACGATGCGCGCAAATTCCGCCTCGGGCAGACGGCGCACCGCGAGCTGCTGCGCACCACCCGGCTTCGGCGCCCCGTCCGCCCCGGTCAGCGCCGATTCCCACGGCCGCCCGCCGTCGAGTCGCGGCACCTCGCGGTCGAAGGGCAGGTAGCTTCCGGGTTCGATCAGCGCGAGATACCGACCCTCGGCGCCCGGTTTCGGGATCACGCGCGCGATCTTCGCCACCGCGAAATAGCCGCGCGCGCCGGCCTTCACCGGCTCGTAATAGACCGCCCAGTCGCCGACGCCCTCCTCGGCCGCCCCGAGATAGGGCTTCGGGAAGTCGTAGACCCGGTCGGGCTCGTCCTCGTAGATCGAATCGGCCCGGTGCAGCAGGACAAGCTTGGTCATGGCCCCAGGAAATCGGATCCGGGGACATTGACAAGCCCCCCCTCGGCGCGGCCGCCGGCACCCGCCGCGGCATGTCCTTGTGTCCGGCGTCCGGATCGGGCTAACACCGGTCCAGCCGCTTCCAGGTCCGCCCATGCTGAAAACCCGCATAATCCCCTGTCTCGACGTGGCCGACGGCCGCGTGGTCAAGGGCGTGAACTTCGTCGATCTGCGCGACGCGGGCGATCCGGTCGAGGCGGCGCGCGCCTATGACGCGGCGGGGGCGGACGAGCTCTGCTTTCTCGACATCCACGCCACCCATGAAAACCGCGGCACCATGTATGACCTCGTCACCCGGACCGCGGAGCAGTGCTACATCCCGCTGACCGTGGGCGGGGGCGTGCGCACGCACGAGGACGTGCGCGCGCTCCTGCTGGCCGGGGCGGACAAGGTGTCGTTCAACTCCGCCGCCGTCGCCAACCCCGACGTGGTGGCCGAGGCCGCCGACCGCTTCGGCAGCCAGTGCATCGTCGTCGCCATCGACGCCAAGACCGTCAGCCCCGGCCGGTGGGAGATCTTCACCCACGGCGGACGGCGCGAGACCGGCATCGACGCGGTCGAGTTCGCGCGCACCGTGGCCGCGAAGGGCGCGGGCGAGATCCTTCTCACCTCGATGGACCGCGACGGCACGCGCGCGGGCTTCAACATCGCCATGACCCGCGCCATCGCCGATGCCGTCGAGGTGCCGGTGATCGCCTCGGGGGGCGTCGGCACGCTCGACCATCTGGTCGAGGGCGTGATCCAGGGCCACGCCAGCGCGGTCCTGGCCGCCTCGATCTTCCACTTCGGCGACTACACCATCCGCGAGGCCAAGGAACACATGGCCCGCGCCGGCATTCCGATGAGGCTGACATGACCGCCGATGCGCTCCACCGACTGGCCGCCACCATCGAGTCGCGCCGGGACTCCGATCCCGGGGAAAGCTGGACGGCCCGGCTCCTCGCCTCGGGCCCCGAGACCTGCGCGCGCAAGTTCGGCGAGGAAGCCGTCGAGGCGGTGATCGAGGCGGTGCGGGGCGATGCCGCACGGCTGACCTCGGAAGCGGCGGACGTGCTCTATCACCTTCTGGTCATGCTGGCCGCCCGGGGGGTTTCGCTCGGAGACGTGCTTGCCGAACTCGCCAGCCGCGAGGGCACCTCGGGCATCGCCGAAAAGGCCGGCCGGCGCTGAGGCACCCCGGCGACGGTCCGGGCCGTCAGGCCGCCCGGGCCGGTCCGGCCGCCGCCGGACGCAGCAGGCGGCCAAGCCCGAGGATCGTGGACAGGACCACGGCATAGGCCAGCGCCTCGGCCAGCGTCGGGCGGTCCATGTAGCCGACCATCGCGTGCAGGACCCGGCCCGGAAGGCTCGTCTGCGACAGGATGGCCGAGCTGTTCCACAGCGTATCGCCGAACACCTGCACCACGCCCGCGCTTTCGAGGAAGGCCACGCTTTGCGCGGCCATGCCCGCGGCAAGCACGGCGATCAGCAGGCCGGATACGGCGAAGAGATGGCGCATCGGGATCCGCACCAGCCCCGCATAGGTCAGCCCGGTCACCAGCGCACCCAGGGCAAGGCCGCCGAGCCCCCCCGCGACCAGCGCGCCCGGCCCCTCGCCCGAGGCGAGGATTCCGTAGAGGAAGAGCACCACCTCGGCCCCCTCGCGCAGCACCGCCACCCCGCAGACCACCGCCATCGCCGCCACGGTGCGCGAGCCCGCGACGACCGCGGCGCCGGTGGCGCGCAGTTCGGCGGCCGTCTGGCGGCCATGACGGGCCATCCAGATGTTGTGCCAGCCCAGCATCACCACGGCGACCGCAAGGATGGCGGCGTTGAACAGCTCCTGCCCCATCCCGGCGAAGGCCGCGCTCAGCCGGGCCATGCCGGCGGCCAGAAGCACGCTGCCGAGAACACCCGCTCCGACCCCGCCGGCGACCCAGCGCCCGGATCCGGCGACGCCGCGCGTGACGGCCAGCGCGATGCCGACGATAAGGCCGGCCTCGATGGTCTCGCGGAAGACGATGATGAGCGCGGCCAGCATGGCGTCATTTCACCGTGATGTGGCCGAAGACGCGGTCTTCCTTGTATTCGTTCACGAAGAGGTAGGTGCCCGGATCCTGGGCGCGCAGGTTGATGGTGATGTCCGCTCCGGCGGCGACCACCTTCTCGACCCGGAGATCCTTCGCCTCGATCTCGGCCGCCGCGGCGGAGGCGTTGTGCACGATCAGCGTGAAGGGCTCGCCCGCGGCAACCGTGATCTCGGCGGGCTCGAAACCGGTGTCGGTGAGGGTGACGGCAATCGGCGCCTGCGCCGGAGCCGGGACGGCAACGGCCGACAGCGTCATAGCGAGCACGGAAAGCGGAAGACGGGACATGGCGGACCTCGGCGATGATCTGGGGCACCGGCCGGGGACGACACCCGAGGGCTGGCGTGCCGCGATCTTTATCCTGACAAAAATGGTATGCAAGTAAATTTGTCGGGATTTTCCCCGCGGCCGCCGCAGACGAACCCTTGGCACAGGCGGCGCCGGGTTGGGGCTGTCACGGCCCGGCCATCGGTCGCGCGGCCCCGCCGATCAGGCGCGGATACTCGATCTTGGGGCAGCGGTTCATCACGACGCGCAGGCCGGCGCCCCGCGCCCGAGCCGCGGCCTCGGGGTGGACGACGCCGATCTGCATCCAGATCGTGCGCAGCTGCGGCAGGGTCGCCAGCGCCTCGTCCACGATGCCCGGCACGGCGTCGGACTGGCGGAAGATGTCCACCATGTCCACCCGCGCCTCCGTGGGAATCGACGCAAGATCGGGCCAGACCGTCTCGCCCAGCTGGCGGCTGCCGGCCAGCCCCGGATTGACCGGAATCACCCGGTAGCCCACCCGCTGGAGGAACTCGGCCACCGCGCGCGACGGCCGCAGGGGGTTGGCGGAAAAGCCGACGACCGCGATCACCCGCGTCGCGCGCAGGATGTCGGCGATCGCGGCATCATCGGGTTCGGCAAGGGGTGCGGTCACTGCGGCCACCCCGACGGAAAAAGGCACCCGGGCCAAAGGGCCGGGTGCCAAGTCGCGGAACGAGGGACAGTGATCGGAAGCGCAGCAGTTCCGGTGCCACGCTTGCCCTTGATAAGATAGGCCTGTAACGCCTTCCTTAAAGAGGCTCTCGCGCATCCGTGAACTTCGCTCACCGCGACGCGATCCCCGGCCAGAGGGCGTCGGCCTTCGCCACATAGGCGTCGATCCCCTTCTGCCACAGCGCGAGGTCGCCGGGACTGTTCACCAGATAGAGCTTTCCGCCATGGACAGCGAAGGCGGTCGGATCCCCCGGCACCTTGAGGCCCAGCGCCGCGGAAAAGGCGCAGAACCCGCCGTACTGCGGCACGAACGACTGCGGATCCATCTCGAAGCGTTCGAGATTCTCGTCGCTGACGAAATACCACATGGCGCCGCGCCACTTGACGCCGTGCTCCACCTCGCCCCGCAGGGCCGCGTTCTGGGTGAAATAGGCGACGGGGTCGTAGCCCGCCAGCGCCACGCCGTCCGGCGCGTTCAGCACCATCGGCTCGGCCAGCGCGGCCGACGCGACAGCGGCAAGAATCGATGCGGCGGCGATCTGCTTCATGGATCCCTCCGTCAGTCTTCGACCGGAGAGTGGCACCGGACAGGCCGCAGGGAAAGCCCCTCTCCCGCAAGCGTGATGACCCGCTGACAGGGTCGTGAGCCTTCAGTCCGCCGTCGAGGCCGCATAGAGCGCGACCGCCGCCGCGTTCGAGACGTTCAGCGATCCGAAGCTGCCCTGGAAGGGAATGCGCACGATCGCATCGCAGGTCTCGCGGGTCTTGTCGCGAAGCCCCGGCCCCTCGGCCCCGAGCACGAGCGCGACCGGCCGGCCGGCCGCCCCGGCAAGGCCCTCGGCCAGCGTCAGCGCGGCCTCGCCGTCAAGGCCGATCAGCCGGTAGCCCATCGCGCGCAGGCGCTCCATCGCATCGGCGAGGTTGGCGACGCGCAGGTAGGGCTGGCGTTCGAGCGCGCCGGAGGCGGTCTTGGCCAGCGCACCGGTCTCGGGCGCGGAATGGCGGTGCGGCGCGATCACCGCCCGCGCCCCGAACACCTCGGCCGACCGCAGGACGGCGCCGATGTTGTGGGGGTCGGTCACACGGTCGAGCAGCACGACCAGCCCCCGGCCGGGGCCCGCCGCGCAGACCGCATCGAGATCGCCCCAGTCGAGCGGCCGCACCTCCAGCGCCGCGCCCTGATGGACCGAGTCCGGGTCGAGCGGCACCGCGGCGTCGAACTTGCGCGGATCGACGATCTCGGGCTCGAGCCCCCCGGCGGCAACCGCCTCGCCCAGCCGGTCGAACGCGTTCTTGGTCAGCACCAGCCGCAGCTTCGCGCGCCGCGAGTTGACCAGCGCGTCGCGCACCGCATGCAGCCCGAACAGCCACACCGTCTCGCGCGATCCCGCCTTGCGCGCCCGCTCCTTGTCGACCACCCAGGCCGGTTTCTTCATGGTCCGCACTCCGTCCGCCCGGACCGACAAGGCGCCAAATCCCGCCGAAGCGCAAGGCCCGCCGGCCGTCACCCGCCCGCCGCCAACCCCCGCCGCAAACGCCCTTGACGCCCTGCCCCCCCTTGGCTACACCCCGCCCCCAGTGGGCGACGAGCTGCAAGGTGCGGCAGCGGACTGTAACTCCGCCGGGGAGACCCAGGCCTGGTTCGATTCCAGGGTCGCCCACCATCCTTCCCGGCATCACCATCCTGACGGCGGCCGCGTCCCGCGTCTTCCGCGGACCGGGCCGCAAGCGTATAGTCCCGTGAAAAAGACCCGGGGGCAGCGGACGAATGGCAGGCAAGAACGCGGCGGCAGCGCCCAATGTGCTCTGTGTCGCCCAGGCGGGCCGGCTTGCGCATGAGGCCGTGGTGCTGGCCGCATCCTTCCGCGCCTGCAATCCCGATTTCGCCGGCCGGCTCTTCGTGGCCGAACCGCAGCCGGGCCCGCTCTGGAAGCACGATCCGCGCATCGCCCCCGAGCTGCGGGCGCTGATCGAGGGGTTCGGGGCGACCATCCTGCCCTTCGAAAGCCGCGTCTTCGGCGAACGCTACGCCCATGGCAACAAGATCGAGGCGCTGGCCGCGCTTCCCGCGGGCGCGCCCTTCGTCTTCTTCGACACCGACACGCTCTTCACCGGCCCGCTGTCGGCCGTGACCTTCGACTGGTCGCGTCCCTCGGCCTCGATGCGGCGCGAAGGCACATGGCCGCAGATCGAGCTCTACGGACCGGGCTACGGCGCGATCTGGCGCGCGCTCTACGACCGGTTCGGTCTCGACTTCGAGAGCTCGCTCGACATGACGCAGCCCGACGAACACTGGGAACGCTACCTCTACTTCAACGCCGGCTGGTTCTTCGGGGCCGATCCCGGCGAATTCGGGCGGCGCTTCCTCGCATATGCCCGGTCGATCGAGGAGGACCCGCCCGAGGCGCTCGTCTGTCAGCCGCTGCATCCCTGGCTTGACCAGATCGCGCTGCCGCTGGTGATCCACGCGCTCGGCGGCGGACGGCCGGGGCCGGGTCTCAAAGGTCTCGACGGCCCGGTGAGCTGCCACTGGCGCACGCTGCCGCTGCTCTACGCCCGGGAAAGCGATGCGGTGGTGGCGATGCTGGAAGAGGTCTGCGCGCCCAATCCGGTCAAGAAGGTGATGAAGGCCTACGAGCCCTTCAAGCGACTGGTCTACCAGGGCAAGGGCGCGAAGATCCGCGCCATGTTCGACCGCCGGGACCTGCCCCGGCGCGAGGCGATGATCCGCAACCGGATCAAGGAAGCGGGGCTCTGGCTGCGCTGAACGTCAGGCCGCAAAGACCTTGTCGAGGCTTGCGAAACCCTTGATCTCGATCGGATTTCCGGACGGATCGCGGAAGAACATCGTCCACTGCTCGCCCGGTTCGCCCTTGAAGCGGACGGACGGCGCGATGACCCAGTCGGTTCCGGCGGATTCCAGCCTTGCGGCCAGCGCCTGCCAGCGGTCGAGCGGCAGGACGAGCCCGAAATGCGGCATCGGCACCCTGTGATCGCCCACCCGGCCGGTGGCCGCCGTGGCGAAAGGCTCGCCCCGATGCAGCGACAACTGATGGCCGAAGAAGTCGAAATCCACCCAGGTGTCGGTCGAGCGGCCCTCGGTGCAGCCCAGCACGCCGCCGTAGAAGCGACGGGCCTCGTCGAGGTCGGTCACATGGATGGCGAGGTGGAAGGGGGTGAGCATGGCGGTCTCCGAGGTGGTCTCCGGGGCAGTCTCCGGGGCGGGCAACGCGCGGACCCTAGCAGCGCGCCCGGACCGGCGGAAGGGGCGGGCGGAAGGGGCGGGCGAGGCGGCCGTGCGAAAGGTCCGGAAGTTCCGGCGCGACGCTGCGGCCGCGACCGATGGTCCGCCCCGACGGGCTGCGGCCGAACGCTGTTCCGCCCCGGCCTCCGGGCCCGGAACGGCCGGCGCCGGTCGGCGCCGATCGGCCGAGGCTGCGGCATTGTGCCTCGCCCCGGCATCCCCTAGGCTCGCGGCGACATTTCAGGGAGGGTCCGAACCATCATGTCCGATGCTGAGACGCAAGGCTTCGACACGATTGCCATCCACGCAGGCGCCCGGCCCGATCCGGCCACCGGGGCGCGCCAGATCCCGATCTACCAGACCACCGCCTACGTCTTCCGCGACGCCGACCACGCAGCCGCGCTCTTCAACCTGCAGGAGGTGGGCTACATCTATTCGCGGCTCACCAACCCCACGGTGCAGGCGCTGGCCGAGCGCGTAGCGGCGCTGGAAGGCGGCGCGGGGGCGGTCTGCTGTTCCTCGGGCCACGCCGCGCAGATCATGGCGCTCTTCCCGCTGATGGAACCGGGGCGCAACATCGTGGCCTCGACCCGGCTCTACGGGGGCACGATCCAGCAGTTCACCAACACGATCCGCAAGTTCGGCTGGTCGGCGAAGTTTGTCGATTTCGAACAGGACGGCGCCATCGAGGCCGCCATCGACGGCAATACCCGTGCCATTTTCTGCGAATCGATCGCGAACCCCGGCGGCTACATAACCGATCTGGACGCGGCGGCGGCGATCGCCGACCGGGCCGGGGTGCCGCTGATCGTGGACAACACCTCGGCCACGCCCTGGCTCTGCCGCCCGATCGAGCATGGCGCGACGCTGGTCGTGCATTCGGCCACGAAATACCTGACCGGCAACGGCACCGTCACCGGCGGCGTCATCGTCGATTCCGGGCGCTTCGACTGGTCGGCGGTGCCCGGACGGTTCCCCTCGCTCGCTGATCCCGAGCCCGCCTATCACGGGCTGAAGTTCCACGAGGCGCTCGGGCCCATGGCCTTCACCTTCCATTCGATCGCCGTCGGCCTGCGCGATCTGGGCATGACCATGAACCCGCAGGGCGCGCATTACACGCTGATGGGCATCGAGACGCTGGGCCTGCGCATGGCCCGCCACGTCGCGAACGCCCGGACGGTGGCGGAATGGCTTGAGAAGGATCCGCGCGTCGCGGCGGTGACCTATGCCGGCCTCGCGTCGTCGCCCTGGGCCGACCGTGTGCCGCGGATATGCCCGAAGGGCGCGGGCGCGCTCTTCACCTTCTCGCTCAAGGGCGGCTACGACGCCTGCGTCCGGCTGGTGAACAGTGTCAAGCTTTTCAGCCATGTCGCGAACCTCGGCGACACGCGCTCGCTCATCATCCACCCCGCCTCGACCACCCATCGCCAGCTGTCGCCGGACAAGCAGGTGGCGGCGGGCGCCGGCCCGGACGTGCTGCGCGTCTCGATCGGGATCGAGGACGTGGCCGACATCATCGCCGATCTCGACCAGGCGATGACGGCGGCCGGCGCCTGACCGGCGCGGGGGTTGGCGTCAGGGCGCCAGTTCCCAGACCACCGTCACGCTGGCCGAGGTGGTGATCTCGCCCGCCGCGACCGGGACCGGCGCCGCCGACGCCGCCTCGGCGCGATACATCGGCATCGGCGGCGCGTAGCCGGCGCCTTCGCTGATGGTGATGATCCGCCCGAGCTTGACCCCCGCCGCGGCGGTCAGGAGATCCGCCCGCCGCCGGGCTTCCTCGACCGCACGCTTGCGCGCCTCGTCCATCGCCGGGCCGGGCTCCGCCAGTCCGAACTCGATCCCGTTCAGGGTGTTCGCCCCGTCCTTGACCGCCGCATCGAGCACCGCGCCGAGCCGGTCGAGCGCACGCACACGCACCGTCACCCCGTTCGACGCGACATAGCCGGTGATGCGGCCGTTGCCGCCGCTCTGGTCGTACTGCCAGCTCGGGTTCAGCGAAAGACCGGAGGTCTGGATGTCGCGCGCCTCGATCCCGGCCGCCCTGAGGTTGTCGAGCACCGTGGTCAGGTTGGCCGAATTGGACGACAGCGCCTCGCTGGCGGTGCGGGCCTGGGTGGTGACGCCCAGGGTGACGGTTGCCATGTCGGGGGCGGCATCGACGCGCCCCTCGCCGGTCACGGTGATCGTCGGCACGGGGGACTCGGCCCTCAGGGCCGTGGGCGCGGCAAGCACCAGGGCAAGGGCGACGGCGCGGACGGGCCGGGTGAGACGATGCATGGGGAAACCTCCGTGGTTGCGATCAGCATTCCGTTATCGGACGCGCGCGACAACCCGTTCCTTGGCCCCGCTGCTTTCCTTGAGCAGATTTCTGCTTTAGGACGAGATACGGGCGGGAACGCGGTTCCGACGCCCGCCCCGAATGTGCTAGACGCCCGCAATGAAACCGAGTTTCGCGCTCAACCTGTCTCCCGAAGGCATCGCATTGCTGCACCGCACGTCGCGGGGCTGGTTCAATGCGGGCGAGGTGTCCTTCGACGATCCCCGGCTTGCCGACCGGCTGGCCTTCCTGCGCCGGACCGCGGCCGAGCTGGCCCCCCAGGGCGTGACCAGCAAGGTCATCCTGCCGAACTCCCAGATCCTCTACACCGAGATCGAGGCCCCCGGCCCCGACCGGGCCGCGCGCCGCGCCCAGATCGCCCGCGCGCTCGAGGGGCGCACCCCCTATGCCGTCAGCGATCTGGTGTTCGACTGGTCCGGAACCGGCCCCCGCGTCCAGGTGGCGGTCGTCGCCCGGATCACGCTCGACGAGGCGGAAGCCTTTGCCGAGGAGCACCGCTTCGGGCCGGTGAGCTTCGTCGCCATCCCCGAGGAGGGCCGGTTCGCGGGCGAGCCCTGGTTCGGCACCACCCGCGGGGCCGAGGCCCATGTCCCGGCCGGCGAGCGGATCGAACGCGACCAGGACCCGGTGCGCATCATCGCCCGCGCGGAGGCGCCCGCCGTGACCGCACCGCCGGCCGCGGTGAAGGACGCGGTGAAGGTCCTTGGGGCGCCCGACCACCGGGACGACGGTCCCGCCGACGCGGAAACCGCCGATACCGGCGCCGCGGTTGACGCCGAACCCCCGGCATCGACAGAGGCCGCCGCCGGCGAGCCCCGCACCGAGGATCCGGCCCCGGCCGATCGCGACCCGATCGCCGAGGAGTCGGCGCCCGACACCCTGCCCCCTCCGGTCGCGCCGCGCCTGACGCCGGTTCCGCAGACCGCGGTCGGGGACGAGGCCCCGATGCTGGTCGATGCCGAGCCCGAGGACCTCGCGGAATCGGGCCAGCCGGCAGCGCTTTTCCTTCGCCACGGTTCCGTGCCCGCCCCGGCCGACGAGCCGGAGGCCGCGGCCGCGCCGGACGCACCGCAGCCCACGGTCGCGCTTGGCATCCTTGCCCCCGATGTCGATGCGCCGCCCGAGCCGGAGCCCGACCGGCCGCTCCGCGCCCAGCGGCCCCCGGCCCCCCCGCGCCCCGCCGCGCCCAAGGCGATCCTGCGGACAACGCCTGCGACGCCGCCCCCGGCGCCCCTTCGCACGCCACCCAAGTCGGCCGAGGCCGAAGAGCGCGAACTGACGGTCTTCGGCGCCCGCCGCCGGCCCGAGATCGGCGGCAAGCCCCGCTATCTCGGCCTTGCCCTGGCCGCAACGCTGGCGTTCGGGCTCGGGGCGGTGGCGCTCTGGTCGTCGCTCGGCGACGACCCCGCGCCCACGACCGACGCGGTGGCCGGCGCGACGAGCCCGGCACAGGCCGATCCGGTCGAACTGCCGCCGCCGTTCAAGCCCGCCCCCGCTCCCGAACCGACCGCCGAGGCCACGGCCGAGCCCACGCCGGAGACTGCGCCAGAGACCGCTCCCGAGACCGCCCCGGCGGACGGGGCCGGCGCGGCCACCGACACCGCGGAGGCCGCCGACTCGCCCGACGAGACGCCGCCGCCGACCGACGCCGAGGCGACTGCCCCGACCGCCCCCGCCCCGGTGGATGAGGGTGGGATCGAGGGCGCGCTCGCCGAAGCACTGGGATCGACGCCGCCGCAAGCGCCCGCAGCGACGGCGCCGGCGCAGGACGCGCCCACCGCCGCAGCGCCCTCCACGGCGGCGCCCTCCACAGCGGCACCCGCCGCCCCGACCGCGCAGGCCCAATCGTCCGGCGTGTCCACCGCCGGTGGACCGGCCCTTGTGGCCACGCCGGACGCCGCGACCGCCGCCGCCCGCGCGCAGGTCTGGGGCGAGACCGGTCCGGCCGACGTCGATGCCACCGCGGCGATGCCCGAGGTCGGCCCGCAGCCCGCCGAACCGCTGCCGCAGGCGACGCTGGCCGAGAGCGCCGCACCCGCGGCGGACAGCGCGCCGCCGCAGGTCGCCCCGCCCGTTTCCTTCGGCTCGCTCCTCCAGATCGGGCCGGACGGTCTCATCATCGCCAAGCCGGACGGCGTGGTGACACCGGACGGCTTCACGCTCTTTGCCGGCCGGCCACCCGCGATTCCGCGCTCCCGCCCCGCCACGGTGGCCGAGGCGGCCCGCATCGCCGCCGGCCTGCCGCCGCCCGATCCGCTGGAGGGCAAGCGGCCCCAGCCGCGGCCCGCGGCGCTGGTGCCGCCCGCGGCTCCGGCCGTTGCCCCGGCGGAAGCGCCCGCGGCGGCGCCCGCCGACCGCACCGACCTTGCCCCGCCCGTGGATCCGGCCCATGCCGCGCTCAAGCCGCGCGGGCGCCCGCCGGCCGTCGTGGCGGCCGCCGGGACGGCCGGCGCCCAGTCGCCGTCTCCGACTCCGGCGTCGGCCCTCGCGCCGCTGCCGCCGCCCGTGGATCCCGCCCACGCGGCGCTGAAGCCGCGCCAGCCCACCGCCTCGGTGCAGGCGGCCGTCGCCGCAGAGACCGCTCTGGCCGAGGCCAGAGCCAGGTCCGAAGCCGCAATGGCGGCGGCAAGCCGCTACGCGGTCGATACGTCGCGCCGCCCCGCCCGTCGCCCGAGCGACTATGCCGATGCGGTTGAAGCCGCGATTGCCGCGGCCGTGGCCACCCCGGCCGTGGCGGCCGAGCCGCCGCCCGCCCCCGAGGCGCTCGCCGCCGCGCCGCATGACGAGATCGACGAGCCGGAACCCGTCTCGGCCGCCCCCAGCATCCCGACGCGCGCATCGGTCGCCAAGCAGGCGACCATCGCCAACGCGCTCGATCTCGGCGACATCAACCTGATCGGCGTCTATGGCGCCCCGAAGGACCGGCGCGCGCTGGTGCGGCTGTCCACGGGACGCTACGTCAAGGTGCAGGTCGGGGACCGGCTCGACGGCGGCAAGGTTGCGGCGATCGGCGACGGCCAGCTGAGCTACGTCAAGAACGGCCGGACGATCGTCCTGAAGATGATCAAGGAAAGCTGAGCGGCGTCCCCTGCCCAAGGGCCCCCGAGCGGGCCGAAGCGGGGTCCGAACGCCCGGAAATCGGGCGGCGCGCGCCGATTGCCTGCCGACCGGGCGTTCACAGGGCCGTCAGGGCGTTGTCCTGCCCCCCCGAGTCAGCGTTAAATGCCTGTGCCCGTCGCCGACTGCCGGCCGCCTGACCGGCCGGGAGTGGCTCTCCTGCAATCCCTCCCGCCGAGGACATCGGATGGACGCCTTCCTCTTTCAGGCAACGCTCTATCTGCTGGCGACCGTTGCGGCGGTGGCGATCTCGTCGCGGCTCGGGCTCGGCTCGGTGCTGGGCTACCTCGCGGCGGGCATCGTGATCGGACCGGGGCTGGGACTTGTCGGCACCGAGATGGAGGACCTGCGCCAGGTCGGCGAGTTCGGCGTGGTGATGATGCTGTTCCTGATCGGCCTCGAACTCGAGCCGCGAACGCTGTGGAACATGCGCCAGCGGCTTCTGGGGCTCGGCGGCCTGCAGGTCGTGCTAACCACCGCCCTGGTGGCCGCCCTGGGCTTCGCGCTCGGTCTCGACGGGCGGGCCGCCGTGGCCGTCGGCATGATCTTCGCGCTCTCCTCGACCGCGATCGTCCTCCAGACCCTGACCGAGCGAAAGCTGCTCCAGACGGCCGGCGGCCGGTCGATCTTCTCGGTGCTCCTGATGCAGGACATCGCGGTGATCCCGATGCTGGCGCTGCTGCCCCTGCTCGCGCTGCCCGGCGCCCGCGCCCTGTCCGAGACCGGCGGACACGGCGGCGCGCTGGTGGACAACCTGCCGGGCTGGGGCGTCACGCTGGTGACGCTGGGGGCGGTTCTCGCCGTGATCCTCATCGGCCAGTATCTGGTGCGGCCGGTCTACCACTTCGTCCACGCCTCGCGTCTGCGCGAGATCAACACGGCGCTTGCCCTGACGATCGTCGTGTCGATCGCATCGCTGATGTATCTGGTCGGCCTGTCCCCCGCGCTGGGCACCTTCCTGGCCGGAGTGGTGCTGGCGAACTCCGAGTTCCGCCACGAGTTGGAATCCGACATCGCCCCGTTCAAGGGCCTGCTTCTGGGGCTGTTCTTCGTGACGGTCGGGGCCGGCATCGACCTCGACTTCCTGATGGCCAAGCCGTGGAACGTCCTGGCGCTCACCCTGCTGCTCATGGCGGCGAAGGCGCTGGTGCTCCTGGGTCTGGGCCGGCTGTTCCGCCTGGGCAAGCGGGACAACTGGCTCTTCACCCTGGGCCTGGCGCAGGGGTCGGAATTCGGCTTCGTGCTGATCTCCTTCGCGCTCGGCCAGCGCATCCTGCCCGAACGGCTGGCCCAGCTTCTGCTGCTCATCATTGCGCTGTCGATGCTGGTCACGCCGCTTCTGTTCATGATCTACGGCTGGCTGGCGCGCCGCCCGCGCGACGACGGCGCCAAGGCGGACGTCGACCCGGTCGAGGATCCGCAGGCGATCATCATCGCCGGCGTCGGCCGCTTCGGTCAGGTGGTCAACCGCATGGTCACGATGTCGGGCTTCCGCACCACCGTTCTCGATGCGGACCTGCGCACCATCCAGGTGCTCCGACGCTTCGGCTTCAAGGGCTATGTCGGCGATCCGTCGCGGCCCGAGGTGCTGGCGGCGGCGGGGCTTGCGCAGGCCCGTATCCTGGTCGTCTGCCTCGACGACCCGGCGGCGGCGGTGCGGCTCGTCGCCTACGCACGCCGGTCGCGCCCGGACCTGCACATCATCGCCCGGGCCCGCGACCGGGCCAACGTGTATGAGCTTTACGCCGCCGGAGCCAATGACATCGTGCGCGAAATGTTCGACTCGTCCCTCAGGGCCGCCCGCTATGTACTTGAAAATTCTGGCCTGTCCGAGTTCGAGGCACATCAGCTCCAGCAGACCTTCTTCAAGATGGACCGTGCCGCGGTGCGCGATCTGGCCGAGGTCTGGCGGCCCGACATCCCCGCCGACCGCAACCCCGATTATGTCCGCCGGATGAAGGAGTTGAACCGCGAACTGGAAGAGGCGCTGATGGCCCAGGTCGGCAAGACCCGACCCGAGGACGACCGGGCCTAGAGCCTGTTCCCGCCGGCGGACACGCAACCACCGTACAGCAATCGCGGCCCCGCAGGGCCGCGAACCGTTCACCATTCCGGCTCAGCCGATCAGGCCGCGCGCGACACCAGAACGTCGTCCACCTTCTTGGCCGCACCCGCCTCGTCCACCCCGGACACGGCGGCGACCTCGCGGGTCAGACGGTCCAGAGCCGCCTCGTAGAGCTGACGCTCGGAGTAGGACTGTTCACGCTGGTCGTCGTTGCGGTGCAGGTCGCGCACGACCTCGGCAATCGAGAGGAGGTCGCCCGAGTTGATCTTCTGCTCGTACTCCTGGGCTCGGCGCGACCACATCGCGCGCTTGACCTTGGCCTTGCCCTTCAAGAGCTCCAGCGCCTTGCTGACGATATCGGGCGTGGACAGCTGCCGCATCCCGATCTCGGTCGCCTTGTGGGTCGGCACCCGCAGCGTCATCTTGTCCTTCTCGAACGAGATCACGAACAGCTCGAGCTTGAGGCCCGCGATCTCCTGCTCCTCGATCGAGATGATCCGGCCCACGCCGTGGGCCGGATAGACCACGAAGTCATCGGGACGGAAATCGGCTTTCTTCGTTTTGGTCATCGACGCATCCTTGCACGGAACCGACAGCGAAAAGCGGCGCCCTGGGGAACACTGCCCCCCGGTCACGTCGCACATGACGCTGATGAGGGCCGCGCAAGATCACGATCTTGCGGCGAACCCGCGGTGTCCTCATCCAGTTGTAACGGAAATATAGCAGAAAACGCGGCGATTTCAAACCGCGGCAATGGGCCTCATGGGGAAATCCCCTGTTTCCAAGGTGTTGGCGCCGGAAACGGCGCACCACTCCCCCGGTGGGGACCGCCTCCGGGCCGAATCAAGACCCCGCGGTGCCGGGCGTCAGTCGCCCGCGCCGGGGGCCTCGGAAAAATACTTGGCCAGCTTGCCCGTCTCGCCGTCGCGCTCCTTGGCGTCGGGCAGCGGGTCCTTGCGGCGGGTGATGACCGGCCAGAGCTCGGCGTATTTCCGGTTGAGCTCGACCCAGCTTTCCATCGCGGGCTCGGTATCCGGCCGGATCGCGTCGGCCGGGCATTCGGGTTCGCAGACGCCGCAGTCGATGCATTCGTCGGGGTGGATCACAAGCATGTTCTCACCCTCGTAGAAACAGTCCACGGGACAGACTTCGACGCAGTCCGTGTATTTGCAGGCGATGCAGTTGTCGATGACGACATAGGTCATGGCGGGTCATCCGTCGGTCTGTTCTGCCGCTTCCTAGACCCAAGCGCCGGCGCATTCAAGCCTTGGCCCCGGTCTGCGTCAGCCGGCCTCAGCCCGCCGCGGCCGGCGGGATTTCCTCGTAGAGCGTCCGCGCCTCCTCGGCGGGGCCGCGCCGGCGGCCGGTATCGAGCACGCGCAGCACGCGCACGCCCGCGCCGAGCCGCAGCGTCAGCACGTCACCCGGCCCGACGCTCGCAGCGGGCTTGTCGGTGATCCGGCCGTTGACCCGGACATGGCCTGCGGCGATCTCGGCGCAGGCCAGGGTGCGCGACTTGCTCAGGCGGGCATGGAACAGCCACCGGTCCAGCCGGATGCGGCCCGCAGGCGCCACCGGTCAGATCTTGTCCCGCAGCGCCATCAGCGCCGCCGCAAACGGGTTGTCGGGATCGATCCGGTCGCGCTTCGACGGATGGGACTCGTAGCGCGGCTTGTCGTCGCGCCGCTCGCCCGGTCCCTTGTCGCGGCGCGGTGCATCGCCCCGCCCCGCCTTGTCCTTGCCGAACTTGCCGCCCCGCTCGCGGTCCGGGCGGCCGGGCTTGCCCCCGCGCTCGCCCTCCGGCCGCGGGCCACGCTCGGCCCGGCCGCCTTCGGCGCGCCCTTCGGGGCGCCGGTCGCCGCGCGGCGCGCGCGGACGCGGTGCCCAGACGAAGGTGTAGAAGACCTCCATCTCGGGCTCGGCCGCGTCTGGCGCGGGCAGCGCGCTCTCCTCCTCGGGGATCGGGTTCACCGGCTGATCGGGATCGACCGGCGCCGGCGCCGGCTCGGCACGCTTCTTGGGACGCTCGCCCCGCTCGCCCTTGTAGCCGAGACCGGCCATCAGATCGGCGAACTGATCCAGCGTCATGCCGGTGATCGACAGCATGTCGGCCGTGGCCTCGAACCCGGCCTTGCTGTCCTTGGTGCGCAGGGTGTCGGCAAGCCGTTCCAGCATGTCGATGCGAATCGCCCGAGCGCCCGCCGGATGATAGCCCGCAAGGATGTAGTCCTCCCTCGGCACGTCGGGCAGATAGGGGATGGTCACGAGACCCGGCGGCGGCGCCTCGGGGAAGATCGACAGCCCGCGGTAAAGCGAGGACAGGACCAGCCGGAGCCGCGTGGGCGCGGGCTTGAGCAGCGCCGGAAGGAAGATCGTGTACTGGCCGAAGCGCACGCCGTGCTTGCGCAGCGCCCCGCGGGCCTCCTGGTCGAGGGCCTTCACCTCGGCGGCGACCCCGTCGCGCGGCAGCACGCCCAGCGCCTCGGTCAGCCGGAACGCAAAGCCGCGCGCAAGCCCGGTCAGCGTCTCGTCGCGCCCCATGGCAAGCAGCGGCTCGAAGGCCGCGGCCACCTTGCGGTCGATGAAGTGCTGAAGCCGCCGGCGCACCTTCTCGGCCACGTCGGCACCGGCCTCCTCGTCCACGAAAGGCTCGACCTGGGGTTTCATCGGCTCGGCGCCCTTGACCAGCTTGCCGACCGCCTGGGTGCCCCACATCAGCCCGCCCTGCTCGGTGAAATCGAACTCGGTGTCGGGGGCGTTGTAGAACCGGTCCGCCCGCAGGCTGAACTCGGGGCGCAGCGCCTCGTAGGCGGCCTGACGCAGGGTCCGCGCCTCATCGGGGGTCGCGGTGCCGTCCTGGCGGAAGCGGAAGCCTTCGAGCCGCCCGACGAACTCGCCGCCGACGGTCACTTCGCCCTTGTCGTTCACCTCGGCCACGAGGCTCTCCTTCTGCTTGAGCCGCCGCAGCAGAACGCTCGTGCGCCGGTCCACAAATCTCTGGGTCAGCGCGCTGTGCAGCGCATCCGACAGCCGGTCTTCTACAGCGCGCGTCTCGGCTCGCCAATGGGTTTCATCCCGCACCCAGCCCTGGCGCTGGGCCACATAGGTCCAGGTGCGGATGAAGGCGAGCCGCTTGGACAGCGCGTCGATGTCGCCCTGCGTCCTGTCGATTCGCGCGATCTGGCCGGCAAGCCAGTCGTCGGGCACATGGCCCGCATCGCGCAGGAAGCCGAAGATGCGCGCGATGAGCGTGACGTGCTCCTGCTCGGAAATCGACCGGAAGTCGGGGATGCGGCAGACATCCCAGAGCAGGCGCACGTCGCGCGGACCGGAGAGCCGGCCGCCGGCCTCGGGCATCGCGGCCAGCGCCTTGAGCGCCTGAAGGTCGTCCGCCTCGCGGCCACGCTGGAGCCATTCGCTCTGCGGACCGGCCTCGAGGCTTTCGATCAGCCGCGACGCCGAGCCGAAGTCCAGCGCCGCATTGCGCCACTGGAGCGTGGGGATCGGCGCGAAGCGGTGGTTCTCGATCGCGTCGATCACCTCCTCGTCGAACGGCCGCGCCTCGCCGGTCACGCCGAAGGTGCCGGGCTGGGTGTGGCGGCCCGCGCGACCGGCGATCTGTCCGATCTCGTGCGGGAAGAGCGACCGCATCCGGCGACCGTCGAACTTGGCCGTCGAGGAAAAGGCGACATGGCCGATGTCGAGGTTCAGCCCCATGCCGATGGCATCGGTCGCCACCAGATAGTCCACGTCGCCGTTCTGGTAGAGCGCGACCTGCGCGTTGCGGGTCCGGGGCGAGAGTGCCCCCATCACCACCGCGCAGCCGCCCTTCTGGCGCCGGATCAGTTCGGCAATCGCATAGACATTTTCAACCGAAAATCCCACGATTGCGCTTCGGGCGGGCATGCGGCTGATCTTTTTCGAACCGGACCAGCTCAGGGTCGAGAAACGCTCGCGCCGCAGGAAGGTCACCCCCGGCACCAGCGCCGCGATGGCGCTGCGCATGGTCTCGGCCCCCAGCAGCAGCGTTTCGTGCAGCCCCCGGGCGTTCAGGAGCCGGTCGGTGAACACGTGGCCGCGCTCGGGGTCGGCGCAGAGCTGGATCTCGTCGATGGCGACGAAATCGGCGCCGATCCCGTCCGGCATCGCCTCGACCGTCGCCACCCAGTACTGGGTCCGCTCGGGGACGATGCGTTCCTCGCCGGTGACGAGGGCCACCACCGAAGGGCCGCGCGCCGCGACGATACGGTCGTAGACCTCGCGCGCGAGCAGACGCAGCGGAAGGCCGATGACCCCCGTCCGGTGGGCCAGCATCCGCTCGATCGCATAGTGGGTCTTGCCGGTGTTGGTCGGCCCGAGGACCGCCGTCACCCGTCCGGGCGGCATGATCGGCTCCTCAGATCTCGGTGCCCTCGGTCTCGCGCTCGATCCGCTCGGCAGCGTCGCGGATCGGTTCGAGATGCGGGTTGATCGCCAGCGCGGCGCGGTAGGCCCGAAGCGCCGCCGCCTTGTCGCCAGTCTCTTCCAGAATGCGGCCCAGTCCCGACAGCGCGCCGAAGTGCCGGGGTTCGAGGGCAAGGGTGTGCTCGATGTCGGCGACCGAAGGCCCGATCTCGCCGGCCAGGAAATAGGCCGTCGCCCGGGCGTTCCAGCCCTCGGCGAAATCCGGCGCATGATCCACGAGCGCGGTCAGATGCTCGATCGCCGCCGGCAGGTCACCGGCCTTGAGCGCCTCCTGCCCGCGCTTGAGCAGAAGGTCCATCGCGGCCGAACCGGACCGGGACCAGGCCCGCTCGATGTCGGACTGGGCCAGCCGCCATTCGGGGTTTGCGGGATCGGCGAGGCGTGCGAAGGCGTCGTCCAGACCGTCCGCGACCGCGCCGGCCGAAAGCAGCGCGCTCAGGAAAAGTGTCGCAACGGCACGGTTGAGATGGGTGGCAAGGCGGCGCATATCGGGGCAGAGTGTATCCGAAGCGCGCCGGATTGCGAGAGGCCGGCGCTCACAATTGGAGGATTGGATGAGCGACGTGGTGCAGGCGGCCGTGGCCGCACTGAACGAAAAGCTGTCGGGTGGATTCGCCGGCGTGGCCAAGTTCGTGATCGAGGGCGAAGGCGCGATCATGCTGGACGGCACCGGCGCGCGCGCCGCGGACGAAGAGGCGGATGTGACCCTGACGGCCGATGCCGACACCTTCCGGGGCATCCTGTCGGGCGACGTGAACCCGACGGCGGCCTTCATGCAGGGCAAGCTCGCCGTCGATGGCAACATGGGTCTCGCGATGCAGCTCGGGGCGGCGCTGTCCTGACCATGCAACCCGCGCCCTTCTATGCCGACGTGGCCGACGCGCCACCGGGGGTGGACTGCCGCTGGCTGACGGCGGGCGACGGTGTGCGTCTGCGCGTCGCCGCCTGGCGGGGGGGCGACAAGGGCACGGTCCTGGTCTTTCCCGGCCGGACCGAGTTCGTCGAGAAATACGCGCCCTCGGCCCGCGAGTTCGGCGCACGCGGCTATTCGATCATCACCGTGGACTGGCGCGGCCAGGGCCTTGCCGACCGCGCCCTTGCCGATCGGAACGTGGGCCATGTCGCGCACTTCGCGGATTTCCAGCGCGATGTCGCGGCGGTGGCGGGGGCTGCCCGGGACATGGGGCTGCCCGGTCCATGGTTCCTCGTCGGCCATTCGATGGGCGGCGCGATCGGCCTGCGCGCGATCTACGAGGGGCTGCCGGTCCGTGCCGCCGCCTTTTCGGCGCCGATGTGGGGGATCCGGCTTTCGGCCCTCATGCGGCCGGTGGCCTGGGCCCTGTCGGGCGCGGCCTCGGCGGCGGGCCTCGGCGGGCGCTACGTGCCGGGCATGAACGGCGTGACCTATGTGCGTTCGGCGCCCTACGAGAACAACGTTCTCAGCTCCGACCCCGACATGTTCGCCTATATGAAGCGTCAGGTGACCGACCATCCCGATCTGGCGATCGGCGGGCCGAGCCTGCGGTGGCTCCATGAAGCCCTGCGCGAGTGCCGCGATCTGGCCGCCCGCCCCTCGCCGGCCCTGCCCTGCCATTGCGCGGTGGGTCCGGCCGAACGCGTGGTGGACATTCCCGCGATCGAATCCCGGATGGCCCGCTGGCCGGGCGCCACGTTCGACCGCATCGACGGCGCCGAACACGAGATCCTGATGGAGCGCCCGGGGATCCGCGCCCGCTTCTACGACGCCGCCGCCCGACTGTTCGACGCCCAGGCGCGCTGACCGCCCGCCCGGGCCGACCGCCCGCTAGATGTGGATCGAGGCGAAGCTTTCGCGCAGCGCGTTCGACCAGGCCTCGCTCATCTTGCGGAACTGGGGGTCGCCCGGTTCGATCCGGCGCGAGAGGCTGACCCGCAGACTGTCCTTCTCGATCACGGCCAGATCGAGCGGCATGCCGACCGAAAGGTTCGACCGCAGGGTGGAATCCATCGACAGCAGGACCGCCTTCTGGGCGTCGGCCAGCGAGGTCTCGGGCCGTACCACACGGTCAAGGATCGGCTTGCCGTATTTGTGCTCGCCGATCTGGAGGAACGGCGTGTCATCCGTCGCCTCGATGAAGTTGCCCTCGGGATAGACGAGGAACATGCGCATCGCGCCGCCCTTGCGCTGGCCCGCCACGATCATCGTGGCCGAGGCGCCCTGCTTCATCGCCGCCAGCTTTTCATCGACCTCGGCGCGCACGTCGGCCAGCGTCGCGCCCACGATCTCGGCCACCTTGAGCATGGTGGCGGCCTTCAGGATCGACTGGCTTTCGTCCGAATCCGGGTCCTCGATCGTCTCGCGCAGGCGCGCGATCGTGGTCTGGGTGACCGACAGGCTGCCCGCGGTCAGGATGGCGATGACCCGCTCGCCCGGGACCTCGAAGGTGAACATCTTGCGATAGGTCGCGATGTTGTCCAACCCGGCGTTCGTGCGCGTGTCCGACAGCAGTACCATGCCCGCGTTCAGCAGCAGTCCCACGCAATAGGTCATCCGTCCCGCGTCCTTCCCCGGAAATCCGCACGACCCTATTGCTGCGCCGCCTGCACCGCAACTGCGACATCGAGGCTCTCGGACCCGAGCCCCTGGGCGATGCCGCGGATCGGGGCGGCATCGGCGGCGTCGAACCCCGAGCCCAGCCGGATGTAGCGGGCGTCGGGACAGCACCGGTTCGCGGGATCGAAGCCGACCCAGCCGAGCCCCGCCACCCAGACCTCGGCCCAGGCATGCGCCGCCTCGTGGATCACCCCCTCCGAGTCGGGGCCGAGATAGCCCGACACGTAGCGCGCGGGCAGATCGTTCGCCCGCGCGCAGGCGATCAGGGCATGGGCGTGGTCCTGGCAGACCCCCTCGCCCAGGGCCAGCGCCTCGGCCGCCGTGGTGTGCGCCGCCGTCACGCCCGGTCGATAGGCGATGGCGTCCGCCACCGCCTCGGACAGACGGTGCGTCCGGTCGAGCGGATCGCGTGCGGCCGTCGCGCCGCGGGCAAGATCGTGCAACGCCGCATCCGCCCGCGTCGCCAGCGTGTCGCGCAGGTAGGCCGCCGGCGGCACGGATTCGCGATGGCCGCGCAAAAGCCCCGCCAGATCGGTCGTCTCGACCTCGCCCGTGACCACCACCCGCACCTCCGAGACCGGCCCGCGGATCGACCAGCCCTCGATCCGGTCGCCCGCCCCGTCGCGGAACGACCCGCCGCGAATGCCGCCCTCGACCTCGGCCGACCAGGACAGGGCCCTTTGCCCGTCGAAGCGCGACGGCGTCAGCCGCAGGCTCTGCACCGCGCCGCGCACCGGTCGGTCGTAGCGGTAGGTGGTGACATGGCTCACGGTCAGGATCATCGCGCCTCGCCGGACAGGTAGCTGTCGTGCACCAGAAGCGTCAGATCGGCGGCACGACGGATGAATCGGGACAGATACTCGTGAAGCCCTTCCTCGAAGACCGAGTCGACCGTCGATTCGCTCAGCTCGGCCAGCATCGCCGCACACAGATCCTGCGCCGGCCCGCGCCGCCGGTAGGCCCCGGCCAGGCGTTCGAGATGCGCGCCGGCCCCGGCAATCGCCGTGCGCAGCGACCGCGGGCATTGCGGGTTGAGGATCAGGAAATGCGCAACCTTCCCGGCGGTGATCTCGCCGCCATAGGCCCAGTGGAACGCCCGGTGGGCCGAGAGGGCGCGCAGGAGCGTCGTCCATTGATAATTGTCGAGCCCGGACCCGACATAGTCGGCCCGGGGCAGCAGCACGTAGTATTTCACGTCCATCAGCCGGGCGGTGTTGTCGGCGCGCTCGAGATGGAAGCCGAGCCCGAGGAAATCCCAGCCGTCGTTGCGCAGAAGCGTCGCGTCGATCGCACCCCGCACCATGGCCGCGTGCCGCGCCGTCCAGTCGGTCAGGCGGCTCAGCTCCAGTTCGCTGCGCGGCGTACGCTCGAGCTGCCGCGCCTCCTGGAACGCGGTGTTGAGCGCATCCCACACCTGCGTGGTCAGCGCGGTGCGCACGATGCGCCCGTTCTCGCGCGCCCGTTCGATGCAGGACACCACCGACGACGGGTTGTCGCGGTCGAAGAAGAGATAGCTTTCGATGTTGCGCTGCACGGGATCGCCGTATTTGCGCGCAAAGCCCGCAGCCGTGCCCGAAGCCTGCAGCAGGCTGTCCCATTCGCTGCGATAGCCGTGCCCCGCCGAAGGCAGGAGCGCGATGCGCGCGCCCACTTCCAGAAGGCGCGCCGTGGTCTCGGCGCGTTCGATGTAGCGGGCGATCCAGAACAGGTTGTCCGCGGTCCGGCTCAGCATTGCGTCACTCCGCCAGCACCCAGGTGTCCTTGACCCCGCCGCCCTGGCTCGAGTTCACCACCAGCGACCCTTCCTTCAGCGCGACCCGCGTCAACCCGCCGGGGACAAGCTCGATGGACTTGCCGACGAGACAGTAGGGGCGCAGGTCCACGTGCCGGGGCGCGAAGCCCTGCTCGACGAAGGTCGGACAGGCCGACAGCGCCAGCGTCGGCTGCGCGATGTAGCCCTCGGGATTGGCCCGGAGCCGTTCGGCAAAGGCCGCGATCTGGTCCGTCGTGGCCGCGGGGCCGACCAGCATGCCGTAGCCGCCCGATCCGTGCACCTCCTTCACCACCAGCTCCGGCAGGTGCGCGAGCACGTGCCGGAGGTCGTCGGGCTTGCCGCATTGCCAGGTGGGCACGTTCTGCAGGATCGGCTCTTCGCCGAGGTAGAAGCGGATCATCTCGGGCACGTAGACGTAGATCGCCTTGTCGTCCGCCACCCCCGCTCCGGGGGCCGAACAGATGGTCACGCCCCCGGACCGGTAGACATCCATCAGCCCCGGCACGCCCAGCATCGAATCCGGGCGGAAGCAGAGCGGATCGAGGAAGGCGTCGTCGATGCGGCGGTAGATCACGTCCACGCGCTTCGGCCCCTCGGTCGTGCGCATCCAGACGAAACCGCCCTCGACGAAAAGATCGGCGCCCTCGACCAGCTCCACCCCCATCAGGTCGGCGAGGAAGGAGTGCTCGTAATAGGCGCTGTTGAAATGCCCCGGCGTCAGGATCACCACGGTGGGATCGCCCACGCACTTCTCGGGCGCGACCGAGGCCAGCGTGCGGCGCAGCAGCTCGGGGTAGCTGTCCACCGGCTCGATGCGGTTCTCGCGGAAAAGCGCGGGGAACATCCGCATCATGATCTCGCGGTTTTCCAGCATGTAGCTCACGCCCGACGGCGTGCGGCAGTTGTCCTCGAGCACAAAGAATTCATCCGGCCCGGTGCGCACGATGTCGATTCCGACGATGTGCGAGTAGACCCCGCGCGGCGGCGTGAACCCGCAGACCGCCTTCTCGAAGGCCTCGTTGCGATGGACGAGCGCCGCGGGGATGCGCCCCGCGCGCAGGATCTCGCCACGGCCATAGACATCGGACAGGAACAGGTTCAGCGCCTTGGCGCGCTGCTTGATCCCGCGTTCCAGACGGCGCCATTCGTCCTGCGCGAAGACGCGGGGAAACATGTCGAAGGGGATGAGCCGGTCGGGGTCGCCGCCCTCGCCATAGACGGCGAAGGTGATGCCGATCCGGCGAAACAGCGCCTCGGCCTCGGCCTGCTTCATCTGGCGCAGCTCGGCCGGCATGGACCGGGTCCAGTCGGCGAGCCGCGCATAGGGCGCGCGGACGGCATCGCCCTCATACATCTCGTTGAAGAACCGGCTTTCGCCCATACCCGCACCACGTTGGACTTACCGCCACTATCGGGCGGCACCGGGCCCAAGGGAAGGCCCCCGCGCGCAAACCCCCGGAAAACCGCCCCGGACGCGCCCACAAGTCAGGCGTCTGCCGAATTTTCGATCGCTCGGGCCGCCCGCGCCCGAGGCCGATCGCACCGACGCGCCGATACGGGCCACGGGATGCCTCCTTGCACCGGCCCCCCGGCGCAGCCTATCTCTGTTCAGCCACAGACAGGAGCCCGCCATGACCCGTTCCCGACCCGTGTTCGATGCCGACAGCAGCGGCGGCAATGCCCTGGGCGGGATGCCGGTCTGGGATCTGAGCGACCTCTACTCCAGCCCGGACGCGCCGGAACTGAAGCGCGACATGGCCTGGCTCGAAACCGAATGCGCGGCCTTTGCCCGGGACTACGAAGGCAGACTCGACACGCTCGAGGCGCCCGCGATGCTGGACTGCATCCGCCGCTACGAGAAGATCGAGAGCGTGTCCGGCCGGATCATGTCCTATGTGGGCCTGCGCTACTATCAGGACACGCTGGACGCGACCCGCGCCAAGGCGCTGTCCGACGCGCAGGACCGCATCACCGCCTTCACGACGCCGCTGGTGTTCTTCAGCCTCGAATTCAACCGCATCGCCGATGACCGCTACGCCGCGGTCTTCTCGGCCGACCCGGAGATCGGGCGCTACCGGCCCGTCTTCGACCGGATGCGCGCGATGCGTCCCTACCAGCTTTCCGACGAGCTGGAGCGGTTCCTGCACGACCAGTCGGTGGTCGGCGCCGCCGCCTGGAACCGGCTGTTCGACGAAACCATGGCCGGCATGGAGTTCGATGTGGGCGGCGAACGGATGGCGCTCGAGCCGACGCTGAACCTGTTGACCGACCACGACCGCGCCCGGCGCGAGGCCGGCGCCCGGGCGCTGGCGGCCGGATTCCAGAAGGACATCAAGCTCTTCGCCCGCGTCCACAACACGCTGGCCAAGGAAAAGGAGATCGAGGACCGCTGGCGCAAGATGCCGACGGCGCAGACCGCGCGGCACCTGTCGAACCATGTCGAGCCCGAGGTGGTCGAGGCGCTGCGCAACGCGGTGGTCGCCGCCTATCCGCGCCTGTCGCACCGCTATTACGCGCTCAAGGCGAAGTGGCTCGGGCTGGACAAGCTGCAGGTCTGGGACCGCAACGCACCCCTGCCGACCGAGGATCAGCGCATCATTCCCTGGGACGAGGCGCGCCAGACGGTGAGCCGCGCCTATGCGGGTTTTGCGCCCGAGATGGCCGCGCTGGCCGAGCCCTTCTTCGAAAAGGGCTGGATCGACGCGGGCGTGAAACCCGGCAAGGCGCCGGGCGCCTTCGCGCATCCGACGGTCGTGGACGTCCACCCCTATGTGATGCTGAACTACCTCGGCAAGCCGCGGGACGTGATGACGCTGGCCCACGAACTGGGCCACGGCGTGCACCAGCGGCTGGCGGCGCACCAGGGCGAGATGCTGAGCCAGACGCCCCTGACCCTGGCCGAGACCGCCAGCGTCTTCGGCGAGATGCTCACCTTCCGCGCGCTTCTGGCGCAGGCGCGGACCCCGGCCGAGCGCAAGACGCTCCTGGCCGGCAAGGTCGAGGACATGATCAACACCGTCGTGCGCCAGATCGCCTTCTACGACTTCGAGTGCAAGCTGCACGCCGCCCGCCGCGAAGGCGAGCTGACCCCCGAGGACATCAACGCGCTCTGGATGAGTGTGCAGGCCGAAAGCCTCGGGCCGGTCTTCGAGTTCATGCCGGGCTACGAGACCTTCTGGGCCTACATCCCGCATTTCGTGCATTCGCCGTTCTACGTCTACGCCTACGCCTTCGGCGACGGTCTGGTGAACGCGCTTTACGCCGCCTACGAGGAAGGGCTGCCGGGCTTCCGCGAGAAGTACTTCGCGATGCTGCGCGCCGGCGGGTCGAAGCATCACAAGGAGCTGCTCGCGCCCTTCGGGCTTGACGCGAGCGATCCGACCTTCTGGGACAAGGGTCTGTCGATGATCGCCGGCATGATCGACGAGCTGGAGTCGATGGAAGACTGACCCAAGGGAACCGTTGCGGGGCAACGGGCGTTTGCCACCCGACAGGGAGACCACATGACCTGGATCACGCTTGCGCCTGCCACGCTGTCGGCCTTCCTTGCCTCGCTGGTCGAGGTGGTCGAGGCCTTCACCATCGTGCTTGCGGTCTGGACGCTTCAGGGCGCCCGACCGGCGCTGGCGGGCACCGCCGCGGCGCTGGCCCTTCTGGCGCTTGTCGTGGCGGTGTTCGGACCGCTTCTCGCCTTCGTGCCGCTGCATCTCATGCAGCTGGTGATCGGGACGCTTCTGCTGCTCTTCGGGCTGGGCTGGCTGCGCAAGGCGTCGCTGCGCCTGGCCGGGATCGTGCCCCTGCATGACGAGGCGGCGATCTTTGCGCGCGAGACGGCAGAGCTTGCCCGCGAGGGCGTGAGTCCGGCAGCGAGCGCCTGGCTCGGCGGCATGGTCGCCTTCAAGGCCGTGCTGCTCGAAGGGCTCGAGGTCGCCTTCATCGTCATCGCGACCGGGGTCGGCGGCCACATGGCCCAGGCCGCAACCGGAGCCGCGCTGGCCTGCGCGCTGGTTCTGGCCGCCGGCGTCATCATCCACCGGCCGCTGACGCGGGTTCCGGAGAACGCGCTCAAGTTTGCCGTGGGGGTGATGCTCTCGGCCTTCGGGGTGTTCTGGACCGGCGAGGGGCTGGGCATCGAATGGCCGGGCGGCGACCTGGCGCTGATCCCCTTCGCGGCGCTGTTCCTCGGCGCGGGTCTGCTGGCCGCCTTCCTTGCGCGACGGCAGAGGGAGGCCCGGGCATGACCATCCTGCGCGAAGTCCTGAGCGAACTCGTCGGCATGTTCGTGGCCGACCTGCGGCTGACCGTGGCCATCCTCACCCTGATTGCCGTGACGGCGGCGCTCGCCGGCCCGCTCGGCGCCGGCGGCGCCGTATCCGGCGCCGTGCTTCTGGCGGGAAGTCTCGCGCTGGTCGTGGCCGCCGTCCTGATGGCGGCCAGACGCTGAGGCTGCGGCCCGACCCTAGAACGCCGCCACGTCCTTGAAGTGGTCGGGCAGATCGCGCAGGTCGATCTTGAGCAGATCCTTGGGCATGTCGGCGACCAGCGCCGCGCGCAGATCGGCCGACAGGCCTGCGCGCAGGTGCCCCAGCATCTTGGCCGGAGCCGCCACGATCAGCCGCCCCGCACCGCAGCCCGCCCATTCCTGCGCCAGCGTCTCGAGGATGCGGCGCGCGAACCGCTCGCGGATCATCTCGTCCTCGCTCTCGTGCCGGTCATAGGCCTGCACCTGCCCCCCGCTGTCCGGGCGGATGCCGCCCCGACCGGACCGGTCGGAATACCAGTTGTCGATTTCCGGGAACTGCCGGGCCGACAGCGCAAGGACCGAGCGCAGGCCCTTGCCCACGCCTTCGTTGATGAGGAAACGCGCCTCGTCCTGATTGGCAAGTAGAACGAGCGTGCACACCGGTTTCATGGCAATCCTCCTTGATGCTTGTCCTTGAACGTAGCACGCGCCGGCCGGGCGACCATGACACCGGTCAAATCGGGCGCTCGGCCGCCCGGACCCGGTCGATCATGGCCTGTGTCCCGCGCGCATCCTCGAGCGTCCAGGGATAGGGCACCCCCTCGCGCAGGCTGCGGACGAAGGCCTCGACCTGAAGCACATACTGGCGGACACCGGGGAAGCGCTCGACCAGATCGGGCTGCCCCTTGCGGAAGAGATGCAACTGCGCCTCGGCGAAAAGCCCGGCGTTGAAGGGGCCGGTCATCCGGATCAGCCCGGTCTCGCCCTGAAAGACGACCTCCTGCCGCGGGAAGAGCCGCATCGAGGTCATCGCGGCCATGCTGAAGCTGCCCTGCGGCCCCGCCATCTCGCCGACGACCTGGGTGAAGACCTCGAGATCCCCCTCGCGCCGGATCCAGGTCGCAAGCCGCTCGGGCTCGGCCCCGGTCACGAACCGGATCGAGCCATAGGCATAGACGCCGATGTCGGGGATCGAGCCGCCGCCGGTCTCGGGACGGTTGCGGATGTTGGCGCCATCGGCGCTGTTGTCATAGGTGAAGACGCAGTCGGCGTGCCGGATGCGGCCGATCGCGCCCTCCTGCACCAGTTGCCGGGCGCGCTGCCACTGCGGGTGGTGCACGATCATGTAGGCCTCGGCCGCCAGAAGCCCGGTCCGGTCGCGCGCCGCGATCAGCGGGGCGATCTCGTCGGCGCGCATGGCGATCGGCTTCTCGCACAGGACATGCTTGCCGGCGGCAAGCGCCTTCAGCGTCCATTCCACGTGCAGCGTGTGCGGCAGCGGGATGTAGATCGCCTCGATCGCCGGATCGGCCAGCAGCGCCTCGTAGCTGTCGTGGACGCGGAGGTCCGGGCAGAAGGCCCGGAACGGCTCGGCCTTGGCCGGGTCCGACGTGGCCAGCGCCGCAAGCCGCGCGCCGCGCGCCGCATGGATCGCCGGCGCCATGTGTTCGCGCGCGAACTTCGATGCGCCGAGAATACCCCAGTTGACCGGTTTCATGTCGTTCCTCCCGCCTGCGGGCCGAGGGTGGCACAGCCGCGCCGGCCGCGCCATGCCGTCAGAGACGCCGCAGGACCAGAAGCGTCATCATTCCCAGGGGCGGCAGGGGCCGCGTTTCCTCGACCTTCAGCCGCGCATCGCCCAGAACGCGCGCCATCGGAAAGTCCGAGTGCCACCCCAGCAGGTCGGCAAAGGGCGCGCTCATCCGCTCGATGGCCGCGAGCCACCCCCGCTCGCGCGCGAAATGGTTGACGATCACGACATGCCCGCCCGGCTTGCAGACGCGCGCCATCTCGGCCAGCACCCGTTCGGGATCGGGCACGACCGACATGATGTGCATGGCCGCGACGCTGTCGAAGGTTGCGTCCGCGAAGTCCATCGCCCGCGCGTCCATCCGCCGCAGGGCATGCACCTGGGTCAGGGCCAGTCTCTCGACCTTCTCCTCGGCGCGCGCCAGCATCGCATCCGAGGCGTCGATGCCGGTCACAACCAGCCCCGGCCGGTACATCGGCAGCGCCAGTCCGGTGCCGACCCCCACCTCGAGCACCGCGCCGCCGCGCGCGTTCAGGAAGGCGGTGGCATGGCGCCGGCCGATGTTGGTGATCGCCCCGAAGGTCGCGTCATAGACCGGCGCCCAGCGCCGGTAGGAGGTCTGAACCGCGTCCATGTCCATCGGGGTGCCCTCCTCAGGCCGTGCGCGAGCGCCGGACGGCGCGCCAGGAAAAGACCAGACTGGCGAGATAGGCGAGATCGAGGATCACCAGCGTCGTCCAGGGGTAGGTCAGAAGCGCCGCCACCACGGCGACGAAGCCCACCAGCGCAAAGCGCGCGTGTTCGGGGCGGATCGAGACGGCCTTGAGCGAAAAGGTCGGCAGCCGCGAGATCATCAGGCCGCCCACCAGGATCATCCAGCCGGCCGTGAGGACGCCGGGCAGCGGTGCGGCATCGGGGAAGGCAAAGCCGAGAAAGATCGGCAGCATCACCAGAAGGCCGCCGGCCGGGGCGGGAACCCCGGTGAAGTAGCCATCCGGCGCGGCCCCGGCGAGGGTGCCGCCGCGCGAATGCACGTTGAACCGCGCAAGACGCAGGACGCAGCAGACCGCATAGACCAGAACCGCGATCCAGCCGAAGCTGCGTTCCTCGGACAGCGCCCAGAAATACATCATGAACCCCGGCGCCACGCCGAAGTTCAGGAAATCGGCCAGGCTGTCGAGCTCGGCGCCGATCTGGCTCTCGCTGCGCAGAAGCCGGGCGACCCGGCCGTCGAGCCCGTCGAGAACCACCGCGACGCCGATCAGCGCCACGGCCATCTCGGCCCGTCCGGCCACCATGAAGCGGATCGCGGTCATGCCGGCGCAGATCGCGCCCACCGTCATCAGGTTCGGCAGCAGGTTCAGGAACGACAGCTCTCCCCGACGGACACGCAGCCGCGGCATGCCCCTACTCCGCCCGCGCGACGCGGGCGGCCTCGCCCGATCCAAGATCGGCCAGCACCGTCTCGCCCGCGATCATGGTCTGGCCCAGCGCGACCTGCGGGGCCACGCCGGCCGGCAGATAGACATCGACGCGCGACCCGAAGCGGATCAGGCCGAAGCGCTCGCCGGTGCGCAGCGCCCGCCCGGTGTCGACGAAGCTCACGATCCGCCGCGCCACCAGCCCGGCGATCTGCACCACCGCGATCTGCCGGCCGTCGGCCAGGGTCAGGGCATAGCTCATCCGCTCATTGTCGACGCTGGCCTTGTCGAGCGAGGCGTTGAGGAACTTGCCGGGCCGATAGACCTTGGCGGCAACGGTCGCCGCGATCGGCGAGCGGTTCACGTGGCAGTTGAACACGTTCATGAACACGCTGACGCGGGTAAGGGGCTCGGGGCCCATGCCGAGCTCGGCCGGCGGCACCGCGGGCTCGATCAGCGAGATCACGCCATCGGCCGGGCTGACGACCAGCCCCTCGCGCTGCGGCACGGACCGGACCGGGTCGCGGAAGAAGTAATAGCACCAGACCGTCAGAGCGACGCCGATCCAGCCCAGGGGCTCCCACAGCAGGAACAGCAGCACCGTCGCCACCGCGAAGGCCGCGACGAACTTCACCCCCTCGCGGTGCATGGGCTTGAGGAAGGTGCCGAGCATGGTCATGGGGTTCTCCGCCGGGTTGTGGCGTGCTTCGTAACGGCTGGGGCGCGCCTCGGCAAACCGAAATGCGCGCCCCGGACCGGAAAACCGACGCTTCGTCGCCGGAAAGCGGCGCCCTGCCCGCCCTCAGGCCGGCACCACCATGCCCTTTTCGCGCGCCAGCTCGCGCATCCGCGCCTGCAGCTTTTCGAAGGCGCGCACCTCGATCTGGCGGATTCGCTCGCGCGAGACGCCATACTGCGCGGACAGATCCTCGAGCGTGACCGGGTCATCGCGCAGACGCCGCTGCATCAGCACGTCCTTCTCGCGCTCGTTCAGCGCATCCATCGCGCGCACCAGCATTTCCCGCCGCGCGGCCAGTTCGTCCGCCTCGGCATACTCGCCGGCCTGGTCGGCGGTCTCGTCCTCAAGCCAGTCCTGCCACTGGCCCGCGCCTTCGCCATCCGTTCCGACGGTGGCGTTGAGCGAGGCGTCGCCCCCGGAAAGACGGCGGTTCATCGCGACCACCTCCTCCTCGGACACGTTCAGGTCATGGGCGATCTTCGCCACGTTCTCGGGCCGCAGGTCGCCCTCTTCCAGAGCGCCGATCTTCGACTTGGCCTTGCGCAGGTTGAAGAAGAGCTTCTTCTGCGCCGAGGTGGTCCCCAGCTTGACCAGCGACCAGGACCGCAGGATGTATTCCTGGATCGCGGCGCGGATCCACCACATCGCATAGGTTGCAAGCCGGAAGCCCTTTTCGGGGTCGAACCGCTTGACGGCCTGCATCAGGCCCACGTTCGCCTCGGAGATGACCTCGGCCTGCGGCAGGCCGTAGCCGCGGTAGCCCATGGCGATCTTGGCCGCGAGGCGCAGGTGCGACGTCACCAGCTTGTGCGCGGCCTGCGGATCCTGATGATCGGCCCAGGCCTTGGCCAGCATGTATTCCTCTTCCGGCTCGAGCAGCGGAAACTTGCGGATTTCCTGCAGATAGCGGTTCAGGCCCTGTTCGGGGCTGGGTGCGGGAAGATTGGCGTAGGTCGTCATCTGTTTCCCTTTCTGCCGCCGGATCCCCGGCGGGACCCCATGATGTAGGAACGCCGTCTGTGCCGGGCAAGTGTCTTGCGAACGCCTGGTGAAGACATCATGAAGACGTTCGTGGCGCGCAGCGAGATCATGTCGCCGCCTTCACGCCATTGTCAGCCCTCGTGACGGCGCAGCGCCGCGACCAGAGCCGCCATGTCCGCGGGCAGCGGGCTTTCGAACGTCAGGGTCCGGCCCGTGACCGGATGCACGAAGCCGAGGCTGGCCGCGTGCAGCGCCTGGCGCGGGAAGGCCGCGGCCGCCGCGCCGGCCTCGGCGCCCAGGGCCGCGACCGGCAGCCTGCGCCGCCCCCCGTAGACCGGGTCGCCGATCAGACCGTGCCCGGCATGGGCGAGGTGCACGCGGATCTGATGGGTGCGCCCCGTCTCGAGCCGGCACTCGACCAGGGCGGCGGCCGGCGGATGGCCGAAGGTTTCCACGACCCGCACCCGCGTCACCGCGTGCCGCCCCGACCCGAACACGACGGCCTGCCGCTGGCGGTCCGTCCGGTGCCGGTCGATGCCGGTGGCGATGCGCAGGACGCCCGCGCCCTCGAATGCGGCCCCCCGGACCCCGCGCAGGCGCGGATCGGCCGCATCCGGCACCCCGTGGCAGAGCGCCAGATAACGGCGCTCGACGCTGTGCGCCTCGAACTGGGCGGCAAGACCCTGGTGGGCGCGGTCCGACTTCGCCACCACAAGAAGGCCCGAGGTCTCCTTGTCGATGCGGTGGACGATCCCCGGCCGCCTTGCCCCGCCGACCCCCGACAGGCTGTCGCCGCAGTGATGCAGAAGTGCGTTGACCAGCGTCCCGGTCCATTGTCCCGGCGCGGGATGCACCACCATGCCCGCGGGCTTGTCGATCACGATCAGGTCGGCGTCTTCGTAGACGACATCGAGCGGGATCGCCTCGGGCCGCGCCTCGATCGCGACCGGGGCATCGAGCGTGATTGTGTAGACCTCGCCCTCGACGACCCTCGCCTTGGCGTCGGTCACCACCGCGCCGTCGCGCGCCACCGCGCCTTCGGCCAGAAGCCGCGCCAGCCGCGAGCGTGACAGCAGCGCCTGCTCTGGCGCATCGCGCACGAGCGCCTTATCAAGACGGTCGGGCGGATCGGCGCCGATCTGGACGCGAAGGACGGTCATGTCGGACATCAGCGAAGACCCCGGTGCGCCGCCGCCGGACCCGGCGCTGGCGGGCACCCTGCGGTTCCTGAAGATACTGGTCGCGGCGCTCGCCGCCACGATGATCCTCGGTCTCATAGCGATCGTCGCGCTGCTTGTCATCCGGCTGCCGGGCGGCGGGCCGGGGCCGGCGGAGGGCCTTCCCGCGCTGCCCGCCGCCGTCTCGCTGCCCGAGGGTGCGACCCCGCAGGCGGTCACCTTCGGCCGGGGCTGGGTGGCGGTGGTGACGACCGCGGGCCAGATCCTCGTCTACGACGGCGCGACCGGGGCGCTGCGGCAGACCGTCACGCCGGCGCCCTGAGCGGACGCCCGGCGGCAGGGATTTGGCCCTGTAAACTTCGTCGGGGCTGGTCTATCACCCGACCGTCAGTTCAAGGAAGCGACCCATGCCCCACTACCGTTCCCGCAAGACCACCCATGGCCGCAACATGGCCGGTGCGCGCGGCCTCTGGCGCGCGACCGGCATGACCGACGCCGACTTCGGCAAGCCGATCATCGCCGTGGTGAACTCCTTCACCCAGTTCGTGCCGGGCCATGTCCATCTCAAGGATCTGGGGCAGATGGTCGCGCGCGAGATCGAGAAGGCCGGCGGCGTCGCCAAGGAGTTCAACACGATCGCGGTCGATGACGGCATCGCCATGGGCCATGACGGGATGCTCTATTCGCTGCCCTCGCGCGAGCTGATCGCCGACAGCGTCGAATACATGGTGAACGCCCATTGCGCCGACGCGATGGTCTGCATCTCGAACTGCGACAAGATCACCCCCGGGATGATGATGGCGGCGATGCGGCTCAACATCCCGGTCATCTTCGTCTCGGGCGGGCCGATGGAGGCCGGCAAGGTGCTGCCGGACGTGCTGGACCATCCGCTCGATCTCGTGGATGCGATGGTGGCCGCGGCCGACGAGAAATACACCGATGCGCAGGTGCTCGAGATCGAGAAGGCCGCCTGCCCCACCTGCGGGTCGTGCTCGGGCATGTTCACCGCCAACTCGATGAACTGCCTGGCCGAGGCGCTGGGGCTTGCGCTGCCGGGCAACGGGTCGATCCTGGCCACCCACGCCGACCGCAAGGCGCTGTTCCTCGAGGCCGGGCGCCGCATCGTCGAGATCACGCGGCGACACTACGAACTGGGCGACGCCGGTCTGCTTCCGCGCGAGATCGCGACCAAGGAGGCGTTCGAGAACGCCATGAGCCTCGACATCGCGATGGGCGGTTCGACCAACACCGTGCTGCACCTGCTGGCCATCGCCCATGAAGGCGGCGTCGATTTCAGCATGGCCGACATCGACCGGTTGTCGCGCAAGGTGCCGGTCCTGTGCAAGGTCGCGCCCTCCAAGGCCGACGTGCACATGGAGGACGTGCACCGGGCCGGCGGCATCTTCGGCATCCTCGGCGAGATGCTGCGCGGCGGGCTGATCGACGGCTCGGTCCGCACCGTCCACTCGGACACCATGGCCGAGGCGCTGGCCAAGTGGGACGTGATGACCGCGAACGATCCGCAGGTCGAAACCTTCTACCGGGCGGCACCGGGCGGGGTGCGCACGACCGAGGCCTTCTCGCAGGACCGCCGCTACAAGGAACTGGACCGGGACCGCGCGAAGGGCGTGATCCGGTCGGTCGAACACGCCTTCTCGAAGGACGGCGGGCTTGCGGTCCTTTTCGGCAACATCGCGGAACTCGGCTGCATCGTGAAGACCGCCGGCGTGGACGAATCGATCCTGACGTTCACCGGAACGGCGCGCGTCTTCGAAAGCCAGGACGACGCGGTGTCGGGCATCCTCACCAACAAGGTCCACGCGGGCGAGGTGGTGGTCATCCGCTACGAGGGGCCGCGCGGCGGGCCGGGGATGCAGGAGATGCTCTATCCCACCTCCTACCTGAAGTCGAAGGGACTGGGGAAATCCTGCGCGCTTCTGACCGACGGCCGATTCTCGGGCGGCACCTCGGGCCTTTCCATCGGCCACGTCAGTCCCGAGGCCGAGGAGGGTGGGCTGATCGGGCTGGTCGAGACCGGCGACCGGATCGAGATCGACATCCCGAATCGCAGGATCCACCTGGCCGTGGACGAGGCGACCCTGGCCGCGCGCCGCGCCGCCAAGGGCCCCCTGCCCTGGGCCCCGGCGACCCCCCGGCCCCGGGCGGTCTCGACGGCGCTGAAGGCCTATGCGCTGCTCGCCAGCTCCGCCGCCCGCGGCGGTGTCCGGGTTCTGCCCGGATCCTGACCGCGTCCGGTATCGGCCGCGCCGCCGACACCGGAAAGACCGCGACCTGATACCGCAGTGCGATGGAAATCGAACGGCGGGCCGTATAGTGCGGACGAGAGACCGACGCCGCCGCCGGCGACCGCAGGAGAAGACATGTCCGCAACACCCGACCCGTCCCTGCCCAAGGAACTCGTCCGGCACGGGGACGGATCGGAGCCGGCACCACGGCGGCGGTTCCGCGCCCGCTGGCTGCTTCTTCTGCTGCTGGTGCCGCCGATCATGTTCACCGGCGCGGTGATGGGCATGTATTTCCAGCCGCTCGGGCTGAAGAAGTTCTACGAGCTCAGCGGACTCACCCCCGGGGGCGGATCGTCCGCGCCGATCGCCCTGCCCCCGAACGTCGAGATCCCGAAGGAGATGGTCGAGACGATGCAGGTCACCGATGTGGTGGGCCTTGCCCGGCTGATGCCGTCGGGGGACATCGTGACGGTCGCGCCCCCCTACGGCGCCGGCGATGCGCGCATCACCGAGATCCTCGTGCACGAGGGAGAGACCGTCACCAAGGGCACCGTCGTGGCCCGGCTCGACAACGCCCAGCAGCTCGAAGGCGCGGTCCTGTCCGCGCAGGCCGAGGTCGCGGTGCGCGAGGCGGCAGTCGCGCAGATCCGCGCCACCATTCTGAACAGCCGCGACGAGGCCCGCGCCGTGCTCGCCCAGGCCGAGGCCGCGGCGGTCGAGGCGAAGGCGGAGCTTGCGCGGGTGCAGGAGCTCTTCCAGCGCAACGTCGCAACCCAGGCGACGCTCGACGCGGTGGTGGCGGCCGAGCGGCAGGCGGCCCTCGCCGTCGAGAAGGCCCGCGCGACGCTGGCGCGCTACACGGCGGACGACATCGGCTCCCAGCCCGATGTGATCGTGGCGGACCGCAACCTCGACGCGGCCCAGGCCAGCCTGCTGCGCGCGAAGGCTGACCTTGCGCGGGCCGAGGTGCTGGCTCCGATCACCGGCACCGTGCTCGACATCAACGCGCGCCCCGGCGAGAGGCCGCCGGCGAACGGCATCATGCTCATGGGGGATACGGAACGGATGATGGCCGAGGCCGAGATCTATCAGGACCGGATCGCGCGACTGGCCATCGGGCAGCCGGTCGAGCTGGCCTCGGTCGCGCTCGGGCACACGCTTCAGGGACAGGTCCAGTTCATCGGTCTCACCGTCGGGCGGCAGGGGCTGATCGGCGACGACACCGCCGCCAACACCGACGCGCGGGTGGTCAAGGTGCTGATCGCGCTCGATGCGCCGTCGTCCCGGATCGCGTCGCGCCTTACCAACCTCGAGGTGATCGCCCGGATCGATACCCGGGCCGGGACCGCGCCATGAGCCGACTTCTGGAGCGGCTGTTCGGCCGGCTTCCCGTCGGCTGGCTCCAGCTCGTGCACAAGCGGACACGCCTCGTCGCCGCCCTGGCCGGGGTCGCCTTCGCCAATGTGCTGGTCTTCGTTCAGGTCAGCCTGATGAATTCCATGTCGATCGCGACGCTGAAGCCCTACGAGTTCTTCCGGGCCGACATCATGATCTCGGCCACGGACGCCAACTCGCTGACCGAAGGCGGCAATGTCGCCCGCCAGTGGATGTTCCAGGCCATGGAAGACCCGGATGTCGCCGCCGGCATGGGGCTGCTCATCGGCAACGTCAACTGGCCGCGCGTGACGAAGACGCTGGCGCTGACCACGTTCGGGGTCGATCCGGCGCAGCCCGGGTTCCTCGCGCCGGACATCGCCGCCAAGGCGCCGATGCTCCAGATCCGCGACTCGGCCATCCTCGACCGGCTGAGCCGGGGCTTGCCGCGCGACGAGGCCGCCGCCATCCGGCCGCAGACGCCGCTGAGCTTCGAGGTCTCGGGCAAGACGCTGACCATCCAGGACACCTTCGCCGGCGGCGGCGGCTTCGGGGGCGACGGCTACATGATCGTGTCCGACCAGACCTATCTCGATCTCTTTCCGGCCCGCACCTCGGCCGCGCCCGACCATATCCTTCTCAAGGTCGTGCCCGGCGCCGACCCCGAGGCGGTGGCGGCGCGCCTGCGCGACCGGATCACCGACAAGTCCCTGCGCGTGCGCAGCTACGCCAGCGCCAAGGCCGATGACCTCGTCTATCAGCAGACCAAGCGCCCGACCGGCATCATCTTCGGCTTCGGGGTGCTGATCGGGGTTCTGGTCGGGATCGTCATCGTCTATCAGGTCCTGTCCGCCGATGTCGCCGACCATCTGAGCGAATACGCCACCTTCAAGGCGATGGGCTATCCGGGCCGGTTCTTTCTGAGTGTGGTCTTCGAAGAGGCGCTGATCCTCGCGATCCTCGGCTTCATCCCGGGCGCCCTCATCGGAACCGGGATCCTGACCCTGATGCGCAAGGCCACCACGCTGCCGCTGACCATGACTCCGGGCATGGCGCTCTCGGTCTTCCTGGCCACGCTCCTGGCCTGCGCGGTGTCGGGAGCGATCGCCACCCGCCGGCTGTCGGCGGCCGATCCGGCCGACCTGTTCTGAGGGCCGGACGATGACCGAGACCCCCGCCATTGCGGTCCGCGGCCTGAACCACTGGTTCGGACAGGGCGAGGCGCGCAAGCAGGCGCTCTTCGACATCGACCTCGACATCCGCCGCGGGGCGCTGACCGCGCTTGTCGGTCCGTCGGGATCGGGCAAGACCACGCTGCTGACGCTGATGGGCTGCCTTCGCGACGTCCAGGAGGGCTCGGTCCGGCTGCTGGGGCATGAACTGCACGGCGCCAGCCGTGCCCTGAACGAGTCGCTGCGCCGCCGCGTGGGCTTCATCTTCCAGGCCCACAACCTGCACGGCAGCCTGACCGCGATCCAGAACGTGCTGATGGGACTGCAGGTCCACGGCCTCCGTCGCGACAGCGCCACCGAAGAGGCCGCGCGCCACATGCTGGACCTTCTGGGACTGGCGGACCGGGTGAATTACCTGCCGGCCAACCTGTCCGGCGGCCAGAAGCAGCGCGTCGCGGTGGCCCGGGCGCTGGTCGGCAACCCCGAGGTGGTCTTCGCCGACGAGCCCACCGCCGCGCTGGACCGCGAAAGCGGGCTGGCCGTGGTCGGGATGCTCAAGCGTCTGGGCGCGGTGAGGGGCACCACGACCGTGATGGTCACCCACGACCCGCGCATCCTCGACCTCTGCGACCGCATCGTGACCCTCGAGGACGGCCGGATCGCGGCCGACACCGACCGCGACGCGGGCAGGACCGCCTGAGCCGGCCGCGGTGGGCCGCAGACGAGGCCGAAGCCGACCGTTCTGTTCGCCGCGCGTCAGACGCGCCGGCAACGCGCCGGTCCCGGCGACCGGAGGGCTTGGGGCTGTCGGGGATGGTACCGCCTCCCCGGCTCGAACGGGGGACCCCCAGATCCACAATCTGGTGCTCTAACCAACTGAGCTAAGGCGGCACTCGCGGCGATTTACGCCGGGCGGTCTGCGATTGCAAGAGGCGCGGCGGGGTTTTCCGGCCGGGTCCGGCCGTTCGCCCAGGCCAGAAGATCGATGTCCCAGACCTGATCCACCACCTCCTGCCCGAAGGCGCGGGTCGGCGTCCGTTCGCGCAGGATGAACCCTTCGGAGGCGTAGAGCGCCCCGGCGGCCCGGTGGCTTTCATGGGTCCAAAGCACCATGCGCCGGTAGCCGCGCGCGACCGCCCAGCCAAGGCAGTCGCGCAGCATCCGCCGGCCAAGACCGGTGCCGCGCGCCTCGGGCTCGATCAGGAACAGGCGCAGCCGCGCGGTCGTGTCATCCTCGCGGACGCAGAAGATGGACCCGATCCGGCGTCCCCCCGCCCAGGCGATGAAGCCCCGTTCGCGCGCCGGATCGCGCTGCGGCAGCCAGTCCGCGAGGATCTTCGCCACCAGCGCCTCGAAGCTCGCGTCGTAGCCCTCGTCGTGGGCGTAAAGCGTGGCGTGGCGCTCGATCACCCAGCCGGCGTCGCCGGGGCCGAGGTCGAGCAGCTCGGCCGCCGCCGCCGGCGCCAGAAGGTCGCGCAGGGCATCCAGACCCTCGACAAGCTCGGCGCGCTCCGTCCCGCCAAGCGCGGCCAGTCGCCGCTCGAGGTCCGCGCGCGACCGCGCCTCGAGCGGGCCGAGCACGGCCAGCCCCGCCTCGGTCAGCGCCAGCCGGCGACGCCGCGCGTCCCTCGGATCGACCTGGCGCGAAAGCCAGCCGCGGGCCTCGAATCCGCGCAGGATCCGGCTGAGCAGCCCCTCGTCCAACCCGAGCGCCTCGGCGATCTCGCGCGCTCCGCTCGCCGCGCCGTGGCCGAGTTGCCAGAGCACGCGCACCTCGGTCACGCCGTGGCCCGAACCCAGGTAGTCCCGGCCGATAAGCCCGAAGGCCCGTGTCCAGTCCCGGTTGAATTTCCTGAGCCGGTCGATCCCGTCCATCGCCCCTCCCACGGATCGCTGATGACGGGATCCGAGTCGATTTGCTTGACCAGGTCAACCATAATCGCCGCTTGCCCGCCGTGCCGCTTCGCGCTAGCCCGAACGGGCATGGTCAGAGGGGCGCCGGACATGGGCATCGACAAGGAAAGCGACATCGCCGCCGATCTTCAGATCGGCCCGACCTCGCTGGGCATGGTGCGCATCTACATCGAGGCCGAGGGGGGCATCGAACTGCCGCTCGACTTCGAGCCGGAAGAGGCCGAGGAGATCGCCGAGGAACTGATGGCCGCGGCCGAAGCCGCCCGGGCCGTCGCCGGCAAGGACGGCGGACGGCGCACGGGGCCTAAGGGGAAGTCCCGTCCCAGGTGACCGTCGGGTCGCGCAGCGCCTGCAGTCGCAGCGCCGCGTGGCGGGCGAATTTCTGGACCACGGCCTTGCGCCGGGCGGGGGCAAGCGGCGTGGCGGGTTCCATGCGCAGGATCTCGGCGTCGAACCCGTCCGACACGATCAGCCCGGTGCCCGCCGGCAGAAGATCGACCGGAAACCCGGCATCGACCGCCCAGAAGAACCGGTCGCCCCATTCCAGATAGCCCGTCCACTTGCGGTCCGACGTGTAGTCGGCCCGGCCGGACTTGCATTCGACGATCCAGAGTTCGCCCTTGGGGCCAAGGGCCAGCACATCGAGCCGCAGTCCGGGCGCCGGCACCATTTCCTCGACGCAGGCAAAGCCGTAGCCCCGAAGGTGCCGGCAGACCCCGCGCGCAAGCCTCGGCCCGGCCGTCAGCCGGTCCGACGCTGGGTCCGTTGGGCCGCGGGGATGCAGGATGCTCATGGCCCCATCATGAACATTACGCGAACATTTGTCCAGATCCGCCACCGCAGACGAAAAATGGGCGCCCGAAGGGGCGCCCATTCCGGCCTGGTCCGGCCCGCGATCACTCGACCGAGATGGCCACGAAGCGCGGCTCGCCTTCACGGCGGATGAGCAGAAGCAGGGACTTGCGCCCGGCATCCTTGGCCTCGGCGATGCGCGCGTTGAGTTCATCGACCGAACCCACCGCCTGCTGGCCGGCCTCGGTGATGACATCGCCCGAGCGCAGCCCCTTCTCGAAGGCCTGGCTGGTCTCGTCCATGTCGGTGATGACCAGACCCTTGCTGTCCTCGGGCAGGCCCAGTTCGGCCGCGGCCTCGGCGGTCAGCGGCGCGAGCGTCATGCCCAGAACCTCGGACTTCGACGGGGTCTCGGTGCCCTGCATCGCCGCCGGCACCGGCTCGCCCTCGGCCTTCTCGCGCTGGCCGAGCGTGATCGACAGGGTCACGGTCTTGCCGTCGCGCAGCACCGCGATCGGGACCGCCTTGCCGATGTCGGCGTCGGCGACCTTGCGCACCAGTTCGCGCGACGATTTCACGTCGGCGCCGTTGAACGACACGATCACGTCGCCCGCCTTCACGCCGGCCGCCAGCGCCGGGCCCTCGGGCACGTCGGTCACCAGCGCCCCGGCCGCCTGCGCCAGACCCATCGAGTCGGCGATGTCCGGGGTCACGTCCTGGATTCGCACGCCCAGCCAGCCGCGGCGGGTCTCGCCATACTGCTTGAGCTGGTCCACGACCTTCGACACCACGTTCGACGCCATCGAGAACCCGATGCCGATCGAACCGCCGTTCGGCGACAGGATCGCGGTGTTCACGCCGACGACCTGGCCGTCCATGTTGAAGAGCGGACCGCCCGAGTTGCCCTGGTTGATGGCCGCATCGGTCTGGATGTAGTCGTCATAGGTCCCGTTCAATTCCCGGTTGCGCGCCGAGACGATGCCGGCCGAGACCGAGAACCCCTGGCCGAGCGGGTTGCCCATGGCCATGACCCAGTCGCCGACCCGCATCTCGTCCGAGTTGCCGAAGGGCACGAAGGGCAGCGGCTCCTTGGCGTCGACCTTCAGCAGCGCGATGTCGGTCTTGGGATCGGTGCCGACCAGTTTCGCCTTCATCTTCTCGCCCGAGAAGAACTCGATCTCGATCTCGTCGGCGTTCTCGATCACGTGGTTGTTGGTCACGATGTAGCCGTCGGGCGAAATCACGAAGCCCGAGCCGAGCGCCGCCGACCGGCGCGGGCCGTTGCCGCGCGGTCCGGGCATCCCCGGAATGTTCGGGCCGCCGAAGTCCTTGAAGAAGTCCTCGAAGGGCGAGCCCTTGGGAACGATCGGCCGGTCCTGCGCCGGCGCGGCGACCACGGTCGAGGTGGTGATGTTGACCACGGCGGGGCTGATCTGCTGGGCAAGGTCGGCGAAGCTGTCCGAGGGAGCGCGGGCCTCGGCCTGCGGAGCCTGGCCAAGCGCCAGGCCGAGCGCGAGCATGGCGATCATGATCCCGGTCTTGGCCCGGCGCGGAGCGGCGGCAAAGGCGGGAAGGATGCGGGTCTGGGATGTCACTGCGAACTCCGTTCTAATCCAGATTCACGGGCGGGACCACCGCGCCTGTGTCATCGCCGTTTCTCGAGTCTGGCGCGGCCATTTGCAATTCAAAGGCGCATCGCGGGGCGTCAAGTCCATGTGAGCCGGACCCGGCCCCCCGAAACCCTCCGGCACGGCCCCGACAGGGCCAAGTGTCTCAGCCCGCCCCGGCCTGCGCAAGCCAAATGAGCGCGACCCCGAGGCCGAGCGCGGCGAGACCTAGCAACCGGCGGGTTTCCACCGGCAACCGCCGCAGGAGCTCGAGCGCGTCCTCGACGCGCGAAGGGGCCAGCGCAAGCACCAGCCCCTCGATCGTCAGCACCAGCCCCGCGGCCAGCGCGAACAGCGCGCCACCGGTCACGGACCGGCGGGCGCCGGCACCGGCAGGGCGTCCGCCGGCCGCCCGCGGTCCGACTTCAGATAGTCGAAGAACGCGCTGTCCGGCGCCATGACCATGGTCGAGTTCTGGCCGCTCAGCGCCGAGCGGTACGCCGCGAGCGAGCGGTAGAAGTCGAAGAACTCCATGTTCTTGCCGTAGGCTTCCGCAAGAATGGCGTTGCGCTTCGCATCGGCCTCGCCGCGCACGATCTCGCCCTGGCGGCGGGCGTCGGACACCAGCTCGACCACGGTGCGGTCGGCCTGGGCGCGCACGCGCTGCGCCGCCTCGTTGCCGCGCGCGATCTCGTCGGCCGCCTCCCGCTCGCGCTCAGCGCGCATTCGGGCGAAGGTGGCGTCGAGGTTCTGCTGCGGCAGGTCGCTGCGGATGAGCCGCACGTCCACGATGTCGACGCCGAGCTTCGATGCCTCAGCCCGCGACCGGTCGGTGATCCGCTTCATCAGCGCGTCGCGCTGGTCCGACAGGATCTCGGACGACGTGACCGACCCGAGCACCTCGCGGATCTGGGCGCGCAGGATGGTGTCGATCCGGCTTTCGGCCGTGGCAAGGCCGCCGGTGCCGACCGCCTGCCGGAACCGCACCACATCGGCGATGCGGTAGAGCGCGAAGGCGTCCACCACCAGCCGGCGATCGTCCAGCGGCGTCACCTCCAGCGTGTCGGTGTCGCGCCCGAGGATGCGGTCGTCGTAATAGACCACCTCCTGGATCAGCGGGATCTTGAAGCCGAGGCCGGGCGAATCCTTGACCGCCTTGACCTGTCCGAACTGCAGAACCAGCGCCTTCTGGGTCTCGGTGACGACGAAGACCGACGACAGGGCCGCCGCGATCAGGATCACCAGCAGGGGTATGAGCAGGGTCGTGCGTTTCATCACTTGTTCGCTCCGGTCGAGACGGCGCCGCCGCGGATCAGCTCGTTCAGCGGCAGATAGGGCACCACGCCCTCACCCTTGCCGCCCTCGTCGATGATCACCTTGTTCACGCCACCCAGCACCTCCTGCATCGTCTCGATGTAGAGCCGCCGGCGCGTCACCTCGGGCGCCTTCAGATATTCGTCCAGCACGGCGGTGAAACGGCTCGCGTCGCCCTCGGCCGCGTTCACGACCTGGGCCCGGTAGGCCTCCGCCTGCTCGATGGTCTGCGCCGCGTCGCCGCGCGCCTGGCCCAGCACCTTGTTGGCGTAGGCGTCGGCCTCCTTCTGGAGCCGGTCGCGTTCCTGTTCGGCCGACTGCACGGCCTTGAAGGCGTCGATCACCTCTTTCGGCGGATCGGCCTTGTCGAAGTTCACGCGCACGATGTTGACACCCGCCCCCTGGGCGTTCAGCGAGGTCTGGATCATGTCCTGGAGCCGCGCCGCGATCGACCCGCGGTCACGGTTCAGGATCGGTGCAAGCTGGCTTTGCGCGATGATGGCGCGCATGGCCGATTCCGCCGTCGCCCGGATCGTGGCCGACGGGTCGCGCAGCGTGAACAGGAACTTCTCGGGGTCCGACACGTTCCAGACGATGTTGAAGTCGATGTCGACGATGTTCTCGTCCCCGGTCAGCATCAGGCCGGCATCCGCCTGGCCGCCCTTGCCGGTACCGATGTCCTCGGTCCGCTCGGTCGTGACCGGAAGGACGGTGCGGGTGACCACCGGCCAGGGCGCGAAGTTCAGGCCCGGTTCGCCCACGGCGTAGAACTTGCCGAGGAAGAGCTCGATCGACTTTTCTTCGGGCTTCACCGTGTAGAAGGACGCAAAGACCCAAAGCCCCGCCGCCGCAAGCGCGGCCAGGCCCACCGTGCCGCGGGTGAAGATCGGGCGTTCCGGCCCGCCCCCGCCGCCGCCACCGGTGCCACGATTGCCGCCGCGGCCGCCCATGAGCACGCGCAACTGCTCCTGCCCGCGCTTGACGATCTCCTCGATCTCGGGGATCTGCGCCCCTTCGCCGGGGCGCCGCCCGCCGCGCGCGCCGCGCCCGCTTCTGTCGTCACGGTCGTCGCGATCGTCGCCGTTGCCGCCGCCACCGCCTCCCCAGGGACCCTGGTTGCCCGCCATCCTCTGTCCTATCCCTTGTCCGTCCGAAAGTCGCTTTCACCCAACTGGGCATTTCCGCGCCGAAATCAAGCCTTGCGCACCGGCTTGCGCATCGTCACCAGCTCTTCCGCCATCGTCGGATGCACGGCGACCGCGCGGTCGAAATCCTCCTTGGTGGCCCCCATCTTGATGGCGACGGCCGCAAGCTGGATCATCTCTCCGGCCTCGGGCGCGACGATGTGGCAGCCGAGCACCCGGCGCGTCTCGGCACAGACGATGAGCTTCATCAGTACCCGGTCGGGCTTTCCGGCGAAGGCGGTGCGCATCGGGCGGAACGCCGTCGCATAGACCTCGATCGGCCCACGCTCGCGCGCGGCCTCCTCGCCCATGCCGATCGAGCCGAGTTCGGGCCGGGTGAAGACGGCGCTGGCCACCAGCTCGTGGTCGGCCCTGCGCGGCGCCGCCCCGAAGACGGTGTCGGCAAAGGCATGGCCTTCGCGGATCGCGACCGGCGTCAGCGCGATGCGGTCGGTCACGTCGCCCACGGCGAAGATCGAGGGCACCGAGGTCTGGCTGTAGGCGTCCACCACGATCTCGCCCCGGCGGCCGAGCCGGACGCCCGCAGCCTCGAGGCCGATGCCGGCGGTGTTCGGAACCCGGCCGGTCGCATAAAGCACCTGATCGAAGACCCGCTCCGATCCGTCCGTGCCCTCGACGCGCGTCACCCCTCCCTGCCGGTCCAGGGACAGCACATCCGTCCCGACATGCAGGTCGATGCCCTGCTCGCGCATCGCCTCGGCGATGTGGCCCCGCGCCTCGTCGTCGAAGCCGCGCAGGATCTGCGCGCCCCGGTAGAACTGCGTGACCCTGACCCCGAGACCGGACAGGATGCAGGCCATCTCGCAGGCGATGTAGCCGCCGCCGACGATGAGCAGCGTTTCGGGCAGCCGGTCCATGCGGAAGACATCGTTCGAGGTCATCGCCCCCGCGGCTCTCGCCGCGTCCGGCAGGAACGGATGGCCGCCCGTCGCGACCAGGATATGGGCCGCGGTGATCCGGGTGCCGTCGGCCAGGCGCACGGCGTGGGCGTCCTCGATCACCGCCCGCTGGTCGTGAATGGTGACACCGGCGCCGGTCAGACCGGCGCGATACGCGGCCTCCAGCCGGTCGAGCTCGCCATCGAGGCGCGCACGGAACACCGTCCAGTCGAACCGGGCCGGCGGCAGCGTCCAGCCATAGCCCTGCGCCTCGGCAAAGGCGTCGGGAAAGGACGACGCAAAGACCATCAGCTTCTTGGGGACACAGCCGCGGATCACGCAGGTGCCGCCCATGCGGTATTCCTCGGCCAGGGCGACCCGCGCCCCGTGCTCGCCCGCCGCCACGCGCGCCGCGCGCACGCCCCCGGACCCGCCCCCGATGACGAAGAGATCGACGTCGAAGCCCATGTCAGTCATCGAGTTCGGAGAACATGTTCGGAGCCTCGGCGAGGTCCACCCGCTCCTCGGTCGTGCTGCCCTCGTTGATGTCGCGGATCTCGACCCGGCCATCGCCGCGGCCGATGATGACGATGTCGCAGATGTCGATGAAGAGCCCGTTCTCCACCACGCCCGGAATCTGGTTGAGCACAAGCGCCAGCTGGCGCGGGTTGCCGATGCGCTTGAGGTGCAGATCGATGATGAGGTTTCCCTCGTCGGTGCGGAACGGCGCATCGCCCGACATGCGCAGCGTGGCCTCGCGCCCCATCACGTCCATCGACGCGAGCATCTCCTCGACCAGGGCCTTGGTCACCGTCCAGCCGAAGGGGATGACTTCGATCGGCAATGGAAAGGCCCCGAGCTGGGCGACCTCCTTTGCGGCGTCCGCGATGACGATCATCCGGTCCGAAGCCGTCGCCACGATCTTCTCCTGCAAGAGCGCGCCGCCGCCGCCCTTGATGAGGTTGAGGTCGGGATCAAACTCGTCGGCCCCGTCGATGGTGAGGTCGAGCCAGCGGGCCTCTTCGAGCGTGACCACTTCGATCCCCACCTCCCGCGCGAGGTCCGCCGTGCGCGACGAGGTCGGCACGCCCACCACCTTCAGCCCTTCGTCGCGGACCCGCTCGCCCAGAAGCTTCACCATCCAGGCCGCCGTCGAACCGGTGCCGAGGCCGAGCTTCATCCCGTCCTGCACGAACTCGACGGCACGGAGAGCGGCGTCGTATTTGGCCTGGTCGATGGGCGAAAGTGCAACGGGCATGGCGGTCCTCCGGGCTGTCTGCCCGCCGGTTATAGGAAAGATGCTCCGGCGCCGCGAGGGGCAATCGCGGCCACCGATCCGGCCCCGGCGCGGCAAAACCGCCCGCGCCGTGCCGGACCGCCCGACCGCGCCCCCTTGACAGCCGGCGGCCCCAGGCTATTTTGCGAATAATTCTCAAGAACAGATCGAGCGGGATCGTGTCCGAAAACTTCAGCATCGCCGCCCTGTCGGAGGCCCGCGGCGCCGGGCGCGACTGGCGGCGCGACCGCGGCGAGGCGGCGCTGTCGGACGTGCATCGTTCGGTCCGGGTCTCGGGCAGCGGCTGGCGCCGGCTCATCGCCTTCCTCGGCCCAGGTTACATGGTGGCGGTCGGCTACATGGACCCCGGCAACTGGGCCACGAGCCTCGCCGGCGGCTCGAAGTTCGGCTACACGCTGCTTGTGGTCGCGCTGGTCTCGAACCTGATGGCGATCGTGCTTCAGTCGCTGGCCGCACGGCTGGCGATCGCCTCGGGCCGCGATCTGGCGCAGGCGTGCCGCGACGCCTATCCGCGGCTCGTCGCCTGGCCGCTCTGGTTTCTCGCGGAACTCGCGATCATCGCCACCGACATCGCCGAGGTGATCGGCACCGCGATCGGGCTCAACCTTCTGTTCGGCATTCCGCTGGAAATCGGGGTGGTTCTGACCTCGCTCGATGTCTTCCTGATCCTCTGGCTGCAGCGCAAGGGGTTCCGCTGGCTCGAAGCCTTCGTGATCGCGCTGCTGGGCGTGATCGCGGCAAGCTTCGCGATCCAGGTGGCGCTCGCCAATCCCGACTGGCGACAGGTGATCCTCGGCTTCGCGCCGACCGTCGAGATCGTGAAGAACCCCGACATGCTCTACCTCGCGCTCGGCATCCTCGGCGCGACGGTGATGCCGCACAATCTCTACCTGCATTCCGCCATCGTGCAGACCCGCGCCTATGGCGAGACGCTGCCGGAAAAGCGCGAGGCGTTGAAATTCGCGACCATCGATTCAACCGTGGCGCTGATGTTCGCGCTGACCATCAACGCCTCGATCCTGATCCTTGCGGCGGCCAGCTTCCATGCCGCCGGCCAGACCGAGGTCGCCGAGCTTGACGACGCGCACAAGCTCCTCGGCCCGCTTCTCGGCTCGGCGATCACCCCGGCCCTCTTCGCGGTGGCGCTCCTGGCCTGCGGGCTCAACTCGACCGTCACGGCCACGCTCGCCGGCCAGGTGGTGATGGAGGGCTTCCTGAATTTCCGCGTCGCGCCCTGGGTGCGGCGGCTCGTCACCCGGGCCATCGCCATCGTGCCGGCGGCGGGGGTGACCATCCTTTACGGCAGCGCCGAGACCGGCAAGCTCCTGATCCTGACGCAGGTGGTGCTGTCGCTGCAGCTCTCCTTCGCCGTGGTGCCCCTGGTGATGTTCACCACGAGCCGCGCCAAGATGGGCGCGCTGGTTGCCCCGCGCTGGCTTGCGGCTCTGGCGTCGGTCATCGCCGTCGCGATCGTGGTGCTGAACCTCAAGCTCCTGTGGGACTTCGTCGCGCAATAGGCCGTCGCGCCCGGGGTCGCGCCCGAAGCGGAGGCTGTCGCTTTCGCCCTTCCCTGCCGCCCGCGGCTCGCGCAGATTGACGCGGCGCGAACGGAGCCCTGTGCCATGTTTCTCTCGGTCTTCGACATCTTCAAGGTGGGCGTCGGCCCCTCGTCGAGCCATACGATGGGCCCGATGGTCGCCGGGGCCCGGTTCCTCGACCTGCTGCGGCGTTCGCCCTTTCATCCGAAGGGACTGCGCGCGAGCCTGCACGGCTCGCTCGCCTTCACCGGCAAGGGACACGCGACCGACCGGGCGACCATCCTCGGCCTCGCGGGGTTCGTGCCGGACAGTTACGACGGCGGCAAGGCCGAGGCGGCGCTAGCCGCAATCGCGAGCACCGGCCGGATCGCGCCGCCCGGGCTTCCGGAGATGGCCTTCGACCCGGCCCGCGACCTGATCTTCGACTTCGGGCACCCGCTGCCGGGTCACGCCAACGGCATGATCCTGATGGCGACCGACGCCGAGGGCGACGTGCTCTTGCAGGAAACCTACTATTCGATCGGCGGCGGCTTCGTGGTGACGGCGGCCGAACAGGCCGCCGGCCAGGCGGCGCGACCGGCCGCCGACGTGCCCTTCCCCTTCGACACCGCCGCGCGGATGCTGGACATGGCCCGCGCATCGGGCAAGAGCATCGCCGCGATGAAGCGCGAGAACGAGCTGCGGTTCCGCAAGCCGGCCGAGATCGACGCCGGGCTGGCCCGGATCTGGCAGGTGATGCGCGACTGCATGGAACGGGGGATGGCCACCGACGGCATCCTTCCCGGCGGGCTGAACGTGCGCCGGCGGGCGAAAGGCATCCGCGAGGCGCTGATCGCCGAGCGCGGCACCAATCTCGCCGCGCCGCACACGATCAACGACTGGATGAGCCTCTACGCGATGGCGGTGAACGAGGAAAACGCCGCCGGCGGGCAGGTGGTGACCGCACCGACCAATGGCGCGGCCGGAGTCGTGCCCGCGGTCATCCGCTACTGGCTCGACCATGTTCCCGGCGCCGCGCCGTCCCGGGTGGGCGAGTTCCTGCTGACCGCGGCCGCGATCGGCGGGCTGGCCAAGCACAACGCCTCGATCTCGGGCGCGGAATGCGGCTGCCAGGCCGAGGTCGGCTCGGCCGCGGCCATGGCGGCGGCGGGGCTGTGCGCGGTGCTCGGCGGCACGCCCGAGCAGGTCGAGAACGCCGCCGAGATCGCGCTCGAGCACCACCTCGGCATGACCTGCGACCCGGTGAAAGGGCTGGTGCAGGTGCCCTGCATCGAGAGGAACGGGCTTGGCGCGATCAAGGCGGTCTCGGCGGCCTCGCTGGCCCTGCGCGGCGACGGCCGGCATCTGGTCAGCCTCGACGCCTGCATCGAGACCATGCGCCAGACCGGCCACGACATGCATGAGAAATACAAGGAAACCTCGCTGGGCGGCCTTGCGGTCAACGTCCCGAACTGCTGATGCCGCGCCCGGGGGCTTCGCGCCCCCGGACCCCCGCGGGGTATTTGCGCGAAGCAGAAGGCCGCAAGGCGCCGGGGGGGCGCCGCCGTCATGTGGTTTTGGCGGCATCCTTGTCGCTTTCGGAGCGGACGGGGCCGGCCGGGCCGGCTAGCCACGCGGCATGACCCAGACGGACCGCATCCTGCCGGGCGTCGCGCTGATGATCGGCTTCTGCGTGATCGCGCCGCTCATCGACGTCGCCTCGAAACTCGCCGCGCAGCAGGTGCCCGTGGGCGTCGTGACGCTCGGCCGCTACATCGTGCAGGGCGCGCTGATGCTGCCGATCGTGCTGACGATGCGGCTCGGTCTGGGCATGACCCGGCGGGCCTTCTGGCTGACGGCGATCCGGGCCATGGTCTCGATCCTGGCCACCTACTGCTTCGTCGCGGCCGTCCGGGTGATGCCGATCGCGGACGCCCTTGCCATCGCCTTCGTGGAGCCCTTCGTGATCCTGCTGATCGGGGCCGTCTGGCTGAAGGAGCAGGTCGGGCCACGCCGGCTTGGTGCGGCGGCGGTCGGATTCGTGGGTGCGCTCTTCGTGATCCAGCCGTCGTTCTCGGTCTTCGGGGTCGTGGCGCTGTTTCCGCTCGGGACGGCCGTGTCCTTTGCGCTCTACATGCTGGTCACGCGCGAGCTGTCGCGGCACATGCATCCGGTGACGATGCAGCTCCACACCGCGCTCTTCGCGGTGGTCCTCTGCCTGCCGATGCTGGCCGCGGGCGACCGGCTGGGCGAGCCGTCGCTGGCGCTGGTGGTTCCGGTCGGGATCGACCTTCTGTGGGTCTTCTGCGTGGGCTTCGCCGCCACGGTCAGCCACATGGCGATGACCTACGCGCTGAAGTTCGCGCCCTCCTCGACGCTTGCGCCGTTGCACTATCTGGAGATGGTGACCGCGACGCTCTTCGGCTACCTCGTCTTCGGCGATTTCCCGAACGTCCTGACCTGGATCGGAATCGCGATCATCGTCGCCTCGGGGCTCTACGTCATCCACCGCGAGCGGGTGGTGGCGCGCCGCGACCGCCATCGGCCGGGGCCCGCAGCGGCGGGACCGGGCGGCGCAGGAATGCTGTAGCCACCGCCAGCGCCGCGCGCGGCAGGATCACCAGCATCCCCGGCGCGTCGAACTCGAGGTGAACGGGTCCGAGCGCCTCGTTCGAGGTGCCGATGCGGCCGTCCGGCGCCAGATGCAGTCCCTCGATCGGCCAGCGCAGCCCGGCGCTGCGGCCCGTCACCGGCGCCAGCGGAAACAGCGACACCCGCGTGCCGGGCTCGAGCGGAAGCGACAGGCGCGGCGGCGCGGCGAAGGCGATGTCGGGGCCACCCAGGATCACGCAGGGCCGGTGCGGGTGGCGCACGAGCGCGTTCGCCACTGCCAGCCAATGGTCGAGCCGCGGACCGGCGAAGCCGAGGCCGAGGATCAGCGGCGCCTCGATCCGGGCGAGGCACTTCTCGAAGTCGGTGGTATCCTGCTCGGGCACCCGGTGGATGCGCCCGGGCGGAAGGGCCGCGCGGGAGGCCGCATCGAGCGAATCGAGATCGCCGATGACGGCCACCGGCGGATGGCCGAGGGAGAGCGCCCGGTTCGCGCCGCCATCGGCTGCGACGAGGGTGGGCGCGAGGCCCAGCGCCTGCCCGAGATCGGCCGGCGCGACCTTTCCGCCGCCCACAAGCGTGACCGGCTCTGATGATTGAACAATCGCTGTCGACATGGTGGTATTGATGACAATTATGGCGGAGGGACACAATCAGGGCCGGAAAAAATCCTCAATTTTACCCAATTCCGTTCATGCTAACGCACCAGTTCGGCGAGGAACCTCGCCCGGCAGGCAACTGGGCAGGCATACGCAAAAGGCGAGCCGGATATGATCGGTGCGACCAAGATCCTCACGGTATCCTACGGCACGTTCTCGTGCACGCTGGAAGGCTTCGACGAGCCCTTCTCGACCATGAAGGCGATCGCGGAATACTTCCGTGACCTCGCCGCCGAGGACCGCTACTTCGGCGCCGTGCCGCCGACGCCCGACGCCGAGATGCTGCACCGCATCGCCGAGCGCGAGGTCCGCCGCCGTGTCGAGGCGCGCGTGGACGAGCACGGCATCGTCCTGCGCCAGGCCGAAGCGCCGGCCGAACCCGTCCCCGTGTCGCCCGTCGCCGCTCCGGCGCAGACGCCCGCCGCCGCACCGGCAGAGGCGCCCGCCGCCGCCGCGCCGCAGCCTGCGCCGGCCGTGGTTCCCTTCCCCTCCGCGGTTCCCCCGCAGGCCCCCGCCCCAGCTTTCGCCCCGGCCTTCTCGGACGACGAGAGCATCGCCGCGAAACTTGCGCGCATCCGTGCCGTCGTCGCCCAGGCGCGTACCGCGGCCCCGGTCTTTGCCGACGAGGACGACGAGGGCTATGACACCACCGGCTTCGAGGCCACCTCGGCGCCGGACGACGACTTCGGCTTCGAACTCGACATGGCCGACAGCTTCGTCGCCGCGGCCGCGCCCGAGGCCGCCGTGGGCGAGCCCGAAGTCGATGAGCCCGCGGCCGTCGTGGAGGCCGTCGCCGAAGCCGCGGTCGCGCCGGAAGCCCTCGAGGAACCGGTTGGCGCGAGCGTCGAGCCCGCGGACGGGGCGCCGGAAGGGGTGTCGGACGACGACCTGACCGTCCTCGCCCGGATCCAGGCGATCGAGGACGAGGTGGCCGAAACCCCCGCCGCCTATGACGAGGACGAGGATCGCGCCCAGGGCGACGAGGAGGACTTCGGGACGGAGGACTTCGGGGCGATGGACGCCGCCGAGATCGAGCGCGCCGAGATCGATCTGGCCCTTGCGCCGGAAGCCGCGGCGGAACCGCGGGAATGGACCGAGGACGAGGCGCTGGCGGACGAGGTCACCGAATCCGCCGCCGAGCCCGCCGAGGCGATGGCCGACGCCGAGGAGAGCGTGGGCGGGGCGGAAACCGTTCTGGTGGCCTCCGAGGCCGCGACGGACGACGCCGGCGATCGGGAGATGGCCGGATGGGACGAGGCGGCCGCCGCGGACGACGCCGGCGAGGACGAACCGGCCGCCGCCGAGTTCGAATCCGACGAAGCCGCCGACGCGGCAGAGGCCGACGCCGAGCTGACCGCGATCCTGGCCGGCGTGCCGGATCTTGCTGAGACACCGGACGCCGAGGAAACCGCCGCAGTTGAGGAAACCGCCGGGACCGAGGCCGGGATCGACCATGCCGCCGAGGCCCCTTCGCAGGACGAGGCCCCTGCCCTGACCGCGGAGACCGACCGTCTGGGCGTTCTGGTGCTGGAGCATCCGATCTTCGCGGCAACCGCGTCGCCCGAGGCCGAAGCCGAAGTCGCCACCGCGGAGGGCGAGCCCGAGGAGGCCGGCGACGAGGATGCCGCGCTCCTGGCCGGGATCGGTGCCGCCGTGGGCGCGACCGTCGACCCCGTGGCCGAGGATCTGGTGCGCGAACTGGCGCAGGCCGAGGAAGAGGCCGCCCGCGACGCCGAGGAAAAGGCCCGGGCCCGCGAGGCGCGCGAGCGCCTGGCCGAACAGTCCGAGGATGATGCCTCGGTCGAGCGCCTGATGGACGAGGCCAAGACCAAGCTCGAAGGCGCCGAAAGCCGCCGCCGCTTCTCGGCGATCTCGCATCTCAAGGCCGCCGTCGCCGCGACCGTCGCCGACCGCCTGCTGCGCCCCAAGGACACGCCGGCCGAGGTGCACGGCGAGCCGGAGGAGGGCCTCGACCGCTACCGCGAGGATCTGTCCAAGGCGGTGCGGCCGCGCCGCCCGTCGGCCGAGGGCAGCGCGACCACCCGCCGCCCGACCTTCGACCTGTCGCGCCCGGCGCCCCTGGTGCTGGTGTCCGAGCAACGGATCGACGACCAGGGCGCGAAGCCCGCCGCCGCCGTCCGGCCCCGCCGGGTCACCATGGGCGCGCTGGCGCTGCGCGACGTGCAGGACGACGGCGACGACGAGGATTTCGACGACACCCCGATCTCGCCCGAGGAAGCGCGCAGCTTTGCCGAGTTTGCCGACCGGCTGGGCGCGTCCGGTCTGGCCGACCTGCTCGAGGCCGCCGCCGCCTACACGGCCACGGTCGAGGGACAGCCCCATTTCACGCGGCCCGACATCCTGCGCAAGGTGGCGAAGGTCACCGACGAGGGCGCCTACAGCCGCGAGGACAGCCTGCGGTCGTTCGGGATGCTCCTGCGCCAGGGCACCATCACCAAGGTGAGCCGCGGCCAGTTCGCGCTGACCGGATCGTCGCGGTTCATGTCCGAGGCGCGCAGCGCGATGCGCTGAGCGCCCGGCCCCGGCCGGCCCGAAGCCCCGGGGAACCCCCGGGCTATTCCCGGTCCGCCCCCCGGCCGTCCGCCCCGTGGCGCCCGGGCCCGGCTTCGTCCGGGTCGGGCTGGCCGACGCCGCGGAAAAGGCCGCGGAACGGCAGGATCCACAGAAAGCCAAGGCCGACATAGACGGCAAGTTCCGCAAGGAACGGCAGCCGTCCCCAGACGGTCCCGGCCCAATTCGTCAGGCTGACCGCCGCCACCACATAGAGCGGCATTCCCACCACCAGCACCAGCAGCGCCAGCCTCTTGCGGGTTCGCAGCCGCATCGCCATCAGTCCGCGAAGGGGTCGGTGACAAGGATGGTGTCGTCGCGTTCGGGGCTGGTCGACAAGAGCGCCACCGGGCACTGGATCAGCTCCTCGACGCGGCGCACGTATTTGATCGCGGCGGCCGGCAGATCGGCCCAGGACCGCGCCCCCGCCGTCGATTCCTGCCAGCCCTCCATCTCCTCGTAGATGGGCCGCACCTTCGCCTGAAGCGCGGCCGCGGTCGGCAGATGGTCGTAGGTTGTGCCGTCGATTTCGTAGCCGGTGCAGATCTTCAGGGTCTCGAACCCGTCGAGCACATCGAGCTTGGTCAGCGCGATCCCGTTCACGCCCGAAATCGCGCAGGTCTGGCGCACCAGCACCGCGTCGAACCAGCCACAGCGGCGCTTGCGCCCGGTCACGGTGCCGAACTCGTGCCCGCGCTCGCCCAGCCGCGCGCCGTCCGCGTCGAATAGCTCGGACGGGAACGGCCCCTCGCCCACCCGGGTCGTGTACGCCTTGACGATGCCGAGGACGAAGCCGATCGCCGAGGGGCCGAGACCGGTCCCGGTCGCGGCCATGCCCGACATGGTGGTCGAGGAGGTCACAAAGGGATAGGTGCCGAAGTCGATGTCCAGCAGCGAGCCCTGCGCGCCTTCGAAGAGGATCCGCTTCCCGGCACGGCGCATCTCGTTCAGCACCTTCCAGACGGGCTGGGCGAAGGGGAGCAGCTTCGGCGCCACCTCCCTCAGCCGCGCGGCCAGATCCGCCCGGTCGATCGGCGCGGCGCCGAGGCCCGCGCGCAACGCATCGTGATGCGCGAGCAGCCGGTCGAGCCGCGCCTCGAGCGTCTCGTCATCGGCAAGATCGGCCACGCGGATCGTGCGCCGCCCCACCTTGTCCTCGTAGGCCGGGCCGATGCCGCGTCCCGTCGTGCCGATCCGGGCCTTGCCGGCGGCCTCCTCGCGCAGCTTGTCGAGGTCCTGGTGCAGGGGCAGGATCAGCGGGGTGTTTTCCGCGATCATCAGGTTGCCGGTGTCGACCGTCACGCCCTGCGCCGCCAGCTTGTCGATCTCGGCAAAGAGCGCCCAGGGGTCGAGCACCACCCCGTTGCCGATCACGGCGAGCTTGCCCTTGCGCACGATCCCGGACGGCAGCAGCGAGAGCTTGAAGACTTTGTTGCCGATCACCAGTGTATGGCCGGCATTGTGTCCGCCCTGGAAACGGGCAATGACATCGGCGCGCTCGGACAGCCAATCGACGATCTTGCCCTTGCCCTCGTCGCCCCATTGGGCGCCCACCACCACGACATTGGCCATGCTTTCCTGCTCCTCGTCGAAACCCGGCACCGTATAGCCGCACCGCCGGCCCGGCGAAACCGCTTTTTGGACGCGACCTTGCCGTCGTCCGGCCAAGCCCCGCCGATCCCGGCCCCGGCCCGGGGGAAACGCCTTGCGCGCCCCTGCCCGCGCGACTAGATAGGCGCGAAATCGACCGGAAGGCCCCGCGCTTCATGCAAAACGTCATTCTCGCCATCCACCTGATCCTGGCGCTCCTGCTCATCGGGGTCGTGCTGTTGCAGCGCTCCGAAGGCGGGGGGCTTCTGTCCGGGGGCGGGGCCTTCACCGCGCGGGGTGCGGCGAACGCGCTGACACGGCTGACGTGGATCCTCGCGACCGCCTTCATCCTGACCTCGATCAGCCTGACCCTGATCGCGGCGCGCCAGTCGGCCGGCGACTCGGTCATCAATCAGATCGACAGCGGCCCCTCGGGCGGACTTCCGCCGGCCGCGACCGCGCCGGCCCCGTCGACCGCGCCCGTCGCGCCGGCCGGCGACCTTCTGCCGCCGCCCGCAGCGGACGCGCCCGCGACGCCTCCGGCCGCGGATGCCCCCGCCACGCCGCCGGCGTCGAACTGAGGCCGTTCCTACAATTCTTATGCGTGGGCGTTCGACGCGCCACAACAGTTTGCGGTGCGGTTGCGGGACCTGACCGAATCTGTTAGCTGTTTTCTCCCGTGACAATGCGCCCTTCGGGGGTCGCAAAACGGGGGTCTGCTTACATGGCGCGATACGTCTTCATCACCGGCGGGGTGGTCTCCTCGCTTGGCAAGGGGCTCGCGTCGGCGGCGCTCGGGGCGCTGTTGCAGGCCCGCGGCTTCTCGGTGCGGCTGCGCAAGCTTGATCCCTACCTCAACGTCGATCCCGGCACGATGTCGCCGTTCGAACACGGCGAGGTCTTCGTCACCGATGACGGCGCCGAGACGGACCTCGACCTTGGTCATTACGAACGCTTCACCGGCGTGCACGCCCGCAAGACCGACAGCATCTCGTCGGGCCGGATCTACTCGAACGTGCTCGAGAAGGAACGCCGCGGCGACTATCTCGGCAAGACCATCCAGGTCATTCCCCACGTGACCAACGAAATCAAGGACTTCCTCCGCATCGGCGAGGACGAGGTCGATTTCATGCTCTGCGAGATCGGCGGCACGGTGGGCGACATCGAGGGCCTGCCCTTCTTCGAGGCCATCCGCCAGTTCATCCACGAACGCCCGCGCGGCCAGTCGATCCTGATGCACCTGACGCTGCTGCCCTACCTCGCGGCCTCGGGCGAGCTGAAGACCAAGCCCACGCAGCACTCGGTCAAGGAGCTCCAGTCGATCGGTCTTGCGCCGGACGTCCTGGTCTGCCGGTCCGAACACCCGATCCCCGAGAAGGAGCGCGAGAAGATCGCGCTCTTCTGCAACGTCCGCAAGCAGGCGGTGATTGCCGCCTACGACCTCAAGACCATCTACGAGGCGCCGCTGGCCTACCACCGCGAGGGGCTCGACCAGGCGGTGCTGGACGCCTTCGGGATCACCCCCGCGCCGCGGCCGAATCTGGCGCGCTGGACCGACGTGATGGACCGGCTGACCCACGCCGAGGGCGAGGTGCGCATCGCGGTGGTGGGCAAGTACACGCAGCTTGAAGACGCCTACAAGTCGATCGCCGAGGCCCTGACCCACGGCGGCATGGCCAACCGGGTGCGGGTGAAGGCCGAATGGGTGGACAGCGAGATCTTCGAGCGCGAGGATCCGGCCCCCTATCTCGAGGGCTTCCACGCGATCCTCGTGCCCGGCGGCTTCGGCGAGCGCGGCACCGAGGGCATGATCCGCGCAGCCCAGTTCGCGCGCGAGCGCGGCGTGCCCTATCTCGGCATCTGCCTCGGCATGCAGATGGCGGTGATCGAGGCGGCGCGCAATCTCGCGGGGATCGCGGATGCGGGATCCGAGGAGTTCGACCACGAAGCCACCGCCAAGGGGGGCAAGCGCCGGTTCACCCCGGTCGTCTACCACCTGAAGGAATGGGTGCAGGGCAACTACACGGTCACCCGCCGCGCGGACGACGCCAAGGGCGGCACGATGCGGCTCGGGGCCTATTCCGCCAACCTCGCCCCGGGGTCGCGGATCGCCGAGATCTACGGCGCGACCGAGATCGAGGAGCGCCACCGCCACCGCTACGAGGTGGATGCGCAGTACCGCCAGCCGCTCGAGCGGTGCGGCCTTGTCTTTGCCGGCATGAGCCCCGACGGCCGCCTGCCCGAGACGGTCGAGGTCAAGGACCATCCCTGGTTCGTCGGCGTCCAGTACCACCCGGAGCTGAAGTCCAAGCCCTTCGCGCCCCATCCGCTCTTCGCCGACTTCATCCGCGCCGCGAAGGACGTCGAACGTCTGGTCTGACCGGTCCCGGCGCGCCGGGCGGCCCGCCGTCATCGGCCTGTTACCGGCCGCCGGTCACTCTTGCCACCGAAGCATGGCGGCAGGAGACGGGAGATGATCGGGGACGGCCTTGAAGGCGCGCGGGACTGGCTCGACGCCGAACTCGCCGACACGCTGGACGAGGACATCGAACTCGAACTCGAGGATGCGGTGCTTTCCGCGGAACTCGCGTGCATCGGCGGACACGCGCACGCCGAGACCATCGACCGCCGTGTCTATTTCCGGTCGCTCCTGCGCCTCCAGTCCGAGCTCATCAAGCTTCAGGACTGGGTGCAGCATCACCGGCAGAAGGTGGTCGTCCTCTTCGAAGGCCGCGACAGCGCCGGGAAGGGCGGCGTCATCAAGCGCATCACCCAACGGCTCAATCCGCGCGTCGTGCGCGTGGTGGCGCTTCCGGCCCCCTCGGACCGCGAGACGACCCAGTGGTATTTCCAGCGCTACGTGCCGCACCTGCCGGCCGGCGGCGAGATCGTGCTCTTCGACCGGTCCTGGTACAACCGCGCCGGCGTCGAGCGGGTGATGGGCTTCGCCACCGAGGACCAGGTCGAGGCGTTCTTCCGCGACGTGCCCGAGTTCGAGCGGATGCTGGTGCGGTCGGGCATCCGTCTGGTGAAATACTGGTTCTCGATCACCGACGAGGAACAGCAGCGTCGGTTCCTGATGCGCATCCACGATCCGATGAAGCAATGGAAGCTGTCGCCCATGGATCTCCAGAGCCGGGTCCGCTGGGAGGCCTACACCAAGGCCAAGGAGGAGATGTTCGCGCGCACCAGCATCCCCGAGGCCCCCTGGTACATCGTCGAGGGCAACGACAAGAAGCGCGCGCGGCTGAACTGCATCGACCATCTGCTCGGCCTCTTTCCCTACGAGGCGATCCCGCACGCGGACATCCGCCTGCCCGAACGAGTCTTCAATCCCGATTACGAGCGCGCCGTCCTTCCGCCAGAACTCTACGTTCCCTCGAAATACTGACCGAAGGGGGCCCTGCCCCCGTCCCCTTGCGGGGACTCCCCCGGGGTATTGGCGCGAAGAAGAAGACCAAGACCCCGCCCCGGCTTCTTCTTTGCCGAAATACCCCCGGGGGTGCGGGGGCAGGCGGCCCCCGCCCTTGGCGCGCCGCCGGCGCGCGGCTATATGCGGGGCATGATCGCGCGCATGCTCTCCCGCCTCATGGCACCGGCTCCGGCGCCGCTTCCCGCCTCCGAGGCGCGCCTCGCGCTCGGCGCGCTCCTGGTGCGGCTCGCGCGGTCGGACGACCGCTACACCGCCGACGAGGCCGCGCGCATCGACCGTGTTCTGGCCAGCCGCTACGCGCTGTCGCCCTTCGAGGCCGCGGCGGTGCGGCGCGAGGCCGAGACCGTCGAGGCCGAGGCCCCCGACACGGTGCGCTTCACCCGCGCGCTCAAGGACGCGGTTCCGCACGAGGACCGCATCGGAATCCTGACGGCGCTCTGGGATGTGGCGCTCTCGGACGGGGAGCGCGACGCCGAGGAGGATGCGCTGATCCGGCTGGTCGCCAACCTTCTGGGCGTGAACGACCGGGACAGCGCGCTTGCGCGCCAGCGCGTCGAGCAGGGCCGGCCGTGATCGCCTGCCTGCCCATGTACGACTGGCCCGAGGTGGCGGACGCGACCGACCGGCTCTGGGCGGCGATCCGCGACCGGCTGCGATCCGACGGCATTGCCGCGCCCAAGACTCTGAGCCGCGGGCCGGGCCTCTGGGCGATGTGGGAGAGCCCGGACCTGCTGCTGGGCCAGACCTGCGGGATGCCGCTCCGGACCCGGCTTGCGGGGCGGGTGACGCTGGTGGCCACGCCGGACTACGGCCTGCCGCAGTCGCCGCCGGGGCATTATCATTCCGTGTTCGTTGCCCGCCGCGACGACGCGGATACCCTCGCCGATTTTCTCGACCGGGTCTTTGCCTGCAACGGCCAGGACAGCCAGTCGGGCTGGGCCGCGGCCATGAACCACATCGCCCCGCGCCGCTTCCGCCGGACACTGCTCACGGGGGCGCATTCGGAAAGCGCCGCGGCCGTGGCCGACGGGCGGGCCGACCTCGCCTGCATCGACGCCGTCACCTGGCGCCTGATCGAGACCCACCGTCCGGCCGTCGCCGGACGCCTGCGCATCCTCGCCCGGACCGCCCCGACGCCCGGCCTGCCGCTCATCACCGCCTCCGGGCGCGATCCCGGGCCGCTGGCGTCCGCCTGCGAGGCCGCGGTCGCGGCGCTCTCGGCCGGCGACCGGTCGACGCTCGGGATCACGGGGATCGTCCGCCTTCCCCTGACCGCCTATCTGGCGGTGCCCACGCCCGAAGCGCCGACGCAGGATGCGCCCGCCGCCTGAACATTTCGGGCGAAATCGGCCGCGGTTTGCCAGAAAGGGCGTTGCAATGGGCCGCAATCCCTGCCCTACTCGCTTCCCGAACCGGAACAGCTGCCCGACGTGACCCAGGAAGCCCCCGTCATCGAGATCCGCGACCTCCACAAGGCCTACGGCCAGCTGGAGGTGCTGAAGGGCGTGTCGATCACCGCCCGCAAGGGCGAGGTGGTGTCGCTGATCGGCTCGTCGGGGTCGGGCAAGTCGACGCTCTTGCGCTGCTGCAACCTCCTCGAGGACAGCCAGAAGGGCGAGGTGCTGTTCTGCGGCGAGGCGGTCCACTGGCGCGGTACCGGCATGGGGCGCCACCCGGCCGACCGCGCTCAGGTGATCCGCATCCGCACCAACCTGTCGATGGTGTTCCAGCAGTTCAACCTCTGGTCGCACCTCACGATCCTCCAGAACGTGATGGAGGCGCCGCTGACGGTGCTGCACCGCGACCGGGCCGAGGTCGAGGCCGCGGCGCGCCGCTATCTCGACAAGGTCGGCATCGGCGACAAGGCGGACGCCTGGCCCGCGCAGCTTTCCGGCGGCCAGCAGCAGCGCGCCGCCATTGCCCGCGCGCTCTGCATGGAGCCGAAGGCGCTCCTCTTCGACGAGCCGACCTCGGCGCTCGACCCCGAGCTCGAGCAGGAGGTGGTCAAGGTCATCAAGGCGCTTGCCGACGAGGGCCGGACCATGCTTCTGGTAACCCATGACATGCGCCTCGCCGCCGATGTCTCGGACCATGTGGTGTTTCTCCACAAGGGCCGCATCGAGGAGGAGGGCACCCCGACCCAGGTCTTCGGAAGCCCGAAGACCGAACGGCTGCAGCAGTTCCTGAGCGCGACTGCCCCGGCCTGAACAATCATAAGCTGCTCACGACAACTGGGAGACGACCTCATGAAGAAACTGATCCTTTCCGCGGCAGTGCTGGCGCTGAGCGCCGGTCTGGCCATGGCGCAGACGGTGCGGATGGGCACGGAGGGCGCCTACCCGCCCTACAACTTCATCAACGACAAGGGCGAGGTCGACGGCTTCGAGCGCGAGCTGGGCGATGAGCTGTGCAAGCGCGCGGGCCTGACCTGCGAATGGGTGACGAACGAGTGGGACTCGATCATCCCGAACCTCGTGTCCGGCAACTACGACACGATCATCGCGGGCATGAGCATCACCGACGAACGCAAGAAGGTGATCGACTTCACCCAGAACTACATCCCGCCGGCGGTCTCGGCCTATGCCGCGGCCAAGCCCGATGTGGACGTGATGAAGGGCGTGATCGCGGCGCAGACCGGCACCATCCAGGCCGGGCACGTGGCCGAGACCGGCGCGACGCTTCTGGAATTCGCCACGCCGGACGAGACCATCGCCGCGGTGCGCAACGGCGAGGCCGACGCGGTCTTTGCCGACAAGGACTATCTGGCGCCGATCGTGGCGGAATCGGGCGGCGCGCTGGTCTTCACCGGGCCCGAGCCGCAGCTCGGCGGCGGGGTCGGCATGGGCCTGCGCCAGTCCGACAAGGAGCTGACCGCCAAATTCGACAAGGCCATCCAGTCGATGAAGGACGACGGCACGCTGAACGCCATGATCAAGAAGTGGTTCGGCGAGAACGCGGTCGTGTTCTGATCTGACGGGGCGGGGCCCGCGCGGGCCCCGCCTGACCCAGCATGTTCGCGTATTGCGCCGATCCCAAGACGCTTGAGGGCCTTGCCTGGCTGGTCTGCTACCTGACTTCGGGCAAGCATCTCCTGCTCTATGCGTCGCTGGGCACCGTGCTGCTGCTTCTGGCCATCACCGCGCCGATCGCGCTGCTGTTCGGCTTCGGCGGTGCGGTCGCGGCGCGCTCGCAGATCCTGCCGCTCCGGCTGATCGGCAAGGCCTACACCTCGATGGTGCGCGGCGTGCCCGACATCATCTTCTTTCTCTTCGTGCCGATCGCGATGGACCAGGGGCTCGAATACCTGCGCCACAAGGTGAAGTGTCCCGACTGGACGGCGCCGATCCGGCAGGGGTCGGATTTCGTGGTCTGCCCCGAGGCCAAGCTGCCCCTCTCGACAAGCCCGCAGTGGATCCACGAGGTCTACGGGTTCTCGCTGGCGGTGGTGGCCTTTGCGGTGGTGTTCGGCGCCTTTGCCGCCAACGTCCTCTACGGGGCGATGCAGGCCGTTCCCAAGGCCCAGATCGAGACCGCCGAGGCCTATGGCATGACCCACCGGCAGGCGTTCCGCCGGGTGCTGGTGCCGCAGATGTGGGTCTTTGCGCTGCCGGGCCTGTCGAACCTGTGGATGATCCTCATCAAGGCGACGCCGCTTCTCTTCCTGCTCGGCGTCGAGGACATCGTCTACTGGGCGCGGGAGCTTGGCGGGTCGAAGACCCAGGCCTACGCCTATCCGCACCCGGACTGGCGGGTGTGGTATTTCCTCGGGCTCCTCATCTTCTACCTGACGATGACCTGGCTTTCCGAGAAGGTGCTGCGGCGGGTCTCGGCCCGGCTCAGCCACGGACAGGCGACACTGGCCGGCGAGCAGATGCGCAAGGCGGAGGTCACGGCATGACCTGCGGCCAGACCCTCCTCGACTACGGGCTGCGGTCGATCGGCATCGGCGAACGGCTGCTGCCCCGGTCGGATTTCACGCTCTGCCAGCAGATCACCCTGATCGGGTCGGGGATGATCTGGAATCTCTACTTCGGCATCCTGTCGCTGGCCGTGGGATTCTTCCTCGCCAACGCGGTCGCGCTGGGCAAGGCAAGCCGCAACCCCTGGGCCCGCAAGCCGGCGGAATGGTTCGTCTTCGTCTTCCGTGGCTCGCCGCTCTTCATCCAGTTCTTCCTCGCCTACGAGGCCTTCGTGCTGATCCCGCGCCTCGGCTGGGACATTCCCTTGGGCTTCACCACGATCACGGTCGAAACCTCGTGGCTGTCGAAGGCCTGGCTCGGCGCGCTGATCGTCCTGTGCCTCAACACCGCCGCCTATTCGGGCGAGATCTTCTACGGCGCGCTGCGGTCGGTGCCGAAGGGCGACATCGAGGCGGCGGATGCCTACGGCATGTCGGGATGGTCGCGCTTCCGACGGATCATCTGGCCGACGATGATGCGGCTCGCCTGGCCCGCCTACACGAACGAGGCGATCTTTCTCTTCCACGCCACGACGCTGGTGTTCTTCTCGGGCTTCCCCGCGTTCCAGCAACGGGGCGACGCGCTCTATTACGCAAGCTACTTTGCCGACAAGACCTTCAACCCCTTCGTCGCCTATCCGATCGTGGCGGCCTATTTCATCCTTCTCACGCTGGCGGTGATCGGGGTCTTCGGGCTGGTCGGGCGCAGGCTCAACCGCCATCTGCCGCAGAACACACGCACCCGGTTCCGATACCGGCCGCAACTCATCAGGTGACCTTTCATGAAGAACTGGCTCCGCAAGCACCCGCAGGTGCGGACCATTCGCGTGGCCGCCGCGGACCTCAACGGCCAGGCCCGCGGCAAGCGCATTCCGGTCCGCTTTGCCGAGAAACTGCTGTCGGAGGGCACGCGCTTTCCCTATTCGGTCCTGAACCTCGACATCTGGGGCGAGGACATCGAGGACAGCCCGCTGCTCTTTGAATCGGGGGACGCCGACGGCATCCTTCGCCCGACCGAACGCGGCTTCATGCCCATGCCCTGGCTCGAGGCTCCGACCGCGCTCCTGCCGATCTGGATGTTCCGCGACGACGGCCGCCCCTACGAAGGCGATCCGCGCCACGCGCTGGCCCGCGTCGTCGACCGCTACAAGGACCACGGGCTGACGCCGGTGGTGGCGATGGAGCTGGAATTCTTCCTGATCGACGACAGCGGCAAGACGCTTCAGGTACCGCCGTCGCCGCGGTCGGGCAAGCGGCGCAAGGCGGCCGAGATCCTGTCGATCCGCGCGCTCGACGCCTTCGACACCTTCTTCACCGACCTCTACGACGCCTGCGAGGCGATGGACATCCCCGCCGACACGGCGATTTCCGAGGCCGGGCTCGGCCAGTTCGAGATCAACCTGATGCATCAGGAGGACGCGCTGCGCGCCGCCGACGACGCCTGGTTCTTCAAGATGCTGGTCAAGGGGCTCGCCCGCCGCCACGGCTTCGCGGCAAGTTTCATGGCCAAGCCCTACCCCGAATATTCGGGCAACGGGCTGCACACGCATTTCTCGGTGATCGACCGCAACGGCGCCAACATCTTCTCGAACGGCGGGCCGGAAGGGTCGGGCGTGCTGCGGCAGGCGATCGCGGGTTGCCTGAACGCGATGCCGGATTCGACGCTGCTGTTCGCGCCGCACGCCAACAGCTACGACCGGCTGGTGCCCGAGGCGCACGCCCCGAACACCGTGAGCTGGGCCTACGAGAACCGCACCTCGGCGATCCGCGTGCCCTCGGGCAGCGCGGCCGCGCGGCGGATCGAGCACCGGGTGGCCGGGGGCGACGTGAACCCCTATCTGATGCTGGCCGGGATTCTGGGCGCGGCGCTGATGGGTATCGAGCAGCAGATGGAGCCGCCGCCGCCGATCACCGGCAACGCCTACGCGCTGGATCTGCCGATGATCCCGGACACCTGGGCCGGCGCCATCGACGCCTTCGAGAAAAGCCCGATCATGGCGCAGATCTTCCCGCAGGAACTCATCCGCAACCTGGTGATGACCAAGCGGCAGGAGATGCACTACATGGCCGAGCTGTCCCCCGAAGAGCAGGTCGAGATCTATCTCGACACGGTCTGAGCGCCCCTCCCCCTTGCGCCCGCGCGGGGGGCGGGTTTACCTTCCCCGAAACGTCACACGAGTGTCCCGATGCGGATCGGCATCCTTCAGACCGGCCAGTCGCCCGATGTGCTTCGCGGCGAGATGGGCGACTATCCCGACATGTTCGCGCATCTGCTGGCCGACAGGGGCCTGACCTTCACCACCTACCATGTCGAGGCGATGGAGTTCCCGGCCGGCGTGCGCGACTGCGACGGCTGGCTCATCACCGGCTCGCGGCATGGCGCCTACGAGGACCACCCCTTCATCAAGCCGCTCGAGGACTTCATCCGCCGCGCCTACGCCGCGCGGGTGCCGCTGGTCGGCATCTGCTTTGGCCATCAGATCATCGCCCAGGCGCTCGGCGGCCGGGTCGAGCGGTTCGCCAAGGGCTGGGCGGTCGGCCCGCAGGACTACGACTTCGGCGGCCAGACGGTGCGGCTGAACGCCTGGCACCGCGACCAGGTCGTGGAAAAGCCGCCCGAGGCCGAGGTCGTCGCCTGCAACGACTTCTGCGAGAACGCCGCACTCATCTACGGCGACCGGGCCTTCACGGTGCAGGCCCATCCCGAGTTCCGCGACGAATTCGTCAAGGGCCTGATGGAGACGCGCGGCAAGGGTCTTGTACCCGAGGCGCTGATGGCCGAGGCGCACAGCCGTCTGGGCCAGGACAACTCGGCCGCGCAGATGGCCGACCGCATCGCCGAATTCTTCAAGCATCCCCGAGGCTAGGCGACCCCGCCACAGCCCCCAACCCCAAGTGTGACCCATGTCCGACTGGACCCAGAAGCTTCCCGAAGCCGCGCAGAGCTATATCGCGGGCCGCCGTGTCGATGAGGTGGAATGCATCGTGCCCGACGTCGCCGGCGTGGCGCGCGGCAAGGCGATGCCCGCCGCGAAATTCGCCAAGCAGACCAGCTACTTCCTGCCGAATTCGATCTTCCTCCAGACGATCACCGGGGAATGGGCCGACAACCCCTTCGACGCCTTCACCGAACCCGACATGATCCTCGAGCCCGACTGGTCCACCGCCACCGCCGCGCCCTGGACGGCGGATGTCACGCTTCAGGTGATCCACGACGCCAAGGACCAGCAGGGCAACCTTGTCCCCTTCAGCCCGCGCAACGTGCTCAAGCGCATCGTCGGCCTTTACGAGGCGCAGGGCTGGAAGCCCGTGGTCGCGCCCGAGATGGAATTCTTCCTGACCGCCCGCAACACCGACCCGAACCAGCCGGTGATCCCGCCGATGGGCCGCACCGGGCGCCGCGCGGCGGCCAAGCAGGCCTATTCCATGTCGGCCGTGGACGAATACGGCAAGGTGATCGACGACATCTACGACTATGCCGAGGCGCAGGGGCTGGAGATCGACGGCATCCTCCAGGAAGGCGGCGCGGGGCAGATCGAGCTGAACCTCGCCCATGGCGACCCGGTGCGGCTGGCCGACGACGTGTTCTTCTTCAAGCGCCTGATCCGCGAGGCGGCGCTGCGCCACGACTGCTTTGCCACCTTCATGGCGAAACCCATCGCGGGCGAACCGGGCAGCGCCATGCACATCCACACCTCGGTCGTGGACACGAAGACCGGCAAGAACATCTTCGCCGGCCCGAAGGGCGTGGAGACGCCGCAGTTCCTGCATTTCATCGGGGGCCTCCAGAAACACCTCGGCGCGGCCGTGGCCCTCTTTGCCCCCTACGTCAACAGCTATCGCCGCTATGTCCCGGACTTCGCCGCCCCGATCAACCTCGAATGGGGCCGCGACAACCGCACCACGGGGCTGCGGGTGCCGATCTCGGGCCCGGCGGCCCGGCGCGTGGAAAACCGCCTGCCTGGCATGGACTGCAACCCCTATCTCGGCATCGCGGCCACGCTCGCCTGCGGCTATCTCGGCCTGATGAACAAGACCGAGGCGCGCCCCGAATTCACCGGCTCGGCCTACATCGACAGCGAGGACATTCCGGTGAACCTTGGCGATGCGCTCGACCTTCTGGACGAGGACCAGGCGCTGAAGGAGGTGATGGGGCCGGAGTTCATCAAGGTCTATGACAGCGTGAAGCGCAACGAATACAAAGAGTTCCTCCAGGTCATCAGCCCGTGGGAACGCGAACATCTGCTGCTGAACGTATGAATCTGCTCTTTGCCAACGACCGCCGCGGCGAATACCCCCCCAGCTGGTATGCCGCGACCGCGACGCCGCTTGACCCGTTCCCGGCTCTGCGGGGCGCGACCCGGGCCGACGTCTGCATCGTCGGCGCCGGCTACACCGGGCTGTCGGCGGCGCTGCATCTCGCCCGGGCGGGTCTCGACGTGGTGGTGCTCGATGCGCATCGCGTGGGCTTCGGCGCCTCGGGCCGCAACGGCGGCCAGGTCGGATCGGGGCAGCGGCTCGATCAGGACGCGCTCGAACGCGCGCACGGCCGCGACACGGCCCGGATGCTCTGGGATCTCGGCGAAGAGGCCAAGGCGCTGGTGCGCGGGCTGATCGCGGACCACGCGATGCCCGTCACCTTCAAGCCCGGCATCGTCCACGCCTGCCGCTCGGCCGCCGAGGTGGACCATGCCCGCGCCTACGCCGAAAAGCTTGCACGCGACTACGGCTATGACCAGGTGCAGCCGCTCGACCGCGAAGCCCTGCGGGCGATCCTGCCGTCGGACGCCTACGTCGGGGGCGACATCGACCGCGGCGCCGGCCACATCCATCCCTTGAACTTCGCGCTCGGTCTGGGGCGGGCCGCGGCCGCGGCGGGCGCCCGCATCTTCGAGAAAAGCCATGTCCACCACATCCAGCGCGGGCAGCGGCCGGTGGTGCAGACCGGCGAGGGCCGGGTCGAGTGCAGCCATGTGATCCTCGCCGGCAACGGCTATCTCGGCCATCTCGACCGCAGGGTCGCGGCGCGGGTGATGCCGATCAACAACTTCATCGTGGCGACCGAGCCCCTGGGCGAGCGCGCGGAGACGGTGCTTCGGCAGGACGTGGCGGTGGCCGACAGCAAGTTCGTCGTGAACTACTGGCACCTGTCGCCCGACAAGCGGCTGATCTTCGGCGGCGGCGAAAGCTACGGCTACCGCTTCCCCGACATCGTGGCGACCGTCCGGAAGCCGATGCTCGAGGTCTATCCGGGCCTGCGCGACGTGCGCATCGACCACGCCTGGGGTGGAACGCTCGCGATCACCATGCGGCGGATGCCGGCCTTCCTGCGCACCGCCCCCAACATCCTGTCGGTTTCGGGCTATTCGGGCCACGGCGTCGCCATGGCGACGCTTGCCGGCAAGATCATGGCCGAGGCGGTGGCCGGCCAGGCCGGGCGGTTCGACGCGCTGGCCGCGCTGCCGGTGCCGCCCTTCCCCGGCGGACCGGGATTCCGCTGGCCGCTTCTGGTTCTGGCGATGAGCTGGTATTCCCTGCGCGACCGGCTGGGCGCCTGACCGCTGGCGCGGCGGTCATGGCTCTGGCGTTTTCGCGGCCCTTCGGCTAAAGCCTAGGCGCAAGACAGCCGCACGGGGGATGGTGTCGAATGGCACGCGACGACATGGCGGGGCGACACACCCCGGCACCGAATGTTTATGACGCCGAAGCCATTCCCGATTCCGCCCGCGAGGAAATCGACCGCCTGCTGACCTCGGGCGATCTCTTCCGCTACACCGCCCCCGAAGGCGCCCCGGTCTCGCTGCTCGAGGCGGAGTTCGCCGGATGGATCGGGTCGCGCTACGCGCTGGCGGTGTCGTCCTGCTCGGCGGCGCTCTTCCTGTCGCTGCGGGCGCTGGACCTCGCGCCCGGGGCACGGGTGCTGATCCCGGCCTTCACCTTCGCCGCCGTGCCCTCGGCGGTGGTGCACGCGAACTGCGTGCCGGTCCTGTGCGAGGTGGGGTCGAACTTCCGCATCGACATGGCGGACTTCGAGGCCAAGCTCGATCAGGACATCGCGGCGGTGATGATCAGCCACATGCGCGGGCACACCTCGGACATGGATGCGATCATGGCGCTCTGCGACGCGCGCGGAATCCCGGTGATCGAGGACGCGGCGCATTCGCTGGGCACGCTCTGGAACGGCCGCAAGATCGGCACCATCGGCCGGATCGGCTGCTTCTCCTTCCAGTCCTACAAGCTGGTGAACGCCGGCGAGGGCGGAATGTTCGTGACCGACGATCCGGAACTGGCGGCGCGGGCCGTCATCATGTCCGGCGCCTACGAACACAACTGGAAGAAGCATCCGGGCCTCCAGAACAGCTTCCACCTGTGGCAGAACAAGCTGCCGCTCTACAACATGCGGATGCAGAACCTCTCGGCCGCCGTCATCCGCCCGCAGATCCCCGAGATCGACGGCCGCGTGGACCGGGGGCTGGCCAATCACGACCACGTCGCCGCCAGGCTCGACGCCTCGCCGTGGTTCGAGGTGCCGCCGCCCATGCCGCAGGAGCGCCGGGCACCGGATTCGCTTCAGTTCAACCTCGTGGGCTTCACCCAGGACAGCGAGGCGCGGGCCTTCCAGGACGCGGCCAAGGCGCGCGGCATCTCGGTCCAGATCTTCGGGCTGAGCGAGGACAACGCCCGCGCCTACTGGAACTGGCAGTTCCTGGGCGAGCTGCCCGATCTGCCGCAGACCCGCGCCATGCTGATGCGCGCCTGCGACCTGCGTCTGCCGACCCGTCTCAACCGGGCCGAGCTCGACTACATCGCGGACGCGCTGCTGGCCGCCGTCGAACAGGTCAAGGGCGCGGTCGCGCCTGCCGCCTGACCGACGGCCCCATCCGGCAGACTGACGGATCACCCCCTCCAGGGCACGACAAGGTGGAGCGCCGCACCGTCGCGCCGCCTGCGGGGTGTTGTCTGCGGCCATCCGCCGCGCTAGCGTCGCACGATCAGCAACAGCCCAAGGACGGCCATCATGCGCGACAACGCGCCCAACAGCTGGGAATCCCGCGCCGACGAATTCTCGCTTTACGGTTTCACCGATCTTCCCTCCGTCCATGAACGCGGCGCCGTGGTGCTGACGCATGGCGAAGGGCCCTACGTGATCGACGTGCACGGGCGACGCTATCTCGACGCGAATTCCGGGCTGTGGAACATGGTCGCGGGCTTCGATCACAAGGGGCTGATCGAGGCCGCCAAGGCGCAGTACGACCGCTTTCCCGGATACCACGCCTTCTTCGGGCGGATGTCGGACCAGACCGTGCTTCTGAGCGAGAAGCTGGTCGAGGTGTCGCCCTTCGACCGTGGCCGGGTCTTCTACACCAACTCGGGGTCCGAGGCCAACGACACCATGGTCAAGATCCTGTGGTTCCTCGCCGGGTCCGAAGGCAAGCCGCAGCGGCGCAAGATCATCACCCGTGTCAACTCCTACCACGGGGTGACGGCGGTCGCCGCCTCGATGACCGGCAAGCCCTACAACTCGGTCTTCGGCCTGCCGCTGCCGGGGTTCATCCATGTCGGCTGCCCGCATTACTGGCGCTTCGGCCGCGACGGCGAGACCGAAGAGCAGTTCACGGCGCGGATGGCGGCCGAGCTCGAGGCCACGATCATCAAGGAAGGCCCCGACACCATCGCCGGCTTCTTCGCGGAACCCGTGATGGGCGCGGGCGGGGTGATCGTGCCGTCGAAGGGTTATTTCCAGGCCGTTCAGGCGGTGCTCAAGCGCTACGGCATCCCGCTGATCTCGGACGAGGTGATCTGCGGTTTCGGACGCACCGGCAACACCTGGGGCTGCCAGACCTTCGACTTCATGCCGGATGCGATCATCAGCTCGAAGAACATCACCGCGGGCTTCTTCCCGATGGGGGCGATCATCCTCGGGCCGGAGCTCGCCGACCGCGTACAGGCGGCGTCCGAGGCGGTCGAGGAATTCCCGCATGGCTTCACCGCCTCGGGCCACCCGGTGGGCTGCGCGATCGCGCTCAAGGCCATCGACGTGGTGATGAACGAGGGGCTGGCCGAGAACGTCAAGCGGCTGGCGCCGAAGATGGAGGCGGGGCTCAGGGAACTGGCCAGGCACCCGAACATCGGCGAATACCGCGGCATCGGCCTGATGTGGGCGCTGGAGGCGGTGAAGGACAAGGCGACCAAGACGCCCTTCGACAGCAAGCTCTCGGTCAGCGAGCGCATCGCCAACGCCTGCACAGACCAAGGTCTGATCTGCCGGCCGCTCGGCCAGGCGATCGTGCTGGCGCCGACCTTCACCATGACCGACGCGCAGATGGACGAGATGTTCGCCAAGCTGAAGGCGGCGCTCGAAAAGGTCTTCGCCGAGGTGGGCTGACCGCGGAACGGGGGGCCACGCGCCCCCCGCACCCCATGCCGGAGGCTTCGTCCGGTGCGAAAGCGGGCTGGCCCGCCGGGCCTAGAGTTTCGCGAGCTTGGCCTGCAGTTCGCTCAACTGCCGGCGGATCTCGGCGATCTCGTCGCCGCCATCGGCGGCGGCGCCCTTCTCGGGCGAATCCTCGCGCGCCGGGCCCGAGGATCCGCCGGTCCATCCGCCCATCACCGACTTGAGGAACGCCTTCTGCTGGCGCTGCAGCGCGTCGAAGCCCGGCATGGCCGCCATCGGGTTCGGGAAGGACGCAAGGTTCTCCATCATCTTGGACTGGCCCTCGCGCAGCATCTCGAACGAGGCCGCGAGGAACTGCGGCACCACGCTCTGGGCGCTGGTGGCGTAGCTGCGCACCAGATCGGTCAGCACATCGACCGGCAGCACGCTTTCGCCGCGGCTCTCATGCTCGGCGATGATCTGGAGAAGGTATTGCCGTGTCAGGTCGTCACCGGACTTGAGATCGACGATCTGCACCTCGCGCCCCGCGCGGATGAAGGCGGCAATGTCCTCGAGCGTCACGTAGTCGCTGGTCTCGGTGTTGTAGAGCCGCCGGCTCGCGTAGCGTTTGATCAAGAGCGGCTTGGCGTCCTGGGCCATCCTGTCCTTCCCTGCCCGCAGTGGCGGCGCATGTCTTCGGCACTGCGGCGAGATTAGGCCGCAGGCGCAAAAAGACAAACGAAAAGGATGGCTTGCGGCCCGCATCCTTTCGCGACCGCAGAAACGGAGAGGCGGACCGGAGCCCTTGGCTCCGGTCCGCCTCTGTGCGCCGGGGGCAAACCCCGACGCCCGAGTTCCGTCTGGTCGCCGATCACTTCGCGGCGGCAGCGGCCTTCTTGGCGGCGGTGGTCACCTCGGCGGTCGCCTTCTTCACGGCGGCGGTCGCGTCTTCCGAGATGTCCTTGCCGGCGGCCAGCATCAGCTCGACGGTTTCCATCTGGACCTTCTTGGCCACCTCGGCGAAAGCCGCGAGGTTCTCGGCCGCCATTTCGGCCGCCGACGAGGCGAAGTCACTGAAAGCCTTGGTGTATTCCGAGGGCTCTTCCTTCACCTTGGCCAGCGAGGCGACCTTGGCGATGGTGTCCTTGGCCCACTTGCTCGAGATCTCGGTCGATTTCTCGGCGGCGTCGAGGGCAACTTTCGCCACCTTCTCGCCCAGAGCGGCCTGGGTCTTGAAAGCACCCTGGAGCGCGGAGGCATCCACGGGGAACGAAGCCATCATGTCCTGCATGACTTTGGTGAAGTCCTGGGTCTTGGCCATTTGCATCTCTCCTGGCGTTGCGTGGCGTCGCGGATTTTCCCGTTCGGCGTCTGCATGAGAGATACATGCTGCATCGCAGCATTTCAAGCCTGCATGCCGCAATGCGGCAGAAAAATCTTGCGCGCGATTTCAGCCGCTTGGGGTTTCCGTCACGTAAGTGCCCGGTGCCGGGGCCAGTGCGGGGTGCGCCGAATCGCCCGGCGGGCGCGCCGGAACCATCCGGCCGGACCGCTCGGCAAGCCAGCGCCCCCAGACGGGCCACCAGCTGCCGCGGTGGAAGGTGGCCCCCGCTTTCCATTCCTCGGCGGAACAGGAGATGTCCGGGTTCAGGTAGTGGCCGTACTTGTCCTTGCCGGGCGGATTGACGATGCCGGCGATGTGGCCGGACTCGGACAGGATGAAGGTCTTGTCCTTCGACGCGAACCGGCGCACCCCGGCATACGAGGACCGCCAGGCGGCGATGTGATCGGTCTCGCAGGCGACCGCGCAGACCGGCACGGTCACGTCCTTCAGCGTCACCGTCTCGCCGCAGATGGGGAAGCCCACGGTGGCCAGCTTGTCCTGCTGGCAAAGCCCGCGCAGATATTCGACCGCCATCTTCGCCGGCAGATTGGTGCCGTCGCCGTTCCAGAAGAGCAGGTCGAACGCGGGTGGCGCCTCGCCCAGCATGTAGCTGCGGATCGCCGGCTGGTAGATCAGGTCGTTGGAGCGCAGGAACGAGAAGGTCCGGCTCATGTAGTACTTGTCGAGGTAGCCGTCCTTGGCGACCTGCGCCTCGATCCCGTCCACGAAATCGTTGTCGAGGAACACGCCCACCTCGCCCTGATCCGAGAAATCGGTCAGCGTGGTGAAGAAGGTGGCCGCGTTGACCGACTTGTCCTTCCGCTTGCGCAGAAGCCCGAGCGTCAGGGCAAGCGTCGTCCCGGCGATGCAGTACCCGACCGCGTTCACGCTGTCGGTTCCGCAGATCGCCTTCGCCTCGCGGATCGCGGCCAGATAGCCCTCCTCGACATACTGGTCCATCCCGATGTCGCGGTAGCTTGCGTCCGGGTTCTTCCAGCTGACGACGAAGAGCGTGAAACCCTGATCGACGATCCAGCGGATCAGGCTCGACTGCGGCTTGAGGTCGAGAATGTAGAACTTGTTGATCCAGGGCGGGAAGATCACCAGCGGGATCTTGTGCACGGTCTCGGTCGTGGGCTCATACTGGATGAGCTCCATCATCCGGTTGCGGAACACGACCTGACCCGGGGTGGTGCCGAGGTTCTCGCCCACCTTGAAGGCGTCGCGGTCGGCCAGCGTCACCAGAAGATCGCCCCGGTTCGCCTCGATGTCGCGCACCAGGTTCTCGAGCCCGCGCACCAGGCTCTCGCCCTCGGTCTCGACCGCGCGCTCCAGCGCGTCCGGGTTGGTCGCGAGGAAATTCGTGGGCGCCATCATGTCGAGGATCTGGCGGCTGAAATACTCGAGCCGCTTGCGCTCGGCCGGCGCCAGCCCCTCGATCCCGGCGAGCGCGTTCTGCATCGCCTCGACGTTCATCAGATACTGCTGCTTGATGAAGTTGAACCAGGGATGGGTCTGCCAGAGCGGGTTCGCGAAGCGGCGGTCGGCGGGCGTGGGATCCGGGGGCGCCTTCAGCTCGCCCGAGGCCAGGGCCTGCTGCGCCTCGATGTAGTGCTTGAGCGACTTGCCCCAGAACGCGACCTGCTGCTCGAAGATCTTCGCGGGATTGGCGGCGGCCTCGGCCCAGAACGCCGCGACCGCCTTGGCGTAAAGCTCCTGTCCCGGGCCTTCGAGCGACGGATTGGGCACGCGCTTCTGCGCGATCGCCTGAACCATCCGCTGGGTCAATTCCTCGATCCGGGCGAGATTGGCGTTGAGTTTTTCCAGATTCGCCGGGATCACTTCAGGCTCTGTTGTCATCCCGCGCCTTCCCCCCTACACTTTCTGCGCAAGCATAACGCCGCGCCCATCGCGGGGGAAGCGACGTTGAATGCCGCGGCGCGGCAAGGAGCCAGGATGAAGAACATCGCGACCTACGACCTGATGGAGAGCATCCGCAACACCAACGAATGGCTCGGGGCCAGCGCCCGGGCCTTTGCGAGCTATCCGATCTGGGGTCTCGTCCCGCATCCGGCCTTCAAGGTGATCTCGGCCTGGGGCCGCATCACCGAACGCAGCTTCGCCCGCATGGTCATCAAGCCCGACTGGGGCATCCGCACCATGGTCGGCGAGGACGGCCGCGACCACCTGGTCGAGACCGAGACCCTGGTCAGCCGCCCCTTCGGCGACCTGATCCACTTCAAGGTCATCGGCCGCGCGCCGCGCACCCGCCGCGTCCTCCTGGTGGCGCCGATGTCGGGACACTACGCCACGCTCCTACGCTCGACGGTGATCAGTCTGCTTCCGGATTGCGAAGTCTATGTGACCGACTGGAAGAACGCCCGCGATATTCCGGTCTCGGAAGGCAAGTTCGACATCGAGGATTACACGCTCTACCTCGTCGACTTCATGCGCCACCTCGGACCCGACATCAACGTGGTCGCGGTCTGCCAGCCGGCGCCGCTGACGCTGGCGGCCACGGCCTATCTCGCCGCCGAGGATCCCGCCGCCCAGCCGCGCACGCTGACCCTCATCGGCGGCCCGATCGATCCGCACGCCGCGCCGACCGAGGTCACCGACTTCGGCCGGTCCGTCACGATGGGCCAGCTCGAGCATCTGGTCATCCAGCGCGTGGGCTTCAAATACGCCGGCGCCGGGCGTCTGGTCTATCCGGGCCTGATGCAGCTGGCCTCGTTCATCTCGATGAACCTCGACCGCCACAGCCAGGCCTTCAGCGAACAGATCCTGCGCGCGGCCCAGGGCCAGGCCAGCGAGCGTGACCATCACAACCGGTTCTACGACGAATATCTCGCGGTGATGGACATGACCGCCGAGTTCTACCTCTCGACGGTCGAGCGCGTGTTCAAGAAACGCGAGATCGCGCGGAACGCCTTCACCGTCGCGGGCAAGCACGTGGACCTCGGCAAGATCACCGAGGTCGCGGTCAAGACCGTCGAGGGCGAGAAGGACGACATCTCGGCCCCCGGCCAGTGCATCGCCGCCCTCGATCTCTGCACCGGGCTCGACGCCTCGAAGAAGGCCAGCCACCTCGAGCCGGGCGCGGGCCACTACGGCATCTTCGCGGGCAAGTCCTGGCGCGACAACATCCGGCCGCTGGTGCTGGGCTTCATCGACCAGAACGGGGGCAACGGAACGCGCGCCCGGGTGCGGGCTGTGCGGGCCTGACCGCCCGTCATCGGCCCGCCTCCTCCACCATCGCGGTGATCAGCTCGAGGCAGTCGGGCGTCGAGAAGCGGTGGTCGGCGCCCTTGACCAGCGTCAGCCGGATGTCCGGCCCGGTCGCGTGCCCGAAGAGCCGCAGGGCGGTCGCCACCGGCACGTCGGTGTCCGCGGTGCCCTGAAGGAATCGCGTGCGCATCGGAAGCGGCAGCGCCCGGTCCAGAACCCTGTGGGCACGTCCCTGCTCGATCAGCCGGCGAGTGAAGAGATAGGGCTCCGGCGCGTAGTCCGAGGCGCGCGCGACCCGGCCCTTGCGGGCCAGATCCTCCCGCTCGGCCTCGGTGAACCCCGCCTCGAGTTCGGCGGTGAAATCGGGCGCGGCCGCAACGGTGACCAGCCCCGCCACCCGCGCCGGCGCCTCGCGCGCCAGAAGAAGCGCGATCCATCCGCCCATCGACGAGCCGACTAGGACCTGCGGCCCCTCCGTCAGCGCCGCCAGCACCGCCCGCGCATCTTCCAGCCAGTCGCCGATCCCGAGGCTCTCGAACGCCCCCCCGCTCTCGCCATGCCCGCCGTAGTCGAACCGCAGGAAGGCGCGCCCCGCGCGGCGCGCCCAGGCCTCGAGCGCCAGCGCCTTCGATCCCTGCCGGTCCGATCGGAAGCCGCCCAGAAACAGAACACCCGGCCCCCGGCCCTCGATCCGGTCATAGGCAATCCGCCGTCCCGCCGTCTCCAGCCATTCCGCCATGACCCTGCTCCCCTGCTTCTTCTTCGTCCGAAATACCCCCGGGGGTCCGGGGGTGGAACCCCCGGCCGCTGCGGCGCGCGCCCTCGCGCCCCATTGACACGCCGCGCGCCCCGCGCGACAGAGGCGCGTCACGAACCCGCAACCGGGCGCACCCGTAGGCGCCGAACCGACGAGGAGAGCCGCAATGGCCCAGATTTCCCTCACCTTTCCTGATGGCCAGAGCCGGAGCTTTCCCCGGGGCGTGACCGCGGCCGAGGTCGCGCAGTCGATCGCGCCCTCGCTCGCGAAGGCCGCGATCTCGGCCAGCCTCGACGGCCGGCACTGGGATCTCCAGTGGCCGATCGACCGCGACGGCCGCATCGCCATCCACACGATGAAGGACGACCCGCAGGCGCTCGAACTCATCCGCCACGACTTCGCCCATGTCATGGCCCGCGCCGTGCAGAAGCTCTGGCCCGAGGTCAAGGTGACCATCGGCCCGGTGGTCGAGAACGGCTGGTACTACGACTTCGACCGCGACGAGCCCTTCACGCCCGAGGATCTCGGTGCGATCGAGAAGGAGATGAAGGCGATCATCGCCGCCCGCGATCCGGTGCGCACCGAGGTCTGGGACCGCGCGCGGGCGATCGCGCATTACGTGGCCAAGCACGAACCCTTCAAGGTCGAGCTGATCGAGGCCATTCCCGGCGACGAGCCCCTGCGCATGTACTGGCACGGCCACTGGCAGGACCTCTGCCGCGGCCCGCACCTGCAGAACACCGGGCAGCTTCCGGCCGACGCCTTCAAGCTCATGTCGGTCGCCGGCGCCTACTGGCGGGGCGACCACCGCAACAAGCAGCTCCAGCGCATCTACGGCGTCGCCTTCCGGAACCGCGAGGATCTGAAGGCCTACCTGACCATGCTCGAGGAGGCCGCAAAGCGCGACCACCGCAAGCTCGGGCGGGAAATGGAACTCTTCCATCTTCAGGAGGAGGCCCCCGGGATGATCTTCTGGCACCCGAACGGCTGGCAGATCTGGCGCGGGCTCGAGGATTACATGCGCCGCCGGCTGACGGCCGCGGGCTACCGCGAGATCCGTACGCCGCAGGTGGTGGACCGGGTGCTCTGGGAACGCTCGGGCCACTGGGACAACTACCGCGAGAACATGTTCATCGTCGAGGTGGACGAGGAAGGCGCCCGCGAAAAGCGCATCAACGCGCTGAAGCCGATGAACTGCCCCTGCCACGTCCAGGTCTACAACCAGGGGCTCAAGTCCTACCGCGACCTGCCCTTGCGGCTCGCGGAATTCGGGTCCTGCCACCGCTACGAAAGCTCGGGCTCGATGCACGGGCTGATGCGCGTGCGCGGCTTCACGCAGGACGATGCGCACATCTTCTGCACCGAGGACCAGATCGAAAGCGAATGCGCGGGCTTCATCGCGCTCCTCTCGTCGGTCTACCGCGACCTCGGCTTCGACCGCTTCGACATCAAGCTCTCGACCCGGCCCGAGGTGCGCGTCGGCACCGACGCCGACTGGGACCGGACCGAAGGCGCGCTCAAGGCCGCGATCGAGCATCTGGGCCTGCCCTATGCGATCAACGAGGGCGACGGCGCCTTCTACGGGCCGAAGCTCGACTTCAAGCTGACCGATGCCATCGGGCGCGAGTGGCAATGCGGCACCTTCCAGGTCGATGCGCAACTGCCAGCGCGGCTCGGCGCCGAATATGTGGGCGAGGACGGCCTGAAGCACATGCCCTACATGCTGCACCGGGCGATCCTGGGGTCGTTCGAGCGCTTCATGGGCATCCTGATCGAGCATTACGCCGGCAAGCTGCCGTTCTGGCTCGCGCCGCGGCAGGTGGTGGTGGCCTCGATCGTCTCGGACGCCGACGCCTATGTGGCCGAGGTCACGGCGGCGCTGCGCGCCCGCGGCATCCGGGCCGAGGCCGACACCCGCAACGAGAAGATCAACTACAAGGTGCGCGAGCATTCGGTGGGCAAGGTGCCGGTGATCCTGGCCATCGGCATGCAGGAGGTGGAGGGCCGCACGGTGTCGCTGCGCCGGCTCGGCGAGACCCGCACCGAAAGCCTGCCGCTCGAGGCCGCCGTGACGGCTCTTGCCGACGAGGCCACGCCGCCCGACCTGCGGTGATCGGGCCGCGCGGCGGGGCCTACCAGCGCAGGAGGCGCGCCCCCGCCGCAGCCCCGAGACCCATCGCGATCAGCACGCCCAGCGGATACCATACGCCATAGAAAAGCGGCGAATTCTCGGTGCAGAACAGCGAATAGATGGCCGTGCCGAACCCGGCGGCGGTCAGCCCCGCGAGGGCTCCGGCCCAGGCGGGGTGCACCGGTGCGCCCGACCGCAGGGCCCGGATCAGCAGAAGGCCGACCGGGGCCGACAGCAGCGGGATCGACGGCAGGCAGACCGGGATCGAATGGCCGATGAAGGCGGCGAGCCGGGCGCCGGGCGCGGTGGTGGCGTAGCCGAACGCCACCAGCGCCGCGACCGCGACCGGCACCAGCCAGATCGCCCGCAGCCCCGGCGCGGCCTTCGCCGCCGGGCGGGACGCGGCCAGTGTCAGCGGCAGCGCCAGCAGGCCCAGGATCAGGGGCAGCACCGTCTTGGCGGCGATGACCGGATCGGCCAGTTCCGCCGCAAGCCCCGGCCTCGGACCGTAGATGAGCGCGAAGAGCACGGCCGAGACCGCAAGACCGAGGCCCAGACCCGCCAGCGCGCGGCGCGGCAGGGCGGTCCGGTCCACCGGTTCGGCGGCCAGGGCAAGCTCGGCAATCAGATCGTCCGTGTTCATTCGCGTTCTCCGTCGTGACCGGCAAGACGGCGCAGCCGCCCGATAGCCCGGTGATAGGCCACACGCACCGCGCCCTCGGACAGGCCGAGCTCCGCGCCCACCTCGGCCGCGCTCTGGCCCTCGACACCGATCGCGCGCACGATCCCGGCCGAGCGGCCATCGAGCCCGCCCAGCAGCACGCCCAGGTCGCGCTCGGCGGTGCAGTCGCCCGCCCGCTCGTCGGCCAGGACATCGGCCAGATCCTCGACCGGCACCGTCGGCCGGCCGCGCCGACGCCAGGCGTCCGCCGCCTTGTAGCGCGCGATGGCGTAGAGCCAGGGCGCGACCGGGTCGGTGTCGCGCCAGGTGTGGCGTTTGGCATGAATGGCGAGCAGAATCTCCTGCACGGTGTCCTCGACTTCGTCGTGGCGCCCCGCACCGCGGGCCGCGGCTATCCGGCGCAGGACCGGCGCAATCTCGCGCAGGAAGGTTCCGTAGGCGGCGCTGTCGCCGCGGTTCGCGCGGCGGAGCAGCTCGGCCCATAGGACTTCGCGGTCCGGCATTCTCCACTCCATTCGCGCGCGACCCGTCAAACGTTACACTGCCGCGCCGCACAAGGCGGCCGCAATCATCCTTTCGTGAGTCCGGTAACGATCGCGGTCGCCGAACCGAAGGGCTCTGCACGGTGGCCACGAACCCGGCCGCCGATCCAATCCAAGGGAGACCCGAATGTCCTATCACCTGAAGACCCTCGCTGTGGCCGGCAGCCTCGCCGCCGCGCTCACCGCCCATTTCGCTTCGCCGGCCTCGGCGGAATCCGCCAACGCGAAGGTGAAGTGCTACGGCGTTGCCCTGGCTGGCCAGAACGACTGCGCCGCCGGCCCCGGCACAAGCTGCGCCGGCACCTCGAAGGTCGATTACCAGGGCAATTCCTTCAAGCTTGTGCCGGAAGGGACCTGCGAGACGATGAAGCTTCCCGGCGGACGGGTCGGATCGGTCACGCCGCTTCATCGCGACCTGCCGAAGAGCTGATCCGCGTGACTGCGCGCGCTCACGAAGCGGTCGTGTCACCACCACCTCACGGCACAGCCCCACATCACCGTTTCGTGAGCGCCGTAACGTCCGGCCTTCCGGCTACGAACAGAGAAGCACGGTGGCCACGAACCCGGCCCCGATCCAACCCAAGGGAGACCCGAATGTCCTATCACCTGAAGACCCTCGCTGTGGCCGGCAGCCTCGCCGCCGCGCTCACCTCCCATTTCGCCACCCCGGCGGCCGCCGAGGAAGCCAAGGAGAAATGCTTCGGCGTGGCGCTCGCCGGCCAGAACGACTGCGCCGCCGGCGCCGGCACCACCTGCGCGGGCACCTCGAAGGTCGACTACCAGGGCAACTCGTGGAAGCTGGTGCCGGCGGGAACCTGCACCACCATGAAGCTTCCCGACGGCCGCATGGGATCGCTCACCGCGCTCGACCGCGACCTGCCGAAAAGCTGATCCGGCGCCGCCCCCTCCCGCGACGGGCGGGGGCGCCCACGACCGAGGAATGGGACCATGCTGGACGACACCCGCCGCCGCACCCTGCCCGCCCGCCCGGGCGTCGGCTACAAGCCGCAGCACTTTTCCGACATCCTGACCGGTTCCGGCCCGGTCGAATGGCTGGAGATCCATGCGGAAAACTACATGGGCGCCGGCGGACGGCCGATCGCGCAGCTTCGGCATCTGGCCGAGCGCTTTCCGATCTCGGTGCATGGCGTGGGCCTGTCGATCGGCGGCGAGTCACCGCTTGACCGCGAGCACCTCGCGCGATTGAAGCATCTCTGCGACTGGCTTGATCCGGCAAGCTTTTCCGAGCATCTCGCCTGGTCCACCCACGACGCCGAGTTCCTGAACGACCTGCTGCCGCTGCCCTACACCGCCGCGACGCTGGCCCGGGTCTGCGCGCATGTGGACGAGGTGCAGGAGACGCTTGGCCGGCGCATGCTACTCGAAAACCCCTCCGTCTATCTCGAGTTCGCCGAAACCGAAATGGACGAGACCGATTTCCTGCGCGAGATCGCGCGCCGCACCGGCTGCGGGCTGCTGCTCGATGTGAACAACGTCTTTGTCTCGGCCAGCAACCGCCAGGTCGATCCCTATGGCTACATCGACCGCTTTCCGATTGATCTCGTTCACGAAATCCATCTTGGCGGCCACGACGAGGACGCCGACGATCATGGCGCGCCGCTGCTGATCGACAGCCACGGCCGCCCGGTCGTGGATCCGGTCTGGCGGCTTTATGCCCACGCGATCGCCCGCGGCGGGGCCCGGCCGACGCTGATCGAATGGGACAACGATGTCCCCGACTGGCCGACGCTTGCCGCCGAAGCCGCTCAGGCCGCACGGCTGATCGATCGGGTGGCGGCATGACCCAGGCCGAGTTCCGCGCGGCGCTTTTCGACCCCGGACGCCCGGCGCCCGCCGGGCTGACCGACCCGCAGGGCCGCCCGGCGGGACGGCGCTTCGACGTCTATCGCAACAATGTGGTGGGCTCGCTGACCGAGGCGCTCCGGCAGGGGTTTCCCGCAATCCGCGCGCTGGTCGGCGATGCATTCTTCACCGCGATGGCGCAGGTCCATGTGCGCGCCCACCCGCCGACCTCGCGCCTGATGATGTTCTACGGCGCGCGTTTCCCGGACTTCCTCGAGACCTTCCCGCCGGTGGCGCATCTGCCCTACCTGCCCGATGTCGCCCGGCTCGAGCGCGCGATTCGCGAAAGCTACCACGCCGCCGACGCCGCGCCGGTCCCGCAGGCCGTGCTGGCGGAACTCGGGCCGGAGGGCCTTGCCGCGTCCCGGCTGGTCTTCGCCCCGGCGGTGCGGCTGCTGCGGTCGTCCTGGCCCGTCGCGACCATCCGGGCGGCCGCGCTCGACGCAGGGGCCCCGCCGCAGACCTGGGAGGGCGAGGACGTTCTGGTGGTGCGGCCGGGCTTCGATCCCGATCCGCGCATCCTGCCGGAGGGTGGCGGCGCGATCGTGGCGGCGCTGATGGCCGGCGCCTCCCCGGCCGAGGCCGCGGCCTCGGCCCCCGCCACTCTCGCGGCGGTCTTTGAGATGCTGCTGTCCGGCGGCTGCATCACCGACATTCATCCAGACAAGGGTCCCGCATGACTGCCCTCCTGTCCCTGCACGCCGCGCTGGCGCGGCGCCTGACCGAGGCCGCGCCCGGCCTGCTGCCGCTCCTCGCACGGGTGGTGTTCGCGGGGGTGTTCCTCGTCTATTTCTGGTCCTCCGCCCGGACCAAGCTCGGCCCCGGCCCCCTCGGGTTCCTTGTCCCCTCGGACGGCGCCTATGTGCAGATCTTCCCGCGCGCGGCCGAGGCCGCGGGCTACGACTTCGCGTCCTTCGGTCTTTACGAGCAGGCGGTCACCGTCGCCGGGATGTGGGCCGAGTTCCTGCTTCCCGCGCTGGTGGTTCTGGGTCTCTTCGCCCGCCTGGCCAGCCTCGGCATGATCGGCTTCGTGCTGGTGCAGACCGCGACCGACGTGCTGGGTCACGGCGTGCCCCTCGGCCGCTGGTTCGACACCGACCCCCTGGCCCTAGCGGATGCGCGGGCGCTCTGGGTTCTTCTTCTGCTTGTGCCGGTGCTGCTCGGGCCGGGCGCCCTCTCGGTCGACCGGTTTCTGGGCATCGAACGCGCGCCGATGCGCTGATTCCCGCCGATACTGCCGCGAATCTTGATTTTTTCAGCGAATCCAGCATCCTTTTCCCCGCGTGAACGCAGACTTTCCTACCGCCTCCCTCTCGCGGGGCAGCCGGAAGACCCGAAAGACCTGGCTGCACGGTCTCTGGGCAATGTCGCCCGGGGAGGTATCGACGGAGAGAGACGGGAATGGCCACCGGCACCGTGAAATGGTTCAACACCACCAAGGGCTACGGCTTCATCGCCCCCGATGATGGCGGCAAGGATGTGTTCGTGCACATCTCGGCCGTCGAGCGCGCGGGCCTTAAGTCGCTGAACGACAACCAGAAGATCGCCTACGAGCTTCAGTCCGGACGCGACGGCCGGTCGTCCGCGAGCGACCTGAAGCTGCTCTGACCCTCCGGCAGAGGCCAAGGGGGCGGGCCCGTTGAGGCGCCCGCGCTTCTGTGACGTCAGCCCGCCAGCGCCGCCTGGACCGCGGCCGTCCACCCGAGGTGCAGCGTACCGTCTCGCGCGCGGATCACGGGGCGCTTCATCAGCGCGGGGTGGCGCGCCAGCAATTCGGCCGGGGGCAGCGCGCGCTCGGCCTCGGAAAGGCCGCGCCAGGTTGTCGAGGACCGGTTGACGAGCGCCGCGCCGAAGGCGGTCAGGAATTCCGACCGCTCGGCCTCCGAAAGCGGCTCGGCGCGGATGTCGCGCAGGGCGACCGGCTGCCCGGCCGACCGCAGCGCGGCGAGCGCCTTGCGGCAGGTGTCGCAGGTCTTGAGCCCATAGAGAATCACGGCACCCTCCGCCTCGATCCGCATCCCGCTGCGGCCTAGCGGCTTTTCGCACCCGGCACCAGCGCGACCGCAAACCGAGCACCCGGCCCGGCGCATTCACCAAAGGCGCGAGCCGGCCGGGGGCGGACAACGCACGGTTGGACGCGGTCGGCGCATTCCCGCCGAACCGGGGGATCGGGGCGACCGCCGGCCCGCGTTCCGGCCGCACGGCGTTGACGGCCCGGACCGCCCGGCCTACCTCGGAAGGATGCCGCGATGCGGCTGGACGGCGTTTCGTGGGGGCGAACATGACCGTGGCGACAAAGACCGCGCTCGAGATCAGCAGCGACAGCGGCCGCGCGCTTGCGGCCCGCGCCCGCGCCGGGCGCAAGTGTGCCCTGAGCGCCATCGCGCAGTATTGCGTCGTGGTGACCGAGGACGGCCAGGCGACCCGCGAAGTCCTGTTCAGCCAGCCGCCGACCCTGCGCGAGCTCTGCCAGCAGATCAGCCCGGCGGCCTTCGTCGTGTCGGTGCGCATGAACCGCCGCTACGGCGATGCGGCCCGGCGCATCCTCGCCGCGGAATAGACCCCGCCCGATTCGGACCGGACCGGCGTTTCGGCAACAATGGCCGGGATTGCGCCGGACCATGCACGAACCCCCGCCCCTGCGGCCACATTTCGGGACGAAACGCGCCGCATTCTTGCCTCAATTCGCGCTCTGACGCCTCCTTGGAACGGGGCGGCCCGCGGGCCGAATGGGTGAGTGATACGATGACGACGAACAGTCAGGGGCGGCTGCCGATCACCGGCTTCCGCGAGGAGAGGCTGAGGGCGGGGCGGAGGCGCGCGCTCCGGTCGATCCGTGCGATGGTGGTGATCGCGGTGGACGACGGCCACGAACTGCGCGAACTCGCCTTCGACGAGGCGCCGACGCTTGGCGCCCTCTGCGAACGGCTGGGGGTGGACACGCATCTGGTCGGCATCCGAACCGAGCGCCGCCGCAACAGCGCCTCGGTCCGTCCGGACCTGACGCTGCTTCGCGGCTAGGGCAGACGGTCGCGGCCGTCGCTCGCAAGGTGCAGGCAGGCGCCGGCACCCGTGCCCGACCGTCCAGCGGACCGCCGCCTTCCCGAGGGGTGTGCGCCGCGCTGCCCGGGACGCCCTACCCCCAGATGCCCTCGAACTCGCGCCACTCGCCTTTCGACATGCCTGACGTGTCCTGCGTCACCATCTCGCCCGCCAGGCGGCGTTTCAGCACCGCGACCGCCTTGCCCGACAGGCTTACGCCGCCCAGCCGGTAATCCTCGAACGCCTCGTAGGCGAGCGGCACCCAGTCCCGCGTGAGCCGGCCCATCACCTCGGCGTAGGCCCGGATCTCGTACTGGGCATGAGCGTCGGCGCGCAGGCGCAGGAAGTGGAAGAGGTTGTGAAGATCGATCTTCCAGTACCACTGCGTGTAGACGTTGGCCGGCAGGTTCATGCGGGCCAGTTCGCGCGCAAGGCCCAGCTTGCCCGCGGCCGCGTCGGGGGTCAGCATGTCCTCGTAATGGTCGTAGGCGCGCATCGCGTCCTCGCGCAGCAGGTCCAGTACCCGCGCCGCCTCGGCACCCTGAAGCACCTCGCCCCGGCCCTGGTTGTTGACCGTCGACTGCGCGGCCAGATGCTCGGGCGCCGGGATGTAGAACTCGCGGTCGAGGATCGAATAGCGCGCGGAATACTCGTTCACGTTGGCGGTGCGGTGGCGGATCCACTGCCGGGCGACAAAGACCGGCAGCTTGACGTGGAACTTGACCTCGCACATCTCGAAGGGGGTGGAGTGCCAGTGGCGCATCAGGTAGCGGATCAAACCCCGGTCGTCGCTGACCGCCTTGGTGCCGCGCCCGTAGGACACCCGCGCCGCCTGGCAGATCGCGGCGTCGTCGCCCATGTAGTCGATGACCCGCACCAGCCCGTGATCGAGCACCGGATGGGCGGTGTAGAGCTGCGCCTCCATCCCTTCGGAGACGGCGCGGCGGGTCGGCCGGGTCTGCGCGCGGGCCGCGGCGATCTCGGCCTCCTGCTCGGGGGTCAGCGGCATGGCGGGGCTCCTTTCCTTCGAATCGCGGCATACCACATCTTGGCGCCGCTAGCGACGATACCGCCAAGGGATGTGGGTGTGCACGACTTTTCCCGGCCCGGCGGCGGTGCTAGGCTTCGCCCCGAACAGGAGAGAACCGCATGACGATCCGTTATCTGCACACCATGGTCCGAGTGCTGGACCTGGACAAGAGCCTGGCGTTCTACCGCCTCCTCGGTCTGGAGGAAACGCGGCGCTACGACAACGAACAGGGCCGCTACACGCTGGTGTTCATGGCGCCGCCCGGACAGCCGGAATGCCCGGTGGAGCTCACCTACAACTGGGATGGCGACGCCGGCCTGCCGTCGGACAGCCGCCACTTCGGCCATCTCGCCTATGAGGTGGACGACATCTATGCGACCTGCGCGCATCTTCAGCGGAACGGCGTGACGATCAACCGGCCGCCCCGGGACGGGCGCATGGCCTTCGTGCGCAGCCCCGACAACATCTCGATCGAACTCCTCCAGAAGGGCGCGGCCAAGGCCCCGGCCGAGCCCTGGGCCTCGATGCCGAGCACGGGTCACTGGTGATGCGACGGGCCGTCGCGGCGGCGGCGGCGATCGCCCTGCTGGCGGCGGGGCCGGCCGGGGCGGGCTGCCGGCTCGCCCTGGCGCTCGGACTCGACGTGTCGCGATCCATCAATCCGGAGGAATACGCGCTGCAGCGCCTCGGCCTCGCGGCGGCGCTCGAGTCGCGCGACGTGAAGGCGGCGCTGCTGGAACCCGGTGATCCGGTGGCGCTCGCGGTCTTCGAATGGAGCGGCATCGACCACCAGATCGAGATCCTTCCCTGGACCACGATCCGGACCGAAGAGGATCTTGCCGCGGTGGTGGCCGCGATCAACCGCGCCCCGCGTGAGACCCTGCGCCTCTACACCGCGCTGGGCGCGGCGCTGGAACACGGCCGCGCGGTCCTCGCCGCCGCGCCCGCCTGCGCGGCGAGGACGCTCGACATCTCGGGCGACGGGCGCAACAATCAGGGCCTGAACCCCGGCCAGGTCTATTCGCGCGTCGATTTCGAGGGCGTCACGGTGAACGGCCTTGCGATCGGCGGGCATGAAAGCGACATCGCCGCCTATTACACCGCGCAGGTGATCCGGGGGGCGGGGGCCTTTGTCGAGACGGCGCGCAATTCGTCGGATTTTCCCCGCGCGATCCGCCGCAAGCTGGAACGCGAGCTGCTTCAGCAGATGCTGGGGGACGGGAACGCGCCGTCCCGGCGGCGCGGCTGACGGCCGGCCATCAGTAGATGTAGCGGATCTGGTCGGTCCAGAAACGCTCCAGCCGGCGCAGGGTCTGCGTCGCTTCGGCAAGCTGGTCGGGCCCCGGGTTGCCCCGCCGGTCGAGCGTCGCCACATGCCGCGCGAAGAGATCGACCACCTGCGCCCGCAGCGCCTGCCCCCTTGGCGTCAGCCGCACGCGCACCGCGCGACGGTCCACCGCGCTGCGCTGATGGTGCATGTAGCCCATCTCGACCAGCTTCTTGAGGTTGTACGACACGTTCGAGCCCTGATAGTACCCGCGCGAGCGCAATTCGCCCGCGCTCAGTTCGTGATCGCCGACATGGTAGAGAAGCAGGGCCTGAACCCCGTTCACCTCGATCTGGCCGAGGCGCTCGAATTCGTCCTTGATGACGTCGAGAAGCAGCCGGTGCAGGCGTTCGACCAGCGCGACGACCTCGACATAGCCGGACCAGGCGCCGCTCTGCGGACCCGCGCCCGGACCGGCCTGGGCAACGGTCTGGGCAACGGCCTGGGCCCCGGCCTGCATACCGGTCGGCGGCGTGTCGATCGCCAGTCGCAGCGTCATCCGGGCCTCCCACAAGGATCCGGTCGCAGCCTCGCCGTGAATCACCAAGATCGGGTTAAGCGGATCCGGCTCCGTGACGACCGACGCCCTGCGGGTGCGATCGCGCGAAGTCGCGCAGCGCCTGCACAAGCGCGCCAAAGCGCGCGGGCGCGGCGGTCTGGCCGGTGATCCAGGGCAGGATCTCCTGATCGTTCTCGCCCAGAAGCGCCTCGAAGAGATCGAGCGCCGCCGCATCCATCGCCGCCAGATGCGCGTCGGCGTAGGGGCCGAGCACCAGATCCATCTCGCGCGTGCCGCGCCGCCAGCTGCGCATCCGCAGGCGCTTAAGCCGCACTTCGGGACTCTCGGCCGTCATCGCCGCCTCCGCACTTGATCGCCTGCCGCCCCGGACCTAAGAGGCGCTGTGCCGCCCCAACGGAGCAGATCATGGCCTTCCTTTCCGACACGCTCGCCCGGGTCAAGCCCTCGCCGACCATCGCCGTCACCAACAAGGCGCGCGAGCTGGCCGCCGCCGGGCGCGACATCATCGGGCTGGGTGCGGGCGAGCCCGATTTCGACACGCCCGAGAACATCAAGGACGCCGCCCGGCGCGCGATCGACGAGGGGCGCACGAAATACACCGCGGTGGACGGCATTCCCGAGCTCAAGGCCGCGATCGCCCGCAAGTTCGCGCGCGAGAACGGGCTGAGCTACACCCCCGCCCAGATCACCGTCGGCACCGGGGGCAAGCAGGTGCTCTACAACGCGCTGATGGCGACGCTCAATCCCGGCGACGAGGTGATCGTGCCGGCGCCCTACTGGGTCAGCTATCCCGACATGGTGATGCTCGCGGGCGGCACCCCCGTTCCGGTCGTGGCCGGGCTGGAGACCGGGTTCAAGATCACGCCCGCCCAGCTCGAGGCGGCGATCACCCCGCGGACGAAGTGGCTGATCTTCAACTCGCCGTCGAACCCGACCGGCGCGGCCTACTCGCACGCCGAGCTCAAGGGGCTGACCGATGTGCTGATGCGCCATCCCCATGTCTGGGTCATGGCGGACGACATGTACGAGCACCTGACCTTCGACGGCTTCCGCTTTGCCACGCCCGCCGAGGTCGAGCCGGGGCTTTTCGACCGGACGCTGACCGTGAACGGCGTCTCGAAGGCCTACGCGATGACCGGCTGGCGGATCGGCTACGCGGGCGGGCCCGCGCCCCTCATCAAGGCGATGGGCACGATCCAGTCGCAATCGACCTCGAACCCCTGCTCGATCGCGCAGTATGCGGCGGTCGAGGCGCTGGATGGCCCTCAGGACTTCATCGAGGCGAACAAGGCCGTCTTCCAGCGCCGGCGCGATCTGGTGGTGTCGATGCTGAACCAGGCCAGGGGCATCACCTGCCCGCGCCCCGAAGGCGCCTTCTACGTCTATCCGGACATTTCGGGCTGCATCGGCCGGACCTCCGCGGGCGGCCGGGCGATCACCGACGACGAGGCCTTCGCCACCGCCCTTCTGGAAGAGACCGGCGTGGCGGTCGTGTTCGGGACGGCCTTCGGGCTTTCGCCGAATTTCCGTGTTAGCTACGCTACGTCCGAGACCGCCCTGGAGGAGGCCTGCCGCCGCATCCAGGCGTTCTGCGCGGGGCTGAGGTAATCGAGTGCAGGGGTAAGCATGGCTGGAGATCTGCCGGAGTTCTATTTCCGGATCCGTGACAACGGCGCGACGGTGTTCCGTGTCGATACCGAGAACCGGCAGCGGCGGATCGAGATGGACCAGATCGCGACCGTCAACGTGCGCAACGGCGAGATCAGGCCGCACGGCGACCGCGCGCTGTCCGGACCCGAGCTGGCGGCGATCCGCGACTGGCTGGCCCGGCGCGTCGCGACGCTGGCGCGGCGGGAGATCGACGACATCCACCGCGCGATCGACCATCTGAACCTGACCACGCACTGGGCCCAGACCCGGGCCACCGAGGGCCAGCTCGAAGAGATCACCGACGCGCTGCTTCTGGCGATGCACGACCTGCGCACCGTCCTTGTCCGCAAGAAGGCCGACCGGATGGCCGCCTCCCAGGGTGAAGGCGACTAGGCCGCCGGTTCCGCCGCGGCCGCCGGCCCGCTCCAGAACCGCAGCATGAGAAGCGTGGCCGCCAGCGCGAGCCCGACCACGAGCCCGAGCCACAGCCCCACGCCGCCGAGGCCCATCGGGAAGGCCAGCACGTAGCTCGACGGAATGCCCAGGCCCCAGTAGCTGAAGACGGTGATCCACATCGGCGCCCGGGTGTCGAGCACCCCGCGCAAGAGCCCCAGGGCGATGACCTGCATCGCGTCGAACAGCTGGAAGAGCGCCGCCACGGCCAGAAGCGTGACCCCGAAGGCCAGTATGGCGTCGGCGCCCTCCTTGGCCGGGTCGATGAACAGGCCGACGATCTGCGGCGCCCAGATCAGCATGACCGCGATGGCCAGCACCGCCACGGCCAGCGAGACGCCGGTCGCCGCCACCGACACCTGCCGCAGCCCGTCCCGGTCATGCGCGCCGAAGGCCTGCCCGACCCGCACCGTCGCGGCGTTCGCAAGGCCGAGATGGACCATGAACGCCAGCGCCGCGACCTCGAGCGCGATGCCGTGGGCCGCGACCTCGATCGTCCCGATCCAGCCCATCATGAGGGCGGTGGCGTTGAAGAGCCCGCCCTCGGCAAGGCTGGTCAGCCCCACCGGCAGGCCCAGCCGGAACACGTCGCGGAAGGCCGGCCAGTCGGGCCTCCAGAACCGCTGCAGAAGCCGGTAGCGGCGCAACGCCGGCAGCAGGGTCGCATAGCCGGACAGAAGCGCAAGGCTCAGCACCTGCGTCGCGACGGTCGCGATGGCGGCCCCGCGCACGCCCAGCTCGGGCGCGCCCCAGTTGCCGAAGATGAGCGACCAGTTCAGGACCGCGTTCGCGGCAACCCCTCCGACCGTGACCCAGAGCACGACCTGGGCGCGCTCGAGCGCCGCGAGGTAGCTTTTCAGGGTCATCACCAGCAGGGCCGGCGCCATGCCGAACCCGGCGATGCGCAGGTAATCCTGCGCAAGCGCCGCCAGCTCCGGCTTCTGGCCGAGGGCGCGCAGGATCGGCCCGGACCACCACATCAGCGGCGCCACCGCGGCCGCGAACAGGATCGAGAGCCAGAGCGCCATGCGCGTCGTGCGCCGCACCTGCGTGTCGTCACCCTGCGCGGCCGCGGCCGCGATCAGCCCCATCACCCCGTTGCCGAACCCGGCCCCGAGGATGAACACGAGAAAGAACCAGCTTGATCCCAGGACCACCGCCGCGAGGGGCTCGACCCCGTACCAGCCGACCATCACCGTATCGGTGACGTGCAGCGCCATCTGGGCCAGATGGCTGCCGACCAGCGGCAGACCCAGCACCAGAAGCGCGCGGATCTGCGCCGGCATCGAGAGGCGTTCGGGGGAGGTCATGCGCCACCCCTAGCCAATCGCGCCTGCGACAGCAAGCCGCGCCCCGTAGCCCTGGTCAGGCCCCGGTCAGGCCCCGGGCTTGCGCACCACGAAGTCGATCAGCGCGGCGGGCCCCCGGTGTCCCGCGCCCTCGTCGAGCTCGGCGTCATGGTCGGCGGCAGCCAGTTCCTCCCATCCGGGGAAGGCGGCGCGCAGCATGGGCAGGGTCCAGAGCTGCTCGGGCACCCGCGGCCCGCCCGAACGGTAGGCGAGCTGCCGCAGGGAAAAGCCGTGCAGCAGGGCCAGCCCGCCGGGGCGCAGGGTGCGGGCGATCCCCTCGAAGATCGCGCGCCGCTGGTCGGGCGCGGCGAACTGGATGAAGACGGCGGCCACGGCATCGAAGGCCTCGGGCCGCCAGTCCCAGGATTCGGTGGTGGCCTCGTGGACATCCACCGCCACCGTCCGTGCCGCGGCCAGCCGGCGCGCCTTGCCGAGCGCAACGGGCGAGGCATCGAAGGCCGTGACCCGGAACCCCTGCCCGGCAAGCCAGACCGAATTGCGCCCCTCGCCGTCGGCCACGCACAGAACCCGCGCCCCTGCGGGCAGCCGCGCCGCCTCGCGGCGCAGGAAGTCCGCCGGCGCCTCGCCGTAGTAGTAGTCCCGGCCCGCGAACCGTTCGTCCCAGCCGCTCATCCGTCTCTCCACCGTGAATGGCCGAGAGGATAGCGCCCGTCGCGGCGGATGCCAGATCCCTAGCGGTCGCCGCCGAGCGGCGCGTCGAATCCGAGGTTCGCGCCCCCAAGCACCTGCCGGGCCTTGCCGACGATCAGCGGATCGACCGGGTGGATGATGCGGTCGTCCTTGCCGGGATAGTCGAGCGTGGACAGGAAATGCCGCATGGCGTTCAGCCGCGCGCGCTTCTTGTCGTTCGACTTCACGATGGTCCAGGGCGCGTCGGCGGTGTCGGTGTAGAAGAACATCGCCTCCTTGGCCTCGGTGTAATCGTCCCAGCGCGACAGCGACGCCTTGTCGATGGGCGAAAGCTTCCAGCGCTTGAGTGGATCGGTCTCGCGCTCGCGGAAGCGGCGGGCCTGTTCCTCCTGGGTGACCGAGAACCAGTATTTGTAGAGCCGGATCCCCGATCGCACCAGCATCCGCTCGAATTCGGGGGCCTGGCGCATGAACTCCAGATATTCGGTCGGCGTGCAGAAACCCATCACCCGCTCGACGCCCGCGCGGTTGTACCAGGACCGGTCGAAGAACACGATCTCGCCCGAGGTCGGCAGATGCGCGATGTAGCGCTGGAAATACCATTGCCCCTTCTCGACGTCCGAGGGCTTGGTGAGGGCGACCACGCGCGCGTAGCGCGGGTTGAGGTGCTCCATGAATCGCTTGATGGTGCCGCCCTTGCCGGCCGCGTCGCGGCCCTCCATCAGGATGACGAAGCGCTGGCCCGTTTCCTGCGCCCAGATCTGCACCTTGAGAAGCTCGGCCTGAAGCTGCGCCTTCTCGGCCTCGTAGGGCGCGCGCCCCATCATCCGGTGATAGGGGTAGGTTCCGGACTCGAAGGCCGCGGCAACCTCATCGGCACTGACGGTTGGAAAGTTCTGCGGTCCACCCTCGGCCCTGGCGCGCGCTGCGGCCTTTGCCGCCCTCCGCCGTGCGGGCACCGCACCTTCGGGCGCGGCATGCTCGGGCGCGGCACGCTCGGGCATGGCGCGGGCCGCATCGACTGCGGGCGCGGCCGGAACCGGCGCATCGGTGGTCACATCCATGCGAATCTCCCTCGTGACAGAACGGCGAAAGCCTAGCCCGCGCGCAGCATCGGCGATTTGACACGGGTCAAGAACCTGCGAGGCTGTCGCGCAGGATTGCTCCCCGGCCACAGCGCAGCTTGGGGGGCGGACAGGGGAGTTCGGCATGATCACCATCTACGGCGTCTACCGGTCGCGGGCCTCGCGCAATCTCTGGCTTCTGGGCGAGCTGGGCATGCCCTTCCGGCACGTTCCGGTCATCCAGGCCTACCGGCTGGAGCACCCGCTGGCCGACGACGCGCCGATGAACACCCAGTCGGCCGCCTTCCGCAAGCTGAGCCCGGCCGCCGCCATCCCGGTTATGGAGGACGACGGGCTTGTCCTGTCCGAATCGCTGGCAATCAATTTCTACATCGCGGACAAAGCCGGGGGCCCCCTGGCGCCGCAGGACGCGGCCGAACGCGCGCAGATGCTGCAATGGTCGTTCTACGGCGCGACCGGGATCGAGCCGGCGGCGCTCGCGATCCTTTACGCGCACGGCGACGGATCGGCCGCGACCGACGAGGGCCGCGCCCGGATCGCCGGTCACGCCGCCACGCTGCGCCGGCCGATGAAGGTGCTGGACGACCATCTTGCGGCTCGGGGGCACATCGTGGGCGAACGCTTCACCGTGGCGGACATCAACCTGGCCGAGATCGTCCGCTACGCGCAGGCCGAGGCGGCCCTGATCGCGGAATTCCCGGCGGTGCGCCGCTGGCTCGACCAGTGCCAGTCCCGCCCGGCCTTCCGGGCGATGTGGGACCGGCGGTTGTCCGAGCCCGCGTGACCCGCCCCGCCTGACGCCAACCCTCGGCCTTGGAAAAACCGCGCCGCGCCCCTAAGAGAGGGCCGTGTGTGCATGACGAGGTTGTCCGGATGAGCGGGGAGGGTCCGGCACGCGCCGCAGGCCCCTGGGAACGGGTCAAGGCGGCGCTGCCCTATCTGTTGACGGCGACGCTCTTTGCCGCCGGGGCCTATGCGCTGCACCGGCTGCTGGCGCCGACGAACTTTCGCGACGTCATGGCGCAGGTCCGCGCCACGCCCCCGGCCACGATCGCGATGGCGCTGGCCGCCACCTTCGGCGCCTACGCCGCGCTGGTGGGCTACGACTGGTCGGCGCTGCGCTATCTGGGCAAGCGGCTGCCGCTTCCCACGATCGCTCTGGGCAGCTTCCTCGGCTACGCCTTCGCCAACACCATCGGCCTCAGCGCCGTCTCGGGCGCCGCCGTCCGCTACCGGATCTATTCCTCGCTGGGGCTGACCGGCTACGACATCGCGGCCATCGCCACCTTCGTGTCGCTCGCCTACGGCTTCGGCGCGTCGATCATCGGCCTCGCGGCGGTCGCCGTCCACCCCGAGGCGCTGGATTCGGTCGTCGCGCTGGACCACACGGCCATCCGCATCCTGGCCGTGACCGCGCTTCTGGTCACGATCGCCGCGCTGGCCTGGCTGGCGCGCCGGCGCATCGGGGTCACGGTGAAGGGCGTGCGGATCACCGCGCCCTCGCCGGCGATCATGACCGGTCAGCTCCTGTTCACCGCGATCGACCTCGTCCTCGCGGCCACGGCGCTCTGGGTGCTGCTTCCGCCGTCCTCGCTGGGGCTTCTGAGCTTTGTCGCGATCTTCGCGGCGGCGATGATGGCCGGGATCATGAGCCACGTGCCCGGCGGCGTCGGCGTCTTCGAGACGGTGGTGATCGCGGCCCTGCCGGCGGAGGTCGCCGTGGACAAGGCCGCGGCGGCGCTGCTGCTGTTCCGCCTTGTCTATTATGTGGTGCCCTTCGTCCTCGCGCTCATCGTGCTGTCGCTGACCGAGCTGCGCCTCGCTAGCGGCCGGACGCTGGGGCCCCGGCTTCAGGTCCTCGCCCCGGTCCTGCGCGCGGTGACCGGCATCGTCCCCGTCGCCATGTCCACGATGGTGCTGGGCACCGGGCTTCTGATGATGTTCGCCTCGCTGGTCCCGCCGACCAGCGAGCTGGCCGAGGGCATGGAGCGCTGGCTCCCCTTCGGCGTCAACGAGGGCGGCGCGCTGCTGTCGAGCGCGATCGGCGCGGTCCTGATCGTGCTCGCCCACGGGCTCCTGCGCCGGCTCGAGGGCGCCTATGCGCTGACCCTGCTCGCGCTCGCCGGCGGGATCGTGGCGGCGCTTCTGAACGGACTCGACTGGCCGCGGGCGCTTCTGATGGCGCTGGCGCTCCTGATCCTGCTTCCGACCCGGCACGAGTTCTACCGGCGGACGCGGCTCACCCGCGACACCTTCTCGCTTCCCTGGCTTCTGCTTCTGGTCGCCGTGATCCTGTCGGCGATCGGCGTCTATCTCTTCGCCCATCAGAGCAGTTCCTTTGCCCATGAGGGCTGGTGGCAGTTCGCGCTCGACCGCTCGGCGCCGCGGGCCTGGCGTGCCGGTCTGATCGGCAGCCTGATCCTCGGAATCCTCGCCCTGATCCTTGCGCTGCGCCCGGCCCGGGTGCCCTCGAGCCTTCCCACGGCGCGCGACCTTGACCACGCGCGGCAGGTGATCGACGCGCAGGACGCGCCGCTGGCCGGCCTCGCTATGACCGGCGACAAGTGCCTGCTCTTCTCGGACAGCGGCCGGGCGTTTCTCATGTATCGCGTGCAGGGGCGGTCGTGGATCGCGCTCGGCGATCCGGTCGGCGACCCCGCCGACGCCGCCCAGCTCTGCTGGACCTTCGTCGACGCGGCGATGGCGGCGAACGGGCGGCCGGTCTTCTACGAGACCTCCGCCGCCCATGTGCCGCTCTGGGTCGATCTCGGGCTCGCCCTGCACAAGCTGGGCGAGGAGGCGGTGGTGCCGCTGGCGGGCTTCTCGCTCGAGGGCGCGGGGCGCAAGCGCCTGCGCGCCGCCCATGCGCGCGCCGAACGCGACGGCCTGTCCTTCGACCTGATCGCCGAACCGGACGACCGGCTGATCGCCGCGCTGCGCCCGATCTCAGACGCCTGGCTGGCCGCGCGCGACACCCGCGAGAAGCAGTTTTCGGTGGGCCGCTTCGAACCCGCCTACCTCGCCAGCTTTCCGGTGGCGATCGTGCGTCACGAAGGCCGCATCGTCGCCTTCGCCAACGTGCTGACCACGGCCTCGCGCAAGGCGGCGACCATCGACCTGATGCGCCATCGGCCCGACGCGCCCGCCGGGGTCATGGAGTTCCTGTTCACCGAGCTGATCCTGACGCTGAGGGACCGGGGCTACGGCGAGTTCAGCCTGGGCATGGCCCCCTTCGCCGGCATCGAGGCCCATCGGCACAGCCCGTGGAGCGCCAAGCTCGGTGCCTTTCTCTACCGGCACGGCGGCCACTTCTACAACTTCGAGGGGCTGCGGACCTTCAAGGACAAGTTCGCGCCGGAATGGCGCCCGCGCTACCTGGCCGTGCCGCCCAAGGTCAACATGCTGGCGGTCGCCGCCGATGCCGCCGCGCTGATCGGCGGCGGCCTGCCCGGCGTGATCGCGAAGTGACCAGGGGGCAAGCGCCCGGCCCCGCCGTCAGCTGGCCAGCGTCACCCCCGCGTTGACCGCAAGCGCCAGCAGGGCGGTGTTGTAGAAGAACGACGCAATGGCATGGGCCAGCACCGCCCGGCGCATGCCGGTGGTGGTCAGGTTGGTGTCGGCGACCTGCGCCGTCATGCCGATCACATAGGCAAAGTAGAGGAACTCGACGATTCCGGGCTCGGGCGTGTCGTCGAAGGTGATGCCGCCCTGGTCCTTCCCGTCCGGACCGTTCCGGTAGTATTCATGCGCGTAGTGGAAGGCCGCCAGCGTGTGGATCGTGGCCCAGCCCAGCGGCACCGCCAGCAGCGCGAGGATTCCTTCCTCGGGCTCGGTGCCGCCACCGTGCAGCGCCATGACCACCGCCGAAAGGCTTCCGAACACGGCGAGCGCGGTCAGAGCCACGATGAAGATCAGCCCCTCGTCGACGATGGAGGCCCGTCGCTGCAGGGTCTCGATCGTGGTGGCGCGCGCCAGGGCGATCATGAGACCCAGATAGGAGGCATAGAAGACATCGGCCGCAAGCAGGATCCGCAGGCCCAGATCGAAGGGGAAGGCCGCAAGGCCCGCGGCGAGGCCGGCCGCGAAGGCGACGAGAAACCGGTAGTGGCGCGCAAACATCCTCTGTCCTCTCCCCCGATCCCGACCCCGACCCCGACGCCCTGCATACCGGCGTCCGGCCCCGGCACGCGAGCGTTTTCGTGGCCGGGCCCGGTTCGCGGTCCGGTTCGCGGCCGGGTTTCCGCGCGCCGACCGCCGCCTTGCCCGCAGCACGCCGCTGTGGTCTATTCCCGCTCCAAACCACAAGACCGAGCAGTCCCATGCCCAACGATCTTCTTGCCGGCAATGGCCCCGTCTATGACGCCTCGTCCATCGAGGTTCTCGAGGGGCTGGAGCCGGTCCGCAAGCGCCCCGGCATGTACATCGGCGGCACCGACGAACGGGCCCTGCACCATCTGGTGGCCGAGATCCTCGACAACTCGATGGACGAGGCCGTCGCCGGCCACGCCAACCGCATCGAGGTCGAACTGCACGCCGACCACTCGGTCACGATCCGCGACAACGGCCGCGGCATGCCCTTCGATCCGCACCCGAAATTCCCGGGCAAATCCGCGCTCGAGGTGATCCTGTGCACGCTGCACGCGGGCGGCAAGTTCGGAGGCGACGCCTACCAGACCTCGGGCGGTCTGCACGGGGTCGGGGCCTCGGTGGTCAACGCGCTGTCGGACTGGATGGTGGTGCAGGTCGCGCGCGACCGGAAACTGGTCGAGCAGCGGTTCTCCCGCGGTGTTCCGCAGGGACCGGTGGTCGAACTGGGCGCGGCCTCGAACCGGCGCGGGACCACGACGACCTTCCACCCCGACGAGCAGATCTTCGGCCACCACCGGTTCCGCCCGTCTCGGCTCTTCAAGATGGTGCGGTCGAAGGCCTACCTCTTCTCGGGCGTCGAGATCCGCTGGAAGTCGGCGATCGCGGACGGCGACACGCCCCAGGAGGCGACCTTCCACTTCCCCGGGGGGCTCGCCGACTACCTCGCCGAGACGCTGGAAGGGTCCGAGACCTACGCCGAGCGCCCCTTCGCCGGCAAGGTGCAGTTCCAGGACAAGTTCGGCGTGCCCGGCAGCGTGGAATGGGCGATCAACTGGACGCCCATGCGCGACGGCTTCATCCAGTCCTACTGCAACACCGTGCCGACGCCCGAGGGCGGCACGCATGAGATCGGCTTCTGGAACGCGGTGCTGAAGGGCCTGCGGGCCTATGGCGATCTCGTCCGCAACCGCAAGGTCGCCGAGGTCACGCGCGAGGATCTCGCCGCGGGCGGCTGCGCGCTGGTCTCGTGCTTCATCCGCGAGCCCGAGTTCGTCGGCCAGACCAAGGACCGCCTCGCCACCGCCGAGGCGCAGCGGCTGGTCGAGGGGGCGGTGCGCGACCACTTCGACAACTGGCTGGCCGCCGACCCGAAGTCGGCGGGCGCCATCCTCGACTATGTGGTGCTGCGCGCCGAGGAACGGATGCGCCGCCGGGCCGAGAAGGAAACCCAGCGCAAGAGCGCGACGAAGAGGCTGCGCCTGCCCGGCAAGCTCGTGGACTGCACCGCCAAGAACCGGGAAGGCACCGAGCTGTTCATCGTCGAGGGCGACAGCGCGGGCGGCAGCGCCAAGGGCGCGCGCGAGCGCGAGTTCCAGGCGCTTCTGCCCCTGCGCGGCAAGGTGCTGAACGTGCTGGGCGCGGCCTCGGGCAAGCTCAACGACAACGCCGAGATCCGCGACATCTGCGAGGCGCTGGGCGTCGGCATGGGCACGAAGTTCCGCGTGGACGACCTGCGCTACGACAAGATCATCATCATGACCGACGCGGACGTGGACGGCGCCCATATCGCGTCCCTCCTGATGACCTTCTTCTTCACCCAGATGCGGCCGCTGATCGACAAGGGGCACCTCTACCTCGCCTGTCCGCCGCTCTACCGGCTGACGCAGGGCGCGCGGCGCATCTACGTGGCCGATGACGCCGAAAAGGAGGAATGGCTGGCGAAGGGACTGGGCGGCAAGGGCAAGATCGACGTGCAGCGGTTCAAGGGTCTGGGCGAGATGGACGCCAAGGACCTGAAGGACACCACCATGAACCCCGAGACCCGCAAGCTGATCCGCGTCACCATCGACGAGGACGAGCCCGGCGAGACCGGGGATCTGGTCGAGCGGCTGATGGGCAAGAAGCCCGAGCTGCGGTTCCAGTACATCCAGGAAAACGCGCGGTTCGTGGAGGAGCTGGATGTCTGAGGGGACGACCAAGAGTGGAGGGTGCGAGATGCCGGTTCCCGACCTGAGCGATGCGGCCATGTCCGATGCGGGGATCGTCCTCCTCGGCTTTCAGCGGACCAAGCAGATCAGCCAGAAGGCGCGCAAGGCGCGGATGGCCGGCGACTTCGGCCCGATCGTCGAAGAGGTCCGCGCGCGGCGGCGCGACATCTTCCACGGGGCGGTGCGCGAGATCCACGCCGAGTATCGGCCCTTGCGGGCCTATCTCCGGGACAACGGCCTCGCTCCCCGGCACGTCATCGACATCGGCTGCGGCCAGGCGATCAACGACGCCTTCCTCTCGGCGGATTTCGGCTGCCGGTTCACCCTTGTGGACATCGAGCAGACCGATGCGCAGTATCACGGCTGGGCGGAGGCGGGGTCGGGCTATGCCAGCCTCGAGGATGCGCGTGCCTTCCTGATCGACAACGGCACGCCGGCCGACCGGGTTATCACGATCAACCCGCGCAAGACCCCCGAAGCGGTCGCCGGGCTGAGCGGCGATCTGGTGACCAGCCTGTTTTCCTGCGGGTTCCACTACCCCATCGACGAGTATCTCGATCTCTTTTGCCGGACGGTCGCCGAGGGCGGGCTCGTGGTGATGGACTTTCGCAAGCAGTATCTCCGGCGCAACCCGCCCGCCCTTCAGCGGCTGTTCGCCGCCGGACAGGTGCACGAGATCGCCGACGACGAGAAATCGAAGCGCCTTCTCGTCCGCAAGTGACCCCGCGCCGGGGGCGGGCCGCGCGGACCTGACCGCCGGCCGCTCGGGGGCGGGACCGGTGCCCGGCAGGGCCGGTCGGCGCCGCAGGCCGATCACGCATCCGTTTCTGGTCTGACGGCGCGATCGTGGCACTCTGGGACCATGCGCACGGCCCTTGTCCTTCTGGCCCTCGCCCTCGCCCCTCCGGCCGTCGCGCAGGAGGTGGACCTCGAACTGGTGCTCCTCGCCGACGCCTCGGGGTCGATCAGCGACGACGAGATCGCGCTCCAGCGCGAGGGCTATGCGCAGGCCATCACCGCGCCCGAGGTTCTGGCCGCGATCGGCAACACCACCACCGCCTCGATCGCGGTGGTCTATGTCGAATGGGCGGCCGACCAGCAGGTGGTCGCGGACTGGCGGCTGATCGACGGGCCCGAGGCCGCGGCGGCCTTCGCGCGCGAACTGACCGCCATGCCGCGGCTCGCCTTCGGGCGCAACGCCATCGGATCGGCTCTGCTGGCCGGCCGCGACGCGATCGAGGGCAACAGCTTCCGGGGCCTGCGCCGGGTCATCGACTTTTCCGGCGACAGCGTCGGCAACTTCTCGGGCCCCTCCATCGCCGCAGCCCGTGCCGAGGTCCTCGCCGCCGGGATCACCATCAACGGCCTGCCGATCCTCTGCCGCGACTGCGCGACCGGGTCGGGAAGCACCCGTGCCTCGCTCGCCGACGACTTCCGCGACCGGATCATCGGCGGCCCCGGTGCCTTCGTCATCGCGGCCGAGACCCGCGAGAGCTTCGCCGGGGCGGTCCGCCGCAAGCTCGTCCTCGAGATCGCCGGGCAGACGCCGGAACCTTCGGGCGCCCTGCCCGTTGTCCTGAAGGCCCCCTGATCGGCCCGAAGGAGGATGCCATGAGCTACACCATCGACCGCACGCTGGCGGGCGTCGGCCTGCCGGAGGCCGAGACCCGCACCCGCGCCGCGCTGGCCGCGCAGGGTTTCGGCGTGCTGACCGAAATCGACGTGGCCGCGACCCTGCGGACGAAGCTCGGCGCGACGATCGCCGGCTACCGGATCCTCGGTGCCTGCAATCCGACGATGGCGCTTCAGGCGATCGGACTCGAGCCGCGGGTGGGCGCGATGCTGCCCTGCAACGTCATCCTGCGCGAGGTGGCCGGAGGCACCGAGGTGAGCGCGATCGACCCGGTCGCCTCGATGCAGGCCATCGCGAACGACCGGCTGGCCGAAGTGGCCGGTCAGGTGCGCGCGAGGCTGCGCGAGGTGGTCGCGACCATCTGACCGGGGCCGGCCCCGGCGTCTCCCTGTTCCAGAAAGCCCCCCGCGTCCCCCCTTGCGTCCGGCGCGGGCTCGGGCAAGCTTCGGGGCGCGATCCTGACCAGCCCGGAGCCCGCGCCCCATGACCGCCGAGAACCTCCGCTACGCCCTTGTCATGCTGGCCGCCGGGATCGGCATTCCGGTGCTGGCCGCGCTCAACGCGCAGCTCGGCCAGAGACTGGGCGCGCCCGCGGCGGCGGCCGTCATCCTGTTCACCGTGGCCCTTCTCGGCGCGTTCGCCTTTGCGGCGCTGACCGGTGCGCTGCCCCGGCTTGCCGCGGCACCGTCGCAACCCCGGCACCTCTTTCTGGCCGGATTGCTCGTCGCCTTCTACGTGCTGTCGATCACCTGGGTCGCGCCCCGCTTCGGGATCGGAAACGCCATCTTCTTCGTCCTGCTGGGCCAGATGCTGGCCGCGACGGCCATCGACCAGTTCGCGCTGTTCGGCGCGGCCCAGCGGCCGCTCTCGCTCATGCGCGGGGCCGGGCTGGCGATGATGGCGGCGGGAATTGCGCTGATCCAGCGCGGCTGATCAGCGCTGGATCGCGGCGAGATACTCGGCCAGCGCGAGAAGGCGGGCCGGCGTCGGGGTCTCGGTCCCGTCGGGGGCGACATAGACCCCGGTCGGACCCTCGGCCAGGATCGCGCCCATCTCGGGCATCACCGTCGCGCGGTCGCCGCGGCGCGTGTAGCCGTCGATGGTGGACATGACCCGGACCATCGGAAAGGTGCCCCCGGCCCGCGCCGCGATGCGGGTCAGGTCGGCCGGCCGGTGTGCGAGGCCCGCGCCCGCCGCGCCGTCGCCCTTGCCGGCCGGGCCGTGGCAGGAGGCGCAGAACTGCTCGTAGAGCGTCCGCCCCGAGGGTTCGGGCTCGGGCAAGGGCTGGCACGCCACCAGCGCCGTCACAGCCAGTCCCGCCCCCGCCCCAACGGTCATCACCCGCATCGTCCCTGTCCCCTCCTGCCCGGCCCTGCCCGTCATTCCTGGATCGACTCCAGCCAGTCCACCACCGCCAGCACCCGCTTCGACACGATCAGCGGGCTGCCGTCGGGCGCATCGACCGCAACGCTGTCGCCCTTCATCAGCGCGCCGAACACCGGCATCGGACCACCGTGGCCGCGCAGGCCCGAGCGCCCGTCCACCATATGGACGATGGTCAGCCAGGGGAAGCGGCCGCCGTTGCGCGACGACAGCCCCGTCAGGTCCGGCACCGCAATCGCCAGGGCCCCGGCCATCGGCCCGTCGCCCCGGGCCGCCGGCCCGTGGCAGCTCTGGCACGCCTCGGCGTAGACCTCGGCGCCAAGGGTCAGATCGGGAACCCGCTCCTGCGCCGCGGCCGGCAGCGCCGCCACAAGTCCGATGACCGCAAGGATGCGCATGTCCTGTCTCCTGTCCGCCTCACGGGGCAAGGCTGCACCGGCGCGGCGGCGCGCGCCTTGATCCGGATCAGATGATCCGGCCGTCCTCGAGCCGCAGCACCCGGTCCATGCGCGCGGCAAGATCCAGGTTGTGGGTGGCGATCAGCGCGGAAAGCCCGGTCGCACGCACCAGATCCATCAGCATGGCGAAGACCTCCTCGGCCGTGGCCGGGTCGAGGTTTCCGGTGGGCTCGTCGGCCAGAAGGATCGCCGGGCCGTTGGCCAGCGCCCGGCAGACCGCCACCCGCTGCTGCTCGCCCCCCGACATCTCGGCCGGCCGGTGGCCCGCCCGCGCCGCAAGCCCGACCCGCGCCAGAAGATCGCGCGCCCGGGCCTCGGCCTCGCGCCGTCCGCTGCCGTTGGCGAGCTGCGGCAGCACGATGTTCTCGACCGCCGAGAACTCCGGCAGGAGATGGTGGAACTGGTAGACGAAACCCAGCGTCCCGCGACGGGCCTCGGTTCGGGCGCGGTCGCTGGCGCCGGCCATCTCGACGCCCGCCAGCCGCAGGCTGCCCGCGTCCGGCGTGTCAAGAAGCCCCGCGATGTGCAAGAGCGTCGACTTGCCGGCCCCCGAGGGCGCGACCAGCGCCACCGCCTCGCCCCGCAGGAGCCGCAGCTCCAGCCCCCGCAGCACCGTCACCTCGGCCGGGGTTCCGCGCTTGTAGGCCTTGGCGATGCCCGACAGCTCCAGCACGGCCTCACTCATAGCGCAGCGCCTCGACCGGGTTCATCCGCGCCGCCCGCCGGGCCGGAAAGATGGTGACGATAAAGGACAGGACCAGCGACAGGCCCACCGCCTTCGCCACGTCCCAGGCCTGCAGCTTCGCCGGCAACCGGTAGATCCCGCGGATCGACGGATCCCAGGCGCCGCCCCCGGTCATCCAGTTGACCCCCGCCATGATGCTGTCGATGTTGACGGCGATCAGCACGCCGAGCACCAGGCCCAGAAGCGTGCCGACGATCCCGGTCATCGCCCCGCACAGGAAGAACACCCGCAGGACGGACCCCTGCGCCAGCCCCATGGTGCGCAGGATGCCGATGTCCCGGCCTTTGTTCTTGACCAGCATCACCAACCCCGAGGTGATGTTCATCGCGGCGATCAGCACCAGGATCGACAGGATCACGAACATCACGTCGTCCTCGATCGAGAGCGCGCTCAGGAACGCCCCCGAGGCGTCGCGCCAGGTCCAGAGCAGCGTGTTCGCGCCCGCCGCGTCGAGGAGCGCCGGGGCAAGGGCATCCACGTTCTCGGGATCGGCCACGAACACCTCGATCTCGTCCGCCGATCCCTCGCGGTTGAAGAAGGACTGCGCCTCGCCGAAGGGCATGTAGATGCGGGTGCGGTCGATGTCCCACCGGCCGGCGGTGAAGATGTAGACCACCTCATAGGCGTTCACCCGCGGGCTCACGCCGAAGGCGGTCCGCGTCCCGTTCGGCTGGATGAGCTTGACCCGGTCGCCGACCGAAAGGCCAAGGTCGCGCGCGATGCCCGATCCGATCGCGATGCCGCGGTCGAAGTCGTCGATGTTGCCCATCGCCTGCGCGGGATCGGCGACGCGCGGGATCGCCTTGAGGTCGGCCGGCGCGATGCCATAGACCTCGGCCACGTTCGACCGGTCGGCGAAGGTCACCATCGCCTGACCGCGGATCAGGGGCGCCGCGCGGGTGACGCCGGGGATGGCGCGGATGCGCGCGGCCTCGGCGTCGAAGTCGGTGATCGCCCGCGTCAGGATGCCGTTCGCGTCGGGATGGCTCGCCTTCAGCACGCTCACATGGGCATTGGCCCCGAGGATCGTGTCGACGAACTCGGCCCGGAAGCCCGCGCGCACCGCCAGGGTCGCCACCAGGGCCATCACCCCCAGCGCGATGCCCACGAGGCTGATCCAGGTCATCACGCTGATCCCGCCCTCGGCCCGCGAGGCGCGCAGGTAGCGCCAGGCGATCAGCCATTCGAAGGGGGCGAAAGGGGCGGTGCGTCGGACCATTCGGGGCTCCGTTCGGGTGGCGCCACCTTGACCAAGGTGCGCACGGGGTCAAGCCACAATGGCGCGCGTGACCGGGTCGGGTGTCCCCGACCTTGCGGGCGGCCGCCGATCGGCCCGTGTGCCACCCGTCCCGCCGGAGGCCCCATGCGCGCCGCCCTCACCCGAGGCTACGGCCCGCCCGTCGAGGCGACCGCCGAGGCCCACGCCATCGCCGGCAGCGGCGGCAGGACCGGCAGCGTCGTGGTGCGGATGCCCCCCGCGCCCTGATCCCCTGCCTTCTTCTTCGCGAAAATACCCCCGGGGGGCGGGCCGCAGGCCCGGGGGGCGGGAGCCCCCCGCCCGCGCCCCTCAGCGCCCCGCGTAGATCTGCGCGATGCGGTCCACCACCGCCTCGGGGCTCATCTCCTCGCTCAGGCCGGTCCGGCGCGCGGTCAGCTCGACCCTGCCCGAGGCGAGCCCGCGCGGGCCGACCGTGATCCGCCAGGGCAGGCCGATGAGGTCCATGGTGGCGAACTTCGCCCCCGCCCTCTCGTCGGTGTCGTCGTAAAGCGCCTCGAGCCCGCGCGCGGCCAGCCCAGCATAGATCGCCTCGCAGGCCGCATCCGTGCCTGCGTCGCCCTGCTTGAGGTTGACGATCCCGGCGTGAAAGGGTGTGACGCCCTCGGGCCAGACGATGCCCTTCTCGTCATGGCTCGCCTCGATGATCGCGCCCACCAGCCGCGACACGCCGATGCCGTGCGACCCCATGTGCACGGGCGCGCGCGAGCCGTCGGGCATGACCACCATCGCGCCCATCGGCTCGGAATACTTGGTGCCGAAGTAGAAGATCTGCCCGACCTCGATGCCGCGCGACGTCTTCTGCCGGTCGGCCGGGATCGCGTGGAAGAGCGCCACGTCATGGGTCTCGTCCGTGCGCGCGTAGGGCGTGGTCCACTCGCGCACGATCGCGGCGCATTCGGCGCGGTCGTCGTAGTTCACCACCCGGTCGCCGAACTTGAGGTCGGTGATCGCGGAATCGTAGAAGACCTCGGACTCGCCGGTCGAGGCCAGCACCAGGAATTCGTGGGTGTTGTCGCCGCCGATCGGGCCCGAGGCCGCCCGCATCGGGATCGCCTGAAGCCCCATGCGCTCGTAGGTGCGCAGGTAGCTCACCATGTGGCGGTTGTAGGCGTGGATCGCATCCTCGTAGGACAGGTCGAAGTTGTAGCCGTCCTTCATCAGGAACTCGCGCCCGCGCATGACGCCGAAGCGCGGCCGCACCTCGTCGCGGAACTTCCACTGGATGTGGTAGAGCGTGAGCGGCAGCGACTTGTAGCTTTCGACATGCGACCGGAAGATGTCGGTGATCATCTCCTCGTTCGTCGGCCCGTAAAGCATGTCGCGGTCGTGGCGGTCGCGGATGCGCAGCATCTCCTGCCCGTAGTCGTCGTAGCGGCCGCTCTCGCGCCACAGATCGGCCGGTTGCAGCGTCGGCATCAGCAGCGGAATGTGCCCGGCGCGGATCTGCTCCTCGTGCACGATCTGCTCGATCCGCTTCAGGACGCGATAGCCGAGCGGCAGCCAGGAATAGATGCCGGCGGCCTGCTGGCGGATCATCCCCGCGCGCAGCATGTAGCGGTGCGACACGATCTGCGCGTCGGCGGGGTTTTCGCGGAGAACGGGCAGGAAATAGCGGCTGAGGCGCATGGGCCGGACACCTTTCGGTCTGATGGTCCGCACCCGTCTAAGCCATGCCCCGGCGCCGGGCAAGGCCGGCACGCGGCGCGGGCCTTCCCCTTGCGCACCCGGCGCCAATCGGGGACAAGGGGCCGATCGGTGAACGGGCAGGACATGGGCCTCAGCGTACGCAGACAGGCAATCTACTGGGGCGCGGCGGCCGGGGTGCTTGTGCTGGTGCTCTGGCTGCTGGGCAGTGTGCTTCTGCCCTTCCTCGTCGGCGGCGCCATTGCCTATTTCCTCGATCCGATCGCCGACAGGCTCGAAAGGCTGGGGCTGAGCCGCGTCGCGGCCACGTCGGTCATTTCGGTGGTGGCGCTGCTGATCTTCATCGTGACGGCGCTGCTCTTGGTCCCCACCCTGGTCCGCCAGCTCGGCCAGCTCGTCAACGCGGCGCCGCAGATCGTGGGCGATCTGCAGGCCTTCCTCACCGCCAAGTTCCCCTCGATCATGGACAGCGAAAGCGTGGTCCGCCAGACGCTCGCCTCGATCGGCGAAACCATTCGCTCCAAGGGCGGCGAGCTCGCGGGCACGCTCATCTCCTCGGCGATGTCCGTCATCAACTTCGTCGTGTTCCTCGTCGTCGTTCCCGTCGTGGCCTTCTACCTGCTTCTCGACTGGGACACGATGGTGGCCACGGTGGACGGCTGGATCCCGAAGGATCACCGCGACACCGTGCGCGGCCTTGCGCGCGACATCGACCGGGTGCTGGCGGGTTTCGTGCGCGGTCAGGTCTCGGTCTGCCTGATCCTCGGCACCTTCTACTCGATCGCCCTCATGGCCGCCGGGCTGCAGTTCGGCCTCGTCGTCGGCGCCATTGCCGGCCTCATCACCTTCATCCCCTACGTGGGCGCCCTGATCGGCGGGGCGCTTGCGATCGGACTCGCGCTCTACCAGTTCTGGGGCGACTGGGTGCAGATCGGCATCGTCGCCGGCATCTTCGCCGTCGGCCAGTTTCTGGAAGGCAACATCGTGACCCCGAAGCTGGTCGGAAACTCGGTCGGGCTGCACCCGGTCTGGCTGCTCTTCGCCCTGTCGGCCTTCGGCACGCTCTTCGGCTTCGTCGGCATGCTGGTGGCGGTACCGGTCGCCGCCGCCATCGGCGTCCTGGCCCGGTTCGCCATCCAGAAGTATCTCGAAAGCCCTCTGTATCGCGGCTCGCCCGGTTCCGGCGGCGAGAAGGCCTAGCCCCATGCCCCGGCAACTGGTCCTCGATCTGCCGGTGCGCCCCGCACTGGGCCGCGGCGATTTCTTCGTCTCGCCGGCCAACCGGCTTGCCCTCGCGCAGGTCGAGAGCGACGCCTCCTGGCCGCAGGGCAAGCTCGTCCTCACCGGCCCCGGCGGCTCGGGCAAGACGCATCTCGTCCACGTCTGGGCCCACGACACCGGCGCGCGGATCATGGACGCCGCGGGCATTGCCGACGCGGATCTGGCCGACCTTGCCCGCGCCCCGCGGATCGCGGTCGAGGATGCAGACCGCATCGCCGGCGACCGCGCCGCCGAGACCGCGCTCTTCCACCTGCACAACCTGATCGCCGCCGCGGGTGGCCGGCTTCTGGTCACCGCGCGCTCGGCCCCCCTGCACTGGCGCCTCGGCCTGCCCGATCTGGAAAGCCGGCTGGGCGCGGCGGCGGTCGCCCGCATCGACGCGCCGGACGACGCCCTGCTGGCCGCGATCCTGGTCAAGCTCTTTGCCGACCGTCAGCTGGCCGTCCCGCCCGCGCTTGTCCCCTGGCTCGTGCGGCGGATGGAGCGCTCGACGGCGGCCGCGCGCGACCTTGTCGGCGCGATCGACTCGCGGGCGCTTGCCGAGGCGCGCCCGATCACGCGCGGCCTCGTCGCCGAGGTTCTGGACAGCCGCGCGCGGCAGGGTCAATGATCGGCGTTGACCGCCCCTCCCCGGCGGAACGATTGACGCCCGTTTGACGATTGCGAGCCCCCTCCCGATGACCCAGGCCGATTTCCTGCACCATCACACGAGCCGTCCGGCGGTTCTTCCGCCCGCCGAGATCGCGGGGCCGGCGCGGTTCTTCAACCGGGAACTGAGCTGGCTGGGCTTCAACTGGCGCGTGCTCGACGAATCGCGCAATCCGCGCGTGCCGCTCCTCGAACGCGTGCGCTTCCTGTCGATCTCGGCCACCAACCTCGACGAATTCTACACCGTCCGCGTCGCGGGTCTGCGCGAGCTGGCCCGGGCCGGCAACGCGACGCCCGCGGCGGACGGGCGGACCCCGGCCGAGCAGCTGGTGCTGGTCAACGCCGAGGCGCGCCGCCTGATGGCCGCCCAGCAGACGATCTGGAACCGGCTTCGCCGGGACATGGAGACCGCGGGCATCGAGATCCTCGACCGCCGCAAGCTCACGAAGCGCGACCGCGGCTTTCTCCAGCAGCACTTCCTGGCCCAGGTCTTCCCCGTGCTGTCGCCGCTGGCGATCGACCCGGCCCACCCCTTCCCGTTCATCCCGAACGCCGGGTTCTGCCTCGCGCTTCAGCTCGAGCGGATCTCCGACCAGCGGTCGCTGCAGGCGCTCCTGCCGATCCCGCAGCAGCTGGCGCGCTTCATCCCGCTTCCGTCGAAACCCGGCGAGGCGCGGTTCCTGCCGCTGGAGGACCTGCTGCTCCTGCATCTCGAGGCGCTGTTCCCAGGCTACCGCTCGACCGGCCACTGCGCCTTCCGTGTCCTGCGCGACAGCGATCTCGAGGTCGAGGAGGAGGCCGAGGATCTGGTGCGCGAATTCGAGACCGCCCTGAAACGGCGCCGGCGCGGCCAGGTGATCCGGCTGAAGATCACCGCCGACGCGCCGGTGGCGCTGCGCGCGGTGGTCATGGACGAACTGGGCGTCAGCGCGGACGAGGTCGTCGAGGTCAAGGGCATGGTCGGCATGGCCGACGTGAAGGAGCTGGTGCTCGACAGCCGGCGCGACCTGCAGTGGCCGACCTTCATCCCCCGCGTGCCCGAACGGTTGCAGGACCACGACGGCGACATCTTCGCGGCCATCCGCCAGAAGGACATGCTGCTGCATCACCCGTACGAAAGCTTCGACATGGTGATCCAGTTCCTGCAGCAGGCCGCGGCGGATCCGAACGTGCTGGCGATCAAGCAGACGCTCTACCGGACCTCCTACGACAGCCCCGTCGTCTCGGCGCTCTGCGAGGCCGCCGAAAGCGGCAAGTCCGTGACCGCGCTGGTCGAGCTCAAGGCGCGCTTCGACGAGGCGGCCAACATCCGCCAGTCGCGCCGGCTCGAACGGTCGGGCGCGCATGTCGTCTACGGCTTCGTGAACTACAAGACCCACGCCAAGATCTCGACCGTCGTGCGCCGCGAGGGCGACCATCTGGTCACCTACACCCATTACGGCACCGGCAACTATCACCCGATCACCGCGCGCGTGTACACCGACCTGAGCCTCTTCACCTGCGACCCGGCGCTGGGCCGCGACGCGACCAAGGTCTTCAACTACCTGTCGGGCTACGCCCAGCCCGAGGGCCTCGAGAACCTGGCGATCTCGCCCATCTCGCTCAAGCCGCGCCTTCTGGACCTGATCGCGCGCGAGGCGGAGTTCGCGCGCAGCGGCCGCCCTGCGGCGATCTGGCTGAAGCTCAACTCGATCATCGATCCCGAGGTGATCGACGCGCTCTACGCCGCAAGCCAGGCCGGCGTGAAGGTGGACATGGTCGTGCGCGGCATCTGCGGCCTGCGCCCCGGCATCAAGGGACTGTCCGACAACATCCGGGTGAAGTCGATCGTCGGGCGGTTCCTCGAACATTCGCGCATCGTGCTCTTCGGCAACGGCCACGGCCTGCCGTCGAAGAAGGCGCGCATCTTCATCTCGTCGGCCGACTGGATGGAGCGCAACCTGACCCGCCGCGTCGAGGCGCTGGTCGAGATCCTGAACGACACCGTGCGGGCGCAGATCATGACCCAGATCATGGCGGCGAATCTGGCCGACGAGGCCCAGAGCTGGGTGCTGCAGCCGGACGGACACTATGTGCGCGACCTGCCCGAGGGCCGTGACGACCTCTTCAGCTGCCACACCTATTTCATGGAGAATCCCTCGCTGTCGGGCCGCGGGTCCGCAGGCGCGGCGGGCGTCCCGAGACTTGCCCAGCCGGTGGATTGAGGGGTAAGGCAGAGGCCAGCCGCCCGGGGCCGACGCACCGGCGTGGACTCACGCGGGGGTGAGACGCATGGACCAGAAACTCGTGAGCGCCGGCGACGACTGGGAGCCCTTCGGCCGGCCGCTCTTCGACGATCCGTCCAGCCGGGCGCTCGAACGGGTGGGCGTCGTCGATGTGGGGTCGAACTCCGTCCGCATGGTGGTCTTCGACGGCGCCGCGCGCAGCCCGGCCTATTTCTACAATGAGAAGATCATGGCGGGCCTCGGCAACGGTCTGGCCGAGACCGGGCGGCTCAATCCCCAGGGCCGCGTGCGCGCCCTGTCCGCCCTGCGCCGCTTCGCCGCCCTGGCCGAGGGCATGGACATCGGGCCGCTGACCTGCGTGGCGACGGCGGCGGTCCGCGAGGCCGAGGACGGCCCCGAGTTTCAGGCCGAGGTCGAACGCGAGACCGGGCTGAAGCTCTGGGTGATCGACGGCGCCGAAGAGGCCCGGCTCTCCGCGCAGGGCGTCCTGCTCGGCTGGCCCGGGGCGCGCGGTCTCGTCTGCGACATCGGCGGCAACTCGATGGAACTGGCCGAGATCGGCGGCGGCGAGATCGGCCGCCGCGCCACGTCGCCGCTCGGGCCGTTCCGGCTCCAGCGCGTCCCCGGCGGCAAGGCGGGACTGACCGCGCATGTGCGCAAGGTCATGCAGCAGCTCGCCGAGACGGTGGGTACCGGCCATGACCGGATCTACCTGGTCGGCGGGTCGTGGCGGGCGATCGCGCGGCTCGACATGGAGCGGCGCAACTACCCGATGACGGTGCTGCACGAGTACAGGATGACCCCGCAGGGCGTCCTACAGACCGTGAAGTGGATCGAGGAAAGCGACATCGCCACGCTGCGCGCCCGCACCGGCACCTCCGAGGCGCGCCTCGAGCTCCTGCCTATGGCGGGCCTTGTGCTGCGGCAGCTGGTGCAGACCTTCCGCCCCAAGGAAATCGACGTGTCGTCCTACGGCATCCGCGAGGGGCTGCTCTACGAGCAGATGCCGGAAAAGCTGCGGCTGCGCGATCCGCTGATCGAGGCCTGCCGCCACGCCGAGAAGACCTCGGCGCGGATGCCCGGCTTCGGCAAGAAGCTCTACGCCTTCCTCCTGCCGCTCTTCGAGAAGGCGCCGCCCGAGCGCCTGCGGCTCGTCAGGGCCGCCTGCATGCTGCACGACACGACCTGGCGCACCCACCCCGACTACCGCGCCGAAGCCTGCTTCGACAACGTGACCCGGGCGAACCTCGGCGGCCTGAGCCACCCCGAGCGCGTCTTCCTCGGGCTGGCGCTGCTCCACCGCTACAAGAATTCCCGCAGCGGCAGCCGGCTCGAGCCGATGTTCGCCCTGCTCAGCCCCCGCCAGATCCAGGAGGCGGAGATCCTCGGCAAGGCCATGCGCTTCGGGGCGATGTTCGCGCTGCAAGCGCCGGAAGAGGCGGGCGAGCTGGAATGGCTGCGCAAGAAGAACGTGCTCCGGCTGAAGCTCACGCGCAAGGGCCGGGCCCTGTTCGGCGAAGTGGCCCTCGCCCGCTTCGCCTCGCTGGCGGCCGCCATGGGAACCCGGACCCAGGTCGTGGACGCCTGAGCGCGCGTCCGGGCACGCCGCCCGGCCGTCAGAGGTCGATCTCGGTCTCGGACCCCGGCAGGGGCGGGGGTTGCGGCCGCTTGCGGCGGATGATGATGTCGCCGTTCGGCAGCACCTCGGGCGGCTCGTAGTTGCGGATGTCCCCGATCAGCCGCGCGAGTTCCTCAAGCGCCGGCTTCATCTCCTCGATCGCCAGCCCCATCTCCTCGCCCATCCGGTCAAGCTCGGGGCCGATCCGGTCCATCATCGACCTGAGCAGAATCATCGCCCCCCGCTCGATGAGGCTCAGCCCCTCCTCGGTGCCGGGCTCCGACCCGGGCGCGACCGTCTGGGCGGCGCAGGGCATTGTCGGAAGGACAAGGGCGAGGGTAAGGGCGTATCGGAGCATGACCGGCAGTCTAGCGCAATCGCGCCCCGGCTCACAGCGCCATCACAGGTCGATGTCGAGGCTTACCGGAAAATGGTCCGAGGCGGTCAGAAGCGCCTCGCGCAGTTCCGGCACCGCATAGATCGCCGGATCGTCGAAAGGATGCCAGATCCGCCAGCGGGGGTTGCGCCCGCGCAGGTCGGGCGAGACCATGATGAAGTCGAGCATCGCCGAAAAGAAGCGCTGTTCCTCATCGAGGTAGAACCGCGCCGACGAGGGCGCCGCGCCCCCCTTCTTGCCATAGACGATGCGCGCGTGCGGGTCGAAAAGCCGCTGCGGCCGTGGCTGGTTCCACCCGATGACGATCTCGAGCCCAGACCGGCCGAACATCTGTTCGTACTCGTCAAGCCCCGGGCCGTCGTTGAAATCGCCCATCACCATCAGGCTGTCGCCGGCCTCGAGGTGCTCCAGCACCCGGTGGCGGAGCCAGAGCGCCTCGCCGATCTGCTTGCGCCGGTTGGCTATGGCAAGGCGGCGCACCTGCTCCGGACCGTCCGCGCCGTGCGGCGCCTTCGACTTGCTGTGCACGCCGATCAGCCGCAGCCGCACGCCCGAGGCGGTCCGCGCCTCGATCTCGAGCGGCGGCTTCGAGAAGGCCACGCTGTCGGCCACCCCGTCGATGCCCGGATCGACCAGAAACGTGGAATCGAACCGCGGGGCCGCGCCGTCGGGCGCCACGTGCGGCCCGGGCTGTCCGATCGGATCGTGGCGCGCGCTCAGCCGGTCGGGATCGTAGAGAAGCGCGATTTCCTGCTGCGTCTCGTTGGCAAAGCCCAGAAGCGCCCGGCGCGCGCGCAGCCCGCAGGTCTGCGCAAAGGCCTCGAGCATGTCGGTCGTTCGCCGCCGCTTGCCGTTGTCGGGGGCCTCGATGATCATCACCGCATCGGCGTCGAGGGCGGTGAACACGATGCCAAGCGCCGCCAGCTGGTCGGCCCGGGTCACGTTGTGGCGCGCCGACCACCCCTCGTCGGCCAGAAGATGCCCGTGCCGGTCGAAGAGGTTGACGAACCATTCGACGTTGTAAGTCGCGATGCGCATCCGGTCACGCCGCCACGCGCCGCGAAATCTCTTCCCAGGCGCGGTTGACGGCCACCAGACGGTCTTGCGCCAGCCGCAGCGCCTCCTCGGGCACGCCCCGCGCGGCCAGCCGGTCGGGGTGGCTGTCGATCACCGCCTGCCGCCACGCCGCGCGGATCTGCTCGAGCGGCGTGTCGGGGGTGACGCCGAGGATCGCATAGGGGTCGGCCTCGTCGGGGGGCAGATGACGGGCCCGCAGCGAGGCAAAGCAGCGCGCATCCAGCCCGAAGATCGTCGCCACCTCGCGCAGGAATGCCTCCTCGCCGGGGTGGAAGGTGCCATCGGCGGCGGCGATGTAGAAAAGCCCGTCCATCAGGTCGATCAGCACCTGGTCGCCGGGTCCGAACATCGCGGCGATCTTGCGCGCGTAGAACTCGAACCCCGCCACGTCCTGCCGCGCCAGATCGAAGACCCGGGCCGCCCCGGCCTCGTCCGCGGCATCGAGCGTGAACACGCGGCGGAAGGCCGACACCTCGTTGCGGGTGACCCGCCCATCGGCCTTGGCCATCTTTGCGCCCAGCGCGATCACCGCGATGGTGAAGGCCACCGACCGTTCGGGCGGCGTGCGCAACCGGTCGAAGACCGCCGAGAGCGGCTCGCCCCGGCGAAGGGCGGCTACGGCGTCGGCGATGCGCGTCCAGACTGACATGCCCGCACCCTACCCGGCGCCGCGCGCCTTGTCAGCGGTCGCGAGCACCCGCTGCATCAGGACAAGGTCGATGTAGCGGCCGAACTTGCGCCCGACCTCCGGCACCACGGCCACGGTGCGGAACCCGACCGCCCGGTGAAACGCGATGCCGCCGCTGTTCTCGGCCGAGACGCCGGCCATGAGCGTGTGCGCACCGGCCGCGGCCGCGTGACCGGCGATCGCCTCGATCAGCGCCCGCCCGACGCCGCGGCCCCGCGCCGCCTCGGCCAGGATGATGGTGTGTTCCATCGCGGTGGCATAGCCGTTGCCGCCCCGGAACTGCGCGTAGGTGGCAAAGCCGAGCACCGCGCCGGCATCCTCGGCGACCAGGAACGCGTGGCCCGCCGCCCGGCGCGCGGCGATCATCGCGGCCAGGCTTTCGGGGGACTTTTCCTCGGACGAGAAGGTGACGGTCGTGTCCCGGATCAGCGGGTTCCAGAACGCGAGGATGGCCGCATGGTCCTCGGGCCGGGCCGGGCGTAGGGCGGGCGGCATCAGAGCTCTCTCTCGCCGTCGGCGGTCGCGACGCGGGCGGAGAGCCGGGCCGGGCCTTCGGTGACGCTCAGGCGCGGATCGGCGCCGGGCAGACACCCGGCCAGTCGGGCGGCGTCGGGATGCGACAGCCCCAGCCGCACCAGCCGGATGCCCATGTCGGGCAGATCGCGGGCCGGATGGCGGGGGCCCTGCCAGTCGATCAGCGCGGGATAGAGCGAATCGAAGGGCTGATGGCCGTCCGCCGTGACGGCGAAGCGCCAGCGGTAGGGCCCGCGCGACAGGGGCGTGGCCTGCCCCGCACCCTCCGGCGCGGCCGCAAGCGCCGCCCCGAGGTCCGGCACCCGCATGACCCAATGCGTCAGCCGCGGGGGCCCCCGCCGCGCATCAAGGCCGAACCAGCGCGCCCGGCCCGGAGGCGCGGCGCCGGGATCGATGGCGATCACCTCCAGATAGGTGTCGGGGCCGAGGCCCAGCAGCCGGTTGTGCGTCCCCATCAGCGCATGCTGGCCGCCCGGCCCCGGCCGGACCCCGAGCCGCGCCTCGACCCAGTCGCAGCCCTCGTCCAGACTGGCCGCCGTCACCACCAGATGGTCGATCATCGCATCCATCCGCGCCCCTTTCCTGTCCGCGCGCGCCACGCTAGGCGGCACAAGGGCGGCGTGCCAGAGCTTTTGCATCGACGGCGGTTGACTTGTGGGCCTGCGGCCCCAACCTGTGGAGAACGACAGGGACAGGGAGAAGCAATGAGCCTTTTGCGCATCATGGATCGCATCCTCGGCCACGACGCGGCCGGGGGCATCGCCCTCATCATCTCGGCCGCCGCGGCCCTGATCGTCGCGAATTCGCCCTGGTCGGACGCCTATCACGGCATCCTGAACCTGCCCTTTTCGGTGACGCTGGATGGCGAGGGGCTGAGCAAGCCGCTGATCCTGTGGATCAACGACGGGCTCATGGCCGTGTTCTTCCTGCTCGTCGGCCTCGAGCTCAAGCGCGAACTCCTCGAGGGCAAGCTGAAGAAGCCGAGCGACGTCCTGCTGCCCGGAATGGCGGCGGTCGGCGGCATGGCCGTGCCGGCGCTGATCTATCTGGCCTTCAACGCGGCCGATCCGGTCACGCGGGGCGGCTGGGCCATTCCGGCGGCGACCGACATCGCCTTTGCGCTGGGTGTCCTGGCCCTGGTCGGCAAAGGTGTGCCGCCGTCGCTCAAGATCTTCCTGCTCACGCTGGCGATCCTCGACGATCTGGGCGCGATCCTCATCATCGCCCTCTTCTACACCGCTGAACTGAAGGTGCACTACCTGGCCCTTGCGCTGATCCCGCTGGGGCTGATGGCGTGGCGCAATGCGCTCGGCCTGCACCGGATGGCGCCCACCCTGCTTCTGGGCGCAATCCTTTGGGTGCTGGTGCTGAAATCCGGGGTCCATGCCACGCTGGCCGGTGTGGCCACCGCCTTCTTCATCCCGCTGAAGGATCGGTTCGGAAAATCCCCGCTGCACGCGCTCGAGGACGGCCTCGCCCCCTATGTGATGTTCGTGATCGTGCCCATCTTCGCCTTTGCGAACGCCGGTGTGGTGCTGGCCGGGCTGTCGCCTGCGGACCTGGTCTCGGAGGTGCCGGCCGGCATCGCGGCCGGGCTGGTCGTCGGCAAATACGTGGGCGTCATGGGCATGACCTGGCTTCTGGTGCGAACCGGTGTTGCCGCCATGCCGGCGGGGGCGTCCTGGACGCAGATGTCGGGCATCGCCTGCCTGGCCGGGATCGGCTTCACCATGTCCCTGTTCATCGGCTCGCTCAGCTTTTCCGACGCCGTCCACATGAACGAGGTGCGGCTGGGCGTGCTGTCGGGGTCGGCGATTGCCGCGGCTCTGGGCTTCGGGATCTTGCGGGCGTCCCGGTCGGTTCAGACCGGCGCCGGCACGACGGCCCGCACGTCGGCGACATAGGCGCGGCTCACCGGAACCTCGGCCCCGTCGATCGTCGCAAGAAAGTGGCGGCCCTTTTTGCGGCGGTGGCCCGCGATCGCGTCGCGCGCCACCCAGTGCGACCGGTGCACCCGAAGCCCCGGATGGCCCTCGACCTCGGCCAGCGCGTCCGAGAACCGCATGAGCAGGCTGTGCGTGGCCTCCGTCGTGTGGACCAGAACGTAATGGCCCTGCACGGACAGCCGCACGAGCGTGCCCTGCGCCCCGGCCGGAAGCCGCTGCATCAGCCGCGGGCGGACGGCCGGGGCCTCGGCCGGCGGGACCGGCGCGGGGGGCGCGGGGGGCGCGGGTTCACCGGTCGGCCTCGGCGTGGACGGTGCCCCACGCCAGACCCCGTGGCCATGCGTCTCGGAGAACCAGCGCAGGACGGCAATCCCGGATCCGGCAATCAGGATCAACCCCGCAAAGACCGGAATCGACGGCACCCGCTGCCCCGCATCGGGCAGCAGCGCCAGAGCGACGCAGCGGATCGGACAGGCCAGCACGACCGACGAGGCGACCACACCCAGCGCGAGCGCACCACCCAGCCGCAGCCGCGGAAAGCGGCGTTGCAGGAGAACCCGGAGACTGACGCCCCAGAGCACCGAAAGCCCGACCACGACTGTCCAGAACTCGAACCGCTGGCCCGGCGACAACGGCGGAAGATAGGCACGAAACGGCTCCGCCAGACTGAGCACCAGCACGAGGATGACCATCGAGACGTAGGGCACGGGCGATCGCAGGGCGGCCCCGATATCCCGCATCAGCCCGGTCATGGCCATTGCAGCACCTTTCGCGTACACCATTTACCGCTGCCTCTCCTAAAGGCTGCGTCGCGGACCTGCAACAAAGGCCGCGATCAAATCGCCATCTCTGAGAACGGGACGCCCGTGACGACCGACACCACGCCCCCCCGCATCGAGCCCGCCACCGAGGCCAAGGTCCGCGCAAGCTTCGCGTCGCAGTCGCTGATGCGGCTCTTCTCGGCCGAGATCCGCGAGATCGCGCCCGGCGCGGTGCAGATCGCCGCCCCGATCGGCCCGGATGTGCGCCAGCAGCACGGCGTCGCCCACGCCGCGCTGGCCTTCGCGCTGGGCGACACGGCGGCGGGCTTTGCCGCGCTGACCCTGATGCCCGCGGACGCCGAGGTGATGACCGCCGAGATGGCGATCCACCTTCTGGCCCCGGCCGAGGGCGCGCGGCTCGTGGCGCGCGGGACCGTCCTGCGCGCCGGACGCCGGCTGACGGTCGTCCGGGCCGAGATCGAGGCCGAACGCGATGGCGGCGAGCGGACCCTGGTCGCGGTGCTGACCGGCACCATGGTGCCCGTCCGGCCCCGCTGAGACCGGGCTCAGGCGGTCAGCCCTTCGGGCTCGGGCAGACCGTTCGCGCGGCAGGTGGCGGTCAGCGTGTTCGCCAGAAGGCAGGCGATGGTCATCGGGCCCACGCCCCCCGGCACCGGCGTGATCGCGCCCGCGACGCGGGCCGCCGAGGCGTAGTCGACATCGCCGACCAGCACCGGCGCGCCGTCCCGCTCGATGCGGTTGATGCCGACGTCGATCACGGTCGCGCCGGGCTTGATCCAGTCGCCCGTCACCATCTCCGGCCGGCCGACCGCCGCGACGACGATATCGGCCCGGCGGCAGACCTCGGGCAGGTCGCGGGTGCGCGAATGGGCGACCGTCACCGTGCAGCTGTCGCGCAGGAGAAGCTGCGCCATCGGCTTGCCGACAATGTTCGACCGGCCGACCACCACAGCCTCCATCCCGGCCAGCGACCCGTGCAGGTCGCGCAGGAGCATCAGGCAGCCAAGCGGCGTGCAGGGCACCATCGCCTTCTGTCCGGTGGCCAGCAGCCCCACGTTCGAGATGTGGAATCCGTCCACATCCTTGGCCGGGTCGATCGCGTTGATGACGATGTCGGAATTCATGTGGGGCGGCAGCGGAAGCTGCACGAGGATCCCGTTGACGCTGTCGTCCCTGTTCAGGCGTTCGATGAGCGCCAGCAGCTCGGCCTCGGCCGTCTCGGCGGGCAGGCGATGTTCGAAACTGTTCATCCCGACCTCGACGGTCATGCGGCCCTTGGACCGCACATAGACCTGGCTGGCCGGATCCTCACCGACCAGGACGACCGCCAGACCGGGCGTGATTCCGCGCGCCCGCAGCCCGGCCACATGGCCCGCGACCGCGCCGCGCACCCGCGCCGCAAACGCCTTGCCGTCGATCACCGTCGCGCTCATCGCTCATCTCCTCTGCTCTCTGTCCTCTCCCGAGCCGTCCCGGCGCAGGCTGTCGGGACCAAGGCGGCTTTCCTCGCGCGCGATGGACCAGTCGATGAGCCGCCGCCAGAGCTTTTCCACCAGATCGGGCGGCAGCCCGTAGGTGTCGGCGTGGCGGCGGACGTTGGCGACGACCTGCTCGACCCGGGTCTCGATGCGGGCCGGAAGGTCGGCCCCGGCCTTGATCTCGGCGGCGCGGTCGATGTAGGCGGCGCGCTCGGCGAAGAGGCGCACCAGAGTCTCGTCCAGCCGGTCGATCTCGCCCCGGATCTCGGCCATGCTGGTGCAGTCCTCGGGCTTCGGCATGTCGCACTCCTTTCCGGTGGCCGTGACATAAGCCCGACCGCCGGAAAGGGCAACGCGCCGGAACGCCTCAGAACAGACCCTCGACCTGGCCCGCGTCGTTCAGGCGGATCGTCTCGGCCGAAGGCACCCGCGGCAGGCCGGGCATGGTCATGATCTCGCCGCAGATGACCACGACAAAGCCCGCCCCGGCCGAGAGCCGGACCTCGCGCACCGGCACCGAATGCCCGGTCGGCGCGCCGCGCACGTTCGGATCGGTGGTGAAGGAATACTGCGTCTTGGCCATGCAGATCGGCAGATGGCCGTAGCCTTCCGCCTCCCAGGCCTTGAGCTGGTCGCGGATGGCCTTGTCGGCGATCACCGCGTCGGCGTGGTAGATGCGCTTGGCGATGGTCTCGATCTTCTGGAAGAGCCCCATCTCGTCCGGGTAGAGCGGCGCGAAGTGCGAGGCACCGGATTCCGCAAGGCTTACCACCTTGCGCGCCAGATCCTCGATCCCGGCCGAGCCCTGCGCCCAGTGCTTGCACAGGATCGCCTCGGCGCCCTGTTCGGCCACATAGTCCTTGACCGCCTGGATCTCGGCCTCGGTGTCGGTCGCGAAGTGGTTGATCGCGACCACGACGGGAACCCCGAAGCCCTTCACGTTCGCGATGTGCCGGCCGAGGTTCGGGCAGCCCTTGCGGACCGCCGCGACGTTTTCCGGGCCGAGGTCGGCCTTGGCCACGCCGCCGTTCATCTTCATCGCCCGCACCGTGGCGACGATGACCGCGGCGGCCGGCTTCAGGCCCGCCTTGCGGCACTTGATGTCGAAGAACTTCTCGGCTCCCAGATCGGCCCCGAAGCCCGCCTCGGTCACGACATACTCGCCAAGCTTCAACGCCGTCTGGGTGGCGATGACCGAGTTGCAGCCATGCGCGATGTTGGCAAAGGGCCCGCCATGCACGAAGGCCGGGTTGTTTTCCAGCGTCTGCACGAGGTTCGGCTGCATCGCGTCCTTCAGAAGCACCGTCATCGCGCCGTCGGCCTTGATGTCGCGGCAATAGATCGGCGTCTTGTCGCGGCGATAGGCGACGACGATGCGGCCAAGCCGCTCCTGCAGGTCCTCGAGGTCCTTCGACAGGCACAGGATCGCCATGACCTCGGAGGCCACGGTGATGTCGAAGCCGGTCTGGCGCGGGAACCCGTTGGCGACGCCCCCGAGCGACACCACGATGTCGCGCAGCGCGCGGTCGTTCATGTCCATCACGCGGCGCCAGGTCACGCGGCGCTCGTCGATGCCCAGCTCGTTGCCCCAGTAGATGTGGTTGTCGATCATCGCGCTCAGCAGGTTGTGCGCCGAGGTGATCGCGTGGAAATCCCCGGTGAAGTGGAGGTTCATGTCCTCCATCGGCACCACCTGCGCGTGTCCGCCCCCGGCCGCGCCGCCCTTCATGCCGAAGTTCGGGCCGAGGCTCGCCTCGCGGATGCAGATCACCGCGCGCTTGCCGATGCGGTTCAGGCCGTCGCCAAGGCCCACGGTCGTGGTGGTCTTGCCCTCGCCCGCCGGCGTCGGGTTGATCGCGGTGACAAGGATCAGCTTGCCGTCCGGCCGGTCGGAAAGCCCGCGGATGAAGTCCTGCGCGACCTTGGCCTTGTCGTGCCCGTAGGGGATCATGTGCTCGGCCGGGATGCCCAGCTTCGCGCCGATCTCGAGGATCGGCTTCTTCTTCGCTTCCCGGGCGATCTCGATGTCGGATTTGAAGGCCATGCGCGACGGGGCTCCCTGTTGCAGCCGGGCCGCGAGGTCGAGGGCCGCCCGGTCATACCGCCGGTGATAGACCGCGAGGAACCGGGCAAACGTGTCGTTTCCGACGCTCGCCGGTCGGGAATCGCCAGCGCGCCTTCAGCCCCGCTCGGCGCCGAGATGCGGCCAGACCGGCTGGTCGGGGATGTGCAGGCGCAGTTGGTCACCCAGCGCAAGCACGCCCGGCCGCTCGACCCAGGCGGTGACGCCCCGCCGGTGCCGCGCGGCCGCCTTGAACCGCGCGCCGGCCCCCGGGTGCCGGTCCTCGATCGCGCGCGCGGGCAGGTTGCAGGGGCGGTTCTCCATGTCGATGACCAGCGTCACCCCGTCCGGTCCCTGAAGCCGCGAGGACGGGGGAACCAGGGTAAAGTCGGGAATGCCCTCGATCAGCACCGAGGCGCCGAGGAGCGCGGGATCGAGGCTGTCCAGACCGAGGGCGGCCGCGATGGCGTCAAGCTCCTCGCGCGCGAGGATCGACAGCTGGCGCGTGTTGCGGATCGGGGTGCCGCGCGGGTGCTGGGCCGCCACCCGCGAACAGGCCGGGCGGGTGAGCCCCGAATGCGCCTCGCCCTCGGCCCCTGCGAAGTCGAGGGGCAGCGTCGTCCGCGGCGCCGAGAGGATGCCGTCATCGCCGCCGACGCTGCCGAGCCAGAGGATGCGCCCGGCCACATCGGTCGGTTTCAGCGCCGGCATCAGACCACCAGCGTGAAGAAGAGGCGCCGGAACGGAAACAGCACCGTCCCGTCGGCCTCGGGCGGGTAGGCCGCCGCAAGGGCCGCGTCGTAGCGGGCGACGAAGGCGAGCGTCTCGGCCGGCCCCAGACGGTCGAGGAACGGGCGCATCGCGGTCGAGCCGGTGAACCGGCGCACCGGATGCGCCTTGTCCGAGGCGGCCAGCCGCTGGACGTATTCGGTTTCCCAGACATCCACCGTCCCGAGCGGCGCAAGCAGCCGATGGTAGTCGAGCGGCGCGGCCACCGGCGGCTGCCAGTCGGAAAAGTCGAACCGGTCGGGAAACATGTCGGCCGCGAAGTCGCGCAGGAAGCGGTGCGACGGCGCGAAATACTGCCGCGGCATCTGCACCGCGAGCGTTCCACCGGGCGCCAGCAGCCCCGCGAGGCGCGGCAGAAGCCGCGGGTGATCCCCGAGCCATTGCAGGGCGGCGTTGGAGAAGATGAGCGCGGGCGGGGTCTCGGGCTGCCAGGTTTCCAGATCCGCCGTGACCAGCGCGGCGTAGGCCCCGGTCGCGCGGGCCTCGGCCAGCATGCTCGCGGAACGGTCCACCCCGACCAGCCCGGCCTCCGGCCAGCGGGCAGCCAGCGCCGGCCCGACCGCGCCGGAGCCGCAGCCCAGATCGACCACGGGCCCCTCGGGCAGCGGGCCGACGCGACCGAGAAGGTCGAGCGCCGGACGCAGCCGCAGATCGTGGAAAAGCCCGTAGGCCGAGGGATCCCAGTCCGCCGCCTGCCTGCCCACCATGGCGATCCCCCTTTTGCCCCGGCACCCGGCCGACCTGTCCTGCATCGGCCGCCGCCGCGCGTTCGTCAAGCCGCGGATCGCGGCCCCCGAAATGCAGGGGGCGGTCGTGACCTTTGCCCGACCGCCCCGAAGCTCCGCCGTCGCGCGGCCGCGTCAGGCCGACGGCTTCGGCTCCATGCCGGCCTTGGTGGACCGGCGCGGCTTGGTCTTGGGAATGACCGTGAGCGGCGTGGCGGCGGCCGGGGTGCCGCCCTCGCTGTCGTTGTCCAGACGCTCGCCGCGGATCACCTTCTGGATCTCCTCGCCGGTCAGCGTCTCGTATTCCAGAAGACCCTTGGCGAGCCGCTCGAACTCCTCGGCCTTCTCCAGCAGGATCCGGCGCGCGGTGACATAGCCCTCGTCGATGAGCGCCCGCACCTCTTCCTCGATCATCTCCTTGGTGTGGGCCGACACCGAGAAGCCCCCGGTGTTGCCCTGATAGCCCTCATGGGCCTCGGCGTAGTCGATGTTGCCGACCTTGTCGGACATGCCCCAGCGCATGACCATGGCGCGGGCGAGGCTCGAGGCCTGCTGGATGTCGCCGGCCGGTCCGTTCGACACGCCCTCCTCGCCATACTTGATGATCTCGGCCGCCTTGCCGGCCATGGTCATCGCGATCTTCTGCTTGGCCTCGTCCTTGTGGAAGTTGAGCCGGTCCATCTCGGGCAGGCTCACCACCATGCCGAGAGCGCCACCGCGCGGGATGATCGTGGCCTTGTAGACCGGATCGCACTTCGGCAGGCTCAGGCCGACGATGGCGTGGCCGGCCTCGTGATAGGCGGTCTTTTCCTTCTGCTCGTCGGTCAGGACCATGCTGCGGCGCTCGACGCCCAGCATCACCTTGTCCTTGGCGTTCTCGAAGTCCTCCATCGTCACGAAGCGCCGGCCGATGCGCGCGGCCATCAGCGCGGCCTCGTTCACCAGGTTCATGAGATCCGCGCCCGAGAAGCCGGGGGTGCCGCGGGCGATGATCCGCAGGTCGACATCGGGGCCGAGCGGCGTCTTGCGGGCATGGACCGACAGGATCTTCTCGCGTCCCTTGATGTCGGGGTTCGGCACATGGATCTGCCGGTCGAACCGGCCGGGGCGCAGAAGCGCCGGGTCGAGCACGTCGCGGCGGTTGGTCGCGGCCACGATGATGATGCCCTCGTTCGCCTCGAAGCCGTCCATCTCGACCAAAAGCTGGTTCAGCGTCTGCTCGCGCTCGTCGTTGCCGCCGCCGATGCCGACGCCGCGCGACCGGCCGACCGCGTCGATCTCGTCGATGAAGACGATGCAGGGGGCGTTCTTCTTGGCCTGCTCGAACATGTCGCGCACGCGGGACGCACCGACGCCCACGAACATCTCGACGAAGTCCGACCCCGAGATGGTGAAGAAGGGCACCCCCGCCTCACCCGCGATCGCGCGGGCCAGAAGCGTCTTGCCGGTGCCGGGCGGACCGACCAGAAGCGCGCCCTTCGGAATGCGGCCGCCAAGACGCGAGAACTTCTGCGGGTTGCGCAGGAATTCGACGATCTCTTCAAGCTCTTCCTTGGCCTCGTCGATGCCGGCCACGTCGTCGAAGGTCACGCGCCCGTGCTTTTCGGTCAGGAGTTTCGCGCGCGATTTGCCGAAGCCCATCGCGCCGCCCTTCCCGCCGCCCTGCATCCGGTTCATGAAGAAGATCCAGACGCCGATCAGCACCAGGAACGGCAGCCAGACGCCGATGACCGACATGAGCCCCGACTGTTCCTGCGGATCGACCTTGACCACCACATTCTTGGAAATCAGCCGGTCGGCGATTTCCTCGCCCTCGGGCTTGATGGTGACGTAGTTCTGCCCGTCCTTGCCGTGGATCAGCACCTTCTCGCCGTCCAGCGTGACGCTGTCGATCTGCCCGCCATCGACCTTCTGGATGAAATCCGAATAGGTCATCGTGCGGGCGTTCATCGTCGCCTGCCCGCCGCTGAACAGATTGAACAGCGCGAGGATCAGCACGAAGAGCACGACCCAGAATGCGATGTTTCTCGCGTTGCCCAAGGGAGAACCTCCTGAAATCCGCTTCCGCCGGCCGCCGGCCGGGGCATTTCCCCTAAGATAGAGATTGGGGCCGAAGGTTCAATGCGCGATTAGTGCATCAAGCAGGTCTTCGGCGTCGCGGGTCGCCACGGCGCGCCACAATCCGCCGGGCTGCACCAGCGGAGCGGCCACAAGCCGGTCTCCGTCCCAGACCGCGGGCGACACCTCCAGCACCCGGCGCGGCAGCCCGGCCTCGCGCCAGTCCGGGCAAAGCGCCAGCCCTCCGGCCCCAAGCGCCGCCACCCGAAGGCCCGGCCGCACCGGGCCCTCGACGCGCCAGCGCCCGTCCCAGACCTGCCCGACCGCCACGGGCGCGCCCACCGCGGCGGACTCGCGGGCGATGCGGATGACCGACCGTGCGCGGCCATCGAGAAGGCAGCCCGACAGCGTCCGCCGACCTCCCGCGCGGACCGCCGCCTCGGCCTCGGCCAGGGGCGCGAGGCGCGGGCGGTAATCGGCCCCGTCCAGCCAGCGCAGGATGCCCGACAGAAGCCGCAGCCGGGTCTCCGGTTGCGCTTCGGCGAAGGGCGCGCGGTCGATCGCGACCTCGCCGTGCTCGACCCGTACCGCCGCGCGCGCCAGGCCGGCCGTGGCCCCGTCCAGAACGGGCCGGGCAAGCCGCATCCAGCCGGCCGTCTGCGCCAGCCGCTGCGGCGAAAGGCCGAGCGGCCTCAGCCCCTCGAGAAGCCGCCGCGCCAGCACCCGATCATGGCTCGGGTCGTCATTGGTGGGATCATCGGCCCAGGCGATGCCGCGCCCGGACAGGTAGCTGCGCAGCTCGGCCCGCGCGATGTCCAGCATCGGGCGCCACCAGGTGACCGTTCCCGACCGGCGCCGGACCGCCATGCCGGAAAGACCGTCCACCCCGGACCCGCGCGCAAGCCGCATGAGCACCGTCTCGGCCTGATCGTCGAGCGTGTGGCCCAGCGCCACATTCCCGATGCCGCGCCCGTCGGCCCATGCGGCGATCAGCCCCAGCCGCCCGCGACGGGCCGCATCGGCAAGATTGCCGCGCCCGTCCCAGGTCCAGACGGCCAGGCTGTGCGGCACACCGAGCCCCACGCAAAGATCGGCCACGGCCGCGGCCTCGGCGGCCGCCTCGGGACGCAGCCCGTGATCGACGGTCACGGCCTCGATCCGCGGCCCGCCGTCGCGGGACCACTCGGCCAGCAGGACGAGCAGCGCGACGGAATCGCTGCCACCCGACACCGCCACCCCGAGCCGCGCGGGCGGACAGGGACCGAACGCGGCGCGGAGGCGGTCGGAAAGCCCGGCCCCACCCGTGAATGTGCCCGTGACAGTGCCCGTCACGGGCAGCCAAGTCCCCGCATCGCCGTGGCGGCCTCGGCCGTCTCGGGGGCCTGCGGGAAGCGCACGCCGACCTCGGTCAGGGTCACGCAGGCCTCCTGCGTCTGTCCAAGCTTGCCCAGCCCGGCGCCGAGGCGCAGCAGCGATCGGGACGCGAACGGCCCGTCGGGCGCGCCGGAGAAGGCTTCGAGATAGGCGCGCGCGGCCTTGCTGGTCTCGCCGGCCTTGTCATAGGCCTCGCCGCGCAGGAACATCGCCTCGGCGCCCAGCGGGCTTCCGGGATAGGTCTGGGTGAAGGCCGCGAACAGATCGGCGGCCCCGCGGAAGTCGCCCCCGTCGAGCGCCGCCTTGGCCCGGTCGAAATCGGCCTTCTCGCTGACCGCAAGCTCCGGTGCGGCGGTCGCGGGCGCGGCACTTCCGCCGGTCGCGGGCGCCGGCGCCGTGCCGCTCGCCGCCGGCAGCGCGTCGCCGCCCAGTTGCGCCGTGATCGGCATATTGGCCGTGTCGCAGCCCTTTTCCATCTCGCAGAGCCGGAACTCGAGGTCCGAGATCCGGTTGGTGCCGTCCTGCACGATGCGGTTGACCCGGTTCTGAAGATCCTCGGTCCGCCGGGTCAGCGCCGCAAGCTCGGCCTCCATCGCGTCCATCCGTTCGAGCGCGGACGATCCGCCCGCCGCCTGCATGGCCTGGGCGCCGCCCGCGACCAGTTCGCTGCGCAGGGACTGCACCTGCGCGGCGAGCTGCCCGAGCTCGGCACGGATGTCCGCGAGCGTCTGCGCGCGGTCCTGGGCCAGGACCGGGGTGGCCAGAACCGCCCCGATCACCAGCGCTGCCACAAGCCTGCGGATCATGCCGTCACACCCCGGCGCCGACCGAGATCACCGTGACCGCGCGACGGTTGCGCGCGTAGCACGACTCGTCCGAGCAGATCGCAAGCGGGCGTTCCTTGCCATAGGACACGGTGCGCAGCCGTCCGGCGGCAACCCCCTGCGAAATCAGGAACTCCTGCACGGCCGAGGCCCGGCGGGCGCCGAGGGCGAGGTTGTACTCCCGCGTCCCCTGCTCGTCGGCGTGGCCCTCGATGATGGCGGTGTAGGCCGGATGCTGGTTCAGCCACATCGCCTGGTTGGTCAGGATCGCCCGCGCCTCGGGGCTGATCGTGGACTGGTCGACGGCAAAGCGCACCGTGTCGCCGATGGTCTGCGCGAAATAGGCCGGCGAATTCGGATCGGAGGGATTGCCGAGACCGCCCGAGGAGATGCCGCCCAGCCCGCCCGCACCACCGGCACCGCCCGCACCCGCGCCGTAGCGGTCGGGGTTGTTGCAGGCCGCAAGGCCCAGCGCGCCGATCAGAAGCAGAAGTTTGGTTGTGTGTTTCATGACGTGTCCCGCCTGGTTTCTTGCCTGTATGCCGTCAGACTATCATTGCCGCCGGTGAATGGAAACGCGCCTCAGGGCAGAAGCGGCGACCAGGCGGGGTCCGAGGCCGCCCCCGGCCCCGGCACCGCGCGCAGGTTGCGCCCGGAGATGTCCACCGAATAGAGCTGCGCACCACCGCCCGCCCCGGCACTCTCCCGCGTGAACATGAGCACACGCCCGTTCGGCGCCCAGGTCGGGCCCTCGTCGAGGAAGGATGCGGTCAGCAGCCGCTCTTCCGACCCGTCGACGCGCATCACCCCGATGTGGAAGCGTCCCGCGTTCTGCTTGGTGAAGGCGATGAGGTCGCCGCGCGGGCTCCAGACCGGGGTGCCATAGCGGCCCTCGCCGAAGCTGATGCGCGTGGCCTCGCCGCCGCCGGCGGACATCACGTAAAGCTGCTGGGTGCCCGACCGGTCGCTTTCGAACACGATCCGGCTGCCGTCCGGCGAAAAGGAGGGCGCGGTCTCGATCGAGGGCGTGTTCGTGAGCCGCCGCGTCTGGCCCGAGCCGAGATCCATCGCGTAGATGTCGGTGTTGCCGCCCTGTTCGAGAGAGAAGACGACCGTGCGCCCGTCCGGCGCGAAGCGCGGGGCGAAGGTCATGGTTCCCGGCTGCTCGGCCAGCGTGCGCGACTTCATCGTCGCAAGATCAAGGATCTTGATGCGCGGGAAGCCGGTCTCGAACGAGGTGTAGAGAACGCGGTTGCCGTCCGGCGAGAAGCGGGGAGCAAGCACGATGGTCGAGGCATCGGTGAGGAACTGGAGGTTCGCACCGTCCTGGTCCATGATCGCAAGCTGCTTCTGGCGCGCGTCCTTCGGGCCGCTTTCCGACACGAAGACCACGCGGCTGTCGAAATAGCCGCCCTCGCCAGTGATGCGCGAATAGATCTGGTCCGCCACCTTGTGGGCGATCCGGCGCCAGTCGCCGGTGCTGCCGCCGAACTGCAACCCCTCGCCCAGCGGCGCCCCGGACACGATGTCGAAGAGGCGGAACTTGACGTTGATGCGGCCCCCGCTTTCCGAGACGGCACCGGTGATCAGCGCCTGCGCGTTGATCGCCTTCCAGTCGGCATAGGCCACCGGTGCGTCGAAGCTCGTGACCGGGCTGATGTAGGCCGAGGCCGGGATCTCGCGGAAGAGACCGGTGCCGGTCAGGTCGCCCGCGATGACGCGCGTGATCTCGGCGGCAACCTGCCCGGCGCTGCCGGTCTCGGGCACGAAGGTCGGCACCGCGAACGGCAGGGGCTCGATCACGCCCTCCTCGATGACGATGCGCAGCGGCCCCGACTGGGCCCCGGTCACGGCCGGCGCCAGCAGCGCGAGCGGGAGGACACAGGCGAGAAAAAGGTGACGCAGCATGGAGCACTCCCTTGGGGGTGTGATGGCAGTCGCCGGGACCCGCCGCAAGGGGCGGCCCGGACCGATGGCGGATCTGTGCAGGAAACGGCTCATTTCATCCGCATCTTCTCGGGGTTGAACACGATCTCGATCTCGCGCCACTGGTCGTATTTCTCGGGCGGCAGCGGATAGCCGTCACGGGCGCAGCGCGGGTTCAGGATGGCCCGGCGCGCCGTCTCGAAGGCCTGGCGCACGGCGGTGTCGTCGCCGCCCGACGAGTCGATCAGGCGGACCGAACCCGGATCGGGCCGGCCGTCGGGCGCCATCGACACGCCGACCGTGACCACGGTGCGCAGCGCATCGGTCGAAAGCGCGCCCACGTTCCAGCACTGCTTGACCGCGACCACCAGCGCGTCCTTCTCACCCGAGGTCATCGGCGGACCCGAGGCCGCGGCCCCTGTCCCCGGAGCGGGCGTGTCCGAGGCCGCGCCGGACAGCGCCTCGGCCAGCGCATCGTTCACCGCGCTTTCGCTGGTCGCATCGGGGGCTTCGGCGGCCTGCCGGGCCGGCTCGGGCGCGGGGGCGCGCTTCGCGGGCCGCGACTTGGGACGCGCCGAAGTCTGGGGGGCGGCGCTGGCCGCCACGTCCTTCGCGTTCTCCTCGGTGCGCAGCACCTCGCCCGCCTCGGGGGGTGCGGCGGCCTCCTCGACCGGCTTCGCCGGCGCGTCCGGGGCGGGTACGGGCGTCGCATCGGCCGTCGCGGTCGGCGCCTCGACGGCTTCGGGCGGCGGCGCCTCGGCGGGCGTCGGGGCGACGCGCGGCGCGGGGCGCGGCTTCGGACGCGGACCGGCGGGGGCGACCAGCGAGGCGACCGCCGGCTCCTCGACCGCGGGGGCCGGCGGAGCGGGCGGCGCCACCTCGGCCACATCCGGCGCCGGAGGCGTCGGCTGCGGTTCGGGCTCCGGCTGCGGCGCCGGATCGGGAACCGGCTCCGGCGCAGGCTCGGGCGCAGGCGCGGGTTCGGGCTCCGGCTTGGGTTCGGGTTTCGGCTTGGGTTCGGGTTTCGGCTCGGGCGCGGGTGGCGGCGCCGACGGCTGCGGCGGCTGCTCGACAGCCGCGGTGGGCTTGCGCGCCGTCAGGGCGGCGAACTCCTG
>JBMOOG010000025.1:36285-51097 GCA_049324535.1 Pseudomonadota bacterium | reverse complement strand
TGCAAAGCCCGCCTGCACCACCCGCACCGGGCCGAAGCGGCGGGTGAGCGCGATGCCGAGGCCCAGCGACGACACGATCGAGACCAGCGGCATCACCCCCGCGGCCAGCGCCCGCAGCTCGGGCCGCACGAGCTGCGGCACCAGCGTGAGCAGCGCGACGTAGAGCAGCGTGTAGAAGACGAAGCCCGTGGCCGGGGCGGCGATGCGCGGCGAGGCGTAGATCGCCAGATGGTCGCGCCAGAGCGCGCCGGCCGTCACCGGCGCCGCCGGCGAGGGCGGATCGAATGGCAGCGGCCGCCAGAGGATCGCCGCGGCGAGGAGCATCAGCCCCGCATGCACCGCAAAGAGCGCCGCCGGCCCCCAGGCCTGCACCAGCGGCAGGCCCAGCGTCGCGGTCAGCGTGAAGGCCAGCCCGAAGAAGGTGGACCAGAGCGTCATCGCCGCCACCTGGTCGCGCGGCGCCGCGACCCGCCCCATCAGCACCGGGCCGGCCACCACGATCGCCAGATGCGCAAAGCCTTCGGCCACGCGCAGGGGCAGCATCAGCCACAGGGGCGGCAGCAGCGCCTCGACCGCCGAGAGCCCAGCCGCCGGGCGCCGAAACGCGCGACCGCGAGCCCCGCCGAGGTGCCGAAGAGGATCCCGACGGCGCCCACGACCGAGACCACCAGCCCCAGCCAGAGCCCCGCGCCGGGCCAGACCTCGCCCAGTTCGGCCAGGATCACCGCCGTCTTGGAAAACTGGCCGGCCGCCACGAGACCGGCGAACCAGATCGCGAGGACCAGCCCCCAGCCTGTGCGTGTCTCGTCCAACTCCGGCCTCCCTGGCCCCTGCCCCGCCATGCCCGGTCCCATCGCCGAGTCGCGACCGGCGTCCGGGCCGGCACCACGCGCCGCATCTGAATCACACCGGATCTCCCCGGGAAGCGAACGCGCCACCGCCGTCACTGCCACAGGCAGGGCTCGCGCCGTCGCCCGTTTCCACACCCCGCCCGGGGACGGCCCGGCGGGCGGACTGTGCCGCGCCGCCCGCCGAATCCGGGGCGCCTTCACTTTCTTCACCGAGCGTCGCGATTCGGGCGCAGCCTTCTCCGACATCCCGTGTCGGCAACGGGGAGCACGCCATGTACGACGCCTCCGCGATCGAGACGCTGGCCGCCGTCGAAGGCCAGCACGACCTGTCCTCGATCACCGTGACCGAGGCCGAGCCCGCCGTCGGCGCCCTGTCCGCGGACCGGCTGGACGAGGCGCGGGCGCTGTTTGCGCGCCACGGCTACCTGATGGTCGAGAACCTGTTCACGCCCGAACAGATGCGGGCCCTCGACACGGCCTACCGGTCGCGCTGCCCCACTTCCCGACCGCGACCAGCAGCAAGCGGCCCCTGTTCCACGGCACCTTCCACCGGTCCTGGTACCGCGACTTCTGGGGCTACGAGAACCGGCCGCCCATCCCGCTGGCCGACCGGGACTTTGCCACCCTGCCCCCGGCTCCGCGGATGCGGATGAGCCGGGACATCTGACGCCCGGACCCGGGATCAGAAGTGGATCGCCCGCCCCCAGGCGTCCAGCACGGATTCGTGCATCATCTCGCTCAGCGTCGGATGCGGGAACACCGTCTCCATCAGGTCGGCTTCCGTCGTTTCAAGCTGGCGGCCGATCACATAGCCCTGAATGAGCTCGGTGACCTCGGCCCCGATCATGTGCGCGCCCAGAAGCTCGCCGGTCTTGGCGTCGAACACGGTCTTGACCATCCCCTCGGGCTCGCCGAGCGCGATGGCCTTGCCGTTGCCGATGAACGGGAACCGGCCGACGCGGATCTCGCGGCCGGTCGCACGCGCTTTCTCCTCGGTCAGGCCGACGCTGGCGACCTGCGGCTGGCAATAGGTGCAGCCGGCGATGGCGCCCGGACGGATCGGATGCGGATGTCCGCCCGCGATCAGCTCGGCGACCATGACGCCTTCATGGCTGGCCTTGTGCGCAAGCCAGGGCGCGCCCGCGATGTCGCCGATCGCGTAGAGACCGGGAACGCCGGTGCGGCAATACTCGTCCACCACCACATGCGTGCGGTCCACCTTGACCCCCAGCGCCTCGAGCCCGAGGTTTTCCACGTTGCCGACGATGCCCACGGCGGAAATCACCGTGTCGAAGGTTTCGGTCGTGGTCTTGCCGCCCTGCTCGATCGTGGCGGTCACCGAGTCCGCCTTGCGGTCGAGCGCCTTCACCGTGGCCTTTTCCAGGATGGTCATGCCCTGCTTGGTGAACTGCTTCTTGGCAAAGGCGGAAATCTCGGCGTCCTCGACCGGCAGGATGCGGTCCATGACCTCGACCACGGTCGTCCTGGCGCCGAGCGTGTTGTAGAAGGACGCGAATTCGATGCCGATCGCGCCCGACCCGATGACCAGAAGCCGACCGGGCATGTGCGGCGGTTGCAGGGCGTGCTTGTAGGACCAGACCCGCTTGCCATCCGCCTCGAGCCCCGGCAGATCGCGCGCCCGCGCGCCGGTGGCCAGCACGATCGCCTTGGCGCTGATCTCTTCGCTGCCCTTGCCGGTCGTCACCGCCACCTTGCCGGGCGCGACCAGCCGCGCCTCGCCCATCACCACGGTGACCTTGTTCTTCTTCAGCAGATGGCCGACGCCGCCCGAAAGCTGCTTGGCCACGCCGCGCGACCGGGCGACGACGGCCGACAGGTCGAAGCCCGCCTTCTCGACCGAAAGGCCGAAGTCTTTGGCGCGGTGCATCAGGTGGAACACCTCGGCCGACCGCAAGAGCGCCTTGGTCGGGATGCAGCCCCAGTTCAGGCAGATGCCGCCCAGGTGCTCGCGTTCGACCACAGCGACCTTCAGGCCCAGCTGCGCGCCGCGGATCGCCGCGACATAGCCGCCGGGACCGGCGCCGATCACCAGCATGTCATAGGTTTCCGCCGCCATGTCATCCCCTCGTCCGAAAATTGGTTTGGCCTTAAACTATTTTTCGGGGCGCGTCCATCCGTTGCGTCACCCGCCCGGATCATCGCCACCGGACAGCGCGGCGACCACCGTGCGATAGCCGCCCTCGGCGAGGAACCGCTCCTCCTCCGGCGTGCTCGCCCGCCCCAGCGCGGCGTTGCGGTAGGGGAAACGGCCGAAGCGTCGGATCACTTCGGCGTGGGCGCGGGCGTGAAGGGCACTCTCGCCCGGCATCCGCGCCTCGAAGATCGCCACCGACCGCGCCTGATCGGCCGGATCCTCGGAATGCATGAAGGGCAGCCAGAAGAACTGGCGGATCGCGCCCTCGACATGATCGTCGAACCGCTGCGAGACGGCGTGACGGGCGCAGTCGAGCGCCCGCGCGTCGGTGGCGAAGGCCCGCGCCTCGCCGCGGAACATGTTGCGCGGGAACTGGTCGGTCAGGATCAGATAGGCGAGCGCCCCCTCGGGCGCGGCCCTCCAGTCGGCGAAACCGCCCTCGCGGGCCTCCTCCCAGAGATCGCCGAAGCGGTGCCGGATGGCGTTGTCGACGGCCGCGTCCACGGCATACCAGCCCCGCGGCCCGAGGCCCGTCCAGAAATCGAGAATCTCCTGCGGCTGATGCATGGCCCGCTCTCCCCTGCGGTCATGGCCCAAGCGTCGCAGAGGCCACCGCGAAAGGCCAGCGCAAATCGCGGTCAGTCGCGCTCGGTGACGGCCCCGGTTGCCGAGGGGTCGTAGGCCGCCTCGACCGCGACGGGCGTGGCGTTCGGCGAAACCGGCACATAGGCCCCGGCCGGCGCGGCCGCGCGGCGCGTCATCCGCCAGCCGGCGTAGAGCGCCAGCAGCGCGAAGAGCCCGCCCATGAACACGAAGAACCCGGGCGGGCCGATCCGCCCCATCAGCCAGCCGGTCACGATCGGGCCCGCGATCGCGCCGACCCCGTTCACGAAGAGAAGCCCCGCCGAGGCCGCCGCCATGTCGTCCTTGCCGAGGTAGTCGTTCACATAGGCGATGATGAGCGAATAGAGCGGGTTCGAGATCGCCCCGGTCTCCATGCCCACGAGAACCAGCAGCCAGAACGGCGCGTCGATCGCGGCGACACCCAGCGTCACCACGGCCCCGACCCCGGCCAGCGCCAGGATCAGCGCGCGGCGGTCCATCCGGTCCGACGCCCAGCCGATCGGATACTGGAAGACGAGCCCGCCCACGTAGATCGCGGCGATGAAGATGGTGAGCTCGCGCACGCTCAGCCCCTGCAGCGTGCCCCAGACCGAGGCCATGCCGAACTGCGCCGAGAAGACGCCTCCGAGGAGGAACATGCCGACGAAGCCGAGCGGCGAGGCCTTAAACAGCGTGAGCAGCGACAGGCGGCGCGTGGCCTCGAAGGCCGGGGCGGGGCTGACGGTCAGCAGGATGGGGGTGAAGGCCAGCGACACCAGCACCGAGGGGACCACGAACAGCACGAAACCCGACGGATCGCCGAAGTTCAGGAACACCTGAGACCCGATGATGCCGACCATCTGCATGATCATGTAGAGCGACAGCGCCTGGCCGCGCGTCTCGTTGGTCGAGGCGTTGTTCAGCCAGCTTTCGGCGGTGATGTAGACGCCCGAGAAGGAAAACCCGATCGCCACCCGCATCAGCGCCCAGGCCGTCCAGTCGGGCAGGACGGGATAGAGCACCAGCACCGCCGAGATCATCGAGCCGAGGGCGGCGAAGACCCGCACATGCCCCACCCGGCGCAGCATCCCCGGCACCAAGCGCGATCCGAAGAGGAAGCCGATGAAATAGGCCGACATCACGTAGGACATCTGCTGCGTGGAAAAGCCCTCGAGCCCGCCGCGGATGCCGAGCAGCGTGCCCTGGATGCCGTTGCCGAGCATCAGCAGCATCACCCCGAACAGAAGCGCCCAGGACTGGCGCAGGACGGTCAGCATGGCACGGTCTCCGAGGTCGCGCCGATCCTGCGGCCGATCCGCGCCGCTCTCTTGCCCGGGAACGACAGGCCGGGGTCGGCCTGCGTCCTGCGGCGGTGTGGGCAGGCCGGCCTCATGGCAGCAACAGCGAGGCGTCGCCGTAGGAGAAGAACCGGTAGCCCTGCCCGATCGCGTGCGCGTAGATGCGCCGGATGCGGTCCGCGCCCATGAGCGCCGAGACCAGCATCAGCAGCGTCGATCTCGGCAGGTGGAAATTCGTCATCAGCCCGTCCGTCACCCGGAAGCGGTAGCCGGGATAGATGAAGATGTCCGTGGTGCCCCGGAACGCCGCGACCCGCCCGTCCTCGCCGGCCGCGCTCTCGATCAGCCGGAGCGCCGTCGTGCCCACCGGGATCACCCGGCCGCCGGCGGCGCGCGTGGCGTTGATCTCGGCGGCGGCCCGATCCGTCACCTCGCCCCATTCGGCGTGCATCCGGTGGGTGGTGACGTCCTCGACCTTGACCGGCAGGAAGGTACCGGCGCCAACATGCAGCGTCACATGGGTGAAGGCGACGCCCCGCGCCGCCAGGGCCGCGAGCAGGTCCTCGTCGAAGTGCAGCGAGGCGGTGGGCGCCGCCACCGCGCCGGAACGGCGGGCGAAGACCGTCTGGTAGTCCTCGCGGTCGGCCGCATCGGGGGCGCGCAGGCTTTCGATGTAGGGCGGCAGGGGCATCTCTCCCGCGGCTTCGAGCGCCGCGTCGAAGGCCGCCCCCTCCAGCGCGAAGTGAAGGACCGCGCGGCCGTCGGCGACCGCGATCACCGTCGCGTCGAGCCCCGGCGGGAAATGCAGCGCATCGCCGGGCGCGAGCTTGCGCAGGGGCTTGGCCAGCACCGACCAGCGCCCGTCGGGCGCGGGTTCAAGGAGCGTCACCTCGACCTTCGCCTCGGCTCCCGCCCGGCGGCGGACCCCGCGCAGCCGCGCCGGGATCACGCGCGTGTCGTTCAGCACCAGCCGGTCGCCGGGCCGCAGGAGCGCGGGCAGGTCGCGCACATGCTTGTCGCGGATCGTGTCGCCCTCGGCCACGAGCAGCCGCGCCGCGCTGCGCGGACGGACGGGCCGGGTGGCGATCAGCGCCTCGGGCAGATCGAAGTCGAAGTCCGAAAGTTTCACGGTGCGGCTCCGGTTCCGGCCTTGGGCGGCGGCGCGCGGAAGATGTCGCGGAACATGCCCGGGGTCAGGATCGACAGCGGGTTGACCGTGACCTGCGGATCCGAGGACGGCCCGCGCAGCCGGTAATTGAAGCCGAAGAGCCCCTCGCCCCGCCGCGACACCACCTGGCCGATGCCGTTCAGCAGGTAGAAGGGCGAGATCGTGCCCTGGAGGTCCAGGGTCTTGGCGTCCGTCCGGTAGAGACCCGCGGCCGAGATCCCGAGGGACGCGCCGACCGCCGCGCCCTTGCGGATCTCGACGAGGCCCGGTTTCAGCCGGAACTTGCCGGTCACCGTGCCGAAGAGGATGCCCGGCCCGCCGAGCTGCTCGAGGAGCCCGACCACCGAGATGATGCCGAGGAGTTCGGCCAGCACCGGCGCATCGACCACCCGGATGTCGCGGATGACGACCTCGCCGGTGTAGGATCCGGGCTCGCCCTCGGGCCGCAGGGTCATGTCGAGCGTCCCGCCCCGGCCGCGCTCGAAGATCCCGGCCGAGGCGATCGCCGCCCCCGCGTCGGTCGAGCGCACGCGGAACGCCGAGCGCCCTTGCATCGGAACCACCGTGCCGGTGATCGCCCCGCCCTGGTTCACCCGGCCCGAGAAGGTGCCGTTGAACCCGCCGCCGGTCGCGAAGCTGCCGCGGAACCCGGTCAGGGCGATGCCCTCCGAGATGGTCAGCCGGTCGAGCGCCACCTCGATCGGCGCGCCACCGCTCCGCCCGCCCTCGCCCGAGGACAGGCTGGCCCGCTGCAGGTCGGCGCGACCGGACAGCACACGCACGCCGACCGGCTTGCCGGGGCCGCGCCCGTCGAGCGTCACCGCGCCGCTGAACCAGCCCAGATCGACCTGGGACAGGGTGACCGCGTCAAGCGTGCCGCCCTTGCGCAGCCGGACGCTGCCCTCGGCCTTCAGCCCCGGGGCCGACAGCGCCAGCCGGTCCACCGTGGGCGGCGCGCCAAGCCGGCCCTCGACCGAAAGCGCCCCGCGCGTGCCCGCCGGCTTCGACCAGCCGACCTCGGGGATCGACAGCCGCAGGCCCGCGAGGTCGCTCTCCAGCCGGAACCCGACCGGCGCGCCCGGGCGGATGTCGAGCGAAATCCGTCCTTGCCCGGTTCCGTCCACGCTGCCTTCGGGCAGCCCGATCCCGAAGGCGGCGTTGAACCGGCGCGACAGCTCGACGCTGCCCTCGACGCGGCTCCGGCCCTTCGCCTCGGGACCGAAATCCTGCCGCCAGGAGGCGTCGAAGGGCACGCCGGAAAGCGTGCCCTTGCCGGCCAGCGTCAGCCCGGACCGGTCGGCCGTCACCGCCAGCCGCGCCGCCGCCAGCGGGCGATCCGGCACCACGCGATCGGAGGTCACGTCCAGAAGCTGGCCGGCAACCGAATACTCGATGTCGGACAGGGGCACGTTCTTGATGAGCGGAAGCGCCAGCCGCGTCTCCAGCCGTGCGCGCCCCGAGGCCAGATCGACCGGCCGGCCGGCCTTGGTCAGGAAGCCGAACGGCGGCTGGTCGAGAAGCGACAGCGCCGCCGTCACGCTGCTGTCGGTACGCAGGTCGATCTCGACCCGGGTGGGCTTCACACGCAGGTCCGGCACCCGCAGCACCGACCCCGACACGTCGATCGGCCCGCCCTCGGGCGGCGTCACATGGCCCCGGTCCACGACCAGCGTGTAGGTGTTGTCCATGATCGTGGCATAGCCCGACCCGTCCTGCACCGGCGGCAGCGTGCGCAGGAACCGCACCTCGGCCCCGCGATACTCGTAGCCCAGCGACACCCGCGGTTCCTGCCCGGGGCGCAGGCGCAGCGCGGCGGTCACGTCGAAGAGCTCGCCCGTCTCGACATTCTCGGCCAGCCACTCGCGGGTGCGGGGCACCAGCGTCAGCGGCCAGAGCGCCAGGAGCCGGTCGGTGGTGATCGCGTCGATGTCGCTGTCCAGCGCCACGTCCCATCCCCGGGCGTTCGCCTCGATGGCCCCGCGCGCGCTGATCCGGTGCGCCCCGTCGATGAGCGTGAGCTGCCCCAGCCGCAGCCGGAACGGCGCCAGTTCGAGCTTGATGTCGAGCAGCCCCTCGGACAGGCGGACCGGAGCGGCGAAGAGGCCCTCGGGATCGGCCTCGAAGCGGGTGATGCGCGCCTGCCCGACGATCGCGCTGGGATAGCCGGTCTCCATGCCCTTGAGCCAGGCGGTGCCGTTGGCTTCGGCGCGCAGCGCGCGACTGTCCACGGTGATCGAGGTGAAGCGCATCTCGGCGCTGGCCGGGTCGTAGCGCATGTCGATCTCGGCCCCGTCGAAGGCCACCGGCCGGGTCTCGGGCGTCGGCTGAAGCGCGCCCGCCCCGATCGACAGGGTCGCACCCATCTCGCTCACCTGCCCGTCGGCGGCCACGCGCGAACGGAAGCTGCCGCTGATCGGCGCGTTCAGCGCGCCGAGCCAGGCGAGCACCGGGGTCTGCGCCGCCAGATCGCGCGAGTTCACCTCGACGAGCCGTGCCGTCAACTCGGCCGCGCGCGAGCCCTTCTCGGTGCTGAACACCATGTCGGCGCGCGCGGGAGGTGCGCCCTCGGCGGCGCTGAGGCCGAAGCCGATCGTCATCTCGATGCGGTCGGGCGTCTGGTCCAGCCGCAGCGCGCCGCCGGTGACGTTCCAGATCTGGCCGGTGCGCGCATCGTCAAGCGTGACGTTCAGCCGTTCGACCTGAACCCGCTCGATCCCCGCCAGCGCCGGCTGCGCGAAGGCGGTGTCGATCGCGTCGAGCACCTCGGCCGGGCTCAGCGCCATGTTGGCGCCACCCTGTAGCGACAGATCGAGGCTCCCGTCGGCCAGACGGCGCAGCGACACCCGCGCCCCGGTCACGGTGAGACTGCGGGGCGCGATGCGCCCTTCCAGAAGCGCGCGTCCATGCAGGTTCGCCCGCAGCTCCGGCAGGAGCGCCAGCGGCACCCCGCGCGGCGACAGCAGCTCGACGTTGCGCAGGCGCAGACGCGGCACGAAGTCCGCGTCCACCACCAGCTCCACCCCGCCGAGCGACAGCCGCGCCGCCCCGCCCAGAAGCGCGTTGGCCCGCGTCTCGATCCCCGAGACGATCCAGCCCGGCGCGATCAGCGGCCGGCCGGTCAGCCCCAGGACGGCAAAGCCGCCGAGGAACGCCAGCAGCACGAAGGCCACGGCCAGCCACATGCGCGGATGGCGCAGATGGGCCGCGATCCGCGTCCCCTTCGGCCCCTCCGCGCCCGGTGTCCCGCTCATGCCGTCTCCTGCCCCGATGCCCCCCTTTAACTTTGCCGGAGGCGGATTAAAACTCCATCCGGAAACCTCGGAACAGGGATCAAGCGAACATGATCGACGCAGGCGACACGGCGCCCGACTTCACCCTTCCCCGCGACGGCGGGGGAAGCATCACCCTGTCGTCCCTGCGCCCCGGCAAGGTGGTGCTCTACTTCTATCCCAAGGACGACACACCCGGCTGCACGGTCGAGGCCATCGACTTCACCGCGCGGCGCGACGCCTTCGCCGCCGCGGGAACCACGGTGATCGGCCTGTCGAAGGACAGCGCGGCCAGCCACGACAAGTTCTGCCGCAAGCACGGGCTGGGCATCGTGCTGGCCTCGGACGAGGCGGGCCACACCTGCGAGGACTACGGCGTCTGGGTCGAGAAGAGCATGTACGGCAAGACCTACATGGGCATCGAGCGGTCCACCTTCCTGATCGACGGCACCGGCCGCGTCGCCCGCGTCTGGCGCAAGGTCAAGGTCGACGGCCATGCCGACGAGGTTCTTGCGGCGGCGCAGGCGCTTTGACCGAGACCCTCGCCGCCCGCGCCGTCGAGGTGCTGACCACCGCGGACGGCCGGACGAAATGCGCCGTCTCGCGCCGCCATGCCGCCGACTGGGCCGCGGCGCGGGCGGCCGGAACGCCGCTGCCGATCGGACGGTCGGATCCGCCGCCCCGCCCGGCACGGCCTGAACGCCCGGTCCTTCTGGACCCGCGGGACGTGCCGCGCCGCCGGCCGGGATCGCCGCAGGGCCGCATCGCGCTCCTGCACGCCGTGGCCCATATCGAACTGAACGCCGTCGATCTGCACTGGGACATCATCGCCCGCTTCACCGACCATCCGATGCCGCTCGGCTTCTACGACGACTGGGTGAAGGCGGCCGACGATGAATCCAAGCATTTCAATCTGATATGCGACTGTCTTGAGGCGCTTGGCAGCGCCTACGGCGCCCTGCCCGCCCACGCCGGAATGTGGCGCGCGGCCGAGGACACCGCGACCGACCTTCTCGGCCGGCTGGCGGTGGTGCCGATGGTGCTCGAGGCGCGCGGACTCGACGTGACGCCCGGAATGATCGACATCTTCCGAAGCGCGGGCGACGGGCGCACGGTCGCCGCGCTCGAGACCATCTACGCCGAAGAGGTCGGCCATGTCGCCTACGGGTCGAAATGGTTCAACTGGCTCTGCGGACGCGAGTCGCTCGATCCCCGGGACGTGTTCCACGCGCTGGTGCGCCGCTACTTCCACGGCGCGCTGAAGCCCCCGTTCAACGAGGAAAAGCGCGCCGAGGCCGGCCTGCCGCCCGACTTCTACTGGCCTCTGGCCGATCGCGCGTCATCAACCGAAGGTTGAGGCGCGCTCCGGTCGGCGGGTTTCTGCCCAAAACTGCGGCAACGGGCGCGTCGGCCCGGTCGGACGGCCAAAACAGTTGCGACCCCGTCAGGCGGTTGTTAAGCCCGACCTGCGACACCCGCGTCGGGGGACCGGGGCCGCACGGGGGACAATGACCACACGGGGCACCACTTGACCGTTCGTGTTTTGCACCGGCTGCACGCCGCCATCGCGCGCCGCCTTCCGGAACAACGGCTGTTCCTTCGGTCCGACACCGAAACCAGGTTCATCCGCCTGGGTCCGCTGACGCAGGCGGCCATTCTTGGCGGCAGCGCGCTGGTCCTGGCCTGGACGCTCTTCGCGACCTCCGTCCTGCTGATCGACTCGATCGGCAACAGCGACGCGGCCCGGCAGGCCCAGCTTCGCGAGGCCCAGTTCGAACGCCGCATTGCCAAGATTTCCGCCGAACGGGACGCCCGCGCCGCCGAGGCTCTGGCCGCCCAGCAGCGGTTCTCGGTCGCGCTCGAGCAGGTCTCGCACATGCAGTCCGCGCTTCTCGCCTCGGAGGAGCGGCGGCGCGAGCTCGAGACCGGGATCGGCGTGATCCAGTCCACGCTCAAGTCCGCCATGAACGACCGCGACGCGGCCCGCGACCAGGCGCTGGCGCTGACCAACCAGCTCAACGGCAAGGCCCCCGGAACCGAGCGGCTGGCGCGCGCCGACGAGACCGCCGACCAGCTCGAATTCCTGACCGACGCCCTGACCCGCACCGCGGCGGAGCGCGACACCATGGCGGGCCTCGCCGAGGCCGCGAAGTCCGAGGCCGAGGAGCTGGCGCTCGACAAGCGGCTCATGGAAGAGCGCAACAACGAGATCTTCCGCCAGCTCGAGGACGTGGTCACGGTCTCGATGGAACCGCTCGACAAGATGTTCGAGGCGGCCGGCCTGAACCCCGAGGACATCCTCGCCCAGGTCCAGCGCGGCTATTCCGGCATCGGCGGCCCGGTCGGCCCGCTGGCCCCGTCGATCGCCACCAAGGGCGCCGCCGCCGATCCGGCCGCCGCCCGGGCGGCCAAGATCCTCGAAGGCTTCGACCGCATGAACCTCTACCGCATCGCGGTCGAGAAGACGCCCTTCGCCCTGCCGCTGCGAACGGCCTTCCGCTACACCAGCCCCTTCGGCCGCCGCTGGGGGCGCATGCACGAGGGCGTCGATCTGGCCGGGTCCATGGGCTCGCCGGTACTCGCCACCGCCGACGGCGTGGTGGTCTTCGCGGGATGGGAGTCGGGATACGGCCAGTTGGTCCGCGTCAAGCACGACTTCGGGCTCGAGACGCGCTACGGACATCTCTCTGAAATCCGTGTGAAAGTCGGCCAGAGGGTCTCGCGCGGGGACAGGATCGGTGATATGGGCAATTCTGGCCGCTCGACGGGCACCCATCTTCACTACGAGGTCCGGGTGAACGGAACGGCGATCAACCCGATGACCTATATCAAGGCAGCGAAAGATGTTTTCTAAGAGCAGGATCAACGAACCGGGCCCGAAGGCCGAGGCCGACAAGCCGAAGACCAGCGACTACCCGGTGCCGAAGCCTGCCTCGGACTACGCGGCGACGGCGTCGCGGGCAAAGCCGGTCGCCTCGGTCCTGTCCTCGGACCTGACCGTCATCGGCAACCTCCAGACCAGCGGCGACATCCAGGTCGAGGGCGTGGTCGAAGGGGACATCCACGCCCACCTGCTGACCGTCGGCGAAACCGCCACCATCAAGGGCGAGATCGTCGCCGACGACATCGTGGTGAACGGCCGCGTCGTCGGCCGCGTGCGCGGGCTCAAGGTGCGGCTCACCTCGACCGCGCGGGTCGAGGGCGACATCATCCACAAGACCATCGCCATCGAAAGCGGCGCCCATTTCGAGGGGTCGGTCCAGCGCCAGGACGATCCTCTGGCCAAGGGCCAGCTGTCGCCTCCGCAGCCCTTGGCGCTGAAGTAGCGGCGGGCCGCCAGCCTGGCCGACAGAAAGGGCGCCTTCGGGCGCCCTTTGCACGTCAGGCGACGAAGAGCGCGCGATACATGTGCCAGCTCGCGTGGCCGAGGATGGGCAGCACGAGGAAGAGGCCGAGGAACACCGGTGCCATGCCCAGGAAGAGCAGCACCGCGATCACCAGCCCCCAGGCGAGCATCGGCAGCGGATTGGCGAGGACGGCCTGCACGCTGGTGATCATCGCCGAGACGAAATCCACCTCGCGGTCCAGAAGCATCGGCAGCCCGCCCACGGTGGTCGCGAACAGCACCGCCGCAAACGCCGCACCGATCGCCCCGCCGACCAGGAGAAGCCAGGGACCGTTGCCGGTCAGGAAGAGCGACAGCACGCTGCTGGAATCGGTGAAGGCCCGAAGCCCCATGAAGAGCGCGAAGAGCGCGTGCGCCACGAACACCCAGAACAGGAACACCACCACGATCACCGCGGCCATGGCCGGGATCTGCCGGTCCTTCTGGCGGAAGACCACCCCCAGCACCTCGGACCACACGAGGGGCTGCCCCGCCTCGAGCCGGCGGCTCACCTCGTAGAGACCGACCGCGGCGAAGGGCGCAAGGATCGGGAACCCGAGGAACACCGGGAACAGCCACCACTCCTCGCCCGCCGCCGAATAGACCAGCCACAGCACGATGCCGCCCGCGACATAGACCGCCGAGAAGAACAGGCCGAAAAGCGGCGCACGCAGGAAATCCCGCAGGCCTCCGCGCAAGGACGTGCCAAGGGCGTCAAAGCCGATCGTCCGGATCTCCGGCAGGGGCGATGGCCCCGAATCCACCTGCGTCATCTCGTCCCTCCCCGTTTTCCGGAAGGCTAGGACGGGGCGATGAATCGCGCAAAGATGTAATTGCGAAGAACCTTATCGGGCCGGCGGCTCAGGCGTCGGCGCGGCTCTTGCCCTCGACGCCCATCGCCAGCGTCGCCGCCATGAACCCGTCGAGATCGCCGTCAAGCACCCCCTGGGTGTCCGAGGTCTCGTAGCCGGTGCGCAGGTCCTTCACCATCTGGTAGGGCTGGAGCACGTAGGAGCGGATCTGGTTGCCCCAGCCGGCGTCGCCCTTGGCCTCGTGCTGGGCCATGATGGCGGCGTTGCGCTTGTCGAGTTCCAGCTGGTAGAGCCGCGACTTCAGCGCCTGCATGGCGATCTCGCGGTTCTGATGCTGCGATTTCAGCGACGAGGTGACGACGATGTTGGTCGGCAGGTGGGTGATCCGCACCGCCGAGTCGGTCTTGTTGACGTGCTGGCCGCCCGCCCCCGACGCGCGCATCGTGTCGATGCGGATGTCCTTGTCCTGGATCTCGATCTCGATCGTGTCGTCCACCACCGGATAGACCCAGACCGAGGCGAAGGAGGTGTGCCGCCGCGCCTCGGAATCGAAGGGCGAGATGCGCACCAGACGGTGCACGCCGGACTCGGACTTCAGCCAGCCATAGGCGTTGTGCCCAGAGATGCGATAGGACGCCGAGCGGATCCCCGCCTCGTCGCCCGGGCTTTCGGACTGCAGCTCGACCTGGTAGCCATGCTTCTCGGCCCAGCGGACATACATCCGCGCCAGCATCGCCGCCCAGTCGCAGCTTTCGGTGCCGCCGGCACCGGCGTTGATCTCGAGGAAGGTGTCGTTGCCGTCCGCCTCGCCGTCGAGCAGCGCCTCCAGCTCCTTGGCCGCCGCAAGGTCCTTCAGCTCCTTCAGCGCCGCCTCGGCTTCGGCCACCACCGCCGCGTCGCCCTCGGCCTCGCCCAGCTCGATCAGCTCGGTGTTGTCCTTCAGCTCGCTGTCGATCCGGCGGTAGGTCGCATAGGCGTCGGTCAGCGCCTGGCGTTCGCGCATCAGCTTCTGCGCCTTGGCCGGATCGTTCCACAGGTCCGGGTTCTCGATCATCGCGTCGAACTCTTCCAGACGGTGCGGCGCCGTCTCGATGTTCATCCGCTGGCCGAGAAGTCCCAGCGATTTCTCGATCGCCGCAACCCAGTTCTGCACTTCCGCCCGCATGCGTTCGTCCTTTCGTTCCGCGCGCGGTGATAGCCGAGCCACCGCCTGCGGGCAAGCGCCCGCCCCGGCCGGCTTCTTCTTCGCGCAAATACCCCGGGGGTGCGGG
>JBMOOG010000025.1:0-36275 GCA_049324535.1 Pseudomonadota bacterium | reverse complement strand
CCCCCCCCCCCCCCCCCCCCCCCCCCCCCCCCCCCCCCCCCCCCCCCCCCCCCCCCGCGACCACCCGCCGGCCCGGTTCAGTAGAGACCGCCCGAACTCACCGTGCCGAAATCGGCCTTCTTGGGAATGACCTTGGTCTCGCCCGTGGTGGTCGTGACCGTGGTGCCGCCCTGATCCGCGTATTCGCCATAGGCGAAGAGCGGAAGGTTCTGCCCCATGGCGAAGCCGCCATCGACATAGGATCCGAACCCGAAGATCGGATCCTCGCCATCGCGGAAATACTCGGCCTGCACGAAGTCTCCCGTCACGCCATCGGGCAGCGGCTCGCCGGTGAAGCGGTTGATGTTGATGAAATGGCCCCCCGGGGGGACGGCGAACCTCGATCCGCCGTATTTCTTGATCGCCTGCTCCATGAACTCCTGGAACACCGGCACGCAGAGCGTGCCGCCGAAGGCCCGCTCGCCGAGGCTGCGGGGCTGGTCGTAGCCCATGTAGCAGCCGGCGACGATGTTCGAGGTGTAGCCGATGAACCAGACATCCTTGGCGTCGTTGGTGGTGCCGGTCTTGCCGGCGACCGGAACCGGAAGCCGCACCCCGCTACCCGATCCGCGCTGGACCACGCCCACCATCATCGAGGTGAGCTGATAGGCGGTGATCGGATCCATCACCCGCTCGCGGTCCGAGGTGATGCGCGGCGCCGTTCCCGGCGGCAGGCTGGGCTGGGCGCAGTCGGCGCAGCTGCGCTGGTCGTGGCGGTAGATCGTGCGTCCCCAGCGGTCCTGCACGCGGTCCACCAGCGTCGGCTCGACGCGCTCGCCGCCGTTGGCGAACATCGCATAGGCCGCGACCATCTTGTAAAGCGTCGTCTCCTGCGCGCCGAGCGCGTTGGCGAGGAAGGGCGACAGGTAGTCGTAGACCCCGAACCGCTCGGCGTAGGCGGCGACCGTGTCCATGCCGATCTCTTCGGCGATCCGCACCGTCATCAGGTTGCGCGACTGCTCGATCCCGGTGCGCAGCGGCGTCGGCCCGTAGAACTTGTTCGAGGCGTTCTTCGGCGTCCAGAGCCCCTGCGGCGTCTCGACCTCGATCGGCGCGTCCACGACGATCGTCGCCGGCGTGAAGCCGGAATCGAGCGCCGCGGCATAGACGAAGGGCTTGAACGACGACCCCGGCTGCCGCATCGCCTGCGTGGCGCGGTTGAACACCGAGGACTGGTACGAGAACCCGCCCTGCATCGCCAGCACCCGCCCGGTGTTCACGTCCATCGCCATGAACCCGCCCTCGACCTCCGGCACCTGCCGCAGCGACCAGCGCACGAAGCTTCCGTCGGCATCCTTCGTGATCGGGCGCACCAGCACCACGTCGCCGGCCTGGACCAGATCGGAGGCCTTGCGGGCCTTGGGACCGAGCTTGCCATCCGCCCCGCGCTTGCGCGCCCAGGTCACGTCCTCGGCGGGAAGGGTCTGCGGCTCGGGCACGCCCTCGATGCCCAGCGTCGCGTCCGTGTCGGCCGCCAGCACCACCGCCGCCTTCCAGCCGGCGATGTCGCGCGGCACCTTCGTCTCGGCCAGCGCGGCGCGCCAGGCGTCCGCGTCCGCCATCTGCGCGGCCGTCAGCGTGATGCCGGTCCCGCGCCACACGCCCTGGGCACGGTCGTATTTCTCCAGCGCCTCCTGAAGGGCCTTCGCGGCCAGCCCCTGAAGCTCGGGATCGACGGTGGCGCGGATGGTGAGACCTCCGCCGAAGAACTCTTCCTTGCCGAAGGTCTTCGACAGTTGCCGGCGGATCTCGTCGGTGAAGTAGTCGCGCGGCGGCAGGCTCTCCTTGAAGGCCGGATAGTCGCCGTTCTGCACCGTCCGCAGCGGCGCGGCCAGCGCCGCGTCGAGGGCCGCCTTGTCGAGGTAGCCGTTCTCGTACATCTGGTTCAGCACGTAGTTGCGCCGCTCGATCGCGCGCTCCTTCTGCTTGACCGGATGGTAGTTGTAGGGCGCCTTGGGCAGTGCGGCCAGATAGGCGGCCTCCTCGGGGGTCAGATCGGCCAGCGTCTTGTTGAAGTAGGTCTGCGCCGCGGCGGTGACGCCGAAGCTGCGGAAGCCGAGGTCGATCTCGTTGAGATAGATCTCGAGGATCTTGTCGCGCGGCATCGAGGTGACCATGCGGTTGGCAAGGATCATCTCCTTGATCTTGCGCTCGGCCGTGCGCTCGCCGCCGAGGAAGGTGATCTTGGCCACCTGCTGCGGGATCGTCGAGGCGCCGCGCAGGTTGTCGCCCCGCGACCGGATCGCCTCGTAGGCGGCGGCGAGGATGCCGCGGGCGTCAAACCCCTGGTGCGTGTAGAAATTCTTGTCCTCGGCCGAAATGAAGGCGTGCTTCACCAGATCCGGGATGTCCTCGATCGGGGTGAAGATGCGCCGCTCCTCGGCGAACTCGTCGATCATCCGGCCCTCGCCGGAATAGATCCGGCTGATCATCTTCGGGGTGTACTGGTTCAGCTGCTCGTGATTGGGCAGGTCGCGGCTGAAGATGAGGAACACGCCACCGACCGCGAGCGCGCCCAGAAGCGCCCCGGTCACGACCCAGGAAAACAGGCCGCCCAGGAAATTCAGCAGGAACCGGAGCACAAGGTCGTCCTTCGATGGTACGCCGCCCCTATATAACGCAGCCGGGGGCGGGTCAAAACAACTCGGTGTCAGGCCGGCGGCGATCGGCCGGCGCTACTGGCGGATGAGCCGTGCCTCGGCCGCATCGGCCAGCGCCCAGGACTGGATCGCGGTCAGGATCGCCCGCTGCATCGCCGCCCGCCACGCCGGGTCGGCCAGGCGCTTGCGGTCGGCCGGCGACGACAGGAAGCCCACCTCGAGGAGCAGGGACGGGATGTCGGGCGATTTCAGGACCGAGAATGCGGCCCCCTGGATCGGGCGGCGGTGCATCTTCAGCCCCTCGGCCCGGATCGCCGCCACCAGATCGGCCGCCAGCCGGTCGGCGCGCGGCTGCGTCTCGGTACGGGCCAGATCCATCAGCACGCCCGCGACCGTGTCGTCATGGCCCGAAAGATCGACGCCGGCCAGAAGATCGGCCCGGTCGTGCCGCTCGGCGAGCTTTGCCGCCGCGGCCTCGCTCGCCGTCTCGGCAAGCCGGTAGACCGTCGCCCCGGTGGCCTCGCCCTCGGCCAGCGCATCGGCGTGCAGCGACAGGAAGAGATCCGCCCCCGCCGCGCGCGCCACGCTGATCCGCGTCTCGAGCGGCACGAACACGTCCTTCTCGCGCGTCAGGATCACGGTCATGCCGGCCCGGCGCAGCACCTCGGCCAGTTCCTGCCCGAAGGTGAGCATCAGCCGGGCCTCGCTGGTCCCGTCGGATTCGGCCCCGGGGTCGAGGCCGCCGTGCCCGGGGTCGAGCACGACCACCAGGGGCGCCTCGCCGGTCTGGCGGCGCTTCGGTTCGGGAAGGTCGGCCGCCGGCCTCGGACGATCGGGCGCCGACGGCGCCCCGGTCACGAAGCCCGCCGTATCGGTCGGCCGGATGCGCAGGGTGATCGCCGCGCGTCCGTCGGCCCGGCCGGTGTCCTCGGTCGCGCTCGCAAGCCGGTAGGGCCCGTCCAGCACCGCGACCAGGCGCGACCAGCCCGGCCCGATCGGCCCCCAGGCCAGCCCGCGCACAGCCTCGGGCAGCGCCACGCCCGAGGCGGGGGCCGAGCCGAAATCGACCTCGGCGAACTCGACCACCAGCCGCGGCGGATCGGCGAGAAAATAGGTGCGGTAGGGAACGGGCTGGCTGAGCGCGAGCCGCAGGGTGACGCCCCCGTCCTCGGACCGGATCGACGAGGCCGCGGGATCGAGCCGCGCCAGCGCCCCGAGCGTCTGCGCGGCCCCCGGACCGCCGGTCAGCGCAAGCCAGACCGCCGCCGCCAGAACCCCCAGGAGTTGACCGATGCCCATGCCGCCTGCCCGCGCCCGTTTTCCGCCCATCATAGGGCGTGCGCCGGTCCGCGCAACGCGGCTCAGCGCGCCGCCATGAAGGCGGCGAGGCGCGACAGGCCCTCCTCGATGTCGGCGGTGGCGCGCGCGTAGGAAAACCGCAGCGTCCGGTGTCCGCGCAGCGGATCGAAGTCGAGACCCGGCGTCACCGCCACCCCCGCCCGGTCGAGGATCTCGGCCGCGAGCGTCCGGCTGTCGTCGGTCAGGTCCGACACATCGGCATAGATGTAGAAGGCCCCGTCCGGCGGCGCGATGCGGTCGAACCCGGCGCGGGCCAGGCCCTCGAGCATGAGCGCTCGGTTGCGCGCGTAGGTCGCCCGGTTGGCCTCCAGCTCGTCCACGGCCTCGAGCGCGCCGAGCGCCGCGATCTGGCTGGCGTGCGGCGGGCAGATGAAGAGGTTCTGCGCCAGCCGCTCGACGGTGCGGACATGGGCCTCGGGCACGACCATCCAGCCCAGCCGCCAGCCGGTCATCGAGAAGTATTTGGAGAAGGAGTTGATGACATGGACGTCGTCGCCGATCTCCAGCGCCGAGACGGCGCGGCCTTCGTACTGCAGCCCGTGATAGATCTCGTCCGAGATGAAGGCCTGGCCGCGCGCCGCCGTCGCCGCCATCAGCCCGGCCAGATGGTCGCGGTCGAGCATGGTGCCCGAGGGATTGGCCGGCGAGGCGACGATCAGCCCCCGCACATCGGCCGGGATCGCGTCGGCCCGCGGCTGGAACCGGTCCTGCGCCGCGGTCTGGATGCCGACCGGCACCAGCGACAGCGCCTTCAGGATCTGGCGATAGCTCGGATAGCCGGGCTCGCCGAGCGCCACGCGGTCGCCCGCGTCGAAGAGCGTGGTGAACGAGAGCAGGAACGCCGCCGACGATCCGGCGGTCACGATCACGCGGTCGGGATCGAGATCGACCCCATACCATCGCCGGTAGAGATCGGCGATGCCCCGCCGCAACGCGGGCAGGCCGAGCGCCACGGTGTAGCCCAGCGCGTCGGTCTCCATCGCCCGGGCAAGCCGCGCGCGCGCCGCCGCCGGTGCCGGCGTGCCGGGCTGGCCCACCTCCATGTGGATGATGCGACGCCCGGCCTCCTCGAGCGCGCGGGCGCGCTCCATCACGTCCATGACGATGAAGGGGTCCACCCCGGACCGCTGCGACACGCGCATGACTCCTCCCCTGCGGCAGATCCGCCGGACTGGCGTTGGCGCCGTTCATTTCAGCGCGAGCGCGCAAGGTCAATGCCCGCCGGGTCTTGCATCGGGGCGGCCAAGTCCGCAATGGTCGGACCGACAAAGGCGGCGTCACCGACCCGCGCCCCCAAACGACAGGACGTCCCGATGACCCGCGCCGCGCTTGCCCTGCTTCTCGCCACCTCGGCCCCCGCCCTGGCCTTCGATCCGGCCGCGATGACCCCGGCCGAGCGCGACGCCTTCCGCGCCGAGATCCGCAGCTACCTGCTCGAGAACCCCGAGGTCCTGGTCGAGGTGATGCAGGCTCTGGACGCGCGGCAGGCCAAGGCGCAGGCCGCGGCCGACCAGGATCTCATCAAGGCCAACCGGCCCGATCTCTTCGAGGACGCGGCGAGCTATTCCGGCGGCAACCCCGAGGGTGACCTGACCATGGTGGAGTTCATCGACTACCGCTGCGGCTATTGCCGCAAGGCCCATTCCGAGGTGAAGCGGCTGATCGAGGGCGACGGCAAGCTGCGCTACGTCGTCAAGGAACTGCCGATCCTCTCGCCGGAATCCGAGGTCGCCGCCCGTTTCGCGGTGGCGACGCTTCAGGTTGCCGGACCCGAGGCCTATGCCCGGCTGAACGCGGGCCTCTTCGAGGACTTCCGCGGCGACATCACCAAGGACACGCTTGCGGCCTACGCCCGCGATCTGGGCATCGATCCTGCCCCCGTGGTCGCGCGGATGGACGCGCCCGAGGTGACCAGGGTGCTGGCAGACAACCACGCGCTGGCGCAGCGGCTGCAGATCCAGGGCACCCCGACCTTCGTGCTGGGCGACCAGATGCTGCGCGGCTACGTGCCCTTCGCGCGCATGCAGCAGATCGTCGCGGACGAACGCGGCTGACGCGGCCGGGATCCCGCAGCGCGGGGGCCCTGCCCCCGCACCCCCGGGGTATTTGAGCAAAGAAGAAGCCGCAGCCCGGGCCGTTCCCGCCCGGCGAGGGGCCGGCCGGCTATTCGGCCGCCTTCGCGGCGGCCAGCTCCGCGGCCCGGGCCTCGACCAGTTCGACGATGTGGTCGATCATCCGGTCGTTGCCGAGCTTGTGGTGCTGCTTGCCGGCGAGATAGACCATGCCCGATCCGGCCCCGCCGCCGGTGAAGCCGATGTCGGTCATCAGCGCCTCGCCGGGGCCGTTCACCACGCAGCCGATGATCGAAAGCGACATCGGCGTGGTGACATGCGCGAGGCGCTCTTCCAGCGCCGCCACGGTCTTGATGACGTCGAAGCCCTGCCGCGCGCAGGACGGGCAAGAGATGATGGTGACGCCGCGGTGGCGCAGGCCGAGCGACTTCAGGATCTCGAAGCCGACCTTCACCTCCTCGACCGGATCGGCCGAGAGCGACACGCGGATCGTGTCGCCGATGCCCATCCACAGGAGGTTGCCAAGCCCGATCGCCGACTTGACCGTGCCCGAGACGAGGCCCCCCGCCTCGGTGATGCCGAGATGGATCGGCGCGTCGGTCGCGTCGGCCAGCTTCTGGTAGGCCGCGGCCGCGAGGAACACGTCCGAGGCCTTCACCGAAATCTTGAACTCGTGGAAATCGTTGTCCTGCAAGAGCTTGATGTGATCGAGACCGGATTCGACCATCGCGTCCGGGCAGGGTTCGCCATACTTGTCGAGAAGGTGCTTCTCGAGCGAACCGGCGTTCACCCCGATGCGGATCGAACAGCCGTGGTCCCGGGCCGCGCGGACGACCTCGCGCACGCGGGCCGCGTCGCCGATGTTGCCGGGGTTGATGCGCAGGCAGGCCGCGCCCGCCTCGGCCGCCTCGATGGCGCGGCGGTAGTGGAAATGGATGTCGGCCACGATCGGCACCGGGCTTTCGGCGACGATTTCGCGCAGCGCGCGGGTGCTGTCTTCGTCGGGCGTCGAGACGCGGACGATGTCGGCCCCGGCGGCGGCGCAGCGCTGCACCTGCGCGATCGTGGCCTTCACGTCCGAGGTGTCGGTGTTGGTCATGGTCTGCACCGAGATCGGCGCGTCGCCGCCCACCGGCACCCGGCCCACCATGATCTGGCGCGACTTGCGTCGGTAGATGTTGCGCCAGGGGCGCACGTGGTTCAGTCCGTCGGATTGCGACATGATCCCGGCTCATCCTGTCCTGTGCGCATCGGGATACGACGACGACGCGCGGGGGGCAACCGTCACTCGGTCGCGGGCGCGGCCGGCAGGGTGGCCGGATCGGCCTGCGCCACCGCGACGTAGCGCGCCAGATCGGCGTCGCGCGTCAGATCGGCGACCGCATACTTGCCGGTCAGCGCATCGGGCGACAGCACGACGTTCTTGACCACCTGCGCACCGGGAGCGGCCGGGCCATAGGTCTGGCCGTTGACCGCGAAATAGACCGACCCCGAATTGCCGGCCCGCAGGAGCGGCGGCGTCTCGAGCTTGGGCAGCGCGTAGCGCTCGCCCGCGTCGAGGATCTTCTCGAAGATCACCGTCCCGTCCGCCGACTGGACCCGCACCCAGGACGGACGGACCGCCAAGAGCTCGACCTCCGGCGCGTCGGCGGCCACGACCTGCACCGGGGGGGCCGCATCCGCCGGGGCCGGCGCGGCGGGCGCCTGCGCGGCCGGACCCGACGGGTCGAGCGACGCGAGCGCGCCCACGGTCGCGGGGTCGATGGCGGCGATCGGACCGTCGCGCGCGACGATCACCGGAACGTCCAGCGCCTCGGGCCGGTAGAGCCGGTCGACCGCCTCGGGCGACGGCGTCGGCGCGTCGGCCCCCGGCATGGCCGAGACGAGGGCCCCCGCGTCCGACGGGGCGGAGCCGGCATCGGCGACACCGACCAGCGGATCGAGCTGCGCCACGACGCCCGGCGCCTGCTCGATCGGGGCAAGCCGCACCTTCTGCACCTCGTGCAGCAGGGTCCAGCCGCCGAACCCGATGCCGCCGATCAAGAGCACCAGCACCAGCACCGAGCCCACCGCGCGCGGATCGACCTTCGACAGGAAGGCCTCGCCGGGGGGCACGAAGCTCACGCTCGGATTGGCGAAGGGATCGGCGGATTCGCTGCGCGCCACCACCGGACGCGGACCGGCGGCGGCCGCCGACATGCCGTGCGCCACCTGGAAATCCGCCTCGATGCAGAACCGCTGGAACGCCCATTCCGGGTCCAGCCCGAGGTATTTCGCATAGGACCGCACATAGCCCGCGATGAAGCTCGGCGTCTCGAAGGCCGAGACATCGGCGTTCTCGATCGCGGCGATGTGGCTGGCCTTGATGCGCAGCTCGCGCTGCACGTCGAGCAGCGATTTCGACAGGGTGGCGCGTTCGCCCCGCATCACATCGCCGAGACGAAGTTCGAAATCGTCGAACCCCTTGGGTTTGTCCCCGCCGGGTGCCGAAGGTTTGCCCTTCCGCCCGATCATGCCCTGCCCCTGATCCTTCGTCCCCGCGGTCACGATTCGAGTCGCGACCGATCACCGTATTGAGGATTGCTTAGCACAGGACAAGACCCCGTGCATCCGCAGAAAGGCTCAGGCGGACATCTCGGCGCGATTCAGCGCGCAATGCGCCCAGAGACCGTCCATCGCGCGCACGAGGCGGTCGATCTGGTCGGGCGTGTGCACCGGCGAGGGCGTGAAGCGCAGCCGCTCGGTGCCGCGCGCGACCGTCGGGAAGTTGATCGGCTGGACGTAGATGCCGTGCTGGTCAAGCAGCATGTCCGAGATGATCTTGGTGTGCACCGGATCGCCGATGATGACCGGAACGATGTGGCTGCCGTGGTCGATGATCGGCATGCCCAGCGCCTTGAGCCGCATCTTGAGGATCTTCGCGTGCAACTGCTGCGCGTCGCGCAGCGTCTGGCCCTCGGCGGATTTCAGGAAGGCGATCGAGGCCGCGGCGCCCGCCGCCACCGCCGGCGGCAGCGACGTGGTGAAGATGAAGCCCGGCGCGTAGGACCGGATCGCGTCCATCATCCGGGCCGAGCCCGCGACATAGCCGCCGAAGACCCCGAAGGCCTTGCCGAGCGTGCCGTTGATGATGTCGAGCCGGTGCGCCTGCCCGATCTGCTCGGCGATGCCGCCGCCGCGCGGGCCGTACATGCCCACCGCGTGCACCTCGTCCAGATAGGTCAGCGCGCCGAACTCCTCGGCCAGGTCGCAGATCTCGGCGATGCGACCGAAGTCGCCATCCATCGAATAGACCGACTCGAAGGCAATCAGCTTCGGCGCCGACGGATCATCGGCGGCCAGGAGTTCGCGCAGATGGGCCACGTCGTTGTGGCGGAAGATGCGCTTGGCCCCGCCGTGGCGCTTGATCCCCTCGATCATCGAGGCGTGGTTCAGCGCGTCCGAATAGGTGATGAGGCCGGGGAAAAGCCTGGGCAGCGTGGACAGGGTCGCGTCGTTGGCGATGTAGGCCGACGAGAAGACCAGGGCCGCTTCCTTGCCATGCAGGTCGGCGATCTCGGCCTCGAGCCGCTTGTGGTAGGCGGTGGTGCCCGAGATGTTGCGGGTGCCGCCCGACCCGGCGCCGACCGCGTCCAGCGCCTCGTGCATCGCCGTCAGCACCGCCGGGTGCTGGCCCATCCCCAGATAGTCGTTGCCGCACCAGACGGTGATGTCCTTGCGCGTGCCGTCGGGCCGGTTCCAGACCGCCTTCGGGAAGGCGCCCTTCGTGCGCTCGATGTCGATGAAGGTGCGATACCGGCCTTCATCGTGCAGGCGCTGGATCGCGCCCTCGAGTGCCTGGTCGTAGTCCATGTCCGTCTCCCTCGCCCGGTCCGGCTGGGTAAGCCCTACGGCGTCCGTTCGCGTGGCGCCTTGATAAACGTCAAACTCATGACTGGCGATACGAAAAACTGTCACAGGCCGGAATTCCGCGCAATTCGGCGCGACCGGACCGTGCCCGCCGCCGCGGTCTGGACAGCGCCGCCCGCGGTGCTAGCCTGCCGGCCGACCCCTTGCACACAGGAGCCCGCCATGAGCCTCGAGGCCGTCCTTTCCCGCATCGACGCGGATCTCGACACGTCGATCGACCGTCTGACGGGACTGCTGCGGATCCCGTCGATCTCGACCGACCCGGCCTTTGCGGCCGATTGCGCGGCCGCCGCCGACTGGCTGGCCGCGGATCTGGCCGCGCTCGGGTTCGCGGCGCGCTCCGCCCCGACGACCGGTCATCCGATGGTGGTGGCGCATGGCCAGGGGCCAAGCCCCTCCGGCTCGGGCCGGCATCTCCTCTTCTACGGCCATTACGACGTCCAGCCGGTCGATCCGCTGAACCTCTGGCACCGCGACCCCTTCGACCCGGCGATCGAGGACACGCCGAAGGGCCGGGTGATCCGCGCGCGCGGCGCCTCGGACGACAAGGGCCAGCTCATGACCTTCGTCGAGGCCTGCCGCGCGTGGAAGGCGGTGCACGGCCACCTTCCGGGCAACCTGACGATCTTCCTCGAGGGCGAGGAGGAATCGGGCTCGCCCTCGCTCATCCCCTTCCTGCGCGACCACCGGCAGGAGCTGTCCTGCGACCTCGCGCTGATCTGCGACACCGGGCTTTTCGAATCGGTCCAGCCCGCGATCGTCACCATGCTGCGCGGGCTCCTCGGCGAAGAGGTCGTGATCCGCGCCGCCAGCCGCGACCTGCATTCGGGCATGTATGGCGGGCTTGCCGCCAACCCGATCCGGGTGCTGGCGCAGATCATCGCCTCGCTGCACGACGCCGAAGGCCGGGTCACGGTCCCGGGCTTCTACGAAGGCGTGGACGAACTGCCCGAGGCGGTGCGCGCCCAGTGGCAGGCCCTGGCCTTCGACCACGCGAAGTTCCTCGGGGACGTGGGCCTGTCGGTGCCGGCGGGCGAACACGACCGCACGCCGCTCGAGATGATCTGGTCGCGCCCCACCTGCGAGGTGAACGGCATCAGCGGCGGCTACGCGGGCGACGGGTTCAAGACCGTCCTGCCCGGCGAGGCGCGCGCCAAGATCTCGTTCCGCCTCGTCGGCCGGCAGGACCCCGAACGGCTGCGCGAGAACTTCCGCAACCACGTCCGCACAATGGTCCCCTTCGACTGCGCGGTCTCCTTCCACGGCCACGGCGCCTCGCCGGCCGGCCACATGGACATCACCGATCCCGCCTTCGAGGCCGCGCGCGCCGCGCTCGGCGCCGAATGGGGGCGGCCGGCGTCGTATGTGGGCTGCGGCGGCTCGATCCCGGTCGCGGGCTACTTCAAGTCCGAACTCGGCATGGACGCCATGCTGATCGGCTTCGGCAAGGACGACGACCAGGTGCACAGCCCGAACGAGAAATACGACGTCGAGAGCTTCCACAAGGGCATCCGCTCCTGGGCGCGGATCCTCGCGACGATCGCCTGATCCCCCTCTCACTGGCCGAAATATCCCGGGGGACGGGGCCCGTCCGGGCCCCGGGGGGCGGAGCCCCCATCCTTGCGGGCGGGGCGGAGCCCCCATCGCCGCGGGCGGGCCAGCGCCCTGCCCCTCCGCTTCAGCGCGCCGTCGCCATCCGCAGCAGTTTCGCGGCCAGCACCAGCCAGGGCGCCGCGTGCAGCACGAGGTCGAACCAGTCGAGCGGGCGCACCAGCGTTCCCGAGACCAGCATCTTGAGCTTCTCCCACAGGTGCGGCTCGGGCACGAACGGGGCAAGGCCCAGCGTCAGCGCGGCAAGGATCGCGACACCGAGCGGAATCCGGTCGATCAGGGCAAGCACGTGTGTCTCCTCGGGGAAAGTGGCGCGGTTGACGGGGCTCGAACCCGCGACCCCCGGCGTGACAGGCCGGTACTCTAACCGACTGAGCTACAACCGCGCATGTCTGCGTTCGGGGGCGATCCGGCGGTGGCGCGGTTGACGGGGCTCGAACCCGCGACCCCCGGCGTGACAGGCCGGTACTCTAACCGACTGAGCTACAACCGCGTGTCCACCCGCCGGGATCGTGTCCCGAACGTGGGATGCGACATACGCATTCCCCGCCCCCCCGTCAAGCGCCCGCGGCGCGCGGACCGCATCGCCGCGCGCCCCCCTTCCCCGGCCCTTGCAAAACTCCTGCAACAGTTGGAATTTAACATCCGTTCAATTCGCACGCGGGGAGGGCGTCGATGGATTTTTCCCTGACCGAGGAACAGGCGGCGATCTTCGACATGGCGCGCGCCTTCGGCGCCGAGGAGATCGCGCCCCATGCCCGCGCCTGGGAAGAGGCCGGGACGATTCCCCGCGATCTCTGGCCGAAGGTCGCGGCGCTCGGGCTCGGCGCGATCTATGTGCGCGAGGACATGGGCGGCTCGGGTCTCTCGCGTCTCGACGCCACGCTCGTCTTCGAGGCCCTGTCGATGGCCTGCCCGGCGGTCGCGTCCTTCCTGTCCATCCACAACATGTGCGCGGCGATGATCGACCGTTTCGGCTCGGAGGCGATGCGCGCGCGCTGGCTGCCGGGCATGGCGGCGATGGAGACGGTCTTTTCCTACTGTCTGACCGAGCCGGGCTCCGGCTCCGACGCGGCCGCCCTGCGCACCCGCGCCGAGGCCGACGGGGCGCAGGGCTGGCGCGTCACCGGCACCAAGGCCTTCATCTCGGGCGGCGGCTATTCGGACGCCTACATCGTGATGTGCCGCACCGGGGGCGAGGGGCCGAAGGGGATCTCGGCGCTGGTGATCGAGGATGGGGCGCCGGGTCTCTCCTTCGGCGGGCTCGAACAGAAGATGGGCTGGCGCGCCCAGCCCACCCGGCAGGTGCAGCTTGACGCGGTGCCGGTCCCGCGCGCCAACCTTCTGGGCGAGGAAGGCCGCGGCTTCGCCTACGCCATGGCCGGGCTCGACGGCGGGCGGCTCAACATCGCGGCCTCGGCGCTCGGCGGCGCGCAGGCGGCCTTCGACACCGCCCGCGCCTACATGGCCGAACGGCGCGCCTTCGGCCGGCGGCTCGACGAATTCCAGGCCCTCCAGTTCCGGCTGGCCGAGTTCGAGGTGCGGCTCCAGTCGGCGCGCACCTTCCTGCGCCAGGCGGCGTGGCTGCTCGACCGCAAGGACCCGCAGGCCACCAAGCACTGCGCCATGGCCAAGATGATGGTCACGGATGCCGCCTTCGAGGTGGCGAACGGCTGCCTCCAGCTTCTGGGCGGATACGGCTATCTGGCCGACTACGGGATCGAGAAGATCGTGCGCGACCTCAGGGTCCACCAGATCCTCGAAGGCACCAACGAGATCATGCGCCTGATCGTCGCGCGCAGCCTGCTGGCCGGCTGAGGGCGCGCCATGATCGAGGAGGACACCGGCGACATCGTCATCCGCCGCGAGGGCCACGCCGGCCGCGTCACGCTGAACCGTCCCGACGCGCTGAACGCGCTCACCCATCCGATGTGCCGGGCGCTCGATGCCGCGCTGGTGGCCTGGTCGGACGATCCGGGGGTGCGGCTCGTGGTCATCGACGCGGCCGGACACCGGGCCTTCTGCGCGGGCGGCGACATCGCCCAACTCTACGCCGAGGGCCGGGCCGGAAACTTCGGCCACGGCCGCGCCTTCTGGCGCGACGAATACCGCATGAACGACCGCATCCGACGCTACCCCAAGCCCGTGGTGGCGTTCATGCAGGGCTTCACCATGGGCGGCGGCGTCGGCGTGGGCTGCCATGCCCGCCACCGGATCACCGGGGAATCGAGCCAGATCGCCATGCCCGAATGCGGCATCGGCCTTGTCCCCGACGTAGGCGGCAGTTTCCTGCTCGCGCACGCGCCCGGACGGCTCGGGGCCTTCCTCGGCACGACCGGCACCCGGATGGGACCGGCCGACGCGATCCTGGCCGGATTTGCCGACCATTTCGTGCCCGAGGCCGACTGGTCGGCGCTGATCGCGGATCTCTGCGACACCGGCGAGGCCGGGCTTGTCGCACAGGCCGCGCGTCCGGCCCCGCCCGGCCGGCTGGCGGAGCGGCGCCCCGCGATCGACCGGCTCTTCGCGCCAGATACGCTGTCGGGCATCCGCGCGCGCCTGGACGCCGATCCCGGCCCTGTCGCCGCCGAGTGCCGCGCCGCGCTCGACCGCGTCTCGCCGCTCGCGGCCACGGCCTTCGTCGAGATCCTGCGCCGCCTCGGCCCCGCCCCCACGATGCGCGCGGCGCTCGACCTCGAGTTCCGCTTCACCTGGCGCGCCCAGGAAGAGACCGACTTTCTCGAAGGCATCCGCGCCGCCGTCATCGACAAGGACCGCACCCCGCGCTGGCGCCACGCCGGCGCGGCCGAGGTGCCCGCCGCCCTCATCGACCACCTGCTTTCCCCCCTCGGCGCCGACGCGCTGACCTTCCCGGAGTGACATCATGCGGATCGGCTTCATCGGACTTGGCAACATGGGCGCGCCGATGGCGCTCAACCTCGTGAAGGCGGGGCACAGCGTCACGGGCTTCGACCCGGCCGCGCCCGTCCCCGAGGGCGTGACCCCGGCCGGCTCGGCGGCCGAGGCGGCGCGCGAGGCCGAGGTGGTCATCACCATGCTGCCCAACGGCGCCATCGCGCTTTCGGTCGCCGCCGAGGTGATCCCGGCCATGCGCAAGGGCGCGGTCCTCTGCGACTGCTCGACCATCGACGTAGCCTCGGCGCGCGCGCTGCACGACCGGGCGGCCGCGGCCGGGCTCGGGGCGCTCGACGCGCCGGTGTCGGGCGGCGTCGGGGGTGCCGCGGCCGGGACGCTCACCTTCATGGTCGGCGGCACGCCCGAGGCCTTCGCCGCCGTCGAGCCGCTCTTCGCCGTCATGGGCCGCAAGGCCGTGCACTGCGGCGGCCCCGGCGCCGGACAGGCCGCGAAGATCTGCAACAACATGATCCTCGGCGTCACCATGATCGCCACCTGCGAGGCCTTCGCGCTGGCCGACCGGCTCGGGCTCGACCGCCAGAAGATGTTCGACGTGGTCTCGACCTCGTCCGGACAGAGCTGGTCGATGAACACCTACTGCCCGGCGCCCGGCGTCGGGCCGCAGTCGCCGGCCGACAACGGCTACCGGCCGGGCTTCGCGTCGGAACTGATGCTGAAGGATCTGCGCCTTGCGCAGGAGGCGGCCGAATCGGCCGACGCCGACACGCCCATGGGGAAACTTGCGGCGGAGCTCTACCGCAGGTTCGTCGAGGACGAGGACGGACGCGGCCGGGACTTCTCGGCGATGCTCCCGCGCTTCGAAAAACGCCACCGGACGCAGGAAACATGACCCGGGTTTGGCCCCATGATCGGGATCGTGTCTGCGGCGGGCCGCGGACGGTGCTAGGATCGGCCTGTTGGCGGTGAAGGGCAGGTGGAACGATGAAGGCTGAAATCGGGATTGGCCGCGAGGCGGTCGAAGGGTGGCGGCTCGCGCTGCCGGCGGGGGTACGGATCTGGTATGCGGTGACATCGGCCTATGTGCTGATGCGCTACCTGCTGGAGCTGCGCCACGGCGGCCATGTCTGGATCACCGGAGACTGGCTGCTGAACTGGCGGGCGGGCTTCATGCGCCGCGGCCTGACCGGAAGCCTCACCTACACCCTGTCCGATCTCACCGGGATCGACCCGCTCTGGATCGTGGCCGCGATGCAGGTGGCCTTCTTCGTCGCGCTGGCGGTCGCAGTCCTCTACATGTTGAAGCGTGTCGCGATCACGGTGCCGGTTGCGCTGCTGATCCTCTCGCCCGCCTTCATCATGCCGTTCTTCGTCGTCAAGCAGGCCATGAGCAAGGAAATGGTCGGCTTCCTCGCCCTCGCACTTCTGGCCCTGCGCGCCTTCGGCTTCCGTCCCTGGGCGACCTGGGCCGCGGTCGCGGTCTTCGCCTTCGCGGGCTTCGCGCACGAGATCAACGCCTTCCTGACGCCGGCCGCGCTCGCGCTTCTGGCGGTGCTGGTGGCCGGCGGGGCCATGCCCCGGGCCGAGGCGCGCAACGCGGGGCTCGCGCTCGTCGCCATCGCGGCGGTGGTGATCCTGACCGCGATGATCTGGAACGGCGCCGGCCTGTCGCAGGCGGTGTGCGAGGTGATGCTGTCCTACGGCGGCCAGAAGGCGTTCTGCGGCACCTGGGGACCGACGATCTGGCTCGACCGGGACATGGCTTACGGCATGACCTTCACCTGGGACGTGAACGTCGTCTCCGGGGTCTGGCCGTGGTTCGTCCTCGGGTTCGTCCTGTCCATGCTGCCCTTTGCGCTCTTCCGCCTGACCGGCGACACCGCCGGGCGGCGCTCGCTCCGGCTCCTGGCCGCGGCGGCTCTCGGCATTCTCGTCTTTGCGCCCCTCTTTGTGATCGCGTCCGACTGGGGGCGGTGGATCGCCATGCACACCACCGCGCTGACCTTCATGGTTCTGGCCGGTCTCCGCCTCGGGCTGGTCGAGCCACGCCCCGGCGTCACCAGCCCGCTCTGGCTCCTATACGGCGCGGTCTGGGCGATGCCGGACTACGGCGCGCCGCTGACCGCGGGCCTCTTCCAGAAGGCGCTCTCGGCCGTCGCCCATGCGCAGCGGCTCTTCCTCGGCTGACCGGCCGCCGGCCGCCCGGGCTAGCGGTAGAGCAGCGACTGCCCCTCGTGGAAGAGATGCACCTTGCCCGGCGCGGCGGTCAGCGCCACCTCCTGCCGCCGCATGTCGGCGTGGATGCCGGGCAGCTTGGCGATCACCCCGGCGCCGGCGCCCGCCTTGCCGAAGTAGAGAAGCGTCACCTCGCCCAGGGCCTCGGTGAACTCGACCCGGCCGCGGAAGGCCGGATCCGGCGCGTCGGTCGGAACGAAATCCTCGGGACGCACCCCGGCCCGCACCCGAAGCCCCTTGTCCGCATCCGAGGTCGGGACCGCCGCGCGCAGCGTGCCGCCGCCGTCGAGGCGCACCACGGTCTCGGCCCCGGTGGCCACGATCGCTCCCTCGAGAAGGTTCATCGACGGCGAGCCGATGAACTGCGCCACGAACTCGCTCCGCGGGCGCTCGTAAAGCTCGAGCGGCGTGCCGACCTGGGCGATGCCGCCGCCAGCCAGAACCACGATCCGCGAGGCGAGCGTCATGGCCTCGACCTGGTCGTGGGTCACGTAGACCATGGTGCGGTCGGGCATCGCCTCCTTGAGCTGGGCGATCTCGATGCGGGTGGCCACGCGCAGCGCCGCGTCGAGGTTCGAGAGCGGCTCATCGAAGAGATAGACCTTGGGGTCGCGCACGATCGCCCGCCCGATCGCCACCCGCTGGCGCTGCCCGCCCGACAGCGCCTTGGGCAAGCGGTCGAGATAGGGCGTGAGCTGAAGGATGCGGGCGGCGTTTTCCACCGCCTTTTCGATCTCTTGCGGGCTTTTCTTCGCGATCTTCAGCGCAAAGGACATGTTGTCGCGCACCGTCATGTGCGGATAAAGCGCGTAGGACTGGAACACCATGGCGATGCCGCGCTGCGCGGGCGGCACGTCGTTCATCCGTTCCCCGTCGATGGTGAAGTCGCCCGAGGTGATGCGCTCCAGACCCGCGATCATCCGCAGAAGCGTGGACTTGCCGCAGCCCGAGGGTCCGACAAAGACGATGAGTTCGCCGGGCTGGATGTGCAGGTTGATCCCCGACAGCACCTTCACGTCGCCGTAGGCCTTGCCGACTTCGGTCAGCCGCAGTTCCGCCATCCTCGTCCCCTCCTCAATCCGTCTTGCGCAGAAGTGCCGCACCCCAGGGCGCCAGCGCGACCGCCGCCCCCTCCGGCACCGCCGGGGCGATCTCCGGTGCAACCGCCTGCCAGGCGCCCGCGGGCACCGCGGTGCAGGCCGGCGCATCCGACAGGTTGATCGCGATGAAGAGCCGCTCGGACGCGTCCGCGCGCTCGAACCGGATCACCGGCCCCTCGGCGCGCATGTGGTCCTGCCGACCGGCCCGAAGCGCGGTATGGGCCGCGCGCAGCGCGATCACGCGCCGGTAATGGTGGATCAGCGCCCCAGGTTCCGCCTCGGACCGGTCGGCCGCGCGGGCCAGATGCTCGCCCGGCACCGGCAGCCACGGCTTGCCCGTGGTGAACCCGCCATTCCCGTTGTCCGAGCGCCAGACCATCGGCGTCCGGCAGCCGTCGCGGCCCTTGAACTCGGGCCAGAACTCGATGCCGTAGGGGTCCTGCAGGTCCTCGAAGGCGATCTCGGCCTCGGTCAGGCCCAGCTCCTCGCCCTGATACAGGCACACTGACCCGCGAAGGCACATGAGAAGCGTCGCATAAGCCCTTGCCGCGGCGTCGGAAAGGTTCCAGCGCGAAATGTGGCGCACCACATCGTGGTTCGAGAAGGCCCAGCAGACCCAGCCGTCGGCGGCGACCCGGTCCACCTCGGCGAAGACCTCGGCGATGGTCGCCGCCGGCAGCGCGCTGCCCGAGAGGAACTCGAAGGCGTAGGACATCTGCATCCGGTCATTGCCGCGGGTGTATTCACCCAGGATCTCGAGCCCGCGCTGGCTGTCGCCGACCTCGCCCACGGCGGCGGCTCCGTACGGGTCCATGACCGCGCGCAGACGCTTGAGAAAGCCGATGTTCTCCGGCTGGTTCTTGTCGAAGACATGCAACTGGTGGTTGTACGGGTTCACTGCAGGCGCCGTCTTGGCGTTCCGCTCTTCGGGCGGAAGCGGAGGATTGTCGCGCAGGCCCTTGTCACAGAAGTAGAAATTGATGGTGTCGAGGCGGAAGCCGTCCACGCCGCGCTCGAGCCAGAAGCGCGCCACGTCCAGAAGCGCATCCTGCACCGCCGGACAGTGGAAGTTCAGGTCGGGCTGCGAGACGAGGAAGTTGTGCAGGTAGTATTGTTCGCGCCGCGCGTCCCAGGTCCAGGCCGAGCCCCCGAAGATCGAGAGCCAGTTGTTCGGCGGCGTGCCGTCGGGCTTGGGGTCGGCCCAGACATACCAGTCGGCCTTCGGATTGGTCCGGTTCTGCCGGCTCTCCTTGAACCAGGGGTGCCGGTCCGAGGTGTGCGACAGCACGAGGTCGATCATAACCCGAAGGTTCAGCCGGTGCGCCTCGGCCACCAGCGCGTCGAAGTCGGCCAGCCGGCCGAACAGCGGATCGACGTCGCAATAGTCCGAGACGTCGTAGCCGAAGTCCTTCATCGGCGAGGTGAAGAACGGGCTGATCCAGATCGCATCGACGCCGAGGCTGGCCACATGGCCGAGCCGCGCGGTGATCCCCGGCAGGTCGCCTACCCCGTCGCCGTTCGAGTCCTGGAAGCTGCGCGGATAGATCTGGTAGATCACCGCGCCCCGCCACCAGTCGGCCGGTCCCGCAAGCTGCCGTGTCGTGCCCGCCGTCATCGCGTCTCCTTACTTCACCGAGCCGGCCAGGAGGCCGCGCACGAGGTATTTCTGCATCGCGAAGAACACCAGCAGCGGCACCGCGATCGACACGAAGGCCGAGGTGGCGAGGATCTCCCATTCGCCGCCCCGCGATCCCAGCAGGTTCACCAGCGCCCCGGTCAGCACGAGCTGGTCATCGCCGGTGCCGAGGAAGACCAGCGCCACCAGCAGGTCGTTCCAGGTCCAGAGGAACTGGAAGATCGCGAAGGAAGCGAGCGCCGGGAAGCTGAGCGGCAGGATGATCTTGACGAAGATCTGGAACTCGCTCGCGCCATCGACGCGGGCGTTCTCGATGATGTCGCGCGGCAGTCCGACCATGTAGTTGCGCAGGAGATAGATCGCGAGCGGCAGCCCGAAACCGGTGTGCGCAAGCCAGATCCCCAGATAGCCCTTGCCGATGCCGATGGCGTTGTGGAACTGCAGAAGCGGGATCAGCGCCAGTTGCAGCGGCACCACCAGCAGCCCCACCACCGCCGCGACCAGCAGCGCGCGCCCCGGAAAGTCCATCCAGGCCAGCGCATAGGCCGCGAAGGCCGCGACGAGGATCGGGATGATCGTCGCCGGGATGGCTACCGTCGCGGTGTTCAGGAAGGCCTGCCCGATGCTGGTCCCGGTCTGCTTGGCGAAGAGCACGGTTCGGTAGTTGTCGAGCGAGAAGGACGGCGGCACCGAGGCCGTGGCAAAGATGCGGGGCAGGCGCGTGCCCTCGAAGGATGCGGGCGAGGACAGCACGTAGCGGCCCTGCGCGTCGAGGGTGAGGGTCACGCCGTCCCCGAGATCGGCGGTGTCGCCGGGCCTGAGCGCGGTCGGCTCGCGGGAGGACGTGCCCCAGGCGCTCACGTTCGACCCGCCGCCGGGGAAGAGGCTGCCCTCGATCACGAAACGGCCGTCCTTCTGGACCTCGGTCCCCTCGACCCGGATCGGCGAGAGCTGCTGCTCCTGCGTCGAGAGCGACTTCCACCAGCCCGACCCGGCGATCTGGTCGCCGGTGCGGAACGAGGACACCAGCAGGCCGAAGGTCGGCAGCACCCAGAGCGCGACCAGCAGGACCACCGACAGGTGAACCGCCCAGACCAGCGCGGGCTTGCGTCCGGCAATGTTGTCCACGGCGGCCCCCTACTTCATTTCCTTGCGGACGTTGTAGACGTTCCAGATCAGGATCGGCGTCACCAGCAGCATGATGACCATCGCCGCCGCCGACCCCACGCCCACGTCGAAGGCGCGGAAGAACTTGTCGTACATGTAGTTGGCGAGGACCTGCGTCTCCCACTGGCCGTTGGTCATCGCCAGGACGATGTCGAAGACCTTGAGCACGACGATGGTGATCGTCGTCCAGACCACGACGATGGTCCCCATGATCTGGGGAACCTTGATCTTGAAGAAGATCTGCCAGGGGTTCGCGCCGTCGAGGATCGCGGCCTCGAGCGTCTCTTCGGGGATCGCGCGCAGCGCCGCCGACAGGATCACCATGGCAAAGCCCGCCTGGATCCAGACGAGCACCGCCATCAGCAGGAAGTTGTTCCAGTAGGTGATGGTGAGCCAGGTCTGCGGCTGGCCGTAGGGCAGCGTCGCGGTGGCGATGGCAAGGGCGGCGGTGAGCGACTTCCACACCAGCCAGACCGCCGCGAGGCCCACGAGCACCCGCAGCGGCGCATAGCCCCAGCCGCGATGCTCGGCGCCGGACCGGCCGCCCAGAATCGGGGCCAGCATCGGGCGCACGAAGGTCCAGCCGAACCAGGCGACCAGCCCCGCGAAGGCCAGAAGCGCCAGCACCGGCAGCACGCGCAGCACGATCAGCGATCCGATGCCGCCGTCAAAGGTCATCCAGACCGCGTTCAGAAGCCCGATCTGGTCCTGATCGGCCGGCCTCGTGTCGTAGATCAGCTTCCAGATCACCGAGGCGCCGACGAAGGAAATGGCCATCGGCATGAAGATCAGCGACTTGGCGATGTTGCCCCACCAGATCCGGTCGGTGAGCTGCGCCACGAGCAGCCCGAACGCAGTGGCGAGCGCGGGCACCACGATCAGCCACAGCATGTTGTTGCGCATCGATTCCCAGAACTTCCCCTCGGCCAGCATCCGCTGGTAGTTCTCGATCCCCACGAAGGTGCCGTCGCGGTTCAGCGACAGCCAGGCGGTGGCGAAGACCGGATAGGCGAGGTAGAGGCCAAGCGCGATCAGCGCGGGCAGCAGGAAGAGCCAGGGGCGCACCAGGTTCGCCCGGTTGATGTTGCGCGACGCGTGCGGTCCGCGCGCCGGATAGAGCACCTTGTCGAGGATGAGGTTCGAGGCCCAGAAATAGCCGACGCACCCGCCCACGCCGATGCCGATGGTGATGAGCGCCTGAAGTGCCGGATGCATCTGCCCCCCCCTGCCCGATGCGAAGTGGTCCATGGTGGCCCGGCACGACGGCGCCGGGCCAATGGGTCATGCCGGTCCGGTCACTTCGGCCAGGAGGCCTCGATGGTGTCGGCCACCTCCTGCGCGGACTTGCCGCCGACGTAGTCGACCATGCCCGTCCAGAAGGTGCCGGCGCCGACCGCGCCCGGCATCAGGTCGGACCCGTCGAAGCGGAAGGTGGTCGAGTTCAGCAGGATCTCGCCCTGCTTCTTCATCGCGTCGTTGGCGTAGGCGTCGGTGTTCACGCCTTTGAACGGGGTGAGGAAGCTCGACTGCGCCATCCAGACCTCATGCGCGATCGGCGTCTCGAGGAACTCGATGAAGGCCCGCGCCGCCGGGGTGTCATGGGTGATCATGACCAGCGTGCCCGCGCCCAGCACCGGCTTGCCCAGGTCCTTGCCGGCATAGGCCGGGAAGTAGAAGAAGTCGGCATCGACCCCAAGCTTCGTGCCCTCGGGGAAGAACGACGGGATGAACGACGCCTGATGGTGCAGGTAGCATTGTGGCGGCGAGGTGAAGAGACCCTTCGGGCTGTCGCGGAAATCGGTCGAGGCGACGGTGCCGGTGCCGCCGGCCACGAACGTGTCGTTCTTGGCGAACCAGCCGAAGTCGTCGATCGCGGCGACCACCGCCGGATCGTTGAACGGGATCTCGCGGCTCACCCATTTGTCGTAGGTCTCGGGCGGCGCGGTGCGCAGCATCAGGTCCTCGACCCAGTCGGTCGCCGGCCAGCCGGTCGCACCGCCCGATCCCAGCCCGATGCACCAGGGCGTGCCGCCGTCCGCGACGATCTGCTCGGTCAGCGCCTTGAGGTCCTCCATGGTCTCGGGGATCTTGTAGCCCGCGTCCTCGAAGTTCTCGGGCACGTACCAGACCAGCGACTTCACGTCGATCTTGTAGGGGAAGGCATAGAGCGCCTCGGCCCCGTCCTTGCCCTTGTAGGTGCCGAGCTTCACCCAGCTGTCGCCGGCCGCGTAGTTGTCGCGCAGCCAGGAGGCGGTGTCCTCGCCCAGCGGGGTCAGCAGGCCCTTGCCGGCCAGGTCCGCGATCAGGCCGGGCTGCGGAAGCACGGCGATGTCGGGCGGCGATCCGGCCTGGGTGTCGATGACGATCTGCTGTTCGTAGTTCTCGGACGACGAGTAGTTCACCGTGGCCCCGGTGGCGGCGGCGAAATAGGCCAGCACCGATTCCACCAGCGCCTGATCCTCGCCGCGCCACGGCCCGAAGATGGTCAGCGTCTGACCGTCGAGCTTGTGGCCCGCGGCGAAATCCTCGTAGCTCTTCCAGTTGAAGCGGGCATCCTCGCCCGGCTTGAACTTCAGGTCCTGCGCATGGGCCCCGCCGGCCATCAGCGCGATCAGGGATGCCCCTGCGACTAGCTTGACTGTCATGCCTTCCTCCCAGACAGGCTGTTCCGGTTCGACCCGGGCCAACGGCGCCAGCCCCGGCCCCTGTTCCGGGACTCGGCTTCAAAGCGCTTTGGATGCTTCAACCTGAACCCGCCCGTCGCCGTTGTCAATCATGACGTTGCCCGGCAGGTCGCGCAGGCCCCCCGGTTTCGTTGACGGGACCGACGGGCAGGGGTAGCCTGACCGGAATTGAAAGCGCTTTGGACGCTGCGGGGAGAGTGCGCGACGAAGGCGCATGGGCTTGGCACGATGAACCTCAAGGAACTGTCGAGGACGCTGGGTCTGTCGCAGACCACCGTCAGCCGGGCGCTGAACGGCTATCCCGAGGTCAGCGAGGAGACGCGCCAGCGGGTGCAGGAGGCCGCGCGCCGCCACAACTACCGCCCCAACCTGCGCGCGCGCAGCCTCGCCACCGGGCGCGCCATGGCCATCGGCCACGTCATCCCGGTCTCGACCCGGCACGAGATCGTCAACCCGATCTTCGCCGATTTCATCGCCGGCGCGGGCGAGACCTACCACAAGGCCGGCTACGAAATGCTGCTGTCGGTCGTCTCGGACGCCGACGAGGCGCGTGCCTACCGCGAGCTGAAGGCGCGCGCCACCGTGGACGGGGTCATCGTCCACGGGCCGAAACTGGGCGACCCGCGCATCCCGCTTCTGACCGAGCTCGGCCTGCCCTTCGTGGTCCACGGCCGCTCGACCGGCACCGCGCTGCCCTATTCCTGGGTGGACGTGAACAACCGCCGCGCCTTCGCGCGCGCCACCGCCTTCCTTCTGGACCTCGGCCACCGCCGCATCGCTCTGGTGAATGGGCTCGAGTTCATGGACTTCGCCATCCGCCGCCGGCGCGGCTACGAGGAGGCGCTGGCCGCGCGCGGCCTCGTCGCCGACCCCGCCCTCATGCGGTCCGAGGAGATGACCGAGACCTACGGCTACCGGGCCGCGCAGGCCATGCTCGCCCTGCCGGATCCGCCCACCGCCTTCCTCACCGCCTCGCTGATCTCGGCGATCGGGGTGCGCCGGGCGATCCAGGACGCGGGGCTGGTGCTTGGGCGCGACGTCTCGATCGTCACCCATGATGACGACCTCAGCTACCTGAAGAACGGCGAGAGCGTGCCGATCTTCACCGCCACCCGGTCTTCGGTGCGCGAGGCGGGCCGCCGTGCCGCGGCCATGCTGCTCGCCCATGTCGCCGACCCGTCCCTGCCCCCCTCCGAGGACCTGATGGAGGCCGAGCTGATGGTCGGCCAGTCCACCGGCCCGGCCCCTCTCAGACGAGACCCGCGATGACCCTGCCCACGCGCGCCGATTTCCCTGACGGATTCCTGTTCGGCACGGCGACATCCGCCTACCAGATCGAAGGCCACCGCTTCGGCGGCGCGGGCGGCACGCACTGGGACAGCTTTGCGGCGACGCCCGGCAATGTGGTCGGGGCCGAGGACGGCGCCCGCGCCTGCGACCACTACCACCGCTGGGCCGAGGATCTCGACCTCGTCGCGCAGGCGGGCTTCGACATCTACCGGTTCTCCGTCTCCTGGGCCCGGGTCATGCCCGGGGGCCGCGGACCGGTGAACCCCGAGGGCCTCGACTTCTACGACCGCTTGCTGGACGGAATGCTGGCGCGCGGGCTGAAGCCGGCGCTGACGCTCTACCACTGGGAACTGCCCGCGCCGCTCTCCGACCTCGGCGGCTGGCGCAACCGCGACATCGCCGGCTGGATGGCCGATTACGGCGCGGTGATCGCGCGGCGGCTCGGCGACCGGCTCTGGTCGGCCGCCCCCGTGAACGAACCCTGGTGCGTGTCCTGGCTGAGCCATTTCCTCGGCCATCACGCCCCCGGCCTGCGCGACATCCGCGCCGCGGCGCGCGCCATGCACCATGTGCTGCTGGCGCATGGCCGGGTGATCGAGACCTGGCGGGCCGAGGGGCTGGGCAACCTCGGCGCGGTCCTGAACTTCGAGGCCACGCACCCCGCCGACCCCTCGCCCGCCGCGCGCGACGCGGCCCGCCGCTACGACGCGATCTACAACCGGTTCTTCCTGTCGGGGCTCTTCCGGGGCCGCTACCCGGAGCCGGTGCTCGAGGGGCTCGGCCCGCACCTGCCCGAGGGCTGGCAGGACGACTTCGCCACGATCGGCGCGCCTCTCGACTGGATCGGGGTCAACTACTACACCCGCAAGCTGATCGGCCCCGCGCCCGGTCCCTGGCCGGCGCTGGCCGAGGTCGAGGGCCCGCTGCCCAAGACCGACATGGGCTGGGAGATCTGCCCCGAGGGACTGGGCGAGATCCTCCACCTCGTCCACGACCACGCCGGCGGGCTGCCGATCCACATCACCGAGAACGGGATGGCCTCGCGCGATACGCTCGACGGCACCGAGGTCGCGGACGCGGGCCGCGTCGCCTATCACGCCCAGCACCTTGCCGAGGTGCGCCGGGCCATCGCGGCCGGCCTTCCGGTCCGCGCCTACATCGCCTGGTCGCTTCTCGACAATTACGAATGGTCCTTCGGCTATTCCAAGCGCTTCGGCCTCGTCCACGTGGATTTCGACAGCTTGCAGCGCACCCCGAAGGCGTCCTATCACGCCTTTGCGCGCGCGCTGCGCCGATCCGATCACCGATAGGCCCCGCCATGCCGCTGCCCGCCGATATCCTCACGCTCGTCGCCGATGTGGGCGGAACCAACACCCGCCTCGCGCTGGCCCGGGGCGGACGGGTCGAGACCGGAACCGTGCGCCGCTACGCCAACGCCGGTCAGCCGGGGTTGGCCGAGGTGATCGCCGCCTATCTGGCCGACCAGGGCGGCGTCGATTGCGCCGGGGCCTGCGTCGCGGTCGCCGGTCCGGTCGATCGCGGCGTCGGGCGGCTGACCAACCTCGACTGGCAGATCGACAGCGAAACCCTGGCCCGCGCGACAGGGGCCGAGCGCGTGGCGGTGCTGAACGATCTGCAGGCGCAGGGCCATGCGCTGGGGCACATCGCGCCGGAAAACCTGCGGCGGGTGATCGGGGGGGCGCCGCGCGCCGACGGCGCCCGGCTGGTGATCGGTGTCGGGACCGGTTTCAACGCCGCGCCGGTGCACGGAACGGGCGCGGGGCGGCTGGTCGCCGCGTCGGAATGCGGCCACGCCAGCCTGCCGGTGCGCACCGAGGCCGACCTGCGCCTCTTGCGCTTCGTCGAGACCGCCCACGGCTTTCCGGGGGTCGAGGACGTGCTTTCCGGGCGCGGACTCGAGCGGCTTTTCGCCTTCACGGCGCGCGAGGCCGGATCCTCCGAGACCCGCTCCGCCTCGGCGATCATGGCCGGCATGGGTCAGGATCCCCTGTGCGAGGCCACCGGCCGCGCTTTCGTCCGGCTTCTCGGCACGGTGGCGGGCGATCTTGCGCTGATCCACCTGCCCTATGGCGGCGTCTCGCTGGTCGGCGGCGTGGCGCGCGCCTTCGCGCCCTGGCTCGGCGCCTATGGCTTTGCCGAGGCCTTCGCCGACAAGGGCCGCTTCTCGGAGTTCATGCACGGCTTTTCGGTCGATCTGGTCGAGGACGACTTCGCCGCCCTGACCGGCTGCGCGCTCTACCTCGAGGGGCGGGGCTGATCCGTCGGCGCCGGGCCGAGACGGGCCTCGAGCGCCGAGCGCACCGCATCCTCGCAGGCCCGCGCCAGATCCTTGCGCGAGGCGAAGTCGGCGACCCGCAGCGGCTCGTGGAAGACGACCTCGACGCGGCCCTGCCGGTGCTGCGCGAGAACCTTCAGGAAATGCGGGCCGAAGCTCATGTCGCCCCACCAGCCGTAGAACCGGGGATCCGCGCCCGGGGGCGCGTGATAGATCACGCTGACCGGCTGGATACGCAGGAAGGGCGCCATCGCCGGGGTCAGGAAGGCGGCGAAGAGCGTGGACTTGAACGGCAGCACGCGGCGCGCATCGGTGCTGGTGCCCTCGGGAAAGAAGAGCAGCCGATGCCCCGTCGCCAGCCGGGTCTCGAACATCGCCTGCTGGGCCTTCGCCTCCTTCGGATCGCGGGTGATGAACACGGTTCCCGTCGCCCGCGCCAGCCAGCCGATCCCGAACCAGCGCGCCACCTCGGCCTTGGACACGAAATAGACCCGCTGGCAGGCGTTCAGCACGAAGATGTCGAGCCACGACCCGTGATTGGCGACGATCGCGCCCTGCGCGGCCATCGGCCGGCCCTCGACCCGGTAGCCGATCCCGAGGATCGCGAGGTTGATCCGGCACACCGCCTGCGTGATCGCCGGCGTCCAGGGCCGGACCGGCCCGTGGAGCGGGCGCTCGAAGAGGCGCAGAAGCAGCAGCAGCCCGAGCCCCCCGAAGGTGACCAGCGCCATGACCGGCAACCGCCACAGGAGCTGCGGAACCTGCGCCGGCCCGATGCGGGTCCGGGGGGGCGCGGCGTTCAGCCAGTCGCTCACCCCCGCGCCTCCTCGCGGCCCTCATGGCGGCGGGTGTAATAGCCCTTGTGCTTCTCGCTCATCCGCGCCGTGTCCATGAGAAGCATCACATCCGTCGTGTTGAACGGGTGGTCGATCCAGGCCCCGTCGCCGACATGGCCGCCCAGGCGCAGATAGGCCTTGATGAGCGCGGGCATGAGCGCCATGGCCGCGCGCCGGTCCAGCGCCTCGGGCGCGATCAGGTCCATGCGCTGGAAATGCTCGGGCCGCGCGCGCACCCGAAGCAGCTCGGGCGCCAGATGGTGCCAGTAGAGCCAGGACAGCGGCACGGCCAGCGCCTCGGCATCGGTGCCGTGAAAGGACGCCACGCCGAACAGCACCTCGATCCGGTGATCGAGCACATACTCGGCCAGCGCGTTCCACAGCAGATACATCGCCGCGCCGCCACGATAGTCGCGGTGCACGCAGGACCGGCCAAGCTCGAGCAACCGCCGGCCGGACCGGCGCAGCGGCGTCAGGTCGTATTCCGCGTCGCAGTAGAAGCGCCCGAATTCGGCCGCGCGGTCCGAGGTCAGGAGCCGGTAGACACCGACGACGTGATCGGCCCCGACTGCTGCGCGGGCGGGATCGACGAGGATCAGGTGGTCGTTCACCGCGTCGAATTCGTCGATCTCGAGCCGCGCGGCGTGATCGACGCCCGGACCTCCGCCCCCCAGCTCCTCGACGAAGACCGCGTAGCGCAGCCTCTGCGCGGCCCGCAGATCCGCAGCGTCACGAGCCAGGCGAACCTCGAGCGGGGCGGGATCGGCAATCATCGGGCGCTGGGATCCGGTCGTCTGGGCTGCGGTCGGCGGTCGCTCCGGTTCTAGCCGCCGGGGCGCAGGGATGCAACGGGGCCGGCCCGGCGCGCGGCCCGGGGGCCGGCCGGCGTTGACCCCACCTTGGGTTGTGCTAGCCTTGCGCCACCTGACCCGATGGGCAGGCTCAGGGCAGGAAAACCAGCTCGAGGGCCACCTGGCGGGCGTCGATCACCTGTTTTCCGGCATGTTCGAAATTCACCGTGACCCGATCGCCGATCCTGGACTGGACCTGTCCGATCCCCCAGTCCGGGCGGGCCGGATGGCGCACGAAAAGGCCGGGCTCGAGGAACGCATGCACCATTTGTTAACTCCGTCCGTGTCAGGGATCCCGCCATGACCGCCGCCGACTATACCCCCGCCGACTATACCCCCCTTGTCGTCTCCCGCATCTGTCACGATCTCGTCAGCCCCCTCGGCGCCATTGCAAACGGCCTCGAGCTGCTGACGATGACCGGCTCCGGGCCGGAGGCCGCCCTGATCGGGGAAAGCGTCGCCAACGCCAACGCCCGCATCCGCGCCTTCCGCATCGCCTTCGGCGCGGCCGCGCCGGGGCAGCGGGTGACACGGGCGGAGCTTGACGCGCTGACCGAGGATCTGTCGCGGTCCGGGCGCCTCGCGATCCACTGGCCTCTCGCCGCCGACATCGAACGGCGCGAGGCGAAGCTCGTCCTGCTCGCGCTTCAGTGCATCGAGACCCTGATGCCCTGGGGGGCCGAGGTGCGGGTTGGCCCCCGCGGTGCGGGGGTCGCGGTGGTGGCGCGCTCGGCCCGGATCCGCGAGGCGCCCGATCTCTTCGACCGCCTCGCCGGACGCGGCCCGGACACGCCGCCCGAGGCGGCCCATGTCCAGTTCGCTCTCCTGCCGCTCGAGGCCGCGGCGCAGGGCCGCCCGCTCTCGGTCGAGACCGGGGATGGCGCGCTGACGCTGGCCTTCTGAGGCGCGCCGGACCGGCCGCGTCAGGCGCGGATCGTGCCGTCGCCGGTCACCAGATACTTGAAGCTGGTCAGCTGCTCGGCCCCCACCGGGCCCCGCGCATGCAGCTTGCCGGTGGCGATGCCGATCTCGGCGCCCATGCCGAACTCGCCGCCGTCGGCGAACTGGGTCGAGGCGTTGTGCAGCAGGATCGCGGAATCCAGCCGGGAAAAGAACCGGTCGGCCGTCGCCTGGTTCTCGGTCAGGATCGCCTCGGTGTGGCTCGACCCGTAGCGGCGGATATGGGCGATCGCCCCGTCGACCCCATCGACGAGCTTCGCGGCGATGATCATGTCCAGAAACTCGCGACCGAAGTCGTCGGGCGTGGCCTCGACCGTGCCGGGGATCGCGGCCAGTTCGCCCTCGGCCCGCACCTCGACCCCGGCCGCCAGCAGATCCTCGATCAGCACGGCCCCGTGGCGCGCATGGAAGGCGCGGTCGATCAGCAGGCATTCGGTCGCCCCGCAGATGCCGGTGCGCCGGGTCTTGGCGTTCAGCACAACGCGCCGCGCCTTCGCCAGATCCGCCTCGCCGTCGGCGTAGGTGTGGCAGATGCCCTCGAGATGCGCGAAGACCGGCACCCGCGCCTCGGCCTGCACCAGCCCGACCAGCCCCTTGCCGCCCCTCGGCACGATCACGTCGATATGGGCGGTCGCCCGCAGCATCGCCGCCACCGCCGCCCGGTCGCGCGTGGGCACAAGCTGGATGGACTCGGACGGCAACCCCGCATGCACCAGCCCCTCGACAAGACCGGCGTGAATCGCGCGGGCCGAATGAAAGCTCTCGGAGCCGCCGCGCAGGATCACCGCATTGCCGGACTTGAGACACAGCGCGCCCGCATCGGCGGTGACATTCGGCCGGCTCTCGAAGATCACGCCGACGACCCCGATCGGCGTGCGCACCCGCCGGATGTGCAGGCCCGAGGGCATGTCCCATTCGGCGATCACCGCACCGACCGGATCGGGCTGACCCGCGACCGCGCGCAGCCCCGCGGCGATGGCCCGCACCCGGCCCTCGTCGAGGCGCAGCCGATCCATCATCGCGCCCGAAAGCCCCTTGGCCGCGCCGTAGGCCAGATCCTCGGCGTTCGCCGCCAGGATCTCCGCCATGCGCGCCTCGATCGCCCCGGCGGCGCGCGTCAGCGCCTCGGCCCGGCGCGCGCCCTCACTGTGCGCAAGCACCGCCGCCGCCTCCCGCGCCCTCGCGCCCATCGCCTCGATCAGCGCCCCGGCCTCGATGCCCGGATCCTCCGCGCCCATGTCCTTCACCTTTGCCCAAATACCCCGGGGGTCCGGGGGCGGCGCCCCCGGCCGCGGTCGTCTCAAATCACCATGTCGTCGCGGTGCACCAGCGCCGCGCGCCCGGGATAGCCGAGAATCCCCTCGATGTCACCCGACCGGTGCCCGGCGATGGCCCGGGCCTCGGCCGCGGTGTAGCGGATCAGCCCCTTGCCGATCACCGCACCCGCCGGGTCGAGGATCGCCACCGGCTCGCCGCGCCCGAAACTGCCCGCCACCGCGGTCACCCCCGCGGGCAGCAGGCTCTTGCCCTGGCGCAGCGCCCCGACCGCGCCCGCGTCGAGCCGCACCTCGCCGCGCGGCTTCATCGCCGCGATCCAGCGCTTGCGCGCGGCCTGCGGATCGCCCTCGGGCAGGAACCAGGTGCAGTGCGCGCCCGCGGCCAGCGCCGCAAGCGGCCGCGCGACCGACCCTTCCATGATCGCCATGGCGCAGCCCCCCGCCACGGCGGTCTTGGCGGCCATCAGCTTGGTCTTCATGCCGCCCTTCGAGAGACCCGACACCGGGTCGCCGGCCATCGCCTCGATCTCCGGGGTGATCGTCTCGACCACCGCAAAGCGGCGCGCCGTCGGATCCTGTTTGGGGTTGGCCGAATAGAACCCGTCCACGTCCGACAGGAGGATGAGCTGGTCCGCCCCAACCGTCACCGCGATCTGCGCCGCCAGCCGGTCGTTGTCGCCGAAGCGGATCTCGTCCGTCGCCACCGTGTCGTTCTCGTTCACGATCGGCACCACGCCCGCGGCCAGCAGCGTCTGCAGGGTGGCTCGGCTGTTCAGGTAGCGGCGGCGGTCCTCGGTGTCCTCGAGCGTGACCAGAACCTGCGCGGTCGTGATCCCGCGCGGCGCCAGAACCTCCTCGTAGGCCCGCGCCAGCCGGATCTGTCCGACCGCCGCGGCCGCCTGGCTCTGCTCCAGCGCCAGCGCCCCCTCGGGCCAGCCGAGCACCCCGCGCCCGAGCGCGATCGACCCCGACGAGACCAGGATCACGTCCGCGCCCCGCGCCTTGGCCGCCACCACATCGGCCGCAAGACCGTCCAGCCAGTCGCGCCGCAGCCCGCGGGAACGGTCCACCAGCAGCGCCGAGCCGATCTTGACGACCAGCCGCCGCGCGCGCGTCACGTCGGGGATCAGGGCCGCCACGGCGCCTCCTCGGGCGCCGTCGCCCGGTTCGCGGCGATCGCACGCCAGAGCGCGCGCAGCACCTCGGTCACACCCTCGCCGGTCGCGCCCGACAGCATCAGCACCGGGCCGCCCGAGGCCTTTTCCAGCGACCGCTTGCGCGACGCCCGGGTACGTGCATCCAGCGCGTCGATCTTGTTCAGCGCGGTGATCCGGGGCTTGGCCGCAAGCTTCGGCGAATAGGCGGCCAGCTCGCGGTCGATGGTCTTCCAGTCCTTCGCGATAGTCGAGGAGGTGCCATCGACCAGGTGCAGCAGCACCGCGCAGCGCTCGACATGGCCGAGGAACTGGTCGCCCAGCCCCCTGCCCTCGCTCGCCCCCTCGATCAGCCCCGGAATGTCGGCCAGGACGAACTCGCGCCCGTCGATGCCGACGACGCCGAGGTTCGGCACCAAGGTGGTGAAGGGGTAGTCGGCGATCTTCGGCCGCGCGTTCGACACTGCGGCAAGGAAGGTCGACTTGCCGGCGTTCGGCAGCCCGACGAGCCCCGCGTCGGCAATGAGCTTGAGCCGCAGCCAGATCGTGCGCTCCACCCCCTCCTGCCCCGGATTGGCCCGCGCCGGCGCCCGGTTGGTCGAGGTCTTGAAATGCAGGTTGCCGAAGCCGCCGTTGCCGCCGCGCGCCAGCAGCACCCGCTGGCCGACCTCGGTCAGGTCGGCGATCAGCGTCTCCTGGTCCTCGTCGAGGATCTCGGTGCCCACCGGCACCTTGAGCACCATGTCGTCGCCATCCGCGCCGGTCATCTGCCGGCCCATGCCGCCGCGGCCGTTCTTGGCGAAGAAATGCTGCTGGTAGCGGAAATCGATGAGCGTGTTCAGCCCCTCGACCGCCTCGGCCCAGACCGAGCCGCCGCGCCCGCCATCGCCCCCGTCCGGCCCGCCGAACTCGACGAACTTCTCGCGCCGGAACGACACGCAGCCGTTCCCGCCGCTGCCCGAGCGGATGTAGACCTTGGCGAGATCGAGGAACTTCATGACGGACAGCCTTCCGCGGGACACCGACTGGCGATAAGGCCAAGCGCCGGCCCGCGCAAGAGGCGCCGCGTCGGCGCCGGGATCAGGACATCTTGCGCAGGTAGGTCCAGGTCGGAACCGTGGTCCCGCGCGCCAGCGAGAAGGTCTCGGCGTCGCCGAGGTAGTCGAAGCCGCAGTTGGTCAGCACGCGGGCGGACCCCGGATTGTCCTGGAACACCTCGGCAAAGAGGGTGCGGGACCGGTGCGGGTTGGCCGCCACCAGGGCCGCGACGGCCTCGGAGGCGAAGCCCGTGTTCCAGAACGCCGGCGCCACCCAGTAGCCCACCTGCGACTGGTCCTTGCCCATGCGGGTCAGCGAAATGAGGCCCAGAACCTCGGCCAGCCCCCGGCCCGAGCCGTCCATGACCCAGACATCCTCGTCGCGCGGGTCGGCCAGCGCGCGGGCGATGAAGGCCTCGGTCGAGCCGGGCGGCAGGGGGTGCGGGATCGAGCGCGTGTTGGCAGCCACCCGGATGTCGGCCGCGTAAAGCGCGATCGCGCCGGCGTCCGAACGCCGGATCGGCCGCAGGACGAAACGGTCGGCCTCGATCACCGGCTGAAGGGCGATCTGTTCCTGGAGCATGGCTTCCCTCCTTCGAAGCGCATGGCGGCACGGTTTCCCGCTGAAGCCGCAAGGCGGCAGTCTGGTTGCGAAATGGGACGACCCTGAGGCGTCCACGTGGCGATTGCGCGTCCCGTCGGCCCGGTCCCGGCCTCCTCCGGTTCGGGTCGACGAAAACGGACGGGGGACCGGCCTTGCGCCGATCCCCCGTTTACAACCCGTCTGTAAAGGTTCGGCTTACTCGGCTGCCTCCGGCGGCATGACGGAGACGAAGGTGCGGCCCTTGAGGCCGGTCTTGAAGGTGACCTTGCCTTCGGTCACGGCAAAGATCGTGTGGTCACGACCCATGCCGACGCCGGTGCCCGGCCACCATTCGGTGCCGCGCTGGCGGATGATGATGGCGCCGGGTTGCGCCAGTTCGCCGCCGTAGAGCTTGACGCCGAGACGGCGACCGGCCGAGTCGCGACCGTTGCGGGAGGAACCGCCTGCTTTCTTGTGGGCCATGGGGTGTTACTCCTTCGACTCGGTTTTCTTGGTCGCGCGCTTGGGCTTGGCGGCGGCCGCGGCCTCGGCGGCCGGTTCGGCCTTCGCCTTCGGCGCGGCCTTCTTGGCCGCCGGCTTTTCCGCCGGGGCGGCGTTGTTGTGCGCGGCGACGCGGGCGGCGTGGGTGCCGATCGCGGGCTTCACATCGGTCTTGTCGGCGCCCGAGGCCAGAACCTCGGTCACGCGCAGCAGCGTCAGCTTCTGGCGGTGGCCGCGGGTGCGCTGCGACGAATGCTTGCGGCGGCGCTTGTGGTAGGTGATGACCTTGTCGGCCTTGATCTCGCCTTCGATGACCTCGGCCTGAACCGCGGCGCCCTTCACGAAGGGCGCGCCGACGGTCAGCGTGTCGCCGCCCACCATGAGAATGTCGTTGAACTGGACTTTGTCGCCAGCTTCGGCCGCAATCAGTTCCACGCGCAGCACGTCGCCCGCCTGGACCTTGTATTGCTTGCCGCCCGTCTTGAGGACCGCGAACATGGGTCTTTCCTTCATCCTAGCCGCGCCCTGTGGCCCCCGTCGCCGGGTGTTGGTGGCAAGTGCCGCCTCGGACAGCGCGCCCCCGGTCGGGGGCGATCGTTGCAAACAAAGACCCCGGCCGGATCGAGCGACCCGCCGGGATGGCGGCTTATCGGCAATCACGTGCCGGAAGTCAAGCGGCTTGGCCGCAGCCCTAGCCGAGTTGCGCGAGGCCGGGGAAGGTTTCCAGAAGCCAGTAGGAGAACTGCCCGAACCCGCCGGTCAGCATCAGAAGCCCGATGGTCCACAGAAGGAGCCCCATCGTCCGCTCGATCCGCTCCATATGCCGCTTGAAGAAGCCCAGAAGCCCGGTGAGCCGCGGCAGGAAGGCCGCAACCAGCAGGAACGGAATGCCGAGCCCGGCCGCGTAGATCGCCAGGAGCGCCGTGCCGCGCCCGAGGCTTGCATCCTGCGCGGCGATCGACAGGATCATGCCGAGCTGCGGGCCGATGCAGGGCGTCCAGCCGAAGGCGAAGGCGAGGCCGAGGACATAGGCCCCCAAGGCCGATCCCCCCTGATCCCCCGCCCCGATCCGCGCCTCGCGGTCGAGGAAGGGAATGCGGATCACGCCCAGGAAATGCGCGCCGAAGATCATCACCACGATGCCGGAGGCGGTGTTGAACCAGCTCTGGTTCGTCAGGAAGAACCGGCCGAAGGCGGATGCGGCCAGCCCAAGCAGGAGAAAGACGGTGGACAGCCCGAGCACGAAGAACAGCGCCGCCAGCATCGGCCGTCCGCGCCCGGCGTTGAGATCGCGCACGCTGATCCCGCCCATGTAGGCCAGATAGGGCGGCACGATCGGCAGCACGCAGGGGCTGAGGAACGACAGAACGCCCGCCACCAGCGCGATCAGCGCGGCGGCGGCGAACCCGGCGTCGATGAGGCTCTGGTCCAGCATTCCGCCCTCCTAGCCGATCCGGCGGTCCGCGTCACGGGGGCGCCGGGCGACAGGGTGTCACAAGCGCGTGGCCTCCGAGTGCGCGAACGCCGGGATCCTGTCCCGGCGTTCGTGTCAGACGGGGTCTAGCGGCCGAGCGACCACCAGCCACGCTTGCGCGGGCGGTCCGCGTCGCCATCCGCCGGCTGCGGCTCGCCGGACGCGGCCGTCCGCTCCTCGGGATCGACGACCGCGGCCGCCGCCGGGGGCGCGACCGGTTCGGGCGCGGCCATCGTCGGCCATTCGGCGGCGGGCACGACCGCGACCGGCGCGGGCTCGGGTGCCGGCTCGGGTGCCGGCTCGGGCGCGGCCTCGGGCGCCGGCTCGGGCGTGGCCTCGGCCGCCTTCTTCGACCGGCTGGACGAGGAACGGGACGCAGCCTTCGGCTTTTCCGTCGCCTCCGCCGCCGGTTCGGCCGACGCCGCCGCCTTGGACCGCGACCGCGACGAAGACCGCGTCACGCTGCGCCCCGTGGACTTGGCCGGGGCCGCCTCGGTCGCCTCGACCGCAGCCGGCACCTCGGCGGTCCCGGTCTCGGCGGTCCCGGTCTCGGCGGCCCCGGTCTCGGCGGCCTCGGCCTTCGGGCTCTTGCGCGAGCGGCTGCGCGAGGAGGACTTCGGCTTGGCCTCGGCGACCGGCTCGGGCGCGACCTCCGGCTCGGCGGCCGACGCGGGCGCCCCGGTGTCGGCGGCCTCCTCGTCCTCGTCGCCGTCGCCGTCATCCTCGCCCG
>JBMOOG010000024.1:0-53793 GCA_049324535.1 Pseudomonadota bacterium | reverse complement strand
CTGCTGGTCGACAGCACCGGCCTCAAGGTCGAGGGTGAAGGCGAGTGGAACGCCCGCAAGCATGGTGGCACGAAGCGGCGCGTCTGGCGCAGGATCCACATCGGGATCGACGAGACGGAGGAGGATCGGCGCTTCAACGCCTTGTCGTAGCTCGGCCAGTTCCGGGTCTGGTAGCTCGGGGGTGTCGGTCGGCTCATGGCCTCCAGCTATCACGCTGGATTCACGACATGAATCCCCTCAGGCGATCTGTGCAACAGAGCCGAGGTGGTCAGCCAGTGCGGGGACCAGGACTTGTTGCGTCAGTTGGCGGAAACGACACTGGCGAAGCTGATGGAATTCGAAGTGGCTCAGTTGATCGGCGCCGACAGGCACGAACGCAGCGGCGAGCGCGTGGCCTACCGCAACGGCTACCGTGAGAGGTCGTTGCATACCCGGCTGGGGACTTTGGAATTGGCCATTCCGAAGCTCAGGAGCGGCAGCTATTTTCCGTCCTTTCTGGAGCCGCGCCGGTTGCCCGAGCAGGCGCTGGCGGCGGTCATACAGGAAGCCTGGGTCGGTGGTGTGTCGACCCGCAAGATGGACGAATTGGTCAAGGCGATGGGCTGCGAGGGCATCTCCAAGAGCCAGGTGTCGCAGCTGTGTCAGGCGCTGGACGAGAGGGTCAACGATTTCCTGAACCGGCCGCTGGAGGGCGCTTGGCCCTACTTGTGGCTGGACGCCACCTACCTCAAGGTCCGCCAAGGAGGCCGGGTGATCTCGGTGGCGGCCACAATCGCCACGGGCGTCAACCCAGAGGGCAAACGGGAAATCCTGGGGTTAGGCATTGGCCTGTCGGAGGCCAAGGAGTTCTGGGTGGAGTTTTTGCGCTCGCTCACGGCGCGGGGCCTGTCCGGGGTGCAGTTGGTCATCTCCGACGCCCATGTGGGGCTGAAGGCGGCCATCGCCCAGGTGCTGAGCGCCAGCTGGCAACGATGCCGGGTGCACTTCACCCGTAACGTGCAAGCTTGTGTGCCCAGGGCCTACGCCGGCATGGGGACAGCCTTGCTGCGGCAGGTGTTCACCCAACCCGATCTGCCCAGTGCCCGCGCGTGTTGGCGCAATGTGGCCGATCAGCTGCGGGGCAAGTTCCCCAAGGCGGCGGCACTGATGGACGAAGCGGAAGACGACGTGCTGGCTTGCATGGACTTTCCAGCGGCCCATCGTGCCAAGCTGCATTCCACCAATCCGCTGGAACGCTTGAACAAGGAAGTCAAACGCCGCACCGACGTGGTCGGCTTCTTCCCCAACGAGGCCAGCATTAAGCGCTTGGTGGGCGCCGTGCTGATGGAACAGCACGATGACTGGATACAGGGAAAACGCTACATGACGCTGGAGACGATGGCCGAAGTCAGTGGGGTATCAGAACTGACACCTGCGGCCTTACCAGCTTAAACACGAACAACCGGACCAGACACGCTGCCCGGCAAGTTCACACCAGCTTGACGGACGCTACCCTGGGCGGCAAGGCCAGCTTGCGCGAATCGCAGACCTGCTCCCCGTTTTGTCCTTGATCCGGGGTTGGTCCTGTTCCGGCCGGTAGAGGAACGCCCGCGGGGTAAGACGGACAGCCGCTCCTCCCGGTCGATGCGGTAAGTTTCTTCCAGTTCGCATCCCGGCCCTCTCGCCCAAAGAGAATCTGCTGGCGGCGTTAGCCGATCCGGCATCGCCAATCGGACCGTTCCCGCAAGCGCGTTCGCAGCCCATCATCGTCCGGGCGGCTGCATCGGCAGCGATGTACGTGCAGGTTGGTGCCCGTCAGACGGCAGGCGCGGCGCTGTGGCCAGCCCTTCTCGGACATGGCCCGGATCTCGGCGGATCCTCCTGAACTGGGCCTCAGAGGTCTTTTCCCCGGCATCTCGCGCGGGGTCGCGACATCCATCATCCGTTCGGCCAACAGCCGCTTCAGCTTCGCGTTCTCGTCGTTGGGCTGCTTCAGCCGCTTGGCCTCGCTGACCTCCATGCCGCCGCATCTCGACCGCCGGTTGCGGAGCGTCGTGTCGCCGCTCCCGTGCTTGCGGCAACGCTCTGACGCGCTCACTCCAGCCAGATGCGCCTTCAGGATGCCGGCGATCTGCTCTTCCGCGAACCTGCCGCGCTTCATGTCCCTCTGCTTCGCCGGGGAACAGACCAACGTCATAGTGCGGACAGATCAGGGGAGCAGGTCACCACCTTCGGGCGCCGACGCGCAAGGCGCAAGACGGTGGTTTCCGCCCCGCGCCCATGCTGATGGCGCTCTTGCGCGCCGCCTGATCTGTTGACAGCTGTCAACCGTGTTGGCCCGATGCCGGTGTAGGAGAGGTTCGCAATGGATGGGATGGCAGAGATCCTCGCCCGCTGGCCCGGCAAGAGCCCGGCCGATCCGGGCTGCACGGAGCATCCGGCGGTGCTGCACATGCTCGACGTGGCGGCGGTGGCCGAGCGGCTCGTCGCCACCCTGCCCCATCCCGAGCCGCTCCGCCGGGCGCTGGTGCTGCTCTGCGCGCTGCACGACCTGGGCAAGATCGGCGACAGCTTCCGCGCCGCCCTGCGCGAGGGGCGGGTGCAGACCTTCCGCCACTGGGAGATCACCGAGGCGCTCCTGTGGCACCACGATGCGCTGCTGGAAGAGGTGATCGGCGGCGATGACGTGGCGCGCGATCTGCTTTACGGCGCGGTGGCGGGGCACCACGGGCGGCCCCCGTGCCACACGAAGGAATACAACCGCTCCGGCACCGGCCCCGCGGGTGACTGGAAGCAGATGCTCGATGCCGCCGGGCCGCAGGCCGTGGCCGATGCGGCCGCGGTGATCCGGGCCTTCGTCGCGCTCTGGCCGGGGGCGAGCCTTGACCAGCTCGGGGACGAGGCGGCGGCGCGGCGGCTGTCCTGGCAGCTCAACGGCCTGCTCACGCTCGCCGACTGGCTGGGATCGAACGCCGACTGGTTCCCCCCTGCCCCGCCCACCGGCGATCTGGCGGAATACCTCGATCAGGCGCGGGCGCGGGCAGAGAAGGCGCTGCGCGCGGCCGGGCTGGTGGCGCCGCCGCCCGGCACGGGGACGCTGATCGACTTCGCCCCCCGCCCGATGCAGGCGGCCTGCGAGACCGCGCCCCTTTCCGAGGGACCAATGCTCGCCCTCCTCGAGGACGAGACCGGCGCGGGCAAGACCGAGGCCGCGCTGATCCTCGCCCGGCGGATGCTGGCGGCGGGCAAGGGGCGGGGGCTTTACGTCGCGCTGCCCACCATGGCCACGGCCGATGCCATGTTCCGCCGCCTGCGCGCCCTTCTGGCGCGGATCTTCGACGGCGCGCCCTCGGTCACGCTGGCGCATGGCCGGGCGGGGCTGGCCGAGGAGTATCTCGACGCCGCCACCGCCCGCGCCCGGTCCGAGGACGAGCCCGGCCCGACCCCCTGGCTGATGGACAGCCGCCGCCGCGCGCTTCTGGCCAATGTCGGCGTGGGCACGGTGGACCAGGCGCTTCTGGCGGCGGTCAGGGCGAAACACGCCACGTTGCGCCAGTTCGCACTCTCGCGCGCCATCCTGATCGTGGACGAGGTGCACGAGATGGGCGACCCCTACATGCAGGTGCTGCTGGAGCAGCTTCTGCACATCCAGGCCGCACTGGGCGGCTCGGCGATCCTGATGTCGGCGACGCTGCCCTTGGCCCTGCGTCAGCGGCTGGCCGAGGCCTTCGCGGCCGGCGCGGGTCGGACGGCACCCCGGCTGTCCGACGCCGCCTATCCGGCGCTGACCCTGCCGGGGCTTGCCGCGCCCGCGGTGGCCGCGCGCCCCTCGCCGCGCGGGCCGGTCAAGGTGGAGCGGCTTGCCACCGCCACGGCGGCGGTGGACCTGCTGGCGCAGGCGGCGGGGCAGGGGGCGGCCTGCGTCTGGGTGCGCAACGCGGTGGACGAGGCGATGGCGGCGGTGGCGGCACTGCGGGCGCGGGGGGTGACGGCCGACCTCCTGCACGCGCGCTTTGCGCTTGCCGACCGCAAGCGGCACGAGGACAGGGCGCTGTCCCTCTTCGGAAAGGACCGCGCCGCGCGGCCGGGCCGGGTGCTGGTGGCCACCCAGGTGGTGGAAAGCTCGCTCGACCTCGATTTCGACGTGATGGTGTCGGACCTCGCCCCCATGGCCGCGCTGATCCAGCGGGCGGGGCGGCTCTGGCGGCACATGGACCTGCGGCCGGCCGAGGCGCGCCCGGTGCCCGCGCCGGTGCTGCATGTGCTGTCGCCCGATCCGGCCGCGGTCGCGGGGTCGGACTGGGCGGCGGCAGAGCTGGGGCAGGGGGTGCATGTCTATGACCGCGCCACGCTGTGGCGGACGGCCGCGGCGCTGTTCCGCGCGGGGGCGATCGACGCGCCCCATGGCCTGCGCGCGCTGATCGAGGCCGCGCATGGCGAGGCGCCGGTGCCGCCCGCGCTCGATGCCGCCTCGCTCCGGGCCGAGGCGCAGGCGGGGGCCCATCGCGCCCATGCTGCGCAGAACACGGTCGATTGGGGCGCGGGCTACCGCGCGGGGGCGAGCGGGGCAGGGGATGCCGACTATCCCACACGCCTCGGGCGGCCGCAGATGGCGCTGGTGCTGATGCGGCCCGACGGCAGCCCCTGGTCGGGCGGGGCGTGGTCGGTTGACCGCTGTCAACTCTCCGAGGTCTCGGCCAGCGCATCCCGCCTTGCTCGCCTGCCCCTGCCCGCGACCGCCCCGCCCCCCGGCCTGCCGGAATGGCTGACCGCCTCGCGCCGCTTCATGACGGTGGGTGAGGGTGGCGAAATCTGTCATGATCTGCGCTATGACGCGGAAATCGGCCTGATCTTCGCTTGACGCGGGAAAGAGCGCCCGCCTAGCCTGCACCTCAGGTTGTGAGGCATTGTCGTGTTGAACCTGATTTCCGACGCCTGGATTCCGGTCCGCCGCAAGGACGGCACGCGCGCGGTGATCGCGCCCTGGCAGATGGCGGACGCGAGCCTCGCCTTCCCCGACTGGCCCCGCCCCGACCTCAACATCGCCTGCCTCGAGCTCTTGATCGGCCTCGTCTTCCTGGCCGACCCGCCCGCCGGCGTGCGCGACTGGCGCGCCCGCCAGACCCCCGACCCCGCGCGCCTGCGTGACCGCCTCGCCTCCTTCGCCCCGGCCTTCGATCTGATGGGCGAGGGGCCACGGTTCTGTCAGGACCGCGAGGCCTTCGAGAGCGGCGGCGAGCCGAACGGGCCCGACATGCTGTTCATCGACAGTGCGGGCGGCCAGACGATCCGCAACAATGCCGATCTGATGGTCAAGCGCGACCGCTACCCTGCGCTCGACCCCGCCACGGCGGCGATGGCGCTTTATGCGCTTCAGGCCCATGCGCCTTCGGGCGGCAAGGGCAATCGCACCTCGATGCGCGGGGGCGGGCCGATGGTGACGCTGGCCGATCCGGGCGGGGGGCTCTGGCCGCTGATCTGGGCCAATGTGCCCGAAGGCACCCCGGCCGACCCTTCGGTGCTGCCCTGGATGCGCGCCACCCGCACCTCCGAGACGGGGAGGCAGGTCTTTCCCCAGGACGCCCATCCGGCCGAGGCCTTCTTCGGCATGCCGCGGCGGCTGCGGCTGGTGGCGCAGGGGGGGTGGATCACCGGCGTCGTGCAGAAGCCCTATGGCACGAACTATGCGGGATGGGAGCACCCCCTGACCCCGCACTACCGCCAGAAGGCGGGGGCCGAGCTTCTGCCCGTTCACCCGAGGGCCGGAACCTTCGGCTATCGCAACTGGCTGGGGGTGGTGCTGCCGAAGCGTTCGGCCGACGACACCGCCCGCCGCGCCGCGATGGTCGAGGCCTGGGGCGCGCGCGGCGGGGGCCGGCGGGCCGAGCTGATCGTCGCCGGCTGGGCGATGGACAACATGAAGCCGCGCGACTTCACCTTCTCGCGCGCGCCGCTGCTCAATCTGCCCGACGAGGTGGCGGAACGGGCCGAGGGCCTGGTCGAGGCGGCGGGGCAGGTGGCGGTCGCCCTGCGCGGGGCGCTGGCCCCGGTCCTGGCCGAGGGCGAGGCGCGCGAGGCCGCGCGCGAGGCCTTCTTTCACGAAACGCAGGGGCCCTTCGAGGCGCGGCTGGAGCAGTTGACAGCGGTCAACGCCGATGCCGGGGCCGTGGCCATGGGCTGGCTGGCCGATCTGCGCGTGGCGGCGCTGGGGCTGTTCGATCGCCAAGCCCTGCCGGGGCTGGCCGAGCGCGACATCCGCGATCAGCAGGCGGTGGTGGCGGCGCGGCGGGGCCTTGGCCTGATGCTGGCGGGCTATGGCAAGGCGGGGCGCGCGGCCAGGGAGGCGCTGGGGCTGACCCCGCCCGAGCAGAAGAGAGGGAGGGCGGCATGAGCCAGACGCAAGGCAGGGCAGAAGCGGTGCGCGACTGGTGGCGCGAGAGCCTGGCCGACCGCGACTCCGGCGCGGCGCGGGGGCTTGCGGCGCGGCTGAGGCGCGCCACCCCGCTCGAGGCGCTGTCGGAACCGGAAGTGCAGGCGCTGGCCCGCCGCATCGGGCTCGGCCCCGCGCAGGCGGGCACGCTCCTGCGCCTGGTGCAGGTGCTGGCCGAGGTGCGCGAGGAGGACGGGCAGAGCCTCGCCCGGCGCCTCGGCGGCAACCCGCCGGTGATGTCGCACCTGCGCTTCCAGCGGCTTCTGCGGGCGGAAGGCGACGAGGTGGCCACCGCGCTGCGCCGCGCCATCGTCATGGCCGACCGGCGCTGCAACGTCGAACGGCTCGCCGCCGACCTTCTGGCCTGGGACCACCCCGAATGGGGCGAGACCGCCCGCCGCCGCTGGATCTTCGACTACTTCGCCGCCCCGCAGCCGGGCGGCCCCGACACCGCCGAGACGCCCGAGGAGACGCCCGCATGACCACCTTCGTCCAGTTCCACCTGCTGACGCCCTATCCGCCCTCGAACCCCAACCGCGACGATCAGGGCCGGCCCAAGCAGGCCGGCGTCGGCGGCCACCCGCGGCTGCGGCTGTCCTCGCAGTCGATCAAGCGGGCGATGCGCGAGACGGCGTATTTCATGCAGGATCTCGCCGGCCATCGCGGCACGCGCACCAAGCGCATCGCGGAAGAGGTGGAAAGGCGGCTGATCGCCCGCGGCACCCCTGCCGAAAACGCCCGCGCGGCGGCGGCGCAGGTGGCGGGAATCTTCTCCAAGCTCGAGGCGGCGAAGGAAGGCAAGGCGCCGCTGACCACGACGCTGGCCTTCGTCTCGCCCGAGGAATGGCAGGCGGCGCATGACCTGGCCGACCGGCTGGTGGCGGGTGAGACGCCCGACGAGAGGGAGCTGAAGAAGCTGGTGCTGCGCCGCGCCGACGGGGCGGTGGACATCGCCATGTTCGGCCGGATGCTGGCCGACGACCCGGATTTCAACCGCGAGGCGGCGGTGCAGGTGGCCCATGCCTTCACCACCCACCGGGCGCTGGCCGAGGACGACTGGTATTCGGCGGTGGACGACCTCAAGACCCGCGAAGAGGATTCGGGTGCGGGGCACATCGGCGAGGCGGGCTTCGGCTCGGGCGTCTATTACCTCTATGCCTGCGTGAACGTGGATCTGCTGGTGGCGAACCTCGGCGGCGACAGGGAGCTTGCGAAGAAGGGCCTCGAGGCGCTGGCCCGCGCGCTCGCCACCGCCACGCCCCGCGGCAAGCAGAACAGCCATGCCCACCATCCGCTGGCCCGCCACATCCGCGCCGAACGCGGCAGCCGCCAGCCGCGCGACCTGTCGGGGGCGTTCTTCCACCCCGTCAACCTGTGGCTGGTGGAGCTGGGGTCGAACGACCTGATGCGCGCCTCGGTCAAGGCGCTGGAGGACATGGCCCAGAAACTCGACCGCGCCTATGGCCCGGCGGCCGAGGCCGTGGCGGTGATGGATGTCGATGCCGGGCAGGGCAGCCTCGACGAGATCGCCCGCTTTGCCGCCGCGGCGGTGGAACCCGCCCCCGCCGATGCGTGACTTCCTGATCTTCCAGCTTTCGGCCGCTGCCGCCAGTTTCGGCGATGTCGCCGGGCATGAACGGCGCGGCAGCTGGACCTGGCCGGGCCGCTCGGCGATCCTCGGGCTTCTCGCGGCGGCGCAGGGGATCCGGCGCGACGGCGATTTCGCGGCGCTCGAGGCGCTGCGGCTGGCGGTCGCGGTATTCGACACGGGCGCGCCCTTGCGCGACTATCACACGGTGCAGACGGTGCCGACCGCCGCCGCCAGGCGCCCGCAGAGCCGCCCCGAGGCGCTGCGCACGGCCGGAGACGCGGCCAACACCACGATCACCCTGCGCGACTACCGCACCGGCGTGCTTTACGGCGTGGCCGTGGCGGGCGAGGGGCTGGCGGCGCTGGCCGAGGCGCTCGCCCGCCCCGCCTTCCACCTCTACCTCGGGCGCAAGGCCTGCCCGCTGAACGCCCCCCTCGACCCGCAGATCGTGGCGGCCGCCGACCCGGCCGCGGCGCTTGCCCGCCTGCGCCTGCCGCCCTGGGCCGCAAGGGCAGAGGCGCGCGAGATCCATGCCGACCCCGGGCTCTTTTCCGACCCCGCCCCCCGGCAGGAGACGCGCCATGACGCCGCGCTCGACCGCCGGCTCTGGCACTTCGCCCCCCGCCTGGTCGAAAGCCGCAGCCTGACCATCCGCCCCGAGGACGCCCCCGCATGAGCTTCGAGACCAACCCCCGCTTCCTGCGCGACCTTCTGGCCGAGGCGCGCGCGGGCCGCCTGCAACTACCCGACTTCCAGCGGTCCTACGTCTGGGGGGACGAGGATGTGCGGATGCTGATCGCATCGATCCTGCGCGGCTTTCCGGTGGGCGCGCTGCTCACGCTGCGATCGGGCGGGCCGGTCAGCTTTCGCCCGCGCCTTCTGGAAGGGGTGGAGGCCGCGCGGCAAGCCGCGGGTGAGGGCCCGGCCCAGCCCGCCGAAGAGCTGCTCTTGGACGGGCAGCAGCGCATCACCTCGCTCTTCGGGGCGATGGCGAGCCCCCTGTCGATGACGGTGAGGAAGCCCAAGAGCGAGCGCAAGACCCTGCAGCGCTTCTATTACCTCGACATCGCCCGCGCGCTCGATGCGGGCGAGGAGCTCGAGGATGCCATCCTCGGCCTGCCCGAGGCCCGCATCCGCCGCGACGAGGCGCGGACGATCGACCTCTCCACCCGGGAACGGGAGTTCGAGGCGGGCTGCTTTCCGCTGAACCTGGCCTTTTCGGATGCCGCCTTCGACTGGGTCGACGATTTCCGTGACCACTGGAGGGCCGACCCGCAGCGCTCGGAGGCGGCGAAGGTGTTCCGCAAGCGCATCCTCGAACCGCTGCGCGCCTATCAGATGCCGGTCATCACGCTGGGCCAGCAGACAAGCCGCGAGGCGGTCTGCCTGGTGTTCGAGAAGGTGAACGTCGGCGGCAAGAAGCTTGATGCCTTCGAGCTGGTCACGGCGATCTTCGCCGGCGCGCCCGAGCCGCTGAACCTGCGCGACGACTGGGCGGCGCGCTTTGCCCGCATCCGGGGCGGCGGGGCGGGGCAGGGCATGGCCATGCCGGTCTTCGACAACCTGCGCGGTTTCGATTTCCTTCAGGCCGTGTCGCTGGCCGCAACCCACGCCCGCCGCCGCACGGCCGAGGCTGCGGGCAACCCCGACCTGCCGCAGATCTCGGCCCGGCGCGAGGCGCTTCTGGCGCTGGATCTGGCCGATTTCCGCGCCCATGCCCCGACGGTGGAAGAGGGCTTCCGCGAGGCGGGCAAGTTCCTGGCCGCGCAGAAGGTGCTCTGGGCGGCCGATCTGCCCTATCCGGCGCAGGCCGTGGCGCTGGCCGCGATCTTCGCCATTGCCGCCAAGGCGGCGCAGACGGCGGCGGGGAAAGAGCGGCTGTCGCGCTGGTTCTGGCGCACGGCGCTGGCCGAGGATTACGGCACCAGCCCCGAGTCGAAACTCGCCAGGGACGCCGAAGAGGTCTCGCGCTGGCTTCAGGGCGGGGAAGAGCCCGAGCGGATGCGGCTTCTGACCTTCAACCCCGACCGGCTGGAAAGCCTGCGGATGCGCGTCTCGGCCGCCTACCGGGCCTTTGCGGCGCTTCTCCTGCGCGAGGGCTGCCGCGACTTCATCACCGGCCAGGCGGCCGACATCACGACCTTCGCGGGCGATCCGATGGATGTGCACCACATCTTCCCGCGCCAGTGGTGCGAGGCGCGCGGGATCCAGCCCGAGGCCTACGACAGCATCCTGAACAAGACGCCGCTGACGGCGGCCTCGAACCGCGCGATCGGGGGGCACGCGCCGTCCGCATACCTGCACGGCATCGAAGATGCGCAGGGCCTGACCCTGGCCGAGATGGACTCGATCCTGCGCAGCCATCTGATCGAACCCGCCTTCCTGCGTGCCGATGACTTCAAGGGCTTTCTGGCCGACCGCAAGCGTCGCCTGGCCGAGCTTGCCGCCCGCGCCATGGGCGCGGCCCTGGCCGCCCCCGCCGCGCCGGTAGAGCCCGAGGGCGAGGGCGAGGCGATGGAGGAGGCCGCCTGATGTTCCTCTCGCGCCTCAAGCTCAAGCAGTCGCCCGACATCGCCGCGCTCGGCACGCTTCTGCTGCCGGAGGAGGACGGGCGGCGCATGGATGCGCAGCACCGGCTGATCTGGTCGGCCTTCGCGGGGAGCCCTGAGGCGCGGCGCGATTTCCTGTGGCGTGACATGGGGGGCGGGGTGTTCCTGGTGCTCTCGCCCCGCCCGCCGGGGGAAAGCGCGTTCTTCGAGCCGCCCGGCGTTTCCGACTTCGCCCCCGACCTGCGCCCGGGCGACCGGCTGGCCTTTGCGCTGCGCGCCAATGCCACGCACACCGTCAAGACCGACCGGATCACCGCGAAGGGCAAGCGCGAACGCGCACACCGTGACGTGGTGATGGAGGCCCTGAAGCCCGTCGCCCGCGCCGACCGCGCCGAGCTGCGCCCGGCGCTGGCGCAGGAGGCCGGGACGCGCTGGCTGGAAGGGCAGGGGGCCCGCGCCGGCTTTCGCCTGATCGAGGCCGCGGCGCGCGGCTATCGCGTCGTCGAGCCGCCGGGCCGGGGCGCGCGCCGCCGCTTCGGCGTGCTGGACCTCGAAGGGGTGATCGAGGTCACCGACCCGGAGGCCTTCCTTGCCCGCTTCCGCTGGCCCGTTGGCGCCGAGGCCACCGGCGGCTTCGGCCGCGCCAAGGCCTTCGGCTGCGGGCTGATGCTGATCCGCCGGGCTTGACGCAGGCGGGAATGCGCATATCCTTTGCGCATATATCCCGGAGACCCGCATGGGCATGACCCGCCGCCCCGCCAATCTCTCCCTCGATGCTGCGCTGGTGGAGGAGGCGCGGGCGCTTGGCCTCAACCTTTCGGCGGCGGCCGAGGCCGGGTTGCGCGCCGCCGTGGCCGAGGCGCGCGCCACCCGCTGGCGCGCGGAGAATGCCGAGGCGCTGGCCAGTTCCAACGCCTGGGTCGCGGCGCGGGGCCTGCCGCTGTCGCGCCACCGCCCCTTCTGATGGCCCGCTTCGACGCCTGGCCGAACCCCGAAGGCCCGGGCTGGCTGCTCGAGGTGCAGGCCGACCTGCTGCGCGACCTGAACACCCGCGTGGTGGTGCCGCTGATGCAGCCGCACGAGGCGCCCCGGCCGGCCGCGCGGCTCAACCCCGTGCTGACCGTCGCCGGAGAGCCCATGGTCATGGTCACGCAGTTCCTGTCCGCGGTCCCGGCCTCGCTTCTGCGTGGCGGACCCGTCACCCTGGCGGGCGAGGCGGTGGTGATCGGCAACGCGCTCGACCTTCTCCTGACCGGTGTCTGACGCGGCCATGTCCGAGACCCCGGGCCTTCCGCCTCCGCGCCCGATCCCGCTGAAGGACCGGGCGGCCATGGTCTTCGTCGAATATGCGCAGCTCGATGTCGAGGACGGCTGCTTCGTCGCGATCGACGAGGGCGGCCTGCGCACCGTCCTTCCCGCGGGGGGCCTTGCCTGCCTGATGCTGGAACCCGGCACGCGCCTGTCGCACCGCGCTGCGGCGCTGGCCGCCCAGGCGGGCACGCTGATCGTCTGGGTGGGCGAGGGCGGCGTCCGGCTCTACTCCGCCGGACGTCCGGGGGGTGAGCGCGCCGACAAGCTGCTCTGGCAGGCGCAGATCGCGCTGGACGAATCCGCCCGCCTGCGCGTCGTGCGCAAGATGTATGAACTCCGCTTCGGGGAAGCCCCGCCACAGCGCCGCTCGGTCGACCAGCTCAGGGGCATCGAGGGCGTGCGCGTGCGCACCACCTACGAACTCCTCGCCCGCCAGCACGGGGTGGACTGGCACCGCCGCGCCTACGACCCCGGCCAGTGGGAGGCCGCCGACCTGCCCAACCGCTGCCTCTCCTCGGCCACCGCCTGCCTGCACGGGCTGTGCGAGGCCGCGGTGCTGGCTGCCGGTTACTCCCCCGCCATCGGCTTTCTCCACACCGGCAAGGCGCTGAGCTTCGTCTACGACATCGCCGATCTCTGGAAGCTTTCGACCGTGGTGCCCGAGGCGTTCCGCATCGCGGGCCTCGCGCAGAAGGGGCGGCTCACGCTGCCGGTCGAGCGCGCCGTGCGCCAGGCCTGCCGCGACAGCTTCCGGCGCACGGGGCTGTTGCAGAAGATCGTGCCGCAGATCGAGGAGGTACTGGCCGCCGGAGAGCTGCCGAAACCCCCGCCCCCGCCCGAGGCCGCCGGCCCCGCCTTCGCCGACCCCGGAGAGGGCCCGTGAGGGGGCGGCCATGACGCTGATGGTGATCGCGGTGACGAACGCGCCCCCGCGCCTGCGCGGGCGGCTTGGCGTCTGGCTGCTCGAGATCCGGGCGGGCATCTACGTGGGCGACTATTCGGCGCGCACCCGCGAACGGATCTGGGATCAGGTCTGCGCCTGGATCGAAGAAGGCGATGCCGTGATGGTCTGGGCCGCGCCCACCGACCAGGGATTCGACTTCGCGACAGTGGGCACGAACCGGCGGATGCCGGTTGACTTCGACGGGCTGAAGCTGGTCAGCTTCTACCCCAGGGATCACCCGATGTCCGCGCGCCCGTCGCGCAACCGGAACGAGAAGCCGAAGGGCGCGACGGATCGGTAAGCTCTTTGACAATCGAAAAATCGTGGTGCATCAGGTCGGTGCAGGAAGAGTGTTCCCCGCCCACGCGGGGATGACCCGACCGCGCTGCACGGATGGACGGCCGATCTGCCGTGTTCCCCGCCCACGCGGGGATGACCCGCCGGTGTCCTACGACACCGAGGGCGCGGCGGGGTGTTCCCCGCCCACGCGGGGATGACCCGCGGTGAGCGCGTTCGGGGTTGCGCTTGGCTCGGTGTTCCCCGCCCACGCGGGGATGACCCGGTCAACCGATCAACGGGGCAGTCATTGAGGCGGTGTTCCCCGCCCACGCGGGGATGACCCGGTGGACGTGGTGCCCAACGCATATGTCGATGTGTGTTCCCCGCCCACGCGGGGATGACCCGCCGGAGATGGCCCGGAAAGCGCGGTCTTGCGCGTGTTCCCCGCCCACGCGGGGATGACCCGAAATGCCGTCGCGCGCGCGTTCGCGCGCGGCGGTGTTCCCCGCCCACGCGGGGATGACCCGATCAGACGGACGTTGCGCATACCCGTGTTTTGGTGTTCCCCGCCCACGCGGGGATGACCCGGCCGACAGATAGGCATCGCAATAAATCTCAGCGTGTTCCCCGCCCACGCGGGGATGACCCGGCCGGGGAACGGCTGACGGAGCGCGAATTCGAGTGTTCCCCGCCCACGCGGGGATGACCCGGCGCTCGAGCTGACCATCGGTGTCGACCGCGAGTGTTCCCCGCCCACGCGGGGATGACCCGGTGGCCGAGGCGCAGGTCGTGCGGCTGAAGCGGTGTTCCCCGCCCACGCGGGGATGACCCGCGGTGTCGGCCACGCTCGACCCCGTGCTCGATGTGTTCCCCGCCCACGCGGGGATGACCCGGAGGGTCTGCCGTCGCGGTCCTCGATTCATCCGTGTTCCCCGCCCACGCGGGGATGACCCGGCAGTTGTGCGAGTAGATGTAGAAGTTGAGCTGTGTTCCCCGCCCACGCGGGGATGACCCGTTCAACAACTGGCTTCCGCCCTATTATCCGACGTGTTCCCCGCCCACGCGGGGATGACCCGCAGGTGACCGACCTGCTGAACATCGCGGCCCAGTGTTCCCCGCCCACGCGGGGATGACCCGGCTTCGTCCTCGGCCTGGACGAAGGCGCCTGGGTGTTCCCCGCCCACGCGGGGATGACCCGCCCGAAAACCCGCGCTCGACGTGCCACCGATTGTGTTCCCCGCCCACGCGGGGATGACCCGTCGTCGTGCTGTCGCGCGGCAAGGCGCCCTCGGTGTTCCCCGCCCACGCGGGGATGACCCGCCTACGCCACCTGCACACCTCAAGGATCGCGCGTGTTCCCCGCCCACGCGGGGATGACCCGTATTTGGAACGCCTTCTGAACGAGGCGATGGTGTGTTCCCCGCCCACGCGGGGATGACCCGGAGTTCTCCGCGCGCGGGCGCTGCGTGATCATGTGTTCCCCGCCCACGCGGGGATGACCCGATCAACGGCAACTGGCGCTGGTCGCCCGCGCTGTGTTCCCCGCCCACGCGGGGATGACCCGGCCGGATCCAACATCCTGAGCATGGCCGGAAAGTGTTCCCCGCCCACGCGGGGATGACCCGGGTAGCGTTCGCAACGTGAAGACTGGCGAAATGTGTTCCCCGCCCACGCGGGGATGACCCGCTCAAGGAAGAGGACCAGATCCTCAACGGTGAGTGTTCCCCGCCCACGCGTGGATGACCCGGCGTCGCTCAGGTCGGCCCCGCGCAGGATGGCGTGTTCCCCGCCCACGCGGGGATGACCCGCCACGACACCGAACCATGTCTGTCGTGGCCTTGTGTTCCCCGCCCACGCGGGGATGACCCGCCGATCCGGCACCGACTACCCAGCGTGCACGAGTGTTCCCCGCCCACGCGGGGATGACCCGTTTATGGGAGAAATCAATTACCACGTCGTGCCGTGTTCCCCGCCCACGCGGGGATGACCCGACACCGTTTGGTTCGAGGCCACGACCGGCGATGTGTTCCCCGCCCACGCGGGGATGACCCGTCCCGGCTCAACTGGCACAACGCGATCACCGGGTGTTCCCCGCCCACGCGGGGATGACCCGCAGGCGCGAACACCGGTACGGGCATCACGACCGTGTTCCCCGCCCACGCGGGGATGACCCGAGGTGGTGCGGTGACGTGGGGCCTTGCATCGTGTGTTCCCCGCCCACGCGGGGATGACCCGTTCGGCCCACCAGGCCGTCACTACGCCGTCGCGTGTTCCCCGCCCACGCGGGGATGACCCGACGTCCGGCGCATTCAGCACCTGGCCGAGAAGGTGTTCCCCGCCCACGCGGGGATGACCCGATCGTATCGATGAGGTCGAGACCAGACAGTCCGTGTTCCCCGCCCACGCGGGGATGACCCGACAACGTATACAGCCGTAACGGATACAGAAACGTGTTCCCCGCCCACGCGGGGATGACCCGACGGTTGTCCAAATGTTGTCCGGTACGATTCTGTGTTCCCCGCCCACGCGGGGATGACCCGTCGAGAGGGACGTCATGCGGATCAGACGGTTCGTGTTCCCCGCCCACGCGGGGATGACCCGCGGTTCATTCTGGACGTATACGACAACCCGGCGTGTTCCCCGCCCACGCGGGGATGACCCGGGATTGCCTTGATGACAAGCCGACCGATGCTCGTGTTCCCCGCCCACGCGGGGATGACCCGGGCATTAACGTCACTCGCCGTATCTGGGCGGCGTGTTCCCCGCCCACGCGGGGATGACCCGCTGCGTCTTGTGAGCGCGCAACAAATCGCTCTGTGTTCCCCGCCCACGCGGGGATGACCCGTGGACCGATCTTCGGGACAATTACATGCGCATGTGTTCCCCGCCCACGCGGGGATGACCCGCCGGTCTGGACCTCTCGGAGGTGAGCGACCTCGTGTTCCCCGCCCACGCGGGGATGACCCGGGTGGTGGCCTTCAGGCTCCTGTCCACCCGCCGTGTTCCCCGCCCACGCGGGGATGACCCGCCGCCAGGCCGCGCGCAGGCGGTCGATGTCGGGTGTTCCCCGCCCACGCGGGGATGACCCGTGCGCGCAAAATGCCACGGTGGTGGTGGACCCGTGTTCCCCGCCCACGCGGGGATGACCCGTCATCCCGCCTAGCCAGGTTCCGATCTCGGCAGTGTTCCCCGCCCACGCGGGGATGACCCGAACGGGATGTCGATCACGTCGGTCGCATCATAGTGTTCCCCGCCCACGCGGGGATGACCCGGGCGCCGGGCGGAAACTGTTCGCCGCGCTGCGGTGTTCCCCGCCCACGCGGGGATGACCCGAACCGCCTTGAGCTGATCGTTCGGAAGAACCGGTGTTCCCCGCCCACGCGGGGATGACCCGGCGGGCGTCGAATGAGGGACACCGTTTGGTTCGTGTTCCCCGCCCACGCGGGGATGACCCGCATGTTCCAGCCGCCATCGCCGCCAAACTGGCGTGTTCCCCGCCCACGCGGGGATGACCCGACGTTGATATTTATCTCGAGGGGCACCTTCACGTGTTCCCCGCCCACGCGGGGATGACCCGGAGCTGATCGAGCGAGAGGCCGCACTAAAAGCGTGTTCCCCGCCCACGCGGGGATGACCCGATCAACGGTGGGTGGCGCTGGTCCCCGGCGCTGTGTTCCCCGCCCACGCGGGGATGACCCGGCGGGCTACGCCTGGCTGCGCCCGTCCCAGTCGTGTTCCCCGCCCACGCGGGGATGACCCGGTCGATTGCCTTCATGCCAGCCACCATGCCAGGTGTTCCCCGCCCACGCGGGGATGACCCGTAGAGACTTATCACGACGATTACTGGCATTTAGTGTTCCCCGCCCACGCGGGGATGACCCGTTGAAGGGCGTGCGACCTGTTCATGCCGATGAGTGTTCCCCGCCCACGCGGGGATGACCCGTCCGCGCCGGAGACGAAGCTCCGCTTGCAGAAGTGCCCCCCGCCCGGGCGGAGGGCCGTCTGCGGCAGCCTCGGGCGCGTGGTGGAACCGGCTGCGGCGCGGAGAAAGACGTCGCATTCTTTTCGAGGATGTCTTTCAGTGCGCAAGCGGCAAGGCGATGAAGCTTGCCTGGAAGGCACCCGGTCGTGGTTGCCGCTCCGTCTTACACTCGCAAGGGGATCCATGTGGTCACGTCCGTCAATGAGGTGGAGATTTCGGGTGTAGCGGGGGCGGCCATGGTCATGCGGCCTCGGTGGAGATGAGGGTGGGGTTTTCGGCGGACGGGGTGTCGAGTTCGGCCATGCCTTCGACCTGCATGTAGCGGTGCTGGAGCTGCCATTCGTCGTTGGCCTCGAGGAGCACGGCACCGATGAGGCGCACGATGCTCTCCTCGTTGGGGAAGATGCCGACGACATCGGCCCGCCGCTTCACCTCCTTGTTCAAGCGCTCAAGCGGGTTGGTGCTGTGCAACTTCACCCGGTGCTGGCTGGGGAAGGTCAGGTAGGCCAGCACGTCCGCCTCGGCCTCGTCCATGAGGCTGCCGAGCTTGGGCCAGCGCGGGCGGAGCTGATCGGCGACATGCCTCCAGGTCTCTGTTGCGGCCTTGTGCTCGGGTTGCAGGAACGCCTGCCGGATAGCGGCCGCCACGACCGTGTGCTGACCCTTGGGCACATGCGCCAGCGCGTTGCGCATGAAGTGAACGCGGCACCTCTGCCAGGTGGCGCCGATCACCCGCTGGATCGCCGCCTTGAGCCCCTCGTGGGCGTCGGAGATGACGAGCCTCACGCCCTTGAGGCCACGCCGGACGAGGTCCTTGAGGAACGTGGCCCAGAAGGTCTCGGCCTCGGAGGGGCCGATGTGCAGGCCCACGATCTCACGCCGGCCGTCCCGGTTGGCGGCGACGGCGATTATTGCGGCCACACTGACGATGCGGCCGCCCTCGCGGACCTTGAGGTAGGTGGCGTCGAGCCAGAGGCGAGCCATCGAGACGCCATCGGTTCAAGTCCGATGGCGAGCGCCACTCGCCCTCCAGCGGGCGCTTGAGGAAGGCGCCCACGCGTTCGTCGATCTCCTTGCAGAGCTTGGAGACCTGGCTCTTCGAGATGCCCGAGAGCCCCATCGCCTGCACGAGGTCATCGACCTTGCGGGTGGAGACGCCCGCGATCCACGCCTCCTGAATGACGGACACCAGCGCCTTCTCGGTGGTCTTCCCGGCTTCGAGAAAGGGCGGGAAGTAGCTCCCCGTCCGGAGCTTGGGGATGCGCAGGTTGAGTTGGCCGAGCCGGGTGTCGAGGGAGCGGTCGCGGTAGCCGTTGCGCCAGGTCGAGCGCTCGCCACTGCGCTCGTATCGTCCCGCCCCGATCAGCCCCTCCACATCGGCCTCCATCAGGATCTGGAGCACGGTCTCAGCGAGGCTGCGGAGGAAGTTGCCGTCATCGGCCTTTTGCAGCGCCTCCAGAAGCGCCATCCTGTCGTCGGTCATCGGGTCCTCGTGGCTTGGGGTGAAGTCGGACAACTCCACCTTAGCCGCACACCCCGATGGCCACCCCCAGCTACACCGGAGAGTCCACCACCTCCGTGGACGCTAACTCCATGTCTGCGACGTCTGTGCATGAGGTGTCTGTCGCAGGTCTGCTGAACGGCATCATCCGGAGTGTCCCGGATGCCGGACTGGACGGCCTGCCCTGGCCCGACTCGCTTGACAGGGGTCGGCTCGACGCCTTGGCGAGGATCGTCGCCGCGGCCGAAAGCCTGGCGGGCGGGCCGGTCACGGCGACCGGGGGCAGGGCGGCGCTGCGGGCAATCGTCTCTTCGGTGAAACTCGAACGCGGCGGGCCCGCGGCATGGCATGCGCCCGCCCCGCTTTCGCACGAGGCCATCCTGCCCGTGGGGCACGTGCACGAGCGCGCGATGGAAAACGGTCTGAGGACGGTGGAGGCCGCCTTCCGCGACGGCTGGAAAGCGCTTTGCGCGCAGGCCGGCCATGACGCGGCCGCCTTCGAGGAAGGGCTGCTGTCCCTGTCCGAACGGCTGTTCTGGGCCGTTCCGGCCGATCCCGTGGGGCAGCCCGATGTGCCGCTGCACGACCATGCGCGCCTGGTGGCGGCCTTTGCCGCGGCGCTGCACGGCTTTCAGGCGGCGGCGACGGAAGGCGGCGCCGATCCGGGCAGGCCGGAAGACCCCGCGCCTGCCAGGTTCCGCTTTCTGGTGGGCGACCTCTCCGGGTTGCAGCGCACGCTCTACCGGCTGAAGGCGCAGGGGGTGGAGGGGCTTGCCAGGCTTCTGCGCGGGCGGTCGATGCGGTTCCAGCTGATCGCCGATGCCGCGGTGCGGCGCGCGCTGTCGGCGTTCGGCATGCCGATGTCGGCAGCCCTTCAGACGGCGGGCGGGCGCTTCCTGATCCTGGTCCCGGCCCTGCCGGATGCCGAAAGCCGCCTGGATGCGCTGCGCGCCGAGGCCGACGACTGGCTTGCCGCGCAATACGCGGGCGATCTGGCGCTGGGGCTGGCGCTGTCGGCCCCCTTCGCGGCGGACGACCTGACCCTGCGCGAGGACATCGCGCGCGCGGTCGAAATCGCCAAGCTGCGCCAGATGCCGGGCCCGGCGGCGGCGGGGGTGCTGGCGCTTGCGGGCGGGGCCGGCGAATGCCCGGCCTGCGGGCAGCGCCCGGCGGTGGATGGCCCGCACTGCCCCGCCTGCGCGGCCGAGATCGAGCTTGGCGGGCGGCTGCCCAAGGCAAGGGCCGTTGCCGTCGGCGCCGATGCGGCCGCTGCCGACCGGCTCATCGGCCTTGCCTACCTTCTGCCCCTGGGCGAGGGCGCGGCGGCGCATGATCGCGGCCGCGGCTGGCGCTGGATGGGCGCGGCCGGGCACGGGCCCGCCGCGCTGCGCCCCGGCCCGCCGCATGTGGCGCGCTTCGGGCCCGGCGATGCTGGGCGCTACCCGGACCTCGCGAAAGCCAAGGGCATCACCGATCTCGGCACCGACCGGATCGAGGAGGGCACGATCAAGACCTTCCCCTGCCTGGCGCTGGATGCCTGCGAGGGCGACGGGCGGGGCGGCTTGCGCGGCCGGCCGATGCTGGTCATGCTGAAGGGCGATGTGGACCGGTTGGGGCGCATCTTCGCGCATGGGTTGGGCCCGCGCTGGTCGCTTGCGCGCGGCGCAGCGCTGTCGCGGATGGTGGATCTCTGCTTCACCCTGCGCCTGCCGGCGCTCTTGGCAGCCGAATTCCCCGAAACCTACACGCTTTACGCCGGCGGCGACGATTTCGTGCTGATCGCGCCCTGGCGGAAGGGGCTGTCGCTGGCCCTGCGCCTGCGCGAGGATTTCCGCGTCTTCGCGGGCGAGAACCCGGATCTGACCTTCTCGCTGGGCGCGGCGCTCTTCGACCCGCGCACCCCGGTCTCGACCGCCGCGCGCGAGGCCGAGACGCGGCTGCAGAAGGCCAAGGCCGCGGGGCGCGACCGCATCTTGGTGATCGAGGACGAGCCGATGACCTGGCAGGACTACAGGCGCGCGCTCGAGGCGGCCTATGACCTTCGGCTGGGCGCTTCTGATCCGCGCCGAGGCCTGGGCGGCGAAGGCGCCGCGCGCCTGGCTTTCCCCGCCCGCAACGCGCGCCGCACCCGCTGGCGGCGGGGGGCGCGGCGCGCCGGTCGATCCGCGCGCGGGCACGGCGCTCGGCCAGCAACTGCGCTATCGACGCGGCCAGAAGGTCCGGGTTGATGGCGAGGCCGCCACGCTGCTCGAGGATGTGACCCATGCGATGCGCGACAATGACGAAGTCACCGTCGATTTCGGCGATGGGCCGGAGCCCGTGAGGATCAGCAGCCTCGAGGGCCCGGCATGAACGAGGTCCTGGTCCTGACCGTGGGCGGCAGCCCGCAGCCCCTGCGCAGCGCGATCGAGGCGCGGGCTTGGGATCGCGTGATCTTCATCGTGTCCGACGGATCCGACGGCAAGGAATCCTCGCGCCCTAACGTCGAGGATCCCGAGATCGATTATGACAAGAAGAAGGGCCTGCGCGGCCCTGGCCTCAGGCATGTTCCTGCCTGCCCGAAGGACATCGCCATCATGCCGGTGCCGCCCGATGATCTCGATCGCGCGCTGGCGTTGACCGACCAGGTGCTGGCCGGCGTGCTGAAACAGGGCGCGGCGGTCACGGTCAACTACACCGGCGGCACCAAGACGATGACCGTGGCGCTGGTGCTGGCCGCCTCGGCGCGCGAGGGAGTGCGGATCGAGTTCATGGCCGGCGAGCGGCCGGATCTGGTGCGCGTCCGGGACGGAACCGAAAAGCCCGTCGAGATGCCGGGGCATCTGCTCGGCCTGGCCAACCTCTTTTCGCTGGCCCGCGCCGAGGTGAAGCGGCGCGCCTATGGCGCGGCGCTGGCCGTCGTCGGGCAGATCGAACAGGGCCTGCGCGATGCGGCCGGGGGGCCGACGAAGCCGCCGCAGGGCTGGCGCAGCCGGGCCTCCGCCTGGGCCGAATGGCTGCGCCTTCTGGATGCCTGGGACCGGTTCGACGTGTCGGGCGCTTGGGACCGGCTCGGAACGGCACAGCAGAGCAATGCCCAATGGGCCGCCGCCCTGGCGCAGGTCGATGCGGATCGTCTGAAAGCCCTGGCCGACGAGCGCAAGGCCGGCGCAGGGCCCTTGCTTTGCGAGGATCTGTGGCTGAACGCACTGCGCCGGGCGGATCTGGGCCTTTACGACGACGCCATCGCCCGGCTCTACCGGCTGGCCGAGGCTGCGGTGCAGGCCCGGCTGCGCCTCTGCCACGACATCCCGGATACCGGCGCGGTGCCGGTCGCGCGGCTGCCCGCAGCGCTGCGGGCGGGATGCAAGGTCAAACCCGACCGGAGAACGGGCGCGGTGGTGGCCGAACTGCCGCTGTTCCGTGCGCTCGAGCTGCTTGCGCATCTCGACCCGGCCGACCCCCTGGTCGCTGTCTGGCCGCGCGACGGCAATCGCTTCGCCACGCCCGACTGGCAGGCGGCGCGCAACCGGTCGATCCTGGCCCATGGCTTCCGCCCGGCAACCCGGGCGGACTGGGACGGGGCCAAGGCCTGGTTCGACGACCGCCGCGCGGCCCTGTGGGAAACGCTTCTCGACCGCCCGACCGCTCCGCAACTGCCCGACAGCCTGCCCTGACTGGCGGGCCGTGCCCGTGTTTGTGTCTATTCTTCATGGTGCGACACAAACTGCAGAACGCTACGAGATGGATATGTCACGCAGCTCCGCGCCGGTCCTCAGCCCCTCGGGGACAGGATCGCCCCGGGGTCCATCGTCCCGCCTCGCACGTGAAGGAAGATGATCGCTCTGAACGCAAGCCAGACCGACCAGGGGTCTCGGGGGGCAACCGAAATCACCCGGAGATCCGTCCAGACGTCGGGCAGCAGCGCGCCGGCCGAAGGGTCCGGCCGGCGACACCGGCCGCCTGCGGAGGGTCCGCGTCAGCGCCCGAGGGTCTGGACCACCAGCTCCGCGGCCGCTCCGCCCGAGAATTGCTGCTGGCCGGTGATCAGGTTGCCGTCGCGGACGGCAAAGGCCTTGAACATCGAATTTACCACGAAGTTGGTACCCTCGATCTTTTGCGCCCCGTCCTCGATCCAGAAGGGCTGGATCTTCCGGCCGACCCAGTTGTCGGCGAACGGCTCTTCGCTGTTGGCGAAACCGGTCCAGGTCTTGCCCTTGACCAGAAGATCCCCGTTCGACAGCCGCGTCTTGAGGAGGATGCAGGTACCGTGGCAGACGATCGACACGATCCTGCCCGCCTCGTAGGCTTTCGCGACGAAGGCGTGCAGCGCGGTGTCGTCGATCATCGTGACCACGGGCGACTGGCCGCCCGCCACGAAGATCGCGTCATAGGCGGTGGGGTCCACCTCGGCGATGGATTTCGTGCCCTTCAGCAGCGCCGCGTGCTTGTCCGACTTCTTGAAGCCGAGCGAGATCAGGTCATGCGCCGAATAGCCGGATGCATCCTCGGGGTCCGAGAACCCGTCCGCCACCAGGTCGCCGCCCCTGGGGCTGACGATCTCGACCTCGTAGCCGGCTTCCGAGAAGGTCCAGTAGGGGTGGGTCAGTTCCGCCCACCAGAGGCCCACGGGCCAGCCCGTGGTGGGCATGTGCCGGGGTTCGCGGCGATCATCAGCACTTTCTTCGTCGAATGCACATCAATGGCAGCAGACACTGCCGTTTCCTTTCAGAGGGTTTTGGATTTCGGATAGATGAAGCGCGCGATCAGCGGCGTCAGGCGGGGCATGATGACATAGGTCATCAGCACGACCTGGATGCAGACCGTGACCAGCACCCGCAGGGGCAAGGGCCAGCCGGTCAAGACCGGCCCGAGCGTCAGGTTGAGGACCAGAACAAGCGCAAAGACCACCGCGATCAGCACCAGCGCCATCCGGTGCGGGCTCGGTTGCGGCACGCGCGTGCCGGGCGGTGGATCGAACCAGAACTCGAGGCCCGTCATCCGCTCCCAGGCCGCGTCGGCGCCGAAAAGATCGGCTCCCTCGGCCAGCATCGCGGCGCGGAAGTCGGACCGCTCGAAGGCCTCCAGATGCGCAAGGCTGTCGAAGCGGAAGACGCTGCGGTAGGTGCCGTCCGGCCCGGGCCGGTGGAACTCGGCGCCCAGATAGCCCGGAAAGCCGCGGGCGGCGCCTTCGGTCAGACGCTTGAGCCAGGCCTCATAGGCGGCCTCGCGGCCCGGCCTGACCTTGCGGCGCACGGTGATGGTGACCGGATCGCCCGGATCGCGCCCCACCACCCGATCCGCGTCCCGCTTCGCCTCGGCGGTCCCGCCGACCGTCCCTGCTCCCTTGGCGGCGATCCGCATGCCCTGTCCCTCGCCTCAGTCCTCGGGACAGGGATAAGCGGGGCGGGAAAGAAATGGCAACGAATAGCGTTCATGTCAGAATTAAGCGAAAGGCAATTCATCGGGCAGGATCGGACGCTTCTTCGGGTGCCTTGATCGTGCCTGCCGCTGGCCGGCGGTCCCGTCGATTGCGGCGACGACCCGCTGCACGGCGCAGACTCCCCAGCGCCGGATCAGGATGGCCGAGGTCGTCAGCGCCCCAAGGGGCCTCCCCACCGCGATGGCCGGCCGCATGACGGCACCGGACCGGCGATGGCCCTAAGCGGCTGCGACACGGGGGTCCGACCGGTCAGAGCCAGCCCCGGCGCTTGAAGTAGAGATAGGGCAGCACGGCCGAGAGGATCATCAGGCCGATGGCCCAGGGGTAGCCGTAGGTCCACTTCAGTTCCGGCATGATCTCGAAGTTCATGCCGTAGAGCGATGCAACGAGCGTCGGCGGCAGGAACACCACTGCGGCCACCGAGAAGATCTTGATGATGGCGTTCTGCTCGATGTTGATGAGGCCGAGTGTGGCATCCAGCAGGAAGGTGATCTTCTGCGCCATGAATCCGGCGTGGTCCGAGAGCGAGCGGACGTCGGAGACCAGCGCCTTGAGCTGATCGCGCAGCTCCTTGTCGGCCTGGGTGAGCTTCGGGCCGAGGAAGGCCAGCACCCGTTCGAGCGTCGCCAGGCTGTCGCGGATGTTCGAGGTGAGATCCCCCTTGCGGCCGATGTCCTCGAGCGTTGCCTTGTAGTTGGCGTCCTTGCGCGACTCGCTGCCGTTCTGGCCGAAGACCGTGCGGGAAATGGTGTCGATCTCCCGCCCCGTCCGCTCAAGGATGTCGGCGAGCCGGTCGACGATCGCCTCGAGGAGCCCGAGCAGGATCGATTCACCATTGCTCAGGCCGAGGTCGGTCTTCTCGGCCCGCTGCGGGAAAGTCGAAAAGGCGCGCGGTTCGGTGTAGCGGATCGACACCAGCCGGTGATTGACCAGGATGAAGGTGATCGGCTGGATCACGGCGTCGTCCGCATCGGTATGGGACGGAATCAGCGCGGTCATGAAGTGCCCGCCGTCCTCGGAATAGAGCCGGGATGAGATCTCGATCTCCTGCATTTCGTCCCGCGTCGGCAGCTCCAGACCGAGATGGGCCTCGAGTTGCTTTTCCTCGTCGCGCGTCGGACTGATCAGGTCCCACCAGACGATGCGCTCAGCCTCGGGCGTGACCGGCTTCAGGCGATCGCCGGTCAACTCGAATGCACGAATCATGTGGCCTACTCCCGTGCGGTTTGCGCCTGCTTAGCCTATGAATGGCCGGGCATGAAGCAGGGCCGGCAGTCCGGGGGACGATGGCTGTGCACGATGGCGCATTCCGGGCGCGCGTCATACCCGGTGCGCTGTCTGCCGGGCGGGACAACCGCGGGACAGGAGCCTGGAATGCGGCTGGCGCTGTGCGCTCAGACCACCACCGCCCCGGCGGCGGTCCGGCACCAGCCGGCGATGGTTGCGGGCTCGGCCGGAAGCGGGATCACGCCTTCGCCCGCGAAGGCGAGGAAGACCGCAAGGTTCAGCCCGTTGACGCCGACCAGAACCGGCAGGCCCCTGTCCAGCGCCTCGACGATCACCGGGACAAGCCCTCGGCCCTCGGCCTCGCGCTTGCCGAACTTGTTCACGATCAGAACCTCGGCTCCGGGCAGGCGTTCCTGAACGGCCACGACCGTCTGCTCCAACGCGCCGGAATCGAGCACGCAGCCGCGGGCGAGACTGCCCCGGTCCTCCGAGATGCGGACGACCGGACCATCGGGCAGGACCCGCAGGTCCATGTCGCATCGGCGCCGGTCCGGCCTTTCGCTGTTCGACTGGACCGTGCCGGCTAGCCTTACGCCTTCCGCCGTCAGCCGGGATGCGACCTCGGCGATCAGCGCATCGGTGCGGCCGCGGCCCTGCAAGGTGACATAGGCGAGCTTCATGGGGCCTCCCCTCCGCATGAAAACGCCGCCCGGGAAAAGGCCCCGGGCGGCGCGATGTCAGATCAGAGCTCGACTTCCCACGACTTGTAGGACACCGCCGCCGAGGCCGGGGTCGCATCCGAGATCTTGCGGATGTTGCCCCAGGTGGCCTTGTAGTTCGGCAGGATCAGCTCGTTCACGCCGGCGTTCACGATGTTGCCCTGCGCCCCGTTCGGTGCACCGAAGATCATGAAGGTCTCGCTGCGCTTCGCGGTCGGCTCGGGATAGGCCAGGGCCTGTGTGGCACCGACATCGTTGTAGATCTCGACCATGTCGCCCGCCTTGATGCCCAGTTCAGCCATGTCGTCGGGGTTGATCTGGATGAAGGGCACCGGGAAGCGGTCCATCACGAAGTCGTTGCCCTGGTCGAGGAACCAGTTCTGCCAGTTCATGTTGGCCCGGCCGTTGTTGATGAAGAACCGGTAGTTGGCCTGCTGCTGGGCCTTGCCCGGTGCCTGCCAGCCGCGCCATTCGCCCATGCAGAAGAGCGCCTTCTTGTCCTCGCGCCCGTGGCGGGTGAAGTTGCCGTCCTCATAGAGGCGGTTGGTGCCCACGAGCTTGCCGTCGGCAAAGCCCGTGACCGGCTCCAGCACCCCGTCGTTGCCCATGGCGCGCAGGCGGTCATAGGTGACTTCCGGGTTGCCCTGATGGTAGCCGTCCATGAAGGCGTCTTCCTCGGTCTTCCAGTCGTAGCCCTTGAACTGGTCGGCGTAGTCGTTGCGGCCTTCCTCGCGCAGGACACGTTCCAGGTTCTGGGCGATGCCGGCGGCGATGAGGCAGTCGGGCTTGGCCGAGCCGGGCGGGTCCATGTAGCGTTCGGTCAGGCGCAGCCGACGTTCGCCGTTCATCGAGGTGAGGTTCATCTCGCCCGATTCCACCGCCGGCAGGATCACATGCGCGGCCTGACCGATCTGGCTGTGGATGATGTCCACATTGACCGAGAAGATCCCGCCCGCGTTGATCGCCGCCACGATGGCATCGACCAGTTCCTCCCGCGTGGCACCGGCGCGGGCGTCCATGGCTTCCTTCACCATGTTGGACCGGCGGTTGTAGACGCGCTTGAACTCGGCGGCGTTGAGCGTGGTCTTGTAGTGGTCGTTGGCCCAGACGTGGTGCACCTTGCCACCGCCCGCGATGATCAGCTGGTCGATATAGGGCGCGGGGCGTCCGACATGGGCGTCCGACGGGCGGTAGTAGCCTTCCTGGTGGCCGCCGAGACGGCAGCACCCGCCGCCTTCGCGGCCGACGTTGCCGGTGGCCAGCGCGATGTTCAGGAGCGACCCGATGGCGCGGTAGTTGTCGTTGCCCCAGATGATGCCCTTCTCGTAGCCGGTCGTGCATTTCCGGCGGCTGCCGTCGTCCTTGGGCTTGGCGATCCACTCGGCGGCCTGGATGATCTGCGCCTCGGTGAGGCCGGTGGCGGCCGCGCCGTCGGCCAGGCTCATCTTGCAGGCGGCGCGGGCGGCCTCGAACGACCCGAGGGCTGCCGGGTGCGCGCTGTCGGCCGGCACCGCCACATCGCCCTGGAAGGTCGATTTGGCGATGAAGTCCGCATCCACCCAGCCCTGATCGGCGATGTAGGTGAAGAGCGTGTTGTGGAGCGCCACGTCCGACCCGGGCTTGAGCGCCAGATGCAGCACGTTCGCGGCGCCGGCGTATTGCTCGCAGGCGTCCACCGTCACCGTGCGGCGCGGGTCCGAGATGACGACCTTCGCCCCGTTCTGCATCCCCTTCGCCATGTGGTTGAGGAAGAGGTTGGTCTGGCACTCCATCGGGTTGGTGCCCACGAGGAAGATGGTGTCCGTCACCTCGTAGTCCGCGTAGTTGTAGTTCAGCTCGTCCACGCCCATGTCGCGGCTGGAGTGAACCTCGGAGTTGTAGGCCGGGCGGTTGTGGATGCGGCAGTGCTTCACCTTCATGCTGCCGAAGTAGAGCTTGCCCGTGCCCCAGGTGTTTTCATACCCGCCGGCCGAGCCGCCGTGGTCGAACATCGAGACGTAGAGATCGTCCTCGTTGTCCTTGTCGATGACCCGGGCGGTCACGCGGGCCACGAGGTCCAGCGCATCGTCCCACGACGTCGGCTGCCAGGTGCCATAGCGCCAGACCATCGGTTCGGTCAGGCGCTGCTGCTGGGTGCCGTTCACGTCCGACCGCCGGTTTTCGGCCATCCGGGCGCCGCGGATCGAGCCGAGGCCCGAGTTCACCACGCAGTTCACGTCCGGCTTGATGACCAGATGCACGTCCTGACCGTTCTGCTTGACGACGTTGTACATCGACGGCGCATACCAGGCCTCGGTCTCGGCCAGCTGCTGCTTGGACAGGTCCTCGCCGATCCAGTTGCTGTCGGTGGTGCCCTGCTTCTTCAGCGGCCAGGTGTAGGCCTTGTAGCCGCAGCCGACGATGCAGTAGTGGCAGGTGACGTTGTGTTCCTTGGCGCCTGCGGGGATGATCGGCAGGCGATCGATGTTGCGCTTGTAAGCCATGTGATCGCCCCCCTTACGCCAGCACGTTGGACAGACGGCCGTAGATCAGCTCGTCCGCGCCTTCGGCATAGATGTCGCCCTTGTCATCCACGCGCAGCATGAACTGCGGCAGGTTCTGCGTGGCATGGCCCCAGACCTGCTGGCCGCCCTTCTCGCAGTCGAACCGGCTGAAATGGCCGGGGCAGTTCAGCGTCTTGTCCGCCGCATGATAGGACATGTTGTAGCCCTTGTGCGGGCACAGCACCGAAAAGCCGACGATGTCGCCGTCCGGGCCGACCCCGCCCTCGACCGCGGTCCCGAGCTTCAGCAGGATGCCGGGGCTGTCGGCATCGGGGTATCCGATGTCCATGGGCTCGTTGACCTTCAGGTCGGCCACATTGGCCAGCTTCATGGACGGATAGTCCAGCATCGCCAGCGACGGCAGCGCCTGCGCCTGCCCCGCGGGCATCACAGTGGCCGCAGCAGCCCCTGCAGCGCCGAGAACACCTCCGCGCAGGAACTGACGGCGGCCGACATCGACCAACCGGTTGCACTTCATGGAATCTACCTCCCTTGGCTTTCCGTCTCGCGAGGATAGCGGAGCCGAAGGTCCGGCTGCGACCGCCTCGGGACATGCGCCGCGCTGCGGCAAGTACTTCTCAGAAAACATAAATTTCAGGCGTTCGGATTTCCGAACATCCTGCGGGCGTCACAGGCCCAGCTTCTGCATCTTCTCCCACAGGGTGGTGCGGGACACGCGCAGCAGCCGCGCCGCCTCGCCCACCTGCCCGCCGGTCCGGCCCAGCGCGGCCACGATCTGTGCCTTCTCGGCCGCGTCGCGCGCCTCGGCCAGCGACCGGATGGCGTCCGCGGCGGCCAGTTCCGGAAAGAGGTCGGAGGTCAGCACCAGCTCGCCGGTCGCGGCCTCGACCGCGCGCATCAGACGCGCGCGCACTTCGCGGCCGTTGCCGGGCCAGTCATGCCCCCGGATCGCCTCTTCGGCCGAAGCCGCGATGCCCGAAAGCGGCGCCTTGCGGCGGGTGTTGAGCGCGGGAAAGAGCCGATTGGCCAGCCAGACCGCATCGTCTGGGCGGTCCCCCAGCGGGGGCACGAAGACCTCATGCGAGCGCAGCGCGGCCGCGAGATCGCTGCGCAGACACGGCAGATCATCGCCGTCCACGGCGCCGCAGGTGGCGATCAGGCGGAAGCGGGGTGCGGACAGGGCTTCGAACAGCGCATCCTGGGCCGCGGCGTTGGCCCTGCCGATCCCGATGACGACAAGGGTGCCTTCGTCCACGGCCTCGATCGCCGCCCGGACCTGCGCGGCCGACACTCCGTCGCGCAGCGCGTTGCAGAGAACCATCGGCGCGGCGCTCCTGTCGGACTGTTCGTGGACCCGCCGCGCAAGCCTGACCTTGCCGACACCGGGTGCTCCCCGGATCAGGATGGCCACGTCCCTGCGCGCCGCCTCGGCCAGCTGCCGGTCGACGGCCCGGGCCGCCTCGGTGATGCCGGTCTCGGCGGGCATGTCGTGATCCGCCTTCGGCGGCATGATCGTGGCCAGCCGTTTCAGGAAGGCGCCCATCTCGAAGGGCTTGGCGATGTAATCCGCCGCGCCGGACCGGATCAGCCGCACCGCCTGGTCGATCGTGCCCTGTCCGGTGATGAACAGGAAGGGCGGCGGATGGCGGGTTCGGGTCAGCGTGTCGTAAAGCTCCTCGCCGGTCCCGTCCGGCAGGCGGATGTCGCAGATCACGGCATCGACCGTGCGCCGCGGCGTGCGGATCGCGGGCAGGGCGCGGGCGATCTGGCGGTGCCATTGCACCTCGGCACCCTCGAGCTCGAGCCGCAGGACCAGCGAGGCCCCCATGATCTCGTCGTCCTCGACGAGGATGATCCGGCGTCCTCTAAGCATCGACGGTCTCGCGCAGCGGCAGTTCCACGCGGATTTCGGTGGTCCCGTCGTGCCGGTCGTGATTGAGCCGGCCGCCGAGACCCTCGACGAGGTCGCGCACCAGCCGCAGGCCGACGCCTCCGCCCGGCGGGAGGGGGCCCGAGCTCATCAGGCGGGCGAGGTCGAAGGGCGAAAAACCGGGGCCGCTGTCCTGCACCGAAAGCCGCAGGCCCGGCGCTTCGGCCCGCAGCCCAAGCCCGACCCGCCCCGCGCGCCCGGCGGCGGCGCCCGCGTTGAGCAGAAGGTTGAGCGCGATCTGCCGGACCGGCGCCGCGGGGTAGCGGGCCAGAACGGCGGCGGGTGCGTCCACCTCCCACAGAAGGGTCTGCCCGCGGCTCGCGGCCTCGGGCTCGAAGAGAAGCCGCAGGTCCTCGAAGTCCTCAGGACGCAGCGGCTGGCCCGCGCGGTCCAGCCGGTTCTGGTCCAGGATCGCCCGCGCGACGTCGCGCAGATGGCCAAGGCCGCGCTGCATCAGCTCGGCCGACTGGCGCACGACCTCGGGCCGGTCGGCGTAGGTGTGGATGGTGTCGGCGGCGTTCAGAAGCCCGCCGAGCGGGTTGTTGATCTCGTGCGCCAGCGACGAGGACAGCCGCCCGAGGCTGACGAAGCGCTCGCGCTCGGCCAGGCGGCGTTCGGCCTCGTTGCGCCGCTCGACGGCGGTGGTCATGCGGTTGTAGGTCTCGATCAGCCGTGCAAAGCCGGGGTCGCTGCGCGGGATCGCCGCCTCGGCAATCGGGCGGGGACTGCCGCGGGCGTCGCCCATCGCCTGCACCAGCGTGCCCACGGGGCGCAGCAGCCGCGCCACGGCGAGCCAGCCGCCGAAGGCCAGAAGCGCGGTCGCCACCGCATTGCCGACCAGAAGCCAGATCGCAATGTTGCGCCGTTCCGCCAGAAGGTCGGTCACGTCCAGTTCGGTGACGATGCGGCCGATCTCGCGGCCCTGGATGACCAGAGGCGCCTTGACCCGCAGCACCGGCTCGCCCGTCATCCGCACCGCGTCGGGCGCGAAGGCGCCGGTTTCGAAGTCGGCCGCTGCGGCGCCCACCGGCGCGCGGTGCGGATCGGTCGCGGCCAGCACGCGCCCCCGTTCATCGGCCACCACCGTCAGAAGAAGCCGCTGCCCTTCGCTGCCCGCCCGCGCCCGGTCGAGGATGTCGTAGACCTCCCACACATCCTGCCGCAGAACTGACGGCCCGAGGGCGACGGACAGGCCTTCGACGTGCAGCCGTGCCGTCTCGGACAGGCGCGCGTCCTGCAGCCCCCTGAGCGCGGACAGCACGCTCTGGCTGGCCAGGAGGCCGAGTGCGATCATCAGCGCGGCCATGATGAGCGGCACGCGCAGGGTGACGGGAAGGTTGCGAAAGCGACGCAGGGGTTTCATCCGCCCCCCAGCACGGCCATGCGCGCGGCGATCCCGTCAAAGAGCTCGGGCCCGGCCGCCGTCACGCGATCGAGATAGAGAAGACGCAGCACGGCCTGCCCTTCGGGCGTCCGGTCGAGACCCTGAAGCGCTGTCTCGCAGGCCCGGACCCCGGCTTCGCCGATCCTGTCGTTGCGCGCGACAAAGGGCGGAAACCCAAGTTTTTCAGATCGGGAAACCACCCGGGTCCGGGCCGTCAGAGCGGGTTCGACGCTGTTCAGAACTTCCCAGACATAGCCGTCCACGCTGCCGGACCGGGTCAATCCGCCCGCGACGGCCCGGACGACGTTGCGGTGGCCGTAGGTGAAGATCGCGCGCGAGAAGAAGCGCTCGGGCGTCTCGCCCATTCGCGCCAGGTCCGAGGCAGTCACCAGATAGCCCGAGTTGCTGTCGGGGTCCGAAAAGGCGTGCGTTCCGCCGCGCAGATCGGCAAGACCGGCGGCCGGGTCGTCGGGCGCCACGATCAGATAGGACTGGTAAAGCGGCGCGCCTTGCCACACCGGCACGCCCAGAAGCGACAGCTCGGACCGGTGCTGCAGGTAGGGATAGCCGCAGGTCCAGGCCGCATCGACGGACCCGTCCAGCAGGGCGCCGGTGATCTCCTGATAGGTGCGTCGCTGGACCAGCTCGATCTCCTGCCCCATCGCGGCCGCAAGGGCGGCGCGCAGGGCGGAGATGACCGCGCCGTCATTGTCCAGAAACACCGGGGTCAGCGCAAAGCGGAAGGGGGCCGCCTGCGCCCGCACCATCGGCGCCGCACAGACAGCCGCCCCCAGAAGCACCGCCTCGCGCCGAGTCATCATGGCATTCCCCCTGCGCCCGAAGGCGCCTCCTCTTCCCGGTTCACCCCCCTGACTTCGGCGCACATTGTCTCTTGCGGGTCAACCGGTCAAATCGTAATTCGACGAAATGTGAGGAAGGGCCAGTCGGGAAGGCTTCGTGATGTCGGATGACGAAACCATCGCCGGTCTTGCGAAGGCCCTGGCCAATCCTGCCCGCATCCAAATTCTGCGGCTTCTGTCGGCAACGCCGGGCTGCATCGGGGGCACCATCGTCGAGGCCGTGGGCCTCGCGCAATCGACGGTGTCCGAACATCTGCGGGTCCTGAAGTCGGCGGGCGTCATCACGGGCGAGATCGACGGCCCCCGCACCTGTTACGCGCTGCATCCGGCGGCGCTGGAACCGCTGACCCGGTTCATCGACGGCCTTGCCGAGCCCTCGGGCGACACCTGCTGCATCCCCGCGCCCGGACAACCGGCATGAGCGTTTTCGAACGCTATCTGACCCTTTGGGTTGCGCTGTGCATTCTGGCCGGGCTGGTGCTTGGCAACAGCGTTGCGGCCGTGTTCCGCGCGCTGGCGAGCCTGGAATACGCCTCGGTCAATCTGGTCGTGGCCATGCTGATCTGGGCGATGGTCTACCCGATGATGATCGCCATCGACTTCGGGTCCCTGCGCGAGGTGGGCCGGGCACCCAGGGGGCTGGTGATCACGCTGGCGGTCAACTGGCTGATCAAGCCCTTCACCATGGCGGCGCTGGCGGTGCTGTTCTTCGACCACCTGTTTGCCGGCTGGATCGCTCCGGACAAGGCGCCGGAGTATATCGCGGGCCTGATCCTGCTGGGCGCGGCGCCCTGCACGGCGATGGTGTTCGTCTGGTCGCAACTGACCAGGGGCGATGCGAATTACACGCTGGTGCAGGTGTCGGTGAACGATCTGATCATGGTCGTGGCCTTTGCGCCCATCGTGGCCTTCCTTCTGGGCGTGACCGACATCGCGGTGCCGTGGGAAACGCTGGTCCTGTCGGTCGTCCTCTATGTCGTCATCCCGCTGATCGCGGGCGCGCTGACCCGGCGGGCCATCATCGCGCGGGGCGGGTCGGTCGATGCGTTCACCGCCCGGATCAAACCGGCCTCGGTGCTGGGGCTTCTGCTGACGGTGGTGCTGCTTTTCGGATTTCAGGGACAGATCATTCTGGCCCAGCCGGTTCTGATCGCGCTGATCTCGGTGCCGATCCTCCTGCAATCCTACGGCATCTTTGCGCTCGGCTATGCCTGGGCCTGGGCGTGGAGGCTTCCCCACGGCGTGGCGGCCCCCTGCGCGCTGATCGGAACCTCGAACTTCTTCGAACTGGCGGTCGCCGTGGCCATCGGGCTCTTTGGCCTGAACTCGGGTGCGGCTCTGGCCACCGTGGTGGGGGTTCTGGTCGAGGTTCCGGTGATGCTGTCGCTCGTGGCCTTCGCCAACCGCACGCGCGGACATTTCCCGCAATGAGCCGACCGCCCTTCGCCCCGATCGCCCCGGCCGCCAGTACGCGCGGGCACCCGTGACCCGGCCGGGCCAGAGGCCAGCCCACTGCGTCCCGACCGTGGACGCAAGCCGGCCCGGACCGGGGGCATCGGCCCTTGCAATCGTGGCGCCCAGCGGCTAAAGCGACCTGACTTTCCCGGACACGGCGCGCAATGATTCGCACTGCGCGCTGTTTTTTGTTCGGCCGGCTCCGGCAACATGGGGCCGAAAAGACTGGAATATCCGGCGCTTGCGGGCCGGGAACGGCGGGGTACGGCATGGCAAAGCGATGGTATTCGGTGAGCGTTCTCTCGAACTTCGAGAAGAAGGTCGCCGAACAGATCCGTCAGGCGGTCGCCGACAAGAATCTCGGAGACGAGATCGATGAGGTCCTCGTCCCGACCGAGGAAGTGATCGAGATCCGCCGCGGCAAGAAGGTGACGTCCGAGCGCCGGTTCATGCCGGGCTACGTTCTGGTCCACATGGAGATGTCGGACCGGGCCTATCACCTGATCACGTCGATCAACCGGGTCACCGGCTTCCTCGGACCGCAGGGCAAGCCGATGCCGATGCGCGACGCCGAGGTGAACGGCATCCTGAAGCGCGCGGAAGAGGGCGAGGCCCAGCCGCGCAACCTGATCCGCTTCGAGATCGGCGAGAACGTCAAGGTGACCGACGGGCCGTTCGACGGCTTCTCGGGCATGGTCGAGGAAGTGGACGAGCACTCGAACCGCCTGAAGGTGACGGTGTCGATCTTCGGCCGGCCGACGCCGGTCGAGCTGGAATTCACGCAGGTGACCAAGGTCGCCTGACGTGCGAGCCGTGGGAGGCGAGGCGTTCGCGCCGGACCGGACCACTAAGTCAAGGCCCCGCCAGGGGCCGCTGATGAAGAAGGAGACGGCCAGATGGCCAAGAAAGTCGTGGGGCAGCTCAAGCTGCAGGTGAAGGCGGGGCAGGCCAACCCCTCGCCGCCGATCGGCCCGGCGCTGGGTCAGCGCGGGATCAACATCATGGAGTTCTGCAAGGCGTTCAACGCCAAGACGCAGGAGATGGAACCCGGCTCGCCGATTCCGACCGTGATCACCTACTACGCCGACAAGTCCTTCACCTTCGAGATGAAGACTCCGCCGGCCAGCTACTACCTGAAGAAGGCCGCGGGCCTGAAGCCGGTGGGCAAGCGCAACCGTCCGAAGGCCTCGACCAAGCCGGGCCGCGAAGTCGCGGGTTCGGTCACCGTCGCGCAGATCCGCCAGATCGCCGAAGCCAAGATGAAGGACCTTTCGGCCAACAACATCGAGGCCGCGATGCAGATCATTCTCGGCTCGGCGCGCTCGATGGGCATCGAGGTCAAGGGGTAAGTCATGGCCAAGATCGGAAAACGCATGAAGGCGGCGGCCGCCGTCTTTGACGGCAAGGCCAACCTCTCGGTCGAGGAAGCGGTCCGGCTGGTGAAATCGGCGGCAAGCGCCAAGTTCGACGAGACTGTCGAGATCGCCATGAACCTCGGCGTCGATCCGCGCCATGCGGACCAGATGGTGCGCGGCGTGGTGCAGCTGCCGAACGGCACCGGCAAGACGGTGCGCGTGGCGGTCTTCGCCCGTGGCGCCAAGGCGGATGAGGCCAAGGCCGCCGGGGCCGACATCGTCGGCGCCGAAGACCTGCTCGAGACGATCCAGGGCGGCAAGATCGAGTTCGATCGCTGCATCGCCACCCCGGACCTGATGCCGCTCGTCGGGCGTCTGGGCAAGATCCTCGGGCCGCGCAACCTGATGCCGAACCCGAAGGTCGGCACCGTGACGATGGACGTCAAGACCGCCGTCGAGGCCGCCAAGGGCGGCGAGGTGCAGTTCAAGGTCGAGAAGGCCGGCGTGATCCATGCCGGGATCGGCAAGGTGTCGTTCAGCGAGGACAAGCTTGCCCAGAACGTCCGCGCCTTCGTGGACGCGGTGTCGAAGGCCAAGCCCTCGGGCGCCAAGGGGACCTACGTCAAGAAGGTCTCGATCAGCTCGACCATGGGGCCGGGCGTGTCGCTCGACCTCGCGTCGGCGACCGCGCACTGACATCCGGGGGCACGCCCCCGCGATGCGACATTCTCCGGGACTCGTGCCCGGTGAACGGCGGGGCGGAAACGCCCCGTCCTGTCCGAGACGGAGGGCAGGGGAAACCCGCTAAGTCCTTCCTGAGATGGGGAACGAGACAGTATTTCCGGGGGGCTCCCCGGGCGATCCTGGCCTCGGGACCATCACGGACCCGAACGCCTCTGGAGACAGGGGCAGAAGAGAGCCGGGGGGAAACCCCCACACTTGGAGTGAAACCGTGGATAGAGCCCAGAAAGAGAAAGTGGTCGAGGAACTCGGCCAGATCTTTGAAAGCTCTGGCGTCGTGGTGGTTGCCCGCTACGAAGGCATGACGGTTGCCGAGATGCAGGGTCTGCGCGCGGAAATGCGTTCCGTGGGCGGTTCCGTGCGTGTCGCCAAGAACAGGCTCGCCAAGATCGCCCTCGAGGGGAAGCCCTGCGAAAGCATCGGCGCACTTCTCACGGGCATGACCGTGCTCGCCTATTCCGAGGATCCCGTCGCCGCGGCGAAGGTCTCGGACAAGTTTGCCAAGGGGAACGACAAGTTCGTGATCCTCGGCGGCTCGATGGGCGGCACGGCTCTGGATCCGGCCGGTGTCAAGGCCGTGGCGTCCATGCCGTCGCGCGAAGAGCTCATCGCTCAGATCGTGTCCTGCATCGGCGCTCCGGCCAGCAACATCGCCGGGGCCATTGGCGCACCTGCTTCGAACATCGCGGGCATCCTCAAGACGATCGAGGAACGCGCTGCGGCGTAAGCAACCCAACGCCTTCGTGGGGACGAACACCTCGCGTTGGATACCAACTTGCAAACGGATGAGAAGAAATGGCTGATCTGAACAAACTCGCCGAAGAAATCGTGGGCCTCACGCTTCTTCAGGCCCAGGAACTGAAGACGATCCTCAAGGACAAGTACGGCATCGAGCCGGCCGCCGGTGGCGCCGTCATGATGGCCGGTCCGGCCGCGGGCGGCGCTGCCGCCGAGGCCGCCGAGGAGAAGACCGAGTTCGACGTCGTGCTGACCGACGCCGGCGCGAACAAGATCAACGTGATCAAGGAAGTGCGCGCGATCACCGGTCTGGGCCTGAAAGAGGCCAAGGATCTCGTGGAAGCCGGCGGCAAGGTGAAGGAAGCCGCTGCCAAGGCCGAAGCCGAGGACATCAAGAAGAAGCTCGAAGCGGCTGGCGCCAAGGTCGAGCTGAAGTGATCGCCGGGGATGCCTCGGCATCCCTGATCGACCATGCGGGCAGGGGGCGGGTTTCCGTCCCCTGCCGAACCTGTCTTGGATAGGGCTTTCGTCGCAGAGCCTTGCCCAAGGCGGTGTTCGAGGTTCGGGAGCCTTCCTGTGGGACGGAGGGCGTGAATGGGACCTTGCCCCCTTCATTCGCAAGCGGCTTCAGGCGGAACCCAGACGCCTCAAGCCCGCGATAGACGAAAGGTGACGACGAGCATGTCGCAAGCGACCGTTGGCCAGAAGCGCATCCGCCGCTATTTCGGCAAGATCCGTGAAGTCCTCGAGATGCCGAACCTCATCGAGGTTCAGAAATCCTCCTACGACCTGTTCCTGAACTCGGGCGACGGACCGAAGCCGGCCGACGGCGAGGGGATCCAGGGCGTGTTCCAGTCGGTCTTCCCGATCCGGGACTTCAACGAGAACGCCATCCTCGAATTCGTGAAATACGAGCTCGAGAAGCCGAAATACGACGTGGACGAGTGCCAGTCGCGCGACATGACCTATTCGGCGCCGCTCAAGGTGACGCTGCGCCTGATCGTGTTCGATGTCGACGAGACGACCGGCGCCAAGTCGGTCAAGGACATCAAGGAACAGGACGTCTACATGGGCGACATGCCCCTGATGACGCCGAACGGCACCTTCATCGTCAACGGCACCGAGCGGGTGATCGTCAGCCAGATGCACCGCTCGCCCGGCGTGTTCTTCGACCACGACAAGGGCAAGACCCATTCCTCGGGCAAGCTGCTGTTCGCCTGCCGCATCATCCCGTACCGCGGCTCGTGGCTCGACTTCGAGTTCGACGCCAAGGACATCGTGTTCGCCCGCATCGACCGGCGCCGGAAACTTCCGGTGACGACGCTGCTTTACGCGCTCGGTCTCGATCAGGAAGGCATCATGGATGCCTACTACAAGACCGTGACCTTCCGGCTTCAGAAGAACAAGGGCTGGGTTACCCGGTTCTTCCCCGAGCGCGTGCGCGGCACCCGTCCGACCTACGACCTGGTCGATGCCGCCACCGGCGAGGTCATCTGCAAGGCCGGCGACAAGGTCACGCCGCGCATGGCGAACACCTGGGTCAAGGACGGCAAGATCACCGAGCTTCTGGTGCCCTTCGACCACATCCTCGGCCGCTTCGTCGCCAAGGACATCATCAACGAGGAAACCGGCGCGATCTACGTCGAGGCCGGCGACGAGCTGACGCAGACGCTGGACCGTGACGGCGAGGTCAACGGCGGCTCGCTCAAGGTGCTGCTCGACAACGGCATCACCGAGATTCCGGTGCTGGACATCGACAACGTCAACGTCGGTCCCTACATCCGCAACACCATGGCCGCGGACAAGAACATGAATCGCGACCAGGCGCTCATGGACATCTACCGCGTCATGCGCCCGGGCGAGCCGCCGACGGTCGAGGCCGCCTCGGCGCTCTTCGACGGGCTGTTCTTCGACAGCGAGCGCTATGACCTTTCGGCCGTGGGTCGCGTGAAGATGAACATGCGCCTCGACCTTGCCAAGCCGGACACCCAGCGCACGCTGGACCGCGACGACATCGTGGCCTGCATCAAGGCGCTGGTCGAACTGCGCGACGGCAAGGGCGAGATCGACGACATCGACCACCTGGGCAACCGCCGGGTGCGCTCGGTCGGCGAGCTGATGGAAAACCAGTACCGCCTCGGTCTGCTGCGCATGGAGCGCGCGATCAAGGAGCGGATGTCCTCGGTCGAGATCGACACGGTCATGCCGCAGGATCTCATCAACGCCAAGCCCGCGGCGGCGGCGGTGCGCGAGTTCTTCGGCTCGTCGCAGCTCTCGCAGTTCATGGACCAGACCAACCCGCTGTCGGAAGTGACGCACAAGCGCCGTCTCTCGGCGCTCGGGCCGGGGGGCCTCACGCGCGAACGCGCCGGTTTCGAGGTGCGCGACGTGCACCCGACCCACTACGGCCGCATGTGCCCGATCGAGACGCCGGAAGGCCCGAACATCGGTCTGATCAACTCGCTGGCGACCTATGCCCGGGTGAACAAGTACGGCTTCATCGAGACCCCGTACCGCAAGGTGCGGGACGGCAAGGTCACCGACGACGTGCAGTACATGTCGGCGACCGAGGAGATGCGCCACACCGTTGCCCAGGCCAACGCCGAGCTTGACAGCGAGGGCCGCTTCGTGAGCGACCTCGTCTCGACCCGCCAGGCGGGCGAGTTCATGCTGAACCCGCCGGACGTGATCGACCTGATCGACGTGTCGCCCAAGCAGCTCGTGTCGGTGGCCGCCTCGCTCATTCCGTTCCTGGAAAACGACGACGCCAACCGCGCGCTGATGGGGTCGAACATGCAGCGTCAGGCGGTGCCTCTGCTGCAGGCCGACGCGCCGTTCGTCGGCACCGGCATCGAGGCCAAGGTGGCGCTGGACTCGGGCGCGGCGATCGTCGCGCGCCGGGGCGGCGTGATCGACCAGGTGGACGCCACCCGGATCGTGATCCGGGCCACCGAGGATCTCGAGATCGGGGACGCCGGCGTGGACATCTACCGTCTGCGCAAGTTCCAGCGGTCGAACCAGAACACCTGCATCAACCAGAAGCCTCTGGTGAAGGTGGGCGACCGCGTGCGCAAGGGCGACGTCGTTGCCGATGGCCCCTCGACCGACATGGGGGAACTGGCGCTCGGCAAGAACGTCATCGTCGCCTTCATGCCGTGGAACGGCTACAACTACGAGGACTCGATCCTGATTTCCGAGCGCATCGTGCGCGACGACGTGTTCACCTCGATCCACATCGAGGAATACGAGGTCGCCGCCCGTGACACCAAGCTCGGGCCGGAAGAGATCACCCGCGACATCCCAAACGTGGGCGAGGAGGCGCTGCGCAACCTCGACGAGGCCGGCATCGTCTACATCGGCGCCGAAGTGGGGCCGGGCGACATCCTGGTGGGCAAGATCACCCCCAAGGGCGAAAGCCCGATGACCCCCGAGGAGAAGCTCCTGCGCGCAATCTTCGGCGAAAAGGCCTCGGACGTGCGCGACACCTCGCTGCGGCTGCCGCCGGGTGACTACGGCACGGTCGTCGAGGTGCGCGTCTTCAACCGCCACGGCGTCGACAAGGACGAGCGCGCGCTTCAGATCGAGCGCGAAGAGGTCGAGCGTCTCGCCCGTGACCGCGACGACGAGCTCGCCATCCTCGAGCGCAACATCTACGCCCGCCTCAAGTCGATGATCCTCGGCAAGGTCGCGGTGAAGGGTCCCAAGGGCATCAAGCCCGGCGCGAGCATCGACGAGGAGCTGCTGGAAAGCCTGACGAAGGGCCAGTGGTGGCAGCTGGCGCTGGGCGAAGAGGCCGACGCCCAGCAGGTCGAGGCCCTCAACGCCCAGTTCGAGGCGCAGAAGCGCGCCCTGGATCTGCGGTTCGACGACAAGGTCGAGAAGGTGCGCCGCGGCGACGACCTGCCTCCGGGCGTCATGAAGATGGTCAAGGTCTTCGTGGCGGTGAAGCGCAAGCTTCAGCCGGGCGACAAGATGGCCGGCCGTCACGGCAACAAGGGCGTGGTGTCGAAGGTCGTTCCGATCGAGGACATGCCGTTCCTGGCCGATGGCACGCCGGTCGACATGGTGCTGAACCCGCTCGGCGTGCCGTCGCGGATGAACGTCGGCCAGATCCTCGAGACGCACATGGGCTGGGCCGCGCGCGGCCTCGGCCTGCGGATCGACGAAGCGCTTCAGGAGTACCGGCGCAAGGGCGACCTCACCCCGGTTCGCGAGGCGCTTCGTCACGGCTATGGCGACGCGGCCTATGAAGAGGCCTTTGCCGGTCTCGACGAGGCGGAGCTCATCGAGCGCGCCGAGGTCGTGACCCGCGGCGTTCCGATCGCGACCCCGGTCTTCGACGGCGCCAAGGAAGCGGACGTGAACGACGCGCTGAAGCGCGCGGGCTTCGATCAGTCGGGCCAGTCGGACCTGTTTGACGGCCGGACCGGCGAGAAGTTCGCCCGCAAGGTGACCGTGGGCGTCAAGTATCTGCTGAAGCTGCACCACCTGGTCGACGACAAGATCCACGCGCGGTCCACCGGGCCGTACAGCCTCGTCACCCAGCAGCCGCTGGGCGGCAAGGCCCAGTTCGGCGGTCAGCGCTTCGGCGAGATGGAGGTCTGGGCGCTCGAGGCCTACGGCGCCGCCTACACCTTGCAGGAGATGCTCACGGTGAAGTCGGACGACGTGGCGGGCCGGACCAAGGTCTACGAGTCGATCGTCAAGGGCGAGGACAACTTCGAGGCCGGCGTGCCGGAATCGTTCAACGTGCTCGTCAAGGAAGTGCGGGGCCTCGGCCTCAACATGGAACTCCTGGATGCGGAGGGCGAGGAATAGGGAGCCGGATCGGCTCCCGAAGATCCGGGGTGCGATCCTTCGCAAGGACGACCGCGCCCCGGCCTGACCCCCGCGCCATTTCAAGGATTTGACAATGAACCAGGAACTGACCCACAGCCAAAACCCGTTCAACCCGATGGCGGCGCCGAAGTCGTTCGACGAGATCAAGATCTCGCTCGCCTCGCCCGAACGGATCCTGTCGTGGTCCTACGGTGAGATCAAGAAGCCGGAAACCATCAACTACCGTACCTTCAAGCCCGAGCGCGACGGCCTGTTCTGCGCCCGCATCTTCGGGCCGATCAAGGACTACGAGTGCCTCTGCGGCAAGTACAAGCGCATGAAGTATCGCGGCGTCGTCTGCGAGAAATGCGGCGTCGAGGTCACGCTGCAGAAGGTGCGGCGCGAGCGCATGGGCCATATCGAACTGGCTGCCCCCGTCGCCCACATCTGGTTCCTGAAGTCGCTGCCCTCGCGGATCGGCCTCATGCTCGACATGACGCTGCGGGATCTCGAGCGCATCCTCTACTTCGAGAATTACGTGGTCATCGAGCCGGGCCTGACCGACCTCACCTATGGCCAGCTGCTGACCGAGGAAGAGTTCCTCGATGCGCAGGACCAGTACGGCGCGGACGCCTTCACGGCGAACATCGGCGCCGAGGCGATCCGCGAGATGCTGTCCGCGATCGATCTCGAAGCGACGGCCGAACAGCTGCGCGAGGAGCTGAAGGAGGCCACCGGCGAGCTGAAGCCGAAGAAGATCATCAAGCGGCTGAAGATCGTCGAGTCGTTCCTCGAGTCGGGCAACCGCCCCGAGTGGATGGTGCTGACCGTCATTCCGGTCATCCCGCCGGAGCTGCGTCCGCTGGTGCCGCTGGACGGCGGCCGGTTTGCCACGTCCGACCTGAACGATCTCTACCGCCGGGTCATCAACCGCAACAACCGCCTGAAGCGGCTGATCGAGCTGCGTGCGCCCGACATCATCGTGCGCAACGAAAAGCGGATGCTGCAGGAATCGGTCGATGCGCTCTTCGACAACGGCCGCCGCGGCCGCGTCATCACCGGCGCCAACAAGCGCCCGCTGAAGTCGCTCTCGGACATGCTGAAGGGCAAGCAGGGCCGGTTCCGCCAGAACCTGCTCGGCAAGCGCGTGGACTTCTCGGGCCGGTCGGTCATCGTGACCGGGCCGGAACTGAAGCTGCACCAGTGCGGCCTGCCGAAGAAGATGGCGCTCGAGCTCTTCAAGCCGTTCATCTACTCGCGGCTCGAGGCCAAGGGCCTGTCCTCGACCGTGAAGCAGGCGAAGAAGCTGGTCGAGAAGGAACGCCCCGAAGTCTGGGACATCCTCGATGAAGTCATCCGCGAACACCCGGTCCTGCTGAACCGGGCGCCGACGCTGCACCGTCTGGGCATCCAGGCCTTCGAGCCGGTGCTGATCGAGGGCAAGGCCATCCAGCTTCACCCGCTGGTCTGCTCGGCCTTCAACGCCGACTTCGACGGCGACCAGATGGCCGTGCACGTTCCCCTCTCGCTGGAAGCCCAGCTCGAGGCGCGCGTGCTGATGATGTCCACGAACAACGTGCTGTCGCCTGCGAACGGCAGCCCGATCATCGTGCCGTCGCAGGACATGGTTCTGGGTCTCTACTACGTGACCATGCAGCGCAAGGGCATGAAGGGCGAGGGCATGGTCTTCTCGTCGGTGGACGAGGTGCAGCATGCGCTCGACGCCGGCGCCGTGCATCTGCACGCCAAGATCCAGTGCCGCGTCAAGCAGATCGACGCCGAAGGCAACGAGGTCTGGAAGCGCTACGAGACGACGCCCGGCAGGGTCCGCCTCGGCGCGCTTTTGCCGCTGAATGCCAAGGCGCCGTTCGACCTGGTGAACCGGCTTCTGCGCAAGAAGGACGTGCAGAACGTCATCGACACCGTCTACCGCTACTGCGGCCAGAAGGAATCGGTGATCTTCTGCGACCAGATCATGGGCCTCGGCTTCCGCGAAGCCTTCCGCGCCGGCATCTCCTTCGGCAAGGACGACATGGTCATCCCCGAATCCAAGTGGAAGATCGTGGGCGACGTGCAGGAGCAGGTGAAGGAGTTCGAACAGCAGTACATGGACGGCCTGATCACCCAGGGTGAGAAGTACAACAAGGTCGTCGATGCCTGGTCGAAATGCTCGGACGCCGTGGCCGCCGAGATGATGAAGGAGATCTCCGCTGTCCGCGTCGATGATGCGGGCAGCGAGAAGGAACCGAACTCGGTCTACATGATGTCGCACTCCGGTGCGCGCGGCTCGCCCGCCCAGATGAAGCAGCTGGGCGGCATGCGCGGCCTGATGGCCAAGCCGTCGGGCGAGATCATCGAGACGCCGATCATCTCGAACTTCAAGGAAGGGCTCACCGTGCTCGAGTATTTCAACTCGACCCACGGCGCCCGCAAGGGTCTGGCCGACACGGCGCTCAAGACGGCGAACTCGGGCTACCTGACCCGCCGCCTGGTGGACGTGGCCCAGGACTGCATCATCCGCGAAGCCGACTGCGGCACCGAGCGGGCGATCACCGCCTCGGCCGCGGTCAACGACGGCGAGGTGGTCTCGCCCCTGGCCGAGCGCGTGCTCGGGCGGGTGGCCGCCGAGGACGTGCTCGTGCCGGGCACCGACGAGGTGATCGTGCGCCGCAACGAGCTGATCGACGAGCGCAAGGCCGACGCCATCGAGCAGGCCGGGGTCGCGCATGTCCGCATCCGTTCGGCCCTGACCTGCGAGGCGGAGGAAGGCGTCTGCGCCATGTGCTACGGGCGCGACCTCGCCCGCGGCACGCTGGTCAACATCGGCGAGGCGGTGGGCATCATCGCCGCGCAGTCGATCGGCGAGCCGGGCACGCAGCTCACCATGCGGACCTTCCACATCGGGGGCATCGCCCAGGGTGGCCAGCAATCCTTCCTCGAGGCGTCGCAGGAGGGCCGGATCGAGTTCCGCAACCCGAGCCTGCTGGAGAACGCCCTCGGCGAACAGATCGTCATGGGCCGCAACATGCAGCTCGCGATCGTGGACGAGCAGGGTCAGGAACGGGCCAGCCACAAGCTGACCTACGGCTCGAAGCTGTTCGTCAAGGAAGGTCAGTCGGTCAAGCGGGGGACCAAGCTCTTCGAATGGGACCCCTACACCCTGCCGATCATCGCCGAGAAGGCGGGCGTGGCGAAGTTTGTGGACCTGATCTCAGGCATCGCCGTGCGCGAGGACACCGACGAAGCCACCGGCATGACCCAGAAGATCGTGACCGACTGGCGGACCGCGCCCAAGGGTAGCGACCTGAAGCCCGAGATCATCGTGATGGACCCGGAGACGGGCGAACCGGTGCGCAACGACGCGGGCAATCCGGTCAGCTACCCGATGTCGGTGGACGCGATCCTGTCGGTCGAGGACGGGCAGGAGATCCGGGCCGGTGACGTGGTGGCGCGGATCCCGCGCGAAGGCGCCAAGACGAAGGACATCACCGGGGGTCTGCCCCGCGTGGCGGAACTCTTCGAGGCCCGTCGTCCGAAGGACCATGCGATCATCGCCGAGATCGACGGCTACGTGCGCTTCGGCAAGGACTACAAGAACAAGCGCCGCATCACGATCGAGCCCACCGACGAGACGGTGCAGCCGGTCGAGTACATGGTGCCGAAAGGCAAGCACATCCCGGTGCAGGAAGGCGACTTCGTGCAGAAGGGTGACTACATCATGGACGGCAACCCGGCTCCGCACGACATCCTGCGGATCATGGGCATCGAGGCGCTGGCCGACTATCTGATCGACGAGGTTCAGGACGTCTATCGTCTGCAGGGCGTGAAGATCAACGACAAGCACATCGAGGTGATCGTTCGCCAGATGTTGCAGAAGATCGAGATCCTCGACAGCGGCGAGACCACGCTCCTGAAGGGCGAGCATGTCGACAAGGCCGAGTTCGAGGAGGAGAACGCCAAGGTCGTCGCGCGCGGCGGTCGCCCCGCAACGGGCGAGCCGGTCCTGCTCGGCATCACCAAGGCATCGCTGCAAACCCGGTCGTTCATCTCGGCCGCCTCCTTCCAGGAGACCACCCGCGTGCTGGCCGAGGCCGCGGTGCAGGGCAAGCGCGACACGCTCGTCGGCCTGAAGGAGAACGTCATCGTCGGCCGGCTGATCCCGGCGGGCACGGGCGGCGCCACGAGCCGCGTGCGCAAGCTGGCGCACGAGCGCGACCAGCGCGTGATCGAGCAGCGCCGCAGCGAGGCCGAACACGCGGCCGCGCTGGCGGCGCCGATGGGCGAGTCCCTCGTTCTCGATGACGAGCTGGGCCTGGTCGATACGCCGGAAAGCCGCGACTGAGGCATCCCCATGGACGGACGGCGGCCCCCGGAGCGATCCGGGGGCCGTCGTGTTTGCGGGGTCGGAATGCGGCATGCGGCTGACGCGGCCAGACCGGCGGCACAGGGCCCGCGCTGCTAGATCACCCGGATGCCAGCCATGTCCGAAAACCTGCGCGGTTCGCTGATGATGATCGCCGCCATGGCGGCCTTCACCGCCAACGACACCTGCATGAAGGCCATCACCGAGACCGTGCCCCTGTTCCAGGCGATCGTGCTGCGCGGCGCGCTGACCATGCTGGCGCTTGCGCTCATCGCGCCGCGGCTCGGGGGGCTGCGGCTGCGCTTCGCGCGCGGCGATGCCCGCGCCATCGGCTGGCGCACGCTGGGCGAGGTCGCCGGAACCGTGACCTTCCTGCTGGCCCTGCGCCACATGCCGCTGGCGAACCTGTCCGCCATCATGCAGTCGCTTCCGCTGGCGGTGACGCTGGCGGCGGCGCTGGTTTTTCACCAGACGTTCGGCTGGCGGCGCATGGGCGCGATCCTCGTGGGCTTCGTCGGGGTGCTGCTGATCGTGCGGCCCGGCACCGAGGGCTTCGACCGCTGGTCGGTCCTCGGCCTCGCCTCCGTGGGCTTCGTCGTGCTGCGCGACCTGGCCACCCGCACGCTGTCGCGCGAGGTGCCGTCCGTCGCGGTGGCGTTCGTGTCGGCCCTTGCGGTCACGCTCATGGGCCTGGTCGTGGTGCCCTTCGACGGCTGGATCGCCCCGTCGCCGGCCACGGTCGGGCTCGTGGCCCTGGCGGCGGTCTTTCTGGTCATGGGCTACCTCTTCGTCGTCATGGCGACGCGGGTTGGCGATGTCGGTGTCGTCGCCCCCTTCCGCTACACGGCGCTGGTGTTTGCGCTGGCCCTCGGTTGGCTCGCCTTCGGTCAGTTCCCCGACGGGCTGACCCTGATCGGCTCGGCGATCGTGGTGGCGACGGGGATCTACGCCTTTCACCGGGAACGTCGGCTCGCGCGCCGCGCCTGAGGCAGCATCCCGCCGGTCGGCCGCGCCCCGAACATTTACAGCGTCCAAGCGGTCAAGTAGGAACGCAGCCGAGGGCGGAGCCGCCCGCAGCAGGCGCAGGCATGGTCACCGTTTCCATCGTCATCCCGGCCAAGAACGAAGCCGACAACATCGCGACGCTTCTCGATGGCATCAACGCGGCCCTCGCCGGGCTTGACGGGGCCGAGGTGATCGTCGTGGATGACGCCTCCACGGACGCGACGGCCGAGGTCGTTCGCGCCCGCATGGCCTCGGATCCCGGCCTGCGCCTGATCCGTCACGACCGGTCGGGCGGCCAGAGCGCCGCCGTCCACAGCGGCGTTCGTGCGGCGCGCGGGGCCATCGTCTGCACCCTGGACGGCGACGGCCAGAACCCGCCGGAAGAGCTTCCAAAGCTCTGGGCCCCGCTGCTTGCGCCGGGGTCGGAGCGGATCGGAATCGTCGCCGGACAGCGCGTGGGCCGGCAGGACACGCTGTCGAAACGCCTCGCCTCGCGCTTTGCCAACGGGCTGCGGGCGTGGATCCTGAAGGACGGGACCCGCGACACCGGCTGCGGACTCAAGGGCTTCCGGCGGGAAGGCTTTCTGGCGCTTCCCTACTTCGACCACATGCACCGCTACCTGCCCGCGCTCTTCGCCCGCGACGGGTGGCAGGTCGCCCATGTCGACGTCGCGCACCGGCCAAGGGGCGCCGGGCGGTCGAACTATTCCAACATCCAGCGCGCGCTGGTCGGTGTCGTCGATCTCGCGGGCGTGGCCTGGCTCCTGCGCCGCCGCAAGAAGGCCCGTCCGACCGAGGCGGAGCGACCCTGATGGACAAGGTCTTTGCCGTTCTGCACGTCGAGAACTGGACCGAGTTCTGGTGGGTCGCCTTCGGCCTGCTGGGCCAGCTGATGTTCACCGGCCGCTTCCTCGTGCAGTGGATCGCCTCGGAGCGCGCGCGCAAGTCGGTGATCCCGCTGGCCTTCTGGTATTTCTCGATCGGCGGCGGGCTGATCCTGCTCAGCTACGCGCTCTACCGCAAGGATCCCGTCTTCGTGCTCGGGCAGGCGCTGGGCGTCTTCATCTACCTGCGCAATCTCTGGCTCATCCGCCGCGAGGCACGGGACGCCGATGTCTGAACTCCGCTGGTTCGGGCCCGCGCTCGGCCTGGTGGCGGCGCTGACCGCGCTGCGCATCGCGGCGCTGGCGGCCAGCCCGACCGATCTCTTCGTCGATGAAAGCCAGTATTGGCTCTGGGGGCAGAGCCTCGGCTTCGGCTATTATTCGAAGCCCCCGCTCGTGGCCTGGGTGATCCGGCTGTCAACCGACATCGGCGGCGATACCCCGTTCTGGGTCCGGCTGCCCGCGCCACTCTTCCACGCCGCCACGGCGATGATCCTCGGGGCGATTGCGGCGGCGCTCTTCGACGCGCGGTCGGCCTTCTGGACGGCGCTCGGCTACGCGACGCTGCCGCTGGCCTCCTGGGGCAGTTTTCTGATCTCGACCGACACGATCATGGCGCCCTTCTTCGCGCTGGCGCTGCTGTTCTGGCTGCGGGCGCTCGACCGCCGCGGCGTGGGATGGGCGGCGGCGTCCGGGCTGGCCATAGGCGTGGCGGCGCTTGCGAAATACGCGGCTGTCTATTTCCTGATCGGCGTGGCGCTGGCGGCGCTGCGCCGCGACAGCCGCCCGACACCGGCCCAGGCGGCGGCGCTGGTGCTGGCCTTTGCGCTGGTGATCGCGCCCAACGTGATCTGGAACCTGACCCACGGTCTGGCGACGGTCGAGCACACCATCGACAACGTGGGCTGGATCCGCGGCCTTTCGGGCCTGCATCCCGATCGGCTGGCCGAGTTTGTCCTGGCCCAGTTCGGGGTGTTCGGGCCGGTGCTCTTCGCCGCCCTCCTCTGGCAGTTCGCGGCCCCGCTGGGCGCCCTCCAGCGCCGGCTGCGGCCGTTCTCCTGGCCGCCGCTGCTTCTGGTGTCGGTCCAGGCGGTCCTGTCCAAGGCCTACGCCAACTGGGCCGTCGCGGCCTATTTCGCCGGAACGCTGATCGCCGTGCCCGCACTCCTCCGGCGCGCGCCCCGGCTGCTGTGGCTGTCCATGGCCGTCAACACGGCGCTTGCCCTCCTGGTCGCGCTGGCGGTGGTGACGGCCCGGGATCTGCGGCTCGGCCGGGACCGGCCGCTGCTCGACCGCTATCTCGGGCGCGCCGATCTCAGCCGTCAGATCCTCGACACGGCCCGCGCAAACGGCGCGGCTGCGGTTGTTGCCGGTTCGCGCGACATCCTGGCCGACCTGAGCTTCACGGGCGCCGGCTCGGGCATGCCGGTCTATGCGCCAAGGCCGGTCGGACGCCCCGGCAACTATTACGAAGAGACGCGACCGCTTCCCGCCGATCCCGGCGGCCCGGTGCTTGCGGTACTCCTGCAACCGCCGGTGTGCAACGGCGCGGCGCTTGCCCCGGTGGCGCGGTTCGACACCGCCGGCGGGGCCTATGCGGGCGACGCGCTGGCCGCCTACCTCGTCCCGCCCGGGTGCTTCGATGCGCTGGGCTGACCGCACCCTGATCGTCTGGCTCGGCGCCGTCGTCGCGGCCGCGGCGGTCTTCGCGCTCTGGCCCGGCATCGACCGATGGGCCAGTGCCCTCTTCTTCCGCGACGGCGCGTTTCCACTGGCCGATCTTGCGGCGCTCAACCTCCTGCGCCAGGCGCTGTGGGATCTGAGCATCGCGGTCTTCCTCGCGGCCCTGTTCCTCGCCCTCTGGACGGCCTGGCGGGGGCCGGTTGCCGGAATCGGCTTGCGGGTCTGGGTCTTCGTCGCCGCGCTCTATGTCCTGGGGCCGGGCCTGCTGGTCAACGGGGTGCTCAAGAACAACTGGGGCCGGGCACGGCCGGCGCAGGTCACCGACTTCGGGGGGCGGGCGGACTTCACCCCGTTCTGGCAGATCGCCGACCAGTGCCAGTCGAACTGCTCCTTCGTCTCGGGCGAAGGATCGGCCGCCGTGGCGCTGGCGATCTCGGTCTTCGTCATCGTCGCCGCGATGCGGCCATCGCTGCCCGCGGCATGGCGCCGGACGATCCAGGCGCTTGCGGTCCTGGCCGCCGCCGCCGGGCTTTTCCAGCGCCTCGCCACCGGCCGGCATTTCCTGTCCGACACGGTCTTTGCCGCGCTCTTCGTGGCCGGGATCGCGCTTGCCCTCGACCGTCTGCTCCTGCGCCGCAAGGGCTGAGACGGCCGGGACGGCACAGCCCGGGGGCGCTGTTGACAAGGCTGGCGACTCCCCATATACGGCGCCCACCCGGGACGCGGGATACGTGCGTCCGGGGATCAGGAATTGAGTGGTCATGATCCGGGCGCAAGCCCCGATCCTCTGGAATCCCACCGCGTCGTCCCTGCGCAGGGGACGCCCGCGGTTTTGGTGTTTTGCGGACGCGCAGGGCACGACACGAGAGAAAGCCCCCGGAAACGCCGCTGACGAGCGGTCGTTGATCGGGCCGCAAACGAGATAGGGCGAGATTAATGCCGACGATCCAACAGCTGATCCGCAAGCCGCGGGAAGCGAGCGTCAGAAAATCGAAGTCGCAGCACCTTGAGGGCTGCCCGCAGAAGCGCGGGGTCTGCACCCGGGTCTACACCACGACGCCGAAAAAGCCGAACTCGGCCATGCGGAAGGTCGCCAAGGTGCGCCTGACCAACGGCTTCGAGGTCATCAGCTACATCCCCGGCGAAAAGCACAACCTGCAGGAACACTCGGTCGTGCTGATCCGCGGCGGCCGGGTAAAGGACCTTCCGGGTGTGCGCTACCACATCCTGCGCGGCGTTCTGGACACCCAGGGCGTCAAAGATCGTCGTCAGCGCCGTTCGAAATACGGCGCCAAGCGTCCGAAGTGAGGAACTGATCCATGTCGCGTCGTCACGCCGCCGAAAAGCGCGAAGTCCTTCCCGATGCCAAATACGGCGACCGGGTCGTGACCAAGTTCATGAACAACCTGATGGTCGACGGCAAGAAGTCGGTCGCCGAAACCATCGTCTACTCCGCGCTCGAGCGCGTTCAGGGCCGCCTGAAGCGCGAGCCGCTCGAGATCTTCCACGAGGCGCTCGACAACGTGAAGCCCTCGGTCGAGGTCCGCTCCCGCCGCGTCGGCGGTGCGACTTACCAGGTTCCGGTCGAGGTCCGCACCGAACGCCGTGAGGCTCTGGCGATCCGCTGGCTGATCAACGCGGCCAAGAACCGCAACGAGAACACGATGGAAGAGCGTCTGGCCGCCGAGCTGGCCGATGCGGTCAACAACCGCGGCACCGCGGTGAAGAAGCGCGAAGACACCCACAAGATGGCCGATGCCAACAAGGCATTCAGCCACTACCGCTGGTAACCCGAGGCTATAGGCAGTCTGATGGCACGCGAATATCCGCTGAATCTCTACCGTAACTTCGGGATCATGGCCCACATCGACGCGGGCAAGACCACGACGACGGAACGGATTCTCTACTACACCGGCAAGTCCCACAAGATCGGCGAGGTGCATGACGGCGCCGCGACGATGGACTGGATGGAGCAGGAGCAGGAGCGTGGCATCACGATCACCTCGGCTGCCACCACCACCTTCTGGGAGCGTACCGAGGACGGCAAGACGGCCCAAACGCCGAAGCACCGCTTCAACATCATCGACACCCCCGGCCACGTGGACTTCACCATCGAGGTCGAGCGTTCGCTCGCGGTTCTCGACGGCGCGATCTGCCTTCTGGACGCCAACGCCGGCGTCGAGCCGCAGACCGAGACCGTCTGGCGTCAGGCCGACCGCTACAAGGTTCCGCGGATCGTGTTCGTCAACAAGATGGACAAGATCGGGGCCGACTTCTTCAACTGCGTGCGGATGATCAAGGACCGCACCGGTGCGACGCCGTGCCCGATCGCGCTGCCGATCGGCGCCGAGGACAAGCTCGAGGGCATCATCGACCTCGTGACCATGGAAGAGTGGGTCTATCAGGGCGAGGATCTCGGGGCGACCTGGGTCCGCCAGCCGATCCGCGACAGCCTCAAGGGTCTGGCCGATGAGTGGCGCGGAAAGATGGTCGAGCTGGCCGTCGAGCAGGACGACGCGGCGATGGAGGCCTATCTCGAGGGCAACGAGCCCGACGTCGCCACGCTGCGCGCGCTGATCCGCAAGGGCACGCTCAATATGTCCTTCGTCCCGGTCACCGCCGGTTCGGCCTTCAAGAACAAGGGCGTCCAGCCGGTCCTGAACGCCGTGATCGACTATCTGCCTTCGCCCCTCGACGTGCCGGCCTATGTCGGCTTCGCCCCGGGCGACGAGACCGAGACCCGCAACATCGAGCGCAAGCCCGATGACGCCGAGCCCTTCTCGGCGCTGGCCTTCAAGATCATGAACGACCCCTTCGTCGGCTCGCTCACCTTCACCCGCATCTACTCGGGTCAGCTCAAGAAGGGCGACCAGATGCTGAACGCGACCAAGGGCAAGCGCGAGCGCGTCGGCCGCATGATGATGATGCACGCCATCAACCGCGAGGAAATCGAAGAGGCCTTCGCGGGCGACATTATCGCGCTGGCCGGCCTGAAGGAGACCACCACCGGCGACACGCTCTGCGATCCGGCCAAACCGGTCGTCCTGGAAACCATGACCTTCCCCGAGCCGGTGATCGAGATCGCCGTCGAGCCGAAGTCGAAGGCCGACCAGGAGAAGATGGGCCTCGCGCTGGCGCGTCTTGCCGCCGAAGACCCGTCCTTCCGCGTGGAAACCGATTTCGAATCGGGCCAGACGATCATGAAGGGGATGGGCGAGCTTCACCTCGACATCCTGGTGGACCGCATGAAGCGCGAGTTCAAGGTCGAGGCCAACATCGGCGCCCCGCAGGTGGCCTACCGCGAGACCATCTCGCGCGAGGCCGAGATCGACTACACCCACAAGAAGCAGACCGGCGGCACGGGCCAGTTCGCCCGCGTCAAGCTGGTCATCACCCCGACCGAGCCGGGCGAGGGCTACTCGTTCGAATCGAAGATCGTCGGCGGTGCGGTGCCGAAGGAGTACATCCCCGGCGTCGAGAAGGGCATCAAGTCGGTGATGGACTCGGGTCCGCTCGCGGGCTTCCCGGTGATCGACTTCAAGGTGGCGCTGGTCGACGGGGCCTTCCACGATGTCGACTCGTCGGTCCTCGCCTTCGAGATCGCCTCGCGCGCCGCGATGCGCGAGGGCCTCAAGAAGGCCGGCGCGAAGCTGCTCGAGCCGATCATGAAGGTCGAGGTCGTGACGCCCGAGGAATACACCGGGTCGATCATCGGCGACCTGACCTCGCGTCGGGGCATGGTGCAGGGCCAGGACAGCCGCGGCAACGCCAACGTCATCACCGCGATGGTGCCGCTCGCGAACATGTTCGGCTACATCAACAACCTGCGCTCGATGTCGTCGGGCCGGGCGGTGTTCACGATGATCTTCGATCACTACGACGCCGTGCCCGAGAACATCAGCCAGGAAATCCAGAAGAAATACGCCTGATCCGGTGTGGCGGGGAGAGCCCCGCCCTGCCATCCGTAGGGCGGGTCCGGCCCGCCGCATCGACATGAACGAGGAGTTGCCATCATGGCCAAGGCAAAGTTTGAACGGACGAAACCGCACGTGAACGTTGGCACGATTGGCCACGTTGACCACGGGAAGACGACGCTGACGGCGGCGATCACGAAGTATTTCGGCGAGTTCAAGGCCTACG
>JBMOOG010000023.1:0-57191 GCA_049324535.1 Pseudomonadota bacterium | reverse complement strand
CGGCTTCAACCGCTCCATCTGCGCGTCGGTCAGCCAGAAAAGGTTGCTCATCATCACCCCCGTCAGTCCGGGAGCTTGAATCACGCAGGCCCGGCGGCCTCAAGCCAATTAATGGGTCCTGACCCTACGTTGAAGCGGACGACATCCTAATCCTTACACCGTTCCGCGCTCAGCGCGCGCTCATCAGGTCGATGCTTGGACGCCAGGGGCAGAAGGAAGTTCGTGTCAGTACAGTCCACCGAGCACAGGGTAGCGAGCGAAAGATCGTGATTTTCGATCCCGTCGATGCTGGGAGCCCGTTTCTGAACAGCGAGACCGGTCGTCGGCTCATCAACGTTGCTGCGTCCCGTGCTCAAGCGCACCTCATCATCCTCGCTGGTGAAACCGATCTTCGGAACCCGTTCCTTTCCGCCATATCTGATCGCGCACGACGGCTTTGGGATCGGAATGGTGCGTACGCAAACCCGCTTCGAGTGCGCCTTCGGCAAGCTTAGAGCACCGCCACCGCTACGCGCTATTCGGCCAGCGAGCCCAGCGGCTGCGCCTCTCGGGTGTTGCGGCTCTGTTCCCCTCGAAGGCGATCGACACGAGGCCCGAAGTTTTGGCGGGGTTGAAAGTCAACGCATTGGAATGGCGAGGGAATTTCCAACCGAACCGAATTTGGCGAGGTTCGCCCGAACAGAGACGGAGTGCCGTTCAGAGCCAGGAACGGGACTGAGGCGCAGTCTCAGAGGTTCGCATAGGGGAGGCAAAGCCCTTTGAAAACACGACTATTTCCGCGCCACGATGGGCGCCTGTCCATGTTCGCAACAGGGATGATGGCGGAGGGGGTGGGCCTGATATCCAACCTTCTCCGTTCTAAAATACTGATTTACATATAATTTCTAGAAATTGCCCTCCAGGTCGCAGCTCGCGTCCCTAGCCCAGCGCTGCAGCGTCGCCCAAGCGATCCCGGTCCCGCCTACTTGCAAACCACCGCCACTTCTTCATCACGGGCAAAACCCAGTGCAACCGTCGACGCCCCGGAGTATCCATCGAGCTCGTGGTTGATATGTGTCAGCCGCGCCGAATGCGGCGCCAGCCGCCGAATGATGTCAGCGGCCTCGTCCAAATCGTTGTGGTTGCGCGGGCCCGGGACGCCCGGCGGATAGGCGCAGTCCAGCACGACCAGGTCTAGCGGCGCGGCATCGAGGATCGCCAAAGTGTCTGCGGGCAGGCCGCGTGTGTCGGACAGATAGGCGATCCGTTGTGTCTCGTGTTCGACCACCCAGCCATGCGTGGGGCGCGAATGGATGAGCGCAACCGGGGTCACCGTGATCGGCCCGATGCAGAAGGCCGCGCCCGCAGAGCAGGTCTGGAACCGTAGTCGGCCGGGGTGTTTCGTCAGGTCGTCATAGCCGCGCGGATCATGGGGGCACCAGACCGGCAAGGGTTCGGCTAGGCTCCAGCGCATCAGGGTCAGGCCAAGGCAATGGTCAGCGTGGAAATGGGTCAGCAACACACCATCGAGGCTGCCGGGCGGGAAGCGATCCACCAGATCGGTGCGCCCCGCGTCGATCAAGAGGCGCAGGCCCGCGACTTCCAACAGGGCCGAGGCGGGGGCGCGGGCGCGCGACGAGTCGTCGCGGGCGGCCTCGCAGGCGGTGCAGGGGCAGCCGTGAACGGGGGCGGCCCAGACCCCGCCGGTGCCAAGGAAGGTCAGGCGCATGACATGGCCCTTTGCCGGATCGCGGCCAGCAAGAGGCTTGCCGCCGCCTCGGGCGCGTCGTCATTGGGGATGGTCAGATCGGCGGGCGCGGGCGGCAGGCTGTCGCTGCGCGCAAGACGTGCGGCGATGTCTGCCGCGGTTTCGCGGCCCCGCGCGGCAAGGCGGGCGGCCAGCGTCTCGGGCCGGGCGGTAATTTCGGTGGCGATCAGGCCCGTGCCGAAGGTGGCGCGCGCCTGCGGCAGTGCCCCGCGCGAGCCGTTGGCGAGGACCGTCATGCCCGCGGCCAGCCACGCCCGCAGCTCGATCCCGAGGCCATAGCTCAGCCCGTGGCTGTCCCAGTCCAGCGCAAAGGCTCCTGCCGCGCGCAGCCTGGCGAAAGCCTCGGGCGTGACGGGGGCATGGCTTTCGGCCCCGCCGGGATGCTGCGGCCGGGTGATGATCCGGCGGGCGAGGATCACGTCATCCGCCGGGGACAGCCGCGCCATTGTTGCCGCGATCACCGTATCCTTGCCCGCACCCGACGGCCCGACGATCAGGAAGAGCCGCCCCGTCATGCCGCCCCGAACCGATAGACCTGCGCACCTTCGACCCAGGTCGCGACCACGGACAGGACGCCGCGCGCGTCGCGCACCCGGATCAGATCGGCGCGTTTGCCCTGTCCGATCACGCCCCGGTCGACCAGCCCCGTCGCCCGCGCGGGCGCACCGGACAGCAGGTCGAGCGCCTGCGGCCAGCCGAGGCCCATCTCACCCGTCAGAACGCCGAGCGCGGGCAGCATCGCCTGCGGCGCGTAATCCGAACAGAGCGCCCCCGCGACCCCTGCGGCAATCGCATCGCGTGCCGACAGCGCGCCCGACTGGCTGCGCCCGCGCAGCACGTTGGGCGCACCGAAGAGCGTCACCAGACCGGCGGCGCGGCCTGCGTGCGCAGTGTCGAGATCGAGGGGAAACTCGCTGATCGTCGCCCCCACCCGCGCCATGAAGGCCACGCGCTCGGCGCCCTCGTCGTCATGGCCTGCCAGCGCCACGCCATGCGGTCGGGCACGGGCGGCCAGCCGTTCCACGCGGGCGACGATATTGCCCGCCTCGGCCTGCTTGGCGCTGATCCGGTCGAGTATCTCGCCGTCCTCCTTGGCATAGACGCGGGACAGATAGGCGCCGTATGCGGCGGCGTCCTTGAACTGCCCCTGTCCGGGCGTGTGGTCCATGAAGGAGAGCAAGCTCGCCACGCCTTCGTCGATCAGCCGCGTCACCCGCGCCTCGGAGCCGGCATCGGTCAGCTCGTAGCGGATATGCACGCGGTGATCGACCGCGCCCCTGAAGCCGTGCAGCGCGCGGGCGAGGGTTTCGGCGAAGCCCACGTCACGCACGCCCAACTCGCCCTCGGCAAAGCTGATGCCATGGAAGACGGTGGTGACGCCCGCCGCGGCCATGCGTCGGTCGATGGCATCGAGCGCCACAGGCAGCGGGAAGAAGGCGTTGGGGCGCGGCTCGACTTCCTTCTCGATGGCGTCGCCGTGCAGGTCGATCAGGCCCGGCAGAAGCAGATCGCCGTCCAGATCAAGGCAGTTTGCATCCCTCGGCGCGTTACCGTTCAACGCCGCGATGTGTCCATCCTCTATCGTGACACTGCCATGATGTAGACCATCAGTCGTCACGACGCGGGCGTTTTCCAGATGGAGGGTCATGCGACGGCCTCGAAAGCCTGGCGCTGCACCTCGATGCGAACATCGGCCAGCCGCTCGACCAGCGCCATGTCGTGAAAGATGCCGACCATGGCGGCGCCCTCGGCCTTGGCGGCCTCGATCATTGCGCAGACATTCTCGCGCGCAACTGGGTCAAGGCTCGCGGTGGGTTCGTCAAGCAGCATCAGCCGCCCGCCCTGGGTAAAGCTGCGGGCGATGTTCACGCGCTGGCGCTCGCCTCCCGAGAAAGTGGCGGGCGTCGCGTCCCAGAGCTGTTCTGGAATGGCCAGCGCCGCCAGCATCTTTGCCGCCTTGCCATGCGCAGCCTCGCGCGCGACGCCCTGTTGCAGCAGGGGCCGCGCCACCACGTCCAGCGTCGTCAGCCGCGGCAAGCAGTGCAGGAACTGCGTGACGAAGCCGATCTCGGTGCGGCGCAGGTCGGTGATCTGCGTCTCGGACGCAGAGGCCAGATCGACCACGTCGCCCCCGGCGGTGCGATAGAGAACCTGCCCAGAGGTCGGCACATAGGTGCGGTAGATCGCCTTCAGCAGCGAGGATTTCCCCGCCCCCGATGGCCCGACCAGCGCCGCCAGTTGCCCCGGTTGCATGTCGAAGGAAATGCCCATCGCGGCGGGCACATGTTTGGCGCGGTCGTGGATATAGAACCCCTTGCCCAGATCGCGCACGGAAAGAATGCTGTCCATCGGGCCCTCACAATGCGCTGGAAACAAGTTGTTGCGTGTAGGCCGCCTGCGGATCCTCGAGTATCTGATCGGTCAGCCCGGATTCGATGATGCGACCGTATTTCATGACGATGGTGCGGGTGGTCAGGTGGCGCACCACGCCAAGGTCGTGAGTGACAACCAGCATCGAGACGCCCGTAACCTCTTGCAATTCCATGATCAGGTCCAGGATGCGCGCCTGCACCGACAGGTCGAGACCGGTCGTCACCTCGTCGAGAAACAGAAGCGGCGCACCTGTCGAGAGCGCGCGCGCGATCTGCACCCGCTGCTGCATGCCTCCCGAAAAGTTGCGCGGCAGCTCGTCCATCCGCGACGGCGGCACCTCGGTGCGCGCGAGCAGCGCGGTCGCCCTCTCGCGGATCACCTTGTAGCTGAGCTCGTCCGACATCAAGAGCCGCTCGGCGATGTTGCCCCCGGCGGAAATGTCGAAATTCAACCCCAGAGACGGGTTCTGATAGACCATCCCCATCCGCGTGTCGCGCAGGCGCAGTTGCTGCGCCTCGTTCAGGGCGAAGAGGTCATGCTGACGGCCTTGATCGTGGAAGGTCGCGCTGCCGGATGTCGGCTTGTCATCGAAATAGAGCATCTTCACGAGGGACGACTTGCCCGAGCCGGACTCGCCCATGATGCCCAGCACCTCGCCCTTGTGCAGGCGGAAAGAGGCATTCGCCACGGCCACGACCGATCCGCAATGGCGGCAGATGTTGGTGTCATGCTCCGGCCCGGTCACCTCCAGACAGGCGGGGCAGCCGGGGCCGTGGATGCGGGTGAGGCTGTCAACGTCGAGGATCGGTTTCATTCCGCGGCCTCCTTCATGGCAAGGCGCATGTCGCAATAGGCGGCATCCGAGCATTGGAAGACGCGCGCACCCGCATCGTCGAGGAACTCGTCGAGGAAACTGTCATCGGCCCCGCAGCGGCGGCAGCAATGGCGCTTGCCGGTGGCCTTGTCGCGGAAGCTTTCCACGGCAAAGGCCACATCGTTGAAGGTGATCGGCACTGCGTCGGTATGCGGCGGCACGGCATAGATACGCTTCTCGCGGCCTGCACCGAACAGGTACAGGCAATCGGCCTGATGCAGTTTCGGCACGTCGAAGCGCGGAATGGGCGACGGGTCGATGATGTAATGCCCGTTGATCCGCGTCGGGTAGCGGTGGGAGATGGTGATCTCGTCGAAAGCCACCATATCCTCGTAGAGCTTGACCCAGAGGCGCGCATAGTCGGCGCGCCCGTGCATCCGCCGACGTTTGGCGGCGTTCGGCTCCACCACCACCAGCGGGTCGGGGTAAGGCACCTGAAACACCAGGATCTGATCGGCGCGCAGGCGCAGTTCCGGGATTCGGTGGCGGGTCTGGATCACGCTCGCCTCTTCGGTGCGCAGCGTGCCGGTGACACCCGGGCAGGTCAGCGCGAAGAAGTTGCGGATATTGGCCGCGTTCACGCTGTCGTCGGCCCCCTGGTCGATCACCTTGCAGGTGTCGTCGGGGCCAAGCAGCGCCAGTGTCACCTGCATCCCCCCGGTGCCGAAACCGCGCGCAATCGGCATTTCGCGGCTGGCATAGGGCACCTGGTGGCCGGGGATGCAGACCGCCTTGAAGATGGTGCGGCGCAACTCGCGCTTGGCATCCTCGTCGAGGAAGGCAAAGCCGTAGGTCGCGCCCTCGCGGGTCTGGCCCATGGTGTCAACGGGGTGCATCGGCGGCCTCCTCGGCTTTGCCGCGGGCGGCGCGCAGGCGGTCCATGTCGGACTGGAAGGTGACGTAATGGGGCATCTTGTAATGGGTGCAGAACCCCATGCTCTCGATCCCGTCGACATGCAGCAGCACGAATTCGGGGTCTTCCGAGGGGTTGGCGACGCGGCCCTTTTCGCGGGCCACGCTGATCGCGCGGTCGAGCACCGCCATGGCGATGGCCTTGACCTCGTTATGGCCGAAACAGGCACCATAACCGAGGGTGAACACCGGCGCGCCGCTGTCCGATTTCTCGAACATGGCCACGATCTCACATTCGGTGATCAGAACCTCGCCCGCCTCCATCGGCTTGCCCGTCACCGGGTGCGGCACCATCACCGGCACATAGCCCACGCGCAATTCGCCCACGGTGGGGTGCACATCGCCATAGCCGCGCATGTTGGAATAGGCGAGCGCCAGCAGCCCGCCGGTTTCGCCCCGCGCCATGGTGGCCAGCTGGGCGGACCGGGGCACCGGGAAGATCAGCGGTTCGCGGGTGATGTCGAAAGGCGCCTCGTCGCTGTCTTCCAGCGGGGCGAGCAGGCCCTCATCACGCAAGCTGTCCAGTACCTTGGGGAAGGTCAGTGGCGTGTCCGTCACAGGCCGGTTGCCCAGCCAGTCGCGCGCGATCTCGTCAAACCGCGCCGCGCCCTCGTCCATCAACTCGAAGCGAAACAGCCGGTGCAGGTAATCGGGCGTCGCCCCCAGCATCTGCCCGCCGGGAATGTCCTTGAAGGCGGCCGAGATGCGGCGCACGACGCGCATGGCGCGGGTGTCGTGGGCTGCGGTTTCGCCAAGGCGGGGCTTGGTGGACCGGTAGGCGCGCAGGAAGAAGGCGGCCTCCAGACTGTCGCCCAGCGACTGCTTCAGTGCGAGGGACGCGAGGCGCGGGTGATAAAGGCTGCCCTCGGACAGTACCTTGGAATGCAGAAGCGGCATCTGGCGTTCGATCTGGTCAAGTTCCAGCGGGGCGCTCTCGCCCATGGCGCGCAGGGCGTCCATCAGGCGGGCCGAGCCCTTGATCGCGTCAGCGCCGCCGCGAATGGCAACATAGGCCATGGGTTACGCTCCTATCTTTGTTGTGCGGGGAAGGACGGCGAGGCGCGTGGCATCCGCCAGCACCAGGTCCACCCCCATCGGGAAATCGGCGCACCAGCGTGCGCGGGCGGTCAGCCAGTCCGGCGACAGGCCCTGCGGCGCGAGCCGCGTTTCAGTGGCAATGCCCGGCCCGGTCAGGGTCAGGGGCATGCCTTCCGTCAGGCTCTCGACCATCACCACCAGCGTTGCTCCGCCTTCGGGCGCATCGAGGCTGCCAAGGCGGGGCGTGATCTCCGGGAGGTCCGAGCCATGGGCGAGGATGAACCCGGCCTTTTCCGCCGGGGCGCTGCCCACGTCCAGAAAGGCCAGATCGGTCGCGGTCAGGCTTCCGGTCAGATCGGCCAGCGTCTGCGTGTTGTCGCAAAACGTCGCGAGCGCCGCCAGCGCGGCGGGGCGGCCGTCCAGCAGGTCGGACAGATCGGCGATCTGGCCGGGGCGGGCGGCGACGTCGAGGATGCGGCGGAACAGCGCCTGATGCGTCTCGGGGCGCCAGAGGCGCGGCAGGTCCAGAACGCTCATGCGTCGTCCTCCGACAGAAGCTGGAAATCGACGCGGGTGCGGTCCAGCGCCAGCGCGCGCTGCGCCTGCATCTCGGCCCGCGCGGCCATGCCCTCGGCCAGCAACGCCTCGATCTCGGGGGCCTCGGGCAAGTCCGCCACAAGCGCAGCGTCAAGGATCGCCAGCCGCGTCACCAATGACAGATCGTCGCTCATCAGCGCGGCCCCACCCTCGGCCGAACCCTCGGGCGCGGTCAGGCGCAGATGGACGCGGGCCATGGGAATCTCGCCCAGATGGAACGCCGCCCCCGCCACGCTGTCGCGCAACTGCATCAGCATCAGCCCCTCGCGCGGGGGGGCCAGCGGCTCCACTTGCGCGCGGTCGCGGATACGGTCGGCCAGCGCTGCGACCCGTTCCTTGTTGGCAGCGGCCAATGCCGCCGCCCAGTCTTCTCTTTTCGGTCTCATGCTGAATTCCTTATCCAATGAGCCGGGCGCGCAGCCGGGCCGAGACCTGATCGAGCACGAAGACGGTGAGAAAGATCACCAGCAGGATCGTGCCGACATGGCCATATTCGAAGGTATCGTAGCGGCCCTTCAGTTCCTGACCGATCCCGCCCGCGCCGACGAGACCGATCACGGCGGCCATCCGCACGTTGCGGTCGAGGATGTAGAGCGTGTAGGCCACGTAGGATGGCGCCACCTGGGGTAGGACGGCGGCGCGAAGCACGCGCAGCTTGCCCGCACCAAGCGCGGTCAGCGCCTCTTGCGGCTTGCGGTCGGCGGCCTCGATATCCTCGGCATAGAACTTGCCCAGAAACCCGGCGCCGTGCAGGCCGAGCGCGAGATAGCCCGCGATCGCCCCGAAACCGAAGCCCAGAACGAGGAACATGGCGATGATCAGCTCCGGCATCGCGCGAAGAAAGCTGACCACGCCCCGACTGGCGGAATAGGCGAAGCGGTTCGGCGTGTAGTTGCGCGCGCCCAGGACCGCGAGCGGGACCGAGAGCAGGACCGAGATGATCGTGGCCCAGATGGCGATCTCGAAAGTCTCGACCATCTTGCCCAGAACCTTGGTCAGATAGCCGAACGGGTGGACGAGGTATTCCTTCACCTCGACCTGCGGTTCCGCTTTCAGCGTCTCGGCGTTCATCCGGAAGGTCGTGACCTCGACCGCCTCGATCCGGGTGAACATCGGCAGCGCGTCACGGTCGAGATCCGGCAAGCGCGCCACTTCCTGGCGGTCTTCGATGACGAAGGGGAAAAGCGCCCCCAGCATCCGCCCCAGACCGCGGCCCACCTGACTGCTTTCCTGCACACCGACGGCAGACAGCACCGCCTCGCCGGTCAGGCCCAGCATCTTGTCCACTTCCATGCGGTTGCCCGACCAGATCAAGGCAAGTGCGACCAGCAACACCGCAAGGGCTGCGCGCCAGTCATACGGCGCAGGCAAGCGCCATTCTTTCGCGGGGCGGGTCGGATGCGCCCCGATCGCGAGTTCGCCCTCATGCATAGGCTTGCTCCCGTGTCTCGGGTTGATCCTTGGGTGCGCTCAGGCCTTCGTAGAGTCGCCCTTCGGCAACGGCGTCGAACCGATGCGGCGGGCCGTCGAAGACCACGCGCCCCGCGCGCATCCCGATGATCCGATCGGCGAATTCGCGCGCGAGGTCGGTCTGGTGCAGGCTGCACAGCACCGTGGCGCCCTGTTCGCGGGCGGCCTCGCGCAGAAGGCCCAGCACCTCGCGACTGATCGCCGGGTCAAGGCTGGCGACGGGTTCGTCGGCCAGGATGACTTCGGGGTGCAGTAGCAGGGCGCGGGCGATGCCGACACGCTGCTGCTGCCCGCCCGACAGGGCGGCGGCGCGGCGCGGCAGATGGATTTCGTCCAGGCCCACGCGGGCGACGACTTCGCAGGCGCGGTCACGCAGATGGTCCGGATACCAGCCCAGCAACGCGCGCCAGCCTGGCACCTCGGCCACAGCGCCCGACAGGACGTTCGCGGCCACGCTGGCCCGTTCCACCAGGTTGAATTGCTGATGCACCATCGCCACCCGGCGGCGGATGCCGCGCAATGTTCTCGGCGACAACGCGGTCTCGCCCAGCGTCATCGTGCCGGACGTCAGATCCGTCAGCCCGTTAACCACGCGCAGAAGCGTCGACTTGCCCGACCCGGACGGCCCCAGCACCACACAGAACTCGCCCCGAGCGACATCGGCCGATACGCCGTCGAGTGCAGCGACCCCATCGGCATAGACCTTGCGCAGATCCCGGAAGGAGAGGTGCGGCTGCACCCCTCCCCCGATCGTCTGCGCGGCGGAAAGGATCGCCGCGGCCGACATCAGTTGCCTGCCTTCGCGATGATCGCGCTGCGCAGGTCGCCCGAGACGCCCGAGAGCGTCACCAGCGCCGGGGCCAGCATGTCATCGGTGATGTTGGCGTCGTAACGGTCCACCTGCTTGCCGCCATAGCCGCGGATCATTTCCGGGGTCACGCCGGGGGCTTCGTGCACGGTGTTGAAGGCGGCGCGCAGTGCGTCCTTCACGTCTTGCGGCAGCTTGGTCGACATCGCGAGCGGCGGGTTCGGGATCGGGTCCGACTTGCCCACGACGACGAAGTCGTCGGCGCTGATCGTGCCCTGGTTGATCGCCTTCTCGAAGCTGTCGAACGAGGCAGCGGCGGCATCGACCTGACCCTCGGCCAGGGCCTTCAGGCTGTTGGCATGGCTGCCGGTCATGCGAATGGCGGTCAGGTCGTTCACGGGGTCAAGACCGGCGGCCACGATCATCGCGACGGGATAGACGAAGCTCGAGGTCGAGTTCGCATCGCCGAAGGCCATGGAATGGCCCTTCAGATCGGCCACGGCGGCGATACCGCTGTCCTTGCGGGCATAGATGCCGGAGAAATAGGTGGACGTACCGTGGTTGACGTCCACCGCCAGCAATTCGGCGCACCCGCGCTGCTGCGCCGGCAGGTAAGAGGCCGCGCCGAACCAGGCGATTTCCACCACGTCCGAGCAGATCGCCTCGATCACGGTGGCGTAGGTCTGGCCCACCTTGATGTCGAAATGGATGCCGGTGGACTGGGTCACCGCATCGAAGACCGGCTTGAAGTCGGCCTTGGTGCCATCCTCGGTGCCGCCATCGGCGGGCACGAGCATGACGCGGTAGGGATTGGCGGCCGTTCCGTCGGCTTGTTGCGCCATGGCACCGGTGATAGAGATAAAGGTCGCGGCTGCAGCCGCAACAAAGGTCTTGAGGAGGGACATGGTTCTTCCTTCGGGTTTGCGTTGATTGACTGGGGAGTCAGGGTTGCAGCCGTACCTCAGTCCGGCGGCGGGTCTTCGGTGGCCCAGCCGGGCTCGGCCACCGAAAGCTGGATGCGATCTCCGCGGAACTGGCTGATCGCATATTCTTGCACCACACCGCATTCGCGGCAGGCGTTCACGCCTTTGACCCGCAGCACCGGCTGCGTGCGCGGCATCCGCAGCGCGAGCGCATCCTCGGGCGACGGAAGGCGCGTGGTTATGAGGCTCTCGACCCGGTCGAGCGTGATGCCCGCGCCCTCGCGCAGATGCCGCGTGAGCGACCCGCCCGCGTAGCTGCGCGCGGCGTCGGCCGCATCGCCGGTCAGGAAATGCAGGGTCAGCGCATAGGGCAGATCCGCCTCGCCGCGCAGGGTCTGCAGCCGAAGAACTGGCGCACCCTCGGCCACGCGCAGCCGCCGCGCGACGCCGCCTTCGGCCAGGATCTCGGCGCGATCAAGCAGCGTGACCTGCGCGGTCCGGCCGCTTGCGGCCAGCCGTTCGGTAAAGCGCGTGTCGCGCCCGATGCCGTAGACCAGACCTCGCGCCAGGACCCGCGTGCCCCGGCCGTGAGCCCGTTCGACCAGGCCTTCGGAAATCAGCTCGTCCACCGCCCGGCGCAGGGTGTGGCGGTTCACCCCAAAACGCGCTGCAAGTTCAGGCTCGGCCGGCAGCCAGTCGCCCTCGTCCAGCCCGCGCTCGATCTCGCCGCGCAAGGCGCTCGCGATCTGCGCCCAGACGGCGATCCCGGACTGTCTGACAAGCTGTGGCAAGGGGCGTCTCCCGAATCTCGATGTAGAGACGTCTAGACGAGTTGAGTGACGCGCGTATGACAGATGTCGCGTCTTCTGAGCACATCGCGACCGGATGGCGCGTGAGAAGGAATTGAGATTGCCTTTAATTAGGAGTCCTAATATTCTGCACTTTAGGAGGTTCGGATGCCCCAAGCCGAGAAGCAAATCGCATTCGCCCTGTCGCGGCTCGCAATACTGTTTCGCGCGGCCGGCTGGCGCACGGCACGCGAACGCGGACTCACACCGACGCAGGCGGAGATCCTTGCGCATGTCGTCCACCGCGGTCCTTCGCGCGGTGTCGACATCGCCGAAGCCCTTGGCGTCACGGCCGCCACGTTGAGCGACTCGGCTTCGACACTTGTCGGTAAGGGGCTGGCGGCGCGACTTGCGGATGCGGGCGACGCCCGGGCGAACCGCATCGGCCTGACCGAGCGGGGTGCGAAGCTTGCATCAGATATGCCGAACGCACCGCCCGCGCTCATGACCGCGCTCGCCAGTCTGCCCCCGGGGGACATCGCGGCGACGCTGCGCACGCTAATCCGGATTATTCGCGCCTTGCAGGAGGCGCGCGCGATTCCGGTCCAGCGGATGTGCGTCACCTGCCGCCACTTCCGACCGCATGTTCACGACGATGCGGCGCGCCCGCATCATTGCGCCTTTGTGGATGCCGCCTTCGGCGACGCCGGTTTGCGTCTCGACTGCGCCGACCACGAAGAGGCGCCCGCCGATCACAGATCCCGTGCATGGGAGGTTTTCGACGGCGCCGCCTGAGTTGGGCGCCGGAGCGGCGGCAACCGCCCCGACGCCCGTTTCGCAACCCCTCTGTGCAAGAAGGAAAGCACTTCACCATGACACGAATATCAACTCTCCGCCATCTACTGATAACGGCGGTCACCCTGGCTGCGTTTCCCGCAGCCGCTCATGACGGCGGCTTCACGGCTGCCGAAGGTAATGCGCCGCCGCCCTTCGATATCGTGCATGCCCGGATCGTCCAAAACGGGTCCGTGCTCAGCTTCCACATGGCGGTATCGGGGCGGGCTGGCGAGAGCCGCCCCGCCCCGACCGGGGCGCTGGCGGGATCGGGGGTCTTTTCCTACGTCTGGCCCACGACGCTCGGCACCGCCACGGTCGGCTTCGAACCGGGCGCGGGCATTCTCGCCCTCGCGGTGACGGCGCATCCCGATTTCGACGACACGCCGCTCTTTGACGAGAACGGCGACGGGGACCGCCGCAACGACGGCGATCTGTGGCACAGCCACTGGGTCGTGCTCGGCCCCGATGATGCCTGTGGCCCCGGTGCGCTGAAGGTCGTCGACATCCCCGAAGGTACCTCTCCGGCATTGCCCGTGACCTGGCCGGGGCTCCCGCTCCTGATCGACAGCCCCGGCTGGAACCCGGTGCTGGACGGCGGAAGCGTGGAGGTTCTGGTCCCGTTCGCGAATTCGGGAGCGCTGGAGGATCTGCGTTTCGACGGCGTGACTGCGGGGCTGCGGATCAACGCAAGTGCGCACGCGCCTCTGCTTTGCGTCGTGGACGTCTTCGACATCGCCTCCGGTGACCTGAGCCTGCCGGGGCGGCTCGAAAAGTGACGCGAAGGGGCGGCGCGCTCAGCGCCGCCCCTATCCAAGACACGTCCGCGCCTGGTCGCGCATCACGGCGTAGTCCGCGAGCATCTCGGCGACCGCCGAACCCTCCTGCAGCAGGGCCATTTCCTCGGCAGCCCTTGCCTGAAACTCCCGGCCATACTCGACAACGGGTACACACGCCCTGAACCCGCCCGTCTCAGAACCGACCGTCCCGCAGTCGCTCAGCAAGATCGTCGCGAGAACGAGGGCGACGCGCCGCAGCCTCGAGCATCCGTCGTTGGGCTTCATGGGATTTCTCCGCGATTTCGAGACGTTCGGCGAGGCGTCCCGTTCGCTCGCCGGACCGCCTGAGCGAAAACAGGAACAAGAGCACGGCGAACGCGACGGCGCCGTAGCGCAAAGCTACCCGCATGCACGGGCGGGCGGCGAACCCGGTCAGGAGCGCGGTGATCATCGCAGCCCCTTCTTCCAATCGTCGAGCCGGGCGTAGATCGTGACCGCGATGCCGGCGAGCGCCACCGCGATGAACACCCAGCGCAGAGTGTCGAGGTACGACACCAGCGGCAGGATGGCGGTCTGGGTCTCGGCGAGGACGCTCTGCGCCACCTCGACACCTGCGGCACCCAGCGTCGCCACACCGGCCGCGCCGCCCCCCTTCATGGTGCGGCTCTCGGCCAGCACTTCGCGCGCTGGCGGCGTTTCTTCGGCGAAGGCAGTCGCCCGGGCCGGAAACCGCTCGCCCCACTGGCGAGCGGGCCCGAGGTCGACGTGCATGAAGCCCGAGCGCGGATAGAAACCGAAGCCGAGGAACCCAACCTCGCGGGCTGCCGCCTCGAAAGCCACCGGGTCGTGGTTCCCCATGGCGATGTCGAAGGCGGCGCCGTCGAGATGCTTTGACCGGGTCGCGCCGCCGACGGCGCGGTTGTGCTCGGGACTGCGATAGGCCGAGCGGACAATCAGCGGCTTGCCCAGCCGGTCACGCAGCGCCTGCAGCTTGTCGAGCGCGGGCTCGTTGATCAGCAGCTTGCCGGTGCCGCGGCAGGCGATCTCGGCGGGGGAGAAGTTGGGCCAGCGCCAGGTGCCCTCAGGCACGTCGCGCCAGTGGCGGTGGAAAGTCGTGGTCATGGGGTCCTCCGAGAACGAAAAACCCGCCTCAAGGGCGGGTCATTGCGGGCTGATGAATGAGGATGGGGCGCGGCTATGGGCTGCCGCCGAAGATCTTGAGCTTGATGGCGATGCCCGCCAGCAGCCCCAGCATGACGCCGGTGGTGATCATGCGGACGGCCGTCTGCATCGCGGTGCGGCGCACCAGGCGGATGCAGTCGACCAGGGAGCGCAGATCGCGGATGTCGAGCGCCGCCTCGTCGCCGTCGAGGCCGACATCGGCCAGTGCGCGCTTCGCACCTTCCTCGGCCGCCCGCGTCAGGATCGCCTCGAACTCGGCGTCCGGCATGCGCACGAAACCCTCGGATCGGGGTGGGTTCATCGGGATCCTCCTTCCGCCGGTCAGCCGATCTTGCAGCCCCAGAAGGACGTCTGGTCGGCCGCGAAGTAGCCGTCCGCGACCCGGAAAAACCCCTGCAGCTCGACGGTATCGCCTGCGGAGAGCGGGACCATCGTCTGCAGCCAGATCGCGGTGGCGAGCGAGACGTGGGTGGCGGAGATTTCGCCGAGGGAGCCGCGGATTTCGGTCGTGCCATTGAGGACGAGCCGCCCGCTCATGCGCGCCGTCGCGCTGGCGTTGATCTTGTAGAGGAGCGTCGCGCCGAAGAGGTAGGTGCCGTCAACCGGGGCCACGAAATGGTTGTTCGCGGCGTCGAACGCGCCCTGATCGTTGTAGTCGGTGTTGTTGAGGCCGATCTTCGTCCAGGTTCCGACGCCGACGTAGTTGTCGTAATTGGTGTACGCCTTGAAACGCGGCAGCCGAGGCTGGTCGACGATGCCCGTGGCGTTGTCGACGCTTAGCCCGTCGAAGAAGGTGCTGCCGTCGGCCGAGACCGCGAGGCGGAAGCGGTCGGAGCCGAAGAGCCCCACCAGCGCCTTGGTCACGAAGCCGGTCTGCAGCGTCAGGCCGAGATCGTCGCCCGCAGCCTCCTTGTTCATGGTGTAGAACAGATCGCCGGTGCCACCCTCGGCGACGGTCTTCGCGGTCCAGAGTGCCGCGTTCAGCTTGGCCGAGAACGGGTTCGACGCATCCGCCGTCGTACCGACACCCAGCAGCGCCATGTTCTGCAGCGCCGTGGGCGTGGTGCCGACCCAGTCCGCGCCGTCATAGACCAGCAGCAGGCTCTCGTCCTCGACCCATGCCCGCCACCCGCTCCGCGGCGGCAGACGCAGCCACGCGCCGTCCGTCCAGAGCGCCACGTTCAGGTCCCAGCCCGCCCAGTCGCCTGTCGAGCCCGAGCCGACGATGTAGCGGTCGCCGTCGGCGGGGCTTCCGGGCGGCGCGGTCAGGTTCCGGTCGAGGACGGAAAGCTGGACGAGCCCGTCGAGGCTCCGCAGCGCCTCGTTGTGGGTGACGTGCTTCTGGGCCTGTGCCGCGAGGATGTAGGGCAGCAGGAGATGGGTGGTCGCGTCGGACATGGGAAAAGCCTTCAGAACGTGAGCGTGACGGTCTTCGGCGCGCCCCGCCCGACGAGGGCGGAGAGCTGGGAGATGCGAATGTTGAGCGTGTCGCCGGGCCCGAGCGGCGCGCCCCAGTCGGCGGCCTGATAGGCTGCCGTGTAGATCGCGCTGCTGCTGCTCGCCGAAAGGGTTCGTTTCACGGTGGCGCCGTCGAGGATCTCCACCTCGTAGGCCTCCAGCTCCTCGGCCAGCGGCACCTCAAGCCCGCCCCAGCTGTCGGCGGCCAGCCCGCGGGACCGGCGCGACCAGCGGATAGTCAGATCGCCGGGCGTGCGCGGCCTGCGCCATGGCTGTTCGACATGTGCGACGGAAAACGGCCGCAGTCCCACGCCCACCGGCGTGAATGCCTGCGCCACATAGGTCTCGTCGCTGACCGGGCGGCTGGCAGGGCCGATGCGCCAGTTCCACGGGATGCCGAGATCGGCCTCGGCGATCGGCAGCGGCGCGAGGCTGTCGTCGAGCACCACGACGCGTGCGCCGGACGGCGCCGGGTTGCCCATCGCACCCTCGGTGCCGCGCTGGCCCCGCAGGAGCCGGGTGAGCCGATACCGGCCGGGCGCCAGCAGTTCGGCCGCGCCCGCTTGCACGATCTCCCAGACGCCGGGCGCGCTCTCGATGGCGAGCGCGTTCGCCCCGCCGAACAGCGTCAGGTCCGTGACGCTCTCCAGCGTGCCGGTCAGCATATCGACCACCAAAACACTGCCGAGGTCGAAGCGCGATGTGGGCCCCGCATAGACGTCCGAGACCAGCGCCCCGATCCGGGCGCGGCTGCCGAACGTGGTCAGCAGCTCGAAGCCGTCGGTCGAGGGGCTGCGGAACACCGCGACCTTGCCCGGCCAGGGAACGGCATGCGCGGCGACCATGGGCCGATGCGCGGGCTGGTCCTCGGTGAGCTGCGGCAGGTCCATCAGCACGGTATCCGGCGCACCGAACACCACGGCCCGCGTCAGCGACGCCGCGCGCGGGTCGCCGGGCGGCAGGTCGTAGGTCGCGCGGTCCTGGCGGACCGCCTCGATGCCGCGCGCCTCGGCGTCGGCGATGGAGACGAGCCGCAGGTCGACCAGCCGCCCGTCATGCTCCAGCCGGACCGCGTCGGCCGGATCCAGCGCCAGGCGCGAGGGCGGCAGACGGAACGCCGCCGTCTCGCGCCCCACCCACGCCTCCATCAGCGCACGGCGGCAGCGGCGCTCGGCCTCCTCGGGCGGCACGGCCATCGGGAAGGACTCGGAGGCAATCCGTGTCGTGTCCACGGTGATGCGCCGCGCCTCGACGAGGGCCGCGTCGTAGTCCTCGTCGGCGCGCGCGACCTGCCACTTCAGGGCCTGCGGCAGTTCGGTCTCCTGGCCGCGCGTGAGCTCCAGCACATCGCCCTCGCGAGGGGCCACCAGATCCTCGGGCGCAAGGATGGCGACGGAGGCCCGGCCGCGCATCACGAAGCGGATCACCCCCCCGGTCTCAACCGCGTCGAAGCCGAAGTGGCGGGACAGCGTGGTGATCGAGGCGCGCGGGCTTTCCAGCGCGGTGATGGCGTAGCCCTCCACCGCGCCCCAGAGACCTGAGACGTCGACCCGGGACTCGGACAGCCCCGCACGCAGGCAGAGGTGCCGGACCAGCGCCGCCAGCGAGACTGCGCCGAGCCGCCCGGTCAGCCAGTGCCCGAGCCGCCAGTTCGCGCCATCCGTCCAGATGTCGGTCAACGCCGGGAAGAACGGGTACGGCCGCGCGTCCCAGGTCCAGGCGGCGCATTCCGGCACATGCACCATCCGGCCACCGTAAACCGAGGACAGCGGGTTGTTCGCAGCCTCGCCCCACCAGAGATACGTCGCCTCCAGATAGGCCCGCTGGATCGCATCGTCCCGCCAGCCTCGGGAGAAATGCGGCGTGAAGCTCTCGGACGACTTCGGGTCGAAGAAGACGTTGGGCTGGTTGGTGCCCCGGTCGATGGCGGGACAGCCGAGCTCGGTGAACCAGATCGGCTTGGACTGAGGCGTCCACGCCGTGGGTGTGCCGCTCTCCACCCCACCCGGGCGATTATAGTGCGGGTTCGACCACCAGGCGCGCAGATCCTTGTAGCGGAAGACCCATGGCTTGCTGGCGGCGCCATCGCTGATCGCGGTGCGGGCCTGCGCTGAGCGGTCTGCAGCGCTGGCGTAGAACCAGTCGAAGCCTTCCCCGCCCGCGATGTTCCCCTGCAGGTAGGCGCGGTCGTAGATCGCGGGCCAGCCCTCGGCCGCGTCGAGATGCTCGAAACCGTCGCGCCAGTCGGAGAGCGGCATGTAGTTGTCGATGCCGACGAAATCGATCTCGGGATCGGCCCAGAGCGGATCGAGGTGGAAGAACACGTCGCCCGAGCCGTCGCCCGGCTGGTGCCCGAAGTATTCCGACCAGTCGGCCGCATAGCCGATCCTGGTGCCGGACCCGAGAATCGACCGCACATCCGCGGACAGGTCCCGATAGGCCTGCACCGCCGGGTAGGTGCTGGCGCCCGAACGGATGGTGGTCAGCCCCGGCATCTCGGTGCCGATCAGGAAGGCATCGACCCCGCCCGCCGCCGCGCAGAGATGGGCGTAGTGCAGCACCATGCGGCGCAGGCCCCAGTCACCGGATGGCCCGGTCCAGGAGACCGACTGACCCGAGACGCTGAAGCTGGCGGGCGTGGCCGCGCCGAACAGCGCCGCGACCTGGCTTGCGGCCGTGGCGGTCTTGTCCACGGTCCCTGCGAAACCAGCAGCGGGCGAGCAGGTGATCCGCCCACGCCAGGGGAATGCGGGCTGCCCCGTCTCCGCGGCGTTGTCGGAATACGGGTTCGGCAGGCTGTTGCCGGGCGGCACGTCCATCAGGATGAAGGGATAGAAGGTCACGCGCAGCCCGCGCGCCTTCATCTCCTGGATCGCCTGCACCACCGCAAAGTCGGACGGCGTGCCCCCATAAACGGGGCGGTCCTCGTCATCGCGGCTGACCAGGAAGGCATTGGCGCGGCTGACGCCGTTGACCGACCAGCTGGCGGGCGTGGTGGATTTGGCCGAGACCTCGACGCCAGGCCGCACCTTGCAGGATCCCGCGCGCAGATCGTCGCCGAACCAGGCAACGACGAGACTGACGCTCTCGACCGCCGGGGCCATCGCCTGCAGCCGGTCCAGCGCTTCGACCATGTCGGTGGAGTCGGCCAGCGCGTTCAGGTTTTCCGGCACCGTCGCGCCGCCATCGGTCTTGCGGATGGCTTGCGTCGCGTAGGTGAATTCGCCGGATGCCGGGATCATGGTGACGGCGCGGGTCAGCCCCTCGGCGGTGTCGGGATCGGCCAGTGGGCGGAACACCTCGAAGGAGAGCTGCGGCAGGCGGTTGCCGTAGGTCGAGAGCGCCAGCTCCTCGAAGACCACATAGGCGGTGCCGCGATAGGCGGGCGTGTTGGCGGCGCCCATCTTCGCCGCGATGAACGGATCAGGGCTCTGCGTCTCGTCGCCGGGATACCAGCGCCAGGTGACGCCGGAGATGTCCATGGGCTTGCCGTCGGCCCAGATGCGGCCGATGCCGGTGATCGGGCCCTCGCAGAGCGCGACCGCAAAGCTGGCGTAGTAGAGATACTCCGTGGTCTTGACCTTGCCGCCCCCGCCGCCCTTGCCGCCGCCCTGCGTCGTGGTCTTCGTCTCCTCGCGGAAATCGGTCGCCCAGATGATGTTGCCGCCCATCCGCATCCGGCCATAGAGCCGCGGGATGACCGCGCCCTCGGTGGCCGAGGTGATGCGCAGCGTGTCGAGCCGCGCGCCCTCGATGCGCTGCGTCGGCGCCAGCGACGAGATGATCCAGCTGTCGACCACCGAGCCGATGCTGGAGCCGATGAAGCCGCCGATGGTCGCGGCGCTGACACCGAGGATCGCGCCGCCGATCGAACCGCCAATGGCGGCGCCGGCCGCGCCGAGGACGAGGGTGGCCATGGTCTGGTCTCAGCGTTGCGGGAACAGGAAAGCGAAGGCGATGCGCCGCCGCCAGGATTGCGTGAGCGGTTCCTCGATCACGCCGAGCCGCTCGTAGGCATGCAGAAAGCCGTCGGGACCGGTCAGGATCCCGACATGCTTCGCGATGGCGCGGGGCTTCATACGGAACAGTACCAGCGCGCCGGGACCGGCCTCTACTAGAGGTACCTCGATCATCATGCGTCGTGCGCCCTCGGCCAGCACCTCGCGCGGGCCCGTCTCGCCCCAGTCCCGGCTGTAGGGCGGGATCGGGAAGGGTTCAGGGTCGACGACCTCGCGCCAGACGCCCCGGGCCAGCCCGAGGCAGTCACAGCCAACGCCACGTAGGCTCGCCTGGTCGTGGTACGGCGTGCCGAGCCAGGAGCGCGCAATGGCGATGACGCGCTTCGGATCGGCGTTCACAGCACGGACCCTTCGTGGCCGCCGTCCTTCGTGGCGTAGCGGAGAACGGCGTCCTGGCCGGGGATATGCGTGAAGCCTCGGAAGTTGGCGGTGTTGGCGAACTTCGCCCCGCAGGTCTCCATCCGCTTGTCGCAGCCCGCACGGATGGTGAAAGTGTCACTCTCGGCGATGGACCGCACCGGCGCCTCGAGCAGGGTCAACACGGCGATGCCGTCCGTGACGTCATGGCCCAGCACCTCGGTGCGCCGCCCGGCGTTGGCGCCACTCGTCCAGTCCAACGTGCCGAAGGTGAACCAGCCAGAGGCGAAGCCGCCGAGCCCGGAGGCGGTGAAAGCCCGGTCGCGCAGGAGATCGATCACGGCGCCCGCCCCCTTGTAGGCGGGGTCCTCCAGATCGATCCCGCAGCGCGCGTCGCCGAGCGCCGCGTCGCAACTCGCCTGGAAGGTTCGCCCGACCGTCTGGCCAAGCACATGGGCGAGTGAGCGGACTTCGGCGACGAAGGCCAGCCGCCCGCGCCGGATCTGGCCGATTGCCCCGCGCCGCATCAGGACGCGCTGGCCGGTGTCTGCCCAGTTCGCCCGCCAGACCTCGACCGCCGCGTTGTCCCAGCGGCCGTCGAGGATATCGGTCTCGGTAATCCGGTCCGAAGTCAGCACGCCTTCGGCGTCCTGCGCATCGACCGAGAGGTCCGACCCCGAGCGCACTTCCGACGCCGTCAGCCCGCTCTCGGGCTCGAAGTCGGTCCCGTCGAAGCTCAGCGTCCGGTCATGGTCGGTGAAGCCGAAGGTGACACCATCGGCCCGGGCGATCCGCCAGCACCAGGCGAGCGTCGTGGTGCCCTCGTCGAGATGGGCCTGCAGCGCTGGCGAAAGGGATTTCATCGGCAGGTTCCTGTCATTCGGTCGTCGAGATCGGCGATCCAGGTCGCCCATTCCGGGGGCACGGCGGCGACGGCAGAGGCAGGCGGCCGGGCCAGCCGCGCTTCGGCATAAGAGGCGCAGCCCGCGTCACCACCGCCCATCGTTGCGGCGCAGCCGGTCAGTAGGATCACCAGCGTCGCGACCATGGCGGACCGCATCTTGCCCGCGCTCGAAGCGCTTGTTCGTGTCTTCCATCGCATCGCGTTCCGCCTCCCGTTTGCCCGCACGTTCGCCTTCCACACGCCCCCAGACCCGGCCGAGGACGACGCCTCCGAACGCTCCCAAAGCCGCAACCAGCCAGATCAGGAACTCAGCCATCGTCGTGATCCCCGCGCGCGGCGGCGACGCAGAGCGCAACGATGAAGACGCCGAGGCAGCCGCCCACGATCATCCCTGCGAGAAACTCAAGCATCGCCCCGGAACCCGCGCTCGATCCGGTCACGCAGCCCGATCAGGCCAAGCCCGAGGAACATCAGCCCCGCAGGCGAGGCGTCTCCTGAACCTGCGAGTAGCGCGACGAAGCGTGAGAGTTCCCCGAGCGGCCCGGTGGCGGGCAGCGCGAGCGAGGCAATGCCGGTGAGCATGGCGAGGCACCCCGCCCACCAGGTGAGCGAGGTCGGACGGATGTAGCGCATGGGTCAGGCCCTTCGGATCAGGGTGGAGAAAAAAGCGGTCAGCCGGGCGAGCCAGCCGATTGCAGGTTCGGGTGTGGCGGCGAGAGCGGATGATCCCGGCGCCGGTGATGGCCGCAGCAGTGCCAGCGCTTCGTCCTCGGTCAGGCGCCGAATCGGGCGCGAGAAATCGACCCGACCGTTGCGGTCGACCGACCAGACCGGGATGGTGCCTGTCGGATAGTGGCCCGTGGTGAAGAGGTCGCGCTCGGCTTCGCGGCGCGGGCGGATCACGGCGGGCTTCAGCCAGCCCATGAAGGCTGCTGCCGCCGCTGCCCGATCGCCCGCGTTCAGATGCCGGGTGAGTGCCGCCTTGGCGATGCCGCCCGTGTTGTAGTGGAACGAAACCAGCGCATCGAACTCGTGGGGTTCGAGCGGTACCTTCACGGCACGCATGACTGCAGCCTCGTAGCGCGCGAGGTCGGCCCGGAAGACCCGGAAGGCCTCGCGGATCCCGGTATCAAGATCGGCGGGCATGCCACGCGGCATGGTGGTAGGATCGGGTTCCCCGGCGGCGGCCGTGTGACCGATGCCGAAGGTCCAGACCTGCTTCACATCGAGGTAGGGTCCGGGCACGATGCCTTCGTGCCGGACGAGGGCCAGAAGCCCCCGGTCAGTCATCTGCATGGAAATTACCCCAGAAGCGAGAGGATCAGGATCAGCGCTGCGATGGCGAGACCGACGCCCAGGCGGTGGCGGAAGGCCTGGCCGGGATCGGTCGGGTCGCAGCGCAGGGAGCGCGCAAGGCGGAGAAGGTCATGCATCGCCGTCGCCTTTCCCGGCATGGCGCAGACGGGCGAGCAGCACCTCGATGAAGGCGGGTCCGAAGACGCCGACCAGATAGGCGGCCGATCCGGCCGCGCCCCCAGCCGGGATCGCCTCAGGCGGCAGGCCGAGCCAGCGGGTGATGATCGCCATCGACAGGCTCCCCATCCCGGCCGCGATCAGACCGCCGAGCAGGATGTGGCGTAGCGCGTCGCGAAGGCGCATCTTCGTCGTCAGCGCGTTGGTCGCGCCCCCGAGCGCGCCCCAGGCGGCGAGGATCACCGCCATGGAGGCGAGCAGTTCCTTCAGCGCCGCCGCCAAAAATCCGGTTTCGTCGTTCATCGTCGGATCTCCAGAAGCGGGATGGAGGTGATCGAGCCCAGCCGTTCGAGGTCGAGCGTCACGTCGAGCACGTCGGTGTCGAAGCGGACCGGCACGTCGAACTCGAAGCCCGCGGTGATCGCGACGCCGGAACCCGGGGCGGCGGCGAAGGTGACGAGGCCGGTCGTGGTGTCGACCGACCAGCCGGAGGGCTGCTCGACCCCGCCGAGCGCGATGCGCACGGTGCCCGTCACCGGCTTGGCGATGGCGCGCGTCCAGGAGTGCGCGCCCGAGGCGTAGCGCTTCACCAACTGGAAGGCGGTCGTCGCGCCGTCACCGGTGCCGATCGCTTGGTCGGTGGGCGATGGCGCGCCTGAAGGCAGGCAGGACTTGTGGTCGGCCCAGTCCTTGAAGCGGAAGCCATGGAGACGACCGTTGCGCGCCTCGAAGAAGGCGACCACCGCCGCCAGATCGTCAGCGCGGCGGATGCCGTAGGCGACGTCGTAGCGGCGGCGCGAGTTGGCCCAGCTCGCATTGCGCTCCTCGTCGCCCGAGGCGAGCTCGACGATCTGGGTGCGCCGTTCCGGCCCACCCCGCGCGCCGCGGCTGATGTTGTCGGGGAACCGGACCTCGTGAAACGCCATCACATGCCCCTTCGCCCGAGCGACACGGCGCGGGCGATGTCCGCCGCCACCTGCGTTCTCGATTGCCGGAAGCTTTCGGCGTCGCGGGCCATGATGGTGACGTTGACGCCGCCACCGGTGCCGTAGCTCTGCGCCTCGCGCCGCGACAGCACGCGCTCGCCCCGCTGCAGGATCGCGGGCACCTCATCGTGGCGGAGGCCTGCCATGCCGCCACCGTGCATCCGGGGCGCGGCGACGAATGTCATGGCCGGCACCATCCGCGACGGCCCGGCCGATCCGACTATGCCGCCCGCATGCAGGACGTTGGCGAAGATCCCGCCCGCACCAGCGAACACGCCCGAAAGAGCATTGGCGATCGGCCCGAGGATAAATCGCCGCGCCGCGAGCTGGGCGAGATCGGCGAGCAGCGAGGTGACGAGATCGCGGAAGTTCAGCTTGCCGGTCTTCACGAACTGGCCGACCGCGTTCTCGGCCGACTGGAAGGCGCCGACGAGGCTCTGACCGATGTCGCCACCAATCTGGCGGGCCTTGCTGGCGTAGTCCGACAGAGCGGCGGTGACGGCCTGCCAGCCGGTGACGGCGGCCTCGGTTGCGGGCTCCGCTGCCGCAGCAGCGGCTCCGGCCGCCGCACCAGCACCCGTGGCGGCGCGTCCGGCTTCACCAAGCGCCGTCTCCAGCCGCTCGGCCGCGCCGGTGGCCTCGGTAAGCGCATCGGCACTGGCCTCGTCGGTGCCGCGCACCGCGTCGCGCAGGGCCTGCCAGCTTTCGAGCGGGGCGCGAGCCCCTTCGGCCAGATCGCGGGCCGCGCCACGGTAGAGGTTCGCGGACTCGAGCGCCCGAGCGGCCGCCTCCGTGAGTCCGAGATCGGGCGCGGTGAGCGGGTTGTCCTCGAAGGCGCGGTCGAACGCCGTCTGCGCGGCAGTCGTTGCGGCAGTCGCCGCCCCTTCGAAACGGTTCTCGATCTCGCCGAGGTCGAGATCTGGCACCAGCGAGATACGGCGCTCGGACCCGAGCGCTTCCAGCCCCTGGTTGATGCCACCGATGAAGCCGTTGATGCGCGAGACCACGCCGTTCAGCATCGCCTCGACGCCGTCGACGAGGCTGTTGGCCGCCTGGAACGCCAGATCGCCGATGGCGGCGGGCAGCAGACCCCAGATCGCCTTGATCGCCTCGTAGGCCCCCTCGAACGTGTTCGCAGCGGTGTTGCCGAAGCCCACCACGCTCTCGATGGCGCTCTGCATTCCCGAGGCGGCGTCGGCCTTCAGGTCGAAGAACATCGCCGTTGCCGCGGCCCCGGCCGCAGTGGCGCCCATGCGGATCCGCTCCCAAACCTCGACGGCCAAGTCCTTAAGGAGCGACATCGCCTCGCCGAAACCGCCCGCGCCGGAGACGAGGCGGGTGAACTGATAGACGAGCTCGCCCGCGCCGACGATCAGCGCGCCGATACCGGTGCGGATCAGCGCTCCGCGCAGGACGACGAGCGCGGTGGCGAGACCACGGACGGAGAGCGCGGCGGCGGCCATGCCGGCGATCCAGCGTCCCGCCAGGAAGGCCGCGAAGGTCGCGGCATAGGTGGTCAGGCGGCCGATGTTGTCGAAGAGCCCGCGGATCGCGATGCCGAGCGGCCCGGTGCGGCTGGCGACCGCCGCCATGCCATCCGCGACGGCTTCCAACGCCGGAGCCGCGGCAACGGCCAGCTGGTTCGACAGCCCGCGCCAGATCAGCCCGAGCCGGGAGATCGCATCGTTCGTCCGCTCGATCTGGTCGGCATCCTGCTCCGAGACCACGACACCGAAGGCACGCACGTCTTCCGTCGCCTGGCGGAGCGTCGCCGTGTCGATCCGGCTCATGGCGATGGAGCCCTCCTCGCCGAAGAGCTGGCCCGCGACGGCGGCGCGTTCGGCGGCAGGCACGAAGCTCTCGATGGCGGCGTTGATCGCACCAACGCGCTGATCCAGCGGCAGCGCAATCAGGTCGGTGGCGGAAAGGCCCAGCCGGTCGAGCGCGTCGGCGGCAGGGCCGGTCCCGGCGGCCGCCTGGCTGAGACGGCGCGTCAGATCCTTGGTCGCCTGTTCGATGCCTGACATCGACACGCCAGCCAGTTCGCCCGCGCGCTCCAGCGTGTGGATCGAGGCGACCGTAGTGCCAAGGGACTGCGCCAGCTTTGCCTGCGCATCGACCGTCTGCAGGCCGGAGCGGATCATCGCCACGCCAGCGGCGGTCGCGGCAGCAACCGCGGCAGCGGCGGCCACACGCACCCGCCGCGAGAAGGCCGCAAGCCGGGCGTTCGCCGCCTCCATCTCGCGGCTCAGCCGTCCGAAGCCCCGCGCCCCGGCCTCGCCGACACCTTCCAGCTCGGCGCGCACCTGCCGTCCGCCCACGGCCGCGAGGCGGACGCTAACCCGTTTTTCCGCCATGGGAGTGATCCATCTGTTCGTTGAGCTTCGCGACCATCACCGCTTCGATGACGGGCAGCAGTTCGGCCATGGCGAGCGGCGGCACCCCGAGCGCGTCACCGAGCGCCAGCGCCGCCGACATGTCCCAGCCGATCACCGCGCCGGGCAGGACACGGAGCTGACCGCCGAGGCGGCCGACCAGGTCCCAGACCTGCCAACCCTCGAATGTGACCGGTCGGTTCAGCCGCGCCGGGCAGTCCGGGCAGGCTTGCGGGCAGGCTTGGCAGTATCGGTCGCCCCCGCCGAAGGACCATTCGGCGAGAGCGCGGAGGCGTTTTTTTCCTGCTCCAGCAACAGGCCTTTCGAGACGTAGGTCAGCTGGAAGGCTTCGAAGATCGGCCAGACATCGAGCAGCGCGTCGATAGCCTCGGGGCTGGGGTCGATGGGATTGCCGTCCGCATCGCCCACGCCCTCCCAGCCGAGCACCGCCCGGCGCGCGAGCGCCTTGGCGAAGGCGACCGCGCGTTCCTCGTCGGAAGCCTCCTCCGGCACCGCCTCGACGGCCGGATCGCTGCGCGTCGCCACCATCAGCGCGGTGGTCAGCGGGCGGAGCTGCACCCGGACCCCGGGCGCGAGGTCGTGCCAGCGCGGGGCGTTGGTCAGGTCGAGCGTCAGCATCAATACGTCTCCAGGTCGTTCACGAGGGTGGCGGTGCACATCCGGCCGACGACGCTGTCGCGGGCGGCCTGCCAGTCGAAGGTCGCCTGGACGCCCTGCGGCCCGGAAATTTCGATCCGCGGGCGAGGCAGGTAGACGGCGTGCACTGTGAAGGTGAAGCTCTCGCCCGACGGCAGGCTGTAGCTGAACTCCATCTCGCAGGCCTCGCCGTTGATCGCCTGCGTCACCAGCGTCTGGTCGGCGAAGCGCACCTCGATCCGGCCGGTGAGCGCCGCGATGGACGGGTCCGCGCCGTCGATGCGGCCGTCCGAGCGGATGGTCTCGATCCGGTCGAGGTTGTTGGCGTAGGTGATCTCGGCCGAGACCACGTTGCCGAGAGCCGTGCCATTCCGCGTGATCGAGCCGTTGAAGTGACCGAAGCGCTTCAGCTCGAGTGCGGCAGGCGTACCGGCGCTGGTGGTCGTGCCGACCGTCTCGCCCTGCGCCACCAGCCGTGCGGTTGCGGTCAGCAGGCCCGAGCGCTGCATCTGCCAGGTGATCTGGTCGAGTACACAGCCCGAGTACATCGCATAGCGCGGCACCTCCGGCATGCCGGTCTCGATCGACATCGACGGCAGCGTCCAGGACCCCGACTGGAACTCGTGGGTGTACGGCGCCTCCGCGCCCGTGGTCGTGGGTGTTCCGAACGCCGCCTTAAGCCAGAAGCCGAAGGCTTCCGCGTCGAGCGGCACGACGACATCGCCGTCTACCGTCACCGCGTCCTTGATCGGCGCCAGCGGATCGCGGCCGTAGCCCAGCAGCTCAGAGTTCAAGAGCGGCTGCTCCGCGCCGAGCGAGGTGCTGGCGAAGGGCATCTTCGTGAAGCCGCTCGCGGGCGGCGTTCCATAGGTGGTCTCGAACGCAAGCGCCATCAGCGCCCGCGCCCCCTGGGCTCGTGCCATCGTCGTCTCCTGTGGTCGGTTGGATCAGGCCAGTTGATCGGCCGTGGAATAGTGCAGAACCACCGGGATCACGGCCGCCTTCAGGCTGGCCGCGCCCTCGACCGGCAGATCGACCGGGCGCGGCGCTTCCGCCTCAACCCATTCGCAGAGCCCACCCAGCGTGCGGTCCGCGGCGAGTGCTGCGCCAATGCTGGCAGTCAGCGTGTCGAAGGCGACGTCACGGTCGGCACCTTGGACCACCGCCTCGATCTCGGCGCGGTGCTGGTAGTGGTAGGCGAGCGGCGACAGCGTCACCTCCGGCTCCCCTGGTTCGCCGTCGCGCAGGATCAGCAGCCCATCTGCCGGAACCCGCTCGGGCAGCAGGTCGCCACGCAGGGCGGTCGCTGGCAGCGCCGAGAGCCGCGCGTGCAGTGCGGCGAGGATGGTTTCGCGGGGGGTCATGGTCGTCCTTTGGGGTCGAGAGACAGGTCGCCGGGCCTCGGACTGCGACGCGGCCGCTACCTCAGGACCAGCGAAGACGCAGATTGCATGGTGGAGACATCAGGCCAGTCTGCCGGACGAAGCCTTTGAGCAGAAACGAACGCACTTATTGACATGTAACGGTCGTAACAGTATCGAGAAGCCATGGAACACATGACCTGGCTCTTGCTCACCTACAAGGTGCCCCCAGAACCCGCCGCCAAGCGGGTGTCTCTCTGGCGCAAGCTCAAAGGGATGGGCGCGGTCTATCTGCAGAACGGCGTCTGCCTCCTGCCCAAGACCGACGATCACGTTCGCCGCCTCAAGATGCTGGAGAATGACATCGCCGAAGCGAAAGGCGAGGCGGTGATCCTCGAGACCGTCGCGCTCGATCCCGCACAGGAGGCCAAGGTCCTGACCCGCTTCAAGGCTGAGCGCGACGACGCCTATGAAGAATTCATCGACAAGTGCGATGACTTCGAGCGCGAGGTGGCCAAGGAGGTGGCGGCGGGTCACTTCACCTATGCCGAGCTTGAGGAGAACGACGTCGACCTCAAGAAGCTCCAGGGCTGGCTGGAGAAGATCCGCAAGCTCGATTTCTATGGCGCCGACCGGGCGGCCGAGGCCGGGGAACGCCTGGCAGGATGCGTCGCCATCCTGGACGATTACGCGCGCCGCGTCTTCGACGCCCATGACGAGAACAAGTGAGCAAGCAATGATTGAATGGTCCACTGCAACCCCCGCCATCGGCGCCGCCTTCCTCGCCTCGCTCGTCGAGGTCGTGGAGGCGTTCACCATCGTGCTGGTCGTCGCCACCCTGCGCGGCTGGAAGCCAGCCGTGCTGGGGACCGGGGCGGCGCTGGCGACACTCGGCGCGGTGGTCGTCGTGCTGGGGCCGCTTCTCGACCGGATACCGCTTCACGCGCTGCAACTGGTGATCGGCGTGCTCCTTCTGCTGTTCGGCATCGGCTGGTTGCGCAAGGCCTCGCTCCGGGCCGGTGGCATCATCCCGCTGCATGACGAGAACGCGATCTACGCCGCGGAAACGGCCGAGCTCAGCGCCGAGATGAAGCGCCAGCAGACCTCGCAGGACTGGATCGCGGGCATCGCCGCCTACAAGGCCGTCCTGCTCGAGGGGCTCGAGGTGATTTTCATCGTGATCGCGGTCAGCGCCGGGCGCGGCCTGCTGTGGCCCGCGAGCATGGGCGCGCTGGCGGCCTGCGCGCTGGTTCTGGTGGTCGGCGCCTTCGCCCATCGCCCGCTGTCGCGGGTTCCGGAAAACACCCTGAAATTCGGGGTGGGCGTGATGCTCTCGGCCTTCGGCGTGTTCTGGACCGGTGAAGGGCTTGGCGTGGAGTGGCCGGGACAGGATCTGGCGCTCTTCGTCTTCGCCGCCGTCTTCCTTCTGGCGGGCCTGATGTCCGCCCGCATGGTTCGGCAGCCAATCCCGGAGGTGGTGCGATGAGCATCCTCAAGGACGTCCTGTCCGAACTCTTCAGCATGTTCGTCAGCGACGCCCGGTTGACCGCCGCCATCCTCGCCATTGTGGTGATCGCGGCGGCCCTGATCGACGGAACCGCGCTGCCCCCCCTCGCGGGAGGGATCGCCCTGCTGGCGGGCTGCATCGCGGTACTGGTCACTAGCGTGCGCCGGGAAGCGCGCCGACGCGGAGCAGCGATCGCTCGCCCGCCCGAAGATAGCTGAGGCACGCGAGCCGCGCATCACAGCCTCTCCTCCACCCAGTTGGCCACGATCAGCCCCGGCACGCTGTCCAATGCCCGATCTGCATCCCGCGCGAGATCCAACCGCTTCGGCAGCTTCACCTGCGGCACCAGCAGGAAGATTGGCGCGGTGACCCTACCGCGCCCGGTCTTCGAGCGCGACACGACCGCCTGTCCTTTCGTGTTCAGCCTTCCCTCCGCCACAAGCAGGCTCGGGCCGGTGCGGCGGTAGACGAAGCGCAGGCGCAGCCCGCGTCGCTGTTCCCATTCGCCGGGCGTGATCCGGCCGCCGCGCAGGGACTTGCCTGCGGCGGGCAGCGGGATCGCCAGCCAGAACCCGTCCTTCGAGCGGATCAACGGCCCCGTGTCATGGGCGCCGACGATGACCGGGGCCTTCGACCAGACCAGCGCTGCCGCGTCGAGGCTCTCGCCCGACCTCGGGAAGTTCTGGCTGCGGATCGAGTTGGCGAGCCGCGGCCCCAGCCCCGCGCCGGTGATCTGCAGCCGCCACGCCGACTTCAGCCCGGTCCCGGCCTCGCGCATCGCGGCGGTCACGGCGCGTTCGCCCGCCGCCACCTCGGCCGCCATCATCGTGACGATGTCGGGATCGATGTCGAGCTTCAGTTTCACGCGAGCCTCAGATCGACGGTCCAGACCAGCCGCTCGCGGTCGCGGACGGGCTCGCCCTGAATGAGGAAGGCGTCGCCGTCGATCTCGATGCGGTCGCCTGGGCGCGGGTTCGCCACCTCGGCGACGCGCAGGTCGATGCGCGTGGTCTCGGACCAGAGCCGGGCATCGCCGAAGTCCGATATGGCGTCAGCGCGCCGGGCGACGACGCGCACCAGCACGGGCGCGCCGCCCTCGGCGATGTAGACCGCGTCCCGGCCGATGTTCGGATCGGCGAAGAGCGCACTGAGCGCAGCGGCGAAGGCGCTCATCAGAACGTCGCGTTCAGGCGCACGCGGCCGATGGTATCGCCCGCGCCGCTGGCCACAGCCTCGGTCGCCACGCCGACGAGGGTGTTGTCGGTCGCGACCGTGGTGCAGCGCTTGTTGGTGTCGTCCCAATAGACCTTGGCGCCCACGGTCCAGGCCTGCGAGCCGACCTTGGTGATGTCGAAGACGCCGACGAGCGCGGTCTCGACGGGCTCGCCGAGGGCGGCGTCCCCGGCAGCGATGCCGAAGATGGAGCCGACGAGCAGGCCATCGCCGGAGGCGACGGCATAGGGCGCGGTCAGGGTGATGGTGTTGCCGGGCTGGACGTAGGTTTTCATGGGAAGGATCCTCGTGGAAAGACGAAGGGCGGCCCGTCAGGGCCGCCCGCATGTCAGGGTTCAGCATGGGGTGTGGGTTACGCGCCCGGGTTCTTGTAGAGGCCGCGCCAGTCGATGGCCTTGGCGCCGAAGTCGAGGCGACACTTGATCTCGACACCGTCGACATCGAAGCCGTTGCGGGTCTCGATGTAAGCGCCCTGCTGACCCTCCAGATAGGCATACTCGATGGTGTCGATCTGGTTGGGGCTGGCCGCCAGATACCAGGCGGTCTCGCTGGCCGCGTCGAGCCGGGGCTCGCTGATCGGCGCGAGCGTGCGGATCGACTGCGGCACCACGCTGGACGTCGCGGCGGGCACCAGGTTCTGGGCCACCAGCTGCTCGGCTTTCAGTTCCAGCGAGGCGGGCACGATCAGGAACGCGGGGCGGACGTTGAGCACCGTCTTCTTGTCGAGACCCGTCTGCTTGGCCATCGCCGCGCGGGCCGCGCCGACGCTGCCGACGTCCAGCGCCGCGCCGGTGCCCGCGAGGTTCTTGTGGGTGGTGTGGAAGAGCGCGTTGCCGTCGGCCATCGCCGGGTTGGCGGTGATGATGCCCCAGACCACGTCCGACTCCAGCTGGGCGATGGAGTTACCGTACATCGCCGGGATGCGGGTGAAGGCGTCGAGATCGTCATTGATCAGCGTCTGCCGGGTGATCGCGACCACCCGGCCATAGGTCTTGACCTTGTAGCTCTCCTTGCTCTCGCCCAGCGTGCCGCGCTTGAACTCGCCGCTTTCGCCGACCTCCAGCAGCTGCGGCGCTTCACCGAGCTGGACGCGGTGCATGGCCTTGAAGTCGGTGGCGAGCACCTGGCGGCAGAACAGCATGAAGGTGCGGGGATAGGCCTCGTAGGCCTGCCGCAGGGTCTTGTTGGTGACCGCCGACAGGATCTCGGGGAAGTCCGAGGTCGAGTGCAGCGCGCGGGTCGCCACCTCGTCGCGCGACAGGCCGCGCGTGTTGACCCCGGCATTGCCGAGGCTTTCGCGGGCCAGTTCCAGCAGCGTCATGCCGCGATACTGCCGGGCGGCGTCCTCCAACTGGAACAGCGTCGGGCTGTAGCGGTGCAGCAGCGCGTTCGCCACCGCGTCGCGGCGGGTGATGCGCTCGTCACGGCCGCCGAGCGGGACGGAGACATGGGGGAAAGTCCGGGTCTCGTCCGACTTCGCGGCGACCTGATCGAGGATGAGGCGGCGGGACTCGTCGACGCTGACGCCGCGCTTGACCAGATCCTCGGCGAAGCCGCGCTCGAGGTTCAGGCGGCCCGCCAGATCGTAGATGGTGGAGACGCGGTCGCGCTCGGCTTCGCGGGCGCGGCTGGCGACAGCCTCGGTGTCGGGTGCCGCAGGGGCATCGGTATTCTGAAGCTTCGGCTGCGTCCGGGTTTCCACTGCGGCAACCTTCGGGTCGGGCGCAGCCGCTTTCGGCTCGGTCATGGGGGTGTCCTCGGTTTCGACCGGCTCGGTCGGCTGGTTGGTGGCGGGGGTCGCGGCGTCGCTCGCCGGGGTCTGGGTCTTGTCGGTCATCGGGGATGCTCCTTGCGGTGTGGGGGCGTCCCGGCGTTGAAGGACGCAGTCGTGAAGGGGATGCTGGGCGCGGAAACCGGCAGCGGGGTCGGCGCCGACCGCGACGGCTGAGATCTCGAAGGGCGTCCAGTCCACCGCGCGCCAGAGTTCGCGGGCGGCCTCGGGCTTCGAGACTTCGAAGCGGTGGACCTGGTAGCCGATGGAGACCGCGCGGATGTGCCCGGCCTGGATGTCGCGCCAGATCGGCTCGACGTCGGCGCGCTCGCTGATCCGCACCAGCGCGATGCCCCGGCCGTTCTCGATCCGGGCGGAACCGGGGACGACCGAACCGATCACTGCGTCGAGCGTGTCGAGCTCGTGCACCTTCAGGAAGGGCGCGCCCGCGTTCAGCCGGTCGAGCCGGACATGGGCGGGGTCGAGGCTCAGTTCCTCGTCATAGGGCTCGCCGAAGAAGGTGGCGCGGCGGACGCGGGCCCCGGCCGACCAGACCACCTCGACGGTGCGGCTGTCGGCATCGGCCGTGTTCGGCGCAAGCTCCGCCGACCGGCGCATGGCCGGCAGTTCGATCATCGTGTCCATGAAGGTCAGTCCTGTTGGTCGGCGTCTGCTTGCGCCGGGTCGGTGTCCGCGTCGGCGGCCGGGTCGTCGGTGTCCGGTTCGTCCGCGGCCGGATCGGTCGCCGGATCGCTGCCCTGCGCGCTGCCAGTCTTGGTGACACGACGCGGATCGCTGTCGAGCACCAGCCCCAGCGCGTCGAGCTTGGCGTTGGTCGCGGCGATCTCGGCCAGCACCGCGTCGGGATTGCGGCCCTGCCGCGCGATCACCTCTGCCAGCGTCATGGTGCCGGAGCGGATCGACAGCAGGTTCGCCATCGCGTCCTTCTGCGGATCGACCGCCTCGAACTTCGGCGGCGACCATTCGACCGGCACGTCCGGCGTCGGGATGCGCCCTGCCGCCCATGCGGCCTCGGTGAACCAGCGCCAGACCGGGGCGCAGAACATCGGGATGAAGAGCTGCCACTGCACCGCGTCGATCTGGCGGCGGAACTCCACGAGCCCCGCCCGGATCGAGGAATAGTTCACCTGGGACAGGTCCCCCGTCAGCAGCTCGTAGGGCACCCGGAAGCCCGCCGAGATCGTGTGCAGGCTCGCTCGCTTGTATTCGCCGTAGCCGCCGGTGGCGGAGGGCTGGTTGAAGCGGATGTCCTTGCCGCCGCGCGCATAGGCGATCAGCCCCGGTTCGAACTGTTCCACCCGGTTGCCGTCGGCATCGACCACCGAGGGCGCGATGCCCTGCTGGGCCTCGTCGTCGCCGAACACGATGGCGGTGACGCAGGCCTCGGTTTTCTTGCGGACGAGTTCGGCCACCTCGTAATCATCGAGATCGCGCAAGCTGCGGATCACCGGCGCGCCCCAGGGAACGCCGCGCGCCTGCGTGCGCTGCTTCTCGTAGACATGGGCGATCTCGGTCGCTGGCACCGGGCGGCTCTGCAACCCGTTCTGCAAGGCCCCGTAGGCGTCGCCCGGATGTTCGGCATGGAGCCAGTAGGCCCGGCGCTTGCCGACCGGGTCGAACTCGATCCCCTGCACCAGTCGCCCTGCGCCGAGGACGCCGGACTTGGTCGCGTCGAGGAAGTCGGCCTCCAGCACCTGCAGCTGCAGCGGCACTGGAAGACCGTCGCTTGTCCGCCGCAGCCTTCGACGGACCAGGACTTCGCCCGCCTCGACCATCTCGCGGCAGATCAGCGTCTGCAGCCCGTAGAAGTCGAGCTGGCCATCGGCGTCGCACTCCGCCGTCCAGCGCTCGAACAGCGCGTCGACCTTGCGGTCCAGCGTGTCGTCGCCACTGGCGGCGCGCGGCATGATGCCGGCGCCAATGATGTTGTTCACCAGCACCGCCACAGCCTTCGCCGCATGCGGGTTGTTGCGCACGAGATCCCGCATCCGGTCGCGCAGGAGCGCCCCGGCCACGCCGATCTCGGTGTCGGCGGAGGACCCCGGCGCGCGCCAGCCCTCGGTCCGTCGCCCACGCGCGGCGCCGTCATAGCCCCGCGACAGGGTCTCGAAGGCCTGACGCGCCATCACGCGGCGGGCCGCCATGCGCGGGGCTACGGTCGCGATGGCGTGGTCGAACCAGGTCGCCGACATCACCGGTCCCCGCGCGAAAATCCCGCGAGCCCGGCCACGGGCAGCGGTCGAGTGGTCCCGGCGATGGCGCGTTCGATGGTGCGGATGCGGGCGAGCAGGTCCTCGGCCGAACCGTAGTCGACGGACTTGCCGTCATAGCTGACCCGGGTCGTGCCGCTGGCATAGGCCCGGCGCAGCGCCGAGAGCTCGGTTTCCGTCCAGTCGGTCATGTTCAGAACCATCCTCCACGCCGCCCGAGCCAGTCGGAGCGGCGCTTGCCCTGCGGGGCCTGCCCCGGCCTGTTGATCTGCCCGGCGGGATCGGTGTCGGTGGGGGCGGCCCCGAGCTGATCCTCGAGGTCGCGCCATTTCTCGTCGGGCCAGCGGTCAGCGCCCGCGATCCAGGCGGCGGCGCGGGCGTAGACCCGGCAATCCAGCGCCTCGTTGCGTTCGCGCAGCTTCTGCCATTCCAGCCGGGCGAAGCCGCGCTTGGTGCGCACCGTCACCAGTTGCTCGGCCACGAACTGCTTGAGCCATTCGTTCTCGACCCAGTGCGGCAAGTGCACCGAGCCGGGCGGAAATGCCGCCCCGTCGGCCATCTCCTCCTCGGTCGGGCGCGCCAACCGCAGAAAGCGGTAGGTCTCGGCCTTGAAGGTCGAGACCGCCACGGTCCAGAGCCGCGCCCCGCGCCGGAGGCGTTTGCCGCCCTCTGTCGCGTCGACGAAGGTTGGGCCCGACACCGGGCTCGAGCGGTTGAACCCCTCGACACCCTTCACCGGCGACACCTGCGCGAAGCCTTGCGCCCGCGACCAGGAATAGACCGCCGGGGCCTCGTAGCCCGTGTCGATGGCCAGCCGCGCGATCCGCAGATGCGCGCCGCGTTCATGCGGCCAGCTTCGATCCAGCAGCGCCGTCAGTTCCGACCAGGCGTCATGCCGATCCGGCCCACCCTCGATGACGACATGATCGACGAGCCAGCTTTCCAGCCCGCGCCCCCAGGCCCAGACATCGACCTCGATCCGGTCCTTCTGCACATCGGCCCCGGCGGTGAGGAACAGCCCGCCCGCTGGCACCGTGCCGGATGTCCATCGCTCGCGCCGGTCATAGAGCCGCTGCCAGTCCGGCGCTTCCCCGGTCTCGACCCAGGTCTCGCCGAGGATCGTGTTGCGGAACGCCTTGATCGCCTCGTCCGACCCTTGTGCCGCGTCCCAGGCCCGCACGATCCTCTCCCAGCTCAGCCAGCCGATCGGCGAATAGAGCGCCGAGAGGTGATACCCGACCGTGGTCGGATCGGCGGCCGTGGCCGTCGCCCGCCATTCGCCGCCCTCCAACATCGCCGTCTTGTGGTGCTCCGCGATTGCCGCGTCGCAGCCCTCGCAGTGATATTCCGCCGTCTCCGGGCGGCCCTTCTGCCAGCGCAGCCGATCGAACTTCAGCCACTGCATCGCCCCGCAGTGCGGGCATGGCACGAAGTACCGGCGCTGGTCGCTCGCCTCGTATTCGCGCTCGATCCGGCTCAGCCCCCGGATGGTGGGCGTCGACACCAGCAGCACCTTGCGCCGATGGGCGAAGGTCAGCGACCGCGCCTCGGCCAGCGTGACCGGGTCGCCTTCCTCGTCGGCCGAGGCGGGATAGGCGTCGACCTCGTCGAGAAAGATGTAGCGCGCCGGGGTGGACCGCAGCCCGACCGCCGAGTTCGCGCCGGTCATGATCAGGATGCCGCCCGCGAATTCCTTCGACAGCATGGTGTTGCCCGCGTCGCGCGACCGGGCGGGCTTCACCCGCTCCCGCAGCTCGGGGCTCTCGTCGATCAGCGGGTCGATCCGCTGGCGCGAGTTGCGCTTGGCCAGCTCCACGGTCGGCTGGACCGCCAGCATCGGGCCCGGCGCCTGGTGGATGGCGAACCCGATCCAGTTGTTGCCGGCCTCGGTCGCACCGACCTGCGCGGCCTTCATGAACACGACCCGCTGGGTGGGATCGCCGGGCGACAGCCGGTCCATGATCTCGCGCATGTAGGGCGTGCGCACCGTGCGATAGCGCCCCGGCTCGGCCGAGGCGCGGCCCGAGAGCATCCGGTGCCGGTCCGCCCATTCCGAGACGGTCAGGTCCGGGTCGGGCCGCAGCCCGCTGCCCCAGGCGCGCAGGATCTCGCCCGCGCCGTCGAAGTCGGTCAGGCCATCATCATCACCGGAAGTCGGGCCGGACCTCGGCGAGTTCGTCGAGGTGGGCGCGTACATGACTCGATAGCACCTTCTGCATCGCGGCTGGCTCCACGGTAATCTGCTGGCCCGTCGCCTCGCTGCACGAGGCCGAGAGTTCGGCCGCCATCAGCGCGGCGGCGCGCGCAGGCCAGGTCACCCATGCGTCCCGTTCCTCCCGCGCCAGCCGGAACACCAGCGCCAGCGCGCGGGCCCGCTCGATCAACTCTCCCTTCAGCTTCTGGAGCCGGATGCGCCGTTCCTGCGCCTTCAGCACCTCGTTCGCGGTCTTCGCCTGCAGGAAGGTCGTGCCGCCGCCCACCGCCGGAACAGCCAGCCCCTGTTCGCGCAGCGTGTCGCCGACGGCGGCGACCGCCGCCTCGGGGACAGGCTTCAGCTTCGGCGCGGGCGGCTTGCGGGTCTTGGACGGGTCCGTCGTTTCCGCCCGCCGCGCGTCGCTGGCGGCCGCGTTGATGCTCCCGTCGGGATAGAGGACCAGCCGCTCGGCCGTCTTCGCCTTCTGGATCGCGCCCCGCGACAGCCCGACATGCGCGGCGTACTGGCGCTCGCTCATGCCCTGCATCGACGGCTCCGACTATCATTCAAGATCATGTGCTTATCGAGTTGATAAGCCTCGCCAGCGGAGCGAACGTCACTCCAACGAAGCGATGCAACTCACCACGGAGCCACCACGATGACCACCCGCCTGAACCCGATCACCACCCCGCGCCACGAACTCCGCGCCGAGAAGGCGTGCCGGAACAAGGAAGCCGCGCTGAACGCCTTCATCGGCAAGAAGGCCGAGATCGACCAGATGCTCGCCCGCCTGCAGGCGCTCAGCGACGACCATTTCAACTGCGCTCCCGACGAGGCGGGCTGGGCCATGGTCGGCACTCTCGAACACTACGCCTGCCTCCTGAAGCGCATCACCGACAGCGCCTTCGGCGAGGGCGAACACGCCCGCTGATCTCCGGCACTGCCGGAACTCCCGCCGCGCGACCTGCGCGGCTCGGGGTCGTAGAAGGCGCCGCATGTCGCGGGCCCGAATACGGAGACGACCCCATGACCCAGATTCAGCTTTCCGACGCCCAAGCCGTTATCCTGTCCACCGCCTGCGCGCGCGAGGACGGGGCAGTCTTCCCTGTCACCGCCAGCCTCAAGGGCGGCGCCGTCGGCAACGTCTGCAAGAGCCTCCTGAAGCAGGGCCTGATCGAGGAAATCGCCGCCACGGACCTCAATACCGTCTGGCGGCACGACGAGGAGCGCGGCCCGATCACTCTGCGTGCCACCCCGCTGGCCTACAGCACCCTCGGGATCACGGACGAGCAGGACGAGACGCCGCCGGCGGAAGCGCCGACCGCCCCGGTCCAGCGCCGGAAGGGCACCAAGCAGGAAACCCTGATCGAGATGCTCCGCGCAGAGGGCGGCGCGACCATCGACGAGATCGTCGCCCAAACGGGCTGGCAGTCGCACACGGTGCGCGGCGCCATGTCCGGCGCGCTGAAGAAGAAGCTCGGGCTCGAGGTCACCTCCGAAAAGGTCGAGGGGCGCGGGCGCGTGTACAGACTCCCCGCCGCCTGACGCACCGGACCCCGAAAAGCTGATGGCCGCCGTCCCTCCGGGACGGCGGTCGATCATTTGGCGCTCCGCATCCGGATCGCCTCGAACACCCGCCGCAGGACGTAGGACCGCGCGATGCTCACCACCGTGAACACCGCGCCCATCTTCAGGTTCTGCGCCAGCGTCGTGTGCAGCCCGAAGACCGGGAAGATCAGGATCTGCGTGACGACGGCAACGCCGTAGCCGACGACGACGTTGGCGATGGACTCGACCAGCGACATGAGGCGGGACTGCTTCATGCCGCCCCCTCATCCATCGGCCAGCAGTTCAGCCGCGAGAGTTCGCAGCGCATGCGCCGCAACCAGCGGAACCACGCCGTTGCCACAGAGGCGAAGCCGGTCCACCCGGTGGGCCAACCCATCAGCGCCTCGACGAACAGCGGGTTCAAGGTCCGGCGCGGCTCGGAGGTATCGCTCCCAGCCATTGGCGTCACCAGGACCTGGCGGCCAAGCAGGCCGTTCACCGGAGTGTTCGCCAAGCTCGTCGCCCCATCCTTGTGATCCCGCGCCGTCGGCGTCATCCACATCCCGGCTGCATGGGTCAGGTCGGCCTTCCGGCGGTTGCCCGCGCTCGGCTTGCAGCCGTCGTTCGCCATCGGCGTCGGCCAGTCCCGCGCCATCCGGTCCAGACCCTTCTCGTCGCGCCGCTCGCCACCCCGGCTGCGGAAGCTGTCGATCTGCGGCGTCGGCCACATCGCAGCCGTCGTCGTCAGGTTCATGCCGTGCTGGCCTGCTTCCTGCGACGGCGTCGGTTTCGTCTGCCGGTTCTCGTTGGCGCTGGCCCTCGGCGTCGGCCAGAGCCGCAGCAGTTCCGTCCGGTTCCCGCCACTCGACCGGGTGCCAGAGCAGGCGCGCGGGGTCGGCCAGCTCGTCGCTCTCGCGGACAGCGAGGATGAAGAGCCGTTCGCGTTTGTGGGGCGCGCCGACCTCCGCCGCCGTGAAGAGGCCTGCCGCAAGTTTGTAGCCCATGCCGACCATTCCTGCGGCGACTTCGGGGAAGCCGAGGCGGAGATGATGGGCGACATTTTCGAGGAAGACGAAGGGCGGCTCGACCTCGCTGATGATGCGGGCGACATGCGGCCAGAGGTGGCGCGGGTCATCCGCACCCCGGCGCTTGCCCGCGACGGAGAACGGCTGGCACGGATAGCCCGCAGTGACGATGTCCACCGCGCCACGCCACGGGCGGCCGTCGAAGGTGGCAACATCGTCCCAGACAACAGCCTGATCCAGGGACGCGTCTTCCATCCGCGCCACGAGAGTGGCTGCGGCGTAGGTCTCCCGTTCGACATGGCCCACAGCACGATATCCGGGGATGGCGATGGCGAGCCCGAGATCGAGCCCGCCCGCGCCGGAGCAGAGGGAGAGGCCGAAGAGGCATGCGTCTGCGTCTCCGGAAACGCGTCCGGAGGAAGGTAAAGCCAGGTCATGCATGTCACGCGGCGGTCTTGCGCTTTCGCGCGGGTTCGGGGGCGACGTCAGTGTCCGTCATATCGGCTGGGGCCCCGGCGTCGTCGCCCAGCCGCTCGGTCCTCACCTCAGCGAAGGTCCGACCATCGCCATCGAGGATCGCGTCCTTGCCGGTCTCGGCCTGCCAGCGTTCCACGGCGACATCGACATAGGCCGGGCTGATCTCCATCGCGAAGACGCGGCGGCCATTGGCCTCGCCCGCCATGATCTGCGACCCGGAGCCCGAGAACGGCTCGTAGCAGAGCCCGCCCCGCGCAACATGCTGGCGCATCGGGATGCCGAAGGCGTCGAGCGGTTTCGGCGTCGGGTGGTCGGGCCGGTCGTCCTTGGCGAAGGACGGCATCTCCCACGTCGAGGGCAACGTCTGCTCCGCGACCTTCGGCGGGCGGTTCGGACGGCGCCAGCCCATGAAGCAGGGTTCGTGCTTCCAGAGGTAGTGGGACCGGGTGAGAACGCCCCTGTCCTTCACCCAGATGATCTGCTGGTGCACGAAGGCGCCGGCCTTTTCCCAGCAGGCTTCCAGCATCGCCTGGCGACGCGAGGCGTGCCAGCAATACCAGGCCGCATCCTCGGCGATGGCCTCTGCCACGGCGGCAGAAATGAAGCCGTCGTAGAGCTCCGCGCCCTGCGAACTGTCGTCCCAGGTCGTGCCGTAGGACGCGGACCAATCCTTGTTGCGGGTCGGATGGTTCGAGCCGTCGTAGTCGACGAGATACGGCGGATCGGTCGCGAACAGGATCGCCCGCTGGCCGTTCATCAGGCGGCGCACGTCGGCAGCGCTGGTGCTGTCGCCGCACAGCAGGCGGTGGTCGCCAAGGATCCAGAGATCTCCGGTGCGCGACGCCGGATTGCGCGGAGGTTCCGGGATGGTCACCGGCGGCACGGAGCCCCCGGCGCGACCTTCTTCACCGTCGTCTTCCGCGACGTATGCCAGCAGCTTGTCCAACTCGCCGTCGGAAAATCCCACCAGCGACAGGTCGAAATCCTCGGCCAGCAGGTCGTTCAGTTCCGCCGACAGCAGCGCCTCGTCCCAGGTGCCGAGTTCCGTCAGCTTGTTGTCCGCGATCCGGTAGGCCCGGCGCTGCGCCTCGGTCAGGTGCCCCAGCACGATCACCGGTGCCTCAAGCAGCCCCAGCTGCGTCGCGGCCAGCACGCGCCCGTGGCCCGCGATCAGTTCCCCGTCCTCGGCGACGAGGCAGGGCACGGTCCAGCCGAACTCGGCCATGCTGGCGGCGATCTTGGCGACCTGATCCGCACCATGCGCCTTCGCGTTCCTCGCGTAGGGCTGCAGGCGCGACAGCGGCCACGTCTCGATCGCGTCCGGGGCGAAGCTCAGCGTCATGGTGGGCAAGGTTCCTCGGTCGGGTGGATGCCGGTGGCTTCCGGACTCCGGATGCCGGTCTGGACTCCACGAGGGGTCCAGTGGCGTCCGGGGTGTCCGGCCCAAGGGCCAGCGTTCATTGGGGTGTGCGCGGGGTCAGGTGGATCCGGTTTCCCGGTGGCTTCCCAAAAATCCGGCCCTGTCGCTGGCGATGTCCCGCGCTTCGCCCGCCAGCATACGAATATCGCCAGGAAGGAACCGGAAACTGCCGTGGGCTGGACCCCGGCCGGACCCTCGCTGGATACCGGGGTCCAGAAGGCCCCCGTCAACGCAAAGGGGAGAGCGAGCTTTCCAGCGCACTCTCCCCATCTTGCCTTCGGAATAGCACGATCATGTTGCAGATGTCGAAGGAAAAAGTGTTGCAACACATTGGAGTCACTGCGCATTCAGGCGCGCGGCGATCTTGGTCAGCGCCAGCTGCCAGCGACGCCACGCGGTCGTGCGGTCGCAGCCGAGTTCCCCGCTGATCTGCTTCCACGGCACACGGGCCGCGCGCGACCAGACCAGCTTGCGCTCCGCCTCCTCGATCCAGAGCACCCAATCGAAGGTCTGCTCGAGCCGGGTGATCGCGGCGGCCGAGGGCCAGACCCGCATCGGCTGCGGCTCCATCGCCGCAATCTCGCGGCTGGTGCGCACGATGTCGGGCCAGGTGTTGAAGTAGCCCTGCGCCTTCACCGGCGGCAGCTTGCGCAGGGTTCGGAACGCCTCATCGAAATGATCGGCGACGCAGTCGGCGGTCCATTCGCGATCAGCCATGGCGCGCCTCCCTGTCGGAAGGGCGCGGGCCGTAGAGCTTCTCGCCCAGCTGGCGGACCAGTTCACGCTCGGGCCAGGTGAGGCGGTCGTCATCGGCGGAGACCGCGAGGACGCCCTGTTCCTGCCAGCCCTCGCGCTTGACCTGTTCGGGATCCCGGCGGCGACCGCCGTAACCGTGAGGATGCCATCTCATGCGACACCTCCCTTCGTCTCGATCGCCCAGAGCAGGATGGCGATGGCGTCGGCCTCGTTGTCGTCGGCGGGACTGAAGCCGCGGGCGCGGACGGCGGCGATCATCGCGGCCTTGTCGGCGTTGCCCTTGCCCGAGGCGTGGCGCTTGATCGTGCCGACCGGGACGCCCTCGTAGGGCACGCCGCGCAGTTCCGCCCATGCGGTCAGCGTGGCCATGAGCCCGCCGTAGATGTGGCTCGCATCGGTGCCCGCGTGGCGGCGCACCTCCTCGAACCAGATGGCGGCGACGGGCCCGGAGAGCCGGTGGATCTCGGTCAGCCAGTTGGTGAAGCGCAGGTATCGCATGCCGCCGCCGTCGAAGCGGCCGGGACGCAGCGAGACGGTGCCGCTGGTGATCAGGCCGTCATGGCCGCGGATCGCCCAGCCGGTCGAGGTGCCGAGGTCGAGCGCGAGGATGCAGCGGTTGCGGGGCGTGTCGAGCGGCAGCGATTCAAACCTTGCGCCGTCGCAATTCGGGATCAGAGTCGGCTGAGCCATGATGGGTCTCCTTTGCCGGTGGCCTGTGGTGGTGGAAGACGACGGCGACCTGGTGCTTGGCGGTACGGGGCCGCCGTCGTCGGATCGGAAAGCGCAAGGGAGCGTCACGGCGGCGCGCGCGGCTGCCCCGGACGTACGGGAGGAGTGGCCAACCCTGTGGGGTGGCCATCCCATACGTAGTATGGGGGTTTGACACCTAACTGTTCCGGAGAGGACAAGTGGCTGAAATCATTGCGGAATAAGACGTCATGAAGTCTTCGGGCATGAGTTAGGGACCTGACTCTTATTTGCCCGTAACCCGTTGATTTCGTTGAGTGCACAGTTGGCGCTGTCATATGAGTCAGGCCTCACTCATATGAGTGAGGTCGTCCTCCAGCCCCTCCGGGTAGACCCAGACGGCGGGGTTTTCGACCTGCAGGCAGAGCCCGGATTGGGGGCATTTGAAGTGGCTGGGCAGGACCGGACGGGCGGTTGTGGTGACCTCGCCGGTGTCCGGATCGACCTCCTCGACGGGCGCGCCGAACTGCATCCCCTCGACGCAGAGGTAGCCGAACCGCGACCGGGTGACGGGGAAGCCGAACCCCGAGGGGTCGCGCAGGAACTTCACGAAGCCCTTGGTCGCCAGCACGCTGAGGCGCTCGCGGATCGTGTGCTTGCTGCCCAGACCGCCCCGGTTCTCGAAGGTCTCGGCGAACTGCATGGCGGTGTAGAGGCGCTCGCCCGCCGCCTCATCCAGCAGCATGCCAAGGATGACATCATGCTTGCGCAGCCGCTCGGCATCGAGTTTGGCGCCGACCTCCTTGCGCACCAGGCGCTCGTTCAGCGGGTTCAGCTCGACCCACTCGCCCTTCACCTTGTCGATGAGCTTGCCCGGCAGCGCGGGTCCGTTCCGCAGTTCGATCTCCAGCCTGCGGACACTGCTGTCCTCGTCGGGGCGGTGCATGAGCAGACCCGAGGTATAGAAGCCGCGCAGCGCGCTTGCGCCGGAGAGCGCGAGGAAGGGATCGTCCTTGACCTGGTGCTTGCTGGCCTTGCGGGTGTGGTGGGCGAGGATGACGCCCGCGTCCGGATTGATCGCCTCGCGCAGGAGCTCGACCCGGTCCTTCAGGAAGAACATCATGGCGGTGTTGTCGTTCTCGCCGCCCCCCTCGGGTCCGCCGTCGAAGAGATTGCGGATGGGGTCGATGACGATGATGTCGGGCGGCGCGTCGGGGAATGCCGCCCGGATCGCCTCGGCCACGCGCGCGACGCCCTCCGCGTCAAGCAGCAGCTTCAGTTTCGGGGTGGCGATGAAGGTGTCGCGCGCGGCCGCGATCACGGCGGCGGGCAGCGCGATCTGCTGCATGCGCTCGCGCAGATAGTGATACTGGATCTCGGCCTGAAGGTAGAACACGCGCAGCGGCCGCGGCGGCGTGAAGCCGAGGAACGGTACACCCGCCGCCATGTGGACGAGCCAGGAGATCAGGAAGTCGCTCTTGCCGACCTTGGGCGCGCCGCCCAGCACCAAGAGCCCGCCCGGGGTCAGCACGCGGGGGCCGATGATGTCCTCGGGCATCGGACTGGTGTCGTCGAGCAGCGCGCCGAGGCTGAATGTCGGCAGCGGGCTGGCCGGGGCATCGACATGGGCCGCGCGCAGGAGCGGCGGGCCGTTGCGCTTCACATGCAGCGCCCAGAGGCGTTCGGACTCTGCCATCAGCCGATCGAGCGGCCAGGACGGGCGCAGCATGGCGGCGTTGTAGCCGCAGATCGCCTCCCAGCCCGCGAACGGGTCGAGGCGGCCCTCGTGCACCAGGCGCACGTAGTGGCCGATGGCGGCGCTGGCCCCCTGGAACCGGGACCAGTCGTCGACCGCGCCTTCGCGCACCGGCGTGGTGAGTACCGCGTCGATGCCGGGCTTCGCGGTCGGTGCGGCAGCGTCGCTGGCGAAGCCCACGCCTGGCAGCGGCGGCATCTCGGCGACCTTGTCGGCGAAATCCGCAAGGTCCACCTCGACGTCGCGATGTTCGCGGATCTGCACGAGGCGTTGATGACCGTGCTTGTGATAGACCGTGCCGGGCACCCGGATCGGCTGGTGCGCCGAGCGGAAATGCGTGTCGCCGCCGACCTTCACGGCGATCTCGCCGCGCAGACGGCAGAGGGTGGCCAGATCCTCGCCCTCGGCGGGCTCGGTCAGTTTCCACCAGACATGGAGCTTGGCCGCACCCTCGGGCGTGCGCCCACCGCTCTCGATGATCAGCGTGGGCGGGCCGAGGTGGCGGGTGACATGGTCGAGCTTGGCCGGGATGTCGCCCGCGTCGAGATCGACAACGATGGCCTGCATCTGCAGCACGTCGGCGGCGCGGGCCTGGCCCTGTTCCTCCACCGTGCCGGGGATGACATACACGGCCGCGCCCTCGCGGTTCGCCCACGCGGCGAAGGTCGCGAGCTTGCCGGGCGCGGTGTCGTCGGCGGGGATCCAGATGTTGTGCGGCTTGCCGTCCCGGCCCTGACCCTTGTCGACGAAGCCGCGGAGCGGGATCAGCCCCTCGCACCAGCTGAACACGGTGTCGAGAAAGACGGCGATCTGCTCGGGGTCGGGGTCGTAGCCGAAGGGGTTCTCGGACGGTGGCCCGTCGTTGAAGTCCATCCACGGATTGAAATGCAGGATGCCGTCGTCGCTCATGCCGACAGCCTCCAGCAGCGCTCGGACCACGGGCAGAAGCGGCATTCGAAGAAGTCGGGCGTGGTGGCGACGCGCGGCAGAAGCTCGCCCGCATCGGTCGCCTGCAGGATCCGCACGCCCCGGTCGGACATGCGCTGCGCGAGATCGGCGTCGAAGGGCACCAGCTCATGGTGAAGCTCGGCGGTGTCCTTGTTGATCGCGGTGAACACGGCGGGCGCGGCGCTGATACCTGGCACGCTCGCTTCCATGTAGGCCTGATAGACCGCGATCTGGGCGGCGTAGACCGGCTTGGACTTGGTCACGCCGTCCTTCACGCAAGCGCGCCAGTTCTTCGCGTTCATCGTCTTGCATTCCCAGAGCGCGGGAACGGCCAGACCGAAGCCTTCGGGCCCGGCGGCGACGATCCCGTCGACATGACCGCGGATGCGCCCGCCCGCGACCGAGAAGCCGAACTGGCCGCCATCGGGACGGTTGCCCTTCCGGGTGTAGAGGTCGAAGCCCGCGCCGCGCAGCCAAGCGACGGCCAGATCCTCGAGCGCGTGGCCGATGGCGAAAATGCGCAGCGACTGGCCGCTGAAGTCCTGGCCTTCGTCCTTCGGCGTCGCCGTGAACTCGAACTGCAGGGCGCGTTCGCAGGCATGGCCGAGGCGCGAGCCGCCGAGATAGTCGCGCGGCGGCTGCGTCGTCTGATCGGCGGTCAGCGCCCGATCGACGGCGGCGTTGACCCGGTCGGCGAAGCTGGGGCGGCGGTTATAGTCCAGCATGCTGGCCTCCCTCGTAGCTGCGGTGGGCGAGCCCGTGGCAGGTCGAGCAGAGCCATTCGACCGAGAGCGGCGCGTCATAGTCGTGGTGATGCGCTTCGAGGTCGGTCACGCAGCCACATCGCTGACACCAGACCGGCACGACGATCCGACAAGCCTTGACGGCACGCCTGACGATGCTGTGGGCCCGATATTTCTCGGCGTGGCGCAGGCGATAGCGACGCTGCGCCTCCCGATGCTTCTCGGGGTTCCTGAATTTCTGCGCGTAGGCGCGCTGGTATTCCCGGCGGCAGTCGCGGCACCAGGTCTGCCGACCATCGGGGCTGAGCCGTCGGCGTCCGAACTCGCAGACGTCCTTCTCGACGCCGCATTTCGTGCAGAGCTTGGTCAAAACGGCACCTCCGGCGTCTGCGCCCGGGCGATGTCGGACATGGCCTCGCGGAAGCCCTCGACGGCTTCCTCGATCAGCGCGCGCACCTGCGCCTCGGTCAGTTCGCCGAGCGGGGTGGCCCAGCCGATCTCGTCCATCAGCAGCGCCACGCGCTTCATGGTGGCGGTGATCGCGGCGCGCTCCTCCTCGGTCAGGTCAACCATGGCGAAACGCTCCCGCGCCAAGCGCGTCCAGAAGGACTGGCAGGGCATCGAGCAGAACCAGACCGAGGGCCGGGGCTGCTTCGACCGGTGCGGATCGAACCAGCCAAAACCACGGGTGGGTTGCCGGCAGACAGCACAGAGCGTCCCACGCGGATGCCAGAGCCGCCGCCGGTCCTCGGCCGTGATGGGGGTGGATGTGGACATGAGTCATGCCGCCCTCCGTTCGGGCCCGGCGGCCGTGTCGATCAGCTGGCGGATGGCGCGCTTGTTGAAGCCGAAGGTCATCAGCGCCGAGGCGCGGTAGCGCGTCAGGCCGAAGTCATGGCGGCACTCGGGCGGCAGGTACTGCAGCTGCTTTTCCGTGGGCGGCTGGCGCAGCCAGGAGCGGGTCTTGAAGGCGCTCTCGTCGGTCTCATGGGTGTTCAGCCAGTCGTCCGCCTGCGCGAGGCAGACCGTGCGCTCCCCGACACCCAACAGATGCGGGCGTTCGCCCTTGGCCCCGCCGATGGCGTACCAGACTCCGTCCAGCCAGAAGATGCCGCCCCAGGCCGCGAAGCCCGTGGCCATCAGCGCGTCGTCCGTGCCGTAGAGGTCGACCCACGCGAAGCTGGACCGCTTCAGCAGGTCGATTTCCGTCATCATGAAGCCCGACAGCGGCGCGGCACCCCCGGCTTCGCCCGCATCCAGATCCTCGCGCGGGAACGCCTCACCGCAGAGCGGGCATTCGGTGGCGGCCAGCGGGATATCGGCGCCGCAGCCGGGGCAGGATTTCGTCGGGGCGTCACCAGCCTCGGTCTTGCCGTCCAGATCGACATCCTGCTCCAATGTGCCGTGGATGAGGCTCGAGGTGCCGAAGTCGAGGACAATGCAGTCGGTCTTCACGATGCCGGGGTGTTCCTCGGGATCGACGGTGCGCAGACCGCGCCCGACCATCTGGATCATGGTGGACTTGTAGGAACTGGGCCGCAGCAGCACGACGCAAGAGGTGGGTGGATGGTCCCAGCCCTCGGTCAGCACCGCCACGTTGACCACGATGCGGATGTCCCCCGCCGCGTAGTCGGCTAGGATCGCCTTGCGGGTCTCGGCCGCCAGATCGCCGTGGATCAGCGCGGCGGAAACGCCCGCCGCCCTGAAGGCGTCGGTGACGTGTTCGGCGTGCGCGACGGTGGAGCAGAACACCACGGTCTGCCGGTCGCCCGCCTTTTCCTTCCAGTGGCGGATCACCTCGTCGGTGACGGGGGCGCGGTCCATGATGCCCGCCACCTCCGCCATGTCGAAATCCGACATGGTCTTGCGGACCGAGCGCAGCTCGTCCTGCACGCCCACGTCGATGACGAAGGTGCGCGGCGGCACCAAGTGGCCCGAGGCAATAAGCTCGCCCAGCCGCACCTGATCGGCGACATTGTCGAAGACCTCGCGCAGGCCCTTCCTGTCGCCCCGGTTCGGCGTCGCCGTGACCCCGAAGATGCGGGCGTCTGGATTGGCCTCGCGCACGCGGTCGATGATGCGGCGGTAGCTGTCAGCGACGGCATGATGCGCCTCATCCACGACCAGCAGGTCGAGACGCGGCATGTCGGCGAGGTTCGAGGCGCGCGCCAGCGTCGGCACCATGGCGAAGGCGACCTGGCCACCCCAGGACTTCTCGGTGGCATCGATGACCGAGGTGGCGACGCCCGGCACCACGCGCTGGAACTTGGCGCGGTTCTGCGCCGTCAGCTCGTCACGATGCGCCAGAACGCAAGCCTTGGCGCCGTCGCCGATCATCTCGCCGGTGACCGCCGAGAGCATGATGGTCTTGCCCGCACCGGTGGGCGCCACGCCCAGCGTGTTGCCGCGGGAAGCGAGCGCAGCCACGCTGCGCTCGACGAAGGTCTTCTGGCGGGGGCGCAGGCGCATGGCCGGTCTCCCCCTTACTGCGCCCAGCTCGGCCGACCGGCGGCGCCGGGGGCGGACGCGGGCTGGCTGGGCTGGGTGGTCGTGTTGGGCTGCTGCGGGGCATGGCCCTGCGCCGGGGCGGCGGTGAATTGCGGCGCGACCGCGCCCATCAGTGCGGCGTAGTCGCGATGGTCGGGGGTGACGGCAGCGCGGATCTCGTTCTTGTCCTCGCCGTTGGTGTCGGTGCCGATGTCGATGCGGGCGACGAACTCGACGCCGTCGAGATCGCCGAACCCGCTGATGCGGCGGCGGGCCTGCGCCTCGGGCGAGTTGTCCTTGTCGGACACGCCGCGCGCGGAGTTGAGGATGCCGCGGATCAGGCCGCGCCCCATGTTGGCCCAATCCGGGCCCTTCGGGCTGTAGAGGCCGATCAGCGACCAGACCTTGCGCCGGGCATATGGTCCCTCGAGCACCGTGTATTCGGCGTCGAGATAGACAGCGCCGGTGGCAGCGCGGCGCGCCCAGCCGCCGGTCCAACCCTGCGAGGGGTCGTCGAAGCCGCCCGGGCGGAGTGTCAGGCGCACCTTGGCGAGCGTGCCCTTCGGGATGACGTTGGTGTTGGATTGAGCGGAGTTGAAGTCGTTCCAGGGTCCGGACATTGCGCGGCTCCTTTCAGTTGGAGGATGGGACGCGCAGCGGCGTCAGTGGGGAAAAGCCACCCCGGCGACCGGATCGGGACACCGGGCGTGGCGAGAGGCGCTCAGCCATGGCCGGGCTCCTGCGCGGGGGCGGGATCGGCCGGGGTCAGCGGCGGCCAGGTCAGGCGTTCGGAGGCCGGCGCCGCGGGGCGCTGGATCTTCTCCATCAGCCGGCCGAGATGCGGGGCCTCGACCCTGTCGAGGCGACCCGAGCGGTCCTTGGCCGGAAAGCCCCAGGGGTTCAGCGTCTGGCAGACGAACGCGCGCTGCGGCTGGCCGTTGGCATCGGCGATGTCGGCCATGGTGATGACCTGATCCACGATGCCCGGCAGCTCGAGCCCGGTCTTCGAGCCGTCGATCTGCGGCTGGAAGACCTTGCGATTGAAGTCGTCGAGCCGCTCGTCGAGGATCCCGACGAACCAGACATGCTTGCCGCGCGTGTGCTGCAGATGAGTCAGCCAGCCGATCATCTCGCGGCCATGCAGCCCGTATGCGCCACGGATGTCGGGCTTGCCGGTCTTCTCGGAGAACGCCTCGGGCTGCCCACGGCACCACTGGAAGCAGAGCCGCCCAGCGACGGTGATCGAGTCGATGAAGACGGTCTCGTACTTCCCGATCACCGCCGGGTCGCCGTAGCGCCCGCATACCTCGTCGAAATGCGCCTGGCTGTAGGGCTGGTCCTCGCGCAGCGCCGGGTTTGGCCCGCCGATGAACACCGCGAAGTCGCGGCATTCCTTCCAGGTGCGGGGCCGGAGCGTGTCGATCTCCAGCCCCTCGACCGCCAGATCCCCGGCCTCGAGATCGAGAAAGAGCGTGGTCGAGGCGTTCAGCGTCCAGAGCAGGCTGGTCTTGCCGATGCCGGACCGACCGAAGATGACGCCCTTGATGCCCTTGCGCTGCGCGAGCCGTTCGTCGGCCCCAATGATGGGAAGGGCCATCACTGGCCCTCCTTCTTCATCACCGCCGTGGCGGCGCGATCTGCGCCGATGCACCCCGCCTCGCGGGCGAGCTTGTAGAGCCGCTTCAGCGCGTCGGCGCGGCGGTAGGCGACCGTGCTCTCGCGCTCCGCTTCCACGATCGCGAAGGCGATCTCGTCCACGGTCGCCTCGACGACCGGCAACAGCTCGCGCGGCTCGTCACCGGCGCGCTGCGGAAGGTAGATGGTTTCGGGGAGGTCTTCGAGCGCGTAGCTCGCCTTGCGAAGACGGGTGATGGCGTCCGGCTGGTCCGGCATGGCGGTTCTCCGTTGGATGATGTGATCGAGGAGGCGCATCACGCGGCCTCGCGGACATCGGGCGCGGGCTCGGCGACGTAGATCGCCAGCAGCGGCGTCCCGTCAGCGTGGGCGCCGGCGTCCTCGATCTGATAGTTGCGGTTCGGCTCGCAGACCTCGGTCAGCTCCCAGCGGCGATAGAGCCCCGGAAGACGCCTGAAATCCTCGAGCGACAGATCGGCAGTGCGGTTCATGCGTGTCTGCTTTCGGTTGGAGGGAAGGCGCTCGGGGCGCTCGAATGGGAAAAGCCACCGACAGGACCGGATCGGGACATCGGTTCAGGGGATTTCCGTGAGGGCGTCGTGCAGCCGGCGCATCGCGCGCTGGTACCGCTTGCGGGCGGCAGCCTCGGTCAGGCCCAGTTCGACGGCCACCTCGGCCTGGGAGAAGCCCTCGATCGCCACGCGGATCACCAGCAGCGCGTCATCGCCGAGCAGCTTCCGCACGGCGCCATTCAGCCGTGCGTACCCAGTCGCGCCGATCCCGCTGTCGCCGCTGTCCGCCACCTCGTCGGGGTCGGCGCCGCTGGCGAGATGTTCGCGCGCCATGTCGCGCTGGCGCACGCGGATCATGTCGCGCTCGACGTTGCGCAGCACCGTGGCCGCGATCCAGTTGACGCGCCCGAGGTCGAGGCCGCGGATCGCCTCGGTGGTGCGCGCCAGAACATCGGACGCGACCTCGTCGGCGGTGCCGATCCTGCGCCAGATCGACCGGCGCCGGATGGCGTCGAGGCCGGGCCAGAGCGCGAGCAACAGCATCGTCAGCGCGCAGTCGGACGCGGGCCCGTCGCCCTGCGCAGCTCCGACCAGCGCGGAGAGGATCACGTTCTTCCGGGCCGGATCGCCGGTCGTACGATGCAGCCCGTCCAGCAGGGCCGCCGGATCCCGGAACGGCGTGAGGGCAGCCTGCGCGCGTCGGACGGCGTCGAAGCTGCGCTGAAAGTGAAGGTTGGAGGATGAATGCATGAGGTGATCACGGATCTCGTGCCACGCGAAGGACATCGGACGCCTGCCTTGCGGCCAGGCGTCCGGCGCCTTCTCGTGGCCAGGTCAGGACGTCGCGCGTCTCTGCGATTTCAGGGGGGGGATTGGGTGGATGCGCGCCTCAGCGCGCGGGCGCGGTCGCGTGGTTCAGCGTGCCGCAGCCGCGGCAAGTGGCCTGAACCGGAAAGCCCACGAGATACTCGTGCCCCCGCGCGAAGCGCAGATGCATGCGGCCGTCCCGGCAGACGCCGAGCAGCTTGTCACAGCGCGTGCAGCGCCATTCCGCATTGGAGGTGGTGGGCTTGGTCTTCGCGGCGCTGGACCAGCTCGTCGGGGCTGCCTGGCGCGAGGGGAAGGGAGTCGGCATGGAAGTGCTCCTCTGAGTGAGTGAGCACCCCCATTGGCCTGGGGAATCGGAGCTAGTCAGACCCCCCAATCGGAGCCGGATCGGAGCCAGCCGTCAGACGGCGATCTCCCACGGCCCTTTCGGGCCGAGATTTCGTAGGAAGTTGGCCTTCAGCTTGTCCCATAGCGGCTGCTTGAAGATGTTCGCCAAGGACTGGTCTTCGGCGATGTCCTTGACAAGATCTTTGGTTGCCATCGGCATTGGGCCATTGTTGTGTGCATCGACCAGTCGCTTGATGACCGCGATGCGGTTCTCGCCCCTTATGTCGATGCTGCCTTTCCCTGGAACGAACAGGGTCGCCATGTTCTCCCCGCTAGGCGTGAGTTCCACAGCCTGACCACCGCGGGCGAGTATCCGATGGCGTCGGAACACGGACCGGAGCTTGTCTGCGACCAACGAGATTTCGGCTTGCTGGGTGTCGATCTGATCGACAAGCGGCGTCAGCACGTTCGCCGCCAGACACGGTCCGGGAGCGCTGCCGGCCTGCAGGACAAGCCCGATTCCGAGGTTGTGGCGCGCCCGAAGCTCCGTATCGACGGCGGACCGGACTTTCTCCCGGTCGAGACCACGCGCGAGGTAGATTGGAACATCCCCGCCATCGACATCGAGCGTTCCGAGGTAGAGAAGATGATCGGTCAGCTTCTCGATGGCAGGTGCATCGAGCACTTTTTCGAGACGCGCCTTCAGGTGTTGCGCGACCCAGCCGTCGCGCACCCGATATATCCTGTAGCGATCCGGGTTGCCCGCAGACGTCGCCTGTCCCTCGGCGACCTTGAGGTCGGCCACCTTTCGGTGACCTTCCTCCGCATCTCCCTCATCGACCCGAATGACCACTTCGGCTGCGACCGATCCGACCTCGTCTTCATCGTCGATCAGGTCGTCCCCCTCCCAGCCGGCCGGCACGAGGAAGCCCAGATCGGTCAGGAGGCCCGGATCGACACCACGAGCTTGGAGCCATGCGCCGGTGACCCTGTCCGCTCCGATGTCCCAGATGGCCAGCAAGGCGGGCATGACCGCCATGCTCTCCTCATCGCCCGGTGCGCGACCATCACGAAGGATGTTCCAGTGTCTGAGCAAGCGATGCCCCAGAACGCGTTCGAACGGGTCGTCGATGCTGAGAAGGCTGCTCGTGTTGCGGTCGGTGAGCGTGAAGTTGAGGGTTTGCGCCTCATCCCGTCCCGCTCGGAAATACCGGACCGCAATCTCGACAAAACGGATTGCAAGCGCCCGCTCGAAAATCCTCGGAAGGCCCGGCTGGCTGTCGATGATTTCGGAGATATCCTGGTCGATCGTGGTGGAAAGCGAGAGGCGGTTGGCCAGATTACCGATGCTGATGTCAGCGCGGATCACCTGTGCGCGGTCGATCACCACGTCGTCGAGTTCCGGCGGTTCAAGATCGAGCCCCTGCAGGAACTGCGAAATGTCGTAGGCCTGAAAGTCGACGGGCTGGTTGGAGTAGGTCTGCTCGAGAGCAGTCTCGATGAAGCGTTCGGCGACTGTGTGCCTAAGCTTTCGGTTGCCGGCACGGACATGGACCCGCCCGGTCGATGGCGTGTAGACGATCATCGCCTCTCCGGGCGGCCGAAAATAGATGCTCGACCGATTGCCGTCGTCATCGATCTCCCGAACGCTTGTGGGGGGATCGGGATGGAACAGCAGGTACATCTCCGCCGCCGGTTCATCGCCGTCCTCGGGGATGTCGAACTTGTCGATGCTGTAGCCGTCGCCGCGATCGAGACGCTTGTTGAGATCGACCAGAAGCTCTTCGAGCAATGCGCTGCCGGCGTCCGGGCCCCCGTCGACCGAAGGCTCGGCCATGAAAGTCTGGTAGTGCTTGTCATAGCGCCGGTAGAGACGAAGGTGCAGGCTGTTCTCCGCCGCTTCAAATAAGCCGTGTTCGTTGGCGTAAGCCCAAAGGCTTCGCGCGAGCTTGTCCCGCTGGTTCAGAAGTTCCTTGGCGCGCTCGGGTTCGAGCGTGGTCTTGGCGAGACCTTCGAGGACATACTCGCCACGGTCGCTTGCGATTGTGACGATCCGTGCTGCTTCAGCTTCGAGGGGCCCCAGCCGGTCCTTCTTTTCCTGCGGCAGCATGTTTCTGGCAGCCGTCGGACCGTCCGGATTGTCGGGGTCGAACCTGTAGGTCGTAAGCCAGCCCAACCTCTCGAAAGCCTTGCTCTTGAGAAATCCGGACAGCAATTCGGGCTCTGCATCATCGAAAAGCCGAGAAAGATTGGGGCAGGTTTTAGCCGGGACGCGTACCATTGAAGTCTCCGAGAATTCTGACTTGCGCTACTGATGGCGATCGTGGCGCCGTGCTCGGAGCTTGATACCGCGATGTCGCCTCTGGAGACTGAGGGCGACGTTGCCTTTTCGCCGGGCAGTTACGTCCACAGAGGCGAGATCCACGCGCGCATCCTCGATCCGCTCCAGGAGGTGGGGACCGATCGGAGTTGCTTTGCGCGTCATGAACTTACCTCAATGAACTACTGCTCTCGACTGATTCAACTCGCGATTGTCGCGGACAAATCGGTGATCGGCAAGTCCTGATGTTCTCTACCTGTTCGCAATCCTGAATCCTGTCGGGAGAGATGTCCCATCACCGACAGTGGGGTGGCTTTTGATCGGTAGCAACGCATCGACATGGCTACCGAAAATGAAGCGCCCGAACCCGCTGCCTCCCGACCAGATGACCGCCACCGAACGCCGTGCAGAGTTGTGCGGCCTGCTGGCGCTCGGGCTGGTTCGGTTGCGGATACGGGATGGGGGTGAAGTATCTGACAATACTGGAGAATGTTGCCTACACTATCCGCTCGACCAATGCCGTCATGCAACTCCAACTCACCGGAGAAATGCATGAGCAAGCCCGATCCCATCCCCGCGCGCCTGGCCGCGCTGAAGACGGCGACGACGCCGGAGCTGAAGGCGCAGTGGCGCGACCTGTTCGACACCGAGCCGCCAGCATTCAATCGCCGCTACCTCGAATCCCGCTTGGCCTACCGCATCCAGGAACTCGCCTATGGCGGGCTGAAGCCCGAGACGATCCGGCGGCTGGAGCGGCTTGGCGAGGAACTGGACGGCGGCGACAAGAGGAAGCGCGGCATCCGCGCCGATCGCGACCGCCCGATCACCGGCACGAGGCTTCTGCGCGAGTGGCAGGGCGTCGAACAGATCGTCACCGTCACCGCCGACGGCTTCGAATGGCAGGGGCGGCCCTACAAGTCGCTGTCCGCTATCGCCCGCGCCATCACCGGCACTCGTTGGAACGGGTGGACCTTCTTCGGGCTGAAGAACCACAGGGGGCGGACATGACGAAGCCGCCGGAAAAATCGAAGGTCGTCCGCAAGCTGCGCTGCGCTGTCTACACCCGGAAGTCCTCCGAGGAAGGGCTGGAGCAGGAGTTCAACTCGCTCCACGCCCAGCGCGAGGCCTGTGAAGCCTATATCGCCAGCCAGCGGTCTGAGGGCTGGGTTCTTGTCCGCGATCAGTATGACGACGGCGGCATCTCGGGCGGCACCCTGGAACGCCCCGGCCTGAAGCGGCTGCTGGAGGATATCGAGGACGGGCTGGTCGACGTGGTCGTGGTCTACAAGATCGACCGTCTCAGCCGCTCGCTCGCCGACTTCGCCAAGCTGGTGGAGGTGTTCGATCGCAACGGGGTGACCTTCGTCTCGGTGACGCAGTCGTTCAACACGACCACGTCGATGGGGCGGCTGACGCTGAACATCCTGCTGTCCTTCGCCCAGTTCGAGCGCGAGGTGACGGCTGAGCGCATCCGCGACAAGGTCGCAGCGAGCCGGAAGAAGGGCATGTGGATGGGTGGCGTCCCGCCCTACGGCTACCGGGTCGAGAACCGGAAGCTGGTGATCGACGAAGACGCCACCGCGCATGTGCGCTGGATCTTCGATCGCTTCCTCGAAATCGGGTCCTGCACGGAACTGGCGCGAGAGGTCGGCACGCGCGGCATCCGGACGCCCCGCGGTAACCGAATCGACAAGAAATATATCTACCGGATGCTCAGTAACCGCGCGTACATCGGCGAGGCGGTCCACAAGGGCGAAAGCTATCCCGGCGAGCATGACGCGATAATTGACGGCGCGACATGGGACCGCGTCCACGCCATCTTGCAGGAAAGCCCACGCAAGCGCGCCGCCCGGACGCGCGCCGAGACGCCGGCGCTGTTGAAGGGGCTGCTGTTCGGACCCGACGGCGCGGCATTCTCGCCGACGCACACCCGCAAGGGCGACAGGCTGTATCGCTACTATGTGAGTCAGACCGTGCTGAAGCACGGTGCTGGGTCGTGTCCGGTCGGCCGCGTGCCTGCGGGCGAGATCGAGGGCGCCGTCATAGACCAGCTCCGCGCCGTGTTCCGCCAGCCGGAGATTGTTGCGGGGACCTGGAAGGCGGCGCGTGCCTACGCCGAAGACATCTCCGAGGCCGACGGACGCGCGGCCTTGCAGCAGCTCGACCCGCTGTGGGACGAACTCTTCCCCGCCGAGCAGGCGCGCATTGTCTCGCTGCTGATCGAGCGCGTCGATATCGGCACGAACGGGCTCAACTTCCGACTCCGGATGGACGGCCTCGGAGGACTCGCGCGCGAGATGCTGTCTGGCAGCATCGGAGCAGCGGCATGACCCGCGCAATGGCGGTCCCCGAGACGGTCACAATCCACGTGCCATTCCGCATCGTGAAGCGCGGCGGGCGGAAAGAGATGCAGCGGCCATCAGGCACCCAAGCGCGCGGGAGGCCGGACGATACGCTCATCAAGGCGCTTGCGCGCGCGTTCCGCTGGAAGAGGATGCTCGACAACGGTGACTTTGCCACGGTAGCCGACCTCGCTGCACAGGAAGGCATCGCTGTCTCCTACCTCACACGTGTGCTTCGGCTGACGCAGCTTGCGCCCGATCTCGTCGAGGCGATACTCGACGCACGGCATCCTCCGAGCCTGACGCTTCAGTCGCTGCGAGTGCAGATCCCCGATGAATGGTCGAGGCAGCGCGAGTCCTTGCTGCCCGGGACGGAATAAGGCTTGCGGCATCAGTCGGCCACGCTGTAGCTTCTCCGAGCCGTTGTCAGGCGAAAGAGCTGCCAAACCAAAGAATTGCGCGTTGATCTGAGCCGAGTTCTTTGACAAGCCGTTTGCTGCGCGATGGCATGTCGAAACCGGGCGAAGTA
>JBMOOG010000022.1:0-62222 GCA_049324535.1 Pseudomonadota bacterium | reverse complement strand
AGGCTCAAGGACTGGCGCCGCATCGCCACCCGCTACGACAGGTGCCCCAGGGTTTTCCTCTCTGCCGTCACCCTCGCCGCTACCGTCCTGTTCTGGCTTTGACAATCAATGAGTCTGGAGCCTAAGCTGATTAGTCGGCAATGGCTTCCCACAGCGGCCTAGCTCCGCGTCGAGGAACCTTCCGTCAAATTTCATGTTATGTGCCACAAGAGGCAAGTCGCCAACAAAGGCGAGGAAATCCGGCGCGAGCTGCCTGAAGGTTCTCCTGCCGACGACATCCGCGTCAGAAATCCCGTGAATTGCGGTTGCCTCGCGCGGTATTCTTTTCTCGGGATCAACCAACTCGCCAAATTTCTCGTACGAAAGTTGGAGCAATCCATCCGGCGTCAACGTCAGGGTCGAAAAGTCCACTTTTAAGGCTGATAATGAAACGATGCGGTCTATTTGAGGGTTGATGCCGGTTGTTTCAGTGTCGATGACAACTGCTTTATCAAGACTGAGGAAATGTTCTTGCACGAACAGCCTCCGAAGCTTGCCGCACACATTGGACTGCAATTGCTGAACGGTCTCACGATCCAAGCAATGGAGCAAGTGGTCGATCCGCTTTTAGACAGGACACCTTTTGTCCGCACTGCAGTTCACCGCCCCCGCCCTTTCCCCTTCGCGTGCTTCTTCGCCCGCGTGCCGGCCCGTCCGGCGGTGCTCCGCCCGCGGGCCTTGACGGCACCTTCGACCGCCTCTTCCACCGCCGACTGGCGCGCGAGCGGATCGTCGGACAGCACAAGATCCACGGCCTCGAGCCGCTTGATCTCGTCGCGCAGCCGCGCCGCCTCCTCGAATTCCAGATTCTCGGCCGCCTTGCGCATCTGCACGCGCAGCCCGTCGAGATGCGCCTCGAGGTTCGCGCCGTGCATGGGGCGCTCGACCGTCGCCGTCACCCGCGCCATGTCGGTGTCGCCCTGCCAGAGCCCGGCCAGCACGTCCTCGACGTTCTTCTTCACCGTCTGGGGCGTGATGCCGTGGGCCTCGTTGTAGGCGATCTGCTTGGCGCGCCGGCGGTCGGTCTCGGCCAGCGCGCGTTCCATGCTGCCGGTGATGCGGTCGGCATACATGATGACCCGACCCTCGGCGTTGCGCGCCGCGCGGCCGATGGTCTGGATCAATGAGGTTTCCGACCGCAGGAACCCTTCCTTGTCCGCGTCGAGGATCGCCACCAGCCCGCATTCGGGAATGTCGAGCCCCTCGCGCAAGAGGTTGATGCCGACCAGCACGTCGAAGGCGCCCAGCCGCAGGTCGCGCAGGATCTCGATGCGTTCGATCGTGTCGATGTCGGAATGCATGTAGCGCACGCGGATGCCCTGTTCGTGCAGGTATTCGGTCAGGTCCTCGGCCATGCGCTTGGTCAGCGTGGTGACCAGCGTGCGCAGCCCGCGGGCCGCGACCTTGCGCACCTCGTCCAGAAGGTCGTCCACCTGCATCTCGACCGGACGGATCTCGACCTGCGGATCCAGAAGCCCGGTCGGGCGGATCACCTGCTCGGTGAAGACGCCGCCGGCCTGCGCCAGTTCCCAGGCGGCCGGCGTCGCGCTGACGAAGACCGATTGCGGGCGCATCGCGTCCCATTCCTCGAACTTGAGGGGGCGGTTGTCCATGCAGGAGGGCAGGCGGAACCCGTGCTCGGCAAGCGTGAACTTGCGCCGGTAGTCGCCCCGGTACATGCCGCCGATCTGCGGCACCGAGACATGGCTTTCGTCGGCGAAGACGATGGCGTTGTCGGGGATGAACTCGAAGAGCGTGGGCGGCGGCTCGCCCGGCGCGCGCCCGGTCAGATAGCGCGAATAGTTCTCGATCCCGGCGCAGGACCCGGTCGCCTCGAGCATCTCGAGGTCGAAGTTGGTACGCTGCTCCAGCCGCTGCGCCTCAAGCAGTTTGCCCTCCTCGGTCAGTTGCTTCAGCCGCTGGTGCAGTTCCTTGCGGATGCCGACGATCGCCTGCTGAAGCGTCGGGCGGGGCGTGACGTAGTGGGAATTGGCGTAGATGCGCACCTGTTCGAAACTGTCGGTCCGCGCGCCGGTCAGCGGGTCGAATTCGGTGATGCCTTCGAGCTCCTCGCCGAAGAAGGAAAACCGCCAAGCGCGATCCTCGAGGTGGGCGGGCCAGAGATCGACGGTGTCACCCTTGACCCGGAACGATCCGCGCTGGAAGGCGGCGTCGAGGCGCCGGTACTGCTGGGCCACCAGCTCCGACAGGAACTTGCGCTGGTCGTAAAGTCCGCCCACCTTCAGGTCCTGCGTCATCGCCGAATAGGTCTCGACCGAACCGATGCCGTAGATGCAGGACACCGAGGCCACGATGATGACGTCGTCGCGTTCCAGAAGCGCCCGCGTGGCCGAGTGGCGCATCCGGTCGATCTGCTCGTTGATCTGGGATTCCTTCTCGATGAAGGTGTCGGTGCGCGGCACATAGGCCTCGGGTTGGTAGTAGTCGTAGTAGCTCACGAAATACTCGACCGCGTTCTCGGGGAAAAAGCCCTTGAACTCGCCGTAGAGCTGGGCGGCCAGCGTCTTGTTGGGCGCAAGGATGATGGCCGGGCGCTGGGTCGCCTCGATCACCTTGGCCATGGTGTAGGTCTTGCCGGTGCCGGTCGCGCCCAGCAGCACCTGGTCGCGTTCGCCCGCCTCGATGCCAGCCGACAGTTCGGCGATGGCGGTCGGCTGGTCGCCCGCGGGCTGGAATTCGCTGTGCATGACGAATCGCCGGCCGCCTTCCAGCTTGGGTCGGGTCAGGACGTCCGGCCTCGGCACCGGCGCGTTCGTGGTGTTGTGGGGCATCGGTCTTGGATCCTTGCGCGCATCGGGCGGCAACGTGGGGTTCGGCGGTGCAGTCTGATCCGTTTTTGTTCACGTTCAAGAGGGGGCGGCGGTTCCCTGTGGCCGGGTCGTGGCGAAATCGTGTCAGAAAATACAATTCAGGGTTGCAATTGCCGCGACTCGGCCCTAGGTTGAAGGGGCATTGAGCACGGGCTGCCGACCGCACCACCACACACCCACCCATGCTTCCCAAAGCACGGTCGGCAGCCCACCTTCTCCCCCCCCGATGACACTGCGGGCGACCGACGGGCACAGCCGCTGCCGACCGTCGGCCCGTCTCTTGCGCGGCCCCGGGCTTTGGCGGATAACAACGCGGCAATCACGACGGAGCAAGAGCATGCGCGCCCGCATCTACCAACCCGCCCGGACCGCCACTCAGTCGGGCACCGCCAAGGCGCAGGGCTGGGTGCTCGAGTTCGACCCGGCAGAGCCGCTCGAGCTCGACCCGCTGATGGGCTGGACCGGATCGGGGGACACCCAGCGGCAGGTGCGTCTGCGGTTCGATACGCTCGAAGAGGCGCAGGCCTATGCGCGCGAGAACCGGATCGATGCGATCGTGACCCGCCCGCATCCGCGCAAGCCGAACATCCGCCCGCGCGGTTATGGCGAGAATTTCGCCACTGACCGCCGCGAACCCTGGTCGCACTGACGCCGCCGCCATGCTCGCCATTGCCCGCGAAGATCCGCTGGGGCCGGACCTCGGTCTGCTGCATCGCCGGCACACCGCCGACATGCACGCCGACACCCCGCCCGGGTCGATCCACATGCTGCCGGCCGACGCGCTGGCCGCGCCCGGCATCGATTTCTATGTCCTGCGCGAGGACGGCGAGCCGCGGGCGATGGGCGCGCTCAAGCGCATCGACGCACGCCATGCCGAGATCAAGTCGATGCATGTGCTGGCCGAGGCACGCGGCCGTGGCCTGTCGCGCCGGATGCTCGACCACCTCATCGCCGAGGCACGCGCCGCCAGCTATCGACGGCTCAGCCTAGAGACCGGCGTGCAGCCGACCTTCATCGCCGCGCGCGCTCTCTACCTGCGCGCGGGCTTTGCCGAATGTGGCCCGTTCGAGGGCTATGCCGAGGATCCGAATTCCGTCTTCATGACGATGACGCTTGCGTGACGGGCCGGCCTGCCCCAAAAGATGCGCGCGCGGCTCCATAGCTCAACAGGATAGAGCAGGGACCTTCTAAGTCCAAGGTTGAGGGTTCGAGTCCTTCTGGGGCCGCCAGAAAGCCCGCCCGGATGGCGCAGCCCCGCCGCCGTCACCCTCCCGGCCGAAGCAAGGCCAGAGGAAAGACCCGCGAGGACTTGACGGTTCCATAGACCAGGCTTGTGGTGATCGAGGCGATGCCGGGAATGGCATGCAGGCGGTTGCGGACAAAGCCCTCGTAGGCGTCGAGGTCGGGGACCATCACGCGCAGAAGGTAGTCGGCCTCACCGGTCAGCAGGTGGCAGTCGAGGATCTCATCGATGTCGCGCACGCGCGATTCGAACCGGGCGACGGCGTCGCGGTCGTGGCGCGTCAGCGTGATGCGGATGAAGGCGGTGACGTTCAGACCGAGTGCGCGGGGGTCGACGTCGGCCGAATAGCCGCGGATCACGCCGGCCTCCTCCAAAAGCCGGACGCGGCGCAGGCAGGGCGAGGGCGACAGGTTCACCCGCTGGGCCAGGTCGAGGTTCGACAGCCGCCCGTCATCCTGCAAGGCGCGGACGATCTTGAGATCGCGGGCATCGAGCCGGTGTGTCTGGGCCATGAAGCATCCGATCATGCCAATAATCAGCCGAATATTGGCATGGATTGGTCACATATGCCAGACGGAACATGCCATCCTGCCGAAAAGCCAGGATTGGAGACACCCATGAACGCCCAGCGCCCGAACGGATTTGCCACCCGCGCCATCCACTTTGGCTACGAGCCCATGGATCACGAGGGCGCTCTGACGCCGCCCCTGCATCTGACCTCGACCTTTGCCTTCGACAGCGTCGAGCAGGGTGCGGCGATCTTTGCGGGCGAGGCGCCCGGCCACATCTATTCGCGGATCTCGAACCCGACGCTCGACCTGCTCGAACGGCGGGTGGCCGACCTGGAAGGGGCCGAGGCCGGGCTGGCGCTGGCCTCGGGCATGGGGGCGATCACCGCGGTGCTCTGGACCTTCCTCAGCCCCGGCGACGAGATCGTGACCGACACCACGCTTTACGGCTGCACCTTCGCCTTCATGCGCCACGGTCTGGCGAAATGGGGGGTCACCATCACCCACGCCGACCTGACCGACCCCGAGGCCGTGCGGGCCGCGGTGGGGCCGCGCACGCGCATCGTCTATTTCGAGACGCCGGCCAACCCGAACATGCGGCTTGTGGACATCGCGGCGGTCTCGGCCATAGCCCATGCGGCGGGCGCGCGGGTGGTGGTGGACAACACCTACGCCACCCCGGTGCTGACCCGGCCGATCGAGCGCGGCGCCGACATCGTGGTGCATTCGGCGACGAAATACATGGGCGGGCACGGCGATCTGGTGGGCGGTGTCGCGGTCGGCCGTGCCGCGGACATGGCGCAGGTGCGCGTCGTGGGCATGAAGGACATGACCGGCGCGGTGATGGCGCCCTTCAACGCCATGCTGGTGATGCGGGGCCTCAAGACGCTCAAGCTGCGCATGGACCGCCACTGCGCCAGCGCGATGGTCGTGGCGCGCGCGCTCGAGGCGCATCCGGCGGTGGCCAGGGTGCATTATCCGGGTCTTGCAAGCTTCCCGCAGCACGATCTGGCCGCCCGCCAGATGCCGGGCTTCGGCGCGATGATCGCCTTCGAGCTGAAGGGCGGCTACGCGGCCGGTGCCGCGATGATGAACCGGCTGGGGCTCATCCGCCGCGCGGTCAGCCTCGGCGATGCCGAGAGCCTGATCCAGCACCCGGCCAGCATGACGCATTCGACCTACACGCCCGAGGAACGGGCCGCGCATGGCATTTCGGAAGGGCTGATCCGCCTGTCGGTCGGTCTCGAAGAGGTCGAGGACATTCTCGCCGATCTCGGGCAAGCTCTGGACACGCCCGCGGCCCTCGCCGCCTGACCGGGAACGCGCCATGACCGACCTCGACCATCTGGACACGCTGCACCGCCGCCTGCTCTGGCTGTCGTGCTGGACCATCCACCACGCGAACCACCTGCGCGACAAGGACGAGGGCGAGGTGAAGGTCGGGGGCCACCAGGCGTCGTCCGCCTCGATGGCGGCGATCCTGACGGCGCTCTATTTCCACGCCCTGCGGCCCGAGGACCGCGTGGCGGTCAAGCCGCACGCGGGGCCGGTCTTCCACGCTATCCAGTATCTGATGGGCAACCAGACGCGCGAGCGGCTGATGAACTTCCGCGGCTACGGCGGGGTGCAGAGCTATCCCTCGCGCACCAAGGACGTGGACGACGTCGATTTCTCGACCGGCTCTGTCGGCCTCGGCGCGGCGATGCCGATCTTCGCGAGCCTCGTGCAGGACTATCTCGAGGGCCACGGCCGCAAGGCGCGGCTTGGCCGGATGGTGGCGCTGATCGGCGATGCCGAGCTGGACGAGGGCAACATCCACGAGGCGCTGCAGGAGGGCTGGAAGCACGACCTGCGCAACGTCTGGTGGGTGATCGACTACAACCGCCAGAGCCTCGACGGCGTGGTGCGCGAGGGGCTTTTCGGTCGCATCGAGGCGATCTTCACGGCGTTCGGCTGGCGGGTGGTGCGGCTGAAATACGGGGCCCTGCAGCGCGCCGCCTTCGCCGAGCCGGGCGGCGAGCGGCTGCGCGCCTGGATCGACGGCTGCCCGAACGCGCTCTATTCGGCGCTGACCTTCCAGGGCGGCGCGGCCTGGCGCCGGCGGCTGATGGAGGATCTGGGCGACCAGGGTCCGGTCTCCGCGCTGATCGAGGCGCGCAGCGACGCCGAACTGGCGCAGCTGATGGAGAACCTCGGCGGCCACTGCCTGCAAAGCCTCTGCGAGGCCTTCGACGCCGCGACGGGCGAACAGCCCACGGTGTTTCTGGCCTATACGGTCAAGGGCTGGGGCACGCCGCTCGCCGGCCACAAGGACAACCACGCCGGGCTGATGACGCCGGCGCAGATGGCCGCATTCCAGGCGGCGATGGGCGTTTCGCCCGGCCAGGAATGGGATCCGTTCGCCGCCGTTCCCGACGAAAGCGCCCTGCGCGACTTCCTCGCGCGCGTGCCCTTCTTTGCCGGGGGCCGTCGCCGGTTCACCGCGCCGGCGCTGCCGGTGCCGCCGGCGGTCGAACTGCCGGACAGGGTGCTGTCGACCCAGGCCGGTTTCGGCAAGATCCTCGACGAGATCGCCCGGGCTGGCGGGCCGCTGGCCGACCGGATCGTCACCACCTCGCCGGACGTGACCGTGTCCACCAACCTCGGTGGCTGGGTGAACCGGCGCGGGCTCTTCGCGCGGGCGGCCGAGGCCGACACCTTCCGCGACGAGCGCATCCCCAGCGCGCAGAAATGGGTCTTCTCACCCGAGGGCCAGCACATCGAGCTGGGCATCGCCGAGATGAACCTGATGCTGATGCTGGGCGCGGCGGGCCTGTCGCATTCGCTTTTCGGCGAGCGGCTCATACCGGTCGGCACGGTCTACGACCCCTTCGTGGTCCGCGGCCTCGATGCGCTGAACTACGCCTGCTACCAGGATGCGCGCTTTCTGCTGGTCGGCACGCCGTCGGGGGTGACGCTGGCACCCGAGGGCGGCGCGCACCAGTCGATCGGGACGCCGCTCATCGGCATGGCGCAGGACGGGCTTGCGGCCTTCGAGCCGGCCTTCCTCGACGAGCTGTCGATCCTGATGCGCTGGTCCTTCGACTACCTCCAGCGCGACGGCGAGGGCGACCCGGACGAACGCACCTGGCTGCGCGACGAGACCGGGGGTTCGGTCTACCTGCGGCTCTCGACCCGGCCGGTCGAGCAGCCCCTGCGCCGGCCCGACCCGGACTTTGCCCAGGGCGTGATCGACGGCGCCTACTGGCTGCGCGAGCCGGGGCCCAACGCCGAGGTGGTGATCGCCTATCAGGGAACGGTCGCGCCCGAGGCGATCGAGGCGGCGGGGCGGATCAGCGAGGGGCGGCGCGACGTGGGCGTGCTGGCGGTGACCTCGGCCGACCGGCTGAACGCCGGCTGGACCGCCGCGCGCCGGGCGCGCGCGCGCGGGCACGCCGGGGCCGAAAGCCTGGCCGAGCGGCTGATGGCGCGGTTGCCCGCGCATTGCACGCTCATCACGGTGATCGACGGGCATCCCGCGACGCTGGCCTGGCTCGGGGCGGTCGGCGGGCATCGCACGGTGCCGCTCGGTGTCGAGCATTTCGGCCAGACCGGCACCATCGCCGACCTCTACCGGCACTTCGGCATCGACGCCGAGGCGATTGTCGCGGCGGCAAGCCGCATCGCGCCGGGAAAGCCCATCCGCCTGCGCGCCTGAGCGGCGGCGGGCCCTTCCCCCGCGCCGCGCTCCGCGCTAGCTCTGGCGCCGGGGAGGATGCGTCATGAACCTGCACCAACGTCTGGCCGCCCGGCGCGAGGCGGGCCACCCGGTTCGCGTGGCCCTGATTGGGGCGGGAAAGTTCGGCTCGATGTTTCTCGGGCAGGTGCCGACCATACCGGGGCTCGAGGTGGCGGTGATCGCCGACCTGTCGCCCGACCGCGCGCGGGCCGCCTGCCGGACGGTGGGCTGGGACGAGGCACGGATCGGTGCCACCCGCTTCACCGACGACGGCGCCGACGCAGCGGCCATGCCGGGGGTCGAGGTGGTGATCGAGGCGACCGGCGCGCCCGCCGCGGGCATCACCCACGCCCGCGCGGCCATGGCCGCGGGCCGGCACGTGGTGATGGTCAACGTCGAGGCCGACGTGCTGGCCGGCCCGGTCCTGGCCGACGAGGCGCGTTCGGCCGGTGTCGTCTACTCGATGGCCTACGGCGACCAGCCGGCGCTGGTCTCGGAAATGGTGGACTGGGCGCGCGCTTCGGGGTTTTCGGTGGCGGCGGCGGGGAAGGGCACCAAATACCTTCCGGCCTACCACCGGGTCACGCCGGACGAGGTCTGGAGCCACTACGGCCTGACCCCCGAGGCCGCGCGCGCGGCCGGCATGAACCCCCAGATGTTCAACAGCTTTCTCGATGGCACCAAATCGGCGATCGAGATGGCGGCGATCGCGAACGCCTGCGGACTGGACGTGCCCGAGGCCGGTCTCGCCTTTCCGCCCTGCGGGGTGGACGATCTGGCCCATGTGCTGCGCCCGCGCAGCCTCGGGGGGCAGCTTGACCGCGAGGGGATGGTCGAGGTGGTCTCGTCGCTCGAGCGCGACGGCCGGCCGGTGTTCCGCGACCTGCGCTGGGGGGTCTATGTGGTGCTCAAGGCCGAAAGCGACTATGCGGCCGCCTGCTTTCGCCAGTATGGCCTGCCCACCGACGCGACCGGCCGCTACGCCGCGATGTACAAGCCCTTTCATCTGATCGGGATGGAGCTCTCGATCTCGGTCCTCTCGGCCGCGCTGCGCGGCGAGCCGACGGGGAGCTGCCGCGCGTGGCGGGGCGACGCGGTCGCGGTGGCAAAGCGCGCGCTGCGCGCCGGCGAGACGCTCGACGGCGAGGGCGGATGGACGGTCTGGGGCAAGGCGCTGCCCGCCGCGCAGAGCCGCGCCGCCGCCGCGCTGCCGATCGGGCTTGCCCATGGCGTGCGGCTGGTCCGCGATGTCGCCGAGGGCGCGGTGCTGCGGATGGACGACGTGGCGCTGGACGAGGCCGCACCCGCCGTGCGCATCCGCCGGCAGATGCTGGGCTGAGACCGGGGCAGGGCGGGGGTTTCGCACCCCCGCGCCCCCGCCGGGTATTTCGGCGAAGAAGAAGGTCCGCCCGTCAGGCGGTCGTCAGCCGGTCGAGGGCGCGCCGCCCCCGAAGCGGTTGGGGCGCGCGTAGTCGCAGGGCGCCTCCTGCATCTGAAGGTGCAGCCCCTCGCTGGTGAAGGGATGGGCGCGGGCCAGATCCTCGTCGACCGCGATCCCGAGACCGGGGGTGTCGGGAACCTGGATGTAGCCCTCGTCCCAGCGGAGCGCATGGCCGATCAGCCGCTGATGGAAGTCGCCACCCTGCTCGATGGTCTCGACGATCAGCAGATTGGGGATCGACGCGCCCAGATGGACGTTGGCCGCCCACTCGACCGGTCCCGCGTAGAGATGCGGCGCGACCTGCGCGTTGAACCCCTCGGCCATCGCCGCGATCTTCTTGGCCTCCCAGAGACCGCCGACGCGGCCGAGCGCGGGCTGGAGGATGCGCACCCCGCCGAGGCGCAGGAGCGTGGCGAACTCGGCCTTGGTGGTCAGACGTTCCCCGGTGGCGAGCGGAACCGGCTGGGCGCGGGCGACCTCGGCGAACTCCGGCAGCAGGTCGGGCGGGATCGGTTCCTCGTACCAGAGCGGATCCCATTCGGCGATCGCCCGGCCCATCCGGATCGCGCCCGCGGTCGAAAACTGGCCATGCGTGCCGAAGAGAAGATCGGCGCGGTCGCCGACCGCCGCACGGATCTTCGCGCAGAACTCGCGCGACCGGGCGATGTCGCTCGCGGCCGGCTCGTGGCCGCCGCGGATGGTGTAGGGGCCGGCGGGATCGAACTTCACCGCGGTGAAGCCCTCGGCGACGCGGGCGGCCGCCGCCTCGGCCTGCCAGTCGGCGTTCACCCAGAATTCGGCGTGGTCCTGCCCGGGCGCCGGATAGAGGTAGGTGTAGCTGCGCAGCCGGTCCTGCATGCGGCCGCCGAGCAGCGCCCAGACCGGCCGGCCCCGCGCCTTGCCGAGGATGTCCCAGCAGGCGATCTCGAGCCCCGAGAAGGCCCCCATCACGGTCAGGTCGGGCCTCTGGGTGAAGCCCGAGGAATAGGCGCGGCGGAACATGAGTTCCACGTTTTCGGGGCTTTCCCCCTGTATGTGGCGCCCGAACACGTCCTCGATCACCGCCCGCATCGCCACCGGGCCGACCGAGGCCGCGTAGCATTCGCCCCAGCCGGTGATGCCGGTGTCGGTGGTGAGCTTGACCAGGATCCAGTAGCGCCCGCCCCAGCCGGGGGCCGGCGGCGCGACGATCAGCACATCGAGATCCTTCAGGCGCATCCGGGGTCCTTTCTGATGGCGCCGGGGGCTTCGCGCCCCCGGACCCCCGCGGGGTATTTCGGCAAAGGAGACGCTAGGGCGCCGATTCGCGTCTGTCCGGCCTCTGCGCGACAAGGATGAGAAGGCAGGCGACGGTCAGCGCCGCGGCGACGAGGAAGGGCGCGCCCGGCAGGAACACGGCCGCGCCGGGGCGGGTGAAGGCGCCGAATGTGGCCGTCATCACGAGCGGCGAAAGGATCATGGCGAGCGCGTTGGCCGAGGCGAGGACGCCCTGAAGCGCGCCCTGTTCGGTTTCCGGCACGGCGCGCGACATGAGCGCGTTGAGGGCCGGCGACACGATGCCGCCGAGCGCCGAGACGGGGGTGAAGGCCATGGCCCAGAAGCCCGAGCGGGTGAAGCCGTAGAAGAGCAGCGTCCCGACCTCGAGCCAGAGACCCCAGAAGAGCGCCCGCCGTTCGCCGAGGAGCCGGATCACGGGGCCGACGGCCGTGGCCTGGGTGATGGCCATGGCAAGGCCGAAGACCGCGAGCGAAAGGCCGATCCACCAGGCGTCCCAGCCGAAGGCGGCGGCGCCGTAGTAGGACCAGATCGCCGGCCAGACGTTGAAGCCGAGCGCGTAGAGGAAGGCCACCGCGATCAGCCGGTGCAGGCCGGGCAGGCGCCGCAGTTCGCGCAGCGCGCCGAAGGGATTGGCGCTCGCCAGGCGGAACGGCCGGCGGCGGTCGGCGGGCAGGCTCTCGGGCAGGACGAAGGCGCCGACCCCGGCGTTGAGCGCGGCCAGACCCGCCGCCGCCCAGAAGGGCGCGCGCAGATCCAGCGTCGCAAGCAGACCGCCGAGAAGCGGTCCGGCGACGAACCCCGCGCCGAAGGCGGCACCCACCAGACCGAACCGGCGCGCGCGGTCGTCGGGCGCGGTGATGTCGGCGACGAAGGCGTTGGCCGTGGCGTGGGTGGCCGAGGTGATGCCGTTCACCACCCGTCCGGCCAGAAGCAGCCAGACCGAGCCCGCGACCGCCAGCACCACGTAGTCGAGCGCCATCACGGTGAGCGAGGTCAGCAGCACCGGCCGGCGCCCGAAGCGGTCCGAGAGATTGCCGACGAGCGGCCCGCAGAGGAACTGCATGACCGCGAAGGAGGTGGTGATGAGCCCTCCCCAGAGCGCGGCCTCCGACAGGCCCCGGCCGGTGAGCTCTTCGAGCAGTCCGGGCATCACCGGGAAGATGAGCCCGATCCCGATCGCGTCAAGCGCGACGGTGGCCAGCACCACGCCGAAGGCGAGGCTGTCGCGCGTCATGCCAGCCGCCCGAGGGTTGCGGCCAGGAGATCCGGTGCGGTGAGTTGCGGGAAATGGCCGGTGTCGAGGGCCAGCACCGGGTCGCAGGGGCTGGCCGCGATCATGGCGCGCTGGAGGTCCGGCAGGATGGTGCGGTCGCGGCCGCAGAGGAGATAGGCGCGGGCAACGCGGCCGAAGCGGTCGGGGTGAAGGCGGACGGCGTCGGTCTGCACCGGGTTGGCCTGCGGGCGCAGCGTGGGGCCGAGCGCCGGGGCCGCAGATTCGGGGGCGTCCTGCGCGACGATGGGGAGGGCCAGCGCGAGGTCCAGCTCGGTCGTGCCGGGCCGGGCGCCGCGGCGCACGGCGCTGCGGATGGTCTCGGGCTGGCGCCTGAGAAGGTCGAGCGCGCTGTCGCCGTCGCGGGGCAGGAAGGCGCAGAGGTAGGCGAGGCGCGCGATCCGGTCGGGCGCCGCCTCGGCCGCGGCCGAGATCGCCATGCCGGCGAGCGAATGGCCGACCAGCAGCGCGGGCGGCCCGCCGCCCAGCGCGGCGAGGATCGCATCCCGCCAGTCGCCGAGGCCCGCCGGGCGGTCGCCGGCCATGACCGGCATGTCGGGCGCGGCCACATCGTGACCCTGCGCGCGCAGCAGGTCCGTGACCGCCCCCCAGGTGGCGCCCGAGCACCAGGCGCCGTGGATCAGAAGGATGCGGCTCATGGCCTGCGGCGCGGCGCGTGAGTGTGCCCGTCCGCGTCGTGGTCATGGTCGTGGTCGTGGTCATGGTCGTGATGCGGGTGGCCGTGTCCGGCGGACCCCATCCCGTGACCGACCGACGCGAGGAAATCCCCGAGCACCGTCGCATACTCGTCGGGCCGGTCGACGCAGGGCAGGTGCCCCGCGCCCCGGATCAGATGGAAGCGCGCGCCGGGGATCAGGTCCGCGGTCTCGCGCACGAGATCGGCGGGCGTGGACCCGTCCTGGGCGCCGGCGAGGACCAGCGTCGGCAGGCGCAGCCCCGAGGTGGGGGTCATCAGGTCGGTGCCGGCGATCGCGGCCGCACAGCCCGCCCAGCCCTCGACCGGCTGGCGGGTGAGCATGGCGCGCCATCCCTGCACCTCGGGCGTGGTCCGGAAGGGCTTCGGGAACCAGCGGTCGAGGGTCGCCTCGGCCACCGCCTCGAGACCGCCCGTGCGCACGGCACTGATGCGGTCCGCCCAGATCTGCGCGGTGGCGATCTTGACGGCGGTGTTCGACAGTACGAGCGCCCGCACGAGGTCAAGCCGCTTGACCGCCAGCGCCTGCCCGACCATGCCGCCGATCGAGAGGCCGACGAACACGCAGGGTCCCGCGTCCAGCCGCTCGATCAGACGCTCGGCGTCGCGCACGAGGGTGCCCATGCCGTAGGGCCCGGGCGGGCAGGACGAGAGCCCGTGCCCGCGCGCGTCGTAGCGGATCAGCCGGTAGCCGGCCGGAAGCCGCGCCACCACCTTGTCCCAGAGCCGGAGATCGGTGCCGAGCGCGTTCGAGAACACGACCGGCGCGCCCGAAGGGTCGCCGTCCTCGCGCCAGTGGAGGGCCACGTCCCCCAGATCGAGGATGTTCATGTCTGGTCTCCCGTTCCGAAGCGATCGAGCGCGCGCGCGAGGATCGCGGGGTCGATGTTGCCGCCGGTGGCCACGACGATGACCGTGTCGCCCGCGATCGCGTCCCGGCGGAAGAGCGCGGCCGCGAGCGCGACCGCGCCGCCCGGCTCGACGACGAGCTTCAGCCGCGCAGCGGCGATGGCGACGGCGTGGAGCGCCTCGTCGTCGCGGACCGCGAGTCCGGGGCCTGCGAGCCGCGAAAGGATCGGGAAGGTGAGGCGGCCGGGTTCGGGCGTCACGATCGCATCGCAGACCGAGCCCGACAGGCGGTCGTTTCGCAGTGGTCGGCCGGCGGCGAGCGACCGCGCCCAGTCGTCGAAGCCTTCGGGCTCGGCGGTGCGCACGCGCAGCCCCGGCGCGCGCGCCTCGAGCGCGAGCGCGATGCCCGAGGCAAGCCCGCCGCCGCCGGCGCAGACGAGGACATCGGCCTGCCTCACGCCTGCCTCGGCCGCCTGTTCGGCCAGCTCGAGGCCGACCGTGCCCTGGCCCGCGATGACCTGCGGATCGTCGAAGGGCGGGATCAGCGTGAGCCCGCGCGCATCGGCGATCGACCGGCCGATCGCGTCGCGGTCATCGGTCGCGCGGTCGTAGAGCACCACCTCGGCCCCGAGCGCGCGGGTGTTGTCGATCTTGAGCCGCGGGGCATCGGCGGGCATCACGATCACGCAGGGCGCGCCGTGCCGGGCCGCGGCCAGGGCCACCCCCTGCGCGTGGTTGCCCGAGGAGTAGGCGATGACGCCCTGCGCCCGCGCCGCGGGCGTGAGCGCCGAGACCGCCGACCAGCCACCGCGCAGCTTGAACGAGCCGGTGTGCTGCAGGCATTCCGCCTTGACCAGCACCCGGCGGCCAGCCAGCCCGTCGAGCGCCGGCGAGGACAGGAGCGGGGTGCGGCGCGCTTCGGACCCGATGCGGTCGCGGGCGGCTTCGATCATGCGGATGTCGGTCATCGGAACCTTTCGGCGGTCGGGCGGGCGGCCGGGGCCTCCGGCGGGGATATTTGGACCAGTGAGACGCGGCGGTCAGGGAAAGCAGAGGCCGAGCCAGGCCCGGATCGCCGCGACGGCCTGCGGCTCGTCGAGGAAGGGTGTGTGGCCGCGGTCGGGGATCTCGGCCAGGATCATGTCGGGGCGGCGGCGTTGCATTTCGCGCGCGGTCTCGCGCGAGAGCAGGCCCGAATTCGCGCCGCGGATCAGCGCCAGCGGCAGGCCCGCGCCGGCGTCGAAGAGTGGCCAGAGATCGGCCTCGGGGGCGGCCATCGCGGCGAGGAAGGCGTCGCGCAGGGCCGGATCGTAGTTGATCCGCAGGCCCTCGGGCGTCACGACATAGCTCCTCTCGGCATGGGCGTGCCAGCGGTCGGCGGGCACGCTGGCAAATCCCGGCATCGCCGCGGGCAGGCGGGCGACCAGCGTGTCCATGTCGGGCGCGGCGGGGTTGCGGCCCACGTAGTCCTGGATGCGGCCAAGGTCGCCCCGTTCCAGCACCGGCCCGACGTCGTTGAGGCAGAGCCCCGCCAGCCGGCCATGGGCCGTGGCCGCAAGCGCCATGCCGATCAGCCCGCCGCGCGAGGTCCCCAGAAGCGCCGCGCGGGCAATGCCGAGGTGGTCGAGCAGTTCGACCGCATCCTGCGCCTCGCGCGGGATGGTGTAGGTTGCGGCCCCGGTCCACTGCGACTCGCCGCGTCCCCGGTAGTCCATGCGGATCATGCGCAGCGGCAGCAGATGCGGGGCGAGGTAGTCGAAGTCGCGCCCGTTGCGGGTCAGGCCCGCAAGGCAGAGAAGCGCGGGCCCGCTGCCCTCGTCGCGATAGGCGATGCGCGCGCCGTCCGAAGCGGTGAAGGTGCGGAGGGTCATCGGCTGGCAAGCTCCGGCAGGGAGGTGAGGTCGGGGGCGACACGATCGGGACGGCCGGGCAGCCGGTCGACGGGCTGACCGCCCCGGTTGACCCAGAGCGTGCGGAAGCCGAAGGCCGCGGCCCCCGCCACGTCCCAGCCGTTCGACGAGACGAAGAGGACGTCGCCCGCGGCGCAGGCGTAGCGTTCGGTCACCAGGGCATAGACCCGGGCCGCCGGTTTGAAGACCCCCGCCGCCTCGACCGACAGGACCGCGTCGAGGCGGTGCGCAAGCCCCGCGGAGCGGACGGCATCCGCCAGCATCCCGGGGCTTCCGTTCGACAGGATCGCGGTGGCGATGCCGCGCGCCTTCAGCCCGTCCAGCGCGCCGGGGACCTCGGGATAGGCCGGGAGTTCGCGGTAGAGGCCGAGAAGCCGTTCCCGCAGCGCCGGATCGGCCAGGCCGCGCGCCTCGAGCGCCCAGTCGAGGGCGTCGGCCGTCACCTGCCAGAAATCCGCGTGCGCGCCGAGGATCGCGCGAAGCCACGAATATTCGAGCTGCTTGCGGCGCCAGTCCTCGGCCAGCGCCGGCCAGTCGGTGCCCAGCGCCGGGTGCGCGCCGTCGGCGGCCGCCGTTCGGGCGGCGCCGGCCACATCGAACAGGGTGCCATAGGCATCGAAGACGCAGACCGAACAGGACATCCCGGATACTCCTCCTGCGCGACGTTGGCATGAAGCCCGGGCGGGCGGAAGGGGGGCTTGGCGGGATGCGGGTCCTGTGGTCATCTGGACCGAGGGGGAGAACAGCGATGAGCGAGCTTGACGAACTGCGCCGGCGTGTCGCGGAGTTGCGCGCCGGGGTCGAGGCCGGGATCGAGGCGCGTCGTGCCCGATGGCAGTATCGCCTCGAACACGGCCGCGCGGTCTTCGAGGACGAGGTGCGCCGGCGCCATCTGGCGCTGCGGGTCGGGTTGGTGCGCTATGTCCGCGGGGCCCGGCTCTTCATCGTGCTGACCGCGCCGTTCATCTACGTGCTCATCCTGCCGTTCGTGCTCCTCGACCTGTTCGTGACGCTTTACCAGGCGGTCTGCTTTCCGGTCTACGGGATCCGCAAGGTGCGCCGGCGCGACCACATCGTGATCGACCGCCAGCATCTGGCCTATCTGAACGGGCTGGAAAAGCTCAACTGCGTCTATTGCGGCTACGCGAACGGGCTCGTGTCCTATGTGCGCGAGATCGCGGGGCGGACCGAAGCCTACTGGTGCCCGATCAAGCACGCGCGCCGGCCGCGGGATCCGCATGATCTCTATGACGATTTTGCCGACTTCGGCGATGCCGAAGGCTATCGCCACGAGGAGGCCCGCCTGCGCGAGCGGCGCTGAACCGGGGCGTTCAGAGGTTGTCCTGCTGCGGCATCCCGAGCACATGGAAGCCGCAATCGACGTGCACGATCTCGCCGGTCGTGCAGGCGCCGTAGTCCGAGCAGAGCCAGACCGCGGTGCCGCCGATCGCCTCGAGCGTCGCGTTCTGGCGCAGGGGCGCGTTGGCTTCGGTGTGGCGGAAGGTGGCGCGAGCGCCCCCGATGGCGGCGCCGGCCAGCGTCTTCATCGGTCCGGGCGAGATCGCGTTGACGCGGATCTTCTGCGGGCCGAGGTCGTTGGCGAGATAGCGTGTGGCACTCTCCAGCGCGGCCTTCGCGACGCCCATGACGTTGTAGTTGGGCGTGACCCGGTTCGACCCGGCGTAGGTCAGCGTGATCAGGCTGCCACCGTCGGGCATCAGTTCGGAGGCGCGCCGCGACACGTCGATGAAGGAATAGCAGGAGATGGCCAGCGAATGGCTGAAGTTCCCGCGCGAGGTGTTGATGAACCGCCCGGTCAGCTCGTTCTTGTCGGAATAGGCGATGGCGTGGACCAGGAAGTCCATCGTGCCCCAGCGCGCCTTCAGCGCCGTGAAACAGGCGTCAAGGCTCGCATCGTCGGTGACATCCACATCAACCAGGAAATCCGAACCGACCGAGGCGGCGAGCGGCTCGACCCGCTTGCCGAAGGCCTCGCCCTGATAGGAAAAGGCGAGCTCGGCCCCCTCGTCGTGCAGCGCCTTCGCGATGCCCCAGGCGATCGAGCGCTCGTTGGCCACGCCCATCACCAGCCCGCGCCTGCCCTTCATCAGATCGGCCATGTCACGTCACCCGCGATACTTGCTCATCACCAGCGTGGCGTTGGTGCCGCCGAAGCCGAAGCTGTTGGACAGGACCGAGTCGATATCGACCCCCTCGCGCAACTCGGTCACGATCTCGTCGGGCTTCAGCGCCGGATCGAGCGTCACGACATTGGCCGAGGCGGCGATGAAGTTGCCCTGCATCATCAGAAGCGAATAGATCGCCTCGTGCACGCCGGTCGCGCCCAGGCTGTGGCCGGTCAGCGACTTGGTGGACGACACCGGCGGGGTCGATCCCTCGCCGAAGATGCGCCGGATGGCCTCGATCTCGGTCACGTCGCCCACGACGGTCGAGGTGCCGTGCGCGTTGATATAGTCGATCCGCCGTCCTTCCGGCAGCGTCGAGACCGCAAGCCGCATCGCGCGCTCGCCGCCCTCGCCCGAGGGTGCGACCATGTCGTAGCCGTCCGAGGTGGCGCCGTAGCCGGTGACTTCGGCATAGATCTTCGCGCCGCGGGCAAGGGCGTGCGACAGCTCCTCGAGCACCACCACGCCGCCGCCGCCGGCGATGACGAAGCCGTCGCGGGTCGCGTCATAGGGGCGCGAGGCCGTCTGCGGGGCGTCGTTGTATTTCGACGACATGGCGCCCATCGCGTCGAAGAGGCAGGACAGCGTCCAGTCAAGCTCTTCGCCGCCGCCGGCGAAGACGATGTCCTGCTTGCCCATCTGGATCAGCTCGACACCGTTGCCGATGCAATGGGCGCTGGTCGAGCAGGCCGAGGTGATCGAGTAGTTCACGCCCTTGATCCTGAAGGGCGTCGCCAGGCAGGCCGAGTTGGTGGACGACATGCAGCGCGTGACCATGAACGGGCCCATCCGCTTGGGGCTGCCCTTTTCCATGACGATCCGGTGCGCCTCGAAGAAGTTCGACGTGGACGGCCCGCCCGACCCCATGATGAGGCCCGAACGCGGGTTCGACACGTCGCTTTCCTCAAGCCCGGAATCCGCGATCGCCTGTTCCATGGCCAGGAAGTTGTAGGCCGCGCCCGGACCCATGAAGCGCAGGTTGCGCTTGTCGATGTGGTCCTCCAGCACGATCTGCGGCTGGCCCTTCACCTGGCTGCGGAATCCGTGTTCGGCGTAGTCTTCGGCGAAGACGATGCCCGAACGGCCCGCGCGCAGGCTGGCCTCGACCTCGGCGGCGGAATTGCCGATGGGCGAGATGATGCCCAGACCGGTGATGACGACACGGCGCATCGTGAACCCTCCTCTGTCGCGGATCAGCTCGCGGACAGTGCGACCTTCATGTCCTTGACCAGATAGATGGTCTCGCCATCGGCCTCAACCCGGCCGTCGGCCACCCCCATCGTCAGACGTCGTGTCTGCACGGCCTTGGTGAAATCGACGAAATAGCGGATCAGCCTGCGGTCGGGGCGGACCATCCCGGTCAGCTTGACCTCGCCCACGCCCAGCGCGTAGCCGCGCCCTTCCCAGCCGCGCCAGCCGAGGTTGAAGCCGGTAAGCTGCCACAGGCCGTCAAGCCCGAGGCAGCCCGGCATGATCGGATTGCCGGGGAAATGGCACTTGAAGAACCACAGGTCCGGGTGGATGTCGAACTCGGCCACCACATGGCCGCGCCCGTGTTCGCCGCCATCGGCCGAGATCTCGGTGATGCGGTCCATCATCAGCATCGGCGGTTCGGGCAGCTGCGCGTTGCCCGGTCCGAACAGCTCGCCCCGCGCGCATTTCAACAGGTCGTCCTTGCCGAAGCTGGTGGGATAATCGGCCATCGTGTCCCCTGACATTCCGTTGCCGACCCGTCTAGCATCCGGGCTTGCGTCAGGGCAAGTGCGGCAGGCCCGGCCGGGCAACCGCGGACCGGCATCGGAAGGCGGTTGAATCCGGCGCGGGACCGGCCGTATAATGTCCAAAGGCTTTGTTGGACGGTTCGGCTGGATGCAGGCGACGGCGACTGAACGCGGAAGCGCGTGGCTTTCCCGTGCGGGTCTGCGCCCGACGCGGCAGCGGCTTGCGCTGGCCGCCCTTCTGGTCGGCGACGGCAACGATCGCCACGTCACGGCCGAAAGCCTCTACGTTGCCGCCCGCGACCACGGCGAGAAGGTGTCGCTCGCGACCGTCTACAACACGCTTCGGGCGTTCTGCGACGCCGGGCTGATGACCGAAATCTTTGTCGATGGATCCCGGTCCTACTTCGACACGCGCCTCGACGATCACCCACACTTCTATTGGGAGGACGAGGCGATCCTGACCGACGCGCCGAAGGAGGGCCTGGAAATCGCCCGCATCCCCGATGCGCCGGCCGGGGCCGAGATTTCGCGTGTGGACGTGGTGATCCGCCTGCGCCGGACCTGAGGCGGGCGGGACGGCTCCGCCGAAGAGCCGTCGGGTTCCCGCCCCCGCGCCCGGTCAGCAGCCCATCAGGGCCCGCCGCAGGTCGTGTCGGGAAACGCCGATGTCGCGAAGAATATGGTCATCGGCCTGAAGCAGAGACTCCAGTTCCCGGCGCACGCGCTTCTGTTGGGCACGATCCCTGGCCAGGGTGGACAGGCGGCGGGTGAGCGCGTGGAGCATCCCCCGGCTGTCCGCGGTCGGGGTGAAATGCCGCCGCGGCCCCCGGTTGGGGCAGGTGGCCGCGGCGCGGTTGGTCATGGCAATGGTCATCGGGAAATTCCTTGGTGAAAAACAATCCTTCGCGCCGGGCGGCCCTGACGTTGCGTCACGGATCGGCGGCGGTGCAGACGGAATACACAAAATGTCGCGCCAGGGCCGTTGCATCGCCCGGCGGGCGGTTGCATCGGATGACGGAGAGTTGCATCCTGTTGCACGCTTGGTCTGTGCGCCGGACCGGCCGGTGACGCGGATCACCGTCGGGCGTGCGACGAGGCGGGACCCGTGATCCACGGTGCGAGCGATGACCGACGATTTCGCCGACCGCCTCAGGCTTGCGCTCAAGGCCACGAACCTCTCGCCCGGGGCGTTCGGGGCGCGGGTCGGCGTGGACAAGTCGGTGGTGTCGCGATGGCTTGCGGGCAAGGCGCGGCCCGGCAGCCACAACCTCGCCCGGATTTCGGCGGAACTCGCCCGCCATGCGACGGGCTTCACCGCGCTGGCCTTCGAGTCGGACGAGGCCTTTCGTGCGGCCCTCGGCCTGTCGGCGGTGGCGCCCGCGTCCGGATCGGCCGCGGAGGAGACCCTCACGGTTCCCTTCGGTCTCGTCACGGATGCGCGGCAGGAGACGGCGCGGCGCGGTGAGGAATATTTCGGCCACTACCACGCGTACTACTACGCCTTCACCCGCCCGGGCCAGATCGCGCGCATGTCGCTGATGATGCGTCCCGCGGGGGGGCTGATCGAGGTCCGCTACGGGGCCGACGGATTCGAGTTCCGCGGCTGGGCGCTTCTGCTTCTGGACCGGCTCTATGTCCAGCTTGCCGAGAGACGGTTCCAGGCGATGCTGTTCATAATGACCAACGCCGGTCAGCAGCCCCTGGCCCAGGTCATCAGCGGCATCATCGTCGGGCCGTCCGACCAGATACTGGTGCCGACCGCCTCGCCGGTCGTGCTGCTGCGCGACGGGCCGATCAGCGCGGATCCGGTCCGGGACAACGCCGCCTTCGAGGCCCGGCTTTCCGCCGACCCCTTTGCCCCCGAGCCGCATATCCCCGACTTCGTGCGGGCCGCCCTTCTGGAACCCTGCATCACCCGTGTCCCCGGCGCCGAGGACTGCGCGCTCATGCGGGTGCCGCAGACCGTCCTGCCGGCGCCCTGAAACCGCAGGACGCACGGCCGGACGCACGAACCCCGGTCAGAACCACTGGCCGGGCTCCATCAGCCCCAGGTCCATGAGCTGGCGCGAAGACCAGTCGAAGGGCAACGAATTGTGCCAGGCGAAGGTGGGGATGTCGAAGCGGCTGCCCGGATTGGTGCGCAGGGCCTTGGCGGTGCGGAACGACACGATCGCTGCGGTCAGGTTGTGGTGCCAGGGGCAGGCGTAGGTGTTGTATTCCTCGATCGAGAAGGTGTGGTCGTCGCGCAGGGTCAGCCCGGGCTGCGCGCGGAACAGCGCGATCCGGTCGATGCGGCGGCGCCCCTTCGGGATGTGCTCCTCGAAACGCCAGCGAAGACCGCCGAAGAAGTCGAGCTGGCGTTCGAGCGCCTTTCCCTGCGCGTCGTTGCGCGCCAAGGCGTAATAGCCTGACCGGTCCAGCATGGCATGTTCGAGGCTGACCGCGTCGGGGTATCGGTCCAGATCGGCGGCGTAGAGATCCACCACATAGGTCAGCATCGCGTCGCGCCGCTCTTCGGCGTGGAACGCCAGAAGTTCGCGCACGTTGCGGGTCTCGCAGAAGGGATGGAAGAGATACTCGGCATTGTATCCGTAATAGAACCACGTCGTTTCCGGCGCGGCGGCAATCATGGCGTTCACGGCCGTCGGCACCGCGGCCTCCGCCTGGGTCGCGTAGTCGATCCGGTGGATGTTCGCCGGCAGGTCCGCCGGCAGATCGAGGCCTAGGGGCGTCAGCGCGAGGATCTGGCGGAACCCGGCGTCGCGCAGATGGGCCAGCGACGAGGCGATCTCGGTTCCGTCCTCGATGAAGAGCAGCGCGACCGGGCCTTTCGCCAGCAGGTCGGTGCCGCGGCGCAGGAAGTCGTCGAGAGATGCGAAGGTCATCGGAACACACCGGGTCGCCGCCAGTCGGGGATACGGGCGCCACTTTCGGCCAGCCGTCGCGGCGGCGCAAGCCTGCGCGCGCCGGTTGCGGCGCCGGGGCTTCCGCAGTATCAACGCCCGGTTCCGCGAACCAGGATGCGCCGCGATGACCGCGCCCAAGAAGCTCTTCGTCAAGACCTTCGGCTGCCAGATGAACGCCTACGATTCCGAGCGCATGGCCGAGGCTCTGGGGTCCGAGGGCTACGTGTCCTGCGACCGCCCCGAAGAGGCGGACATGGTGCTGCTGAACACCTGCCACATCCGCGAGAAGGCGACCGAGAAGCTCTTTTCCGATCTCGGCCGTCTGCGGCCCCTCAAGCAGGCCCGGCCGGGAATGACCATAGCGGTGGCGGGCTGCGTGGCGCAGGCCGAGGGCGAGGAGATCCTCAACCGGATGCCGATGGTCGATCTGGTCGTCGGACCGCAAAGCTATCACCGCCTGCCCGCGATGGCCCGGGCGGCCGCGGCCGGCCGCAAGAGCGTCGAGACCGACTTCCCGGTCGAGGACAAGTTCGACCACCTGCCGCCGCGTCCAGCGGCGCTGCGTCCGACGGCCTTCCTCACCGTCCAGGAGGGCTGTGACAAGTTCTGCGCCTTCTGCGTGGTTCCCTACACGCGCGGCGCCGAGGTGTCGCGTCCGGCGGCCCGCGTCCTTGACGAGGCGCGCGCGCTGGTCGATCGCGGCGCGCGCGAGATCACGCTTCTGGGCCAGAACGTGAACGCCTATCACGGGGCGACGGCCGACGGTGACACCCTGAGTCTGGGTCGGCTCCTGCACGCCCTCGCCCGGATCGACGGGCTGGAGCGCATCCGCTACACCACCTCGCACCCCGGCGACATGGCTGACGACCTCATCGAGGCGCATGCGAGCGAGCCGAAGCTGATGCCCTATCTGCACCTGCCGGTGCAGTCCGGCAGCGACCGCATCCTGAAGGCGATGAACCGCCGCCACACCGCCGACGACTACCTGCGCCTGGTCGAGCGCATCCGCGCCGCGCGGCCCGACATCCTTCTGTCGAGCGACTTCATCGTCGGCTTCCCCGGCGAGACGGAGGCCGATTTCGCCGACACGCTGGCGCTGATCCGGGCCGTGGGCTTCGGCATGGCCTATTCGTTCAAATACTCGCCGCGCCCCGGCACGCCCGCTGCCGGCCGCACCCCCGTCGCGGATGCGCTGGCCGACGAACGGCTTCAGGAGCTTCAGGCGCTGCTGGCCGTACAGCAGCGCGACGCCCAGGAGGCCATGGTCGGCCGCGAGGTGTCGGTGCTGTTCGAGAAGCCCGGCCGCCTGCCCGGCCAGATGGTCGGCAAGTCCGACTACCTGCACGCCGTGCACGTGACCGACCCCGAGGCGCGCGTCGGCACGATCGCGCGCGTCCGCATCACCGCCAGTTCGCCCAACTCGCTGGCCGGCCAGATCCTGCCGGCGGCCTGACCGGTCAAGGTCGCGCTTTCCTTTGTCCATGGCTTTGCTAGTCTGCCGAAGGTCCTGTGGGGTCAGGGGGTCTGCATGGATGTCTGGTTTGCCGGGTTGAGGGCGGGGGCTCTCGTGCTGTCACTGGCGGCGGGGGCGCTCAGGGCCGAAACAGCCGAATCCTACGTGCCGACGATCTGGATCGACCCGGATGGCTGCGAGCACTGGGTGATGGACGACGGCATCCGCGGCTACATGGATGCCCATCTCGACCGCAACGGCCATCCGGTCTGCCACCGCGATCCGGTCTGCGGCGTGGTGCCCACCGACCAGCTCTTCGCGACGGGCAGCGCCGCGCTGTCGGCCTCGGGCCGCGCGCGTCTTCTGGATTTCTTCGCCAAGGCCAGGGGGCGCGCGGTGATCGTCTCGGGCCACACCGACGCCACCGGCAGCGACGAGGCCAACATGCGCCTCTCGCAGCGCCGGGCCGACGCCGTGGCCGCGGTCGCCCGCAAGCAGGGCAAGCCGGTGCTCTCGGCTCTGGGTTACGGCGAGCGCTGGCCGCGGGCCTCGAACGCGACCGTCGGCGGGCGGAAGGAGAACCGCCGCGTCGAAATCATCTGTGTGCAGTGACGGGGGCGGGCATGACGCAAGGACTGACCCTGGGACTGGCCCCGAATTTGGCCCCGAATTTCGCCCCGAATTTCGCCCCGAAGCTGGCCCCCAAGCTGGCGCTGCTGCTGATGGTCGCCGGGCTGGCCGCCTGCGAGGCGCCGATGGGCGACATGACGCGCGACCACGGGCTCGACTCGAAGTCGCTCAAGGACCTCAAGGCCGGGATCTGGATCGACCCGCAGGGCTGCGACCACTGGATCATCGACGACGGGCTGGAAGGCTATATGACGGCACGCCTCGACGATCAGGGCCGTCCGGTCTGTTCGGGCGCCGGCGCGCCGTCCACGGTCGTCGGTCCGGCCCATGCGGGCAACCGGTTCCGGGCCCGCCGCTGACGCACGCGCGCCGCACCGCCGCTCAATTTTCAGGCACCGGGCGCGCGGGCCTGCCGTTGCGCTTGCGTCGCGGCCGGGATGGGGGCACGATTTCCACAGGTTCCTTCTGCCAGGGAGACTTGCTTGGGCCTCAGCGCGCTGACCCCCCCGCCTCACCCCGACGACATGCACGAGGCTCTGCTCGAATTCGCCGAGAACCGGCTTCTGATCGATCTGTGCGGCGAATTCGACCGCAACCTCGCCCAGATCGAGCACCAGCTCGGGGTCCACATTCTCAGACGGGGGAATCAGCTGGCGGTGGTCGGGTCTTCGCAGGGGCGGGGCCAGGCGGTGGCGGTGCTTCAGACGCTCTACCAGCGGCTGGAGACCGGGCGCCCGATCGACGCGGGCGAGGTCGACGCCACGATCCGCATGAGCGCGGAAGGCTCCGGCCATACCCCGACGCTCGACGAACAGCTCGAGATGTTCGCCACGGGCCGCGTCGAGATCCGCACCCGCAAGAAGCATGTCGAGCCGCGGACCGAGGCGCAGAAGGCCTATGTGAAGAACCTCTTCGGGCACGAGCTGGCCTTCGGCATCGGACCGGCCGGCACCGGCAAGACCTATCTCGCCGTCGCGGTGGGCGTGACCATGCTGATCGGCGGGCATGTGGACCGGATCATCCTCAGCCGCCCCGCGGTCGAGGCCGGCGAGCGGCTGGGCTTCCTTCCCGGCGACATGAAGGAAAAGGTCGATCCCTACATGCAGCCGCTCTACGACGCGCTGAACGACTTCCTTCCCGCCAAGCAGGTCGAGAAGCTGATCGCCGAGAAGCGCATCGAGATCGCGCCCCTGGCCTTCATGCGCGGCCGGACCCTGTCCAACGCCTTCGTCGTCCTCGATGAGGCGCAGAACGCCACCACCATGCAGATGAAGATGTTCCTGACGCGGCTGGGCGAGGGATCGCGCATGGTCATCACCGGCGACCGAACCCAGGTGGACCTGCCGCGCGGCATGCCATCGGGCCTTGCCGATGCCGAACGGATCCTCGCGGGCGTGCAGGGCGTCAGCTTCAACTACTTCACCGCCAAGGATGTGGTGCGCCACCCCCTTGTCGCACGCATCATCGACGCCTATGACCGCGACGATGGAGCCGCTGGTTGACACCTTGACCGAGGATGCCCGCTGGGAGGCATTCGGCCTGGCCGATCTGGCCGAAGCGGCGGCGCGTGCCGTGCTGGCCGACCGCGCGCTCGACCCGGATGATTTCGAGATCAGCCTGCTTGGCTGTTCGGACGCGCGAATTGCCGAACTGAACGAGGATTTCCGCGGCAAGCCGCAGCCGACGAACGTGCTGTCCTGGCCCTCGCACGAGCGCGGCGCCGACACCGACGGCGGCCTGCCCCATCCGCCGGTCGCCGGCCTGCCCGGCATGCCCCAGGAACTGGGCGACATCGCCATCGCCTGGGAGACCTGCGAGCGCGAGGCGGCCGAGCAGGGCAAGCCGATGCGCGACCATGTCACGCACCTTCTGGTGCATGGCGTGCTGCATCTTCTGGGATTTGATCACATGCGCGACGGCGACGCGGCCTTGATGGAGGCGGCCGAGGTGCGCATATTGGCGTCCATGGGTATGGCCAACCCCTATGAATGACGGCGCGGGCATGAGGCCGGCGCGGGGGTGAGCACACGGTACGGACACATGGGCGACTCCCCTGACGGGTCTGATGCGGCGCAGGCGCCGTCCGAATCGTCTGACAGTAGCGGCACGCGGGGCTTTTTCGGCCGGATCCTCGATGTCTTCTCGCCACCCGAGGAGAGCGCGGCCTCCGACGAGGCGCCCGCGTCGCGGATCGGGGCGCCCGCGCTCGGCATCGGCAACCTGCGCCGCCTTGCCGTCTCGGATGTCGCGGTGCCCAAGGCCGAGATCCAGGCGGTTCCGGTCACGATCACGCTCGACGCTCTCGTGCAGGTCTTCCGGGACACCGGCTTTTCGCGGCTGCCGGTCTACAAGACCTCGCTCGACAGTCCGCTCGGCCTCATCCACCTGAAGGATCTGGCGCTTCAGCACGGGTTCTCGGGCGGCACCGCCCGCTTCAACCTGCGCAAGCTGCTGCGGCCGCTGCTGTTCGTGCCGCCCTCGATGCCGATCGGGGTTCTGCTGCAGAAGATGCAGAGCCAGCGCGTCCACATGGCGCTGGTCATCGACGAATACGGCGGCGTGGACGGGCTGGTGACGATCGAGGACCTGATCGAGCAGGTGGTCGGCGAGATCTCGGACGAGCACGACGAAGAAGAAGGCGATCTCTGGAAGCTCGACAAGCCCGGAGAATACCTCGTGCAGGCGCGCGCTCCGCTCGACGCGGTCGAATCCGTGCTGGGCCTCGCGCTGGCCGACGAGGATGAGCGCGCCGAGGTCGACACGCTGGGCGGGCTGGTGTTCATGCACGCCGGCCGGGTTCCGGCGCGGGGCGAGAAGGTCGCGCTTGCCAACGGTGTCGAGGCGGAGGTCGTCGATGCCGACGCCCGCCGGGTGAAGCGGATTCGGGTCCGACTGCCCCGGGCGGAGGGCTGATGTGGTCCTCGCGCGCGCTTCCAGAAGGGGCACAGCCGGCGCGTGCCGCGCTGGCGGGTGCCGCCGCCGCGCTGGGACTTGCCCCCTGGAACCTCTGGTGGCTGGCGCTTCCGGCGCTCGCGCTCCTGATCGCGCAGATCGCGGGCACCGGCACCGGTGGGTGGCGTCTCTTCCGGCTGGGCTGGTTCGCGGGCGCGGGCTATTTCCTGGTGGCGCTCTTCTGGATCGTCGAGCCCTTTCTGATCGACGTGGCCCGTCATGGCTGGATGGCGCCCTTCGCCCTCGTGCTGATGGCCGGCGGCATGGCCCTGTTCTGGGGGGTGGCGGGTCTTGTGGCCGGCCTTGCGGCGGGCCGGGCGGGGCGGGCGCTGGGCTTCGCGCTGGGCCTCGCGGCCACCGATCTTCTGCGCGGCTACGTCTTCACCGGCTTTCCCTGGGCGCAGGTCGGCCAGATCTACGTCGAGACCCCGATCCTTCAGGCCGCGGCCCTGGCCGGCCCCGGAGGGCTGAGCCTGCTTGCGCTGCTGCCCGCGGCGCTGCCGTCGCTGTCACGCTCCCCGGCCGCGCGCGCGGCGCTGGCGGCGCTCGCTGTGGTGGTCCTCGGGCTGGTCTGGATCTGGGGGCAGGGGCGGCTTGACGCGCCGGTGCCGCCGCGCGCGCCCCCCTTCACCGTCCGCCTCGTGCAGCCCGACGCCGACCAGCACCTGAAATGGCGCGCGGACATGTGGCGGGTGTTCTTCGACCGTCAGATGGCGCTGTCGCAGCAACCCGCGCCGGTCCCGCTGGACCTGATCGTCTGGCCCGAGACCGCGGTGCCCTTTCTTCTCGAGGATGCCGGCCCGTTCTTCGAGGACCTGGCGCTTTCGACCGGCGGCGTCCCCCTTGCGCTCGGCATCCAGCGGCGCGACGGCGCGCGCTATTACAACAGCCTCGCGCTGACCGACGCCCGCGGTGCGCTGATCGCCACCTACGACAAGTGGCACCTTGTGCCCTTTGGCGAGTACGTGCCCTTCGGCGATGCCCTGGGCAGCCTCGGGTTCACCGCCTTTGCCGCACAGGCCGGCAACGGCTACTCCTCCGGCCCGGCTCCGCGGGTGCTCGACAGCGCCCGCTCGGGCCGGATCCTGCCGCTGATCTGCTACGAGGCGGTGTTCGCGCAGGATCTCTTCGTTCCGGGCGCGCGGCCGGACTGGATCCTCCAGATCACCAACGATGGATGGTTCGGCACGGTGTCGGGCCCCTACCAGCATCTCGCGCAGGCGCGGATGCGGGCGGTCGAACAGGGGCTTCCGCTTCTGCGGGCGGCCAACACCGGGGTCTCGGCCGTGGTGGACGCGCGGGGGCAGGTGCTGCAGGCCCTGCCGCTCGGCGCCATCGGGGTGATCGACGCCGCGGTTCCGCCGCCGCTGCCGGCGACGCTTTATTCCAGAACCGGTGACAGTGTGGTCGCCTTGGCGTTGATTGCGGCGCTGGGCGCACTCCTCGCGGCCCGCCGGTCGCGCGCCGGTTGACCGGCGTCGCGGCTGCGCGTAGGGAAGTCGGACGAACCGCCACAACGGCTTCCTGGCGTGGCGGGGATCACCCCAATGGAGCACTTCCCATGTCCCGACAGAACTACATCTTCACCTCCGAAAGCGTGTCGGAGGGGCACCCGGACAAGGTCTGCGACCGCATCTCCGACGCCGTGCTGGACGCCTTCCTGGCCGAGGAGCCCAACGCCCGGGTCGCCTGCGAGACCTTCGCCACGACGAACCAGGTCGTGGTCGGCGGTGAGGTCGGTCTGTCGGACAAGGCGAAACTGGCCGAATACATGGACAAGGTCGACAGCATCGTGCGCGCCTGCGTCAAGGACATCGGCTACGAGCAGGACGCCTTCCACTGGGCGACGCTGCGCATCGCGAACTTCCTGCACCCGCAGTCGGCCCATATCGCGCAGGGCGTGGACAAGGATGGGGCGGGCGACCAGGGCATCATGTTCGGCTACGCCACGAACGAGACGCCCGAACTCATGCCCGCGCCGATCCAGTATGCCCACGCGATCCTGCGCCGGCTGGCCGAGGCCCGCAAGTCGGGGCGCGAGCCCACGCTCGGCCCCGACGCCAAGTCCCAGCTGTCGCTGCGCTACGAAGACGGCAAGCCGGTCGAGGTCGCCTCGCTGGTGCTGTCCACCCAGCACACCGATGTGAAGCAGACCTCGGACGACATCCGCGCCATCGTCGAGCCCTACATCCGCGAGGTGCTGCCCGCCGGCTGGCTGACCGAACGCACCGAATGGTGGGTGAACCCCACGGGCACCTTCGTCATCGGCGGGCCGGACGGTGACGCCGGTCTGACCGGGCGCAAGATCATCGTCGACACCTACGGCGGCGCGGCCCCCCACGGCGGCGGCGCGTTTTCGGGCAAGGACCCGACCAAGGTCGACCGGTCGGCGGCCTACGCCGCGCGCTACCTTGCCAAGAACGTGGTGGCGGCGGGCCTCGCGCAGCGCTGCGTCATCCAGGTCGCCTATGCGATCGGCGTGGCCAAGCCGCTGGCGATCTACGCCAACACCTACGGCACCGGCGCGGTCCCGGAGGCCGAGATCGAGCGCGCCGTGGCCGAGGTCATGGACCTGACGCCGCGCGGCATCCGCACCCACCTGGGCCTCAACCGCCCGATCTACGCCCGGACCTCGGCCTACGGCCATTTCGGCCGCGCCCCGGACGCCGACGGCGGTTTCTCCTGGGAACGGACCGATCTGGTCGAGGCGCTGAAGAAGGCGGTCTGACGGGGTGGGGCAGGGCGTGAGGACGACACCGATGCGCGCTCTCGGCCTGCTGATCGCCCTGCTTCCGGGTCAGGCGTGGGCCGACGCGGCGAGCGCGCCCCCGCCCGCCAAGCTGCGCGTCGAGGGCAGCGTGCTGGTCTTCGACACCGAGACGGGTCTGGAGGACGGCGAGATCACCCATGACGACATCGGGCGGATGCGGGAGCTGCTGCGCGACAACCCCGCCGTGACGCTCCTGCGGCTGAACAGCGGCGGGGGCAGCGTCTACGCCTCCGAGGATATGGCCCGGGTCGTCATGGACTTCGACCTGGACACCGAGGTGGACGGCACCTGCACGTCGTCCTGCGTCGTGGTGTTCCTCGGCGGCAAGTCGCGGACCCTCACCCGGGGCTCGACCATCGGCGTTCATTCGCGCTGGTGGTCGCCCGAGGACATCGCGTCCTACTACGAGGACAACAAGGCCGAGGAAGGCTGGAGCACTCCGTTCGAGTTGGCCTCCTGGATCTACGAGGACACCCAGGCCGAGATCCACCGGTCACTGGCCTATGTCGTGTCCCGCGGCGTCGATCCGCGCTTTGCGATCGAGATGCACGCCCCGCGCGAGCAGATATGGTATCCGGCCCGCTCCGAGCTCGAGGCGGCGGGCGTGCTGCGGCCCTGATCGCGGCCGCGGACTTGACCGCCGGCCCGCCCGGCAGTAGGCCGCGCGCCATGACAGACCGCGACCACGAGGCCCCCCGGGGGGAGCGCCGAAACTTCTACGGCCGCATCCACGGCAAGACCCTGCGCGCCAGCCAGAAGGCCTATCTGGCCGAGGATCTCGGCCGCTGGCGCCTGAGTGGCGTGACCCGCGACGACAACCCCGCGCGATCCGTCCTTGACCTGTCACCCTTCGGTGGCCGGCCGCTCTGGCTGGAGGTCGGCTTCGGCGGGGGCGAGCATCTGGTCCACATGGCCGCGCACAACCCCGCGGTCACCGTCATCGGGGCCGAGCCCTTCGTGAACGGCATCGCGATGCTTCTGGGCAAGATCCGGGCCGCGGGTGTCGACAACATCGCGCTGCATCCCGGCGACGTGCGCGACCTGTTCGACGTGCTGCCGGATGCCTGCATCGCGAGGGCCTTCCTCAACTACCCCGACCCCTGGCCCAAGGCCCGCCATCACCGCCGCCGCTTCGTGACGCCGGGCTATCTGGAGCCGCTGGCGCGGGTGATGATCCCCGGCGCCGAGTTCCGGGTGGCGACCGACATTCCCGATTACATGCGCCAGACGCTCGAGGAGGTGCCGCGCGCGGGCTTTGCGCTGGTCGCGCACGGACCAGACGCCTGGGCCGACTGGCCCTCGACCCGCTACGAACAGAAGGCGCTGCGCGAAGGCCGGGTGCCCGACTACGCGACCTTCCGGCGGGTCTGAGTCCACCCGCCCGTCTTTCACAGATCCTTCACGCGCCTTTTGCTTGGCTGTCATGGCTCTGCGCGATTGCGGGTCCGTTCGCAAACGGAAGGATCGCCTCCATGACTGTCCGATGCCTCTGCCTGACCTCCGCGCTTGCGCTGTGCGCCGCGGCGCCCGCGCTGGCCGAGATGAACTTCAACCGCATCGCGTCCTTCCCGGTGGTGTCGAACATGGCCGCGGGCGCGGACATGGCGCGGACCACCTCCGCCGAGATCATCGCCGCGACCGAGGACGGGATGCAGCTGGTCTACACCGACAGCCCCCTGGGGGTGATCGGGATGATCGACATCGCCGACCCGCGGGCGCCGAAGCCCCTTGGCACGATCAACATGAAGGGCGAACCGACCTCGGTCGCGATCGTCGGTCGCAATGCGCTTGTCGTCGTCAACACGTCGGAAAGCTTCGACAGGCCCTCGGGGCGCCTTGCGACGGTGGATCTGGACCGCCGGGCCGAGATCGCGAGCTGCGATCTGGGTGGCCAGCCGGATTCCATCGCGCGGTCCGGGGACGGCCGCTTCGTCGCCATCGCCATCGAGAACGAACGCGACGCGGAGGTGAACGACGGCGCCCTGCCGCAAGCGCCGGCGGGCTTCGTCGTGAAGCTGCCGCTCACGGTGGGACGGCCGGACTGCGCCGCCTTGCAGAGGATCGATCTCACCGGTCTGGCCGCGGTCGCGGGCGACGATCCCGAGCCCGAATACGTCAGCATCAACGACGCGGGCGAGATCGCGGTGACGCTTCAGGAAAACAACGCGATCGTGGTGATCGGTGCGGACGGCGCGGTGCGGACGCATGTCCCGGCCGGCACGGTGACGCTGGACGGCATCGACGCCACCGACGAGCGCGGGGCGCTTCGGTTCACCGAGACGCTGACCGATGTCCCGCGCGAGCCGGACTCGGTCACCTGGATCGACGACGACCACTTCGTCACCGCGAACGAGGGCGACTGGAAGGGCGGCTCGCGCGGATTCACGGTCTGGGCCAAGGACGGCACCGTGGTCTGGGAAAGCGGCCCCGCCTTCGAGCGGGCGGTGGCGAAGATCGGCCACTATCCCGACAAGAGGTCGGACGCCAAGGGCATCGAGCCCGAAACCGTGGCCTTCGCCCGCTACGGCGCGACTCCGATCCTCTTCGTCGGCGCCGAGCGCGCCTCGGTCGTCGGGGTCTACGACATGACCGACCCGGCGATGCCCCGGCTGATGCAGATCCTGCCCTCGGGCCTCGCCGCCGACCCCGAGACCGCGGGCATCCTCTACGCCGTCAATGATGGCTTCTTCGGCTTCCAGCCCATGATCTTCACCCTTGACGCCAGGACCACGCCCGCGCGCATCACCGCGGCTCTGCCCGTGACCCGCGCCGGAATGCCGGCCCGGAAGCTCGACCTCGAAGGCATCACCCCGGATGGAAAGGGCGGCTTCTGGCTTGCGTCGGAAGGCAACAGCGACCGGATGGTGCCGCATGGCATCGTCAACGTGAACGCCAAGGGCGTCGTGAAGCAGGAGATCGGCCTGCCCCCGGAACTCCTGTCCGGGCAGACGCGCTTCGGCCTCGAGGGAATTGCCCGCGACGGCGACACGCTCTGGATGGCGGTCCAGCGCGAATGGGGCGATAACCCGAAGGGGATGGGCAAGCTTCTGGCCTATGACACCGAGGCCAGGGAATGGGGCGCCGTCCACTATCCGCTCGAACCCGCGGGCGACGGCTGGATGGGCCTGTCCGAGATTACGGCCCATGGCGACCATGTCTATATGATCGAGCGCGACAACCAGCTTGGCGACAAGGCCCGGGTGAAGAAGATCTACCGGGTCGCGCGTGCCGACCTGAAGACGTCGAAGCTGGGCGAACCGCTGCCGGTGGTGGCCATGGACGAGGTGCGCGACCTGATCCCGGATCTCAAGGCCTGGGGCGGCCCCGTGCCGGACAAGGTCGAGGGGCTTGCCATCGATGCGGCCGGGCAGGGCTATGTCGTCACCGACAATGACGGTGTGGACGACGCCTCGGGCGAGACGCTCTTCTGGACGATCGGCGCGATCGACTGACCGGCACCCTGCGGGAGCGCATCTGTGGTGGCCCCCGGCGGCGCGATCCGCCGGGGGCCTTCGCGCAAGGCGCGGCATGGACGGCACCCCAGCGCTGCGCTAATGGCAGGGCGACCAGCGAAGGAGCGCCCATGTCCGCCCACGGCCCCGCCATTCCGATGACCGCCCGTGCCGCCGGCCCCCTGTCGGGGATTGCCGAGGTCCCGGGTGACAAGTCCATCTCGCACCGCGCCCTGATCCTCGGCGCGCTGGCCGTGGGCGAGACGCGGATCACCGGCCTTCTGGAAGGGCAGGACGTGCTGGACACCGCGAAGGCCATGCGCGCCTTCGGGGCCGAGGTCATCCAGCACGGCCCCGGCGCCTGGTCGGTCCACGGCGTCGGCGTCGGCGGTTTCGCCGAGCCCTCCGACGTGATCGACTGCGGCAATTCCGGCACCGGCGTGCGGCTCATCATGGGTGCGATGGCCTCGACGCCGATCACGGCGACCTTCACCGGCGATGCGAGCCTGCGCAAGCGCCCGATGGGCCGCGTCACCGACCCGCTCGCGCTCTTCGGCGCGCGCGCCTTCGGCCGACAGGGGGGCCGCCTGCCGATGACGGTCATCGGCGCCGCCGATCCCGTCCCGGTGCGCTACGCGACGCCGGTGGCCAGCGCGCAGGTCAAGTCGGCGGTGCTGCTGGCCGGGCTGAACGCCCCCGGCCAGACCGTGGTGATCGAGCGCGAGCCGACCCGCGACCATTCCGAACGGATGCTGCGCGGCTTCGGCGCGGCCGTCGCGGTCGAGGCGACCCCGGACGGTCATGCGATCACCCTGACCGGCCAGCCCGAATTGCGCCCGCAGACGGTCGCGGTTCCGCGCGATCCGTCCTCGGCCGCCTTTCCGGTCTGCGCCGCCCTGATCGTGCCGGGGTCCGAGATCACGGTCCCGGGCGTCAGTCAGAACCCGACGCGCAACGGGCTTTTCACCACGCTGGTGGAGATGGGCGCCGACATCGCGTTCGAGAACCCGCGCGAGGAGGGGGGCGAACCCGTAGCCGACCTGCGGGTCCGCTTCTCGGGCGCGATGAAGGGGCTCGAGGTGCCGCCCGAACGCGCCCCGTCGATGATCGACGAATACCCGGTGCTGAGCGTGGTGGCCGCCTGCGCCACCGGCACGACCGTCATGCGCGGCGTGAAGGAACTGCGCGTGAAGGAAAGCGACCGGATCGATGCGATGGCCCGGGGGCTCGAGGCCTGCGGGGTCCGGGTCGAGGAGGACGAGGACACTCTGATCGTGCACGGGATGGGGCCGGGAGGCGTGCCCGGCGGCGCGACCTGCGCCACCCACATCGACCACCGGATCGCCATGTCCTTTCTCGTGCTTGGGCTGGCCGCGAAACGCCCGGTGAGCGTCGATGACGCGAGCCCGATCGCCACCTCCTTCCCGGTGTTCGAGCCGCTGATGCGCGGTCTCGGCGCCGACATCCGCCGCGCGGAGGGTTAGCATGCGCGCCTCCGGCGGGGATATTTGGACCGGTGAGAAAGCCGGTCCGCGCGGGCCGGGCCGTCCCCCGCGCCGCGGACATCGGGCGGTATCCGGCGGAACGGCGGGGCAGGGGGCATGATCTTCACGGTCGCCATCGACGGGCCGGCGGCGGCGGGGAAGGGCACGATCGCCCGCGCCGTGGCCGAACGTTTCGGTTTCGCCCATCTCGACACCGGCCTTCTCTACCGGGCGGTTGGCGCCATGGGCGGCGACCCCGTGGCCGCGGCCCGCGGGCTGACCGAGGCCGACGTCGCCCGGCCCGACCTGCGCACGCTTGAGGCCGGGCAGGCCGCCTCGCGCGTGGCGGCCATTCCCGAGGTGCGTGCGGCGCTGGTCGATTTCCAGCGCCGCTTCGCCCGCCGCGAGGGCGGCGCCGTTCTCGACGGGCGCGACATCGGCACGGTCATCTGCCCCGAGGCGGAGGTGAAACTCTTCGTCACCGCCAGCCCCGAAGTGCGTGCCCATCGCCGCTGGCTCGAGCTGGGCGGTGACGAGGCGCAGGTTCTGGCCGAGGTGATCGAGCGCGACGCCCGCGACATGGGCCGTGCCGACGCGCCGCTGCGGGCGGCCGCCGACGCTCTGGTGATCGACACGAGCGCGCTTGGCATCGAGGAGGCTGTGGCGAAGGCCGTGGCGGCCGTGGACCGGGGCCGCGGCCGGTCCGGGTGATCCGCCGCGTCGTCCGGCCCGTAGCATCGTCGCAGAGGAGGGATCGCAATGCGGAACATTCTGGCTGGCCTGTTCGGATTTGCCCTGGCGGCGACGACCCCCGCCGTCGCTCGCGCGGCCGAAAGCGGCCCGGAAGTCTTCGAATCGATCGACGGCGGAACCCTGCCGCTGTCGGACTGGAAGGGGCGCCCGGTCCTTGTGGTGAACACCGCGTCGATGTGCGGGTTCACGCCCCAGTACAAGGGGCTCCAGGCGCTCTACGACACCTACCGCGACCGCGGGCTTGTCGTGCTGGCGGTGCCGTCGGACGACTTCCGGCAGGAATACGGCACCGAGGCCGAGGTGAAGCAGTTCTGCGAACTGACCTACGGAATCGACATGCCGATGACCGCGATCACCCATGTGAAGGGCCCCGAGGCGCATCCCTTCTACAGGCGCGTGAACGCCCAGACCGGCTTCGTGCCCGGCTGGAACTTCAACAAGATCCTCATCGACGGCGAGGGCCGCGTCGTCGCCACCTGGGGCGCGACGGTGAAGCCGCAGTCGAAGGCAGTGACCGATGCGGTCAAGGCCCTGCTGAACTGACCCGCGCGGCCCCCGCAGCCTTGCCGCGCTTGCCACGGCACCGGCTTCCGGTTATAGGCCGCCCATCCTGAAAAGACTCGTCCCGTCCGGATTCCCGGTCGGGCGGTCTTGTGTTTCAGGGCCACCACAGACCGGCGGAGCCAACCGCCCGGCCAGAAATCCATGAAAAGGAACTGAAATCGCATGTCTGCAAGAGCGTCCATGGACGAATTCGAAGCCCTTCTGAAGGAGAGCTTCGAGATCGACACCCCCGAAGAGGGCACGGTCGTGAAGGGCAAGGTCATCGCCATCGAGGCGGGCCAGGCCATCATCGATGTCGGCTACAAGATGGAAGGCCGCGTCGATCTCAAGGAATTTGCCGCCCCGGGCGAACAGCCGGCCGTCAAGGTCGGCGATGAGGTCGAGGTCTATCTCGACCGCGTCGAGAACGCCCGCGGCGAAGCCGTGGTGTCGCGCGAGAAGGCCAAGCGCGAGGAAGCCTGGGACCGTCTCGAAAAGGCCTATGCCGCCGAGCAGCGCGTCGAGGGCGCGATCTTCGGCCGCGTGAAGGGCGGCTTCACCGTCGATCTCGGCGGCGCCGTGGCCTTCCTGCCCGGCAGCCAGGTCGATGTGCGCCCGGTGCGCGACGCCGGCCCGCTCATGGGCATGAAGCAGCCGTTCCAGATCCTGAAGATGGACCGTCGCCGCGGCAACATCGTGGTGTCGCGCCGCGCGATCCTGGAAGAGAGCCGCGCCGAGCAGCGCGCCGAGGTCATCGGCAACCTCTACGAGGGTCAGGTCGTGGACGGCGTGGTGAAGAACATCACCGAATACGGCGCCTTCGTCGATCTCGGCGGCGTGGACGGCCTCTTGCACGTGACCGACATGGCCTGGCGCCGCGTCAACCACCCGTCCGAGATCCTGAACATCGGCGAGACCGTCAAGGTCCAGGTGATCAAGATCAACAAGGAAACCCACCGCATCTCGCTGGGCATGAAGCAGCTCCAGTCCGATCCGTGGGATTCGGTGGCCGAGAAGTTCCCGATCGGGTCGGTCCACAAGGGCCGCGTCACCAACATCACCGACTACGGCGCCTTCGTCGAGCTCGAGGCCGGTGTCGAGGGCCTGGTGCACGTGTCGGAAATGTCCTGGACCAAGAAGAACGTCCACCCCGGCAAGATCGTCTCGACCAGCCAGGAAGTGGATGTGATGGTCCTCGAGATCGACCAGGCCAAGCGCCGGGTCTCGCTCGGCCTGAAGCAGACGCAGCGCAACCCGTGGGAAGTCTTCGCCGAGACCCATCCGGAAGGCACCGTCATCGAGGGCGAGGTCAAGAACATCACCGAGTTCGGTCTGTTCGTCGGCCTCGACAACGACATCGACGGCATGGTGCACCTGTCGGACCTGAGCTGGGACCAGCGCGGCGAAGAGGCGATCCAGAACTACCGCAAGGGCGACACGGTCAAGGCCGCCGTCACCGAGGTGGACGTCGAGAAGGAGCGCATCTCGCTCTCGATCAAGGCGCTTGGCGATGACACCTTCTCCGACGCGGTGGACGGCGTGAAGCGCGGCTCGGTCATCACCGTGACGGTGACGGCGATCGAGGAGGGCGGAATCGAGGTCGAATACAACGGCATGAAGTCGTTCATCCGCCGGTCCGACCTGGCCCGCGACCGCGCCGACCAGCGTCCCGAGCGCTTCCAGAAGGGCGACCACGTGGACGTGCGCGTGACCAACGTCGACGCCAAGACCCGCAAGCTGGGCCTGTCGATCAAGGCGCGCGAGATCGCCGAAGAGAAGGAAGCCGTGGAACAGTACGGCTCGTCCGACTCGGGCGCCTCGCTCGGCGACATCCTGGGCGCCGCGCTCAAGGGCCAGAAGTAAGCGCCCCTCCGGCCGGTCCGGTCCGGCCGCACGACATCGACCCCGCCCATCCGGGCGGGGTCTTCCGTTTCGCAAGGGCCGATTCGGGCCCCGCGCCGTCCCGCACGGATCGCTGTCCGCAAGCCCGATGGATTCTGCGCTGCGGCGTGGCCCGTCCGTCCGTTTGCGACGCTTCAAGGCCGGAATGTCGGAAATATCCGCGCCTTTCCAAAGGCTTTCCTGTTTGTGGCCGAACCGATTGCCCCTATAGTCATCCGGAATGCAAAGGGCCGGAAAAGGCTCTGCCCAGGGGGTTCACATGATCCGGTCCGAACTGATCCAGAAGATCGCCGATGACAATCCTCATCTCTTCCAGCGCGACGTCGAGCGGATCGTCAACACGATCTTCGAGGAGATCATCGAAGCCATGACCCGCGGCGATCGGGTCGAACTGCGCGGCTTCGGGGCGTTCTCGGTCAAGCAGCGGGACGCGCGCACCGGTCGCAACCCGCGCACCGGCGAGTCGGTCGATGTCGAGCAGAAGCATGTCCCGTTCTTCAAGACCGGCAAGCTCTTGCGGGACCGGCTGAACGGAAACGCCTGATGCTTTCCTGGTTGCGCATCGGGTTTCTTGCGGTTCTCGGGATCGCCCTGCTGGTCGTGGCCTTTGCCAACATCGCCCCGGTCACGGTGCGGCTGCTGCCGCCGGACATGGCGGCGATGATCGGGCGGGACTACAGCATCGACCTGCCGCTCTTTCTCGTGATCTTCGCCGGGATCCTGGCCGGCCTCGGCATCGGCTTTCTCTGGGAATGGTTGCGCGAATCCAAGCACCGGAGCCGCGCCGCGACCGGCCAGCGCGAGGTTGCCCGTCTTTCGCGCGAGGTCGAGCGTCTGCGCGGCACCTCGGGCCAGCCCGGCGACGACGTGCTGGCGCTGCTTGAAGGCCGGGACCGGCCGCGCTAGGGCTGGTCCATGTCGGTACGGGTGAAATTCTGCGGCCTGCGCCGCCCCGAGGACGTGGCCGCCGCCGTGGCCGCGGGTGCGGCCTATGTGGGCCTGGTGTTCTTCCTCCGATCGCCGCGGCACCTGACCATCGCCGAGGCCCGGGATCTGGCGCTGCGTGTGCCCGAAGGCATCGCCAAGGTGGCGCTGACCGTGGACGCCTCCGACGAGGATCTGGCGGCCATCCTGGCCGAGGTGCCGATCGACATGCTTCAGCTGCACGGCCGCGAGACGACCGGGCGGGTCGCCGCCGTGAAGGCCCGCTTCGGTCTTCCGGTGATGAAGGCGGTCGGGGTCGCGGGGCCCGACGACCTGCGGAACCTCGATCTCTACGGGCAGGTGGCCGACCAGATCCTGGTGGACGCGAAGCCGCCGAAGGATGCGGCCCTGCCGGGCGGAAACGGTCTTGCCTTCGATTGGCGCCTGATCGCCCAGCGCCGCTGGCCGGTGCCCTGGATGCTGGCCGGCGGCCTGACACCGGCCAATGTGGCCGAGGCGATCCGGCTTACGGGGGCGCGTCAGGTGGACGTGTCCTCGGGCATCGAGAGTGCCCCGGGCGTGAAGGATGCGGGCCTCATGCGCGCCTTCGCCGATGCGGCCCGCAGCCTGCCGGCATGATCCGGCAGTCCCGCCCCGACGTAGTCCCGCTGTCGGTCCATGGACGGGGTGAACGCGGCCATGCCTCTCGTTGCCATCGCAAGCCTGCGGCCGCGACCGGGGGTCCGGTTCGCTGGCCTGGCCCTGCTGTCGGCCCTGTCGCTGGTGCAGGCTCGCCTATCGCCCGGCTGCCTTCTGGCCCGGGCCTGAGGCACGACCCGTCGCCGCGGAGCCGCCCATGCCGGTGACCTTTCGCCCCGCCACCCGCGACGATGTGCCGGCCATCGTCGCGATGCTGGCCGATGACGCGCTGGGTGCGCGCCGCGAGGGCACGGACCTTGGGCCCTACCTGGCCGCCTTCGACCGCATCGCGGCCGATCCGAACCTGCATCTCATCGTGGGCGAAGCGGGTGGGAGGGTCGTCGCGACCTACCAGCTGGCGATCCTGCACGGACTGTCGCTTCGGGCCACCACGCGGGCCCAGGTCGAGTCTGTCCGCGTCGTGGCCGACCTGCGGGGCCAGGGGATCGGAGCCGACCTCATGGCCGATGCCGAGAGGCGGGCGCGCGAGGCGGGGGCGGGTCTGATCCAGCTCACCACCCACCAGAGCCGGACCCGCGCCCATGCCTTCTACCGGCGCCTCGGCTACGAGCCGAGCCATCTGGGGATGAAGCGGCGCCTCGACTGAGACGCCGCGCCGGGGGATCTACCGGGGGGTTTACATCGCGGGCATGACCGTCAGGTCGCGCAGCGCCCCGGTCGCGCCGGTCAGCGGCCACGAGGCCGAGACCTTGCCGGTTTCCAGATCGACCGTGTGCAGCATCGTGTCGGCGGCGAGCCAGGCGGTGTGGGCGCCATCCGCCGTGGTGGCGATGTCGAAGGCGTAGCTGGCGGCCGGGTCGATCCCGAGCTTGCCCACGGCCTTGAGCGTCCCGTCGTTCGGAACGGTCTGCCGGATGAGCGCGACGATGGTGGCGTCGATGTCGTACATCGCGGTCTTTTCCGGCTTGCCGTGGCTGTTGCTGTAGGCGGCCGCGACGATCATCGGCGTCTCGCCGGCGTGCATGTCGCCCGGCTCATAGGCCAGCGGGCCGTCCACCGTGACCTTGCCGGTGCCGGGATCGACGCGATGGTTCACCGTGCCGGTCATGAACCGCAGCTTGTCGGCCGCCGGGTTGAAATCGACGATCACCGGCATGTCGCCGACCGGCAGCATCACGTCCATCCGCGCCACTTCGGTGAGGGCGCCCGAGGTCGTGTCGACGGTGACGATGCGGTGGTCGGCGGTCACGGCATAAAGCTTGCCGTCCGAGGGGCGCATGTCGATGCCCAGCAGGCGATCGGTGCCGGCGACCTCGAGCGTCCCGGTCACCGTCGCCGTCGCGGTGTCGATCATCGCCAGCGTGCGGTCGCCCGTCAGGCCGATCGCGGTCTGTGCGGCGGCCGGGGTGGCAAGCGCGATGGCGATCGGGATGGCGGTCATGGTCTTCATCGGATCCTCCTTGTGTTGCGTCTCTGCGGACCCGTGGGGATACGGAGGCGCCGCTGGCCGAGTTGCGGCCGCCCGCCGGCTCGCCTTCACGGCTGCGTGAGCGGGGCCCCGAGCCCGCGCGCTTTACTGGCGGTCGCTCTGGCGCTACACCCGGCCGGACCAGCCCGGAGGACGCGCGTGCCCGACGATCTCATCAACAGCTTCATGACCGGCCCGGACGAGCAGGGCCGCTTCGGCATCTTCGGCGGGCGCTTCGTGTCGGAAACGCTGATGCCGCTGATCCTCGATCTCGAGGCCGAATACGAGAAGGCCAAGACCGACCCGGGGTTCTGGGCCGAAATGGACTGGCTCTGGAAGCACTATGTCGGCCGCCCGTCGCCGCTCTACTTCGCCGAGCGCCTGACCGACCACCTCGGCGGCGCCAAGATCTACATGAAGCGCGACGAGCTGAACCACACCGGCGCGCACAAGATCAACAACGTCCTGGGCCAGATCATCCTTGCGCGCCGCATGGGCAAGACCCGGATCATCGCCGAAACCGGCGCGGGGCAGCATGGCGTGGCCACGGCGACGGTCTGCGCCAAGTTCGGGCTGAAATGCATCGTCTACATGGGTGCGCATGACGTCGAACGTCAGGCCCCGAACGTCTTCCGCATGAAGCTTCTGGGCGCCGAGGTGATCCCGGTGACCTCGGGCCGCGGCACGCTGAAGGATGCGATGAACGACGCGCTGCGTGACTGGGTCACGAACGTGCGCGATACCTTCTACTGCATCGGCACGGTGGCCGGCCCGCATCCCTATCCGGCGATGGTGCGCGACTTCCAGTCGATCATCGGCAAGGAGGTGCGCTGGCAACTGGCCGAGCAGGAAGGCGAGGGCCGGCTGCCGGATACGGTGATCGCCGCGATCGGCGGCGGATCGAACGCGATGGGGCTCTTCTACCCCTTCCTCGACGATCCTTCGGTGCGCATCATCGGCGTCGAGGCCGGCGGCAAGGGCGTGGACGACCGGATGCAGCATTGCGCCTCCCTCACGGGCGGGCGGCCGGGGGTGCTGCACGGCAACCGCACCTATCTGTTGCAGGATGCCGACGGCCAGATCCTCGAAGGCTTCTCGATCTCGGCGGGCCTCGACTATCCGGGGATCGGTCCCGAACATTCCTGGCTGCACGACACGGGGCGGGCGGAATACGTCAGCATCACCGATGCCGAGGCGCTGGAGGCCTTCCAGTTGTCCTGCAAGCTCGAGGGCATCATCCCGGCGCTGGAGCCGAGCCACGCCCTGGCCCATGTGATGAAGATCGCGCCCACGCTGCCGCGCGACCACATCATCGTGATGAACATGTGCGGCCGTGGCGACAAGGACATCTTCACGGTCGCGCGCCATCTCGGCGTGGACATGAAGGTCTGACTTCGGCTTAGCGGGCATAAACCTGCGATCTAGTGGCGGAAGCCCGCCGGATCACCCCCGGTTGGAGGCCGACCGTCAAGTCGGCTTCAACCCATTGAATAGGATCAGGAAATAACCAGTCCTCCGCGCGGGTCGCAGGCGGATTCCGGCCTTCGGCAGCCGGGGCCTCGCCTTGATTGCGCCTCATTTCGTCTGTTCGCTTCAGGGGCTTCCACTGCCCACACCACAACCGAAGGGAACACTGACCATGAAACGGATCCTGCTCCTTACCACAGCGCTCGTCATCAACGGCGGGCATGTGCTGGCCAGCACCAGCGATGCGGCGATGACCTCGCCCTGGTCGCAAGCCGCCGTCACCGCGACCGAAGCCGCCGGCGCGCCGGTGCTCCTGGCCTCGAACGACGACTCCTGCGGAACCACCAGCGACTGCGGCACCAGCTTCTCGGACGACAGCGAGGACGACAGCTCGGACGATGTCGATGACGACGCGACCGACGACGATGAAGCGGACGATGACTCCGAGGATTCCGGTGACGACCACGACAGCGACAGCGATGGTGGCGAGAGCGATGGCGGCGACAGCGACGGCGGCGACAGCGACGACTGACCGGCCCCGCACCGCCTGACCGCGGATCGCCCGCCCCGGCCCTGTCCGGGGCGGGCTTTTTCTATGCCGGCCGATCTAGGCGCCCCCGTCGCCGCCTAAACCTGCGTTTATGGGCATCTGGCGGTGGGGATAACCGGCCCCTCACCAACTTCCGGCAAATGGCCCTGCAGCCAGCGATGTGGCTTCTCGGGATTGCGACCGGCGCTTGGGCCGGCGCTCCGCTCCCGATCAGCGCGGTGCCGCGAGGCGCCGGCCGGAAGCGGGGAACCGACACAGACCGGACGGCTCTGGCCCCGGGAAAGGAGACGACAATGACCGTGAGATACAGCCTCGCATTGGCCGCCGCCCTGTCGATCATCGGGGGAGGAGCCTTCGCCCTCGTTACGACCGACAGCGTGATCCAGGAACTGAGCGCCAACGGCTACACCCGGATCGAGGTTGCCAACGGCCCGACCCAGATGAAGGTCGAGGCCATCCGCGGCACCGAAAAGCTGGAAGTCGTCTACGACACGGCCACGGGCAATGTGCTGAAGAGCGAGACCGACACCGTCGACGCCGACGAGAACACCACCCCCGGTGTGCAGGTCCAGACCCGCGATCGCGATTTCGTGCGTGTGCGCGAACAGACGCAGACCGGCGTCTCCGATGACGACGTCGATGAGGAAGACGACGACAACGATTTCAGCGACGACTCGGATGACGACAACAGCGGGTCGGGCAGCGACGACGGCGACGACGGTGACGACGACCATGGCGGCGGCCACGACGGCGGCCACGACGGCGGTGGTGACGACGACTGACAGGCCTTGCGGCCGGCCCGCCGATGCGGGCTTGCATTGAAACTGGCGGTGTCTGCTATGCTTCGTGCAGCGCGGATGCCGCCATTGCACGTGTGACGGGTCGGGGATGGATCGAAGGCACTTCTTGGCGGGTCTGGGCGCGACACTGCTGGCGTCGGCGGGTCCGGTTGCGGCCCGGACCAACGGCGAGATCGTGATCGACCGGATCCGCGCGCAGTTGCGAAGCCAGGGCTACACCCGGATCAGCGTGGAACGGACGCTGCTTGGCCGGGTGCGGATCCTGGCCACCGGCCCCGGATCGCGCCGCGAGATCATCGTCGATCCGCGGACGGGCGAGATCCTGCGCGACCTCTGGCAGGCGATGGACACGTCAACGGGCCAGTCGGCGGGGGATGACCTTCTGAACGGATCCGCGTCATCCGACGATGACGATGACGACAAGGATGACGATGGCAGCGACAACAGCGGCCACGGCAGCGGCCACGGCGATGACAGCTGAACGTTGGGGCCGAGGAGCAGCAGGGGAGGCCGGCCGTTGACCGGAAAGCGACTGGGCTCAACGGCCTTCGTGGTCGTCGTGCTGATCGTCCAGGCGCTTTGCGCCTTCTTCTTCGTTGGCGACATCATCCTGTCGGTGCTTGGCATCTACATTGAACCGATCGCCTGGCAGACCCGCGAGTATCTCGAGATCGGGGCGGCGGTCGGCCTGCTGCTCGGCCTCTTTCTCGGGGCGACCATGCTGTGGCGCAACATCCGCGACCGGCGCCGGGCCGAGGAGAAGCTGCGTCGCGCCTCCGGCGCCTTCATGGATCTTCTGAACGAACGCTTCGATGCCTGGGGGCTGACGCCGGCCGAGCAGGACGTGGCGCTTTTCGCAATCAAGGGCATGACGACGCAGGAGATCGCCGCCCTGCGCAACACCTCCGAGGGCACGGTCAAGGCGCAGACCAACGCCATCTACCGCAAGGCCGGCGTCAGCGGGCGGCCGCAGCTGCTGAGCCTGTTCATCGAGGATCTGATCGACGGCACGCTGCCGGAGCGGGCCGCCGCTCAGGTCTCGCTCAGGGCGTAGGTCCGCAGGATCGCCGGCGGTACCACCCGCGCCGCGCGGGCATGGGTTGCCTCGAGATCGACCTTCGGCGCGCAGCCCTCGTCATGCGCCTGAAGGAAGCGCGATGCGCAGAGGCACCAGCGGTCGCCGGGCTTCAGTCCGGCAAACCCGAATTCCGGGCGCGGTGTCGACAGGTCGTTGCCCACGTATTTCGAGTAGGCGAGGAATTCGGCGGTCATCACCGCGCAGACGGTATGGCTGCCGCGGTCCTCGGCGCAGGTGTTGCAGTGACCGTCGCGGAAGAAGCCGGTCAGTGGATCGGTCGAGCACGGCTTCAGCCGTCGTCCCAGCACGTTGAGCGGTTCGTCCATCGGCATGCGCACCTCCCCGGATGGGCGAAGGATAGCGCGTCAGGGCGCGGCGTCCAGCATCGGCGCGCACCAGTCCACCCATCGGCCGTGGGCGTCGGCGCGCCCGAGGTCGAGGACCTCGCCCCCGGGCCAGACCTGCAGGGTCAGCCGCGTTCCGGGACGGTCCGGGTCGGCCTCCATCCCGAAATGCGCGAGCGGCGCGTCGCGGTCCGCGCGGCGTCCGGCCCCGGCAAGGGCATTGCGGCAGCGCGCCCGGGTCGCTTCGGGGAAATACTGCCAGGCGACGGTGTGGAAGACGAAGCGGGTCACCCCCGACCGGTCCTCGCGAAGCCGCGCCTCGAGCCAGTCGGCGGCGTCCCCCCGCGCGACCGGCGCCCCGTCTCGTGCCGCCAGGTCGAGCGCCGCAGCCGTCCGGGCGAGGCGGTCGGTCTGGTCGGGCCAGATGTAGGCGAGGATGCGCAGGCGGTCGCCGACCGGATCGAGCGGGTTCAGATCGACGCCCGCCCGCCCGGCGATCCGGGGAGGCGAGCGGGGCGGGGCCGCACCGGTCCAGTCGGGCGCGAGGCGCAGCACCGGGCGCGACGGCCCGTAGGACGCCCCCGGCAGGTCGAGCGCATAGCGGTCCCAGAGGAGGTTCAGCCCGGCACTGGCGCCCAGTTCCGACAGATCGAGCGGAAGGCCGAAGCGCGCCGAGAGCCAGTGCCCCACCGCGATGAGCACCGAGGACCGGCGTACCTCGTTGGTCTGCGGCGGACTGTCGAGCCAGGGCAGGAGCCAGGCCTCGTGCAGGGCGAGCGAGTCGGAGACCGCCTCCCAGAGCGCAGCGTCGCCCTCGTCCGCCGCCCGGGCATAGAGCCGGGCAAGCCGATCGTCCCGGCCCGCAAGCACAAGGGCATGCAGCGCCCCCGCAAGCCGCAATGGGACTGAGTCTCCGCCCGGCCCCGCGTCGCCCGGCCAGCCAAGGATGCGGTCGGCGATGGCCCCGCCGGGGGCGAGGCACTCGCCGGCAAGCCGCATGAGTCGCGCGGTGAGCGGTGATCCAAGCGCCGCGCAGGCCTCGGCCTGACGCGCGAACGCCATCCGCGGGGTCACCGGAACCGGTCCGCGAGCCGCTGGAGCAGGCTTCGGTCGTCCGGTGTCGGCGCGCCTTCGGCGGCCGGGGCCGGAGCGGCGGCGGAATCGGGTGCGGCCTTCGGCGCGGCGTCCGGCGAGCCGGCCGGTGCCGGCCGTGTTCCGGCAGACGACCGCGGCGGCGCGGTTCTCAGGCTGACCGCATTGAGGAAGGCCGCATCCTTGCCCGCCGCCAGCGCCTCGGCCCCGTCCGAGATCCCGCGCATCAGGTCGTCCAGCCAGACGGCATCGGCCTTGGCGAAGTCATGCAGGACATAGGCCGCCACCCTGTCCTTGTCCCCCGGATGGCCGATCCCCAGCCGGACGCGGCCATAGGCGTCGCCGATGTGGGCATGGATGGACCGCAGCCCGTTGTGGCCGGCATGGCCGCCGCCGTGCTTGACCCGGCACTTGCCGGGGGCGAGATCGAGCTCGTCGTGAAAGACCGTGACGTCGGCGGGCGCGAGCTTGTAGAAGGCCATCGCCGCCTGCACCGCATCGCCCGAGAGGTTCATGAAGGTCTGCGGCTTCAGCAGAAGCACCTTCTCGGACCCGAGCCGCCCTTCCGCGACCAGCCCCTTGAACCCGGACTTCCAAGGGCCGAATCCGTGGTCGGCCGCGATGCGGTCCACGGCCATGAAGCCGATGTTGTGGCGGTTCGCCGCATATTTCGCACCCGGGTTTCCGAGCCCCACGAAAAGCTTCATCGCTGCCTTCCCCTGACGGATCCAGCCTAGCCGTGCCGGATCGACGCCGCAACGCGGCCCCGAAAATGCGAACGGGGCGTGTCGCCACGCCCCGTCCGGTCGTCCAGACCCGCCCGGATCACTCCGAGGCGGCTTCCTCGTTCTCTTCCGACCGCAGGCCCGACGGGGCCGAGATGTTGGCGATCACGAAGTTTCGGGCAATGGTCGGCTTGGCGCCGGCGGGCAGCTCCACATCGTTGATGTGGATGACATCGCCGATGTCCTTGCCGGCCAGGTCCACGGTGATGTGGTCCGGGATCTCGCCCGCAGTGACTTCCAGTTCGACCTCGGGACGGACCACGGTCAGGGTGCCGCCGCGCTTGAGGCCCGGCGCCTTGTCGTGGTTGATGAAGTCCACATGGATGAACAGGTTGATCCGCGAGGTCCGGCGCAGGCGCATCAGGTCGAGGTGCGTCGGCAGGTCCTTCACCACGTCGCGCTGCACGCCGCGGCAGATCACGCGCACGTCCTCGTGGCCTTCGACCTTGAGGTTGAAGAGCGTGGACAGGAACCGGCCCGCCTTCAGCTTCTTCAGAAGCGCATAGTAGTTGATGTTGATCGGCAGGGGCTCTTTGCCGCCGCCATAGACGATGCCGGGTACGTAGCCCTCACGACGAGCTTGACGAGCGGCCCCCTTGCCTGTCCCCGTCCGTACCTCGGCCACAAGATCGGGGATCTCACCAGCCATAGGACTCTCCATAGGTTAAACGGACATCCTCCAAGGGTGCATGCCCGCGAGGCGCCCCTATAGTGGGCTTTTCCCGGAAAGCAAAGCGAAAACGGCACCGGGGTGTCGCGGCGGGCATTCCGCCCGGCGTCCGGGCAGTCTATCAGCCGAGGCATGCAGACTCCGCGGTCCATCCTCGAACAGATCCGGCTGGCCCGGGCGCCTCTGGCCGCCTTCGCCGCGATGGGAATCGCCTGGGGCGCCTATGCGGCGCTGGTGCCGGACACGAAGGCCATGCTCGGGGCGAGCGACGCGCTGTTCGGCTCGCTTCTTCTGGCGACGCCGCTGGCCGCGGTGACCGCCATGCTGCTTGCGCCGCGGGTCGCGCCGCGGATCGGTCCGCATGTGCTGAGCCTCGCGGTGCTGGCGCTGGCGCTGGCCTTCACCCTGCCGGGCTGGCAGTCCGTCGCGCCGTTCTTTGCCGGCGCCATGCTGCTTGTCGGTCTGACCAACGGGTTCCTCGACGTGGTGATGACCGCGCGCGTCAGCGCCATCGAGGCCGAGCGCGGCCTGTCGCTGATGAACCTCAACCATGCCGCCTATTCCTTCGGCTACGCCGGTGCGGCCTTCGCCACTGGCGCAGCCCGCAGCCTGGGCGCCTCGCCGGGGCAGGTGCTGACCGGCGCGTCGCTCGCGCTGCTTCTGCTGGCCGCGGCGACCTGGGAGCGTCGTGCCGGCGCCACGGGTCTCGAGGTCCGGGGCCGACAGGCGGGGGGCGGCGGAGGGATCGCGTTCTGGGGCGGGCTTGTCGTTCTGATTGCCTTCATGGCCGAGAACGCGGCCGAGAACTGGTCGGCGCTGCACATCGAGCGCACGCTGGGCGGGTCGAAGGCGCTGGGCAGCTCGGGCCCCGCCATCCTGGCGCTGACCATGGGGTTCGGGCGGATCGTCGGGCAGCTGGCGCTGGCGCGGGTGGCCGAAGGGCGGGTGATCGCCCGGGGGGCGATGGTGGCTGCGGCCGGTTTTGCGCTGGCGGCACTCGCCCCCTTGCCGGCGGTGGCCTACGTCGGTCTCATCATCGTGGGCCTCGGCGCCTCGGTGGTGGCGCCGACCGCCTTCACGGCCATCGGACGGCTGGCCTCGGCCGGGAACCGCGGGCGGGTGATCGCGCGCGCGACCGCGCTGGGCTACCTCGGGTATTTCTTCGGTCCCCCGGTTCTCGGCCTCACTGCCGAATTCGCCGGGCTGCGCATGGCGTTCCTGGGGATGGGCGGCGCGGTCTTGTCGCTGGTGCTCCTGGTGCCGGTGCTTGCCCGGGCCGGTCGGCGCGTGCGGCCCGCCGACGATCCCGCCGCGGCACCGTCTGAAACCTGACGACATCATTGGTGAGTGGCGGACGCCCATGGCCCATGCTACGACCCAAAGCGCTTTGGAGTGCGGGTCGGATGAGCATCGTCGTCGAATCGAGAGTGTCGCGCGCGCCCATGGCCGCGCTGGCGGCCGTGGGTGTGTTCTGGGGCGGCTTTGCGGCCTACGTGCCCGACATCAAGCTGGCCGCCGGCGCCTCCGACCGCGATTTCGGCCTGGCGCTGATCCTGTCGGCCGTGGGCGGGATCGTGGCGATGACGCTCGCGCCGCGCTACGGGGCATGGGCCGGTCGGATCGCGCTGCCGCTCTCGGGTGCCCTGCTGGTCCCGGCCTTCGGCCTGCCGCTCCTCGGCCAGTCGGTGCCGGCGCTGGCGCTCGCGCTCTTCGGCATGGGGGCGGCGGTGTCGCTTCTCGACATCACCGCGAATGTCCGCATCTCGGTGCTGGAGGCGCGCCACCGGCTGCACCTCATGAACCTCAACCACGCGATGTTCTCCTTCGCCTTCGCGGGTGCGGCCTTCGTCGCGAGCCTCCTGCGCCGTGCCGGGCAGGGGCCCGAGGTGGCTCTGCCCCTGCTTGCGATCGTCGGGGCGGCGCTGGCCCTGCTCATGGTCGAGCGCGACTGGCATCCCGCGCCCGAGGCGCCGCAGGACGCCGACCGCCGCGCCCCATGGCCGGTGATCCTGCCGGCGGCCGCGATCCTCTTTGCCGCCTTCATCAGCGAGAACGCGACCGAGGCCTGGTCGGCGCTTCACATCGAGCGCACGCTCGGCGGCCCCGCCGGCGACGGCGGATTCGGCCCGATGATGCTGGGCCTGACCATGGGGGTCGGGCGGATGTCGGGTCAGTTCGCGGCGCGGCGCCTCGGCGAGTCGGCGCTGGTGTTCGGATCGGCCTGCGTCGGGGTCGTCGGTGCGCTGGTGATCGCGGCCGCTCCCGCGCCTTGGGTTGCGGTGGCGGGTGTGGGGCTCGTGGGGCTGGGGGTTGCGGTCGTGGTGCCGTCGGCCAACTCGATCCTCGGGCATCTGGTGCGGCCCGACCAGCGGGCCGTGGCGATCTCGCGCGCCTGGATGATCGGCTTCACCGGCTTCTTCTTCGGTCCCTCGGCGATGGGGCTCATCGCGCAGATGGCGTCGCTGCGGGTAGCTTTCGTCGCCGTGGCGCTGATGCTCGGCTCGATCCTCGTCTCGGTCACGCTTCTGCGCCGCCGGGAAACGCCGGCGCTCAGCGGTAGGCCGTGAAGAACCCGTCCGGGACAAGCAGGTTGTGCCGCCCGAGCGCGGCCACGCGGCGCTCGCCGCAGAGCGCCATCGACGTGTCGAGCTCCTTGTGGAGGATCTCGAGCGCGCGGGTCACGCCCGCCTCGCCCATCGCGCCCAGACCGTTCACGTAGGCGCGCCCGATCATCGTGCCCTTCGCACCGAGCGCCAGCGCCTTCAGCACGTCCTGCCCGGTGCGGATGCCGCTGTCGAGCCAGACCTCGGTCCGGTCGCCGACCGCCTCGACGATCTCGGGCAGCACCCGGATCGACGACAGCGCCCCGTCAAGCTGGCGCCCGCCGTGGTTCGACACGATGATCGCATCGGCGCCGACGTTCAGGGCGCGCTTGGCGTCCTCGGCGTCGAGGATCCCCTTCAGGATCACCTTGCCACCCCACCAGCGCCGGAATTCGGCGATGCGCTCCCAGGTGAGCGAGGGATCGAAGGCCTCGGCGGTCCACGAGGCCAGAGACGAGGGGTCGGAGACGCCCTTGGCATGGCCGACGATGTTGCCGAAGAACCGCCGCTTGGTGCCCAGCATGCCCAGGCCCCAGCGCACCTTGGTCATCATGTCGGCGACCGATGCGACCGTGAACTTGGGCGGCGCCGACAGGCCGTTCTTCAGGTCGCGGTGACGCTGGCCCATGATCTGGAGATCCACGGTGATGACGATGGCCGAACAGCGGGCGGCCCGCGCCCGGTCGAAGAGCCGGCGCATGAAATCGTCGTCCTTGAGCGTGTAGACCTGGAACCAGAAGGGCTTCGTGGTGTGCGCGGCGACGTCCTCGATCGAGCAGATCGACATCGTCGACAGCGTGAACGGCACCCCGAACTTCTCGGCCGCGCGCGCCGCCTTGATCTCGCCGTCGGCGCTCTGCATGCCGGTCAGACCGACGGGCGCCAGCGCCACCGGCATCGCGACCGTCTCACCGATCATGGTGCTTTCGGTCGAGCGGCCCGCCATGTCCACGGCCACCCGTTGCCGCAGCCGGATCTGCGCGAAGTCGGAGGTGTTCTCGCGGAAGGTCTGCTCGGTGTAGCTGCCGCTTTCCGCGTAATCGTAGAACATCCGCGGCACGCGCCGGCGGTGCAGCGCCTTCAGGTCCTCGATGCAGGTGATGACGGGCATTTGGGCTCTCCCGGGGCGCCAGAGTGGTAAGAAACCCTTACCAATTCGACGCCGTTGCTGCAATGGCCCTGTCAGGCCGAATGCGCGCCCGCCGCCAGACCGGCCACGAAGGACAGGATCGCGTCCACGGGCCGGCCCTCCTCGATCTGCTTCACGATCGCGGTCCCCACCACGCAGCCGTCCGCGACCGAGGCGATGGCACGGGCGGTCTCGGGGGTGCGGATGCCGAAGCCCACGATCACCGGCAGGTCGGTCTTCGCCTTGATCCGCGCCACTTCCGGGGCCACCTCGGCCGCCTGGGCGGCGGCCGCGCCGGTGATCCCGGTGATCGACACGTAATAGACGAACCCCGAGGTGTTCTGGAGCACCTTGGGCAGGCGGCGGTCATCGGTGGTCGGCGTGGCGAGCCGGATGAAGTTCAGCCCGGCGTCCCGCGCGGGCAGGCAAAGCTCCGCGTCCTCCTCCGGCGGCAGATCGACGACGATCAGCCCGTCCACGCCCGCGGCCACGGCGTCGGCCAGGAACCGGTCGACGCCGCGCGCATAGATCGGGTTGTAATAGCCCATCATCACCACCGGGGTGGTCTGGTCGCCCTTGCGGAACGCGGCCACCATGTCGAGCGTCTTCTGCAATGTCTGCCCGCCGGCAAGCGCGCGCTGGCCGGCCGCCTGGATGGTGGGCCCGTCCGCCATCGGATCGGTGAAGGGCATGCCGAGCTCGATGATGTCCACGCCGGCCGCCGGAAGACCGGTCATCACCGCAAGCGAGGTCTCGAGGTCCGGGTCGCCGGCCATGATGTAGGCCACGAACGCCTTGCGGCCGTCGGCGCGAAGGGCGGCGAACTTGGCGTCGATGCGGGACATGGTCTTCCTCCTCGGGGGTCTCGGCCGGGTGTGCACAACCCTTGGCCGGAAATCAATGCTTCGCCCATCTTCTCCTTTGCGAAAATACCCCCGGGGGGAGGGCCCGGCACGGGCCCGGGGGGCGGCGCCCCCTCGCCGGTGGCCGGGGCCGCGGACCTTTGCGGGCTTGACCCGGCGCCATGCCCGCCGGTAGATGCGCGCGCCGGAACGGAAGGGGCGCGCACATGGGTTTCAGGATGGGGATCGTCGGGCTGCCGAACGTGGGCAAGTCCACCCTTTTCAACGCTCTGACCCGGACCGCCGCCGCGCAGGCCGCGAACTTCCCGTTCTGCACGATCGAGCCGAACGTGGGCGAGGTCGCGGTCCCGGATCCCCGGCTCGAGAAGCTTGCCGCCATCGCCGGGTCGAAACAGATCATCCCGACCCGCATCACCTTCGTGGACATCGCGGGCCTCGTGCGCGGCGCCTCCAAGGGCGAAGGCCTCGGCAACCAGTTCCTCGCCAACATCCGCGAGGTCGATGCCATCGCCCATGTGCTGCGCTGCTTCGAGGACGGCGACATCACCCATGTCGAGGGTCGCATCGATCCGGTGGCCGACGCCGAGACGATCGAGACCGAGCTGATGATCGCCGACATGGAGTCGATCGAGAAGCGACTTGCGAATCTCGCGCGCAAGGTCAAGGGCGGCGACAAGGAGGCGCTCGACCAGGAGCGGCTTCTGAAGGCCGCGCTCGCCGCCCTGAACGAGGGCCGGCCCGCCCGCACGGTCACGGTGGCCGAGGACGACGCCCGGGCCTGGGGGATGCTCCAGCTCCTGACCGCGAAGCCCGTGCTCTATGTCTGCAACGTCGAGGAGGCTTCGGCCGCCACCGGCAACAGCCAGTCGGCGCGCGTGGCCGAGATGGCCAGGGCCCAGGGCGCCGGCATGGTGGTGATCTCGGCCCGGATCGAGGAAGAACTGGCGCAGATGCCCCCCGAAGACGCGAAGATGTTCCTCGAGGAGATGGGCCTGCACGAGGCCGGGCTCGACCGTCTGATCCGGGCGGCCTATGCGCTTCTGGGTCTTCAGACCTATTTCACCGTCGGTCCCAAGGAAGCGCGCGCCTGGACGATCACCCGAGGCACACTCGCGCCCCAGGCCGCGGGCGTCATCCACGGCGATTTCGAGCGCGGTTTCATCCGCGCCGAGACCATCGCCTATGACGACTACATCGCCGGCAACGGCGAGGCCGGCGCGCGCGAGGCCGGCAAGTTCCGCGTCGAGGGCAAGACCTACGAGGTCAAGGACGGGGACGTCCTGCATTTCCTCTTCAACGCCTGAGGCGGGGGTCGTCAGATCGTCCGCAGCGGACAATAGCCGCCGTCGATCGGTTCGCCGCTGCGCGCATCCATCCGGACCACGAGCACCCTTCCGGTGTGATGGCTGAGATGCCGGGCCAATTCGGGGCGGACCGGCACGCCGAAGGACTTCCGGAATCCTCCGGGGATCACGAACCAGATCATTCCGCTCGCGGGGTCGTATTCGACACGGTCCAGCGGATAGGGAAATGGCCGGTCGTGGAGGATCATGCTTTCGCCACGGTCGTTGACGATCAGCTCGACATGGACGCTGTCCACCTCGGAGGCGGAACTGATCGGTGACCCCATCCGCCGGACGATGTCCAGCATGTCCTGCATCCTGTCCTGCAACTGCGCCACCGCGCCCCGCGTGGCCCTCAGGTCGTCGTGCAGGCCCCCGAACCGTTCCTCGAGGCCGCCGAGGCCTCGAAGCGTCTCGAGCACGAGATGCGGGGCAAGGTTGCGGAAGTAGGCCTCGTTCTCGATCGCGGCGTTCAGGGCGGCACGGATGACCCGTTCGGCATGCCGGCGGGCGAGGTCCGGGCCGCCGGTCCCGAAGACCGCGGGCTCGCGCTCGGCAAGCCGTGCGAGGATCAGGGCCGTGGCAGACTGCGCAAAGCCCTCGCGGCTGCGTGCCGAGGCGGCGAGCGACGCCCGGTCGAGGAAGCAGCCCCGGAGCGCGCGCTCCATGGCGGCATCCGCCTCGGCAAGACCGGCTTCGGCGTCCGGGCCTTCGACCGCGGCGTGGGCGGCCATGTCCGAGCGGATCCGGCGGCGGATCGCGCGCAGGGCGGCCTCGGATTCCGGGCCCCGCGGCCTCAGGGCGCCGGAGAGCTCCGCCGCGATCCCGGCGGCGCCGACGGTGATCCCGACCACGGCCTCCGGCCCGCCCTGGGCAAGCACCAGCCATCCGCAGGCCGCAGCCAGCCCGGTCGCCCGCTCCACACAAGTCTCGAGGAAAGCCATGGGCCGTGCCTTTCACCGGCTGCCTGCCCGCGCGACCGGGACCGCCGCGACGGGCGCGATCGGTCGCGTCCGGACCCCGATGATACACCGTTCCGAAGCCGGCGGACACGGGCCTGGACCGGCCCGGCCCGGCCCGCGGCGCCATCCGGCGGCCCGGTCACACGGAAGGGGCAGGCGGCAGGACCAGGGGGCGCGGGCGCGCCGTCCGTTTCCCCTTGCCCTGTCACCATGCGGCCATTAAACGGGCAGGCGGAGTGGTGGCCGAGTGGTCGAAGGCACACCCCTGCTAAGGGTGCAGGCGGGAAACCGTCTCGAGGGTTCGAATCCCTTCCACTCCGCCACTTGCCCCCGCGAAAGCGTTCTCCCGATCCGGCTGCGGCCGGATTTTTCCGTTGTATTCGGGGGTTATGCGGGAGGGGCTGTTAACCGGCCCACGCGCCGAAGGGCACACACGCATTCTCTCCGGGCCGATATTCTCCGGACCTGTTAACCGCCTCCTTTCCGGTGAACAGCCTCAAGTCTTTGCTTACAGTTGATCTTTTGAGTTCCGTGACGCACGCGATTTGGTAAAATCAATTGGATGGCGGATGGAACAGAGATCGAACGCTGTCCGCGGAGCTGCAGTTCGGCTGCAGCTGGCGACCAATCTCGCCCCAGCGGCCGTTCGTGCTTTGTGCTGAGTCAACCGCGTGTTACCGTTGTGAAAAAGTGTGAGGCAAGCAGTTGGCCCAGAAGTCAGAAATCGAATGGACGGACGCGACGTGGAACCCGGTGACGGGCTGCACCAAGGTCGGTCCTGGTTGTGACAACTGCTATGCAGAGCGGTTCGCAGAGCGCTGGCGTGGGATCCCCGGACACCCCTACGAGCAGGGCTTTGACCTGACACTCTGGCCGTCGAGGCTGAAGCAGCCCGTGCTCTGGAAAAAGCCGCGGATGATCTTCGTGAACTCGATGAGCGACCTGTTCCACAAGGACATCGAGCGCGCGTTCGTCGACGCGGTATTCGACGCCATGGAGCAGGCGGACTGGCACGTCTACCAGGTGCTGACCAAGCGCAGCTCGCTCATGCGCAACTACGTTAGGAAGCGGTATGATGGGGGGGCGGTGCCTCGGCACATCTGGCTCGGCGTTTCTGTCGAGGACGCCGCGCACACGAGCCGGATCGAGCACCTGAAGCAGATCAATTCTGACGCGCGCTTCATCTCGTTCGAGCCGCTGCTCGGACCGATCGGGGATGTTGATCTGCTGGGCGTCGCTTGGGCCATCGTCGGGGGGGAGAGCGGGGCTCGGGCACGACCCATGGACGAAAGCTGGGCCCGCCAGCTTCGTGACATCTGCGACCGTGATGATGTGGCGTTCTTCTTCAAGCAATGGGGCGGTGCGCGACCGAAGTCGGGCGGGCGTCTGCTCGACGGTGAAGAGTGGAACGGCTTTCCGTGGAAGATCGTCCCGAAGCCAATACTCGATGCCTTGCAGCCTGAGCACGCCTGATGCAGCCAAATGTCGAATATTATCAGGGTCGTGAACAATCTTACATTAAGCACCTGTTTCTTCAGAAGTACCTCGAAAGTGCTGCTTACAAGTTGTTTCAGGGCAGATCACCTGTTTTCAATTTTGTGGATGCCTTCGCAGGTCCGTGGCGAAATACAGATACGGCGAGGCAAACGGACACGTCCTTCGCACTTGCCCTCGCAACTCTCGAAAATGTTCGCAGCATTCTCGAAGGGATCGGGCTTCGTGGCCTAAAGGTTCGCTTTCGTTTCTGCGAACGCGATCCCGATTCTTTCGCAAGGCTCCAAGCCTTTGCTTCCGAAAACTCGAAGTTCGACATCAAGGTTTTTCCGGGGGCATTCGAAGACAACCTCGGCGCCATTGAAGCGGCTTGTCGGGACATCAGCGGCAGTTTCACCTTCACCTTCGTCGATCCGACAGGATGGGACGTCGACTCGCGCCCGATATTCACATTCCTGAAGGCCCTGCGTGGTGAAGTCCTATTTAACTTCATGTCGGAACACGTAAACAGGCACGCCGGCTGGGATGGTGTAGCCGCCTCAGTTGGGCGCTTCCTTGCCGATCCGGACTGGAAATCGGCTTTCGAGGCACTGCCCGACGACTCGAACGAGTCGAAGATCCTGAAGCTGCTCAAGAAAAGGATGGAAGCTGCCGGAGCTGCGACATGGCTGCCTGACTTCGCGATCCGCAAGCCGCGCGAGAACCGCATCAAGATGCGCCTAATTCTCGGAACGCACAGCGCCCATGGGGTCGAGGTCTTCCGAACTGTGCAGCAGAAGGTTGAGAAGGAAGGGTTCAGGGTTCGTCAAAACATCCGGACGGCCGAGACAGGGCAGTTATCGTTGTCGGACGATCTTTTCCTCGAGTTGGACGCGAGCCGAGAGGGCGTCGGTTGCCCTGCCATGGTCGGCTGGGCCAGCGAAACAGTCCTCAGAGCTGTGTCCGCTCGGCCAGGTATCGCCTTTGAGAGGCTCGCACCGGACGTGATGGGACAAGTCCCCGTCCGGACCACTCATCTGAACAAGATCGTAATGGACCAGCGGAGGGCCGGGTTGCTGCAGTTCGACGTCCCATCTGGCAAACGCACGCCCCTTCCCGGCACAGTGATCTATCCTCGTTCTGAAGAGTGAACTTGAAGCGGATCACGCGGCCACCGGGACTCCATTGAAGATCTCGTGAAGCATGGCTGGGATCAGGGCCTCTACATCCTGAGCAGTGCTGGCGCGGATGGCGCGGGCTTCGCGGGCCTTCGCATGCAGACGGTCGAACCATTCCTGGCGGTCGATCGGTGGAGTCGGAACTGTGATTGCCTCCAGCGCTCCTTGCCCCAGAGTGCGGTTCCTGTCGGCACTTCCGGGCGACGCGGATTGGACCTTGCCGAGACCTTCAGAGGTCTGGAGGTAGAACCAGATGAAATCGGCCGTCGCGAGCCCCTGAGTGGGAACGCATGTCAGGTAGCGGTGCGAGCCAACCCGCCCATGGTCATCGGGACCAGCCACCGCGAACGCCCCTTCCCAAGCCTTGATGTTGCTGAACACGAGGTCGCCTTGCTGAACAAGGAAGAGCTTTTGCCAGCTCAGGTCCGCGCCCAGCAGATCAGGTTTGTGGAAAGTGCCGCGGCCGAACGAACGGACGCCGAGCTCGGGGTAGCTGGCATCAAGATCGATTTCGACTGGCCGCCGCACCAAGGGCGCAACCTCGGCCATGGGGCGCAGGGTGGCGCCGTCGATGGCGCGCTGGAAGGCTTTCAGCAGCAACGCCTGCGTCTCGCGCTCGGCCGCCTCGATGGCGTTGCGGCGGTCGTCCACCAGCGCCGCGACCCGGTCGAGCTTTTCGACGATACGGCGCTGTTCGTCGAGAGAAGGCAGAGGCACCGTCATCTTCAGGAATTTCGCTTCTTTCATGCGAACACGGTTTGTCGAACCCTCGCTCGCTCGGCGACATAGATCGATGAACTCGGGCGTGCGTGAATACCACTCGAAGAAATGTGGCAGCACCGTCGAAGCGTCGATGTTGAAGCAGGGGAAATCATTGCTGACCAGTGCACCGTCCAGGTCCTCTGGAACGATCCCGAACGCTCCATGACGCGCGTCGATCCTGGAGATCAGGAACTGACCTGCCTTGGCGCAGTACTGTCGGGCGGCAGCAATCGCGCTCCCCGGAACTTCGCCACGCAGCGTGAGACCCTTTCCCCACAGACGTGCGGTGATCTGCTTGTAAATTTCATCCGGCTTTACCGGGACCCAGTCCTCTGCCTTGGTCAGAAACCTGTCGATGGTTATCGTCCGCGACATCACACCCGCTCCGCCAGCACGGCCTTGATCTCGTCCATGATCCCGATGATCCGCTGTTCCTGTGCGATGATCGCGTCCACGATCTCGAGCGGCGCGCGATGATCGGCGACCTCGCCGGAATGCGGGTTCTTGATGTCCAGGTTACAGGCGACAACGCGATCCTGCTCGTCGCGCTGGATCAGATCACCGGCGGAGACCTTCCACGCGCGCTCGTTCGGCTCGCGCTTCTTCCACCAGGCAAGGCAGTCCGCAAATTCCTCATAGGCCATGGGCGCGGTCTTCGAGTACTTCTTGCGGCCCTCTGGCAGCGGCATCTCGTAGTACCAGATGTCCCTCGTTGGTCCGGTCGTGTCGAAGAAGATCAGGTTTGCCGGGATGTCCGTGTAGGGCGCGAACACCCCTTCGCGCAGCCGGACCACTGTGTGCAGGTTGAACTTCTCGAGCAGGTCCGCCTTGATCCGCGCCGAGATGCCATCGCCGAACAGCGTGCCGTGCGGAACGACGACGGCGGCCCGCCCGCGCCCGGCGCGCTTCAGCCTCCGCATGATCAGTTGCAGGAACAGCAGCGCCGTTTCGGCCGTGCGCCGGTCCTCGGGGAAGTTGTTGAGGATGCCTGCCTCCTCCTCGCCGCCGAATGGCGGATTGGTCAGGATGACATTGACCCGCTGATCCTCGCCGATCTCGGCGAGGCGGAAGCGAAGGGCATTGCCCGGGTCGATGCGCGGGGCATGCAGGCCGTGCAGCAGGAGGTTGAGCTGGGACAGCAGGAACGGCAGCGACTTGGCCTCGCCGCCGAAGAAGCTGTCTTCCTGGAGGATGCGTCGCTTCTCGACCGTATCGGCCTGGCGCTCAAGATGCAGGAATGCCTCGGTCAGAAATCCCCCGGTGCCGCATGCCGGGTCGAGGATGGTCTCGCCCAGCTTGGGATCGGTCACCTCGACCATGAACCGCACGACCGGCCGGGGCGTGTAGAACTCGCCCGAGTCCCCTGCCGCGTCGCGCATCTCGCGCAGCAGCGTCTCGTACAGGCGGCCGAGTGTGTGAACTTCTTCCGAAGAATCGAAATGGATGCCGTCGATCAGGTTGACCACGTCGCGCAGCAGGTAGCCGCTCTCCATCCGGTTGGCGAAGCCCTGGAAGACGGTTGCGATCACGTCGCGCCGCTCGCGCCGCCCATTGTCGCCGCGCAAGCCTCGGAGATAGGCGAAGAGCCCCGGGCCGCGTGTGCCGTCCGGGCGCTCGGTCATTTCGGAAACGAGGAACGACAGGAGGTCGGGACCGGTGATGCCATCGGCATCCGCCGCCCAATCGCGCCAGCGATAAGGGGCCTCGATGATCGAGCGATAATCCTTGCCAGCAAGTTCTGCGCGTCCCTCCTCGATCCGCTCCATGTCGTCGAGGAACTTCAGGAACATGATCCAGGTGAGCATCGGCAACCGATCAAGGTCGCCGTTCAGCCCCTTGTCCTTCCGCATGATCTTGCGGGCGGACTTGATGATGCTGTCGAGACGCTGGGCAGTGGTCAGTTGCTTCGGCGCAGCCTTCTTTCGGGCGGTTGTAGCCAAGATAGAGCTCCTTCAATTCAAGCGGTGTAGAGCAGACGCTGCAGCTCGGTGACGGCGCTGCGCAGCTCCTTGCCCCCGCCGAAGCGGGCGGCGATTTCTATGACGTTGCCCCACTCGTTGAACGGGGGCACTTCCAAGATGTCGGGCAGCTTGAACTGGGCACTGCCATGTTCGGCATACTTTTCAAGCACGGCATCCAGAACTTCGCGGGCATCCGGCCCGAAGCGGTCCAAAAACTCGTCCTGCTCTCTCAGCAGACGGTCAGCGCGCTCGCGTCGGGTTCGCAGCGGCGCATTATATGCCAGATTGCAAAGGAGATCGAACGGATCGGCCTCCGGCTTTCCGACCGCATCAGCCAAGGAATCGAGGTCGATGCCCTTTTCCTCGAGCCGCTCGACGATTTCCGCCCGGCGTTCGGGATCGAGCCAGTCCGTGCGCAGTTCCGACGCATTGGGGTAGAGTGTGCGGACCTTGTCGCCAGTGTAATCGGTGAGCTGGCGGCAGGCGAGTTGCCGGCCGTCAGAATCGAGTTCGTACACGAGGTGCCGGACGATCGCGACCTCGCCGCCGTCGACATAGAACTTGCGGGGCCCGTTCTCGCCCTCGTCCCCCAGCTCGACCGGTCCATCCGGGATATCGGGCCCTTCAGGAAAATCGTCCGGATCCGGCGCCACTTCTTCGATCTCGCGCTCTTCCACGATGTCGCCGTCCGCATTGATCACCGCTTCGTCCTCGCGGACGGGATCGCCGTCAAAGGCGGGATCGGCGAACATGCGCGTCGCGGTTCCGGTGTAGTCGATGATGTTGAAGGCGAGCTTGCCGTAGTCGGGCCGGAGACGGGTGCCCCGTCCGATGATCTGCTTGAACTCCGGCATGGAGCCGACGACCCGCGCGAGCACCACGTTCTTGCAGGTCGGGGCGTCCACGCCGGTCGTGAGAAGCTGCGACGTGGTGAGGATGACCGGCGTCTGGGTCTCGACATCCTGAAACTTCGCCCTGTGCGCGCTTCCCACATCGCCTTCGTCGGACGTCACACGGCAAACGTAGTCGGGATGGTCCTTCACGAGATCGGTGTTCAGGGCGGCGAGCGCCTGCCGCATTTCGAGCGCGTGTTCCTGGTCGACGCAGAAGACGATGGTCTTCGCGAAGCGGTCGGTCTCGGCCATGAAGCCCGCGAGATGTTTCGCAATGGCCTGAGTTCGAGCCCGCAGCGCCACGACCCGCTCGAAGTCCCGCGTCGAGTATTCGGCGTCGGGGATCTCGCGACCATAGCGATCAAGTTCACCCCGCGTTGGTCGCCAGCCTGCAGCGTCGTAGTCCGATATGACGCGATGGACGCGATACGGGGCCAGGAAGCCGTCAGCGATGCCCTGCGCCAGGCTGTATTCATAAAGCGGATCGCCGAAATAGTTGTAGGTGTCGACGTTATCCTCTCGCCGCGGCGTCGCTGTCATCCCGATCTGGGTCGCAGGCTCGAACCACTCGAGGATTTCTCGCCAGTTGCTGTCGTCGCGCGCACTGCCACGATGGCATTCGTCAATGATGATGAGATCGAAGAAGTCGCGCGCATACTCTC
>JBMOOG010000021.1:0-64242 GCA_049324535.1 Pseudomonadota bacterium | reverse complement strand
AAGCGCCCGCGCCCGCGGCCGCCGGACCGGGGCGGCGGGGCCGGACCGCTCCGCGTCCGCAACTCCCGCGGCACCCCCCCGTGGCGGCCGCGGCTGCGGGCGCAGGACGGGCGCAACGGCAGCGGCAACGGCAACGGTTTCGGGCCGTGCCTGCGGGCGGGGAGGAGGCGCCGCCGGGCCGGCCTGTGGCGTTTCGGCCGGTGCCGGTCCCGCCAGCGCCAGCGCCAGCACCGCGGCCACGAGCCGCCTCACGCGTCCGGCACCTTGGCGCGGCCGAAATCCGGCGCGGCGGTGTCCTGCCCGGCCTCGACGATGCCGCGGCGGATCGCGCGGGTCCGGGTGAAGTAGTCGAAGAGCATCGCCCCGTCGCCCATGCGGATGGCGCGCTGGAGCGTGAACAGTTCCTCGGTGAAGCGGCCGAGGATGTCGAGCGTCGCCTCGCGGTTGCTCAGGAACACGTCGCGCCACATGGTCGGGTCCGAGGCGGCGATCCGGGTAAAGTCGCGAAAGCCAGCCGCCGAATACTTGATGACCTCGGATTCGGTCACGCGGCGCAGATGGTCCGCGACGCCCACCATCGTGTAGGCGATGAGGTGCGGCGTGTGCGAGGTCACCGCCAGCACCAGATCGTGGTGGGCGGCGTCCATCTCGTCCACATGGGCGCCCATCGCCTCCCAGAGCCGCCGCAGCCGCGCCACCGCCTCGGGCCTTGCCCCCGGGATGAGCAGGCACCAGCGGTTCTCGAACAGCGTGGCGAAGCCCGAGGCCGGCCCGGAGTGTTCGGTCCCGGCCAGCGGATGGCCCGGCACGAAATCGACGCCCTCGGGGATATGCGGCCCGACGGCCTCGATCACCGCCTGCTTGACCGACCCCACGTCGGTGACGGTCGCGCCGGGTTTCAGATGCGGGGCGATCTCGGCGGCGATCGCGCCCATCGCACCCACCGGCACCGCAAGCACCACGAGGTCCGCGCCCGCCACCGCCTCGGCCGCCGTCGCGTGCACCGAGTCGCAGAACCCGATCGCGAACGCCGCCTCCCGCGTCGCCTCGGTCTTGGCATGGCCGGCGATGTGGCCAGCCAGCCCGCCGCGCTTCATCGCGTGGCCCATGGACGAGGCGATGAGGCCGAGGCCGATCAGCGCCACCCGGTCGTAGAGCGCGCTCACGGCTGGCGCTCCTTGAACTGGCCGATGGCGTGGGCGACGCGGCGGCAGGCGGCCTCGTCGCCCACGGTGATGCGCAGGCAGTTCGGCAGGCCGTAGCCGGCGACGCGGCGCACGATCAGCCCCTCGGACTGAAGGAACTGGTCGCAAGCCTCGGCCTCGGCCGGGTCAGCGAAGCGCGCAAGGATGAAGTTCGCCATCGAGACATCGGACGGCACCCCCTTTTCGGCCAGCGCTTCGGCCAGCCAGACCCGCAGCCGGGCGTTCTCGGCCCGGCATTCGTCGACATGGGCCTGGTCGCGCACGGCGGCCTCGGCGGTCTCGAGCTGCGCGGTCGAGAGATTGAACGGCCCGCGGATCCGGTTCAGCACGTCGATGATCGCCTTCGGCCCGTAGCCCCAGCCGATGCGCAATCCGCCCAGCCCGTAGATCTTCGAAAACGTCCGGGTCATCACCACGTTCGGCCGCTCGGTCGCCAGCCGCGCGCCGCCGTCATAGCCCTCGACGAACTCGGCGTAGGCCCCGTCCAGCACCAGGATCGCCTGCTTCGGCAGCCCGTCCGCCAGACGCTCGATCTCGGGCAGTCCGATCATCGTGCCGGTCGGGTTGTTCGGGTTGGCCAGGAACACAAGCTTCGTCTTGCGCCCGCAGGCGGCCAGGATCGCATCGACATCGGTGGTGCGTTCGCGCTCGCGCACCGACACCGGCGTCGCCCCCGCCGCAAGCGCCGAGATGCGGTACATGAGAAACCCGTGTTCGGTGAACACCACCTCGTCCCTGGGGCCGGCGTAGGCCTGACAGAGGAAGTGGATGATCTCGTCCGACCCCACGCCGCAGATGATCCGCGCAGGATCAAGCCCGTGCACCTCGCCGATGGCCTGGCGCAGCCGGGCGTGATCGGTCGAGGGATAGCGGTGCAGCGAATGCACGGCCCGGGCGTAGGCCTCGCGCGCTTTGTCGGACGGGCCGAAGGGGTTCTCGTTGGAGCTGAGCTTGATGGCGTCCGACCGTCCCGCCACATGCGCCGCCCCGCCCTCGTAGAGCGCGATATCCATGATGCCCGGCTGCGGGCGGATCGGGTCGGTCACGGCGGTCTCCTGCGGCTCACCGCCGTCTCATAGCGGGCGAAGGGGCGCAATTCCAGCCGCTTGTGCGGCGCGGCTTTCACACTGGTTCAAATATCCCCGGGGGTCCGGGGGCCGGCAGCCCCCGGCGCGCTCGACCGTCAGCTCGCCAGCACGTTGCGGAACTGCCAGGGATCGGTCTCGTCGATGTCCTCGTCGAACTGCGGCCAGCGGTGCGCAATCGGCGTCCAGTCGGTGTAATGGGCCTCGATCCGCCCCAGATAGGGCCGCTGGATCTCGAGACAGCGCACGTGGTCCATCTCGTCGGCCTCGACGATCCCGGCCCCGGGGTTTTCCAGCGCCCAGACCATCCCGGCGAGCACCGCCGACGACACCTGAAGCCCGGTCGCGTTCTGGAAGGGCGCGCGTGCGCGCGCCTCGTCGATCGACAGCCGCGAGCCGTACCAGAGCGCGTTGCGCGCGTGCCCGAAGACCAGCACGCCCAGATCGTCCTCGCCCTCGGTGATCTCGTGCTCGGTCAGGATGTGGCTGCGCTCCTGCACCCGCCCCGCGCCGAAGGTCTCGTGCAGGCTCAGGATGGCGTCATCGCAGGGGTGGTAGGCGTAATGGCACGTCGGCCGGTAGTCCGGCGCGGCCGGATCGCCCAGCGTGTAGTAGTCCGCGATCGAGATCGCCTCGTTGTGGGTGATGAGAAAGCCGTACTGCGGCCCGGCGGTCGGGCACCAGGAATGCACACGGGTGATCGCGCCCGGCCGGTCGAGCCAGATCGCGGCCCTCGAGCCCGATTCGTGGCGATGGCCGTTCTCGGGGAACCAGCGTTCGTGCGTCCCCCAGCCGAGTTCGGCGGGTTGCAGCCCTTCGGAGACGAACCCGTCCACCGACCAGGTGTTGACGAAGGTGCCGATGCGCTTGGGCAGGGATGACCGCTGCGTGTCGCGCTCGGCGATGTGGACGCCCTTCACGCCCAGATCGCGCATGAGCCGCGCCCAGCCCTCGCGGTCCGCGGGCACCGAGGCCGGCCGCCCGACGTCGGAGGCCAGCCGCAGGAGCGCCTCCTTCAGCAGCCAGGACACCATGCCGGGATTGGCGCCGCAGCAGCTGATCGCGGTGCTTCCGCCGGGGCGTGCCGCCTTGTCGGCACGGATCGACTCGCGTAGCGCGTAGTTCGTGCGCCGGGCGTTGGGCCGGTCCTCGTCGAAGTAGAACCCCGCCCAGGGCTCGACCACCGTGTCGATGTAGGGCACGGACAGGTCGCGGCAGAACCGCATCACGTCGCGCGACGACACATCGACCGACAGGTTCACGCAGAAGCCCCGGCCCGGCTCCAGAAGCCGTCCCAGGACCTCCCGGTGGTTCTCGCGGGTCAGCGCGATCGCCTCATGGCGGTAGCCGCGCTGGCTGAGGAAGGTGCGGGCCTCGGACGAGGGCTCGATCACCACGAGGCGCCGGGCATCGAATTCGAAGTGGCGCTCGATCAGCGGCAGCGTGCCGCGCCCGATCGAGCCGAAGCCGATCATCACGATCGGGCCGTCGATGCGGCCGTGGCAGGGATGGTCGGTCATGATCGTCACCCGGGTAAGAAAAAAGGCCGCGGGAGAACCGCGGCCTTGTTGCGTCTGGCAGCCGCGAAGGATCAGTTCTTCGCGTAGTATTCGACGACGAGGTGCGGTTCCATCTGCACGGCGTAGGGCACGTCGCCCAGCGCCGGCTGGCGCACGAAGGTCGCCGTCATCTTCGAATGGTCCGCCTCGATGTAGTCCGGAACGTCGCGTTCGGTCAGGCCGACGGACTCGAGCACGATCGCAAGCTGGCGCGACTTGTCGCGCACGGCGATCACGTCGCCTTCCTTGACGCGGTAGGACGCGATGTTGACGCGGCTCCCGTTCACCGTCACGTGGCCGTGGTTCACGAACTGGCGGGCGGCAAAGATGGTCGGCACGAACTTGGCGCGGTAGACCACCGCATCCAGGCGGCGCTCCAGCAGGCCGATCAGGTTCTCGCCGGTGTCGCCCTTCACGCGCTCGGCCTCGCCGTAGATCTTGCGGAACTGCTTTTCGGTCAGGTCGCCGTAGTAGCCCTTGAGCTTCTGCTTGGCGCGCAGCTGCGTGCCGAAGTCCGACAGCTTGTTCTTGCGGCGCTGGCCGTGCTGGCCGGGCCCGTATTCACGCTTGTTGACCGGCGATTTCGCGCGGCCCCAGATGTTCTCGCCCATGCGGCGGTCGATCTTGTACTTGGCAGAAGTGCGTTTGGTCACCTCTGATCTCCTTCTCTGAGGGGCCCGAAGGCCCGGATGAAGGGCGTTGTCCTCTGGCCTTGCGGCCCGACAGGAATCCCCTTGCGGGGTCCACCAACACCAACGACGACGCGGATCCTGCGACCCGGACGGGCGGCTTATACAGACCGCGGCCCCCGAGTCAATGGCCTGTTCAATGGCATGGTCAAGGGCCTGACCCGGCGGCGCGGTCAGGCCAGGGCGTGACGCAGGATCGCCGTCTCGGGTGCACTGAGGCAGCGCCGCGCCGCCGGCCCGTAGGCGGCCGGATCGCGGTCGAGCCCGGGCAGAAGCTCGAGAAGCGCGGCCCGCGCCCCGGCCTCGAGCCGGCCGAGATCGGCATCGGCGGGCAGGAAGGTCTCGGTCTCGACGCCGTTCGCCCAGACCACCTGGTGCCGCTCGGTCAGAAGGTGGATGTAGCGCACCTCGCGCAGACCGGTCTCGACGCGGATGCCGTGGCCGTCAACCAGATCCGCCGCGGCAACCAGGATCTCGGGCTCGCCGAAGAGAAGCCGCGCCCGGGGACCGCGCACCAGAAGGCGATGGTGCGGCGAGACGACCAGATCGCCATCGGGCTGGCCTTCGCCCATGACGCCCGACCGGATCCGCACCGGCCGCAGGCCCGGCAAGGCGTGCATCCGCGCCCCGGTCAGCCGCCGGGATCCGGTCCAGAGCACCTCCTGCGGCCCGTCGTCCCGGGTCAGGATGCGGTCGCCCGGACGGATCGTCTCGATCGGGCGCGGCCCGTCGGCGGTCGCGATCCGGGTGCCGGGCACGAAGCAGATGACGCCGTCGCCCCCGTCTTCGGGCCGGGGCGGATTCTCCCCCGACACCGACAGAACCCACAGATCGGTGTCGCGGGGCGGCAGGGTCCCGGAGGCCACAAGCAGCGTCTCGGCCCCGCTTCCGACGATGGTCAGGGCGTAGGTGCGTCGCCCGTCCGAGACCTCGAAGCCGCGCTCGGCGCCGGTGTCCGCGTCGCCGGGCCGGAGATCGCGCGGCGGGGGCAGCGCCTCGCCCAGAAGCTTGCGGACGACCCGCGCGGCCCGCTGTCGGCGCTCGGCCTCGGCCGCGGCGTCGCGCAGCCGGAGCACACCCGGCGGGCCATCGACCCGGACCGGCGCCCCGCGCCAGCACCAGTGCGTGCCGACCGCAAGATCGCCGGGCCGCGCGGGGCTGATCCCGTCGATCTCGGTCTGCCCCCACGCAATCACGAAGATGCCGAAATAGCCCGCGCCGCCGTCCGCCGCCATGCCCGTATGCCTGCCCCTGCCCGGCCGTTCCGGCCGTGTTTGCCGCAGGTTAGCACGGGCGAATCGGCTTGCAAAGCCGCCGGCGGGCCGGCGGGCCGGCGGCCGGCCCGGCGCTCGGGCGGCTCAGTCCTTGGCGCGCTCGACGTAGGACAGGTCTGCGGTGTTCACCACGATCCGCGTGCCCGCACCGATGTGCGGCGGCACCATCACCCGCAGCCCGTTGGTGCAGGTGGCGGGCTTGTAGGACGAGGAGGCGGTCTGACCCTTCACCACCGGCTCGGTCTCGGCGATCTCGACCGTGACCTTCTGCGGCAGTTCCATCGCGATCGGCACGCCGTCGAAGGTCTGCAGATAGACCTTCATGCCTTCGGTCAGGAACACCTTGTCGTCGCCCACCATGTCGGCCGGCGCGGTCACCTGCTCGTAGGTGTTCGGCTCCATGAAGTGAAAGCCTTCGCCGTCCTCGTAGAGGAAGTCGTATTCGCGCTCGTCCACCGTCGCCTTCTCGACCATCTCGGTCGTGCGCCAGCGTTCGGCCACCTTCACCCCGTCCGAGATGCGGCGCATGTCGACCGAGGTCGTGGGCGTGCCCTTGCCGGGGTGGAAGTTCTCGGCCTTGAGGACGACATAGAGCTTGCCGTCCATCTCCACGACGTTGCCCTTGCGAAGGCTGGAAGCGATGACTTTCACGGATGGATCCTTGCGTGACGGGGGTGCCGCGGGCTAAGCCCGCCGCGATTGCGCCTGCGCCTAGCGCATCCGGGCGCGGATTTCCAGACGAAAGCCGCCATGACACCGAACTCGACCCCGAACGCCCCCTGGTGGGCCCCGTCCCGCCACGCCGACCGTCGGCCGGCGCTGATGGCGCGCAACCGGATCCAGGCCGCGATCCGGTCCTGGCTGGCCGCGCAGGACTTCACCGAGGTGGACCCGGCGGCGCTGGCCACAAGCCCCGGCAACGAGGCGCATCTGCACGCCTTCGCCACGGAGGCGATCGGCCATGACGGGACGCGGCGGCCGCTCTACCTGCACACCTCGCCCGAGTTCGCGATGAAGAAGCTTCTGGCGGCCGGCGAGACGCGCATCCATGCCTTCGCGCATGTCTGGCGCAACCGCGAACGCGGCACGCTGCACAGCCCCGAGTTCACCATGCTGGAATGGTACCGCGCCGGCGAGGACTATGCCGTGCTGATGGACGACTGCACGACCATGGCGCGCCTCGCCGCCGAGGCGGCTGGCACCACCCTGCTGCGGTTCCGCGACCGGACCTGCGACCCTTTCGCCCCGCCCGAGCGGCTGAGCGTTGCCGAGGCCTTCCTGCGTCACGCCGGGATCGATCTTCTGGACACGATCGCGCCGGACGGCACGCCCGACGCCGCCCGGCTGGGCGCGCAGCTCGACCGGGCCGGGCTGCGGCGGGCGGTGGACGACACCTGGTCGGACATGCTGAGCAAGGTTCTGGTCGAAAAGGTCGAGCCGCATCTCGGGCTTGGCCGGATCACCATCCTCGACCGCTATCCCGCCGCCGAGGCCGCGCTCGCCCGGCGCTGCGCGGACGACCCGCGTGTGGCCGAGCGGTTCGAGGCCTACGCCTGCGGGGTGGAACTCGCCAACGGCTTCGGGGAACTCACCGACCCGGAGGAGCAGCGGCGCCGGTTCGTCGCCGAGATGAACGAGAAGGCCCGCGTCCACGGCGAACGCTACCCGCTCGACGAGGATTTCCTCGCCGCGCTGGCGGTCATGCCACCCGCAAGCGGCATCGCGCTGGGCTTCGACCGGCTGGTGATGCTGGCCACTGGCGCACCGCGGATCGACGCGGTGATGTGGGCGCCGGTGCCGGAGTGACGCCCCGGCCCGCGTGACGCCCCGGCCGGGGCACTCTGGCACCGCCCCGAAATCTCCGCCGGGACATCAACGCACGGTCCATGCGGAACAATCCGCAACCCGGGTTTAGGCGCGCGGCATTGCCGGTCCCGGCGCGCAGGCGCAAGGTTCGACCGTGCGCGAGTCAAGGGCTCCCGCAGGGTGTGGTGCGGATGGGTGTGTCTGCCTGAACCTCTTCGAAGCTGTAGATGCGTGTGTGGAACCTCGGGCCCTGTGCGTTGCCCGCCGGTTTCCCATTTCCCCGACCGTTCGGGTGCAGGTCTTGACGATCCCTGTCCTCTGCTGACCCTCGGGCAACCCCCGGGCCGGCCGTTGTCTTGGGGGATACCATGGAAAGACTGGATCATCTGATCGGGCGCCAGATCCGGAAGCCGACCGGGCTGGCGGGACGCGTGCTCGGGCACCTCATGGCGCGGGAGCACCGGCCGCTGGTCGAATGGATGCTGGCCGACCTGACTCTCGACCCTGCCGACCGAGTCCTCGACGTGGGCTGCGGGGGCGGGATGACGCTGAGGGATCTGTCGATGCGTCTGCCGCGCGGCCATGTGACGGGGATCGACTACTCACGGGACATGGTGCGACAGGCGCGCCAGCGCAATGCGCTGGGCATACGGACCGGCTCGATCGACGTCCTGCTCGGAGATGTGGCAAGCCTGCCCTTCGCCGATGCCAGCTTCGACATGGTCTGCGGCGTCGAGACCCTGTATTTCTGGCCCGACCCGCTGCGCGGCATGCGGGAGATCCTGCGGGTTCTGAAACCGGGCTGCCGGGTGGCGATGGTGATGGACATCAGCCGGCCGACGCCGGATTCGCCCGCGCCCGAGAATGTCGGAGACCGGATGGGCTTCCGGGTCTGGTCGGCGACCGAACTTGCGGGACTGCTGACCGAGACGGGGTTCGATCCGGTGAGCGTCAAGACCCTGCCCGACCGCGGGAAGGGCTGGCTCTGCGGCTATGGCACGAGGCCGAGGGGCACCATCTGACCCGCACCGGCGGGCGCGGCGCCGAGCCGAGCGCGCCCCGTCGTCACCGGCGCCCCGGCCATCGCTGTGCCGCCGCCCCGCAGCCGGACGCGGGTCAGGCGCCGAGGATCGCCGGCAGCCGCAGCCCGTGTTCGCGCGCGCACTGGATGGCGGTCTCATAGCCCGCGTCGGCGTGGCGCCAGACGCCCGAGGCCGGATCGTTCCAAAGCACACGTTCCAGCCGGGCCGCGGCTTCGGGCGTGCCGTCGGCGACGATCACGACGCCCGCGTGCTGGCTGAAGCCCATGCCGACACCGCCGCCGTGGTGGATCGACACCCAGGTGGCGCCCGAGGCGGTGTTGACGAGCGCGTTTAGGAGCGGCCAGTCGCTCACCGCGTCGGAGCCGTCCTTCATCGCCTCGGTCTCGCGGTTGGGGGAGGCGACCGAGCCGCTGTCCAGATGGTCGCGCCCGATGACGATCGGGGCCTTCAGCTCGCCCGAGGCCACCATCTCGTTGAACATCAGCCCCGCGCGGTGCCGATCGCCAAGCCCGATCCAGCAGATGCGTGCCGGCAGTCCCTGAAAGGCGATGCGGTCGCGCGCCATGTCCAGCCAGCGATGCAGATGGGCGTTTTCCGGGAAGAGCCGCTTCATCGCCGCGTCGGTCCTGTAGATGTCCTCGGGATCGCCCGACAGCGCGCACCAGCGGAAGGGGCCGATCCCCTTGCAGAAGAGGGGCCGGATGTAGGCGGGGACAAAGCCCGGAAAGGCGAAGGCGTTGTCGAGCCCTTCGTCCTTGGCGACCTGGCGGATGTTGTTGCCGTAGTCGAGCGTCGGAACCCCGGCGTTCCAGAACCCGACCATCGCCTCGACATGGGCGCGCATCGAGGCGCGGGCCGCGGTCTCGACCGCCTTCGGGTCGCTCTCCTGCCGCGCCCGCCATTCGGCGACCGACCAGCCCGCCGGGCAGTAGCCGTGCAGCGGATCGTGGGCCGAGGTCTGGTCGGTCACGATGTCGGGGCGTGGACCGCCCGCCTGCATCCGGCGCAGCAGTTCCGGAAAGACCTCGGCGGCGTTGCCGATCAGGCCGACGGACTTCGCCTCGCCCCTGGCGCACCAGTCGCGGATCATGACCAGCGCTTCATCCAGAGTGTGAGCCTTGGCGTCCAGGTATCTGGTACGAAGCCGGAAATCGATCCGCGTCTCGTCGCATTCCACGGCAAGGCACGAGGCTCCGGCCATGACCGCGGCCAGCGGTTGCGCGCCGCCCATCCCGCCAAGTCCCCCGGTCAGGATCCAGCGTCCCTTCAGGTCGCCGCCGTAGTGCTGGCGGCCCGCCTCGGCGAAGGTCTCGTAGGTGCCCTGCACGATGCCCTGGGTGCCGATGTAGATCCAGGACCCGGCGGTCATCTGGCCGTACATCATCAGCCCCTTGCGATCGAGCGCGTTGAAATGGTCCCAGTTCGCCCAGTGCGGCACCAGGTTCGAGTTGGCGATCAGCACGCGCGGCGCGTCCCGGTGGGTGCGCACCACCGCGACCGGCCGTCCCGACTGGACCACCAGCGTCTCGTCCGCGCCGAGATCCTTCAGGGTGGCCACGATCCGGTCGAAGTCGGCCCAGGTGCGCGCGGCGCGGCCGATGCCGCCATAGACCACCAGCTCGTGCGGGTTCTCGGCCACGTCCGGGTGCAGGTTGTTCATCAGCATCCGTATCGCGGCCTCGGTCTGCCAGCTCCTGGCGGTGATCTCGGGTCCGGTGGGCGGGTAGACGTCGCGGGTGTTGTGGCGGGGGTCGGTCATGCGTGGGCTCCCATCGAAAGGGCGATCTCTTCGATCCGGGTCAGGAGTGCGGACAACACCGGACGCAGGCGGGCGGCGCGGGTCTCGTCCCAGGCGAAGGGCGGCTCCTCGGTCGCGAGGTAGGTGGACTGCGCGAGCTCCATCTGGATCGCGTGCCAGCCGTCCCTCGGGCGACCGTAATGGCGCGTGGTCCATCCCCCGCGGAACCGGCCGTTGACGACGGTGGTGCCGGCGGCCCGGCCGATCGTCTCGGCCGCATCGGCGATGCGCGGATCGCAGGTCAGCCCGCCATTGGTGCCTATGTTGAAATCCGGCAATTTTCCGGGGAAAAGGAACGGAATTTCGGACCGGATTGAGTGACAATCGTAAAGAACGGCAACGCCCCACGCATTGCGCACCCGCTCCATCTCGGCGGTGAGGGCTGCGTGATAGGGCGCGTGAAAGGCCGCAAGGCGAGCGGCGGCGTCCGCCGGACCCGGCGGCTGCGCCCAGATGGGATGCCCGTCGAAATCGGTCAGGGGGATCAGGCCGGTGGTGTTCTGGCCGGGGTAGAGCGACGCGCCGGTCGGGTCGCGGTTGGCGTCGATCGCGTAGCGATGGACGGTTGCCCGGACCAGGGTCGCGCCCGGCAGGAGCCCCTCGTAAAGCCGCGCGATGTGCCAGTCGGTGTCCGCAAGACGCCGACCGTTGTCGTTCAGGGCGTCATGCACCCCGGGTGGAAGCCAGGTCCCGCCGTGCGGCATGGCCAGAACGACGGGCCCCTCGCCCCGGATCACCTCGACCGGGGTCATGCGCCCTCTCCGATCAGCGCCGCGACGCCCAGCGCGCCGGCGGGTTCGCCCTCGGCCACCATCGCGGCCATCGCGGCGATGTCATCGGCAAGGTAGCGGTCGGCCGCGAGCGGCGCCACCCGGGCACGGATCGCGGCCATGGCCCGACCCAGCGCCGGGCTCGTCGCCAGCGGCGCGCGGAAGTCGATGCCCTGCGCGGCCGCCATCAGCTCGACGCCGAGGATCGTGTTCAGGTTGGCGTTCATCCGCGCCAGACGCCGTGCGCCATGGGCGGCCATGCTGACATGGTCCTCCTGATTGGCGCTCGTCGGGGTGGAATCGATCGAGCAGGGATGGGCCAGGTGCTTGTTCTCGCTCATCAGCGCGGCGGTGGTGACCTCGGCGATCATCAGGCCCGAGTTGAGCCCCGGCTCCGGCGTGAGGAAGGGCGGCAGGTCATGGCTGAGCGTGGGGTCCACCATCAGCGCAACCCGCCTCTGGGCGATGGCGCCGATCTCGGCGATGGCCAGCGCGATCTGGTCGGCGGCGAAGGCCACCGGCTCGGCATGGAAGTTGCCGCCGGACACGATCCGCCCGTCGGGCAGCACCAGGGGGTTGTCGGACACGGCGTTCGCCTCGATCTCGAGCGTCCGGCCGGCCCAGCGCAGCAGGTCGAGCGCGGCGCCCGCCACCTGCGGCTGACAGCGGATGCAGTAGGGATCCTGCACCCGGCTGTCGCCGGAACGGTGGCTCTCGCGGATTTCGCTTCCCTCCATCAGCGCGCGCATGGCGGCCGCGATGTCGATCTGGCCGCGATGTCCGCGCAGGTCGTGGATCTCCGGGTCCAGCGGCGCGGTCGAGCCCATGATCGCATCGGTCGAAAGGCAAGCCGACACGACGGCCGCCTCGAGGTTGCGCCGGGCCCCGAAAAGCCCGGCCAGGGCGCAGGCCGTCGAGAACTGGGTGCCGTTGATGAGGCCGAGCCCCTCCTTCGGGCCAAGCTCGACCGGGGACAGACCGGCGCGGGCGAGCGCGCGGCCCGAGGCCATGCGCTCGCCGCCGAACCAGGCCTCGCCCTCGCCGATCAGGGTCGCCGTCATGTGCGCCAAGGGCGCCAGATCGCCCGAGGCGCCGACCGACCCCTGCGAGGGCACCACCGGCGTCACGCCCGCCGCAAGAAGGGCCTGCAGCAGCTCGACGGTCGGCCAGCGCAGGCCCGAGGCGCCGTGCCCGACCGAAAGCAGCTTCAGCGCCATCATGAGCCGGGTGGTGGCGATGTCGAGCGGCTCGCCGACGCCGCAGCAATGCGACAGGATCAGGTTGCGCTGAAGCCGGGCGGTGTCGGCCGGGTCGATGCGCACCGAGGCGAGCTTTCCGAACCCCGTGTTCACTCCGTAGACCGCCTCGGTTCCGCCGGCCGCGCGGGCCACGGCGGCCGCGGCGGCCTCGACGGCCGGGCGGGCGGGCGGCGCAAGCACCGCCGCAAGTCCCCCGCGCCAGAGCGCTTCGAGGTCCGCAAGGCGCGCGGCGCCGGGGGTCAGGGTCAGCGTCACAGCACACCTCCGAAAATGCGCATCCCGAGCGGTTCGGCCCCGATGCGATAGGCGAGTTCCGCCGGGTGGCCGGCATCCCAGACGGCCAGATCGGCGCGCAGCCCGGCCCGGATCTCGCCGCAGTCGTCCAGCCCGAGAGCGCGCGCCGCGTGCCGGGTGGCGCCCGCGAGCGCCTCTTCGGGCGACAGTCGGAAGAAGGTGCAGGCCATGTTCATCGCCAGAAGCAGCGAGGTCATCGGCGAGGACCCCGGATTACAGTCGGTCGCCACCGCCATCGGCACGCCCTCGGCGCGGAAGGCGGCGACCGGCGGCGCCTGTGTCTCGCGCAGCGTGTAGAAGGCGCCCGGCAGAAGCACGGCGACCGTGCCCGCCGCCGCCATCGCCCGTGCGTCCTGCGCGCCGGCGTATTCGAGATGGTCGGCCGACAGCGCCCGGAACCGGGCGGCGAGCGCGGCCGCGCCCAGATGCGACAGCTGCTCGGCGTGCAGCTTCACCGGAATGCCCAGAGCCGCCGCCGCGGTGAAGAGCCGGGCGATCGCGGCGGTCGGGAAGGCGATCGTCTCGCAGAACCCGTCCACCGCATCGACCAGCCCCTCGGCCTGCGCGGCGGCGAGCGTCGGCAGGCAGACCTCGTCCAGATAGGCGTCCGCGCGGCCGTGATACTCGGGCGGCACGGCATGGGCGCCGAGGAAACTGGTGCGGACCCGGACCGGGCGCTCGGCCGCGATCCGGCGCGCCACGCGCAGCATGCGCAGCTCGGTTTCGCGGTCGAGACCGTAGCCCGACTTCACCTCGATGACCGTCACGCCACCGGCCAGCATCGCGTCGATGCGAGGCAGAGCCTCCGCCAGCAACTGGTCCTCGGATGCGCCCCGGGTGGCGCGGACCGTGGACAGGATGCCGCCCCCCGCCCGGGCGATCTCGGCATAGCTCATGCCGGTCAGGCGCTGCTCGAACTCGGCCGCGCGGTTGCCCCCGTGCACGACATGGGTGTGGCAGTCGATCAGGCCCGGCGTGACCAGCCGCCCGCCGAGATCCATCGGCTCGTCACCGCGCCACTCGGCCGGGACATCGGCCACAGGCCCCGCCCAGACGATCCGGTCGCCCCGGATCGCCACGGCTGCGTCGTGCACCAGCCCGTACGGGGCGCCGGGGGTCATTGTGGCCAGTGTGCAGTGCGTGAGCAGCATGTCATGCTTGTTATGTAAGGTCTTATGCCTTATAAGTCTGCACATATTAACCTGTCAAGGGCATGTCATGGTGGATATCCGGGCGGAATGGGCGCTTTTGCCGAATGGGTGGGCGCGCGACATCGTGGTGCGCATCGGCGCGGACGGCCGGATCGCCTCGGCCGGTCCGGCACCGCAGACGCCGACGCGCGACGGGCAGGACCGACACCGGGTCGGCGTGCTGCTGCCCGCCCCGGCCAACGCCCACAGCCATGCCTTCCAGCGCGCGATGGCGGGCCTGACCGAGCGGCGCGGCCCCGATGCGTCGGACAGTTTCTGGACCTGGCGCCGTCTGATGTATCGCTTCCTCGACCAGCTCACCCCCGATCAGGTCGAGGCGATCGCGGCCTTCGTGCAGATGGAGATGCTCGAGGCCGGCTACGCCTGCAACGTCGAGTTCCACTACCTGCACCATCGTCCGGACGGCCGGCCCTACGACAACCTGGCCGAAATGGCCGCGCGGATCGCGTCGGCCGCCGCAACCACGGGGATCGGACTGACGCTTCTGCCGGTGCACTACCAGTTCGGCGGCCTTGACGGGCGGCCCCTCGGGCTGGGTCAGGTCCGGTTCGGAAACGACCTGGACCGCTTCGTGCGGCTCTTCGAGGCGTCGGCATCGGCGCTGGGCAGCCTGCCGGGGGACGCCGGGATCGGGGTTGCGCCGCATTCGCTTCGGGCGGTTGCGGTGTCGGACCTGCCGGCGCTGCGCCGCCTCGCCGGGGGGCGGCCGTTCCACATGCACCTTGCCGAACAGGTCGGCGAGGTGGCCGAAGTCGAGGCGGCGCTGGGCCTGAGGCCGGTCGAGTGGATGCTGCGCCACCTGCCGCCGGACGAGGGCTGCACCTTCATCCACTGCACCCAGATGCAGCCGCATGAAACCGAGGGGCTGGCGCGGTCGGGCGCCACGGCCGGGCTCTGTCCGATCACGGAATCGAGCCTTGGCGACGGCATCTTCGACGGTGTGCGCTGGCTGGCCGCCGGCGGGTCGATCGCCATCGGGTCCGATTCGAACATCCGCATCGCCCTGGCCGAGGAACTGCGGACACTCGAATACAGCCAGCGCCTGCGCGACCGTTCGCGGGCCGCGCTGGCCAGCGCCGACCGGTCAACCGGACGACGGATCTTCGAGGACGCGGCCCGGGGCGGCGCGCGGGCCGCCGGGCGCGACTGCGGACGGATCGCGCCCGGCCTCTGGGCCGATCTTCTCGCACTGGACGGCGCGGCGATCGACCTTGCCGGGCGCGAGGGCGATGCCCTTCTCGACGGCTACCTCTTTGCAGGCGACGACCGGATGGTTTCGGATGTCTGGTCGGCCGGCCGCCATGTGGTGCGGGACGGGCGGCACCGCGACCGCGACCGCATCACCGCCGCCTACCGACGGGCGGTACGCGGGCTGGAAGGGGCGCTCTGACCATGGCCGGCGCGATCAACAGCTGGCAGGCGGTCCGAGACGAGGTGCTGCGCCGCATCCGGTCACGCGACTGGCCCCCCGGCGCGCCGATCCCGCACGAGGCCGATCTGGCGCAGGAGCTGGGCTGCGCGCGCGCGACCGTGAACCGGGCCCTGCGCGACCTGGCCGACAGCGGCCTGATCGAGCGCAAGCGCCGCGCGGGGTCGCGGGTCGCCCTGCGGCCGGTGCGCAAGGCCACGCTCGACATACCGCTCTTGCGCTCCGAGATCGAGGCGCGGGGGCTGGCCTACGGCTACATGCTCCTGTCCAGAACCATCGAGGCGCCGCCTCCGGCCATCGGCGCCAGGTTGCAGGTGCCCGCCGGTGCGGCGCTGCTGCATGTGGTCGCGCTTCATCTCGGCGACGGCCGGCCCTACGCGATCGAGGACCGCTGGCTGGACCCCGGAGCGGTTCCCGAGGCGATGGAGGCCGATTTCACCCGGCAGAGCGCGAACGAATGGCTGGTGGCGAACGTGCCCTTCGAGGGCGGCGACATCGCCTTTTCCGCCCAGTCCGCCTCGGCCAGCGATGCCGAAACGCTGGGCTGCGCGCCGGGTGCCCCGCTCTTCACCATCGAGCGGATCACCCGGCGGGGCGGTCGCGGCCTGACCGCGGTCCGCCTGTCCTTTGCGCCGGGCTACCGGATGCAGACCGCGCTGTGACGCGCGGCGGCCGGCGGCCGGTCACTCGGCCGCCTGCGCGTAGGTCTCGACCGGCGGGCAGGTGCAGACCAGGTGACGGTCGCCATAGACGTTGTCCACCCGCCCGACCGGAGGCCAGTACTTGTCCACGCGGAACGAGGCGGGCGGGAAGCAGCCCTGCTCGCGCGAGTATTTCCGGTCCCAGTCCGCCACCAGATCCTCGACCGTGTGCGGCGCGTGCCGCAGCGGGCTTTCCTCGGCGGTGATGCGTCCCTCGGCCACGTCGCGGATCTCGTCGCGGATCGCCAGCAGCGCGGTGATGAAGCGGTCGATCTCGGCCTTGGTCTCGCTCTCGGTCGGCTCCACCATCAGCGTCCCGGCCACCGGCCAGCTCATCGTGGGCGCGTGGAACCCGTTGTCGATCAGGCGCTTGGCGATGTCGTCCACCGTCACGCCGTGTTCGGCAAAGGGCCGCGTGTCGAGGATGCATTCATGCGCGACCCGGCCGCGGTTGCCCATGAAGAGCACCTCGTAGGCCCCGCGCAGGCGTGCGGCGATGTAGTTGGCGTTCAGGATCGCGACCCGCGTCGCCTGCGTGAGCCCCGCACCCCCCATCATCAGGCAATAGGCCCAGGAGATGAGCAGGATCGAGGCCGAGCCATAGGGCGCCGACGCGACCGGCCCTTCGGCGCCGCCGGTCTCCGGGTGGCCGGGCAGGTAGGGCGCAAGATGCGCCTTGACCCCGATCGGACCCATGCCGGGGCCGCCGCCGCCATGCGGGATGGCGAAGGTCTTGTGCAGGTTGAGGTGGCTCACGTCGCCGCCGATCTCGCCGGGCTTCACCAGCCCGACCATGGCGTTCATGTTCGCCCCGTCGATGTAGACCTGGCCGCCATGCCGGTGGGTGATTGCGCAGACCTCGCGCACGGTCTCCTCGAAGACGCCGTGGGTCGAGGGATAGGTGATCATGCAGGCGGCAAGGTTGTCGCCCGCCGCCGCCGCCTTGTCGCGGAAGTCGTCAAGGTCGATGTCGCCGGAGGGCGAGGACTTCACCACCACCACCTTCATGCCCGCCATCTGCGCCGAGGCCGGGTTGGTGCCATGCGCCGACACCGGGATCAGGCAGATGTCGCGATGGCCTTCGCCGCGGGCGCGGTGCCAGGCCTGGATGGTCAGCAGACCCGCGTATTCCCCCTGCGCCCCCGAATTCGGCTGCATGGAAAAGGCGTCATAGCCGGTGATCTCGCAGAGCTTCGATTGCAGGTCGGCGATGGCCTCGGCATAGCCCGCCGCCTGGTCCGCCGGCACGAAGGGATGCAGTGACGAGAATTCGGGCCAGGTGATCGGCATCATCTCGGCCGCGGCGTTGAGCTTCATCGTGCAGGAGCCGAGCGGGATCATCGCGCGGTCGAGCGCAAGGTCGCGGTCCGAAAGCCGGCGCATGTAACGCATCATCTCGGACTCGGCCCGGTTCATGTGGAAGACCGGATGGGTCAGCACCTCGGAGGTCCGCAGCATCTCCTCGGGGAAGCCGATCTCGGCCGCCGCCGGCGGCGCCTCGAGGATGCCGAAGGCGCGCAGGACGCGGCGCAGCACGTCCTCGTCGGTGGTCTCGTCAAGGCTGATGCCGACATGGTCGTGGCCCACCTTGCGGAGGTTCAGCCCCTCGAGCCGGGCCGCGGCGAGGATGCCGGCCTGCCCCACGCCCACGTTGACCGTGATCGTGTCGAAGAAGTGCTTCTGCGGCAGCGTCGCGCCCGCGTCGCGCAGCGCCTTGGCCAGCCGCACGGTGTAGGAATGCACCCGTTCGGCGATGGCGCGCAGCCCGGCCGGCCCGTGAAAGACCGCATACATCGAGGCCATGACCGCCAGAAGCGCCTGCGCGGTGCAGACGTTCGAGGTGGCCTTCTCGCGGCGGATGTGCTGTTCGCGGGTCTGGAGCGACAGGCGATAGGCCTTGTTGCCGCGCGCGTCGATCGACACGCCGACGATGCGGCCCGGCATGGCACGCTTCATCTCGTCGCGGCAGGACATGAAGGCCGCGTGCGGGCCGCCATAGCCCATCGGCACGCCGAAGCGCTGGCTCGATCCCACCGCGATGTCGGCGCCCATCTCGCCCGGGGCCTTCAGCATCATCAGCGCCAGAAGGTCCGTCGCGACGACGGCGACCGCGCCCGCCCCGTGCAGGGCCTCGATCCAGGGCGAAAGGTCGCGCACATGGCCCCAGGTGCCGGGATACTGGAAGATCGCGCCGAAGACGCGGGACGGGTCCATCTTCGCCGGATCGCCCTCGATCACCTCGATCCCGAGCGGCCGGGCCCGGGTGCGGATCACGGCGATGGTCTGCGGGTGGCAGTGTTCATCGACGAAGAAGGCGCGGGCCTTCGACTTCGCCACCCGCTCGGCCATCGCCATGGCTTCGGCCGCCGCGGTGCCCTCGTCCAGAAGCGAGGCGTTGGCCACCGGCAGCGCGGTCAGGTCGGCCACCATCGTCTGGTAATTCAGAAGCGCCTCGAGCCGACCCTGCGCGATCTCGGGCTGATAGGGCGTGTAGGCGGTGTACCAGGCGGGGTTTTCCAGGATGTTGCGCTGAATCGCCGGCGGCGTCACCGTGCCGTAGTAGCCCTGCCCGATCAGGCTGGTCATCACCCGGTTCTTCGACGCCACTTCGCGCATCCGCGCCAGAAGCTCGTGCTCGGAAAGCGGCGCCCAGGACAGCGGCCGGTCCTGCCGGATCGAGGCCGGAATGGTCTCGTCGATCAGCGCGTCAAGCGACGGCACCCCCACCGCCTTCAGCATCGCCTGCATCTCGGCCGGCGAGGGGCCGATGTGGCGGCGGTTGGCGAAGTCGTAGGGATTGTAGGCGGTGGGGGTGAAGGTCATGACAGTCTCTTAGCCGATCATCGCCTTGTAGGCGGCCTCGTCCATGAAGGCGTCGAGCGCCTTCGGATCGGCCACCTTCATCTTGAAGAACCAGGCGCCCATCGGGTTCTCGTTCACCTGACCGGGGTTGTCGGGCAGCGCCTCGTTCACCGCGACGATCTCGCCCGCAACCGGCGCCACGATGTCCGAGGCGGCCTTGACGCTTTCGATCACGCAGATCTCGTCGCCCTTTTCGACGATGCGCCCGACCTCGGGCAGTTCGACGAACACCACGTCGCCCAGCTGTTCGCTCGCATGTTCGGTGATGCCGACGACGACCACATCGCCTTCGGTCTTCAACCATTCATGGTCTTCGGTGTATTTCATCGCACGGGTCCTCGTTCTCAGCGCTTGTAGCGTGTGGGGTGGAAGGGCATCGCGGCGACGGTCGCGGCCAGCCTGCGCCCGCGCACTTCGCCCCAGACGGTGTCGCCGACGGCCAGATCCGCCGGCAGATAGGCCATGGCCATCGGCGCCTCGATCGACGGGCCGAAGCCGCCCGAGGTCACGCGGCCGATCGGCGCGCCGCCGGTCTCGGCGGCAAAGATCTCGGTGCCCTCGCGCATCGGGGCGCGACCGTCCGGGCGCAGCCCGACCCGCCGGCGGGCCGGCCCCTCGGCCAGTTCGCGCAGGATGCGGTCCGCCCCCGGGAACCCTCCGGCCCGGGCGCCCCCGGCACGGCGGGCCTTCTGGATGGCCCAGGCCAGATCGGCCTCGATGGGCGTGGTGGTCGTGTCGATGTCGTGGCCGTAGAGGCACATCCCCGCCTCGAGCCGCAGGCTGTCGCGGGCGCCAAGCCCGATCGGCGCGACGCCGGGCTGCGCAAGCAGCGCCTCGGCCAGGGCGACCGCCTGAGCCTCGGGCACGGAAATCTCGAACCCGTCCTCGCCGGTGTAGCCCGAGCGCGAGATCCAGAGATCGCCGAACCCGCTCGGCAGCACCGCCACATCCATGAAGCGCATCGCGGCCACGGCCGGCGCCAGGGCCGCCAGCGCCGCCTCGGCCCCCGGCCCCTGCAGCGCCAGGAGCGCGCGGTCCGTCACCGGCTCCACCGCGCAGGCGTCGGACAGATGCGCCTGCATGTGAGCGATGTCGGCCTCCTTGCAGGCCGCGTTCACCACGACGAAGAGATGATCGCCCCGATTGGCGAACATCAGATCGTCCAGGATGCCGCCGGCGCCGTCGGTGAACAGGCCATAGCGCTGCCGGCCCTCGGCCAGCCCGAGCACATCCACGGGCACCAGCCGCTCGAAGGCCAGCGCGACCTCCTCGGGCCGGCCCGACTTCGGCCGCAGGATCACCTGACCCATGTGGCTCACGTCGAACAGGCCGGCCGCGGCCCGGGTGTGCAGATGCTCCTTCAGCACCCCCATCGGATACTGCACCGGCATCTCGTAGCCGGCGAACGGCACCATGCGCGCGCCGAGGCGGAGATGCAGGTCGTGAAGGACTGTGCGTCGCAGATCGGCCATCGGCCGCCTCCCCATCTTCGCCGGCACCCTGGCCGGGCATCCGCGGACGGGCCACGCCCATCCCTTGCCGATGCCCCCTCTGTCCTCACCCCGCAACGGGGCGCCTGAGATCGTTATCCCTTCGGCGGGCGCGTATGCGCCTCTCTCCAGAGTGTCGCGGCCAGGACGGTCCTTCAGCCTGAGAGTTTACCGGGGCGGTTGCTCCTTCGGCACCGGCGACGCCCGCGGGCGGGCCGGATTCTCCCGATCCTGACGCGCCTAGCTAGCCGACCGCCGCACGGGTTGGCAAGAGGCTGCGCAGCCCCTTCTCACTGGCTCAAGCATCCCGGGGTCCGGGGCAGAGCCCCGGCCGGTTCACACCCGCTGCGGCACCTTCTGCAGAAGCGGCATCAGCTCGGACATTTCCGGCCCCGCCTCGCGCCCTGTGAGCGCCATGCGCAGCGGCCGGTAGAGCCCCTTGCCCTTGCGGCCGGTCGCGGCCTTCACCGCCTCGGTCCAGGCGTGCCAGGTGCCTTCGGTGAAGGGTCGCGCCGGCAGCATCGCCAGCGCGGCATTCACGAAATCGACGTCCTCGGGCGCGACCAGCGGCTCGGCCCCGTCGCGGCAGAGCCGCCACCAGGTCTCGAGATCGCTCATGTAGGTGATGTTGGCCGAGACCGCGCGCCAGAAGAGCTCGGCCAGCGCCTCCGGCACACCCAGCGCCAGGATCTGCGCCCGCACCTTCGGGAAGGGCTGCGACTGGTTGTAGTGCCGGGTGAGCGGGATCAGGTCCTCGGCATCGAACTTGGTGGGCGCCGCGCCGAACTGCGACAGGTCGAAGCCCTCGGCCAGCTCCTCGATCGTCATGCGCAGCTCGACCGGCTGGCTCGACCCCAGCCGCGCCATCAGGCTCAGGAGCGCCTGCGGGACGATTCCCTGCTCGCGCAGGTCGCGCAGCGACAGCGTGCCCAGCCGCTTGGACAGCCCCTCGCCCTGCGCCCCGGTCAGAAGGCTGTGGTGGGCGAAGGCGGGGGGCGTGCCACCCATCGCCCGCATGATCTGGATCTGCGTCGCGGTGTTCGTCACGTGGTCGGCGCCGCGCACGATGTGGGTGACGCCCATGTCCACGTCATCGACCGACGAGGCGAAGGTGTACAGCACCTGCCCGTCGGCGCGGATCAGCACCGGGTCCGACACGCTGGCCGCGTCGATCGAGATCGGGCCGAGGATGCCATCGGTCCAGTCGATGCGCTCCTGGTCCAGCCGGAATCGCCAGTAGCCCTCACGGCCCTCGGCGCGCAGTTTGGCCCGGTCCTCGTCGCTCAGCCGCAGCGACGCCCGGTCGTAAACCGGCGGCTTGCCCATGGCGAGCGCCTTTTTGCGCTTGAGGTCGAGCTCGGTCGGGGTCTCGAAGCATTCGTAGAACCGCCCCGAGGCGCGCAGGTCATCGGCAACCGCCGCGTAGCGATCGAGCCGGTCGGACTGCCGCTCGAACCGGTCCCAGGTCAGCCCCAGCCATTCGAGGTCGCGCTTGATCCCGTCGGCGTATTCCTCCTTCGACCGCTCCCGGTCGGTGTCGTCCATGCGCAGGATGAAGGTGCCGCCGGTCTTGCGCGCGATCAGATAGTTCATCAGCGCCGTGCGCAGGTTGCCGACGTGGATGTAGCCGGTGGGCGACGGGGCGAAACGGGTGACGGTCATGGACAGGCTCCTCAACGGCTTCGCTCTTTCACAAGCGCCCGGTTTTGTCCATATCAGGGCCAGAGAGGTGTGCCACATGGACGACTGGCTGGGGCGGACATCGCCCGACCTGACGGCGATCGAGGAACTCGCGCGCAAGACGCTGGCCGAGCTGCCCGCGCCCTTCGCGGGTCCGGCGCAGGAGGTGGTGATCCGGGTCGAGGATTTTCCGGACGACGACATGGTCGAGGAACTCGGGCTCGAGGATCCCTTCGACCTGACCGGGCTCTACGAAGGCGTGCCGATGACCGAGAAGTCGGTGATGGACACCGTGGACCGGCCGGACGTGATCTGGCTGTTCCGGCGCCCGATCCTCGACGAATGGGCCGAACGCGGCGACGTGACGCTGGGCCAGCTTGTCGCCCATGTGCTGATCCACGAGCTCGCGCATCACTTCGGCTGGTCGGACGCAGACATCGCCGAGATCGACCGCTGGTGGGAATGACGGCCGGGCGCCGCGCAACCGAATGTGATCCGTCCGGCCCGCGCGCCCGTCTTATCCTTCGCAACCGCAACAGGGGAAACGCGCATGACGACGAACATCCGGCTCAATCGCCGCCAGGTTCTCGCCTCCGCCGCCGCGCTGCCTTTCGCAGCCTCCGCCCTCATGGTCGGCCCGAGGCCCGCACAGGCCAAGGCCCCGCAGCAGGGTGCAGGTCTTGCGCCGTGGAACCGGGTCATGCTCGGCGACTTCGAGGTGACCACGCTTCTGGCCGGCTCGCGCCCGGTCGAAAACCCGCAGACGATCTTCGGGCTGAACGCTTCGGCCGAAGACTTCAAGGCCGCGGCCGACGCGGCCTTTCTGCCGGTGGACAAGGCGCAGTTCTTCTTCACGCCGACGCTGGTGAACACCGGGTCCGAGGTGGTGCTCTTCGACACCGGCCTGAACCCCGAGGGGATCACCGCCGCGCTTTCGGCCGCGGGCTATGCGCCTGATCAGGTGGATGTCGTGGTTCTGACCCACATGCACGGCGACCACATCGGCGGCCTGATGGCCAACGGCGCCCCCACCTTCGCCAATGCCCGCTACGTGACCGGTGCGGCCGAGCACAACCACTGGATGGCCGCCGGCAACGAGGGCTTCGATGCGAACGTGCGGCCCCTCAATGACCGGATGACCTTTCTGGACGACGGCGGCAGCGTGGCCTCCGGGATCACGGCCGTATCGGCCCCCGGCCACACCCTCGGCCACATGGCCTACCGGCTGGAAAGCGGCGGCAAGGAGCTGATGCTGATTGCCGATGCGGCCAACCATTACGCCTTCTCGCTGGCCCGCCCCGACTGGGAGGTGAAGTTCGACGCCGACAAGGCGCAGGCCGCGGCCACGCGGCGCGCGCTTCTGGGCCAGATCGCGGCCGACCGGATGCCGTTCATCGGCTACCACATGCCGTTCCCGGCGATGGGCTTCATCGAGACGGCGGGCGACGGGTTCCGCTATGTGCCGGCGTCCTATCAGCTGATGCTCTGACCCCGCGCTTGGCGGGCCGGCCGGCAACTGGCAGGGTGCGCGCGGTCATCGAATCGCGAGGAACCCCGTGCGCCCGATCCTGACCGTGACGCTCAATCCGGTGGTGGACATCTCGACCACCGCGCCCGCGGTCGAGGCCGGCCCGAAGCTGCGCTGCACCGAGCCGCAGGTCGACCCGGGCGGCGGCGGTGTCAACGTCAGCCGCGCCATCCGCATCCTCGGCGGGGAAAGCGTCGCCTTCGTGGCGACGGCGGGCGAGGTCGGTCGCCGGCTGGAGGGCCTGCTGCGCCGCGAGGGCATCACGATCGAGGTGTTCCCCGGTCCCGGCGAGACGCGCGAGGGCTTTTCCTGCATCGACGCCCGCGACGGGTCGCAGTACCGCTTCGTGTTCCCGGGGCCGCGCTGGACAAAGGCGCGATCGCTCGAGGCGCTTCGCGCGATCACGGCGGCCATCCGACCGGGCGGTCTGGTGGTGCTGTCCGGCAGCCAGCCGCCGGGCGTGCCGGTGGATTTCGCCGAGCGCCTCGCCCGGGCCACGGCGCGAGCCGGGGCCGGGATGGTGCTCGACACCTCGGGCGAACCGCTGCGGCATGTGGCCGACCGGCCGGGAACGCCGATCGAGGTGCTGCGCATGGACCACCACGAGGCCGAGTTCCTGGTGGGCAGACCCCTGCCGGACCGCAAGGACACCGCCGAGTTCGCCCAATCGCTGGTCCGGCGCGGCGTCGCGCGGGTGGTGGTGGTCGCACGCGGCGCCGATGGATCGGTGATCGCGACCGAGGATGCGCGCCACCACACGCTGGCCGCCGAGGTGCCGGTCGTCTCGAAGATCGGGGCGGGCGACAGCTTTCTCGGCGCCTTCTGTCTGGCGGTTGCCCGGGGCAAGCCGCTGCACCGCGCCCATCAGGAAGGCATGGCGGCCGCAAGCGCCGCCGTTATGACCGAGGCGACGCGGCTTTGCCGCGCGGCCGACGTGCGCCGGCTGATCAAGGACTGCAAGACCGGCCGCATCTAGGGTCCGGGAAAGCGGCACCGGCCCGGCTGGGGCGCGGCGCCCATGGTCAGGTGCGGTCCCGCCAGCGGTTGACGATCGGATAGCGGCGGTCGAGCCAGAAGGCCCTGGGCGTGAGCCTCGTGCCGGGCGCGGACTGGAACCGCTTCCACTCGGCGCCGTAGAGCAGCGCCTCGACCTTCCTGACCGTGGCGCGGTCAAAGCCCGCCGCCACCACCTCGGCCACCGACTGGTCGCGCTCGATCAGCCGCTCGAGGATCGCGTCCAGCACGGCATAGGGCGGCAGGCTGTCCTCGTCCTTCTGGTTGTCGCGCAGCTCGGCCGAGGGCGCCTTGTCGATCACCCGGTCGGGAATGACCGCGCCGGAGGGGCCCAGCATCCAGGGGCGATGGTTGGCGTTGCGCCAGCGGCAGGTCTGGAAGACCCGGGTCTTGTAGAGGTCCTTCAGCGGATTGTAGCCTCCGGCCATGTCGCCATAGATCGTGGCATAGCCCACCGCCACCTCGGACTTGTTGCCGGTGGTCAGCAGCATCTCGCCGAACTTGTTCGACAGCGCCATCAGCAAGAGGCCGCGCAGCCGCGACTGGATGTTTTCCTCGGCCACGCCTGCGGGCAGGCCCTCGAAGAGCGACGCAAGGGCCGCCTCGACCGCACCGCGCGGCCCCTCGATCGGCACAGTGTCCAGACGGCAGCCCAGAGCGCGGGCGACATCGGCCGCATCCGCCAGCGACCCGGCGGAGGTGTAGTGCGACGGCAGCATGACACAGCGCACGTTCGCCGCTCCCACCGCGTCCGTCGCGATCGTGGCGACCAGCGCGCTGTCCACGCCGCCCGACAGGCCCAGAAGCACCTTCGTCAGACCGCTCTTGCCCAGATAGTCGCGCAGGGATTCGACCATGGCGCGGTAGTCCTGCTCCCACTCGTCGGGAAGGGGTTCAAGCTCGCTGCCGACGGCCCGCCAGCCCTTGTCCGTGCGGCGGAAATCGAGATGCACCACCGCCTCGTCGAAGGCCGGCATCTGCAACGCAAGCTCGGCATCGGGATTGAGCGCAAAGCTGCCGCCGTCGAACACCTGGTCGTCCTGCGCGCCGACCATGTTGAGATAGACCAGCGGCAGTCCGGTCTCGATCACCCGGCTGACCATCAGGTTCACGCGCAGGTCGTATTTGTTGCGGTAATAGGGCGAGCCGTTCGGGATGAGCAGGATCTCGGCCCCGGTCTCGGCAAGCGTCTCGGCCACGTCCGGGTGCCAGGCGTCCTCGCAGATCGGGGTGCCGATGCGCAGCGGACCGACCCGGTAGGGACCGCTGACCGGACCAGGGCGGAACTGGCGCACCTCGTCGAAGACGGTGTCGTTGGCCAGATGGTGCTTGAGGATCCGCGCGGCGACCTTGCCGCCCTGAAGGATCCAGTAGGCGTTGTAGAGGCCGCTTTCGTCGGCGTAGGGCCCGCCGATGCCCAGCGCGGGACCGTCGGCGCAGTCGCGCGCCAGCGCCTCGATCGCGGCCATCGCGTCGCGGTGGAAGGCCGGCTTCATCACCAGGTCGCGGGTCTGGTAGCCGGTGATGAACATCTCGGTCAGTGCCACCATGTCGGCCCCGGCCGCGCGGCCGGCGTCCCAGGCGGCACGGGCCCTGGCGGCGTTGCCGGCCAGATCGCCCATCACGGGGTTGAGTTGCGCGAGCGTCAGTCGAAACCGGTCGTCCGCCATGGCGGCCCTCCTTCATCGGGGCAAGTCATAGCAGACTGTCCCGGCAGCGGAAGCGGCCACGGACAGGGTGTCGGCAGCCGGCCCCGCGATTGTTGACAAGGCGCCTTAGTTTTGACGCCTTTCGCCGGAAGACTCCGGCCCATCGACCGAATGGGGAGCGGAGATGAGCAGCGCGGAATTCGACGGCTATGTCGCGCAATACGCGCGGGATCACGCGCGATCGATCCGGCTGTCGGGCGAGACCCCCGATTTCTTCGCCGAACACAAGATCCGCGTGCTGTCCGATCTCTGCCGGCGCTGGGACATGGCCGCGCCGCGCGTGCTGGATTTCGGCTCGGGCATGGGGGCGTCGCTGCCGCCGCTGCGCCGGCTGATGCCGCGCGCCCGGGTCTCGGCCGCCGATGTCTCGGGCGAAAGCCTGCGCATGGCGCGCGTGCTCCACGGCGGAGACGAGCCGCAGCTTCGGATCGCGGACGGGCGCATCCCCGCCGAGGACGGGGCCTTCGACATCGTGTTCGCCGCCTGCGTCTTCCATCACATCGACCACGACGAGCACGTGGCCTGGCTGCGCGAGCTGCGCCGCGTCACGGCGCCGGGCGGCCGGGCCGTGATCTTCGAGCACAACCCCTGGAACCCGCTGACCCGTCACGCGGTCCGCACCTGCCCCTTCGACGTGAACGCGCATCTGCTGACCGCCGCGCAGCTGCGCGCGCGTCTGGCCGCCGCCGGCTGGGCCGAGCCGCGCACCGACTACCATCTCTTCTTCCCCGCCGCGCTTGCACGGCTGCGCCCGCTCGAGCCGGCGCTGCGCTGGTGCGGACTCGGTGCCCAGTATGTCTGCCATGCCCGCCGCGACGCCTGATCCCCGCCCGGCCCCGGGTCTCGCCGGCCAGGCCCTGCGGTTCGCCACGGTCGGCGTGGCGAACACCGGCCTTGGCTATGCGCTGATCGTCGCGCTCCATCTCGGGGCGGGGTTCGGCCTGCTGGCCGCCAACGCGATCGGCTACGGCGCGGGTCTGGCGCTGTCCTACGCGGCCAACCGCGCCTGGACCTTCGACGGCGCGCCGTCCAGCGCCCGCAGCCGGCTCCTCTTCCTGCCGCTGGTCGCCGCGGGCTTTGCCGCCAACCTCGCCGTCACCTCCGGCCTCACGCGGGCCGGCCTGCCCTACCCCGTCGCCCAGGCCCTCGGGATCGCCGCCTACAGTGCCCTCGTCTTCATGGGAATGCGCCATGTCCTATTCGCCCCGCGCCGTTGAGCCCGCCCTTCTTGCCGGCGCCCCGCGACCGGCCCCCACGCTGGCGATCGTCATCCCCTGCTACAACGAGGAGGCGGTGCTTCCCGTGCTCTTCGCCCGTCTCGAGTCCCTGGCCGCGCGTCTCGAGGCCGAGGGGGTGATTGCGGGGCGGCTCAGGCTTGTTCTCGTCGATGACGGCTCGTCGGACGCCACCTGGTCGATGATCGCCGCCGCGCGGGACCGGCACAACGTCACCGGCCTGCGGCTTTCGCGCAATCACGGCCACCAGCGCGCGCTTCTCGCCGGGCTTCTGTCCACCGACGCCGATGCGGTCATCAGCATGGACGCCGACCTTCAGGACGATCCCGAGGCGATCCTGCCCATGCTGGCCGCCTATCGCCGCGGGGCCGAGATCGTATTCGGGGTGCGGGCCTCGCGCGGGACCGACACCGCCTTCAAGCGCCGGACCGCCCGCGCCTATTACCGGATGCTGTCGGGGCTGGGCGTGGACCTGATCCCCGACCACGCCGACTTCCGGCTGATGAGCCGGAAGGCTGTGCGCGCGCTGGCCGAGTTCGGCGAGAGCAACCTCTTCCTGCGCGGCCTCGTCCCGCAGCTCGGCTTCGCCTCCGAGATCGTCACCTACGATCGCGCCGCCCGCGCCGCCGGCGAAAGCAAGTATCCGCTGCGCAAGATGCTGGCGCTGGCGATCGAAGGCGTCACCTCGTTCTCGATCAAGCCGCTGAGGCTCATCACGCTGCTCGGCTTTGCGGTCGCCTCGCTGGCCTTCCTCGCGATCCTCTACACGCTGGCAAGCTGGGTCTTCGGGGCGACCCTGCCCGGCTGGACCTCGACGGTTCTGCCCATCTACTTCCTGGGCGGCGCCCATCTGGTGGCACTGGGGGTTATCGGCGAATACGTGGGCAAGATCTATCAGGAAACCAAGCGGCGGCCGCGCTTCATCATCGAGGACGTGGCCGCGCCGGCCGACGAGCGCGCCCCTGTCCGCACGATGGTTGCGGCCGAATAGGACCATGGCCGCCCGCAGCCTGCCCCTGCCCGCCTCGCCCGGGGCGACCGCGACCGACCGCAGGCCGCGCGCGCTGCCGCTGTCCTGGCCGCTGATCGCGGGCCTCGGCGCGATGCTGGGGGTGGCGGTTCCGGTCCTGCTGCATCCCTACCTGCCGCTGGTCGATCTGCCCAACCACATCGCGCGCCACCATATCGCGGCGGTGACCGGGGGGCCTCTGACCGAGTATTACGCCTACACCGCGGCGCTGGTCCCGAACTCGGCGGCCGACCTTCTCTGGGCGCTGATCGGCACGCCGGGCGATGCGGCGGTCTTCTCGCGCTGGGTCATGGCCTCGGCCACGGCGCTGCTGGTCCTTGCCGCGATGGCGCTGGGGCGGGTGCTGCACGGGCGCTGGACGGCCTGGCCGGCGGCGGCGGGGCTCGTCGCCTACAACGCGAACTTCCTCTGGGGGTTCGAGAACTATGCGCTGTCCGCCCCCTTCGCGATCCTCGGGCTGGCCGGCTGGATCGCGCTCGAGCGGCGACCGGTCGGGCTGCGGCTCGCCGTCTTCGTACCGGCGGCCTTCCTGCTTTACCTCTTGCATTTCTTCGCCTTTGCGGCGCTGACGCTGATGGCCTTCGGGCGCGAGGCGCAGGTGCTGGCCGAGACCCCGGCCGGGCGCCGGCGGCCGCAGGCCGGCCGCATGGCGCTTCTGTCGCTGCCGTTCGTCGTCCCTCTGATCGGGCAGGCAGTCGTGGCGGCGGGTCACCCGGGGCCCGGGCAGGGATTCACCCGGATGCCGGATCTCATCGAGCGGATCTGGGCGCTGCTGTCGCCGTTCAGCGACCTGCGCAACCTCGACGCCTCGCCCGACCTTGCGGTGGCCGCTTTGTCGGCGGGTCTGGTCGCGGTCGCGATGACGCTCCTGCTGCGGCGCCAAGGTGCGCGGCTTGTTCTGGCCCGCCCGGCGATCGGGCCGCTGGTCGCGCTGACGGTTGGCGCGGCGCTGTCGCCGTCCTGGCTGAACGGCGTGGCGCTCGTGCACCTGCGCTTCCCGTTTCTGGTCGTTGCTCTCCTCCTTGCCGGCACCCGCTGGGTCGATCTGGGCCGCCGGCAGGCGCTCCTTGGCGCCACGGTCGTCGTCGCACTGTTCGCGGGCCGGGGTGTCGTCTTCGAACGCGAGGCCGCGCGCTATTCGGACGAGATGACGACGATGCTGCGCGTTCTGGAGGCGCTGCCCGAGGGGTCGCGGCTGCTGCCGGTGCGGGCGCCCGGCGCGGCCTATGACCGGCGGTTCTGGCACCCGCAGGGGCTGGCGGTGAACTACCGCGATTCCTTCGTGCCCACGCTGTTCCAGGGGGTGCATGCGATCCGGGTGCTGCCCGCATGGCAGCCGTCCGCGATCGAGGTGGGGGTTGCGCCGGACATGCTGTCCACCGTCTTTCCGGACGCGGACATGCCCTATCTGATCGACTGGCAGCGGAAATTCACGCATGTGCTGCTTCTGGACGGCGATCGCCGGGCGGCGGCGGCCTTCGCGCAGCTTCGCGAGATCGGGCGCGACGGGCGCTTCACGCTCTATCGCGTGACCACGGCCGACGCCGCGCCGCTTGCCAGCCCACGGCCCGGCCGGTAGGCTCATCCCGCCCGAGGAATCCCGCCGCGCTTGCGGGGTTTTCCGGGCGAACGCCACGCCGGGACAGGGGGCCAGTCGGGCATGATGCGCTTGAACAGGGCGGCGCTTTGCATTGCGGCGGGGGTGGCCACGCTGGCCGCAGCCCCGGCCGTGCGGGCACAGGACGTCATCACCAAGCAGTACGACCAGGGCGGCGTCTATCAGGGCACGTTCAAGGACGGCAAGCCGCACGGGCGCGGGAAATACACCCTGCCCAACGGCTACGAATACGAGGGCGACTGGGTCGATGGCGAAATCCTGGGCCAGGGACGGGCGCGGTTTCCCAACGGCGCGGTCTACGAGGGCCAGTTCGTCAAGGGCAAGCCGCAGGGCAAGGGCAAGATGACCTTCCCCGACGGCAGCACCTACGAGGGCGACTGGGTCGACGGCCAGATCGACGGGACCGGCAAGGCGCGCTACGCCAACGGCGTCACCTACGAGGGCGGGTTCCGCAAGGCCCTGCACAACGGCAAGGGCGTGATGCAGAGCCCCGACGGCTATCGATACGAGGGCGATTGGGTCGATGGCGTCAAGGAGGGTCAGGGCAAGATCACCTACCCGGACGGCGCGGTCTATGAGGGCGGCATGCTGCGCGGCCTGCGCGCCGGCAAGGGGACGCTGCGCACCGCCGAGGGGCTGGTCTACGAGGGCGGCTGGCAGGAAGGCCGCATCCACGGCGAGGGCAAGCTGACCCAGCCCAACGGCGATGTCTACGAGGGCGGATTCGTCAACGGCAAGCGCGAAGGCCGGGCGGTCGTGCGCTACGCCGGCGGCGACGTATACGAAGGCCAGTTCGCCAACGACAACCGGAACGGGAAGGGTATCTTCCGCGGCGCCGACGGCTACAGCTATGAAGGCGACTGGGTGGATGGCCGTCTCGAAGGCCAGGGCAAGGTCACCTATGCCGACGGGAGCGTCTACGAGGGCGGCTTCGTGGCCAACGAAGCCGACGGGCGCGGCCGGATCACCTACAAGGACGGCGCGACCTACGAAGGCGACTGGAAGGCCGGGGCGATCGACGGCAAGGGCATCGCCCGCTACGCCAACGGCATGGTCTACGAGGGCGACTTCGTGAACGGCCGCAGCGAGGGCCAGGGCAAGATGACCTACCCCGAGGGCTACACCTACGAAGGCGGCTGGAAGGCCGGCCAGCGCGAGGGCGAGGGCACCGCCACCTATCCCGACGGGTCGGTCTACAAGGGCGGGTTCCGGGCCGGAAAGCGCGAGGGCCAGGGCGAGCTGACCATGCCCGACGGCTTCCGCTATTCGGGCGGCTGGAAGGCCGGAGAGATGGACGGCCAGGGCGTTGCGACCTACGCCAACGGCGATGTCTACGAGGGCGCGTTCGTGGCCGGCAAGCGCCAGGGCCAGGGCACGATGCGCTACAAGACCGGCCAGACCGCCACCGGGCAGTGGGACGGCGATACGGTGACGCTGGACCCGCCCGCCGGGGCTCCGGCCGGCACCGGGGGCGCGGCGCAGGGCAACTGACGGCGCGCGTCCGGCCGGCGTGGGCGCGGCCAGTCTATCCGCGCGGCCGGATCAGCCCGGCGTCCAGCATCCGGGACACGACCGCCTTGCCATAGTCGGCATTGCCGTGCGTCCCGTCCGGCAGAAGGTAGGACGGATCGAGCGCGCCGTCACCGCAGAGCGCGGGTGCCGGATCGAAGACCCGGACGCCCGCCGCCTCCATCCGGCTGCGGATCGCGGCGATCACCGGCGCGTTGTTGGGCAGGAGCGCCGCCCTCGGCGGGACGACGACAGTCAGCGGGCATTCGCGGGCCATGCGCTGGGCAAGACGCAGCAGCGGGCCGCGGTGGCTGTCCACATAGGCCTCGACGAAGCTGCGCGACAGGAACAGGGCCTCGGGCTCGGCCAGGAACCGGTCGGGCTCGGCCCGGTGGCCCGCATACCCCAGCATCGGCACCAGCCGTCCGAGGTGGAAGCCGAACGAGCCGATCACCGGCACATCCGGCGACAGGACCCTGCGGCCGCCCAGACGGCCGCGCAGGGCAAGAATGTCGGCCTGCATCGCGCGCAGACCGCGCGTCCAGATCCCGTGCTCGCGGTTCGGAACCACGCGGCCTGCGTGCCAGAGGTTGCCCGAGAGGCGCAGCATCTCGACCCGCAGCCCATGGGCCAGACAGCCGTCGGCCAGCGCGTTCGAGTGGCTGTCGCCGATCACGAGGACATCGGGCAGACGCGCGTCGTCGCTAGCGGACATTGAACTTCTCGAGCGTCATTTCCTCGCAGACCAGATCCTCGGCCGCCATCCGCGCCTCGATCTCGGCGACCGGGTCCGCGCTTTCCCCGTGGATCGCCGGCGCCGACAGGTCGAGACCGGCGAAGACATGACCCATGACCAGATCGACGCCCGCCCGCGCGACGCTGCGGAGGTTCGGTTCCCAGAAGGCGCCACGCGCCGGGGCGGCGCTGATGATCTCGTAGCTGGGGAAGTAGTCGGTCGCCGCGTCCGCGGCCGCCAGATCGCCCGCGACCGCGCGCAGGACCGACTTGGAATAGGTCGTGGCCGTCAGCACGTGCCCGCCCGAGGCGGTGGCGGTCAGCGGCACGGGCGAGACGGTCAGCAGGACGCAGAGCGCGGGATTGAGCGTGCGCATCAGCCCCAGCGCGGCCTCGAGATCGGCACGGATGCGCGGATAGTCGTAGTTCACGAAGCGATGGACGGCCGGATCGAAGCGGCCGGCGGCGGTGCCGGGGCACATCGGATAGGGCTGGCCGGTGACCGCGTTTTCCCAGCCCTCGGTCAGGCCCAGGGTGAAGACGAACACATCCGCCTCGACGATCGAGCGGCGGAAGGCGCGCACCGTCCCCCGCCGCGAGAGCCGCGCCTCCTCGGCGCTGGCGAAGGGGACGGGCTCGATCTGCGGGCGCAGGCTGTCGCGCCAGCCGGCACCGTCGGGCCAGACCTCGGCCGCGTCGGGATCGTCGATGCCAGCCGCCATCCGCACCAGCGCCAGCAACTGGGCGGCGGTGTAGATGTTGCCGGTGCGGGCCGAATAGACACCGTAGTTCCAGGCCTCGGCCAGTCCGGCGGGCGTACGCCCGGGCGCGGGTTCGGCGTTCAGCCAGGCCACGCCGCGGGCCTGGAGCGCGCGGCTGATGTGCTGGGCAAAGCACGAACCGTAGGTGGCAAAGCGCGCGTCGCGGGGCAGCACCCATTTCGATCGCCAGAGATCGCGCAGCCCCCAGATGCCGGGCTCGGCCACGCCGGTACGCCAGAAGGCGCGCGCCGGCAGGTTTGCGTAGGGGTTGGGGCTGCTCGTGGTCATGGGTGCCTGGACGGAACCTTCTTCGGAAAGCCTGCCCACAAGGCGGCCGCCTCGTCAACCCGGGGGCAGAAATTCACGCTTCCCTTCCCCGGCCAAGGCCGTATATTCCGGCGCCATGACGCAAGGAACGCACATCCCCGTTGCTTCGGGCGCCAGCACGGCGGCCCGTCTTTGCGCGCTTCTGCTCCTTAGCCGCCTCTGAGCGTGCCATTCGGCGCGACCGCTCGGAGGTGACAAGCGCCGGATTGCTGAGGACAACAGAGAGACCAGGACCCATGACCGCTTCGACCGCGACTTCCGCCCCCGCAACCCAGCCGCAGGTGCTGATCTTCGACACGACCCTGCGCGACGGCGAGCAGTCGCCCGGCGCGACGATGACCCATGACGAAAAGCTCGAGATCGCGCAGATGCTCGACGAGATGGGCGTGGACATCATCGAGGCCGGATTCCCGATCGCCTCGGAAGGCGACTTCGCCGCCGTGCGCGACATCGCCCGCCAGGGGCGCAACGCGGTCATCTGCGGTCTTGCCCGCGCCAACATCAAGGACATCGACCGGTGCTGGGAGGCGGTCCGCCACGCGAAGCGTCCGCGCATCCACACCTTCATCGGCACGTCGCCGCTGCATCGCGCGATCCCGAACCTCGACATGGACCAGATGGCCGCCCTCATCCATCAGACCGTGACCCACGCGCGCAACCTGTGCGACAACGTGCAATGGTCGCCGATGGATGCCACCCGCACCGAGCACGACTATCTGTGCCGGGTGGTCGAGATCGCGATCAAGGCCGGGGCGACGACGATCAACATCCCGGACACGGTGGGCTACACGGCCCCGCGCGAATCCGCCGCCCTGATCCGCATGCTGCTGGAGCGCGTGCCGGGGGCCGACGAGATCGTCTTCGCCACCCACTGCCACAACGACCTCGGCATGGCGACGGCGAACGCGCTGGCCGCGGTCGAGGCCGGCGCGCGGCAGATCGAATGCACGATCAACGGCCTCGGCGAACGTGCCGGAAACACCGCGCTCGAAGAGGTGGTGATGGCGATGAAGGTCCGCAACGACATCCTGCCCTACCGCACCGGAATCGACACCACCCGGATCATGGCGATCTCGCGCAAGGTCTCGACCGTGTCGGGCTTTCCGGTGCAGTTCAACAAGGCGATCGTCGGCAAGAACGCCTTCGCGCATGAATCGGGCATCCACCAGGACGGGATGCTGAAGAACGCCCAGACCTTCGAGATCATGCGCCCGGCCGACATCGGGCTGAGCGAGACCAACCTGGTGATGGGCAAGCATTCGGGCCGCGCGGCGCTGCGCGCCAAGCTCGGCGAGCTCGGATACGATCTGGCCGACAACCAGCTCAACGACGTGTTCGTGCGGTTCAAGGCGCTCGCCGACACCAAGAAGGAGGTCTTCGACGACGACCTCGTGGCGCTGATGCAGGACAGCGCGGCCAACACCGCGTCGGACTACCTGCACCTGCGCCACCTGCGGGTGGTCTGCGGCACCGAGGGCCCGCAGACGGCAGAGCTGACGATGACGGTGGACGGCGAGGAGAAATCGGTGACGGCGACGGGCGACGGGCCGGTGGACGCCGCGTTCAAGGCTGTCTCGGCGCTCTTTCCGCACAAGGCGCGGCTGCAGCTCTACCAGGTGCACGCGGTGACCGAGGGCACCGACGCGCAGGCCACGGTGTCGGTGCGGGTCGAGGAGAACGGGCGCATCGCCACCGGCCAGTCGGCCGACACCGATACGGTGGTGGCCAGCGTTAAGGCCTACATCGGCGCACTCAACCGTCTGATCGTGCGGCGCAGCAAGTCGGCGCCGGATTCGGATGTGAAAACGGTCAGCTTCAAGACGCTGTGATCCCGGCAACCCCCCGGCGGTTTCCCGCCCGGGGGTGCCGCCCCGCCCCTTTCGCCGGCGGATGCCCGCTTCTATAAGGGGCCTCGGCCTGCGCCGGGGACCGAGTCGCGGGGCCGATTTCTTTTGGGGTTACAGGAAAAAACATGGCAAGTCTGGGCGGGCTGTTTTCCTCGGACATGGCGATCGACCTCGGGACGGCAAACACGCTCGTCTATGTGAAGGGCAAGGGGATCATCCTCAACGAGCCTTCGGTCGTGGCCTATCACGTCAAGGACGGCAAGAAGCAGGTTCTGGCCGTCGGCGAGGACGCCAAGCTCATGCTCGGCCGCACGCCCGGCTCGATCGAGGCGATCCGGCCGATGCGTGACGGGGTCATCGCCGACTTCGACACCGCGGAAGAGATGATCAAGCATTTCATCCGCAAGGTGCACAAGCGCACGACCTTCTCGAAGCCCAAGATCATCGTCTGCGTGCCGCACGGGGCGACCCCGGTCGAGAAGCGCGCGATCCGGCAGTCGGTGCTTTCGGCCGGCGCGCGCCGGGCGGGGCTGATCGCCGAACCGATCGCGGCGGCCATCGGCGCCGGCATGCCGATCACCGAGCCCACCGGCAACATGGTGGTGGACATCGGCGGCGGCACCACCGAGGTGGCGGTGCTGTCGCTGGGCGATATCGTCTATGCGCGCTCGGTCCGCGTCGGCGGCGACCGCATGGACGAGGCGATCGTCAACTACCTGCGCCGCCAGCAGAACCTGCTGATCGGCGAGTCGACCGCCGAGCGCATCAAGACCTCGATCGGCACCGCCCGCATGCCCGACGACGGGCGCGGCATCTCGATGGCGATCCGCGGCCGCGACCTTCTGAACGGCGTTCCCAAGGAGACCGAGATCAACCAGGCCCAGGTGGCCGAGGCGCTGGCCGAACCGGTCCAGCAGATCTGCGAGGCGGTGATGATCGCGCTCGAGACGACGCCGCCGGATCTTGCCGCCGACATCGTGGACCGCGGCGTGATGCTCACCGGGGGCGGTGCGCTTCTGGGCGAACTGGATCTTGCGCTGCGCGAGCAGACCGGACTGTCGATCTCGGTCGCCGACCAGCCCCTGAACTGCGTGGCGCTTGGCACCGGCAAGGCGCTGGAATACGAAAAGCAGCTGCGCCACGTGATCGATTACGACAGCTGAGCCCGAGGCTCGGCCCAGCGCGGAAGAACGCCGTGGCTCGCGACCGCAACGCCGATTTCGATTTTGCAGGCCCGGTGCGCCGCATCGTGATTGCCGCGCTCGTGCTGGTGCTGGGTGCGATCTTCATCCTGTGGCGCATCGACAGCCCCCGGGTCGAGCGGGTCCGCGCCGCGATCGTGGACCGGATCGTTCCGAACATGGACTGGCTCCTGGCCCCGGTGACCCGCTTCGCCGGGATGATCGAGGATTTCCAGTCGTACAGCCGCATCTACGAGCAGAACCAGGAACTCCGCCGCGAGCTTCAGCAGATGAAGGCGTGGAAGGAGGCGGCGGTCCAGCTCGAGCAGCAGAACGCCAAGCTGCTTGCCCAGAACCAGGTGCAGCTCGATCCCAAGCTCACCTCGGTCTCGGGGGTCGTCATGGCCGATTCCGGGTCGCCCTTCCGGCAGTCGGTCCTGCTGAACGTGGGCTCGCGCGACGGCATCATGGACGGGTGGGCGACCACCGACGGGCTCGGTCTGGTCGGGCGCATCTCGGGCGTCGGCAACACCACCAGCCGCGTGATCCTGCTGACCGACGCATCGAGCCGCGTTCCGGTGACGATCCAGCCCTCCGGCCAGCGGGCGATGCTGGTCGGGGACAACTCGGCCCTGCCGCCGGTCGATTTCATCGAGGCCCCCGACCGGGTCCGCCCGGGAGACCGGGTCGTGTCCTCGGGCGACGGCGGGGTGTTCCCCGCGGGGCTCCTGGTCGGGCAGGTGGTGCTCGGCACGGACTCGCGGCTGCGGGTCCGGCTTGCGGCCGATTTCGAGCGGCTGGATTTCCTGCGGGTGCTGCGCAGCCACCCCGCCGAGACAATCACCGAGGCCGGCGGCATCGTCGCCCCGTCGCTGCCGCCGCTGATGGTGCTGCCGCAGGGGGAAACGCCCGCCCCGGCGCCCGCGGGCGGCACCGAGGGGGGCGGCGGTGGTTGATCCGACCCGCACCGTGCGCTGGAGCTACCGGGGGCTCTTCCTTCTCCTGTCGGCCTTCTTCGTCTTCCTGCGCATCCTGCCGCTGTCCACGGTTCCCTCCTCCTGGCCGGGGCCGGATCTGATGCTGTGCCTGACCTTCGCCTGGGTCCTGCGCCGGCCCGACTTCGTGCCGGCGCTGATGATCGCGGCGGTGTTCCTGATCGAGGACATCCTCTACATGCGGCCACCGGGGCTCATGGCGCTTCTGATCCTGCTCGGGTCCGAATTCCTGCGCTCACGCGAACCGGGGATGCGCGGCCTGCCCTTCCCGGCGGAATGGGCGGTCGTCGCGGTCGTCATGGTCACGATCATGTTGGTTTACCGCGCGGTTCTGGCGATATTGGTGGTGCCGCAGGGGGCGTTCGGATTCGCGCTCCTTCAGGTCCTGACCACGATCCTCGCCTATCCGGTCGTGGTCTGGGTCAGCCATCACCTGTTCGGCCTGCGCAGGGCCGCGACCGGGGAAGTCGACGCTTTGGGGCACCGGCTATGAAGCGCACACCCAAGGAAGTCATCGAGGGCGCCCGCCGCGTGAGCCGACGCGGGCTGATCCTTGGCGGACTTCAGGCGGTGCTGATCGGCACCCTCGCGTTCCGTATGCGCCAGCTTCAGATCGACAAGGCCGACGAGTTCCGCCTGCTGTCGGACGAGAACAGCATCAAGATCCGGCTGCTGCCACCGGCGCGGGGCCTGATCTTCGACCGCAACGGGCGGCTGATCGCCGGCAACGAACAGAACTACCGCGTGACCATCACCCGCGAGGATGCCGGCGACGTCGAGGCGGTGCTGAACCGGCTGGCGCGGCTGATGCCGCTGTCGCAGGACGACATCGAGCGGACGCTGAAGGAGGTGGCGCGGCGCAGCCCGACGCTTCCGATCACGGTGGCGGACCGGCTGACCTGGGAGCATTTCAGCCAGGTCGCGGTGAATGCCCCGGCCCTGCCCGGCGTCACGACCGAGGTCGGGCTGTCGCGCTACTATCCGCAGAAGGGCGATTTCGCGCATGTGCTGGGCTATGTGGGTCCGGTCAGCGACTACGACCTGTCCAAGATGGAATCGCCCGATCCCGTCCTGCAGATCCCGAAGTTCCAGATCGGCAAGGTCGGTTTCGAGGCCAAATACGAGGATGTCCTGCGCGGCCAGGCGGGAACGCGGCGGATCGAGGTGAACGTGACCGGCCGGGTGATGCGGGAGCTGAGCCGCCGCGAGGGCGATCCGGGCGCCTCGGTGCAGCTCACGCTGGACTACCGGCTTCAGAACTATGTCCAGGCGCGCCTCGGCGACGAAAGCGCGGCGGCGGTAGTGCTGGATGTGGCGACCGGCGACATTCTGGCCGCCAGCTCGGCGCCGACCTTCGATCCCAACCTCTTCGTGCGCGGCATCAGCTCTGCCGATTACAAGGCGCTGATGGAGAACGATCACCGGCCGCTGGCCGACAAGACCGTGCAGGGCGCCTATCCGCCCGGCTCGACCTTCAAGATGGTGACGGCGCTTGCCGCGCTCGAGGCGGGGGTCATCTCTCCGGGCGAGACGGTCTACTGCAAGGGCTTCGTCGAACTGGGCAATCGGCGGTTCCACTGCTGGAAGCGCGCCGGGCACGGCCATGTCGACCTGACGCGCAGCCTCGAGCAGTCCTGCGATGTCTATTACTACGATGTCGCCCAGCGCGTCGGCATCGAGCGCATCGCCGACATGGCCCGCCGGCTGGGCATCGGGGTCCGCCACGATCTGCCCATGTCCGCGGTGAGCGAGGGCCTCGCGCCGTCCAAGGAGTGGAAGCGGTCGAAATACGGCAAGGAGTGGCTGATCGGCGATACGCTGAACGCGGGCATCGGTCAGGGCTTCGTCCTGGCCTCGCCGCTGCAGCTGGCGGTGATGGCGGCGCGCATCGCCTCGGGTCGCGCGGTGTCGCCCCGGCTCGTGCGGGCGGTGAACGGCACCGAGGTCGCGCTGGCCGAGGCGCCGCCGCTCGACATCGCGCCCCTGGCGCTGGCCCAGGTGCGCCAAGGCATGTTCGACGTGGTCAACAGCCAGCGCGGCACCGCCTACGGGTCGCGGATCGTGGACGACGCGATGCGCATGGCCGGCAAGACCGGGACGAGCCAGGTGCGCAACATCACCGCGGCCGAGCGCGCGCGGGGCGTGGTGTCGAACGACCAGCTGCCCTGGAACCGGCGCGACCATGCGCTCTTCGTGGCTTTCGCGCCCTACGATCGGCCGCGGGTTGCGGTGGCGCTGGTCGTCGAGCACGGCGGCGGCGGATCGGCCGCGGCCGCACCGATCGTGCGTGACATCGTGCTTCAGGCGCTGGTGGGTGAACTGCCGCCGCTGTCGGCCTATCCGGAAAGCCAGCGCACCCGCATCGAGGCCGAGCGCAAGAACCTGACGCTCATCGACCCTTCGCTGCCCGCGCCGGGCCAGGACCGGGCATGACCTATCTTCTCTACAACGTCCGCACGGTTCCGACCGGCCTGCGCAAGATCCTGTATCTCAACTGGCCGCTGGTCGTGCTGCTGTCCAGCGTCGCGTCGATCGGGTTCCTCATGCTCTATTCGGTCGCGGGCGGGAACTTCGAGACCTGGGCCGAGCCGCAGATGAAGCGCTTCGCCGTCGGGATGATCGGCATGATCGCGGTGGCCATGGTGCCGATCTGGTTCTGGCGCAACGTCTCGCTGGTCGCCTATCTGCTGTCGCTGTCGCTCCTGGTTGCGGTGGACCTGTTCGGCAGCGTCGGCATGGGCGCCCAGCGATGGATCGAGATCGGCCCGCTGAACCTCCAGCCGTCGGAGCTGATGAAGGTCAGCCTCGTGATGCTTCTGGCCGCCTATTACGACTGGCTCGACGTGCGCAAGGTGTCCCGCCCGCTCTGGGTTCTGGTGCCGGTCCTTCTGATCCTGGTGCCGACCGGGCTGGTGCTGGTGCAGCCGGACCTCGGCACCGCGATCATGCTGGTGGCGGGGGGCGGCATCGTGATGTTCGTCGCCGGTGTCAGCTGGTGGTATTTCGGGACGGTCATCGCGCTGGTCGTCGCGATGGTCTTCGCGGTCCTCGAGACGCGCGGCACGGAATGGCAGCTCCTCAAGGACTACCAGTTCAAGCGCATCGACACCTTCCTCGACCCCGGATCCGATCCTCTCGGCGCGGGCTACAACATCATGCAGGCCCAGATCGCGCTGGGGTCGGGGGGCTGGGCCGGCAAGGGCTACATGCAGGGCACCCAGTCCCGCCTGAACTTCCTGCCCGAGAAGCACACCGACTTCATCTTCACCACGCTCGCCGAGGAATTCGGCTTCCTCGGGGGGATCTCGCTGCTGTCGCTCTATGCGCTCATCGTGGGATTTGCGTTCTATTCGGCGATGTCGAACCGGGACCGGTTTGCGGCGCTGCTGACCTACGGGCTGGCCTCCACCTTCTTCCTGTTCTTCGTGGTCAACATGGCCATGGTGATGGGGCTGATCCCGGTGGTGGGGGTGCCTCTGCCGCTGGTGTCCTACGGGGGGACCGCGATGATGATCCTGCTCTTCGCCTTCGGGCTGGTGCAGTCCGCCCATGTCCACCGGCCGAGGTGACACCCTGAGCCCGCGCCTCTACTTCGCCGCCCCCGCGCTGTGGCCCGCCTACCGCGAGCCGCTGACCCGGGCGCTTGCCGAGGCGGGGATCGCCGCCGAGCTGTCCGACACCGCCCCCGACCCGGAGGCGGTGGACTACATCGTCTACGCGCCCGGCGGTCCGGTCACCGACTTCTCGGTCTTCCGGAACGCCCGGGCGGTGCTCAGCCTCTGGGCGGGGGTCGAGCGGATCGTCGGCAACCCGACCCTGACGATGCCGCTCTGCCGGATGGTGGACCCGTCCCTCACCCAAGGGATGGTCGAGTATGTGGTCGGCCATGCCCTGCGGTTCCACCTCGGCATGGACCGCTACCGGCAGGACGGGGTCTGGCGCAACGCTCTGGTGTCACCGATCGCCGCGGAGCGGCCGGTCACCGTCCTCGGCCTCGGGGAACTGGGCACGGCCTGCGCCACGGCGCTTGCCGGATTGGGGTTCCCCGTCACCGGCTGGAGCCGGAGCCCGAAGGCGGTCGAGGGCATCACCTGCCTCTCGGGCGAGGACGCGCTGCCCGAAGCCCTGGCGCGCGCGCAGATCCTGGTGACGCTTCTGCCGGCCACGCCCGCGACCGACGGGCTGATGAACGCCGACCGGCTGGCGCGGCTGCCCGAGGGCGCGTGCCTCATCAACCCCGGACGCGGCAGCCTGATCGACGACGCGGCGCTGATCGCGGCGCTTGACGGGGGACGGCTCGCCCATGCGGTTCTCGACGTGTTCCGCATCGAGCCGCTGCCGCCCGAGCACCCGTTCTGGGCGCATCCGCGGATCACCGTCACGCCGCATGTCGCCGCCGACACGCGCGCCGAGACCGCATCACGGGTGATCGCCGAAAACGTCCGGCGCGGCGAGGCGGGCGAGCCCTTCCTGCACCGCGTGGACCGCGCGCGCGGCTATTAGCGCAGCCGGGGCGGCCGGTCGGGGTCCGATCCCGGCGCGGCGGTCGCGGACGGGGGCTCGGCCGCGGCCGGGGTCAGGTCGAAGACCGCGCCCAGCGCCAGCGCCTCGGCCGAAAGCGGCTCGTCCGGCGCGAGGAACAGGATGTCGGGCGCGGCCGCCCCCGAGGCGAAGACCAGCGCCTCGGCGAGCGCCTTGGCGATCGCCCCCTGCGATCCGGGCGGCGCGCCGATCACCGCAAGGACGGGCGTCCCGTGTCCGTCGCCGTCCACCGCACGCACCGCCGCCACCGCCCGGCCGATGCCCCGCAGCGGCTCGAGACCGGGCGCGACCGCATCGAGCAGCGCCGCGGCGCCGTCCAGAGCCGCAAGGCGCACCGGTCGCATCGGGGCGACCTCGGGCGCCGCGACCAGCGTCGCGGCCAGCCAGTCGACCGCATCGGGCGGCATCAGGAAGGCCGACGGGGCCACGCCGAGGTTCAGCCCGAGACCGAGCCCCTGCCCCGCGAGCTGCTGCACCAGCGCCCGGCCCGGCACGGCGGCGTAGGGGCTTGGCGCGTCCGCGAAGGCCGCAAGGCGGTCCTCGCGGTCGAAGGCCATGACGAAGCGGCCCTCGGCCAGGGCGAAGACGACCGGTTCCAGCCGGTCGCCCTCGTCGCTCCGGATGAGGACGCAGAGCTCGCTTTCGGCGAGGCGGCCGTAGAAGCGCAGCCGGGCCGCCGCATCCTCGGGTGCCGCCTCCATGGCCGCATGGGCCAGGTCCAGCACCGTGGTCTCATCCTGCATCCAGAATCTCCCGCAGCCGGGCGCGCACCTCGGGCAGAAGATCGGATTCGACCTCGGGATGGCGCTTCAGCCAGCCGGTATTGCGCCACGAGGGATGCGGCAAGGGGTAAACACGGGGCGCGTGGTCACGCCAGGCCGCGACGGCCCCGGCGACACCGCCGCGCGCGCCGAGATGCCAGCGGATCGCCGCGCCGCCCACCGCAAGGATCAGCCGCAGCCGCGGCAGGGCGGCCATCACGGCCGCGCGCCAGGTCGCCGCGCAGAGCGGCGGCGGCGGCAGGTCGGCGCCCGCCGCGTCGTAGCCGGGAAAGCAGAAGGCCATCGGCACGATCGCGATGCGGTCCCTGTCCCAGAATTCGGCCTCGGACAGGCCCAGCCAGCCGCGCAGCCGTCGCCCCGAGGCGTCGTTGAACGGCCGGCCGGTCTCGTGCACCCGCAGCCCGGGGGCCTGCCCCGCGATCAGCACGCGCGCCGAGCCGCGGAACCACGGCACCGGGCGGGGTTCGTGACGGGTGGCGGTCGCCGCGAACCGGTCGGCGCACAGCCGGCAGGCCGCGATCGCCGAGACAAGCTCCGGGACCGGATCGCAGGTGTCAGACACGGCGGCCAGCATCGTTGACCCTCTGGCGGCATTCGTCTAACCCGTTGGCAACGTGCCGGGGAGGGGCCATGTATCGCGTCTGGAACTTCATCTCCACCTATTCCCTGCTGCTGCTGTCCGGCGCGCTTCTGGGGCTGGTCTGGGCCAATGTCGATGCCCACAGCTATCACGCCTTCGTCGACTTCATCCTGTGGGAAAACGCCCCGGTCGGAAACCTGATGACCGAAGGCGGGGGCTACACACGGGAACTCACCGCGCATTACCTGATCAACGACATCCTGATGGCGCTCTTCTTCGCGATCGCCGGCAAGGAAGTCTGGGAGGCGATCATCCTGCGGGACGGCAGCCTGCGTGGCACCAAGGCGCTGACCCCGCTCATCGCCACGGCCGGCGGGATGCTGGGTCCGGTCGTGGTCTATCTCGGGCTGGCCACGGCGCTCGGGGTCTTCGACCAGACCGCGCACGGCTGGGCGATTCCGACCGCGACCGACATCGCCTTCTCCTATCTCGTGGGCCGCATGGTCTTCGGGGCGGGACATCCGGCGATCCGCTTCCTTCTGCTTCTGGCCATCGCGGACGACGCCGGCGGGCTCATCATCCTGGCGATCTTCTATCCGACCGCGCCCCTCGCCCCGGCCTGGCTTCTGCTGTCGATCGGGGCGGCGCTTGCCGTCTTCGTCCTCTTCAACTGGCTGCCCCGGCGCCTCGATCGCGGCAACCAGCTGCGGCCGAATTCGACCTGGGTGCGCAAGCGCCTGTCGTTCTGGCCCTACCTTGTGGCCGGGATCGTCAGCTGGTTCGGGTTCCAGGAGGCCGGGATCCATCCGGCGCTCGGGCTGCTGCCGATCGTGCCGACCATCCCGCACGCCGACCGCGGCTTCGGGATCTTTGCCGAGGCCGAGGCCCATCTTCCCGACCTTCTGAACTGGATCGAGCATCACCTGAAGATCGGGGTCGAGGTGATCCTGTTCTTCTTCGGCCTGATGAACGCGGGGGTCGAGTTCTCGGCCATCGGCGCGCCCACCTGGCTGGTGTTCTTCGGCCTCCTGATCGGCAAGCCGGTCGGCATCTTCCTCATGGGCTGGCTTGCGGCGCGCCCGATGGGGCTTGGCCTGCCCGACGGCATGACCCTGCGCGAACTCTTCGTGCTGGGCTGCGTCGCGGCGATCGGGTTCACGGTCGCGCTCTTCGTGGCCTCGGTCGCGTTCGATCCCGGACCTGTGCAGGATGCGGCCAAGATGGGCGCGCTCTTCAGCTTCGCGGCCTCGGCGGTGGCGCTGGTCGCGGGGCGGCTCATGGGGATCCGCAAGGTGGACGACTGACCCACCGGGGCCGGAAAATCGCCGGGGCCGGTGTCTCGGCCTTGGCAAGTCGCCCGATTGGCCCATAATGGCGCGGCGTCCGCAGAACGATCAACGAGCAGGGACGCTGGGACGGGCAGAGCCCCGGGCAGGCCGATGCTGGAATTCGACAACGTCAGCAAGTCCTTCTGGACCGGTGAGCGGCGCAAGGTCATCCTCGACCGCGCGACGTTCCGGGTCGATCTCGGCCAGTCGCTGGGCATCCTCGCGCCGAACGGCACCGGGAAGACCACGCTCATCAACATGATGGCCGGTCTCGAGAAGCCCGACGAGGGCACGATCCGCAAGACCTGCCGGGTGTCCTTTCCCTTGGGCTTCATGGGCGGCGTGGTGCCGCGCCATACCGCCACCGAGAACGCGCGCTACATCGCGCGGCTCTACGGGCTCGACCCCGACTACGTCGAAGCCTTCAGCCGCTGGCTCTGCGACATCGGCGAATATTACGACCAGCCGCTCGGTACCTACAGTTCGGGGATGAGGGCGCGGTTCACCCTTTCGCTGCTGCTGGCGCTCGAATTCGACATCTACCTCATCGACGAGGGCATGCCGTCGACGACCGACGTCGAGTTCAACCGCCGGGCCGGGTCGATCCTGCGCGAGCGGCTGGCGAAATCGACGGTCATCATGGTGTCGCACCAGGCCGAGACGCTGGAACGGTTCTGCCGCCGCGGCGCCGTCCTGCGCGACGGGCGCCTGCATGTGTTCGACACGCTCGAGGAAGCGAGACAGCTCTATGACTACACCGCCTAAGGCCCGCAAGTTCCGCCTGCGCCCCGGCGAGCGCCTGGCCACAGGCGCCGCCGCGACCGGCGGTCCCGACGCGGCGCTGCCCCCGTCCGATCAGGACCTTCTGGCACCGCCGGCGGGCGATGCGCCAGAGCCGGCGGCCGCGCCCCGGACCGATGCCGAGGCGCTGGCCGCCATCCGCGCCGAGGGTCTGACCGGGCGCCAGCTGCGCACGGCCCGGCGGCTTGCGCAGCGCCATGGCCTCGCCGCCGAGACCGACTTCGAGGCGGTCCTGAAGCTGCGGCAGGCGGGCATCAACCCGTTCGAGCCGGCCACTGTGCTCGACCTCGTCCGGCCCCCGGCCGAGCCCGAGCCGAAGCTTCCGCAGACCGTGCCGAACCGGCCGCTGGCGCCGCGCGTGCTCAACGAGGAGCAGCGGGCGTCCGAGATCCGCAAGGTCCAGCGCGACATCGTGCGCCGACGGCGCCGGAACTTCGGCTTGCTGATGGTGCGGCTCGCGCTCTTCGTCCTGCTGCCCACGCTGGTCGCGGGGTTCTACTACTTCCGCATCGCCACGCCGATGTATGCCACCCGGACCGAATTTCTCATCAACCAGGCGGAAAGCCCGGCCGCGGTGGGAATGGGCGGGTTCTTCCAGGGAACGCAGTTCGCCACCTCGCAGGATTCGATCGCCGTGCAGGGCTATCTGCAGTCGCGCGACGCCATGCTTCGGCTCGATCAGGACCTCGGGTTCAAGGCGCTGTTCAGCGACCCTTCCATCGACCCGATCCAGCGGCTTCCGGCCGGGGCCAGCGACGAGGACGCCTACACGCTCTACCGCCGCCAGGTGAGGATCGGCTACGACCCGACCGAAGGCATCATCAAGATGGACGTGGTCGCCCCGTCCGGCGCCGCCAGCCAGGCGATCGCCGAGGCGCTGATCGGCTATGCCGAAGAGCGCGTCGACCACCTGACCCAGCGCCTCCGCGAAGACCAGATGCAGGGTGCGCGGGACATCTTCGCCGACGCCGAGGCCAAGGTCGAGCAGGCGCAGCAGCAGGTGCTCGACCTTCAGCGCCAGCTTGGCGTTCTGGACCCCGCGTCGGAATCCAGCGTGCTCATGTCCCAGATATCGACCTTCGAGATCGAGGCGCAGAAGAAGCGGCTGGAACTGCGCCAGCTTCTCGACAACGCGCAGCCGAACAAGGCGCGGGTCGAGGGCGTGAAGGGCGACATCGCCCGGCTCGAGGCCACGATCGCCGGCCTGCGGTCGCAACTGACCCAGGACGGTGCCGGAAACGAGTCGCTCGCCGCGATCACCGGCCAGTTGCGCATCGCCGAGGCCGACCTGCAGACACGTCAGGGCCTGCTCAGCCAGGCGATGCAGCAGCTTGAGGCTGCGCGGATCGAGGCGAACCGGCAGACGCGCTATCTGTCGGTGTCGGTGCGTCCGATCGCGCCGGACGTGCCGACCTATCCGCGCGCCTTCGAAAACACGGTGCTTGCCTTCCTGATCTTCGCGGGTATCTACCTGATGATCTCGCTGACCGCCGCAATCCTGCGCGAGCAGGTCGCCGCCTGAGGACCTGGGCCATGACGCATGTGACCATCGGCGGGCTGACCGTCGGAAACGACCGTCCGCTGACCGTGATCGCGGGACCGTGCCAGCTCGAAAGCCTCGACCACGCGCTGATGATCGCCGAGACGATGGCCGGGGTCTGCGCCGCGGCCGGGGCGCAATACGTGTTCAAGGCGAGCTACGACAAGGCCAACCGCACGTCGCTGTCGGGCAAGCGCGGCCTTGGCATCGACGCCGGGCTGAGGATCCTGTCGGAGGTGCGGGCGCGGCTCGGCCTGCCGGTGCTGACCGACATCCACGATGCCGACCAGGCCCGCACGGCCGCGGCCGTGGTGGACGTGATCCAGATACCGGCCTTCCTCTGCCGCCAGACCGACCTGCTGATCGCTGCCGGAGAGACGGGCGCGGCGGTCAACATCAAGAAGGGCCAGTTCCTCGCGCCCTGGGACATGGCCAATGTCGTGGCCAAGGTGGAAAGCACCGGCAACCGGCGCATCCTGCAGACCGAGCGCGGCGTGAGCTTCGGCTACAACGCGCTGGTTGCGGACATGCGGTCGCTGCCGATCATGGCCAAGGGGGGATACCCGGTCATCATGGACGCGACCCATTCCGTGCAGCAGCCGGGGGGCCTTGGCGGGGCCACCGGAGGCCAGCGCGAGTTCGCCCCGGTCATGGCGCGCGCGGCGGTCAGCCTCGGGATCGCGGGCGTCTTCATCGAGACGCACGAAGACCCCGACCGGGCGCCCTCGGACGGACCGAACATGGTGCGGCTTTCGGACATGGGCCGGCTGGTCGCGACGCTGATGCAGATCGACCGCATCGCGAAGGCCGACCCGGTGGTGATCTAGACCGCCTGCCCCGCGGCCCATCCCGACGACCAGGCCCACTGGAAGTTGTAGCCGCCCAGCCATCCGGTCACGTCCACGCATTCGCCGATGAAGTGCAGGCCCGGCACCCGCCGCGCCTCCATCGTGCGCGCATCGAGGTCGCGGGTGTCCACCCCGCCGAGCGTCACCTCGGCCGTGCGGTAGCCCTCGCTGCCCTGGGGCCGGACCTCCCAGCGGTGCACCGCCCCGGCCAGCCGGTCGAGCGCGGCGTTGGGCTGGGTGGCGAGAAGGCCCGACACCCCGGCCCTGGCCGCGACCACTGCCGCAAGCCGATCGGGCAGATGGCGGGCCAGCGCGGTCTGCACCTGCACGCGCCCGCCCTCGGCGCGCCGCGCCTTCAGCGCCGCGCCCAGGTCATGTCCGCGGGCCAGATCGACCGTCAGCGCCGCGCCCTCGCGCCAGTAGCTGCTGATCTGAAGGATCGCGGGCCCGGAGAGGCCGCGATGGGTGAAGAGAAGCGCCTCGTCGAAGGCGATGCGGCCGCAGGCGACCCGCGCCGGCACCGCCACGCCGGCCAGCGGCACCGTCCAGGACCGATCGTCGTCGGCCAGCGTCAGGGGCACCAGGGCGGGCCGCGTCTCGGTCACAGCAAGACCGAACCGTCGGGCGATGTCATGGCCCAGACCGGTCGCGCCCATCTTTGGTATCGACTTGCCGCCCGTAGCCACCACCAGACTCTCGGCCGTGACCGGCCCGCCCGAGGTCTCGACCCGGAACCGGCCATCGGCATGGTCGAGGCCGGTGATGGCGGTGCCCAGCCGCAATCCGCCGCCGGCCTCGGCCAGATCGCCGGTCAGCAGGCTGACGATCTGGCGGGCGCTGCCGTCGCAGAAGAGCTGACCGAGCGTCTTCTCATGCCAGGCGATGCCGGCGCGGTCGAGGCGCGCGATGAAGTCCTCGGGGGTGTAGCGCGACAGCGCCGAGCGGGCAAAGGGCGGGTTCTGCGACAGGAAGCGCTCGGGCGCGATCGAGCGGTTGGTGAAGTTGCAGCGGCCGCCGCCCGAGATGCGGATCTTCTCGCCCGGCGCGGCGGCGTGGTCGATCACCAGCACCCGCCGCCCGCGGCGCGCGGCCTCGATCCCGCAGAAGAGCCCGGCCGCCCCGGCCCCGAGGATGAGAACGTCAACCGCTTCCATGCCCTGTCCCCACCCGGCGGCCGGCCCGGACGCCGCGGGTCCGCCGGGTCCGGCGCGCCCTCACGCGTCGTCCTGGCACACCTGCCGCTGGCTGCCCAGCCCGTCGATGCCAAGCTCGACCACATCGCCCGCCTTCAGGTAGCGCGGCGGCTTCATCCCCATGCCCACGCCCGGAGGCGTGCCGGTCGAGATCACGTCCCCCGGGTTCAGCGTGAAGAACTGCGACAGGTAGGACACCAGGAACGGGACCTTGTAGACCATCGTCGCCGTCGTCCCCGATTGCATGGTCTGGCCGTTGACGGTCAGCCACATGCGCAGATCGCCCGGGTCCGCGACCTCGTCCGCCGTCACCAGCCAGGGACCGAGCGGGCCGAAGTTGTCCGACGACTTGCCCTTGGACCATTGGCCCGAGCGCTCGGTCTGGAAGGCGCGCTCCGAGACATCGTTGCAGACGCAGTAGCCGGCGACATGGTCCATCGCCCGGTCCTCGGGGATGTATTTCCCGGCCTTGCCGATGACGAAGGCCAGCTCGACCTCCCAGTCGGTCTTCTGCGACCCGCGCGGGATGAGGATCGGATCGTTCGGGCCGCAGACGGCCGAGGTGAACTTGGCGAAGATCACCGGCTCGGGCGGCACCGCCATGCCGCTTTCGGCGGCGTGGTCCGAGTAGTTGAGACCGATGCAGATGAACTTGCCAATACCGCCCACGCAGGCGCCCAGCCGCGGCTGGCCCTCGACCAGCGGCAGGCCGGCCGGATCGACGGAACGCAGCGCGGCGAGGTCGGCGAGGCAGCGCCCGTCGATGTCCGGGACATGGGCCGAGAGGTCGCGCAGGCGGCCCCCGGCGTCGATCAGACCGGGCTTCTCGGCGCCGCGCGCGCCGTAGCGGACGAGTTTCATGGCGTTCCTCCTCGGGCAGTGACCCGCCGTCGATGCCACGTTCCGCCGCGGACGGGAAGCCCGCTTCGTGCGCGGGCGGCGGTCATCCGGCGTTCGGCGCCGCGCCCACGTCCTCGGGGGCCGGTGCGACCGTCTTGACCACGGCATGAACCGCGACGCCGGGCGCGAGGCCCAGCGCCTCGGCCGACCGGCGGGTGATGCGGGCAAGGACCGGCCCCGCCGCGGTGGCGATGCGGACCATGGCCCCGGGGCCGTCGCCCGCGTGCAGGGTCTCGACCGTTCCCGGCAGGATGTTCAGCGCCGAAAGGCCCGAGGGCCGATCGCGCGACAGGATCACGTCATGGGCCGCGATGCGCAGCCGGATCGTCGCGCCCGGCGCCGCCGCGACGCGCGGCAGGAACAGCCGGATGCCGCCGGCGTCGAGTTCCGAAAGCCCGTCGGCGTGCTGGCGCACGAGCCGCGCCCCGATCACCGCGCCCGCCGAGCGCACCCCCATGGGGACGAGGAGCGGATCGCCCAGCACCTCGGCGGCCGAGCCGATCCGGGCGATGCGTCCCGCGTCCAGCGCGACCACCGTGGTCGCGACCCGCGCCACCTCGGCCGGCGAGTGGCTGACATAGAGGATCGGCACCCGGACCTCGTCGCGCAGGCGCTCGAAATAGGGCAGGATCTCCGCCTTGCGCGGCTCGTCCAGCGCCGACAGCGGCTCGTCCGCCAGAATGAGCCGCGGCGCGGCCAGAAGCGCCCGGCCGATCGCCACCCGCTGGCGTTCCCCACCCGACAGACCGCCGGGGCGACGCGCCAGCAGGTGCCCGATGCCCAGGATCTCGACCACGCGCCCGATGTCCTCCTGCGGGGATCGTCGCGGCGCGAACCAGCGGCCATAGAGCAGGTTCTGGCGCACGGTCAGGTGCGGGAACAGCCGGCCCTCCTGGAAGATGCAGCCCAGCCGCCGCCGGTGCGGTGGCCGGAATATCCCCGTCCCTGTGTCGAGAAGGGTCCATCCGTCGATCGCGACGCGGCCGCGATCCGGCCGCAGCAGGCCCGCGACCGCGTTGACGATGCTGGTCTTTCCCGACCCTGACCGCCCGAAGAGCGCGGTGATGCCGGGCGGGGCCTCGAAATCGACGTCCAGCCGGAAGGTGCCGAAGTCATGGGACAGAGCCACCTGAAGCATCACGCGCCCCCGATCCGGCGGGCGACCCTGCGGGCGACCCACTCCGACAGAAGAAGCGCCGCCATGGCGATGGCGATGGCCACCAGAACGAGGCGCCGGGCCTGCGCCTCGCCTCCCGGCACCTGCAGGAGGCTGTAGATCGCCGTGGGCAGGGTCTGCGTCTCGCCCGGGATGTTCGACACGAAGGTGATGGTGGCGCCGAACTCGCCCATCGCCTTGGCGAAGGCCAGGATCGTCCCGGCGAGGATCCCCGGAAGGATGAGCGGCAGCGTCATGGTCAGGAACACCCAGACCGGCGAGGCGCCAAGCGTCCCGGCCGCCTCCTCGAGCTTGGGGTCCACGGCCTCGATGGCGAGCCGGATGGCGCGGACCATCAAGGGAAAGGCCATGATGCCCGCCGCAAGCGCGGCACCGGTCCAGCGGAAGGCGAAGACGATCCCGAACCACTGCTCGAGGAACTGGCCCACGCCGCCCCGGCGACCGAAGGTCAGCAGCAGCAGATAGCCGGTGACGACGGGCGGAAGGATCAGCGGCAGATGGACGAGGCCGTTCAGGATCTGCCGGCCCCAGAAGCGCCCGCGGGCCAGCGCATAGGCGACGAGGATTCCGAAGGGGAGGCTGACCAGCACCGCCCAGAAGGACACCTTGAGCGACAGCGCGACAGCACGCCATTCCTCGGGCGAAAGCCAGTCAGTCAAACGGCGCTCCTCGTCTCTTCGATCAGTTCAGGATCCGGAACCCCTGTCCGGCAAAGACTGCGTCGCCCGCGTCCGAGGTGATCGCCTCGAAGAAGGCCCGGTCTGCCGCATCGGTTGCGCCCTTCAGCATCGCGCCGGGGTAGACGATTGCGGGGTGGCTGTCAGGGGGGAAGGTTCCGACGATGGTCACGTTCGGGTCGGCCGCCGCGTCGGTGGCGTAGACGATGCCGTAGGGTGCGGCACCGGTCGAGACGAGCGCCAGCGCGGCACGCACGTTGTCGGCCTGGGCCACCGAGGGTTCGACCGAGGCCCAGAGACCGAGCGAGACCAGCGCCGCCTTGCCGTACTGGCCGGCGGGCACCGCATCCACCTGCGCCATGGCCAGCTTGCCACCGCCCAGAAGGCCCGCGAGGTCGAGGTCCCGCCCGATGGCGACCGGCGCGGTCCCGGCCTGCCCGATCAGCACCAGCGTGTTGCCGAACATGTCCCTGCGCGTGCCGTCGGCCACCAACCCCGCCTTCTCCACCGCGTCCATCCAGTTCGGAGCGGCCGAGAGGAAGATGTCGGCTGGCGCGCCCTCGATGATCTGCCGGGCCAGGGTGTTCGAGCCCGCGTAGCTGATGATCACGCTCGTGCCGGTGGCGGCCTGGAAGTCGGCGGCGACCGCGTCGAGCGCGGTCTTCAGCGAGGCGGTGGCGAAGACCACCACCTCTTCGGCCGCGGCGGGCGTGGCGGCAAGGGCGACGGTCGCGGCAAAGGCGGCGAAGGGCGTGCGGCGACGGACCATGTCGGGATCCCTGATGATATGTCCGGATGAACATATCGCAGATCGCGCTCGGAAAAGGCAAGCGCTGTTTTCGAAAGGACATATCCCTGCACGCCTTCCCGGGCCAGTGCCGGCGGTGCCGCCGGTCCCCGGCCCAACCCCTGCCCCCGACTCGGGCAAGACGGGCGGGGACGGTGACGTCCGGGCGCGCCATTGCCTTGAAATCCTGTGGTTTCGTTCCCCACCGGCCCCGGGATTCCAGCCTTGTCCGGGCAGAAGCCGCGGGGTATAAAATAGAACAAAGCATGAACTTATGGCCGGAATCACTCGTGCCCCATGTCGCGGATCCGTGCATTCCCGAGGACAGAACCGCCGCCGGCACCCCACCCGCCAGAGGGGGCGCCGCCGCGGACGTCCCTGTCCGAGCTTCTGCCCGCAGCCGGGGCAGAGGCCGCGGCGACGGCCTTCGTCCTGTCGCACCTCGGTCGCAGGCCGGGGCCGGTGCTCTGGATTCAGGACCGGCTGTCGCGCCGGGAATCGGGGCAGCCCTATCGCCCCGGTCTCGGCCTGCCCGGCCCCATCCTGGTTCTGAACCTGTCGCACCCCCGCGATGCGCTGATCGCGGCCGAGGACGGCACGCGCTGTCCGGCGCTTTCGGCGGTCGTGGTCGAGATCTGGGGCGAACCGCCCGCTCTCGACTTCACCGCCACCAAGCGGCTGGCGCTGCGGGCGGCGGCCTCCGGTGTGTCCTGCTGGCTGATCCGGCGGAACGCCTCGGCGGGGCTGAGTGCCGCCCGCGACCGGTGGCGCATCGCCACGCTGGCCTCGGCCCAGGATCCCGACGATCCGGTCGCGCCGGGCGACCCGCGCTGGCGCGCCGAACTCTTCCGCAGCCGCGACCGGCGTCCCGGCGAGTGGGTGGTCCGTCATGACCGGGCGACGCATCGTCTCGATTTCCTTGCCGCAGTTTCCGATGGAGCGCTGGCAGAGGCAGGCGGAGAGGACCGGCAACGCGGCACCCGATGACCTGCCGGTCGCGCTCTGGACCGAGGGCGGACACGGGCCGGTCATTCACGCCACCAACCGCGCCGCCCGTCTGGCCGGGGTGCGGACGGGCGCCCGGCTGGCCGACATGCGCGCGGTCTGCCCTGCGCTGCGGGCCGATCCGGCCGATCCGGCCGCGGACCGGGCCGCCCTCGAGCGGCTGGCGCTCTGGGTCCGGCGCTGGTGCCCGTGGTCCGCGACCGATGGCGACGACGGGCTGATCCTCGACACGACCGGGTCGGACCACCTCTGGGGGGGCGAGGCCGCGATGCTGGCGGACATGGAGGCAAGGCTGGCGCTTCTGGGGTTTTCCTCGCGGCTGGCCGTCGCACCCGGCCGCGGGGCGGCCTGGGCGCTGGCGCGGTTCGGTCCGGTCCGGGCGATCTGCCATGACCCGCGGGATCTGGATCCCCTGCCGGTTGCCGCATTGCGGCTGGAGCCGGACACGGAACTGCTGCTGCACCGGCTGGGACTGAAGACGATCGCCCAGCTGGCGGCCGTGCCCCGCCTGTCGCTGGCGCGGCGGTTCGTGCGGGCGGCGCCGCCCTGCAATCCGCTGATCCGGCTGGATCAGGCGACCGGACGGCTGGCCGAGCCGCTGGCGCCGCCGGATGCGCCGCCGCGCTTTCGGGCCGACGCCCGCCTGGCCGAGCCGGTGCTCGACCCCGCACCCTGCCTGCCGGCGCTTTGCGCGGAGCTCTGCGCCCAGCTTGCCCGCGCCGGCCGGGGCGCGCGGCGCCTGACGCTTTCGGTCTGGCGCACCGATGGCGAAATGCGCTGGATCGCCGCCACGACCGCCGCGCCCAGCCGCGATGCCGCGCATCTGGCCTTCCTGTTCCGCGACCGGCTGGAGCGGATCGATCCCGGCTTCGGCTTCGACCTGATCGCGATCGAGGCGCAGGAGACCGAAGCCCTGGACGCACGGCAATCGGACCTGGCCGGGGAACCGGACCACAGGCTGGACCTGTCGCAACTGGTGGACAGGCTGGCATCCCGCTTCGGTCCGGACGCGGTCCGCGGGCTGCACCACCGCGCCAGCCACATTCCCGAGCGGGCCGAGGTCCGCACCGCCCCCCTCGCCCCGCAGGAGCCGGAACCACGGACCCTTGCGGACCGGCCGGTGCGCCTGCTGGAGCGCCCCGAGGAGGTGCAGGTGCTTTACGCCGTGCCGGAGGGCCCGCCCGCGCAGTTCGTCTGGCGGCGCCACACGCATCGGGTCACGCGCTATCAGGGGCCCGAACGGATCGCGCCGGAATGGTGGCACGACCGGCCCGGCACCCGGTTGCGCGACTACTTCAGGATCGAGGACGAGACCGGACGCCGGTTCTGGCTCTACCGCGAGGGGCTGCACGAGGACGGGCGCGGCGGGCTGCCGCGCTGGTTCCTGCACGGGATGTTCGCCTGATGCCCGAAACGGACAACCGCCCCCCCCGCAGGACGCTGGCCGGCGACTTCACCCCCAATCCGCGCGCGCCCTTCGTCGAGCTGGGCGTGACGACCGCGTTCTCGTTCCTGCGCGGGGCCTCCGACGCGGCCGAGCTGGTCGCGACGGCCCATGCGCTTGGCCATGATGCGCTCGGCGTGGCGGATCTGAACACGGTGGCGGGCGTGGTGCGGCTTCATGTCGAGGCGCTCAAGGCCCGGATCCGCCCCGTCATCGGCTGCCGGCTGCGGCTGGTCACGGGGGATGAGTTCCTCGCCTATCCGCGCGACCGGGCGGCCTGGGGCCGGCTCTGCACGCTGCTGTCCCGGGGCAAGATGGCCGATACGGACGGCAACTGGCAGGCCAAGGGCGTCTGCGACATCACCCTGGCCGATCTGGCGGCCCATTCCGAGGGGGTGCAGCTGATCGCCCTGCCCGACGACACGCTGCCGCGCCGCCTGCCGGGACTGGTGCGGCGGCTGCCGACGTTGCGCCACATCGCCGTCTCCTGGCTCTACCGCGGCGACGATCGGGCCCGGATCAGCCGGCTGGACCGGCTGGCGCGGGCGCACGGGCTTGGCATCCTTGCCACCAACGACGTGCATTACCACGCCCCCGACCGGCGGCCGCTTCAGGACGTGATGACCTGCATCCGCGAGAAGACGACGATCCGGCAGGCGGGCCTGCGGCTCTGCGCCAACGCCGAGCGGCACCTGAAGTCGCCGGCCGAGATGTGCCGCCTGTTCGCCGAATGGCCGCACGCGATCCGCGCGACGCGCGAGGTGGCCGACGCCTGCGTCTTCGACCTGCGCGAACTGGCCTACCACTATCCGCAGGAAACCGTGCCGCCGGGGATGACGCCGCAGAGCCGGCTGGAAGAACTGACCTGGTCCGGGGCGGCGGACCGCTATCCGCAGGGCATTCCCGAGAAGGTCCGCGCGACGCTCCGCAAGGAGCTGGACATGATCGCCCGCAAGAAGATCCCGCAGTATTTCCTGACGGTCCACGAGATCGTCGAGTTCGCCCGCGGCCGGGGCATCCTCTGCCAGGGGCGCGGCTCGGCGGCCAATTCGGCCGTGTGCTACGTGCTGGGCATCACCTCGGTCGATCCGGCACGGCACGAACTGCTGTTCGAGCGGTTCATCAGCGAGGAGCGCGACGAGCCGCCCGACATCGACGTGGATTTCGAGCACGAGCGGCGCGAAGAGGTGATCCAGCACATCTACGCGAAATACGGCCGTCACCGGGCCGGCCTGTGCGCCACGGTCATCCACTACCGCCCGAGGTCGGCCATCCGCGAGGTCGGCAAGGCCATGGGCCTGTCCGAGGATGTCACCGCGGCCCTGGCCCGGACGGTCTGGGGCAGCTTCGGGCGCGCGATGGGGCAGGCCAATGCCGACGAGGCCGGGATCGACCTGACCGACCCGCTGATGTCGCGGACGATCCGGCTGGCCGAGCAGATGATCGGCATGCCCCGGCACCTCTCGCAGCATGTGGGCGGCTTCATCCTGACCGAGGACCCGCTGACCCGGACCGTTCCGGTCGGCAACGGCGCCATGCCCGACCGCAGCTTCATCGAATGGGACAAGGACGACATCGACGCGCTGGGCATCCTCAAGGTGGACGTGCTGGCGCTGGGGATGCTGACCTGCATCCGCAAGTGCCTGGACCTGCTGCGCGCCCATCACGGTGTGGACCACGACCTGGCCTCGATTCCCGCCGAGGACCCGGCCGTCTACGACATGCTCTGCCGGGGCGACAGCGTCGGCGTCTTCCAGGTGGAAAGCCGGGCGCAGATGAACATGCTGCCCCGGCTGAAGCCGCGCTGCTTCTACGATCTGGTGATCGAGGTGGCGATCGTGCGACCGGGCCCCATCCAGGGCGACATGGTCCATCCCTACCTGCGCCGCCGCAACGGCCTGGAGCCCGAGGACTACCCCTCGCCGGCGCCGCCCCACGATCCCGACGAGTTGCGCAACATCCTCGGCCGAACCCTGGGCGTGCCGATCTTCCAGGAGCAGGCGATGAAGATCGCCATCGAGGCCGCCGGGTTCAGCCCGGCCGAAGCCAACGAGCTGCGCAAGGCGATGGCCACGTTCCGGTCGCGCGGGACCATCCATACGCTCGAGGCGAAGATGGTGGGGCGGATGGTGGACCGGGGCTACGACGCCGAATTCGCCCAGCGCTGCTTCAACCAGATCAAGGGGTTCGGCGAATACGGCTTTCCCGAAAGCCACGCGGCGAGCTTCGCGCTGCTGGTCTATGTCTCGGCCTGGCTCAAGCGCCACTACCCGGCCGCCTTCGCCTGCGCGCTGCTGAACTCGCAGCCCATGGGGTTCTACGCCCCGGCCCAGATCGTGCGCGATGCGCGCGACCATGGCGAGGAGGTCCGCGCGCCGGACGTGAACTTCAGCGACTGGGACAACCGGCTGGAACCGTCCGGCACCGGCTGGGCGCTGCGGCTGGGGCTGCGGCAGATCGACGGGATGCGCGCCGACGCGGCCGCGCGCCTGCTGGCCGCGCGGGACCGTCCCTATGCCGATCTCGCGGACCTGCAGCGCCGGGCGGGACTCGACGCCGGCAGCATCCGCCGGCTTGCCGCCGCCGATGCCTTCCGGTCGCTTTCACTGGACCGCCGGGCTGCGCTCTGGCAGGCGCGCGCGCTGCGGGATGCGCCCGACCTTCCCCTCTTCCGGGACCGGCGCGACGAGGGGACCGAGCCGCCCGTGCGTCTTCCCGCCATGCCGACCTGCGAGCATGTGGTGGCCGACTACCAGACCCTGCGCCTGTCGCTGAAGGCGCATCCGATGGCCTTCCTGCGCGTCAGCATGGACCGGCAGGGCTATCGCCGCGCGCGCGACCTGGCCACGATGGGCACGGGCCGGCGGGTGCGCCTGGCGGGGTTGGTCCTGATCCGCCAGCGCCCCGGCAGCGCCAAGGGCGTCTGCTTCATCACGCTGGAGGACGAGACGGGGGTCGCCAACCTTGTCGTCTGGCCCAAGGTGATGGCCACGTTCCGCAAGGCGATCATGACGGCCCGGCTGCTGGAGGTCCGCGGCCATGTCCAGCGCGATGCCGACGTGATCCATGTGGTCGCGGCCGAACTGCACGACCGGTCCGACGCGCTCTGGCGGCTGGCGGAGGGCCCGATGCGCATCGAGCCCGCCCGCGCCGACCATGTCGCCCGCCCCCTGCGCGCGGCCGCGTCGCGCCATCCCCGCGACGTCACCATCATCCCGAAATCCCGGGACTTTCACTGAACGCGCGCGGGGCGCCGCAGGTCCGGCGAGAGCACCGGGCCACCGGCGCGTTCCCAGCCACGGCCGGGGATCCAGCGGGACCGCACCCGGCCTTCCTCGAGGGCGAAGAGATGCAGCCAGCCGTTCTCGACAAGCGCGCGCACCCCGTCGCTGCGGGCAAGAACGCCGGCCATGGCGTCCTCGGGCGCCTCGACCAGAACGCTCAGGCGCAGCGGTTCGTGCACCGGGGCCACGCCGTCGTGCACGGACTGCCAGGGCAGACCCGCACGCAGCCGGCCGCCGTTGCCCTCCACCACGCCGATGCCGCCGACGACGTTGTGGATCAGCTTGTTGCCGCCTCCGAAGACCTCGGGGGCCACGGTCGAGCCGTAGTATTGCAGGCTGATCCAGCTTGCGACCACCACCGGGGCCGTCAGGATCAGCCCGAGCGTGGCGAAGTCGCTGTCCTGCCGCCAGTCGTAGCCGTGCAGGAAGACCCGCCCGCCGAGATCGCGCCCCGCGGTCCCCGCGCGCGGCGCCGCGATGAAGGCGGCGCATCCCGCAAGGCCCCATTCGGGACGCACCTCGGCCCAGTTCGTCGCCCGGCCCGCGACGGTGGCCGGCGTGGCGCCCGGCAGGCGGCGCGCGCGCTCGGCCCGCGCCAGCGCACCCGCCTGCGCAAGCCACCGCTGCGCCAAGTCAAGGTCGGACGCATGGTCCGAAAGGGTCGCGTCCGGCCAGAGCGTCACCGCATCGGTCGTGGTGTCGTGCAGCCCGGCGACAAAGCGCGTGTCCCCGGGCAGGTCGATACCCCTGGCCGCCAGCCCCGACCGGGTTTCCGGGTCGTTCAGAAGCGCGGCGAGCAGCCGGGCCGAGACCTCGCCGGTCTGACCGCCGCAGGCGCCGCAATGATAGGCGCTCTGGTGCGGGTTGTTGGCGACCTGCGCGCCGTGGCCGAGGAGCAGCACCAGCCGGGCGTGACCGGCGGTCAGGCTCATCGCGCGCAACACGGCGGCGGCGGTCGCGGCCTTCTCTTCGGCCGTCATTGCGCCCGCGAACTGCGGCGCGGGTGCGGCGGGCCGGGTCTTCCGCCCGCGGCCCAGCGCGTCCGCCACCAGCGAGGCGCCATAGAGCGGCCCCGCCGCCTCGACAAAGGCGAAGGAGGACACGGCCGCCTGCCGGAACCGCCCCCAGGCGCGGCGGGCACGGGCGGCGATGCGCGCCCGGGCCTCGTCCTCCGGATCGGCCGCGGCGGAGGAGGTCAGCGTGGGCCGCAGCAGGACCGGAAGATGCGCCTCGGTCTGGTCCGACGCGAAGGGCCGGTGCGCGACCGGCAGGCCGAAGAACCCCGCAAAGCCCAGCGTGGCGATCCCCGGGTCCAGCCCTTCCAGCGCGCGGCGGAACACCTCGGACCGCACGTCGATGCAGAAGGCGGCCTGAAGGGCGGGCCGCACCGGCACCGCCGCGGGGCCGGTCAGACCGGCGCAGAGGCCGCGCTGGAAGGCGCGCTCAGTGGCGTCCTGAAGGATCGCGTCGATCACCTGATCGGCGCCCGGCTGCACGGGCCGGGCATGGGCGGCGACGGTCGCCGCCCACTCCGCGGCGACCGCGGGTGCATGCGCGAGAAGCGCCTCGTCCCAGACCAGCCGGATCGCCAGCAGATCGACCAGCGTCGCATCGGTGCTTCCCGAACGCTCGGCCTGCCACAGAAGCCAGCGCGCGTGCTGGGCCCAGCCGCCCAGGTCGGTCAGCAGCCGGTGGAAGGCCGTCGGCGCCGCGGCCTCGCTGATCCCCAGCCGGTCGGCCGCACGCAGGATGGCGCGCTCGGACGTGTCGGGCGCGTCCGCCACATGGGCACAGAACCCGGCAAGGCCCGCGATCCCCGGCGTCAGGTCATGCGTGGCCCAGTCCCGCCAGGCCGCATAGGCGCCCCGGCCCGGCGCCGGCGTCCAGAGCGCCTGCCCCCGGTCGAAATGGCCCGCCGCCCAGAGGCCGACGGTGCGCTCGATCACCATGGGCCAGTCGGTGCCGGTCGCGCGCGCCGCAAGATCCGCCACGGTGGGCAGGACCGCCGGCTCGGCGTCCTCGCCCGCAGCGGCGGCCTTCAGCCCCGCAAGATCGCCGGGCTTCAGCGCCGACGCGCAGGCGGCCAGGGCGCCGGCCAGGTCATCGTCGCTGATCCGCCCGGCCGCAATCATGGCCCGGTACTCGGACCTCGGCCGGGTGAGGCGCACGCCTGCCACCCGCGCAAGCCGTGCGGCGGCGGTGGCCAGATCCTCGCCGGTCTGGCCGAGAAAGGGATTCACGGCCACGGTGGCGTCCAGCGGGAAGGCCGGGGGAATGGCGCGCGCCGCGGATTCGGCCGCCTGGAGGATGTCCGCGACCCGGGCGGGCGCGATCTGGGCGTGTTTCAGGAACATCTCGGTCTCCTTCGGTCAGAGCGGGCGTGCGGACCGGAATCCGCCGATCAGCCGGTCGAGGGCCGCGTTGAGGTAGAAGCCGTTGGCGACGTGCACCCGCAGGCCCGTGGCAGCCGGATGATGCGCCCAGAGCGGGAACAGCGACTGGGCCACGGCGATGCCGCCGAAGGACGCGACCGCGACGGCGATCAGCACCCATTCCAGCGGTCCGGGCACCGGCGGGGCGGGCAGGTCCGCCCCCCAGAGCGCGCCCGCGAGGACATGGAAGCCGAAGTAGCCGAGGGCGGCGGCCAGCGCCGCGAGGCCCGTGCGCCGGGTCAGCGCGGCGGGGGCGGCGTCGGCCAGGCCCTGGGCGACGAGATAGGCCACCCCGAAGACGAGGATGGCCCCCAGCGCCAGTGCCTGCGGCGCCTTCGGCGCGGCGATCACCCCGAAGGCCAGAGCCAGCGCAGCATAGACCGCCAGCGCCAGGGCGAAGGCCCGCGCCACGGCAAGCCCCCCCGGCACGGCCACCGTCCCCGGCCGGCGCTGCGCGGCGACGGCCTCGACCGCGCCGCCGGAGGACAAGAAGGCATGCGCCTTGTAGAGCGAGTGGGCGACGATGTGCAGCAGCGCCAGCGTCCAGAGACCCAGCCCGCATTGCAGAAGAAGAAAGCCCATCTGGCTGACCGTGGACCAGGCCAGTGCCGTCTTGACGGCGCTTTGCGCCAGCATCACCGCCGCGCCGAAGAGCGCGGTGAACCCCCCGAGCATCACGAGGGCCGCCATCGCTCCGGGGCTGGCCTGCACCGGTTCGGCCAGCCGGATCAGAAGCAGCCCGCCCGCGTTCACGATGCCGGCGTGCAGCAGGGCCGACACGGGCACGGGCGCCTCCATCACCTCGGTCAGCCAGCCATGCAGCGGGAACGCTGCGGTCTTGAGCGCCGCCGCAAGGACCACCAGCGCCACGGCGAACCGCGCGGCAAGCGGCACGGTGTCGCGCGCCGCCTGGCCGATCGCCGCCAGATCGGTGGTCGCGTAGGCCTGCCAGAACAGGACCGCCGCAAGGCCAAGGGCGAGGTCGCCGGCGTGCCAGACCAGCGCGAACTTCGCCGCGGCCCTCTGCGCCGCAGGGCGTTCGGGATAGAACAAGAGAAGCCGCCGGAGCAGCAGTCCGACCGCCACGAACGCCGCCACCAGGACGGCAAGGCTGCCGGCCTGAACGAGCACAAGCACCGCCGCCAGCGTCACCAACAGAAGGCCGTGGAACGCACCCTCGCGCGCCTCGCCGTCGAGTGCGGTGCGCGCGTAGCGCACGACCACCCAGCCCACCAGGGCGACCAGAGCCGCCATGGTCGCGCCGACGGCGTCCAGGCGGACGGCGGCGACCAGCCCCCCGTGACCGACCGACCACACGGCCGGGCCGGCGACGGCAAGCCGCGGCCGCCTCGGCCAGGCGCGGCAACCGACCGGGACGCCGGCCGGGGCGACGCAGGGCCGGCGCGGCGGCGGCCAGAAGCACGAGCGGCGCGATGAGGGGCAAGACAGGGAGGACCATGCGCAATCTCCGTTCGCGGGACAGCGCGGTGATAGCCCTTGCCTGACTTGCAGAAAATTACATATTTTATCGCTATTCGTTCGTTATGATGGAATGATGGATCGGCTGAACCTGCATCACCTGCGCCTCTTTCGCGCCGTGGCCACCGACGGCACGCTGACCGGTGCCGCGCGGCGTCTGAACCTGTCGCAATCGGCCCTGTCGGCCCAGATCAAGGCGTTGCAGGACAGTCTCGGTCACGCCCTGTTCGAACGCCGCGGGCGCGGGCTGATCCTGACCGAGGCCGGGCGCATCGCGCTCGACCATGCCGAAGCGATCTTCCGGACGGCCGAGGATCTGACCGCCACCCTGCGCGATACCGGCCGCGCCCGCCGCGCCCTGCGGGTCGGCGCGCTGGCGACGCTTTCGCGCAATTTCCAGATGCAGTTCCTTCGCCCTCTGATCGGGCGCGCCGATGTCGAGGTGGTGCTGCGGTCCGGATCCCAGTCGGAACTTCTGGGCGGGCTTGAGGGACTGGCCTTCGATGTGGTGCTGACCAATCTTGCCCCGGCCCGCGACGCCGCCAGCCCCTGGCTGATCCACCGTCTGGACGAGCAGCCGGTGGGTCTGATCGGCACCGCGGCCCGGGTCGGCACGCCGACGCGGACCCTGGCCGACCTGATCGGAACCGAGCCACTGATCCTGCCGACGCCGGAAACCTCGATCCGCGCCGCCTTCGATGCGCTGGTCACGCGCATCGGTGTCGTTCCGGCCATCGCCGCCGAGGTCGCCGACATGGCCATGCTCCGGCTTCTGGCGCGGGAAGATGCCGGGCTTGCCGTCATTCCTCCGATCGTGGTGCGCGACGAGCTGGCGTCGGGCCAGCTGGTCGAGGCGGCAACGCTGCACGGCATCCGCGAGACTTTCCTTGCGGTGACGCTCCAGCGGCGGCTTCCGAACCCGCTTCTGACCGCGCTGCTGGACCGGTCATCGGGCGGCCCGAGCTGACCCGGCGGCGGCTCCCGGCCGCCGGCAGCGGGCACGGCCGGTCAGACCACGGTCACGACCAGCGTGCCGAGACCCTCGATCGACGCCTCCATCCGGCTCTGTTGCACAAATCGGGTGATGTGTGGACCTCCCCTTTCCCCGGACGGACTCATCCCACGGCTTCCGTGATGGGTGTTCCGAGCGCGGTGAAGCCGTTCAGGACCGCGACCCGGACCTGGAACTCTGCGGCCTGACGGTCGAAGTCTCTGGCGGACAGGCGCTGCCCCAAGAGCTTGACGCAGTGCATCTTGGTTTCTGCGCGACTTCGGCGGTGGTAGCCGCTCCATCGTCGCCAGATGGTCCGGCCAACCCGCTTCGATGTGCGCAGGATCTCGTTGGGTGCGACGGCTCCGGCGGTGTCGGGCTTCCAGGGCTTGGCATTCTTGCGGGGCGGTATGATCGCGGCGGCCCCACGGGCCGCGATCGCGTCATGGCACTTGCGGGTGTCGAAGGCGCCATCGGCGGTGACGCTGCCGATCTGCTGTTCGGGCGGGATCTGGGCGAGGAGTTCGGGCAGCATCGGCGCATCGCCGACGTCGCTGAAGGTGACCTCGGCGGCCCGGATTTCCAGTCGTCGTCGGGGAAACGGTCCACTGGACCGTTTCCTGATCCTCCTCCGTCTCGTCGATCCCGATGTGGATCCTGCGCCAGACGCGGCGTTTGGAGCCGCCATGCTTGCGGGCGTTCCACTCGCCTTCACCCTCGACCTTGAGGCCGGTGCTGACGACCAGCAGATGCAGCGGACCATCCGATCCACGGCAGGGGATGTCCACCTTCAGGGTCTTCTGGCGCC
>JBMOOG010000020.1:0-64928 GCA_049324535.1 Pseudomonadota bacterium | reverse complement strand
GCTTCAACCGCTCCATCTGCGCGTCGGTCAGCCAGAAAAGGTTGCTCATCATCACCCCCGTCAGTCCGGGAGCTTGAATCACGCAGGCCCGGCGGCCTCAAGCCAATTAATGGGTCCTGACCCTAGCATCATCGGCGTGGATCTGGCAAAGAACGTGTTCCAGGTTCACGGGGCTGCGGCGGACGGGTCTGTCGTATTCCGCAAGAAGCTGTCACGGCCGCAGTTCGCGCGGTTCATGGCGGACCAGCCGCCGTGCCTCGTGGCGATGGAGGCCTGCGCCAGCGCGCATCATTGGGCGCGGGAGATGGCGCGGCACGGGCATGAGGTCCGGCTGATCGCGCCGCATTACGTCAAGCCGTTCCTGAAACGGCAGAAGAACGACGCGGCCGACGCGGAGGCCATCGTCGAGGCGGCGCTGCGGCCGACCATGCGCTTCGTCGAACCGAAGTCGGCCGACCAGCAGGCACGCGCCGTCGCGTTCCGGACACGGGAACAACTCGTGAAGCAGCGCACAGAGGCCGCAAACGCGCTACGGTCGCATCTCTACGAGTTCGGCCATGTCGCCCCCGAAGGGATCGGCTACCTGCCGCGCCTCGCGAAGGTCGTAGAAGATCCCGACACCGACGTGCCGGAACTCGCCCGGGACATCTGCCGCATGCTGCTCGAGCAGATCGCCAACCTGACCGACCGGATCAATGCGCTGAAAGCCAGGATCGCGGCCATGTCGCAGGAAGCAGACCTCCCGCGCCAGTTGCAGACGATGCCGGGTGTCGGCCCCATCACTGCGCTCGCTGTCGAGACCTTCGCCCCACCGATGGAGCAGTTTCGGCGTGGGCGGGATTTCGCGGCTTGGCTCGGCCTGGTGCCGCGGCAGCATTCCACCGGGGGCAAGCTGAAGCTGGGGAAGACCTCGAAGATGGGGCAGCGCGATATTCGTCGACTGCTGGTCATCGGGGCGACCGCGGTGATCCGCTGGGCCTCGCGCCGCGGTGCGCCCAAGGGCTCGTGGCTGGCGCGGATGCTGGAACGCAAGCCGGTCCCGGTCGTGGCCACCGCGCTGGCGAACAAGATGGCGCGCGGCATCTGGGCGATGCTGACGCGTGGCGAAAGCTATCGCGGCCCGGTGCTGATCGGCGCATGATCGGGCGTCGAACGGGCTACCGGGCCACCGAGTTGTGAGGGAGGCATGATCTGCATGGGCAAATGATCGACATGATCCGGATCGGGCAAATCAGAAACCTTCTCCGAGCCTCGAGCTCGCTCTTGGAGATTTGGACCCGCTCCGCGCATCACCATCCCGGCCAGCGGCGCCAGTCAGCCGCACGAACAGGCCTGACAAAAGACCGCACTCGATCACAAGTCCAGACGATCACAAATTCCTTGCAAACCGAGCGGCATCCACAAAAGAAGGTTCGACCCCGGGCCCACCCTCTCCGCCACATTCAGACACTGAATCCGTCCAAGGGCCCCGATTGGGGTCATTTTTTCAAAGGAGTTTCGGGTCCAGACTCCTTGATCGTCAAAGCTGGATCAAGACGGTAGCGGCGAGCGCGGCGGCAGACGGGAAGGTCTTGGCGCATCGGTCGTAGTGGGGTCGCGACTCTGCGCCAGCCTGTCAGGCGATCGGACAGGATCTCGATGCGGTTGCGGCGGCGATGGCGCCGCTTGCCGCCCTGTTCAACCACCTCCATTCCGTGGCGGGAACCCGCGTCGAGGCCACGGTGGCCGGGGCAGAGGCCCCCGGGAGCGGCCTTGCCGCGAACGACGATACGGTCGAGGACGTCCTCTTTAAGGGCAGCGAGTGTTCGCTCTGACCTTCGGGGCAGGGGCGGGACCGGCTCGGATCCCGCCCTTGCCGGCATGCCCGGTCAGCCGCCGTTCACGACGGCTTCGGGAAAGCGGTAGGTCTCGTCCCCGACCCGGACCGTGAACAGGTCCCCGGTCTTCTCATGGCTCAGCGGCGCGGGGCTGTCGGCCGAGACCGGCACGCCGCCCTCGAAGAGGATCGCCCGCTCGGAGCCATCGCCCAGCGCGATCCAGACCCCCGCATTGCCGGGGCCGTCGCGCACCACGCCGAAGAGACAGCTGGCCATAGGCGCCCCGGCAGTCGTGGCGCACTCGACCGAGCCGGTGGCGTCGAAGGGCACACCGTTGCCCTTGGGCCCGCCCTCGGGCATCTCCGGGGCCGCCGGCGCCGCGCCTTCGACCAGATAGCGTCCGGCCACCCAGCCCTGCACGCCCGAACCGTCGATGCGGACGTTGCACCAGCGGGTCTGGCCGGTCATGCGGCAGCCCCGGTTCTGCATCAGCTCGCCGTTGGCCGCCTTGCCGACCACCGGATAGCGGGTGTCGAGGCCAGAGCGGACATTCAGCGCGCCCTCGGCCAGGCCCGCGACCTGCCACCAGTCCGGCCCCCCGGCCAGCCCGTCCGCGAAATCGCCGGGGGCAAGGCCGATGCCGATGGCGTAATCCGCGGCCTCGTCGCGCCGGGCCGCGTTGCGCATCAGATAGACCTGGATGAGGTAGGTCCCGGCCGCCGGCAGCGGAATGTCCGCGACGGTGCCCGAGGTCGAGCCGATGAACAGCGCCTCCTGCGACCCCTGGGGCAGGATGTTGAAGTAAAGGCTTGCGTTCGACGTGGACAGATCGACCGAAAGGGTCTGCCCGGCCTCGGCCCTGACCGCATAGGTGACTGTCGCGTCCCCCTTCAGCCGGCCCTTCAGGATGGTCCCCGCCGTCACCGATGCCGCCGGCAGGGTTTCGGTCCGCGCGGTCTCGGCGGGGCTCGAGGTCCCGAGGGCGAGGGCCAGCGCCAAGCCGGTCAGGAGGGGGCTGAGGGGACGCATGGCGGGCATGATGGCTCTCCGGATCCGGTGGCACGGGGCTGCGGGCGCAGCCGCGCATGCTATCCGTGATACGCCTGCCGCGTCCCGCTGCTATCCGAAACGCGAAGGCCCGCGTCATCGTCCGGTTCGGGCCGCAGCTCAGCCCGCCGCCAGCGCGGCCACGGCGGCGTGGCGCGGGGCCAGGGCCTCGGCCAGACGGCGGTCGGGCGCAACCTCGCGGATCGCGGGGACGCGCTCGGACAGGATCGCCACCGGGGCCCCGGCCGCGACGGCGGCCAGTCGTGCGGCCCCGCGCGGCCCGGCCATGTCGGCGCCCTCGATCAGCCCGAGCGGTCGGTCAAGCGCGCTGGCCATCAGTTGCAGCCAGAGCACGCTGCGCGTTCCGCCGCCCACCACGGTGAAGCGCTCGGGCCTGACACCGACCGCGACCTGCGCGGCGACGCAATCGGCGAACTGGAAGGCCACGCCTTCCATCGTGGCATAGGCGAGCATCGCCGGCGTGACGCCGGGGTGAAGGCCGGCCATGCGCCCGGTCAGGTCGGGCCGGTTCAGGGGCGTGCGGATGCCGGTCAGGCAGGGCAGGAACACCGGCGCGGCGGCCGGCCCCCGGGCGGCGACCCAGGCGGCGGCTTCCGCATCGAGCTCGGGCACCCGGCGCCCGGTCAGCTGGCCCACCCAGTCGAGGCTCGCGGTGGCCGACATCACCACGCCCATCGACAGGAAAACCCCGGGCACGACATGGGCCGAGGTCAGGATCGCGCGCTCGGGGCCGGGATGGAAGGCCGCGTCCACGATGCAGGCCACCCCCGACGTGCCGACGGTCAGCACCGCATCGCCCGGTCGCGCGCCGCCCGCGCCCAGCGTCGATCCCATGTTGTCGCCCGCGCCCGCGGCGACCGCGACCGGCCCCGTCATCCCCCAACGGGCCAGAAGCTCGGGCCGGAGCCGCCCGGCCTCGGCCCAACTGTCGAGGACCGGCGGCAGATGGGCCGGATCCCAGCCCACGGCGGCACAGAGCGCCGGATCCCAGCGCCCCGACGCCACATCGAGAAGCTGCGTGCCGCCCGCATCCGAAGGCTCGGTGGCGACCTCTCCGGTCAGGGCGAGGCGGACATAGTCCTTGGTCAGCATGAGCATCCGCGCCCGGTCCATCAGCGCGGGCTCGTGCCTGCGCAGCCACATCAGCTTGGGCGCGGTGATGCCGGGGTCGGGCGTGCCGTTCGTCCGCCGGCCGATGTCGGGCACGGCGGCCAGAAGCTCGGCGCATTCGGCGATCGCGCGCTGGTCGTTCCACAGCATGGCCGGGCGCAGTGGCCTGAGATCCGCGTCGAGGATCAACGCGCAGAGCATCTGTCCCGACAGTCCGATCCCGCGCACGGCGGCCATCGCGCGCGGGGCCTCGGCGGCCAGACGGTCGAGACAGGAAAACACGGTCGCCACCCACAGGTCGGCATCCTGCTCGCTCCAGCCGACCTGCGGACGGCTGACCGCGATCGGCTCGGGCGCGACCGCGACGATGCGGGCCAGATCCTCGATCAGCACCGCCTTGATGCCCGAGGTGCCCAGGTCGATGCCGACGTTAAAGGTCATCCGTTGCGCTCCAGCAGCGCGCGGGCGGTGGCCTCGTCGGTGACCAGCGTGTTCACGACGCCCCGCCTCAGCACGGCGCGCACGATCGCCACCTTGTGCGGCCCGCCCGCGGCCAGGATGACGTTCGGGATCGGGCCAAGGTCGTCGAGTCCGATGCCGATGACCCGTTCGTTGATCGGATGCGCGATCGGACGCCCCTCGGCATCGATCACGGTGCCGAGCACGTCGCCCACCGCGCCCAGCGCGACCAGTTCCTCCATCGTGGTGTCGGAAGGCAGTCCGTCCCGCATCAGAAGCGACCGCTTCGAGATGTCGCCGGCGGCCATCGCCAGCGCATCGACCGCTCTCAGCTTGGCCAGGATGTCGCGGAACACGTCGAGCTGCATGATCGTGTCGCGGCTTTCCCGGCTGCCGGCGTAAAGCGGCGCGGTGAAGTAGCTGTGCTGGGACCCGATCAGATCGGCCAGCCGCGTGGTGATCTCGAAGCTGTTGAGATCGGAGCCGCGGGTCAGCCCGCCCATGACCGAGATCACCTCCAGATCCGGGCGTTCCATCGCCGCGACGAAGCGGGTCGCGATGTTCAGCGTGCCGCCCCAGGACATGCCGAAGAGCCGCACCTTCGGGTCGGCCAGCACCTCGGACAGAAGGTTGCCCAGAGCCGCGCCGGTGATCATCTGGACGTCGCGCTGGTCCGTCGGCGTCGGAGCGACATAGGCCTTGCGGACGCCGAAGCGGGCGCACAGCGCGGCCTCCAGCTCGGCGCAGGCGGCGAAGGCGGTGTTGAAGGTGATCCGCACCAACCCGCGCGTCCGGGCCTCGGACAGGGCCTTGTTCACGCGCAGCCGCGTGGCGCCCAGCTTTTCGGCGACCTTTTCCTGCGTCAGCCCTTCGACATGGTAGGCCCAGGCGACCTGCGCGAGGAAGCGCTCTTCGGTGTCGATCTGCGGAAGCTTCGGTGCACGCGCCATGGATCCCCTATTTCACCGCGCCCATCGTCAGGCCCCGCACGAGGTGTTTCGAGGCCAGCAGGGCAAAGATCAATACGGGAACGACGATCAGCGTCGAGGTCGCCATGATCTTGCCGTAGGGCACGTCATACCCCTCCATGAAGGTCACGGCCATCGCGGGGGCGGTCTTGGCGGCCTTGGGCGCCAGGATGTAGGCGAAAAGCAGCTCGTTCCAGGAGAAGATGAAGGAAAGGATGGCGCTGACCGCCACCCCCGGCATGGCCAGCGGCAGGCAGATCGACCGGAAGATGCGCCACTGGCTCGCGCCCTCGAGCGTCGCGGCCTCGTCGAGCTCGGTCGGGATCGAGCGGAACTGATCGGTGCAGATCCAGATCACGATCGGCAGGGTGAAGGTCAGATACATGAGGATCAGCGCCAGATGCGTGTCGCGCAGGCCGGTCTCCCGCGCGATCAGGAACACCGGAAAGGCCAGGACGACCGGCGAGACGAAGCGGTTGGTGATGAACCAGAACCACAGGTCGCGCTTGCCCCGGAACTCGAAACGGGCCAGCGCATAGGCGGCCGGCGTTCCCAGACCGACGGCAAGGGCCGTGGTGCAGACCGCGACGATGATCGAGTTGATCAGGGCCGGGCCGACCTTGTCCACGAACAGCACCTCCCAGTAGTTCGCGAGAGTCGGCGTGAACCACCAGGCCGGAGGCGATTCCAGCGCGACGACCTGGGTCTTCAGGCTGGTCGTCACCATCCAGTAGAAGGGAAAGACGCAGAACAGCCCGATCACAAGCAGCAGGGCGCCTTCGCCCCACAGATGACGGCGGCGGACAGGGGCGGCCATGTCAGCGGACCTCGCGGTAGAACAGCCGGATGTAGATGCGGGCAAGCACGATGGTGATCGCCAGCATGATGATCGACTGCGCCGCGGCCATGCCGATGTCGAACTGGCGGTTGCCGACCCGTTCGATCAGGACGGCGATGAACTCGGTGGCCGAGCCGGGCCCGCCGCGTGTCATAGTGAAGGGCATGTCGAAGAGCTTCAGCGTGTCGGCGGTGCGCAGGATCAGCACGGCGACAAGGCTGGGCACCAGGAAGGGCAGCTGGACATGGCGCAGGACGGTCCAGCCGGATTTCGTCTCGAGCCTCGCGGCCTCTTCGATCTCGGGCGGAACGGTGGACAGTCCCGCCAGCAGGACCAGCGCGACGAAGGGTGTCCACTGCCAGATGTCCCACAGGACGACGGCGATGAATGCATTTGTAGGGTCGCCGATAAAATTGATCGCATCCACGCCGAGCCAGCCCAGAATCTGGTTCACGACACCGTATTTCTGGTTCAGCATCACCTGCGCCAGAAGGCCCACCACGGCATAGGTCGTGGCCATGGGCAGCACCAGCGTCAGCCGGGTCAGCGTCTTCCAGAAGCCGAGGCCCGGCCGGTGCAGCACCAGCGCGATGACAAGGCCGAGCACGATCTCGATCGGCACCGCCACGGCGAAGAGCAGCGCCGTCCGCCCCATGGCCTGCCAGAAGACCGGATCGCTCAGCACCGAGGCGTAATTGTCCAGACCGACGAACTTCTGCTGCGCGAGCTTGGTCAGGTTGAAGTAGTGCAGGCTTTTCCAGACCGCATAGAGCAGTGGGGCGATCCCGACGAGGGCAAGTGCCAGGACGGCCGGGCCGAGAAAGGCAAGGATGGTGCGGCGCTTGACGCGGGCGATCATGGCGGGCTCCGTCGGGAAGAGGTCCCCCCGGCCATGCGGCGACCGGAGGGACAGGGATCGGGGTCGTCACAACCCCTCGGGAGATCCGTCTATTGCACCAGCGGCTTCTTGCCGTCGTAGTAGCCGGCGGCCTTCAGCACGTCTTCCATCTTGGCGCCGATGGTCCTGGCACCTTCTTCGACGCTGACTTCTCCCAGCATCATCTTGGTGCCCCATTCCTGCACGATCTCGGTGATCTCGGGCCATTCGGCGAAGCGCGGCCGGAATTCCGGAACGCCGTCCTGCCAGCTTTCGACCAGCGCCGGGATGAACTTGTACTTCTCGGCCAGAGCCGGGTCGGCATAGGCCGACTGGCGCGCGGGCACGCCGCCCAGTTCGAGATACTTCCCGGCGTTGGCCTTCGAGGTCACCCACTGGATGAAGAGCCAGCCCGCGGCCTTTTCCGCATCATCGGCCTGGGTCGCGACGGCAAGCGAGAAGCCGCCCAGCGCGGGCTTGCGGCCGGCCGGTCCCTTCGGTTCCGGCGCGACGGCCAGGCAGTCGGCCACCTTCGACGTGTTCGGGTCCATCAGCGTCGAATAGAAGGCCGACCATTCGGTGATGAAGGCCACGTCGCCCTGCGCCAGCGCGTTCACCGCCTCGGCATGGTCATAGGCGACGATGCCCGGCGGCATGAACTTCATCAGATCCTGCCGGAAGTTCAGCCCGGCCTGGCTTTCCGGCGAGTTGAGGTTCGACTTGAAGTCCTTGGTCAGGAACGATCCGCCGAACGGCCACAGGAACCGGGCAAAGCTGTCGGCCGACTGGGTCTCGTTGCGCTTCGACTGCAGCGCGTAGGCGTATTTGCCGTCCTTGGTCAGGGCCGGGCCATACTTATCCATCACGTCCTGCCAGGTCTCGGGCGGGCCGTCGAAGCCGGCGTCCTTCAGCATGCAGGAGTTGTAGAACAGCAGACCCGAATAGTTGTCGAAGGGCAGGCCGTAGGTCGTGCCGTTCCAGCCGCCGAAGGCATTGACCACCAGCGGGAAGAAGTCGGCCATGTCGAGATCGGGGTCGGCCAGCTCCGGGTTCTTGGTGAAGGTCTCGATCGGTTCGATCCAGCCGTTTTCGGCGAAGTTGCCGATCCAGACCAGGTCGATCAGCGCGATGTCGAGATCGCCGCCCGCGACGAAATCGCGGACCTGTTCGCCCAGCGCGTTCTCGTAGGGCACCGTGGTGATGTTCACCTTGATGCCGGTCTTCTGTTCGAACTCGGGCAGCATCTGCTTGGCCGCGTTGTAGCCCGGACGGTCGAGGAAGATCACGTCGAGCGTGGTTCCGGCATAGGGTTTGGCCGCCTCCTCGAGCGACCAGGCTGCCGCCTGTCCGGACGGCGCCAGCGCGGCCGCCGAAGCAAGCGCTATCGCACTCGCACAGCTTCTGAATTTCATGGTGGTCCTCCCTGGTAGGCGTTTCGCAGTTGACATGCATTTGTAACGCCATACATATAAATGTATGACTTCGGCAGCGAGTCAACGAAAAAGTGGACCGCGCCGCACCAGGGGGAGAACGCGCCGATGGCCGAGGTCCGGCTGAGCCAGGTCAACAAGCACTACGGCGCGGCACAGGCGCTGCATTCGGTGTCGCTGACTATCGAGGATGGCGAATTCGTGGTCTTCGTCGGGCCCTCCGGCTGCGGCAAGTCTACGCTTCTGCGCTCGATCGCCGGGCTCGAGGAGATTTCCGGCGGCACCATCCACATCGGGGACCGCGACGTGACCCGTGCCGCGCCGTCCGAACGGGACGTGGCGATGGTCTTCCAGTCCTATGCGCTCTATCCGCACATGACGGTGCGCGAGAACATGGATTTCGGAATGAAGGTCAACAACTTCCCCGAAGCCGAGCGCAAGCGCCGCATCGCCGAGGCCGCCCGCATCCTGCAACTGGAACCCTATCTCGATCGCAAGCCGGGGCAACTGTCCGGCGGGCAGCGGCAGCGTGTCGCAATCGGCCGCGCCATCGTGAAGGAGCCGAAGGTCTTCCTGTTCGACGAACCGCTGTCGAACCTCGACGCCAAGCTGCGCGTCCAGATGCGGGTGGAGCTGGAGGCGTTGCACCGCGATCTGAAGGCCACGATGATCTACGTCACCCACGACCAGGTCGAGGCGATGACCATGGCCGACAAGATCGTGGTGCTGAACGCCGGCCGCATCGAGCAGGTCGGCGCGCCGATGGAGCTCTATCACCGTCCGGCAAGCGAATTCGTCGCCGGCTTCATCGGGGCGCCGTCGATGAACGTCCTGGCCGTCGAACTGCGCGACGGCCACGCGACGGTCAATGGCACGGCTCTGGGCGCGGCTCCGCCGGGCACGGTGAAGCTCGGGATCCGGCCGGAACATCTGGTGCTGCGCCCGGCGGGGCAGGGGCAGCTTGGCGCAACCGTGACCCTTGCCGAGACGTTGGGGGGCGACGCCTATCTCTATGTCCGCCTGCCGGGCGGTCAGACGCTGGTGGCCCGGGCCGACGGCGACACCACGCTGGATCAGGGGGCCGAGATCGGGCTGGATCTGCCGGTGCAGCGCCAGCATCATTTCGCGGCCGACGGGCGCACGCTGGCCTCGGGCGGAGTGGCGGCATGAGCGGGCAGGATCGGATCCGCGAGGCGGTCGCGCGCTCGGCCAATGTGGCCGAGGTCGTGATCGGCCGAGGGGTGCTGGCACAGGCTGGGGCGCTTTACGCCCGCCATTTCGGCGGTCCCGTGGTGCTGATGGCCGACGACCGCGGCTGGGGCGCGGCGGGCGAGGCGGCGGAAGCCGCGCTTGCGGCGGCGGGCCTTCCGACGCGCCGTCACGTGATTGCGGCCCGGCCCCGGCCGAAGCCCACGGTGGAGCTGGCCGATTCCCTGCGCGCCGCGCTGCGTCCGGGGGAAACGCCGGTGGCCGTCGGCTCGGGCGTGATGAACGACCTCGTCAAGCACGCGGCCTTCACGGCCGGCATTCCCTACATGTGCGTGGCCACGGCGGCCAGCATGGACGGCTACACCTCGGCCGGGGCGCCGCTGTCGGAGAAGGGTTTCAAGAAGACCATCCCCTGCCGACCGGCCAGGGTCCTGCTTGCCGACCTCGATGTGATCGCCGCCGCGCCGGCCGAGATGACGGGCTGGGGCTACGGCGACCTTGCGGGAAAGGTGCCGGCGGGGGGTGACTGGATTCTGGCCGACGCGCTGGGCATCGAAGCCATCGACGGCGTGGCCTGGCCGATGGTGCAGGACGGGCTGGCGGGGTGGCTGTCGCAGCCCGACCGCATTGCGGCGGGCGACCCCGCGGCGGTCGAGGGGTTGTTCCTCGGTCTGACGCTGGTCGGTCTGGCGATGGAGGCGCATGGTTCCTCGCGCCCCGCGTCGGGGGCAGACCACCAGATCGCGCATCTTTGGGAAATGGACGACCTGCACCATGGCGGCGAGCGGGTCAGCCACGGGGCCTGCGTCGCGGTCGGCGCCATGGCGGTTCTGCGGATGTATGACTGGCTCCTGTCGCAGGATCTTCCGTCGCTCGACCCGGCGCGTCGTGCCGCGGCCGCGCCGCGACTGCCCGCCAAGGAGGCCGAGATCCGCGACCGGTTCGGCCCCGGCGAAATCGCCGAGCGTGCCATCGCAGAGACCCGCGCCAAGCATGTCGAGGGGTCCGAGCTTCAGGCGCGGCTGGCGCGGCTGCGCACGGTCTGGCCCGAGGTGGTCGGGCGGTTGCGCGCGCAGCTCTGGGCGCCGGCGCGCATGGCCGATCACCTCGCCCGTGCCGGGGCGCCGGTCGAGGCGGCCGAGATCGGCGTCGATCCGGCCTACCTCTACCGCACGATCCTGAAGGCCCGCTTCCTGCGCAGCCGCTACACGCTGCTTGATCTTCTGGACGAGGTCGGGCTGCTTGAGCCGGCAGCCGCCGCCGCCCTTCCACGGACCGCACAGACCAAGGTGGGAACATGACGCTTGCCGATCGTTCCGCCCGCGCCGCCGGTGAAATCCGCGATGCGGTCGCCGCCGTCGATCCCGCCGCGATGGCGGGAATGGTCGAGGAGTTGGCCAGGGCCCGCCGGATCGTCTGCTATGGCGTCGGCCGCGAGGGGCTGATGATGCGGGCGCTGGCGATGCGGCTTTACCACTTGGGGCTTGATGCGCATGTCGTGGGCGACATGTCCTGCCCGCCTGTGGGCGAGGGCGACCTTCTCATGGTCAGCGCCGGACCGGGCAGCTTTTCCACCGTGAACGGGTTGATCGGTGTGGCGCGCGCGGCGGGGGCGAGGGTCGCCTGCGTCACCGCCCAGCCGCAGGGCAGCGCACCCACGGCAGCGGACCGCGTGCTGGTGATTCCGGCGCAGACCATGGCGAACGACCAGGGGGCGGCGGCAGCTTCTGTCCTGCCGATGGGCTCGCTCTACGAGGGGGCGCAGTATCTGGCCTTCGAGCTTCTGATCCTTGACCTCCGCGACCGTCTGGGGGTCGATCCGCAGGCGATGCGCGCCCGCCATACCAATCTGGAGTAGCCGATGGGCTGGCAGGACCGCTTTTCGCTGACGGGCCGCAAGGCCCTGATCACGGGGGCCTCCAAGGGCATCGGGGCCGAGATCGCCCGAGTCTTCGCCGAAGCCGGCGCCGACATCGTCGCGCTGGGCCGCGACACGGCCGATCTTGCGGCCACGGCCGATGCCGTGCAGGCGCAGGGTCGGCGCTGCCTGACGCTGGTGGCCGAGATGGAAAGCCCGACCGAGCCGGTCGAGGCCTGCCGGCGGGCGCTTGCCGAATGGGGCACGATCGACATCCTGGTGAACTCGGCCGGGATCGCGCTGGTCGGCCCGGCGCTCGACTACGCCACCACCGACTGGGACCGGATGATGGCGGTGAACCTTCGCGCACCCTTCCTTACGGCCCGCACGCTTGCGCCGGCGATGATCGCCCAACGCTGGGGCAAGATCATCAACATCTCGAGCCAGACCGGGGTGATCGCGCTGGATGACCATGCGGCCTATGCGGCGTCCAAGGGCGGGCTGAACGCGCTGACCAAGTCGCTCTGCGCGGAATGGGCGCGGCACAACGTGCAGGTCAATGCGATCTGCCCGACCGTGGTGATGACGCCCATGGGCCGCGAGGTCTGGGGTGCGCCGGAAAAGGGGGATCCGTTCCGGGCCGCCACGCCCGCCCGCCGCTTTGCCGAGCCGGTCGAGGTGGCGGATGCCGCGCTCTACCTTGCCTCGGACGCCTCGGCCATGGTGAACGGGGCGCTCTTGATGGTGGAAGGCGGGTTCACCAGTGTCTGATGTCTCGCTCGAAGCCGGGGCAGGGGACCTTCTGTCCGACGCGCCCTCGGCCTTTGCCCGCTACGAGCGGATCCGCTCCCGTCTGCCCTTCGCCCGCTATCCGGCGCGGGCGCTGAACCTGCCGGGCCTCGAGGCGGTCGCCGACCGGGTGGACGGCTTCCTGCTCGATGCCTTCGGGGTGCTGAACGTGGGCGAAACCGCGATACCCGGCGCGGTCGAGCGCATGGCCGCCCTGCGCGCGCGGGGCAAGCGGCTGGCAGTCCTGACCAACGCGGCCAGCTACACCCGCCCGCAGCTCCTGGCCAAGTATCACCGCCTCGGCTTCGACTTCACGGCCGATGAGGTGGTGGCCTCGCGCGATGTCGCCGTGGCGCGGCTGGAGACCATCGCCCCCGGCGCCACCTGGGCCGCCATCGCGGCCGCCGGTGACACGTTCGACGACATACCCGCCCGCGTGCTCGACGCGCTGGCCGATCCGTCACGTCTGGACCGGGCGGATGCCATCCTGTTCCTGTCCACCGCGCGCTGGTCGACCGCGCTTCAGAGGCGGCTCGTAGCGGCGCTCGAGCGCCGCCCGCGGCCCCTCGTCATCGCCAACCCCGACCTCGTGGCCCCGCGCGAAGGCGGCTTGACGCTGGAACCCGGGCTCTTCGGCCACGACCTGCTCGATGCGCTGCCGGGGGTCGAGGTGCACTGGTTCGGCAAGCCCTTCCCCGAGGCCTTTGCCGAGGGCATCGCCCGCACCGGCCTTGCGCCCGACCGGCTGGCGATGGTGGGGGACACGCTGCACACCGACGTGCTGGGCGGGGCGGCGGCGGGCTGCCGCAGCGTGCTGGTCACCGATCACGGGCTGTTTGCCGGTCGGGACACGGCACCCTTCATCGAGGCATCGGGCATCGTTCCGGACTTCATCGTGCCCAGCCCCTGAGACGGCCCGGCCACAGGTCGGACTGCCGTTACCCGCGTCCGGCGGATCCGTCGGCGAGCACGGCGGGCGGACGGATGGCAAGAGATCCGGCGGCACAGGTCGGGCCATGGGCGGTCTGCCCCGTTCCGCGGTCAGTCCTGACCCCTGACCCCGGTGACGGGTGTGCCCGGGGGCGGTGATGCCTCCCTGCATCCCCGAGACGGAAGCCTAGCCCGGCGGCAGCACGAATTTCGGCTTCAGGCTGGCCAGGCAGGTGGTGTCCACCGGCGTCTCCGGCCGTTCGATGAAGGCCATGCCGATATCCTTCACGCATTGCGAGAAGATGATCGCGCCATGCCCGGCCTCGGGCACTTCGATGACCTGCGACCGCGACAGCGTTTCGGCCGCGTGGCGGGCATCCGCCGACGAGGTCTGCGTATCGTTCAGTCCATAGACCACCATGGTGGGAATGTCGCTGACGACCGGCGTCAGGAATTCGGGCCGGGGCGCGGGCGGCAACAGCTGGCAGATGTCGTACATTGTGGTGTCGGCCTTGTTCGACTGCGTGAGCCACGGCCATTTCAGCGTGGCGTTGTAGGCGTCGTAGCCCTCGCGGCTGTTGAACGGCAGCTGTTCCTGACAGGCGATCACCATCAGGTCGAAGAAGCCCACCATCGGGCCAAAGGCCTTGCGCGTATCGCCCGACACGGCGGCAAAGACCGCGCGCACATCCGCATCGGTCATCACGTCGATCAGGGCAAGGATCTGCGGCAGGTCGGCGGCGGGCAGACGGGGTTCGACCAGAGCGCGGAGCGCCTCGCGCGACGGGGTCTGCGTCGCAAGGCCGGCGTAGGCCACGACGAAGTCGAGCATCGCCTCGCGCGAGCGGGTCGCGGTGATCGACCGCGTGACCTCGGCATCGAAACGGGTGGCGAGGTCCGAGGCGCCGGACTGGCTGCGCCCCAGCGAGTCCGACAGCGCCGACAGGGCCGCCGCCATCGCCGCATCATCGCTGCGCTGCGCGCCGGCATGATCCAGAAGCAGCGTCGCCAGCGCCCTCTGCTCGGGCGTCAGTGTGGCAGCGGCCAGACGCTCGGCGGTGGTCGGCGCCTTGCGCGTGCCACCCGAGGTGAGCATGTCCCAGGTCTTGGTCTCGCCCCTCTCCAGCTCGGTCAGGATCAGCGGGATATGGGCGGTGATCTGGGGGATGGCGCCCGAGCTGTTGCGGCCGTCGAACAGGTCGATCAGCGCCTTGAGCGTGATCTCGGCGCGGCCGCGCGCCGCCGGGATCGGGTTTGCCGCGAGCTTCTCCGCCACGCGGACGAGCGTTCCTTCAAGGTCCGGATAGGCGGCGGCGCAGGCGGGATCGGCGGCGCACTGGTCGAGCGTGGCCTGAATCGACTCCTGCAAGGGCTTGATGTTCTCGTCATAGCCCTTCACGTCGGTCGGAAAGACGCTGTCGATCACCACCGACCGCGTGCCCTCGGGCGCGGACCGCATCACCTCGAGCGCCAGCTGGGTGCCGTAGGAAATGCCGTAGAGGTTCCATTCCTTATAGCCCAGCGCCCGCATCAGCGCCTGCGTGTCATAGGTGTTCTGGGTGGTGTTGTAGGCGGTGATGTCGCCGCTTTTCGCCTTGATCTCGTCGAGGCAGCGGGTGACGAGTTCCCCTTCCGAGGCGGCTTCCGGCAGGGCACCCGGCGCCATGAGCGACACGATGTTGGCCCCGAGCGTATCGAGACAGCTCACCATGTCCGACGAAATGCCCGCCGCACGCTGGTCGAAGGTCACAAGGTCGCGGCGGGCGCGGAACTGGTCGAAGATCGGTACCACGATCGACCAGAGATCCCTGACCGCACCGCCGCCGGGGCCGCCGTGCAGATAGACCACCGGGTCGGGGGCCGGGCTCTGGGTGCGCGCCTTCAGCACGGCGAAGGCCAGCCCGATCCGCCGGCTGTCCTCCTTGCCATGCACCTCGGGCACCTCGACGCGGCCGCAGATCACCGTCTGGCCCTCGATTTCCCCTGCTGGCAGGGGGCGGGGGCAGGCCTCGACCGTCACGGGATAGCGCGGATCGCCGCCTCCGGCCTTGATGGTGGCAAAGGCCGATGGGTCGGCGGTGCCAGCCACAAGCGCCATGACGGCGGCGACGATCTCGTCAGGGGTCATGGTGCGGGCTCCGGTGCGGTGGTGCGAACGGTGTAGCAGGTTCCTGATGTGCGCCTATCCGCAACGCGAAGCGCGGGCCCTCGGCCGCCGGATTTCGCGAACCGGATAGGCGCGGCGCGGGAAAAGCCGGAAGTTGGCGCGAGTGCACAGGAAAGCCGCCCATGACCCCCGACCAGATCGTTGCCTTCGTGCTGGCGCTGACCGCGCCGCCGCCTGCCGACCCGCTGTTTCCGGTCATCGCCGCGGGCGGGGCCGATCCCCGCTATCCGGTGGTCGCCACCGCCTGCCCGCGCCCGCTGGCACAGTTCGAGATCGAAGGCCGCACGGTGGCCTGCGGCAAGGTCTCCGTGCCCGAGGATCACGCGAACCCCGAAGGCCGGCGGATCGACCTGGCCTTCATGATCTTCAAGTCGCGCTCGCTGTCGCCCGCCCCCGACGCCGTGGTGCACCTGCACGGCGGCCCCGGTGTCGGCATCGTGGCGCGCGCCTCGCTGACCACCACCTTCTTCGAACACCTGCGCACCCGCCGCGATGTGGTGGCCTTCGACCAGCGCGGGGTGGACCAGTCGGCCGCGGCCGAGTCGCGCTGCTTCGACACGCTCGCGTCCGACCCCGAGGCTCTGGTCAAGGCAACGCAGGGCATCGGGGACACCGTGGCGCTGACGCGCACGATGACCCGCGCCTGTCTGGACGAGATCGCCGCCTCGGGCGCCGACATCACCAAGATCAACACCTGGCAGAACGCGCAGGACGTGTCGGCGGTGATGCACACGCTGGGCTATCCCACCTACAACATCTACGGCATCTCCTACGGCACGAAGCTCGGGCAGGAAGTGATGCGCTCGGCCCCCGAAGGCCTGCGGTCGGTGGTGCTGGACTCGGTCGCCCCCGTACAGGTGCCGATCTACGACACGCTGGCCCTGCCGCATGCCGAGGCGATCCAGTCCATCTTCGACGCCTGCACCGCCGATGCGAAATGCGCCGCCGCCTACCCGGATCTGAGGAACCGCTTCTGGGCCCTCTTTGCCGGGGTGGATCCCGCCGCCGGGCCGCCCGGTCCCGGTCAGGTCAACCCCGGCGCGCTCTATGAGCTGGTCGATGGCCGCAACAACTGGAAGGCGCAGCGGCAGGGGCTGACCGGCTATGTGCCGAAGATCGTGGCCGAACTCGAGGCGGGCGACATGACGACGCTCAATGCCCTGACCAGCGGCCAGATCGCCCTGCACCCCACGCCGGAAAGCGCGCTTGCCGGGCTCACGGGCCTTGATGCCGATGCGATGGCCTTCGCCGAAACCGCCCTGCGGCTCGCCATGGCGGGGCGCGAGAACGACAAGGCGGTCGAGGCGATGCTGGCGCGGCTCGAGGGCGACCGCGCCGCCGTCGCCAGCGGGGCGGGGCTGGTGGATGAATTCGAGGCCGCGCTCAAGGCCGCGGCCCTGGCGCTGCCCGACCAGCCCGCCCGGGTGGGCTTTGCCGCCGACTACCTGCGCCTGCGGTCGGGACAGCCGACACGGGGGGCTCTCTTGGCCATGCTGGCGCGTCAGTTCTCGGGCGAGACGCTGGCGCGGCTCGAGACCCTTGCCGGGATGCTGGACGACGGGCAGGTGGCGCAGGTCTTTGCCCGCGTGGGCGCGGACAACGCCGCGCTCGACCGGGTTCTGCTGGAAGGCTTCCAGACCCAGATGTTCGCCTGTCAGGAGGACATGGACATCAACTCTCCGGCCGGGGCCGCGGCGGTCAGTGCCCGTCTGCAATCCGAATTCGGCTGGCCGGCGAGCCTGACCAATGTCTACGAATCCGTCGTGAACGCGACCTTCTTCGACCTGTGCAAGGAATTCGTGCCGCAGCCGCGCGCGGGCTTCCACGACCCGGTGACGGCCCCGATACCGACGCTGGTCATGCAGGGCGCCTTCGATACCCAGACGGCGCCCAGCTGGGGGGCCTTGATGGTGTCGTCGCTGCCGAAAGGGCGGCTGGTGTTCTTCCCGGAATCCGGCCACGGCACGCTCGCGTTCTCGCAATGCGCCAAGGACATTGGCGCGGCCTTCCTTGAAAACCCCGAAGCGCCGTTCGATGCCGCCTGCGCGCAGGCGCTGACGCCGGCCTTCCTTCTGCCCGACGGGACCTGGTCGAAATGAAACTCACGGCACTGGTGGCGCTTGGGGTCTATCTGGTCTGGCAGGCGATCAATTCCGGCATCCAGATCGCGGGAACCGGACCCGGGGGGATCGACCTTCTCGACCTCGTGAAGCATGGGCTTTCGCCCTCGCTGGCGGCGGCGAGCCTGTTCCTGCTGATCGTCGTGGTGGCGTTCCGCTGGTGGCGGGATGTCGGTCTGGCGCAAGGCCCGCAGCGCGGCACGCTGCGGGTGATCTGGCCCTGGCTTCTGTTCCTTGCGCTCTTCGCGGCCAATGTCCTGGCTTCCGGGTTTCCACCGGCAAGCGTGAGCCTGTTCATCCTGGCCAACACGCTGATGGTCGGCTGGTCCGAGGAGGTGATGTTCCGCGGCGTCTGGCTGCGCGGCCTTCACCGCAGCTTCGAGATCTGGGCGGCGATCCTCGGGTCGTCGCTGATCTTCGGGGCGATGCATGTGCTGAACGTGTTCCTGACGGGCGACCTGCGCGGGGCGGTGGTGCAGGCCGGCGCCGCGTTCCTCTCGGGGCTGTTCCTCGCCGCCGTGCGGCTGCGGACGGGCTCGCTCTGGACCGGGATCGTGCTGCATGGGCTTTGGGATGCAGGCACCTTCCTGGTCGCAGCCGGTGGAGCGCCTGCGGCGGATGCCGCGTCAGCCGCCACCGCCCTTGGCGACTATGGCAGCGTCGTGATGAGCCTGCCCCTGTTCCTTCTGGGTCTCTTCTTCCTGCGCCATGCCGGGCGCGACTACGCAAAGGACTATGCCTGATGCGCGCCCTTGCCATCGCGGCCCTCTTGGCCGCGAGCCCCGCCTTCGCCGACTGGGTGCCCGTGAAGCCCTCGACCGACCCGGACCCCATCGTCAAGGTCGAGGGGGAGACGCTGACCTACATCGGCGGCATCAACGCGACGGGCCTCACGAAGCTCAGCAATGCCGTGCGCCACCTGCCGCGCGGGCAGGTCACGAAGATGATCGTCAATTCCGGTGGTGGCGACACCAAGGCCGGCATCTTCATCGGTTCGATCATCGCCGACCTCAAGCCCGACCTGACCATCGAGGTCGGCTGCTTTTCCTCCTGCGCCGACTTCATCGCGCCCGGCGCCAACAGCATCACCATCCGCGAGAACGCCTTCCTCGGCTGGCATGGCAACGACCGCGGGTTCCAGATCACCGCCGACCAGCCGGGCCTGCCCTTGCGCGACTACCTGCGTGGCCAGGTCGCGGACCAGGCGACGAACATGAAGGACGATGCAGGCAACCCCATGGACCTCGAGGCCTGGCTCGACGAGGCGGTGGGAACGCTTCAGGCGCTGATCGTCGAGGAGAAGACATTCTATGACGGGATCGGCATCGCCGACACCTTCGCCATCTGTGGCGTCGGGCCGCGCTTCGACAATCGCCTCAGCGGCGCCCAGCTTGGCTGGGGGTTCTCGATTGCCGACATGGCGCGGCTTGGCCTGCCGCCGGTGCGCTACGAAGGCCCCGGCGCCTATGAGGACAATCCCGCCTTCAGGTACTGGCTGATCCGGCTGACGCCCGAGGATTGCACGCCCTGAACGAAACGGGGCGGCACCCGTAGGCGCCGCCCCTGTCACTCGCCACCCGAACGCCGGGATCAGTTCAGCTCGACCCAGTCCGTGATCTCACCCGCATCCGAGGCGGTGCAGGCGATGCGTCGGCCGCTGGCGTTCTCGCGCAAGATGATCTCGGTGTAGCCGGGACGCAGCGGGCTGACGGTCTCGACCTTGGCGGGGACGCCGACCATGGCGCGGCACCGCGCCATCGCCGCCGGCGGTGCCCCGCCGTTGTCGGCCGAACCGCTCTTCGCGGGGCGTCCGGTGATCTTGATGCCCTGATACTTCCGGTCCGCTCCGAACTTGCATTCGAAGGTGGTCACATCCGGACCCTCGGCCGGGCTCTGGCCGTAGACGACGTATTTCCCGTTCTTCTTCTCCACCGGGAGCGTCAGGATTTTGCGGGGCCGGGTGCCGAGCTTGGCTGCGGCCTCTCCGGTGCAGAAGGCGGCCATCTGGGGTTCGGCCACGATCTTGGCCTGGGCTCCTGCCGCGGCGCCGACCGCGCAGGCCGTGGCCAGCGCAAGGCGCAGAAAGAGCGTCGTCTTCATGTCAGTCTCCATCCGGTTCGGGCCGGGATCCGGCCCATCTCTGCCGGTGCGATACCGCGCGGGGCGGCCTGCCGCTATCCGCAACGCGAATATCCGGCCCGTCTTCGGGTCGGCGATCCGGTCTGGGGTCCGCCGCGACGGCTGGCCTCGACGCGCGCTTCTGCACACCGCGCGTCGCGGGGGCTGTGCAACGCCGGGCCGTGGGGCATAGTCGCTCGGGAAGGCCCGGGGCAACGGTTCCGGCCGCCGGAGAGCAGACCCGTGGATCACGCGCAGACAGACCGGCTGAAGACGCTTCTTCTGGTCATCGCCGTTGCGGGTCTGCTGGCCGGGCTCGCGGCGCAGGCCGCGGGCCCTCCCGATCTGGCGCAGGGCGTCTGGTTCGCAACCGTCCTGCCGGTGCTGGCGGCGCTGGTGCTGGAGATCCTGCGCAGCCTCGCGCGGGGCGAGGTGGGCCTCGACATCGTGGCGGCGCTGTCGATGTCGGCGGCGCTGATCTTCGGCGAGACGCTCGCGGCGGCGGTGGTCGCGGTCATGTATTCGGGCGGCACCTTCCTTGAAAGCTTCGCCGAGGGCCGGGCGCGGCGCGAGATGCGCGATCTTCTCGCCCGCGTGCCCCGCACGGCGACCCGGCACCGCGACGGCGGGCTCGAGGAGGTGCCGCTCGACGACATCGCCCCCGGCGACCGCCTGCTGATCCGCCAGGGCGACGTCGTGCCGGTGGACGGGCGCATCGTCTCGGCCTCGGCGTTCCTCGACACCTCGGCGCTGACGGGCGAATCGCTTCCCGTGCGGCTGGAGCGCGGCGGCGAGGCGATGAGCGGATCGACGAACGCGGGCGAGGCCTTCGACCTCGAGGCCACGCGCGAGGCGAAGGACAGCACCTACGCCGGCATCGTCCGGCTGGTCGAGCAGGCGCAGGCGTCAAAGGCCCCGATGGCGCGGCTGGCCGACCGCTGGTCGCTGGGCTTTCTGGCGGTCACCGTGGCCATTGCGGCGGCGGCCTGGTGGGTCACCGGCGATCCGATCCGCGCCGTGGCCGTGCTGGTGGTCGCGACGCCCTGTCCGCTGATCCTGGCGGTTCCGGTGGCGCTGGTCGCGGGCCTGTCCCGGGCCGCCCATTTCGGGGTGCTGGTCAAGGGGGCGAGGCCGCTCGAGGCGATGGCGCGCATCCGCACGCTCATCCTCGACAAGACCGGCACGCTTACCGACGGGCGGCCGCAGATCGTGCGCATCGACAGCCACGACGGGATGGCGGCCGACGACATCCTGCGCCACGCCGCCGCGCTGGATCAGGCGTCGAAGCACCCCGTCGCGCAGGCCATCGTGGCCGCCGCGAAGGCGCGCGGCCTGACCCTGCCCATCCCCGGGGACGTGACCGAGATCCCGGGTGAGGGCGTCACGGGCGTCATCGACGGGCGTCCGGTCCTCGTCGGCGGCGACGGCTTCGTGGCCGCCCGGGTGGGGCGGTCGTCGGGCGGTGGTCCGGACCTCGCGGCGGGCTCGGTCCTGGTGGCCGTCGCCGTCGATGGCCGCATGGCCGGCCATCTGGTGATGTCCGATCCTCTGCGCGAGGGCGCGGCCGAGATGCTGACGGCGCTCCGGCGCGAGGGCGTCGCGCGCATCCTTCTGGCCACCGGCGACCGGGCCGAGGTGGCGCAGCGGGTGACCGAGGGGCTGGGGCTCGACGGCATCCGCGCGGGGCTGACGCCGGACGAGAAGGTTCTGCTGGTCCTGACCGAACACAAGAATGGCCCGGTGATGATGGTGGGGGACGGCGTGAACGACGCCCCGGCCCTGGCGGCCGCCGATGTCGGCGTCGCGATGGGCGCGCGCGGGGCCGCGGCCAGCGCCGAAGCCGCGGACGTCGTGCTGCTCGTGGACCGGGTGGACCGCATCGCGCCGGGGATCGGCATCGCCCGCCGGTCGCGCCGGATCGCGCTGGAAAGCGTGGTCGCGGGCATCGGCCTTTCGGTCGCGGGCATGATCGCCGCGGCCTTCGGCTATCTCACCCCGGTTCAGGGCGCCCTGATCCAGGAGGCCATCGACGTCGCCGTCATCCTCAACGCGCTGCGCGCCCTGCGGATCGAGCCCGCGGGCCTTGCCGGCGCACAAACCCGCCCGGAAGGAGTATCCGCATGAGCCGCCTGTCGCGCTTCGAAGTGCAGCGGGTGCCGCGATTCGGCGGGCCGTGAGCGCTGGTGCGGGCGGCGTAGTCCGGGGGCCGGTCCCGATGGGACGGCCCCCGGGGCGCCGCGTTCAGTGGCCGGGCACCATCACCCGATAGAACGGCGCCGGCGCGGACCCGTCCGGCGCCACCGGTCCGGGCACGGCGTTCGCGACCGGAGGCAGCGACTGGAGCCAGGCAACCAGTGCCGAGAGGTCCTCCTCGCTCAGGGCGGCAAAGCTCGGCCAGGGCATGGCCGGAGCCAGAATCCGCCCGTCCGGGCGCACCCCCTGGGTGATGGCGGCCGCGATCTGATCGGCGCTCCACCCGCCGAGGCCGGTCGGGTCGGGGGTCAGGTTGCTGGGCCAGAAGGTGCCCATGCCGGGAATCTCGAAGCCGACCGTGCCGCCGGACAGACCGGCCTCGGGCACAGGGGCGCCGTCCGGGCCGCGCGGCATGTGACAGCCGGCGCAGTCCATGATCTGGCCGAGATAGGCGCCGCGCGCGATCCGATCGGCGTCGTGCTGTTCTGCCGTGGCCGAGGTTGCGGCAAGGCTGACCGCCGCGGCCAGGCCAAGACGGGTGTGACGGGTCATGGATGAATCCTCCGTTCAGGGTGTCGCCCGGTTTGCGGGCATGGGGTTCGGGTCAGGCCGCGGCCCGCAGCGCCGCGGTGGCGGTGAAGAGGCCCGACGGGTCGAAGCGCGCCGCAAGGTCGCGCAGGCGGGCTTCGGCCGCGGGTGCATGGGTCGGAAGGCCCGGGCCGCGGTCCAGATCGGCCTCGCCCACATAGGCGCCAAGGCCGAGTGGGGCGGCCGCCGCCATCGTGGCGCGCAGCCAGTCCATCTGCGCGCCGTCCTCGCCGGCATCCTCCCAGATCGCGTAGACCGATCCGAAGATCCGCCCGATCCGGGAAAAGGCCCCGTCGCGGGGGGGCAGCGCGCCGGGCGCGCGCAGCATCGCGAGCGCGAGGCTCCGGCGCGAGGGTGCCGCGGCCATGCCGGCCGCGATGCGCGCGACGACCTCGGGGAACGGCGCCTGCGACCACAGGCTGTCGACGCCGTAGCGCAGCCCGGCGGGCATGGATTGCGCGGTGAGGCCGTAGAGCACGTCGAGCGGGGTGGGCATCGGGCCGATGACCTGCATCGGTTCGGGCGCCTGTGCGAACAGGGTCGCCAGCGTCGCGTGCGCGCTGGCGTCGCTGTCGGCGAAGACCGTGGCGATGACTTCGACCAGCGGTCCCTGCACCGGCACGCCCGGCGGCGGAGCGGCGATCTTGAGCGTGAGTTCGACCTCGGCCGGAGCATTGGCCATCGCGGCCTCGGCCCAGGCGGCCACCCGGCCGGCCTCGGCGAGCGGATGGACATGGACCTCGGTCAGGATCGCCCTCGGCGCCCGCTCGAGGCGCAGATGGTAGGCGGTGACGATGCCGAAGAAGGCGGGCCCCGCCCCCCGCGCGGCCCAGAGGATGTCGGCGTTCTCGGTCTCGCTGGCGGTCAGCCGGCGCCCGTCGGCCATGACGACCTCGACGGCCTCGACGAGGAAGCAGGCCACGCCCCAGGCGCCGGAATTCCAGCCGATCCCCCCGCCCAGCAGGTAGCCGCTCATCGGCACGCTGCCGCAATGGCCAAGCGGGAAGGCCAGGTCGTGGCGGGCCAGCGCACCGGCCATCCGCGCGTTGGTGACGGCGGGCTCGACCCGCGCGGTGCGGCGCTCGGGGTCCATCCGCAGCCCGTCCAGCGCCGCGAGGTCGATCACCACATCCGCCTGCGCGGCGATGCCGGTGAAGTGGTGTCCGCCCCCGCGCGGCGAGACGGTCAGGCCGTTCGCCGCGGCAAAGCGCACGGCTTCGGCCACGTCGTCGGCGCCGGCGGCGCGGACGATCAGCCGCGCGCGGCGCTCGGGCTTGCGTCCGTTCCAGACGAGGCCGTCGCAGGCCTCGGCGTGGCCGGGGTCGAACTGGGTGATCAGGCGGCCGCGCAGGCGGCGTTTCAGGGCTTCGGTGTCCATGACGGTGTCCATCGGGCTGGCCGCATCCGGCCGGCCCGGGCCGGGTGAGGGCTCGGGGCAGGGACGGTTCGGCGGTTCAGGTTTTCGGGTTTCGGGCCGCGGCGCGTGTCGCCGCTGGGCCGGTGTCTACGCCCGGTCGCCGCGCCCCGCATGTTCAGAAAGCGGTCGCGAAAGCCTCAGCAATGCTCAAAGACTGCTAAGCCGGCCCTTCCAGCGTCAGGCGGCAGGCGACGGCCAGCCGGAACCGTCCGCGTCCGGCCTTCTCGATCCGCAGGCAGGACTGCCGTTCCTCGAGCCGGCGCCGCAGCAGGATCATGCGCGCGTCGAGATTCTCGGAATGCGCGGGCAGACGCAGCGCCGGATCGACGCGCAGCTCCCGCAGGGCGAATTCGGTGCGCCCGGTGGCCTGGAATTCCTGAAGGAGCCGCCAGAGGATCGCGCCGGCCACGCCCTTGATGAGGTAGTCGTGATCGACGAACACGCTCTGATCGACGGGGTAGTAGCGGACGACGACGCCCCCGGCCAGCGGCAGGGCGAGGTCGGGAGTGGCGGTGTCGTCCTCGGTCTCGACCGCGCGCTGGATCGCAATGCGCGCGCCCAGATGTCCCGCGACCAGCGCCAGCGCGTCCTCGTCGTCGTAGGCAAAGCGCATCGTCTCCTCCGCCTCGGCGAAGAGCACGCCGAGAAGCCGCCCGCCCTCGAGGATCGGCAGTGCGATCTGGCTGCGGGGCGCGGCAAGACCGGGAAAGGGAATGGTCCGGGGCACGTCCTCGATCAGGCCCGCGCGCCGCGCCGTTTCGGTGATCGCCGCGCCGTAGCGGTATTCGCGGGTCATGTGACCGATGCGTATCGGCGTGCGCTCGCGCGCGGCGACCCCGATCACGCCTTCGCCGAATGTCACCTCGGCCCCCACGCCCGAGCTGCGATAGCCGCGCGAGGCCACGGCATAGAGCCGGTCCTCCCCGTCCTCGACCATGAAGACCATGGAGTGCCGGATGCCGAACTGCGCCTCCAGCACTTCGGTCGCGCGGTCCAGAAGCTCTTCGAGATCGGCGCAGGCGTCGAGCGCGTCGCAGGCGCGCCGGGTGGCCGCCAGCAGCGGACGCGGCCGGACGGGGCGGGGGATCGTCGGTCCCGGCACGGCCTCGACCGCCAGCACGCGGAAGACGTCGGCGCCAAGCCGGCGGAACACGCCGTCCATCCCGTGATGGGACGCGATGCCGGAAAGCTTGGCCTTCATGCTCTCGAACAGCGGCCCGCTGGTGAGCGTGTCCTCGTAGGCCAGCGCAAGGCGGTGGTGCTGCATGGTCTCGGGATCGACGATCTGCACCGAGGCCCGCCGCGTGGCCAGCAGGTTGCGACGGGTCTTGTTGAAGAACTGGTAGGACAGGGCGACGCGGTCGGGATCGACGTAATGGACCTGGCTGATCATCGAGACATTGGGCAGGCCATCGGCGTCGCAGGTGGCGATGACCGAGGCCACCACGCCCTCGAGCGACGGCCGCAAGCCGTCGAGACAGGGCACGCTCATCGGGTCAGCTCCGCCCCGGCGCCGGGGCCGGGGGTCTGGGTGAACACCCGTTCGGGCTGGAACTCGATGGCGACGATGTCGTCGGGATCATGGGCGACATAGCCGTCCGCAAGATCGCGCGAGAACCCGATCTCGACCAGACCGTCCGCAAGAACGGCGCATTGGCGGTCGATCTCGGGGCGGTCGTCGCTGAGCGCTTCGACGATCGCGGCGGCGCGGGCCTTGACCTGGAACGCCCGATGGTCCGGGGCGCCGGTGAAGGTGGCGGCGATCGGGCCGCCGGCCGCAAGCGCCGCGAGCAGGGTGGCGTTGGGCGCCCGGCCAAGCAGGATGCGCAGGGTTCCATCCGGCCGCACGCGGCATCCGACGCCCATCCCCACGATCGGGTGCCCCTCGGCGTCGCGGCCTGCAAGCGTCACGCTGACGCCGGACTGCGCGAGGGCCACGAGGTCCGGGGTCAGAACGCCCGCGCCGGGCGCGGATTTCTGCGCGGTCCAGGCGGCGAGATCGCTGAGGGGAGAGGACGGAACGAAGCTCGACGACATTCTGACCACGGGGTTTCTCGGCGCGGAAGTCTGCAACAGGACGTGGGAATGTCATGCCTCGGACGACCGGCCCGTGCCGGATCGCGGCCGCAGCCTCCGGGCCGGGCGCGACGGGATCCGGGGGCGGGCCGCTAGTGCCTTGGCCTGTGGCCCCGTGCCAGGGCGGTGTCCCAGGCGGTGAGGAACCGCTCGCGCTCCTGCCGGTCGAGCCCCAGAAGCAGCACCGGCGACAGCGGAATCGGGCGGCGCGCCGCCACGCTGTCGCGCGGAAAGGCGATGTCCTCGCCCTCGCCGATCTGCACGATCAGGTGGTTGGCGGCCAGCGCCGCCTGACCGGGTGGCGACAGCAGGAAGTCGATCAGCCGGCCCGCGTCCTCGGCCGCGTCGGACTGGCGGGGGATCATGACCGCGCGGCTCAGGACCAGCGTGTAGTCGCTGGGGGCCACCACCTCGAGTTCGGGATGGTCGCGGGCGAGATCGAGCGCGTAGGATCCGAGCACGTTGTAGGCCAGCAGATACTGGCCCGAGCGCACGCCCTGGATGATCTCGGCCGAACAGCAGGTGGCCACGGCCCCCAGCCGGCCGAAGGCCTCGATCAGGCTGCCGAAGGTCGAGGCCTGGCGGCTGTCCACGAAGGCGAAGAGATAGCCCACGCCCGAGGCATGGATGTCGTAGGTGGCGATGCGGCCGCCGGCAAAGGGATTGTCCGGCTGGCGCAGCACATCGAGAAGGTCAAAGCGCGAGGTCGGGCGCAACGCCTCGGGCAGCAAGGCGCGGTTGTAGACGATCACCGCCGGTTCCTGCGTCACGCCGATGAGCTCGTTGCGCCAGTTGCGATCGGGCGGCAGGGCATCGGCCAGGGCCGAGACATGCGGCCGGGCGCAGCCTTCGTTCACCAGCTTGACCTGGAGATCGACCGCCGACGAGATGAGCAGGTCGGCCTCGGTGCGCCCGGCCCGGCATTCGGCGAGGGCAAGGTCGAAGAGGTCGATCGAGTTCCACTGCTCGAGCGTCACGCGGATCATCGGGTTGCGGGCGGCAAAGGCCTCGACCACCGGGCCGAAGGTCGCGATGTCGGTGGCGCCGCGAACGAGGAGCGTCTGGGGTGCGCCGGCCGGTCCGTATTGCGCGACCGCCTCGGGGGCGCTTCCGGATCGGGCCGGCGGGGCAAGGATCGCCAGGAGCGCGGCGAGGACGAGGGTGGCGCGGATCATAGTGTCTCCGTTTCGCGGGGCGGGGCGGGCAGGGCCATGGCGACCTCGTAGCCTTCCGCGCTGCGGGTCCTGTGCAACTCGCCGCCGTGGGCCTGGACGACCGCCTGCACGATCTGAAGCCCGAGCCCGGCCCCGTGGCGGCGCGGCGGGCCGGCATCGGGCAGGGGGCCGGTGCCGGCGTCCTGGACCGCGAGCACGCTGGCCGGCGCCGGGTCGCCAGCCCGGTCGGGCGTCGCCTGTCGCACTGCGATGCGCACCGGAGCCTTGCCGTATTGCAGGGCGTTCATCACCAGATTCTTCGTCGCCTCGCGCAGCGAGAGCGCATCAGCCATGGCCTGGACCGGCTGGTCCGGCAGGTCCAGCCGCAGATCGCGGCGGCGGGCGGGCAGGGCGTCGCCCACCTCCTCGGCCGCGTCCATCGCCACTTCGCGCAGGTCGATCCGAAGCTGCGGCTCGGCGTCGGCCCGGTGGATGATCATCGCGCGCGACAGCATCTGCTCGGTCAGCCGCGTCAGGTCGATCGAGCGCGCGTGGATGCGCTCGGCGATCCGCTTCAGCCGCGCGGGGTCATCCTCGTCGGCCGCGAGTTCCGCCTGCGCCCTCAGCGCCGCGATCGGCGTGCGGATCTGGTGCGAGGCATCGGCGATCAGGCGCCGGTTCATCGACAGGTTGCGTTCCAGCCGCTGCATGAAGCCGTTGAGCGCGGCGACCAGCCGGGCGATCTCGCGCGGGACGGGCAGGTCCAGCGGCGACACGTCCTGCGGCGTGCGCGCGCGAAGGGCCGCCTCGATGTCGCGCAGGGGGCCCAGGGCGGAACGGGCGATCAGGATCGACAGGCCGACGAACAGCACCCCCGCCAGGGCCGAGGCCGCCAGCGCGTTGCGGGTGATCTCGACCGCAAGCTCCGACCGTGCGCGTCCGGTCTGGCCGACGATGACCGTCACCACCCCCGAGAAGGCGCGTTCCGAGAAGATGCGGTCCACGGCGACATAGCGGGCGGCCTCATCGCCCACGGTTCCGTCGAAGAACCGGGTGCCGCGGCCCGTGGGCGCGGTCAGCGGGTCGCCGGTGATGAGCGCGCCGTCGGGCCCGCGCACGGCGTAGAACACCCGGTCATCGGGCGCGAGCGCCAGAAGCTCGAAGGCCGACACCGGCAGGTCCGACACGATCCGTCCGTCCTGCACGCTGATCGAATCCGCGATCTGGCTGGCCGCGCCCAGAATGAGCCGGTCAAAGGTCTGCTGGGCCGCCTGCTTGCCGTAGGAAAACGACAGCACCGCGATCACCGTGCCGCCGGTCAGCAGGAACAGCGCCAGCAGCAGCGCGAGCCGCCGCGTCAGCGACATGGCGGTGCGCAGCGGCGTCCCGGCCGGCGGGGCGGGCCGGGGCGAGGGCGGCGCGGCGTCAGTCATCCAGCGTCAGCTGGTAGCCCAGCCCCCGCAGGGTGCGGATGCCGACGCCGCTGCCCTCGAGCTTCTTGCGAAGACGGGTCATCTGGATCTCGACCGCGTTCAGCCCGACATCCTCGTCGTTGAACCCGAACATGCGCTCGAAGATGCGCTCCTTCGGCACCACCCAGCCGCGGTGGGCCAGCAGCGTATCCAGAAGCGCGTATTCGCGGCGGGTCAGCGTCAGCGGCCGCCCGGCGACCGTGACCGTCTGGCGCACCGGGTCGAAGCTGAGCGGCCCGTAGTCGATGCCGCTGCCGGTCTGCCCCTGCGCCCGGCGCACGAGCGAGCGCACCCGGGCCTGGAGTTCCCGAAGGTCGAAGGGCTTGGTCACATAGTCGTCGGCGCCGCCGTCCAGCGCGGCGACCCGTTCCTCGACCTCGGAGCGCGCCGTCAGCATCAGCACGAGCGTGGGCTGGCGCGCCCCGCGTATGCGGCGCAGCACCGCGTGTCCGTCGCCGTCGGGGAGTTCCAGGTCGAGGATGGCGAGATCGTAGTCCTGCGCGTCGAGACAGGCGAGCGCATCGGCCACGCAGCCGGCGCGGTCCACCGCATCGCCCCGGCGCGAGAAGCTGATCGCCACCGCCTCGGCGACGTCCTCGGCATCTTCGACGACCAGTATCCTCACCGCTCGCGGGCCTCCGTTCGCAGACTGCCCGCAATCCGGGCAGCCGGGGCCGGATTATGGGCGCGGACGGCGCCGGATGAAAGCTTCGTGACAGCTTTCGCGGCTAGGCAGGGTCAGCCCCGGCGCTCCGGCGCCCCGGCCACGGACAGGAAATCCGCGTAGAGGAGGACGCGATCGATGTCGAAACTCACCCGTCTCATTCTTGCTGCCACCGCGGGCCTCGGCCTTGCCACCGCGGCCTCGGCCGAGATCACGAAGCCCGAATGCGTGGCACCCGCCCAGCCGGGCGGCGGCTTCGACCTGACCTGCCGCGTCGCGCAGACCGGCATGACCGCTGAGCTGCCGGGGCCGATGGAGGTCACCTTCATGCCCGGCGGCATCGGCGCCGTCGCCTTCAACGAGTTCAACACCAACCGCACCGACGACCCGAACGCGATCGTGGCCTTCTCGACCGGCTCGATCCTGAACCTTCTGGTCGGCAAATACGGCCCCTACACGCTGGACGACGCGCGCTGGCTGGCCGGCGCGGGCGTCGACTACGGCGCGGTCATCGTGAAGGCCGACAGCCCGTTCAAGACGCTCGATGACCTCGTCGCCGCGATCAAGGCCGGCCCCGGCAGCGTGGTGCTGGGTGCGGGCGGATCGGTCGGTTCGCAGGACTGGATGAAGGCCGCGCTGATCGCCAAGGCCGGCGGCGCCGACCCCAAGGCGATGCGCTACGCGGCCTTCGACGGCGGCGGCGAGGCGCTGGCCGGTCTCTTGGGCGGTGCGATCCAGGTCTACACCGGCGACATGGCCGAGATGGCGGCCCATATGGACGGCAGCCTGCGCATCCTGGCGTCGCTCTCCGAGGAACGCCTTCCCGCGCCCTATGCCGACGTGCCGACCGCCAGGGAGCAGGGCTACGACGCGGTCTGGCCGATCATGCGCGGCTACTACCTGGGCAAGAACGTCGATCAGGCCGACTACGACAAGTGGGTCGAGATGTTCCAGGCGGCCTATGCCGACCCGAACTTCCAGAAGGTGCAGCAGGAAAAGGGACTGTTCCCGCTGCCCAAGGCCGGCGCCGACTTTGACGCGGCGGTCCGCGCCCAGGCCGACACGCTGAAGGCGCTGGCGGTCGAAGCCGGGCTGATGCCGGGCGGCTGATCCGACCCGCGGCCCCGGACGCCCGTCGTCCGGGGCCCTTCTCCGCCCCCTTCCTCCGCCGGCCCGCAGGCGCCGGCGTTCGGCCCAGACGAGGGAAATCCCCATGTCCGACAGAATTTTCGCGTCGGTGCTTGCGGTCGTCACGCTGATCTATCTCTGGATCGCCGCGACCGCCATCAAGGCGCCGTTCCAGTATGACCCGCTCGGCCCGGAAAGCTGGCCGCGGCTTCTGGCCGTGGTGATGCTCCTGTGCCTCGCCCTCCTTCTCTGGAAGCCCGACCGGGCGCCGTTCGACGTGGTGCGGTCGTCGCTGGGCCGTCTTGCGGCGACGGTGGTGCTTCTGCTGGCCTATGCCCGGCTCTACCAGCCGCTGGGCTTCATCCTCTCGACCCTGCTCTTCGGGCTCCTGATGGCGCGGATGCTCGGGGCGAGCTGGCTCCGGGCCGGGCTCTTCGGCCTTGGCGTCGGTGTCGGCGGCTACCTGCTTGGCGCCGGGCTTCTCGACCTCAACCTGCCCGACGGCCCCCTTCCCGGATTCTGACGGAGACCCGCGATGACCGAGATCCTTTCCGGCCTTGGCACCGGATTTTCCGTTGCCCTGCAGCCCTTCAACCTGATGCTTGTGATGTTCGGCTGCTTCTTCGGCACGCTGATCGGCGCGCTGCCGGGCATCGGCCCGATCAACGGCGTGGCGATCCTGCTGCCCATCGCCTATTCGCTGGGCTTCCCGCCGGAATCGGCGCTGATCCTTCTGGCGGGCATCTATTACGGCGCCGAGTTCGGCGGCCGCATCTCCTCGATCCTGCTCAATGTGCCGGGGGACGCGGGGGCGGTGATGACCACGCTGGACGGCAACCCGATGGCCAGGAACGGGCAGGCCGGCAAGGCGCTGTCGCTCTCGGCCGTCGCCTCGTTCATCGGCGGCACGGTCGCGGTGGTGCTGATGACCCTGTTCGGGCCGCTTCTCGCGCAGTTCGGCGTGGGGTTCCAGCCGTCGGACTATGTCGCGCTGATGGTCTTTGCCTTCGCGACGCTGGCGTCGCTCGTCGGCGCGAACCCGGTCAAGACCCTGATCGGCGCCCTTCTCGGCCTGATGCTGGCGACCATCGGCGTGGACAGCAACACCGGCGTCATGCGCTACACCTTCGGGATCCCCGACCTGCTGGCCGGGATCGACTTCCTGATCGTGGTCATCGGGCTTTTCGGCATGGCCGAGCTGTTCCATCTGGTCGAGCAGCAGGCCAAGGGAATCATGAAGACCATTCCCGTCGACAAGACTTTCATCTCCTGGGCCGATCTCGTCTACGTGCGCTGGACCCTGCTGCGGTCGTCGCTGATCGGCTTCATCGTGGGCGTGCTGCCGGGCACCGGCGCCTCGGTCGCCTCGGCGGTCAGCTACGGCGTGGAAAAGCGGATCGCCGCGCCCGATGACACGATGTTCGGCAAGGGCGACCGCCGGGGACTGGCCGCGCCCGAGACCGCCAACAACGCCTCGGCCGGCGGCGCGATGGTGCCGATGCTGACGCTCGGCATCCCGGGGTCCGGCACCACGGCGATCCTTCTGGGCGCGCTTCTGATGTTCAACGTGACGCCCGGGCCGCTTCTGTTTTCCCAGCGCCCCGAGATCGCCTGGGGGCTCATCGCCTCGATGTACATCGGCAACGTGGCGCTTCTGGTCATCAACCTGCCGCTCGTCGGGCTCTTCGCCCGGCTGCTCACCATCCCGCAGCACTACCTGACGCCGCTGATCGCGATCCTTGCCTTCATCGGGATCTACACCATCGTCGGCAACCCGTTCGACCTCTACATGATCGTGGCGCTCGGGGCCTTCGGCTGGCTGTTGCGCAAGCTCGACTTCTCGCTGGCGCCGGTCATCCTCGGCTTCGTCCTCGGGCGGCTCTTCGAGGACAACCTGCGGCGGGCCCTGTCGATTTCCGGGGGTGACTGGGGCATCCTGCTGTCGACCTGGAAGGGCATCCTGCTCTATGTCCTGGCGGTCGTCGTCGTCGTCGTGCCCTGGTGGCTCGCACGCCGGAAGCGGATGGCCTCCGCGGTGGCCGACGACGAATGAGCGCGTCCGGCGGCCCGCATCCCGTGCTCCGGGCGGTCCTGATCGGGCTGGCCGGGGCTTCCCTCGCCAGGGTCGCGGGCCTGCCGGCGGCGCCGCTGATCGGGGCCAGCCTCGCGGTCTCGGCCGCGGCCTGGGCAGGGATGCGCCTCACGATGCCGGTCGCGCTGCGCAACCTCGGGTTCCTCGCCATCGGCCTGTCGCTTGGCAGCGGGGTGGACACCGGGATCCTCGACGACCTCTCGCACTGGGCGCTGAGCCTCGCGATGCTGGCGCTGTCGCTTCTGGCGACGCTTCTGGCCGGGGCGGCGATGCTGCGCCGCGTGGCGGGGCAGGACCGGACGACCGCGATCCTGTCCGCGAGCCCGGGGACCATGTCCTATGCGCTGGCCATCGCCGAGGAACGCAAGGCCGACGTGACCGCCGTTCTGGTGGTCCAGTCCATGCGGCTGCTGATCCTCGCCTCGGTGGTGCCGGTGGCGGTGCAGCTCCTGGCGGAGGCCCCGCCGGTGCTGCCGGCCCGGGCGGCGATGGCGCCGGTGCCGCTGGCGGCGCTGGCTATCGTTGCGGCGGGCGCGGCGGCCGTCCTCGGACGGGCCGGCGTGCCGGCGGCCTGGCTGATCGGAGGCTTTGCCGCCAGCGGCGTCGCCCATGCCACCGGCCTCGTCGCGGGGCTCTTGCCGGGCTGGGCGCTCTTTGCGGCCTTCACCGTCACCGGCACGGTGATCGGCACCCGGTTTTCGGGCCTCTCGCCCTCGGCGCTGGGGCGCAACCTTCTGGCGACGGTGATGGCGGGGACGGTTTCGGCCGGCGTCGCGATGCTCTTCGCCGCGCTCGTCGCGGGGCTTACCGCGATTCCCTTCGCGCAGCTCTGGGTCGCCTTCGCCCCCGGCGGCGTCGAGGCCATGGCCGCCGTCGGTCTCGCCCTCGGCTACGACCCGGCCTTCATCGCCGTGCATCACCTTGCCCGGATCGCGATCCTGATGGTGCTGGTGCCGATGGTGCTGACCCGCGGCCGGTAGGGCCGGGACCGAGCGTCGCCGACGCCCGAACGCGGCGGCCGCGGCGGAATCGGAGAGGGGAGCGTCGGGCGCCGGACGCGACGGGCAGCCACAGGGCGCCGGTCCTTCAGCGGGCCGGAGGTCACCCCGATCCGAGTGCGGCCTTGGTGATGACACCGATCGCCGAGGGGGCTGGGATCCTCGCGGGGCGGCGCGCGCGGTGTCTTGCTGTGCGAGTCAACGACCCGCGACATCCGCGGCCCGTGTGCCTAACGGACACCGAAAGCAGCGCTCAGCGAGGTCTATGGACCTCCGCTACGAACCCGTTTCGGTAGGGATTTCTGGCTCCGGCGGTAGGGATCGAACCTACGACCAATTGATTAACAGTCAACTGCTCTACCGCTGAGCTACGCCGGAACACCGGGGGCCGTATAGCAACGGATTCGGGGGGCGTCCAGAGGGTATCGCGCTGGGGCGCGGTCGTGGGTGGCGGCGGTGGCTAGCGGCGGTGGAAGGCCGCCGCGGCCCGGGGGCCCGGTCCGGGGAGGATCAGGCTTCTCTCTTCCAGATCAAGGAGATGCGCGAGGACGTTGCGGGTTGCGGCGCCGAGAAGCGGGGGCGGGGTGTCGCGGTAGAGGCGGGCGGCGAGTTCGGCCGCGGTGGCCGGGCCGCGGCCGAGTTCGCCGAGGATCGCCGCCTCGCGGGCGCGGCGGTGGGCGATGAGCTCGCGGATGCGGGCCGTGCCGTTCGCGACCGGCGCCCCGTGCCCCGGCCAGAGCCGGCGCGGCGCGCGCGCCGCGAGGCGGTCGAGCGAGCGCATGTAGGCGCCCATGTCGCCGTCGGGGGGCGAGACCAGCGTGGTGGACCAGCCCATGACGTGGTCCCCCGAAAAGAGATCCTCGCCCCAGGCCAGGCACAGGTGATTGCCGAGATGCCCGGGGGTGTGGATGGCCTCGATCCGCCAGCCGGGGCCCTCGACGACGCTGCGGTCGGCCAGCGCGATGTCGGGAACGAAGTCGGAATCGACGCCCTCGGCCCCGCCGAGGCTGCCCTCGGCGGCGAGACGCTCCATCCGCGCAGACCGGCCGGCGGTACTCGGGCCGAAGGCCAGCACGGGGGCGCCGGTGCGCCGCGACAGGGGCCGGGCAAGCGGGCTGTGGTCGAGGTGGGAATGGGTGACGAGGATGTGGCTCACCCGCTCGCCGGCGTCGAGTGCGGCGAGGATCGCCTCGAGATGCGCGGCCGAGGCGGGGCCCGGATCGATCACCGCAACCGCGCCGTCGCCGAGGATGTAGGTGTTGGTCCCCTCGGCGGTCAGGGGCGAGGGATTGGGGGCGACGAGGACGCGCAGCCCGCGCGCGGGTCTGAGGACCGGTACGGGCTCCGGTTTCGGCGGCATGGCTCCCTTCCTTATCGGCCCCTCCGGCGCTAGCTTTGCACCATGTCCTTCGCCTGGCTCAAGCATCTCATGCCCCGCGGCCTCTACGGCCGGGCGGCGCTCATCCTGGTGCTGCCGGTGGTGACCATCCAGCTCGTCGTGTCGCTGGTCTTCATCCAGCGCCACTACGAGGATGTCACGCGCCAGATGACGCGCAGCCTGGTGATCGACATCGCCTATGTGCTGGCGACGGTCGATGGCGCGGCCGGCATCGACGCGGCCCGGGCGGCCGCCAGCCCGGTGGCGGCGGCGCTCGACCTCGGGCTCGAGCTTCCGGCGCCGCGGCTGCCGCAGGACGAGGGACGGGCGTTCTACGACCTGTCGGGCCGGGTGCTGATCGAGACCCTGCGCGACGGGCTGCCGGCGCTCGACCGGGTCAATCTGGCGGGCGGGCGGCAGGTGGCGATCGGCTTGAACAGCCGCTTCGGCCTGATGACGGTCACCTTCGACCGGCGGCGGGTCTCGGCCAGCAATCCGCACCAGCTTCTGGTGGTGATGGCTGCGACCAGCCTGCTGATGACGCTGATCGCCTTCCTCTTCCTGCGCAACCAGCTGCGTCCGATCCAGCGGCTGGCGCGGGCGGCCGAGGCCTTCGGGCGTGGCGAGGTCGTGCCCTATCGCCCGAGCGGTGCCACCGAGGTGCGGGTCGCGGGCAACGCCTTTCTCGACATGCGGGGCCGGATCGACCGGCAGCGCGAGAGCCGCACGCTGATGCTGTCGGGGGTGAGCCATGACCTGCGCACGCCCCTCACGCGGCTGCGGCTCGGCCTGTCCATGCTGCCCGAGGACGACGAGACGAGCGCGCTGACCCGCGATGTGGACGAGATGCAGCGACTGGTCGACGCATTCCTCGCCTTTGCGCGCGACGACGCCGAGGACGAGCCGCCCGAGGACGTGGATCCGGCCGAGCTCTGCCGCAGCCTTGTGGCCGACTTCCAGCGGATGGGCCATGACGTGACGCTGGCCGTCGAGGGCGGTCCGGTCCGGGTGCGGATCCGGCCGCATGCCATGCGTCGCGCGCTGGACAATCTGGTCGGCAACGCGGTGCGCTATGGCCGGCGTGCCCGGCTTACGGTGACGGTGCTGGAACGGGCGCTGCGATTCTCGGTCGAGGACGACGGGCCGGGCATTCCGCGCGAGCGCCGGGACGAGGCCATTCGCCCCTTCACCCGGCTCGATGCGGCGCGCAACCAGAACCGCGGCTCGGGCGTCGGGCTCGGGCTGACGATCGCCGCCGACATCGCGCGCAGCCACGGGGGCACGCTGCGGCTTGGCGAGTCGGCCGATCTCGGCGGGCTGAAGGCCGAGCTGGTGCTGGCGCGCTGAAACCCGGGCGCTGCGGCGGGCGCTGCGGCAGGCGGGGTCGGGGCCGGATGGCGGAAGGCCGGGATGACCGGGTAGGGGTCGCTGGCCGATCCGTCAGCCGAGGATCCACCAGCCCAGCATCGTCCAGACCGGGGCGGCGGCGGCGAGCATCGGCAGGATCCACCATCCCGATGGCCAGCACTCCTCCTCGAAGGAATCGTCCGCCCGACCATCGGGGTCCGACAGGTCCGGCGGCAGCGGCAGGCCCTCCTGCGCAAGCCAGCGCTGAAGCGCATCGCCCGTCTCGGTCTTCGCAATTCCGGCTTCGCAACCCATGGCGTCACTCCCTGTCCCGCGACCAGACTGGGGGCGATCGGTTGATAAAGCGTGACGACGCGAGGGAGAGTGGTAGGCCCGGAGGGACTTGAACCCCCAACCAAGGCGTTATGAGCGCCCTGCTCTGACCATTGAGCTACGGGCCCGGAGGGCGTGCCCAGCCATAGGCAGGAACCGCCCGACGGTCAAGGCTCGGGTCCGGGCGGCCCGGCGCCGGCCCGGCCCGGCCGTTGTGCGCAGGGGTCGGGAATTTCGGTTTCCGGACAGGGGTTTGATCGCCATGAAGGCGACGGCTGGGGCCGCGATCAGCCTGGTTGCAGCCCGGCGGGACGGCGGCCGCGGCCAAGGCGGAGGAGAGACGCACGATGAGCCGGCATGTGGGTGTGGCACGGGTTCTTGCGGCAGCGCTGATGGCCCTGTCGGTCGCGGGTTGCGACATTGCCTTCGGGGATGTCACCACCGAGGAGTTCGAGTTGAAGCAGATGAAGCGTCCGGGTGCCAACCCGCAGGCCGTACAGGCCGTCCCGGCGGCGGTGGCGGAGAACGACCACGGCGGGCAGTGCTGAACCGGCTGCGCGAAGGCGCGTTGTGGCGACAGGGCTAATCCTGTATGCCGCGCGCCATCGGCGGCAGCGGGGATGAGGCACATGGCTCAGGATGGCAAGCGGCAGGGGCTCAGCTACGCCGAGGCGGGCGTGGACATCGACGCGGGCAATGCCCTGGTCGAGCGCATCAAGCCGGCGGCGCGGTCGACGGAACGCCCGGGAACGGTCGCGGGGCTCGGCGGGTTCGGGGCGCTCTTCGACCTCAGGGCCGCGGGGTATCGCGATCCGATCCTGGTGGCGGCAACCGACGGGGTCGGCACCAAGCTGCGCATCGCCATCGACACCGGCGCGCTCGACACGATCGGGATCGATCTGGTGGCGATGTGCGTCAACGACCTGGTCTGCCAGGGGGCCGAGCCGCTTCTCTTCCTCGACTACTTCGCCACCGGCCGCCTCGACGTGGGGCAGGCGGCGCGGATCATCGCCGGCATTGCGCGGGGCTGCGCCGAATCCGGTTGTGCGCTCGTGGGCGGCGAGACGGCCGAGATGCCCGGCATGTATCACGGCGACGATTTCGACCTTGCCGGGTTCGCGGTCGGCGCGATGGAGCGGGGGGGCGACCTTCCCCGGGGCGTCGTCGAGGGGGACGTGCTGCTTGGCCTGGCCTCCGACGGTGTGCATTCGAACGGCTACAGCCTGGTGCGCAAGGTGGCCGAGCGGGCGGGACTGGGCTGGGACGCGCCGGCGCCCTTCGCGGACGGGCCCCTCGGCGCGGCCCTTCTGGTGCCGACGCGGCTTTACGTGAAGCCGGCGCTGGCCGCGATCCGGTCGGGGGGTGTGCACGCGCTGGCCCACATCACCGGCGGCGGCATCACCGAGAACCTGCCGCGCGTCCTGCCCGAGGGGCTGGGCGCCGAGGTCGCGCTGTCGGCCTGGGACCTGCCGCCGGTCTTCCGCTGGCTGGCGCGCGAGGGCGGGCTGGCCGAGGCCGAGCTTCTCAAGACCTTCAACGCCGGCATCGGCATGATCCTTGTCGTCGCCGCGGATCGGGCCGAGGCGCTGACCCGGCTTCTGTCCGAGGCGGGCGAGACGGTGCACGCGATCGGCCGCGTCTGCGCGGGGCAGGGCGTGCGCTACGAGGGCCACCTGCTGTGAGTGCCCACAAGCGCGTCGCCATCCTGATCTCGGGGGGCGGCTCGAACATGCTGGCGCTGGTGGACAGCATGACCGGTGACCACCCGGCGCGCCCGGTGCTGGTCGCGTCGAACGATCCGGCGGCCGCGGGGCTTGCACGCGCGCGCGACCGCGGCCTTCCGGTGGCCGCCGTCGATCACCGCGCCTTCGGGGCCGACCGGGCGGCCTTCGAGGCCGAGCTTCTGAAGCCGATCCTCGCCGCCGAACCCGACATCCTGTGCCTTGCCGGCTTCATGCGGGTTCTGACGCCCGCGTTCGTCGCCCGGTTCGAGGGCCGGATGCTGAACATCCACCCCTCGCTCCTGCCGAAGTATCCGGGCCTGCACACCCACGCCCGCGCGCTGGCCGCCGGCGACGCCGAGGCGGGATGCAGCGTGCATCTGGTGACGGCGGAGCTTGACGCAGGTCCGATCCTCGGGCAGGCGCGGGTGCCGGTGCGGCCCGACGACACGCCCGAGACGCTGGCGGCGCGGGTGCTGGTGGCCGAACACCGGCTCTATCCGGCGGTGCTGCGGCGCTTTGCCGAGGGCTGCCGCGAGCCGCTGCTGCTGCCGGCCGGTGCCTGACGGACGAAAGCCCTGCCGCCCGATCTTTCCTTTCCGCGAGGCCTGGCCTAAGAGGGGCGCCATGCCCCCCTGCGGGATGACCCCGCGCGAAAGAGACGCATGATCACCATCACCACCACCGAGGGCCTTGCCGCCTTCTGCGCCACCGCCAAGACCCGGCCCTACGTCACGATCGACACCGAGTTCCTCCGCGAGCGGACCTACTATTCCAAGCTCTGCCTGATCCAGATGGCGCTGCCTGGGGATGACGGCGAGGCCGTGCTGGTCGATCCTCTGGTTGCGGACCTGTCGCTCGAGCCGCTCTACGACCTCTTCCGCCATCGCGACACGGTGAAGGTGTTTCACGCCGCGCGGCAGGATCTTGAGATCTTCTTCGTCGAGGGCAAGGTCTTTCCCGAGCCGCTCTTCGACACCCAGATCGCAGCCATGGTCTGCGGCTTCGGCGAGCAGGTGAGCTACGAGACGCTGGTGCGCAAGATCGCGCGCGAAAGCCTCGACAAGACCTCGCGCTTCACCGACTGGTCGCGCCGTCCGCTGTCGGATGCGCAAAAGGTCTATGCGCTGGCGGATGTGACCCACCTGCGGGTCATCTACGAATTCCTCGCGCGCGAGCTCGAGCGGACGGGCCGCGCGAAATGGGTGGAGGAGGAGGAGGCGGTTCTCCTCGATCCCGAGACCTACATCACCCGCCCCGACGAGGCCTGGCAGCGGGTCAAGACCCGCACCACCTCGGGACGGTTCCTGGCCGTGGTGCGCGAACTCGCCCGGTTCCGCGAGGACTACGCGCAGTCGCGCAACGTGCCGCGGTCGCGCGTGTTCAAGGACGACGCGCTTCTGGAGCTGGCCTCGACGCGGCCGGCCACCATCGAAGAGCTGGGCCGGTCGCGGCTTCTGCTGCGCGAGGGGCGCAAGCCCGAGATTTCCGAAGGGATTCTCGCGGCGGTCCGGGCCGGTCTCGAAACCCGGCCCGAGGATTTCCCGAAGGTCGCCGACGAGCGGGACCAGCTGCAGGTGGATTCGGCCCTCGCCGATCTTCTGCGGGTGCTGCTCAAGGCCAAGTGCGAACAGTCGGGCGTCGCGCAGAAGCTGGTTGCGTCGAGCGCCGATCTGGATGCGCTGGCCGCCGGACGGCGCGACATCGCGGCCCTGCACGGATGGCGTCACGAGGTGTTCGGGGCGGATGCCCTGCGCCTCTGCCGCGGCCAGATCGCCCTGTCGGCGCAGGGTGGCGCGGTCCGCATCGTCGAGGTCTGAACGCGCCGCGCGCCGGCCCGGTCAGCGGCTGGACGACAGGCTGTTCGCCGCGCCCGCGACCACGATGCGCCGCACGTCGCGCAGCGCGATGTTGGACAGGGCCGCGCCGGCGGTCAGCTCGCGCGACTGCGGGGTCGAGACGCGGGCCCGATAGGGCGGCGGCTTCACGACGAAGCGGTAGGTCAGGACGCCGTCGACCGGCTTGCCGTCATTCTCGGGCACGAGCTCGGCGTCCCACCAGCCCTGTGTCGGCGGCAGGCCGGCGGCCGCCACGATCGCGCCGGTGGGTGTCGGGCGCACCTCGAGCCGGGTCACCTGGGCGACGAGCGGCCGGGGATCGGTGTTGGCCGCAAGCAGGTCGTCGGCCGGAGGGCCGGAGCGCTGCGACTTGAACCAGTTGAAGGGGTTGAGCCGGCTTTCCCGGAAGCCCCCGCAGCCCGCAAGCGCCAGGGTCGCGACGAGGGCAACGGTGATCGGGGTCTTCATCGCGGGGCTCCTGCGCTACGGCCTGCCCTTGGGTAGCCGATCCCGAGGCCGCTGAAAAGTGGTCGCGGCCGGACGGCGCGGCTGGACCTCGGGCGCGGTGCGGCCTACATCCGCACCATCACCAAGGAGACCCGGATGGCCACGCCCGCCTTCGAAGACATTGCCGAGACCTTCGCCTTTCTCGACGACTGGGAGGATCGCTATCGCCACGTGATCGAGCTGGGCAAGGCCATGCCGGCGATGGATCCGGCCCTGCACACGCCGGCCACGAAGGTCGAGGGCTGTGCGAGCCAGGTCTGGATGGTGCCGCGCATCACCGGAACGGGGCCGGGGGCGCGGTTCGACTTCCAGGGCGACAGCGACGCCCTGATCGTGCGCGGGCTGGTCGCGGTTCTGCACGCGCTCTACGCGGGGCTTTCGGTGGCCGAGGTGGCCGGGGTGGACGCGGTGGCGGAGCTGGGGCGGCTCGGGCTCGACAGGCACCTGTCGGCGCAGCGGTCGAACGGGGTGCGCGCGATGGTCGGGCGGATCCGGGCGCTGGCCGCCGAGGCCGCGGCCGGCTGAGGGCCGGACCCGGCGGAGTGAGACCCGGCGGGGTCAGATACGGCGGGGCCGCATCACCAGCCAGATCAGCGACCCGCCGGCGAGGACGAGGAACGGCACCATCGCCAGGTTCACCGCCTGCCAGCCGGCGACCGTCGAGGTGCCCGAGCAGTTCATCAGGCCGCCCGACGAGAGCGAGGCCAGGAACACGCCGCCGAAGACCACCAGATCGTTCACGCCCTGAAGGCGCCCGCGCTCTTCGGCGGAATGCGCCGAGGCCAGCATCGCCGTCGCGCCGATGAAGCCGAAGTTCCATCCGACGCCGAGGAGGATCAGCGCGATGTAGAACTTCTCGAGTTCGACGCCGGTCATCGCCACCATGCCGGATCCGGCCAGGATGATCAGGCCGAGCCCGACGATGGCTTCGCGTCCGAAGCGCGCGATCAGCGCGCCGGTAAAGAACGAGGGCACATACATCGCCAGCACATGCGCCGAGACGATGTTGGCCGCGTCGGAGGTGCCATGCCCGCAGCCGACGACCGCCAGCGGCGTCGAGGTCATGACGAGGTTCATCAGCGCGTAGGAGACCATCGCGCAGATCATCGCCACCGCGATCACCGGATCGCGCAGCATCGCGCCCGTGCTGCGCCCGTCGTAGGTGCCGCGTTCATGGTGCGGAACCGGCGGGATGTCGAGAAAGGCGAAGAGCGCCGGCCCGACGAGGTTGAGCGCCGCGACGGCCAGGTAGGTGCCGAGGAAGGGGATCACGAACCACTCGGCGGTGAGCTTGACCAGCTGCGGGCCGATGATCGCCGCGGCGAGGCCCCCCGCCATGACGTAGGAAATCGCCTTCGGCTGGAAGCCGATCGAGGCGGTGTCGGTCGCGGCAAAACGGTAGAAGCCCTGCGCCGACATGTAGAGCCCGGTGAAGACCGACCCGAGGAGCATCAGCGGGAAGGACTGGACATAGATCGCCCGCGCCACGAGGAGCGCGCCGATGGCACCGCCCGCCGTGCCGACCAGAAAGCCCGCGCGGCGCCCGTGGCGTTGCATCAGCCCCGACATCGGCCGGGCCGCCAGCACCGAGCCGAGCACGATCATCGACAGGGGCAGGGTGGACCAGCAGGGGTTGGGCGCGATCATCTGCCCGGCCAGCCCGCCCACGGTGAAGATCATCGACATCTGCGCCCCGAGCACCGCCTGCGCGATGACGAGCACGATGACGTTGCGCCAGGCGCGCGCGTCGCCGCGGCTGTCGGTCGTCGGGGCTGCCGGAAGGTCTGTCATGCGCCCTCGCTAACGGTCCCCGGCGGTGACGTCCAGAGCCAACCCTGTCGCACGGCGGCGGTTCGCGCTAGGAGAGGCGGATGGACGGGCGCATCATCAGCGGGCCGGAGGATCTGGCCGAGGGCGCGGACTGGCTTGCCGCGCGCGATCCGCGGCTGGCGTCGGTGATCGCCGCCTGCGGGCCGCTGCCGTTGCGGCGCGTGCCCGCGGGCTTTCCGGCTCTGGTCGATGCGATCGTCGGCCAGCAGGTGTCGACCGCCTCGGCCCGCGCGATCCTCGCGCGGCTGCGCGCGGCGGGGCTCGACCGGCCGGGGGCCCTCGGGGCCGCCCCCGACGAGGCGCTGCGCGGCTGCGGACTGTCGCGGCCAAAGATCCGCTGCCTGCGCGCCCTGGCCGAGGCCGGGCCGGACTTCGACGCGATAGGGCGGATGCCCGAGGATCGGGCGGTGGCGGCGCTGGTGGCGCTGCCGGGGATCGGACGCTGGACGGCCGAGATCTATCTGATGTTCGCCGAGGGGCGGGCGGATGTCTTCGCCGCGGGCGACCTTGCCCTGCAAGAGGCCGCCCGGATGGTCTGGGACCGGCCCGAGCGCCCGCGCGAGGCCGAGTTGCGCGCGCTGGCCGAGGCGTGGCGGCCGTGGCGGGCGGTTGCGGCGCGCGCGCTCTGGGCCTACTACCGGCTGGCGAAATCGCAGGAGGGCGTGCCGTGACCCGGAAGCTGGACTTTGCCGAGCGTGGCCCGCAATCGGGGCAGACCCGGTCGCTGGTGGTGTTCCTGCACGGCTACGGCGCCGACGGGGCCGATCTTCTGGGGCTGGCCGACCCGCTGGCGCCGCATCTTCCCGACACGCTGTTCGTCGCTCCCGATGCGCCCGAACCCTGTGCGGGCAATCCCTTCGGCCGGCAGTGGTTCCCGATCCCCTGGCTCGACGGGTCGAGCGAGGAGGAGGCGGCCCGCGGGCTTGCCCGCGCCGCCGCCGATCTCGACGCCTTTCTCGACGCGCGTCTGGCCGAGACGGGCCTCGCAGCCGACCGGCTGGCGCTCTTCGGGTTCTCGCAGGGCACGATGATGGCCCTCGAGGTCGCGCCCCGCCGGCCGGAACCGGTGGCGGCGGTGGTGGCCTTTTCGGGCCGGCTTCTGCGGCCCGAGGCGCTCATGCGTGATTCGCGGTCGAAGCCGCCGGTCCTGCTGATCCACGGCGATGCCGACCCGGTGGTGCCCTTCGGCGACATGGATCGCGCCGGCCAGGCGCTGGTCGCGGCGGGATTCGAGACCTATGCCCATGTGATGAAGGGCACCGGCCATGGCATCGCGCCGGATGGCCTGTCGGTGGCTCTGGCCTTCCTGCGCGACAAACTGGGCTGAAGTCGGCCCATTGTCCGGCTTCTCGCGCCTCTGTGAGCAGAAAGGGCTTGAAAGCCGCCGGACGCGCCTTAACCTCTGTGTCAGAAGGATGACGGAGGATCGCCGATGACCATTGCTCTGGCTGCCGTGCTTGCCGCGCTGGGTCTGGCCGTCCTTCCGAGGCCGGAGCCGGCGCGCGTCGCCGCGACGTCCGGCTCCCGCCGTCGCTGACCTCATTCCCAGAGCCGGGCCTCCGACAGTTCGATCGAGTTTCCGGCCGGATCCCGCAGATACAGCGAGCGCGCCCCGTTGGGCCACAGGAAATCCGCCTCGACCGGCGTGCCGCAGGCGTCGAGATGCGCGCGCCAGTCGTCGAGCGACCGGGCCGCGACGCGCAGGCAGTAGTGGCCCGGACCCGTCGCGCCGTGCGGGGGCACCGGCAGGCCGCCCGGCCGCGGCGGGCGGGCCGTGGCCCGCGGATCAAAGAGCAGCAGCACCGACTCGCCGACCCGGAAGAAGACGTGGCGGCCTGGAACCCGGGCGATCACCGCAAGCCCGAGGATCCCGTGATAGAAGGCCTCGGCCGCGGCAAGATCGGTTGTGTAGAGCGCCGATTCGAGCGTGCCCTCGACCGGAGGCGCCGCGTTGCCCGGCCTGTCCGCCGCCATGCCTGTCACCCTGGCGTCACGTTTCTGCGATAGCAGCCTATCGCAGATAGCGGGGCTTGTCAGCGAAAAGCCGCCAGATATAGTTGTGGACAATCGGGGCGGTGGCTCCCGCCCCCGGGACGACAAGGGGCGTGCATGCTCGACCACAGTCTGGATACCGAATTCAGGACGCAGTTCGTTCGCGAGCCTTCCGCGCGGCGGAATTACCCGGCCCTGGTGCTCAACGCCGATTTCCGTCCCCTGTCCTACTATCCGCTGTCACTCTGGCCCTGGCAGGAGGCGATCAAGGCGGTGTTCCTGGACCGGGTCAGCATCCTGGCCGAATACGACGATGTGGTCCGAAGCCAGAGGCAGGTGATGCGCATCCCCTCGGTGGTGGTGCTCAAGGACTACGTAAAACCCCAGAAGCGCGTGGCCTTCACGCGCTTCAATCTTTTTCTGAGGGACGAGTTCTGCTGCCAGTACTGCGGATCGAAGGGCGATCTGACCTTCGACCATGTGGTGCCGCGGTCGCGGGGCGGGGTGACGAGCTGGGAAAACGTGGTGGCGGCCTGCTCGCCGTGCAATCTGCGGAAGGCCAACAAGTCGCTGCGCAGTTCGGGGCTGACCCTGCGCCGGATGCCGCGCGCACCGAGCGCCGAAGAGATGCGCAACGCGGGCCGGCGCTTCCCGCCGAACTATCTGCACGAAAGCTGGGCCGACTATCTCTACTGGGACGCCGAGCTCGAGGCCTGAGCGGGCCGGTCCGCCCGGATCCCGTTTCAGAGAGCCGTCGCCGGGGTCTTGCCCCCGCGGCGCGTCCGGGCAAAGCTGGGACGTTCCGGCACGAGACAGCGATGACCACCGACCCCTTCTTTCACCCGGTTTCGGGCATGGAGTTGCCGCGCTTTGCCGGCATTGCCACCTTCATGCGGCTTCCCCACGTCCGGCCGGGCGATCCGCGCGCGGCCGAGGTTCAGATCGGCCTGGTCGGGCTGCCCTGGGACGGCGGCACCTCGAACCGCCCCGGCCCGCGCCATGCGCCGCGCGCCCTGCGCGATGCCTCGACGATGATCCGGGCCCAGCATCCGGTGACCGGGATGCGGCCCTTCGAGGCCGCCGCCTGCGCCGACATGGGCGACATCGGGCCGAACCCGGTGGACATGGACGACACGCTGGCGCGGATCGAGACCGGCATCGCCGATCTGACGCGGGCGGGGATCCGGCCGCTCTGCGCGGGGGGCGACCATCTCTGCACGCTGCCGGTGCTGCGCGGACTGGTGAAGGCGCGCGGCGGCGCGCCGCTGGGCCTGCTGCACTACGACAGCCACACCGACCTCTATCCGGCCTACTTCGGCGGAAACGCCCTGACCCACGGCAACCCGTTCCGCATCGCGGTCGAGGAGGGGCTTCTGGACCCGGCCCGGATGATCCAGATCGGCATCCGCGGCACCACCTACGACAACGCCGACCGCGATTTCGCCCGCGCGAACGGGATCCGGATCGTCACCGCCGAAGAGATGTTCGCGCGCGGCTTCGGCGACACCATGGACGAGGCGCGCGCGATCGTGGGCGAGGCGCCGGCCTATCTTTCGTTCGACATCGATTTCGTCGATCCCGCGGTGGCGCCGGGCACCGGTACGCCGGAATGGGGCGGCCCGAACGCCCGCGAGACGCTGGCGCTTCTGCGCGCGGCGGCGGGGCTGAACCTCGTGGGCGCGGATCTGGTCGAGGTCTCGCCCCCGGTCGATCCCTCGGGCAACACCGCCTGGCTGGGGGCCAGCCTGATGTTCGAGATCCTCTGCCTGATGGTGGCCGCGCTCTAGAGCGCGGCGGTCACGATCACCTCGACCTTGTACTCGGGCGCGGCAAGGGCGGATTCGCCGGTCGCGCGCGCGGGCGCGTGGCCGGGGGCGACCCAGGCATCCCAGACGGCGTTCATCTCGGCAAAGCGGCCGATGTCGGCCAGCCAGATCTGCGCCGACAGGATCCGGGTCTTGTCGGTGCCGGCCAGCGCCAGCAGGCGGTCCACCTCGGCGAGGCAGGTCCGGGTCTGGTCGGCGACCGAATCTCCGGGATTGCCGACCTGACCGGCAAGATAGACCACGCCGTTGTGGATGACTGCCTGGCTCATGCGTGCGCCGGTCTCGATGCGTCGGATGTCGGACATTCCCGTTCTCCCTTCTGGCTCGGGTCCGGGCCTAGCGACTGCCGCCGGGCTTGGCAAGATCCGGGTCGGAGGCGTCCTCGGTCCGCGAGTCACCCGGGCGGTTGCCGGGATGGCGCGCACGGTCCCGAGCACAGGGGCCTGACGGACGGGCCTGACGGACTGGGCGGGCAAGGTAGGTGGAGCGGGTGAAGGGAATCGAACCCTCGTCTGGAGCTTGGGAAGCTCTCGCTCTGCCATTGAGCTACACCCGCGTCGCCCAAAGCACCTAAGCGAGCCGTCGGCGTTCGTCAAGCGCATGACCCGCCGCGCTCTGGCTGCGCCCGTCGGGCGATGCTAGACTTCATCCGGTCAACGTATTAGAACTCCGGCGCGTTAGCGCTAACATGCGCCTGAGCCGCGCAGCCGACCGGAAGGCAGCCGCCGAATGCACAGCAGAAAAGTGACGGGGAAACAGATGGTTTCGCGCGTAATTCCCGTGGATGTCTTCGATCTGGTGATCTTCGGAGGGACGGGCGACCTCGCCCGCCGCAAGATCCTGCCGGGCCTCTACCGGCGCTTCATCGCCGGGCAGATGCCCGAGGAGGCGCAGATCATCGGGGCCGCGCGCGCCGATCTCGATGCCGAAGCCTACCGGGCCTTCGTGCGCGAGGCGCTCGAGGAGTTCGTGCGCACGGACGACCGGGACGCCGAGACGGTCGCGCATTTCCTGTCGCGGCTGCGCTACGTGCAGATCGACGCCACCGGCGAGGCGGGCTGGGCGGATCTGGCGAAGCTCCTGCGCAAGGACGTGGTGCTCGCCTTCTACTTCTCGGTGGCGCCCACGCTGTTCGGCGCGCTGGCCGAGCGGCTGCACGCGCACGGCATCGCCGATTCCCGGTCGCGCATCGTGGTGGAAAAGCCCTTCGGGCGCGATCTGGCCACGGCGCGCGAGCTGAACGCCACGCTGGCCGCGCATTTCGCCGAAAGCCAGATCTACCGGATCGACCATTACCTCGGCAAGGAAACGGTCCAGAACCTGATGGCGGTGCGCTTCGCCAACATGCTGTTCGAGCCGCTCTGGAACGCGCAATACATCGACCATGTCCAGATCACCGTGGCCGAGACCGTGGGCGTGGGCGGGCGGGGGGCCTATTACGACAAGTCGGGCGCCATGCGGGACATGGTGCAGAACCACATGATGCAGCTTCTGTGCCTGATCGCGATGGAGCCGCCCTACTGCTTCGAACCCGACGCGGTGCGCGACGAGAAGCTGAAGGTCATCCGGGCGCTCGAGAGCGTGCCTCACACCGACATCGTCCGGGGTCATTACCGGGCGCGGCCGGCGGGGCCGAACGGCCCGCGTGAACCCTCGTACGAAGAGGATGTCGAGAACCCCGCGTCGCACACCGAAAGCTACATCGCGCTCAAGGTGAAGATCGCGAACTGGCGCTGGACCGGAACGCCCTTCTACCTGCGGACCGGCAAGAAGCTGCGCGCCCGGGCGTCCGAGATCGCCATCGTGTTCAAGGAGCCGCCTCATTCGATCTTCGGCGAGAACGAGGGCTGGAAGGAGAACGTGCTGGCGATCCGGCTCCAGCCGAACGAGGGGATGAACCTCAGCGTGATGATCAAGGAGCCGGGGCCGGGCGGCATGAGGCTGACCGAGGTGCCGCTCGACATGTCCTTCGCCGATGCCCTGGGCGCCGAGGGAGCGGACATTCCCGACGCCTACGAGCGGCTCATCATGGACGTGATCCGCGGCAACCAGACCCTGTTCATGCGTGGCGACGAGGTCGAGGCCGCCTGGGCCTGGACCGATCCGATCATCGCCGACTGGGAACGGCGCGGCGACCGGCCCAAGGGCTACGATCCGGGATCGTCCGGGCCGGAGGATGCGTTGATGCTGCTGCACCGCGACGGGCGGCGCTGGCGAGAGATCCGCGAATGAATCTGATCGAATATCCCGACCGCGACCTGATGTTCATGGCGCTGGCCGACCGCATCGCGTCGGACATCGGCGCGGCCATCCGCCAGCAGGGGCGCGCGACGCTGACCGTTCCCGGGGGCGCGACGCCGGGTCCGGTGTTCGACACGCTGTCGGGCGTGGCCCTAGACTGGGCAAGGGTGACGGTGATCCCGAACGACGAGCGCTGGGTTCCCGAAAGCTCGGAGCGGTCGAACGCCCGGCTCATCCGGAGCCGCCTGCTGCGCGGCGAGGCGGCGGCGGCGCAGCTCGTGCCGCTCTACGCGCCGGTCGATACGCCCGAGACGGCGATGGATGCGCTGGTTGCGGCCGTCGAGCCCTGGCTGCCGCTGGACGTGGCGCTGCTGGGCATGGGGGCCGACATGCACACGGCGAGCCTGTTTCCGGGCGCCGACCGGCTGAAGGCGGCGCTCGCGCCCGAGGCGCCGGTGCTGATGGCCATGCGCGCCGAGGCCGCGGGCGAGCCGCGCGTCACGCTGACGGCGCGGGTGCTTTCGGCGGCGATGCGCATCCACGTCCTGATCGCCGGGGCCGACAAGCGCGCGGCGCTCGAGCGCGCGCAGGGTCTTCCGGCCGAGGAGGCGCCGGTGCGGGCCATCCTCGCCAACGCGACGGTCCACTGGGCGGCCTGATACCGACGGAGAGCAGCCATGACGATCTGGGATGACCTGGCAGGCCACCACGCGCGGGTGACGGCGCGCCCGATCCTGTCGCTTTTCGACGATCCCGGCCGGGCCGAGCGGTTCAGCGCCCGCCACGGGGCGATGCTCTTCGACTACTCCAAGACCAACCTCGACGCCGAGGCGATGCGCCTCTTGCTGCGGCTGGCCGACCCGGTGCCCGCCCGGCGCGCGGCGATGTTCGCCGGGGCGACGATCAACGAGACCGAGGGGCGGGCGGTGCTGCACACGGCGCTGCGCAACCTCAGGGGCACGGTCGTGGTCGATGGCCGCGACGTCATGCCCGAGGTCCGCGCGACCCATGCCCGGATGCAGGACTTCGCCCGGGCGGTGCGCGGGGGCGGGTTTCGCGGGCAGGGCGGCCCGATCACCGATGTCGTCAACATCGGCATCGGCGGGTCCGACCTCGGCCCGGCGATGGGGTATCAGGCGCTCGCCCCCTATGCCGACGGGCCGCGCTGCCATTTCGTGTCGAACGTCGATCCGGCGCATGTCCGCGACACGCTGGCGCCCCTGAACCCGGCGACGACTCTGGTCATCGTGTCCTCGAAGACCTTCACCACCATCGAGACGATGACCAACGCCGAGGCGGCGCGCGCCTGGATGGCCGCGGGCGTCGCCGACCCGGCCGCGCAGTTCGCCGCGGTCTCGACCGCGCTCGACCGCACCGCCGCCTTCGGAATCCCGGCCGATCGGGTGTTCGGCTTCGCGGACTGGGTCGGCGGGCGCTATTCGATGTGGGGGCCGATCGGCCTGTCGCTGATGATCGCGATCGGACCCGAGCGGTTCGACGATTTCCTCGCCGGCGGTGCGGACATGGACGCGCATTTCCGCTCGGCACCCCCGGAGGCGAACCTGCCGCTGCTGCTGGCGCTGGTCGGGATCTGGCACAACCAGATCTGCGGATACGCCACCCGCGCCGTCCTGCCCTACGATCAGCACCTCGCCCGGCTGCCGGCCTACCTGCAGCAGCTCGAGATGGAGAGCAACGGCAAGCGGGTGGCGATGGACGGGTCGGACCTGCCGCGCGACAGCGGCCCGGTCGTCTGGGGCGAGCCCGGGACCAATGGCCAGCACGCCTTCTACCAGCTCATCCATCAGGGCACGCGGGTGGTGCCCTGCGAGTTCCTGCTGGCCGCGCGCGGGCATGAACCGGGTCTCGAACATCAGCACCGGCTCCTGGCCGCCAACTGCCTGGCGCAGAGCCAGGCGCTGATGACGGGGCGCTCGCTCGGTGAGGCGCGGGCGCTGATGGCGGCGAAGGGGCTCACGGGTGCGGAGCTTGACCGCCAGGCCCGCCACCGGGTGTTTCCGGGCAACCGGCCCTCGGTCACGCTGGTCTATCCGCAGCTGACCCCGTTCACCCTGGGGCAGATCATCGCGCTCTACGAGCACCGCGTCTTTGCCGAAGGGGTGATCCTCGGGATCAACAGCTTCGACCAGTGGGGGGTGGAGCTCGGCAAGGAGCTGGCGCTGAAACTCGCCCCGGTGCTCGAGGGTCGTGCGTCGGGCGAGGGGCTCGACGGATCGACGGCCCTGCTGGCGCGGACGCTGCGCGACGAGGGTCTCTGACGCCGGTCGGGCGGGGGGCGCCGCCCCCCGGAACCCCCCGCCGGTCGGGCGGGGGGCGCCGCCCCCCGAGACCCCCCGGGGGTATTTCGGCGAAGAAGAAGACGATCAGCCGATGGGCGCGAGCAGCGCCCGAAGCGCGGACAGCGGATCGGGCGCGCGCCAGATCTCGTCGCCGATCGCGACGAAGTCGGTGACCGGGGCGAAGCGCTCGACGAGTTCGGGCGTGAGGGCCCCTTCGGCGACGACCGGAACCTCGATCATCTGCGACCACCATTCGAAGAGATCGAATTCGGCGCGCGGCCGGGTGCCGAGAAGGGTGTCGCCCACGGGGCCGAAGCTCACGTAATCGGCGCCGGCCTCTCCCGCCGTCATCCCGTCATGGCGCGAGGCGCCGCAGAAGGCGCCGACGATCGCGTCCGGGCCGAGCTGCCGGCGCGCCTCGCGGATGGAGCGGGCCGCGTCGAGAAGGTGCACCCCGTCGAGCCCGTGGCGCTCGGCGAGCTTCGGATGGCTGTCGATCACGACCGCCACGTCGCGCTCGTGCGCGAGCGCGCGCAGCGCATCGGCGGCGCGTCCGAGGTCGTCCTCGTTGCGGGTCGCGAGCGCGATGCGCAGACAGGCCACCTCGACCGTGTCGAGAATCGGGGCCAGCCTTTCGGTGAAGGGCTGCGGGTCGAAGGTCGCCGGGGTGACGAGATAGAGCTGCGGGCGGTCGGTGTCGGCCATGGGTCCCCTCGGCGGTCGCTGTCGCGGTTTAGCCGGACGGAGGCCGCATCTCAAGCCCGGGCGTCGCCGGCGCCTTGCCTCGGCCGGCCGCGCCCGCTAGGGCTGCGCTCCGTTCAGGGAGATGCGCATGGACCAGCCCTTCTTCGTTCTGGTGCGCCCGCAGATGGGCGAGAACATCGGCGCCGCGGCGCGCGCGATGCTGAATTTCGGTCTCGACCGCATGCGGCTTGTGGACCCGCGCGACGGCTGGCCCAACCCGCGCGCCGTGGCGATGGCCTCGGGCGCGGCGGGTCGCGTGCTGGACCACGCCGGCGTCTTCCCGGACGCGGTGGCTGCGGCGGGCGACTGCGATCTGGTGCTGGCGACGACGGCGCGTCCGCGCGATCTGACGAAGCCCGTCCTGACCCCCGAACAGGCGATGGCCGAGGCGCGGGCGCGCATCGCCGCCGGCGGCCGGGTGGCGGTTCTCTTCGGGCCGGAACGCACCGGGCTCGAGAACACCGAGGTGGCGCGGGCGAACGCGATCGTCTCGGTGCCGGTGAACCCCGCGTTTCCCTCTCTGAACGTGGCGCAGGCGGTGCTGCTCTGCGCCTACGAGTGGGGCCGGCAGGGCAGCGACCAGCCCGCGCTGGCGCTGTCCCTGGCGGGGGCGGAGCCCGCGAGCGCAATCGAGGTCGCGCATCTCGGCGATCATTACGAACGGGTGCTGGACGAGACAGGGTTCTTCTTTCCCGCGCACAAGGCCGAGAGCATGAAGCTGAACCTGCGCAACCTCTGGAGCCGGATGCCCCTGACCCGTGCCGATGTCCAGACGCTGCACGGAATGCTGCGGCAGATCCTGCGTCGGGGGCGCGCGGACTAGCGCAGCCCGGCCAGCGCCGTTTCCAGATCGCCGTAGCCGGTGAAGCGGCGCTCGAACCGCAGCCCCAGCCGCTCGGCGGCCTCGCGCGCCTTTTCGGTCAGCGCCGGATCGTCGGTCTGCGCCTGATAGACCAGCCGGTCGTAATGGGCGAAATAGGTGTCGCGCAGCTCGGGGTGCCGGTCGAGACCCATCGGCCGCCAGACGAAGGCGTCGAACTGCCGGACCAGGAAATCGGTCAGGTAGAAGGCACCCATCTCCTCTTCGGCATGGGACGCGAACCTATCGTTGCCTTCAAAAAACGAATAGCAGTGCGGTCCCTGGATCATCTCGACGCCAAGTTGCTTGCACTTATCGAACAAAAGCCCACCCGTGCCGCAATCTGCATAGGCCACGAAGATGTCGGCGTATTCCGCCCGGTGGGCCGCGACCGCGGCCTCGACCGCGGCGGGAATCCGGTCGGGCCAGAGGTGCAGGTTGGCCGGCAGGCACTGGAGGTCCAGATGCGACCAGCCGTTCCGGCGGGTCAACGCGAGGATCTCGTGCGCGAGCGCCCCGCAGGCGATCACCAGGATGCGCCCCGTTCCCTGCGGCGCGAGACCGCGTTCGGTCAGGGTCGCGTCATCGGTCATCGGCGCCCGCTGCGCCAGCGCAGGGCCAGGAAGGCCAGGAGCAGGAGCGGGCCGATGGCGGCCTGCCAGAGGGGCACACCGAACGAGGCGATCATCGCCGCGAGGGCCACGGTCGCCGCCGCCGCGCCAAGGGCCAGCAGCAGGGTCAGGATGTAGCGGGTGTCGGTCATGACACTCTCCAGATGGGGGTGCTTCACGCGCGGCGCAAGGCTGACGCAGGAATCGGGCAGGAATGCGGCCGCGCGGGCCGTCCGCCCGGTCCGCGGCGCTCAGACCTGGTTGTGGCGGCGCGCCATAAAGTCCTTGGCGGTCTGCACGGCCACGGCCGCGTCGCGGCAATAGGCGTCGGCCCCGATCGCGCGGCCGAACTCCTCGTTCAGCGGCGCGCCCCCGACCAGCACCACATAGTCATCGCGGATGCCCATGTCCTTCATCAGGTCGATGACCACCTTCATGTAGGGCATGGTGGTCGTCAGCAGCGCCGACATGCCGAGGATGTCGGCCCCCTCGCGCTTCAGCGCCTCTATGTATTTCTCGGCGGGGTTGTTGATGCCGAGGTCCACGACCTCGAAGCCCGCGCCCTCCATCATCATGCCGACCAGGTTCTTGCCGATGTCGTGGATGTCGCCCTTGACGGTGCCGATCACCATCTTGCCCATCCTCGGTGCCCCGGTCTCGGCCAGAAGCGGCTTGAGGATCGCCATGCCCGCCTTCATGGCGTTGGCCGCCAGCAGCACCTCGGGCACGAACAGGATGCCGTCGCGGAAGTCGGCGCCGACGATGGTCATCCCGGCCACCAGCGCCTTGGTCAGAACGTCATAGGGCTCCCAGCCGCGCTCCAGAAGGATGCGGACGCCCTCCTCGATCTCGTCCTTCAGACCGTCGTAGAGGTCGTCGTGCATCTGAAGGACGAGCTCCTCGTCATCGAGCTCGGAAAGGATGATCTCGTCGTCCTCGGCCATCGCGTGTCTCCTGGCGTCCGTGTTCCGTTATTGGGCCCGGCCCATGCGGCCGGGTTGGCGGTTTGCGACATGGGCCGCGTCCATTCCGACTCTGGCGGGTCCGGCCGGGCCCGGATTGACAGTGTTCCGCATTTGTTCCAGTCTCCGGCCATGCCCCTTCCGCCCCCGGATCCCTTCCTTTGTCTGCGCGCCCGCGGGTCGGCGACCAACGGCTCCGGCCGGTTCGAACTCCACAGCCGCGAGCCGGTCGCCGATGGCTGGGACATCCCGGAGGACGACCGGCTCTTGCGCACCGAGGTGAGCGAGGAGCGTCCGCGCCGCATCATCACGCGCAACACCTCCCCCGACATCCCCTTCGACCGGTCGATCAATCCCTACCGCGGTTGCGAGCACGGCTGCGCCTACTGCTTTGCGCGCCCCTCGCACGGGTATCTCGGCCTCTCGGCCGGGCTCGACTTCGAGACCCGGCTGGTCGCCAGGCCGGATGCCCCCGCACAGCTGGCCCGCGAACTGGCCCGGCGCGGCTACCGCCCCGCGCCGCTGGCCATCGGCACCAGCACCGACCCCTATCAGCCGATCGAGCAGCGCTACCGGATCATGCGCGGTATTCTGGAGGTTCTGGCGGAGTGGAATCACCCGGTCACCATCGTGACCAAGGGCGCCCTGATCGGGCGCGACATCGACCTTCTCGCCCGGCTGGCCCAGCGCAATCTCGTCCATGTCGGCGTGTCGGTCACCACGCTCGATGCGGATCTCGGCCGCCGGCTCGAACCCCGGGCGCCGGCGCCGGGGCGACGGCTCGCCGCGATGGCAGAACTGTCCGCGGCCGGTGTCCCGGTTCGCGTCATGGTGGCGCCGGTCATTCCGGTGCTGACCGATCACGAGCTCGAGGCCATCCTCGCCGCGGCCGCCGAAGCGGGCGCGCGGGCCGCGAGCTGGATCCTCCTGCGCCTGCCGCTCGAGGTCGCGCCCCTCTTCCGCGACTGGCTCGCGCGGCACGCGCCCGGACAGGCGGCGCATGTCATGAACCGCCTGCGGGCGATGCGCGGCGGGGACGACTACGACGCGCAATGGGGCCAGCGGATGCGGGGCGAGGGCGTCCACGCCGATCTCCTCGCCCGCCGCTTCGCCGTCGCCGCCCGCAGGGCGGGCCTCGACCGGGGGCTGCCGCCGCTCGATTGCACGGCCTTCGCACCCCCGGCGCGGGCCGGAGACCAGCTCAGCCTCTTCTAGGCCGGCCTCTTCTTCTTCGCCGAAATACCCCCGGGGGCCCGGGGGCGGGCAGCCCCCGCCCGTCCGCCCGCCTGTCCGCTTGCCGGTCTCGCCGTGGCGTCCGGCGTCGGCGCCGCGGGCGGGCGCGCGCCGCGTCATCCCCGGCGCCGGCCGCGCCGCTCGCGCGACGCCGTGGCCTCGCCGTCGCTTCCGTCCGAGGCCGAGGAGAAGCCGCCGAGCCGGGCCGCGATCTCGTCGAGCGTCGGCCGCGGTCCCTGCGGCCGGGACTCGAGCGCTGCCCGCATCGCCCTGAGGTGCACGGGCTTGGTGCCGCAGCAGCCCCCGATGATCGTCGCGCCGAGGTCGCGCGCCAGCACGGCGTATTCGGCCATCAGCTCGGGCGTGCCGTCGTAGTGGATGTGCCCCTCGTGATACTTCGGGATGCCGGCGTTGCCCTTGGCGATGATCGGCCGCTCGGTCCCCGCGGTGACGAAGCCCATGACCGTGCGCAGAAGGTCCGCCGCCCCCACGCCGCAGTTGGCGCCGAAGGCCAGCGGCGGATTGGGCAGCTTCTCGACCAGGCCGGCGAGCTGGGCGGCGGTGAGACCCATCATCGTCCGCCCGGCGGTGTCGAAGCTCATGGTGCCGCACCAAGGCATTCCGGCCAGCCGGCAGCCCTCGGCCGCCGCCCGGAATTCCTCGGCCGCCGAGATCGTCTCGACCCAGAGCACGTCGGCGCCGCCCTCCTTCAGCCCCTCGGCCTGCTCGTGGAACATCGCGACCGCCGCCTCGTGGGTCAGCGTGCCCATCGGCGCCATGATCTCGCCGGTCGGGCCCATCGATCCCGCCACGATCACGGGACGCCCGGCGGCGTCGGCGATCTCGCGGCCGAGGCTCGCCGCGACCCGGTTCAGTTCGCGCACGCGCGCTTCGGCGCCGTGCAGCCGGAGCCGGCTGGCGTTGGCCCCGAAGCTGTTGGTCAGGAAGATGTCCGACCCCGCCTCGACCGCGCCGCGGTAGAGCGCGCGGATCTTGTCGGGCTCGGCGGTGTTCCACAGCTCCGGCGCCTCGCCGGCCTCCAGTCCCATGTTGAAGAGATTGGTTCCCGTGGCGCCGTCCGCCATCAGCCAGTCGCGTTCCGCCATCAGTCGCGAGAGCCGGTCGCTCATGCCGTCACCTTTTCCGATCCGCAGGGCCACCGGTCCCCGCGCGGGCGACGCGCGGGCAGGGCGGTTGCCCTCCTGTGCCACGAGGGCCACGACAGTTCAAACGAATTAGGGTCATGACGATCATGAGGCGCGTCGGCGGAAGCGGACCCTCCGGCGCGCCAGGGACCGTCACGCCGCACGCGCGGCCGGCCGGACCGCCGGGCCGGCTCAGGCCTCGTCCATCACCTGGCGCTTGGCCTCGACCATCAGTTCGGCCATCCGCGCGCGCACGGTCGCGGCGTCGGCCTTGCCGCCGAGATCGCCGACCACCTTGCGCAGCACGTCCTCGTCGCCGGCTTCCTGGAAGTCGGCGGCGACGACCTCCATCGCATAGGATTCGGCCGCTTCGCCCGACTTGCCCATCAGGCCCGCGGCCCAGAGGCCGAGCAGCTTGTTGCGGCGGGCCTCGGCCTTGAACCGCAGCTGCTCGTCATGGGCAAACTTGTTCTCGAAGGCGTTCTCGCGGTCGTCGAAGGTGGTCATGTCCGGCCCCGTCTGTGAAAGGCGCCGCAGCACGGCGCGTGTCCCGTTGTGCCTTCATATGCCCGCGCCGGCGGGTTCCTGCAAGGGTCTCCCGCCCATCCGCCGGTCCCGGGCCGGGCCCACGCCGGGGGCGGTCCACCAGGCTGCCGCCTTGCGAGGCGGCACCCTTTGGCCTATAGGGGCCGCAAGGGGCGGACCGCATGCGGGACGTCCGCCCGCAGCCGAACGGAGCGTTCATGGCACCTCGTCGCAAGAAGATCTACGAAGGCAAGGCGAAGATCCTCTACGAAGGTCCCGAGCCCGGCACGTTCATCCAGTATTTCAAGGACGACGCCACCGCCTTCAACGCGCAGAAGAAGGCGACGATCGAAGGCAAGGGCGTGCTGAACAACCGGCTGAGCGAGTTCTTCATGCAGGGGCTTTCGAACATCGGCGTGCCCAACCACTTCATCCGCCGCCTCAACATGCGCGAGCAGCTGATCCGGCAGGTCGAGATCATCCCGCTCGAGGTGATCGTGCGCAACTTCGCCGCAGGCTCGATCGCCAAGCGGCTGGGCATGGAGGAGGGGACCCCCCTGCCGCGGCCCATCGTCGAATACAGCTACAAGAACGACGCGCTCGGCGATCCGATGGTCAGCGAGGAGTATATCGTGGCCTTCGGCTGGGCCAGCCAGCAGGATCTCGACGACATCGTGTCGCTCGCGCTCCGGGTCAACGACTTCCTGTCGGGGGTGTTCTACGGGGTCGGCATCAAGCTTGTGGACTTCAAGATCGAGATCGGGCGGATCTGGGACGGCGACTTCATGCGCCTGATCGTCGCCGACGAGATCAGCCCCGACAGCTGCCGGCTCTGGGACATCAAGACCGGGCAGAAGCTCGACAAGGACGTGTTCCGCCGCGACCTCGGCAGCCTGACCGACGCCTATTCCGAGGTGGCGCGGCGGCTGGGCGTCCTGCCGACGGCGGCGACGCATCTCGGCAAGCCCACGCTCATCAACTGATGGCCGACGGACCGACGGTTCCCGGCCCGGCCCTGCCCCCCGTTCCCCTGACGGAGCGCGAGGTGGCGCAGGTGCGGCGCAGCGGCATGATCCGGGCGTCGCTGGCGGATATGGGGGACGATGGCACCCGGCCGCGCCTCGTGTCGCATTACCTCTTCCCCGATCCGGCGGTCCGCCGCCCGGGCGGCGACCGGGCGATCCGGGCGATGGCTTCCCGGCTCGGCCTGACCAGCCGCCTGTCGGCGGCGGGGGACGGGCTGATCCTCGAGCGCGACAGCGCGGTCGCCCCGGCCGCGTTCGACGCGCTGGTCCTGCGGATCGCGCGCGAGGCCGCGGCGGAGGGCTGGTATTACGACGGCTGGGAAAGCGGCGTTGCAGCAAGATGAGGTCGACATGAAGGCGCGGGTGACGGTGATGCTGAAGGCGGGCGTTCTCGATCCGCAGGGCGAGGCGGTGCGGCACGCGCTGACCGCGCTGGGGTTCAGCGGGGTCGAGGGCGTGCGCCAGGGCAAGGTGATCGAGCTGGATCTCGCCACTGCCGACCGGGCCGCGGCCGAGAAGGACGTGACGGCTATGTGCGAGCGGCTGCTCGCCAACACCGTGATCGAAAGCTACCGGATCGAGCTGATCTGAGCGGGCGGGCCCCGGGGGCTTTGCGCCCCCGGACCCCCGCAGGGTATTTGGACAAACGAGAAGGGGACGCCATGAAGGCCGCCGTCATCACCTTTCCGGGCTCGAACTGCGACCGCGACCTGGCCGAGGCGTTCCGTCTGGCCGGCGCCGAGGTCGTGCCGGTCTGGCACAAGGACGGCGCCCTGCCGCCGGGAACCGACGTGGTGGGCGTGCCGGGCGGATTTTCCTACGGCGACTACCTGCGCTGCGGCGCGATCGCGGCGCGTTCGCCGATCATGGCGGCGGTCATCGACTTTGCCGGGCGCGGGGGGTACGTGCTGGGGATCTGCAACGGGTTCCAGGTGCTGACCGAGGCGGGCCTCTTGCCCGGGGCGCTCATGCGCAACGCCGGACTGCGCTTCGTCTGCCGCACGGTCGGGCTGCGGGTGGCGACGGCGCGTTCGGCCTTCACCTCGGGCTGGGCCGCGGGCGACCGGCTCGACCTGCCGGTGGCGCATCACGACGGCAACTACCAGATCGACGCGGAGGGTCTGGCGCGGCTGAGGGGCGAGGACCGCATCGCCTTCACCTACGAGGCCAACCCGAACGGCTCGGTCGCCGACATCGCGGGCGTGCTGTCGCAGAACCGGCGGGTGCTGGGGATGATGCCCCACCCGGAGCGCGCGGTGGATCCCGCGCAGGGCGGCACCGACGGATCGGTGCTTTTCCGCTCGCTCCTGTCGGCCATGGCGGTTGCGTGACTTGAGGGGGGCCTTGGCGCGGGGTTAGACTGCGCCGATGTCCGAGACCAAGACCGACACCACACCCGGCGCCGAGGCGGCCGCCCCCGCGCCGGGGGCGGATGCCGCGCGCCGTCGCCTGCCGTGGAGCCGTCTCGTGGTTCTGGCGGTGACGCTGGTCGCGGTTGCGGTGATCTGGGGGACGAACGCCTTTCTGAGCCAGGGCCTGACCGAAACCACGCGGTCGCGGGCCGAACTGCGCCTCGCGCTCTACTCCGGAAACATCATGAGCGAGCTGAAGCGCACCTCGGTGGTGCCGCTTCTGCTGGCGCGCGACCCGGCGCTGATCGAGGCCCTGAAGAGCGCGAACTACTCCACCACCTCGCAGCGGCTGATCGGCGCGCAGGAGGAGATCGGCGCCGCCTCGATCCAGCTTCTCGACCTGCAGGGGCGGACGGTGGCGGCGACGAACCGCAACCTGATCGGGACCAGCCACGCGAACGCGGCCTATTTCGTCGATGCCCAGCGGTCCAAGGACACCGTCTTCACGGTCTGGAAGGCCGATGCGGGCGGGTTCCAGTTCATCTATTCACGCGCGGTCATCGGCGAGAACAAGGTTCTGGGCGTCGTGGTGGTGGCGGCCGAGCTCACCAAGTTCGAACGGGGCTGGTCGGGGATCTCGGATGCGGTGGCGGTTCTCGACAGCACCGGCACCATCATCCTGACCTCCGAGCCGCGCTGGCGGGGACTGACCCTCGACGAGGCGCTGGCGGTGCGCTCGGCGCCCTCGGTGCTGACGCGCGCGCTTCAGGCGACGGCCGATCTGACCAACCGGCCGCCGGACGCCTACCTGCGCGGCGTCGCGGTGATGCGGACCGAGGCGCGGGTGCCGTTCCGGGGCTGGCGGATCGTCAGCTTCTCGACCTACGATTCGGTGCGCGAGCGGGTGAACGCGGTGCTGGCGCTCGAGATCATGGTCTTTGCCATGATCCTGGCGACCGCCTTCTACCTGCTGTCGCGGCGCGCACGCCGTCAGTCGGCGGTCTTCCGGCGCGAGTCGGCCGAGCTGCGCGCGCTGAACGCGCGCCTCTCGCGCGAGATCGCCGAGCGCGAGCGCGCCCAGAAGGACCTCGCCAGCGCCGAACAGACGCTGGCCCAGTCCTCCAAGCTGGCCGCGCTGGGCGAGATGTCCGCGGCGGTCAGCCATGAGCTGAACCAGCCGCTGGCCGCGATGAAGACCTATCTCGCGGGGGCGCGGCTGCTTTTGCAGCGCAAGCGGCCCGAGGAGGCCATCGCGTCCTTCCAGCGGATCGACGACCTGATCGAGCGGATGGGCGCGATCACCCGGCAGCTCAAGTCCTACGCGCGCAAGGGCGGCGACGCCATGGAGCCGGTGGACTTCCGCACCTGCCTGTCCTCGGCGCTGTCGATGATGGAGCCGCAGCTGCGCACGCGGACGGTCAGGATCACCCGGACCCTGCCGCGCGGGCCGGTCATGGTGATGGCCGATCGCGTCCGGCTGGAGCAGGTGATCATCAACCTGCTGCGCAACGCGCTGGATGCGACCAAGGGATCGGCCGATCCGCAGATCGACATCCTGCTGACCATGGGGGAAAGCGCGGTGCTGAGCGTGCGCGACAACGGTCACGGGATCGCCGATCTCGAAAACCTGTTCGAACCGTTCTACACCACCAAGAAGCCCGGCGAGGGAGTCGGCCTCGGACTGGCGATCTCGTCGGGCATCGTGAAGGATCTCGGCGGGCGCCTGACGGCGCGCAACGCGCCGGGGGGCGGGGCGGTGTTCGAGGTGCAGTTGCCGCTGGCCGTCGGAAAGCCGCAGGCCGCCGAATGACGGTGCAGGGGCGGGACCAGACAAGGGAGTGACGTCGATATGGCGCGTGCGATGAAAGTGGCGATCGTCGATGACGAGCAGGACATGCGGCAGTCGGTCAGCCAGTGGCTGGCGCTGTCGGGCTTCGACACCGAGACCTACGCCAGCGCCGAAGAGGCGCTGAAGGCGATCGGGGCCGACTGGCCCGGCGTCGTCGTCAGCGACATCAAGATGCCCGGCATGGACGGCATGGCCTTCCTGCGCCGGCTGATGAGCGTGGACAGCGGCCTGCCGGTGATCATGATCACCGGCCACGGCGACGTGCCGATGGCGGTCGAGGCCATGCGCATCGGCGCCTACGACTTTCTCGAAAAGCCGTTCAACCCCGACCGGATGACCGAACTGGCCAAGCGCGCCAGCCAGGCGCGGCGGATGACGCTCGACAACCGCGCCCTGCGCAAGGAGCTGAGCGACGGCTCGGGCATCATGAAGAAGCTCATCGGCGCCTCGCCGGCGATGGAGCGCCTGCGCGAGGACATCCTCGATCTGGGGCAGGCCGACGGCCATGTGCTGATCGACGGCGAGACCGGGACGGGCAAGACGCTGGTCGCCCATGCGCTCCACGCGGTCGGTCCCCGGGCGGGCCGGAAATTCGTGGTCGTCAGCTGCGCGGCCTTTTCCGAGGATCAGCTGGCGCGGCGCCTCTTCGGCCCGATGGACGAGGGCGGACAGATCCCGCTGGTCGAGGAGGCGCGCGGCGGAACACTGGTGCTCGAGGACATCGAGGCGCTGAGCCAGCCGATGCAGGCGCGGCTTCTCACCTTCATCAACGACCAGGGAACGCCGCCCGAGACCCGGATCATCGCGATCTGCAACACGCATGGCGAGGGGCGCACGCTCGAGGACGCGCTGCGCCCGGATCTCTTCTTCCGTCTCGCCGCGCTCAAGATCACGCTGCCGCCGCTGCGCGCGCGCGGCGAGGACATCCTGACACTCTTCACCCGCGTGTCCGAACAGTTCGCCGAGGAATACGGCTGCGACGCGCCGCAGGTCACGGCGCAGGAGGCGGCGCAGCTCTTGCAGGCGCCCTGGCCCGGCAACGTGCGCCAGCTCATCAACGTGGCCGAACGCGCCGTGTTGCAGAACCGGCGCGGATCGGGGTCGATCGCGTCGCTGCTGATGGCCGACAACGAGGAGACCGGGCCCGCGATCACCACCGAGGGCAAGCCGCTCAAGGAGTATGTCGAAAGCTTCGAGAAGATGCTGATCGACAACTCCATGCGCCGGCACAAGGGCTCGATCGCGCAGGTCATGGACGAGCTCTGCCTGCCGCGGCGCACGCTGAACGAGAAGATGGCGAAATACGGGTTGCAGCGGTCGGACTACCTCTGAACCCGTCCCCCCGGCCGGGCCGGCGCGGTCGCCCGGGGCGCGGCCGCCAAAATCGGCATTGTCTTTTGCAACGGTTCCCCGCTAATGTCGGCGCCGGCGGTCGGGGCCTGCGCCTTGCGCGACCCGCGCCCACCAGTTTCGCTGCTGTTTCACGCAGGGCGCCCCTTGAGGGGTGTGTCGGTGTCACAGCGCTGAATACCGGCCTCCGGGCCGTCAATTCGCCCGACCGTCCACAGGGACAAGGGCCAGAAAACGGGCGCCGGAAGGCGTCTTGGACCGAACCGCGATGAGGCAAAGCGACTGCCAGCAACGGACTCTCCGGCCAGGTGCCGGGGTGTCCGCGACGCGTTGCCCGCCCATTGCCCCAGCACAGCATGACCTCCGCCGCTCCCGCCCGCCCGGGCCGGAGCGGCGCGGGGCATCCGAAAGAGTTACATGGCAAAGAAGATGCTCATCGACGCCACCCACGCGGAAGAGACCCGCGTGGTGGTGGTGGACGGAAACAAGGTCGAGGAATTCGACTTCGAGACCGTCAACAAGCGCCAGCTTCAGGGCAACATCTATCTAGCGAAGGTCACGCGGGTCGAGCCGTCGCTTCAGGCGGCCTTCGTGGACTATGGCGGAAACCGTCACGGGTTCCTCGCCTTCGCCGAGATCCACCCCGATTACTACCAGATCCCGGTCGCGGACCGTCAGGCGCTTCTGGCCGAGGAACGCGCCTACGCCGAGGCGATGGAAGCCGAGGAAGCGCGCGGACCGCGCCGCCGCCGTCCCGCGCCCCGGGCCGAGGCGTCGCAGGACGGCGCCGCCGTCAGCGCAAGCGACGCGATCCCCGGCATGGCCGTCGTGGACCTCGAGGCCGAGGCCGAGTCCGCCGAGGCGGCCGCGGAGGCCGCGGCGGCGCCCTCGGGTGACAGCCCGGCCGGCGAGCGCAGCGACGAGCCCTATGTGGCGGCCGATCACGCCAGCGAGACCGACGACGACATCGAATCGATCGCCGAAGAGGACGTCGCCGAAGAGATCCGCCAGCCGCGCAAGCCCCGGCCGCGCCGCTACAAGATCCAGGAGGTCGTCAAGGTCCGCCAGATCATGCTGGTGCAGGTGGTCAAGGAAGAGCGCGGCAACAAGGGTGCGGCGCTCACCACCTATCTGTCGCTCGCGGGGCGCTACTGCGTGCTGATGCCGAACACCGCGCGCGGGGGCGGGATCAGCCGCAAGATCACCAACGCCGTCGATCGCAAGAAGCTCAAGGAGATCGCCGGCGAGATGGAGGTGCCCGAAGGGGCCGGCCTGATCATCCGCACCGCCGGCAGCCAGCGCACGAAGACCGAGATCAAGCGCGACTACGAATACCTCATGCGGCTCTGGGAGCAGATCCGCGACCTGACGCTGCGCTCGATCGCGCCGGCTCCGATCTACGAGGAGGGCGACCTCATCAAGCGGTCGATCCGCGATCTCTACAACAAGGACATCGACGAGGTTCTGGTCGAGGGCGAGAAGGGCTATCGCGCGGCCAAGGACTTCATGAAGATGATCATGCCGTCCCACGCGAAGAACGTGAAGCTCTACAACGAGCCGCTGCCGCTCTTCGCGCGCTATCAGGTCGAGACCTATCTGGCGGGCATGTTCAATCCGGTCGTGCAGCTGAAGTCGGGCGGCTACATCGTCATCGGCGTGACCGAGGCGCTGGTCGCCATCGACGTGAACTCGGGGCGCGCCACCAAGGAAGGCTCGATCGAGGAGACGGCGCTCAAGACCAACCTCGAGGCCGCCGAGGAGATCGCGCGCCAGCTCCGCCTGCGCGACCTTGCGGGGCTGATCGTCATCGACTTCATCGACATGGAAGAGCGCAAGAACAACGCCGCGGTCGAGAAGCGCCTCAAGGAAAAGCTCAAGACCGACCGCGCCCGCATCCAGGTCGGCCGGATCTCGGGCTTCGGCCTTCTGGAGATGAGCCGGCAGCGGCTGCGCCCGGGCATGCTGGAATCGACGACCCAACCCTGCTCGCACTGCCACGGCACCGGCATCATCCGGTCGGACGACAGCCTGGCGCTCCAGATCCTGCGCCAGCTCGAGGAGGAGGGCACCCGGAAACGGTCGCGCGAGGTGCTGCTGCGCGCGCCGGTCGCCGTGGTCAACTTCCTGATGAACCAGAAGCGCGAGCACATCGGCCAGATCGAGGCGCGCTTCGGCCTGTCGGTGCGGATCGAGGCGGATCCGTCGCTCATCAGCCCCGACTACGTGATCGACAAGTTCAAGACCGCGACGCGGATCGTCCCCGAGCCGACGACGGCCGTGGTGTCGGCCAACGCCTCGCTGATGGCCGACATCGACGAGGACCTGCCGGACGAGGACGAGGTCGAGGAGGCCGAAGAGGCCGTGACCGCGCCCGAGGGCGAGGGCCCGAAGAAGAAGAAGCGCCGGCGCCGGCGCAAGCG